>NZ_OZ253465.1:1457500-2915000 GCF_965261555.1 Candidatus Palauibacter sp.
ACGGTCATCAGTGCGCCCTGTGCCGCCTCCGCCGCGACGCATTGCTCGACGCCGCACACATCGATCCTGACGCAGAAGGCGGCGAACCGACGGTCAACAACGGAATGGCCCTGTGCCGCCTCCACCATGCCGCGTTCGACCGGTTCTTCCTCGGCGTTCGCCCAGACACCCGTCAACAGTCCGGTGCCGGCTCGGAGCCGCTCCATATCATCGAGGTCCGGCCGGACGTTCTCGAAGAACGCGATGGCCCGACATTGAGACACGCCATTCAGGAATTACACGGTCGGCCGGTCATCCTCCCCCCTCGATCCTCGGATTATCCCGATCTCAGTTCTCTCGCGAAGAGGTATGACCGCTTCCTGGAGAAGGCAGTCGCCCCATAAGGAGGACACATGTTGTCTCGACAAGCTCTTCCCGTCGTAGTTGCCGCTGTCTCGGCGATGTGGCTGTCTCCACCGAGTCTCCACGCCCAGGAGGCGATCGCCATTGTCGGGGCCACGGTCATCGATGGGAACGGGGGTGCTCCGCTGCCGGATGCGACGGTCGTGATCGAAGGCGCCCGGATCGCCGCTGTGGGGCCGAGCGCTTCGACGGCCGTACCCGACGGGGCGCGGGTCATCGACGGGGCGGGGAAGTTCCTCACGCCCGGATTCGTGGATACGAACGTGCACACGAGCCTCTACGGGGCCGGGTTCGGGAAGCACCGGAAGGAGAACGCCGTCTTCTACTGGGAGCGCGGGGCGGAGATCGCCCTCGAGGCCGCGCAGATGCACCTGAAGCACGGCGTGACGCACGTGCGCGACAGCTACGGCCAGCTTCCGCAACTCATCGAGGTGCGCGACGCGATCGCGGAAGGTCGTGAAGTCGGCCCGCGGATGCAGGTCGCCGGCAACATCGTCGGCTGGGGAGGCGCCTTCTCGGTCACCTTCTCGCTGATCGACGACTCGGATCTGTCGCTGTGGGAGGAGCAGTTCTCCGACCACCTCGCGCAGGGCGCCGGCGAGGACCTCATGGACATGTACCCCGAGGAGCTCCGCGTCGCGATCAACGACTACCTCGACAAGGGCGTGGACTTCGTGAAGTACGGGGGCAGCAGCCACTGGTCCTACCCCACCATGATCGGCTTTTCTCCCGAGGCGCAGCGGGTGATCGTGGAGGAGACCCACAGGCGCGGACTCGCCACCGAGACGCACGCCACCAACCCGGAAAGCCTCCGCCTCGCCGTTGAAGCGGGAATCGATCTCATCCAGCACCCGGAACTCCTCGCCGGCCGACCCTACTCGGAGGAATTGCTGACGCAGATTCGTGAACGCGGCGTGATCTGCTCGATGCTCGTGAACACGATCACGGGCGCGGCGTGGGAGCAGCACCTCGCGGATGTCGCGGTCGCCGAGCAACGTCTCGCCAACGAGGGAAAGTTCGCCGAATGGGGACGCCTGCGCCGGCCCGTCGAGCGGGAGAAGACGTCGTTCGAGCTGCGCCGCGACCGCAACGCCCTCGGCCATGGCAACGCGATGCGCCGCCAGAATGCGAAGAGCCTCATCGACGCGGGCTGCATCGTAACGCTCGGCACGGACAACTTCCCCGCCGCCGACATCCAGTTCCTGCGCGAGCCGAAGCCGATCTGGCAGGAGCCGGGCATCGGCACGCTGATGGCGATCGAAGGTCTCGTCGAACTCGGCATGACTACCTCGGAGGCGATCGTGGCCGGCACCCGCAACGGCGCCATCGCCGCCCGCGGCCTCGACGATTTTGGCACGATCGAAGCCGGCAAGTTCGCGGACCTCGTCCTCCTGGACGCGAACCCGCTGGACGACATCCAGAACATCCGCCGGCAGGCGATGGTGATGAAGGAGGGGAAGGTGATCGACGTCGACGCCCTCCCCACCCGCCCCGTGATGTTCGTCCGTTAGCGTCCGCGAACGCCAAGCCAGCTGAGGGCTGGCGGTGAATCAGAGCCGCCGGTAGAGTCCCGCGCATGGATCTCAAGCTGAAGGGGAAGGTCGCGGTCGTCACCGGTGGGAGCCGGGGGATCGGCCTCTATACCGCGCGGGCGCTGGGGGCTGAGGGCGCACGGCTGGCACTCTGCGCGCGCAACCGCGAACCACTCGAATCGGCGGCGGAGTCGTTGCGGACGGAAGGCGTTGAAGATGTTCTGACCGTGGCGTGCGACATCGCGGCGGAAGACGGGGCGGCGGAGCTCATCGAGGCGACCCGCGACCGCTACGGGGCGCTGGACGTGCTCGTGAACAATGTCGGGGGCAACCGGCGCGGGAAGTTCGAAGAGACGAGCGACGAGGACTGGCTCGACATCCTCCAGCTCAACGTCCTGTCGGGCTTCCGGGCCAGCCGACTCGCGATCCCGCTCATGCGCGAGGGGGGCGGCGGCTCGATCATCTTCATCTCATCCGTCTTCGGACGGGAGAAGGGCGGGCCGGGCCTCTCGATCTACAACACGACGAAGACGGCGCTGATCTCCGCCGCCGGGATCATGGCGCTGGAACTCGCCAAGGACGGCATCCGAGTGAACTGCGTCGCACCCGGATCGATCCAGTTCCCCGGCGGGAGTTGGGACAACCGGGTGAAGGCCGATCCCGAGGGGATGCGAAAGTTCGTGGACGCGAATCTGCCGCTAGGGCGCTTCGGGCGGGCCGACGAAGTGGCGGATGTCGTGACGTTCCTCGCCTCGGAGCGTGCCAGCCTGATCACCGGCGCCTGCATCGCCGTTGACGGTTCCCAGGGCCGATCCCTCGTCTGACCGCCTCCCGCCGCTCGCGACGCGGCCGTGCGGCACACCACTGGAGCTGGGCTACGCGAAGCGGACCAGCTTCACGTCGAGTTCGCGGGTCGTTTCCGTCGGGGCCTTCCACTGGATGAGAATGGGGCTCTGGTAGGTTCCCCACGGGATCTCGCCGTTTCCATCACCGTCACGGTCGATCACGGGCAGGCTGATCTGCCGCCTGAGGCCCTGGAAGCGCGACACCGGAAAGGCCAGGGCCCGGTTCAACACCCGCGCGATGACGGATTCGTCCACGCCGATCCGTTCGAGGGCCCAGTTGAGGATGTGGACGGCCTCCACCGTGGCGGTGTCGAGAACCGGACCGGGAGACGTTCGCAGCACGGTCGTGCCCATCCTGGCGACGTTGAGCGCCTTCCCGGACAGCCGCAGGGCCTTCCCCGGTAGCCGCAGCGCCTTCCCGGGCAGCGACAGCGGCGTTCTCAGGGCCTCTCTGCCTTGATCCGCCATGAACCGCAGGGGACTGAGGAGAACCCCGCGCAGGTCGTTCTTCATCAACAGCGGCTCGTATTCGTTGACCGTCAGGCTGGCGTTGGTTTCCGGCGCGGCGAGCGACACATCGAGCCGCCCGAAGGAGATCCCGTGTTCCTCGACGAGATCCTGAAGCCGATCCACGAAACCGGACTCCGGTTCCCTGAGGTCGATGGCATCGATCGCCCGCGGCGAGGCTTCGACGCTCAACCGCGATTGGGCCACGACCTCTTCCGATCCGTATCCCACCACCGTCGTCCGCCGATCGCGGGTCCCGCCCCTGTGGACACCGTCGAGGTCGACGAACCAGACCGGCCGACCGCTTTCGTTGTCGTACGAGGCGGCGCTCTGAAGCCCGGCGCCGATGAAGGTCAGGTGCGAGTCCGCGTTCTCCGGCTCTGTCGCCTTCTGTTCGTCCGTCAGTTCGGTCCGCAGCTCGAGTTCGTCGTGTTCGTATCCCGCGTTGGGCGGAAAGATCTCGTGAAAGACCTTGATGTAATCCCGCAGCCTCGTCCGGTCGTTGTCGAGCCGCTGCGCCAGCCGCTGGTCCAGGTATCCCGCCGTGGTGTGGTGGGAGATGTAGAGCGCCTTCGGATACCGGGCGAAATCGGTTCCGAACTCCTCGGCCATCCTCGCGCGCACGTCGATGAAGTCCGTGCGGGAGGCGGGTCTGATCCCGAGCGTGGCCTTGAACGGGGGATCCGATGACACGTCTATGAAACCTCCTCGAACGGTCGCGCCGTCCCGTCGCCGCCTAGGGGCGCCAGAGCCACCCGTGGCGATCTTCGACCCGTCCGGTCTGAATCCCGTGGAGTTCCGCCTTGAGCCGCGACGCGAGGGAATCCGGACGCTGCGGTAGCAGGACGTCCGTTCCGTCGAGGCCGAGGCGGTCGATGGGCTGCACCGTGGCAGCCGTTCCCGAGCCGAACGCCTCGTCCAGCGTGCCGGCGGCGTGCGCCTCCAGGAGTTCGTCCACGGCGATCCGGCGCACCTCGCACGGGATCCCGAAGTCCTCGCACAGCCGGATCAGGGAGTCGCGCGTGACGCCCGGAAGGATCGTCCCCTCGAGCGGGGGCGTGACCGCGGTCCCGTCGATGACGAACCACATGTTCATGACGCCGCACTCCTCGACGTACCGGCCCTCGTGGCCGTCGAGCCAGATCACGTTGTCGTACCCCTGCGCCTGCGCCTGCTGGGAAGCCAGCATCGTCGGCCCGTAGTTGGCCGCGGGCTTGTGGCCGCCGGTGCCGCCGGGGAAGGCCCGCACGAACTTGCGCGTCGTCACGAGGCTGACCGTCTCCGACCCGGTGAAGTAGAGTCCGACGGGCGCCGTCATCAGCACATAGCGGAACGAGCGGCCCGAGACGACGCTGAGCGTCGGATCCGTGCTGAAGTAGCTGGGGCGGATGTAGAGCGCGCCCTGATCGGCCCGGGGCAGCCAGCCGCGGTCGACATCGAGCAGTTCCCGCATCGCGTCGAAGAACAGGTCCTTCGGAAGTTCCGGCATCACGAACCGGGCCGCCGTGCGGTTGAACCGCTTCTGGTTCATGTCCGGCCGGAAGACCGCGAGGTCGCCCTCGGGCGTCATGTGCGCCTTGAACCCCTCGAACATCGAGACGGCGTACTGGAGCCCCTTCGAACTCGGGTAGATCGGCATCGGGCCGTAGGGCCGGATCTCCGCGTCGGTCCATTCTCCGTCGATGTTGTCCGCCACGAACATGTGGTCCGACCAGATCGAGCCGAACGGAAGGTTGTCGAAGTCGACGGATTCGAGCCGCGAGCGCTCGACGTGGCTGAGGGGGAATCTCGTTGTGATCGTCGCCATTATCTCTTGCCTGTAGTCAGTCGTCTGTGATCGGTCGCCAGCGGGCTGCCCATCGATTCCGCGTCATGCCGCCGCCGGCGTTCGGAATGAGCAGGATGCGACAGCCTAACGCGGACTGTCCCGCCCTGCCAACCGAGTGCGTCCCCGCCGGAGCGGGCGGCTACTCGCGCGCCGAGCAAGCTGTTAGTGTCAATTTACGCACGACCCGCTGAAACGAGGAGGTCCCGCATGTTCCGCGCCACCCGCCGCGCTCTCTCCGTCGCCGCCACGCTGGCCTCCCTCGCCGTCCTCGTCCCGAGCGGGCCGCTGCTCGGCCAGGCGACCGCGATCGTCGGCGCGACCCTCATCGACGGGAACGGCGGCCCCCCTCTCGCCGATGCGACCGTCGTCGTGGAAGGGGACCGCATCGCCGCCGTGGGTCCGCGCGCGGAGGTCGAAGTGCCGGATGGCGCGCGCGTCATCGACGGCGCCGGCAAGTTCGTCACGCCCGGCTTCGTGGACACGAACGTACACATCTCCCTTTACGGCGGGGGCAACAAGGATCGGAAGGAGAGTTCCGTCTTCTACCGGTTGATGGGGCCCGAACTCACGCTCGAGGCCGCGCAGATGCACCTCAAGTTCGGCGTCACCCACCTCCGCGACAGCTACGGCGCGCTCCCGGAACTCCAGCAGGTGCAGGACGCGATCGCCTCGGGCGAGGCCATCGGGCCGCGGCTCCAGGTCGCCGGCAACATCGTCGGCTGGGGCGGACCCTATTCGATCACCTTCGCCCTCATTCCGGAGGACGACCTCTCGCTCTACGAGGAACAGTTTTCCGACCACATCGCCCAGGGCGCGGGCGAGGATCTGATGGACCTGTATCCCGAGGAGCTGCGGGCGAGGATCCGCGAGTATCTCGACAAGGGGGTGGACTTCCTCAAGTACGGGGGGACGAGTCACTGGGCGTTCCCCACCCTGATCGGGTTCTCGCCGGAGGCCCAGCGGGTGATCGTCGAGGAGACGCACGCGCGGGGCCTCATCGCGGAGACCCATTCCACGAACCCGGAGGGGCTGCGGCTCTCCGTCGAAGCGGGGATCGACCTCATCCAGCACCCCGAAGTGCTCGCGAGCCGCGAGATATCGGACGCCCTCGTCCAGCAGATCGTGGACCGCGGCATCGTGTGCTCTATGATCGTGAACACGATCACCGGCCCCGCCTGGGAGAACCACCTGGCGAACCGGGCGGCGGCCGAGGAGCGTCTGGCCCGCGAGGCGGAGGGAGCCCGGGCGCGCGAGTGGGGGCGGCTGCGGCGTCCCGTGGAGCGTGAGAAGACGAGCTACCAGATTCGCCGCGAACAGCGGGCGCTGGGACACGGGACCGAGATGCGCCGGCTGAACGCGAAGAAGCTGATCGACGGCGGGTGCATCACCACTCTCGGCACGGACAACTATGCGGGCGTCGCGCCGGAATTCGGACGTGCGCCCAAGCCCATCTGGCAGGAGCCCGGCATCGGGACGATCCTCGCCATCGAGGGTCTCGTCGAACTGGGGATGACGCCGGGCGAGGCGCTTGTCGCCGCCACCCGCAACGGCGCCATCGCTTCGGGCGCGCTGGACGAGTTCGGCACGATCGAAGTCGGCAAGCTCGCCGACCTCCTAATGCTCGACGCCGATCCCCTTGCCGATATCGCGAACATCCGGAAACAGTCGGTCGTCATGGCCGCCGGAAAGATCGTGGACGTCGACGCGCTGCCGTCCGATCCCGTCTACTTCAAGCGTTGATGTTTATTCAAGCGTTGATGTTGAGCCGAGCGTTGAACCCCGCAATTCCCTCGAAACAGGAGCGTCGGATGTCTCCCGTCTCTGGTTCGTCCACTGCCCGAATTCGCCGCCGTCGCCTGCTCTCGCTGGCTGCCGGCGCCCTTCTCGCGCCCGGTTTCGTGCTCGCACCCCAGGCGTTGGCCGCGCAACAGGTCAAGCCGGGCCTCGAGCACGAGGACACCTACCGCTGGAACTCCATCGGCGGCCGCACGATTTCGGCGGATGGCGACTGGCTCGCCTACGTCCTGACGCCCTGGGACGGCGACCCCACGCTCGTGATCGCGCGCAGCGACGGCTCAGCGGAGCGCCGCTTTCGGGGTCGCTCGCCCGCCTTCACGCGGGACTCGCGGCACCTCGCCTTCCGCGTGCCGCCGGTGAAGACCGTGGTCGACTCGCTTCGCCTCGAAGGGAAGCGCGGGGACGATCTCCCCGGCGACTCGCTCGCCGCCGTGAACCTGGCCGAAGCCTTCGCGGACGGCGGCGGAGATGACGGCGGAGTCCGGCGTGCCGGCCCGATCGATTCCTTCCGGGTCCCGCCGGATGGGGGCGCTTTCGTCGCCTACCTCCTCTCCGAAACTCCCGAGGAGGAAGAAGAGGAAGGCGAAGAGGAGGAAGCCGAGGAGGAGGCTGAAGAGGCCGAGGAAGAAGAAGAGGAAGCGGAGGAGGAAGAGGAGCGCTCCGCGGAGTACGAGAAGCGGCACGAGAAGGAAGATGGGACGCCGCTCGTGCTCCTGAATCTCGATACCGGGGCGGAGCACACCTACGCCGATGTCGTTTCCTACACGGTGGCCGACGCGGGGAACGGGCTCGCCTACGTGTCCTCGACCGAGGACGAGGGCGGGGACGGGATCCATCTCGTGGATCCGGCCAGCGGCGAGAGCGTGGAGGTGCTCGCCGGGGAGGGCCACTATGAGCAGGTCGCCTTCGACGAATCGGGCGAACGCCTCGCCTTCCTCAGCAATGTGGACGAGTGGGAGGTGGACCAGCCGTCTTTCGCGCTCTACCGGTCCGACGGCGGAGCGGCGGAGAGGGTGGCCGACCACGAGACGTCAGGCGTGCCCGCAGGGTGGTGGATCAGCGAAAACGGGTCCGTTTCCTTCAGCGAGGACGGGGACCGTCTCTTCTTCGGCACCGCGCCGCGTCCCGAGCCCGAGCCCGACGAGGAGATCCTCGACGCGGATCGCGTGACGCTCGACATCTGGAACTGGCGCGACCCGTACCTGCAGCCGATGCAACTCGTGCAGGCGAACCGCGAGCGCAACCGGTCGTATCTGGCCGTGGTGCACGAGGGCCGGGACGGCGTCGTGCAGTTGGGCACGGCGAGCATCCCCGACGCGTCGCGCACCGAGACCGGCGCGAGCGAATACGTTCTGGCCACCAGCGACGTGCCGCACCGCCAGAAAATCTCGTGGGACGGGCGCTACGAGGACGCCTACGCGGTGGACGTCCTGACAGGGGAGCGCCGCATGATCGTCGAGGCGGTGCGCGGCTTCGGCGGCGCCAGCCTCTCGCCCGACGGCACGTATGCCTACTGGTGGGACGAGGCGGACCGGGACTGGAAAGCCGCGCCGATGGACGGCTCTGGACCCGCCCGCAGCCTGACCGGGAATCTTCCCGTCGCCTTCTACAACGAACTCGACGACCACCCGCAGGGACCGCCACCGTACGGCGGCGCGACGTGGGTCGAGAGCGACGCGGCCATGCTCGTGTATGATCGGAACGACGTGTGGCGCGTCGACCCGAGCGGCGATGAGCCCGCCGTGCGTCTCACCGAGGGGCGGGAGGCCGACCTCCGCTACCGGGTGCAGCGCGTGGCCGAGGGCGGAGGCGGCAACTTCTTCGGGTTCGGCTTCGGCGGAGGTGGCGGCGCGGGCGAGGGCATCGAGGAGGGCGACGTCCTCTTCTCCGTCTTCGACATGGGAACGAAGGCGTCCGGGTACGCGCGCGGACGGACCGACGAGGCGGGCCGGGTCGAGGAACTGATCATGGGCGACGTGCGCTACGCGTCGCCGGCGAAGGCCGAGGACGCCGAACGCTACGTGTGGACGCGCCAGACGTTCGTCGAGTTCCCCGACCTTTGGGTGGGAGACTCGGACTTCGGGAACGCGCGCAAGGTCAGCGACGCCAACCCGCAGCAGGACGAGTACCGGTGGGGGAGTGCCGAACTCGTCCACTGGATGTCGAACGACCGCACGCCGCTCGACGGCATTCTGATCAAGCCGGACGGCTTCGATCCCTCGCAGCAGTATCCGCTCATGGTCTACTTCTACGAGCGCATGTCAGACGGGCTGCACAGCTACCAGCCGCCGCTGCCGAACCGGGCCTCGGTCCGCTTCTCCTTCTACGCGAGCCGCGGCTACGTCGTGTTCGTCCCCGACATCCCGTACGAGATCGGCTATCCGGGCGAGAGCGCGCTCGACGCCGTCGTGCCCGGCGTGCAGGCGCTCATCGCGCAGGGGTTCATCGATCCGGACCGGGTCGGCGTGCAGGGCCACTCGTGGGGCGGATACCAGATCGCCTACATGATCACCAAGACGAACGTCTTCGCCGCCGCGGAGGCCGGCGCGCCCGTGTCGAACATGACGAGCGCGTACGGAGGCATCCGCTGGCAGAGCGGGATGAGCCGCATGTTCCAATACGAGCGCACGCAGAGCCGCATCGGCGGGACTCTATGGGACGAGCGCGACCGCTACGTCCACAACTCGCCCGTCTTCTTCGCGGACAAGATCCGGACTCCGCTCCTCATGCTCCACAACGACGAGGACGGCGCGGTGCCCTGGTACCAGGGGATCGAGATGTTCGTCGCCATGCGCCGGCTGGGGCTGCCCGTGTTCATGCTCAATTACAACGGCGAGGGACACGGCCTCGGGCGACAGGCGAACCAGGAGGACTGGGCGATCCGCATGCAGCAGTTCTTCGACCACTACCTGATCGACGCCCCGGCGCCGCGCTGGATGGAGGAAGGCGTGCCCGCCGTCGTGAAGGGCCGCGACCTCGGCCTCGAGCTCATCGGCAAGCCGGTCTCCGAACAGGGCGGCGTCTCCAGCGAGCGCGACGGAGTCGGCGGCAGAGATCGTTGATGATGCCGACAACGTTGCTTCGGGTCCGCCGCCCGGCGAGCGCAATCGCTGCGGCCGTCCTCCTGGTCCTCCCGCCCCCCGCGCTCGCGCTTGGCGTCGGGGGGGCACACTTCCCGCAGGAAGTGACCGTCGAGACCCTCGAGGGGGGTCGCATCCTCGTGCGGAACCCTGCCCCGCCGCGGGGAAGCGGGCCCGGGGAATGGCGCCTGGTCGAGGAACTCCGGCTCGGCCAAGTCGACGGGACGGGGCCCGAAGTCTTCGGCGATTTGCACGACGTCGCGGTGGACGAGATGGGCCATATCTACGTGCTGGATTACGGTTCGAGGGAGGTTCGCGTCTTCGACCGCGAGGGTCGGCATCTGCGAAACATGGCCCGCGACGGAGAAGGACCCGGCGAGTTCCGTTACTCCGGCTTCTCTCCCGAGTACCGCATCGTCTGGCAGCCTCCGAACCGTCTCTGGATCGCGGACCGCTATCAGCAGTTGAGTTTCGATTCTCTGGGCAACGAACTCAGCCGAGTCGGCGAACCCTTCGGCCCCGGGATGCCGATCAGGGGCAGCGCGATGCGGGAGGGTCTACGTCGCGGCATGATCGTCGCCGCCGACGGAGAGGGCTTCATCTATCGGCAGGTGATTGTCAGCGACCGCACGACTTCAGGAGACGAGACCGTTACGCAAATGCGTACGTACGGCGTACGCTTGCCGGTCTACCCGGAGCATCCGAATCCCTTCCCGCCCCGGGATTCGCTGCTTCTCAGGGTCCGAGTCGTGACGAGCCAATCCGCGCCGACGAGTAGCAGCGGCGGGACCATTACGGTTGGCGGCACGATCAGGAGTTCCATTCCGAGACGCGTCTGGGGGTTTACGCGGGGAGAAACCGTCTGGGTGGCGAACAGGGCAGCCTATCGTTTCCACGAAGTGACGTTCGCCGGGGACACCCTCCGTACGATCGAACTCGGCAACCCGCCCCCGCCCCCTCCGGACGATTCCGACGATTCCGAGTTCGAACCCCTGATTGCGGGTCTGGACGTGTCGCCGGAGGGCTGGCTCTGGGTGCTGCGGTACCGGGACGACGCGAACGAAGACCCCACCTGGGATCTGTTCGACAACTGCGGACGCTATCGGGGGGAGGTCTCCGCGTCGGAGCGAATCGCGGCTGTCCGGTTTAGAGGCGAAACGGTGGAACCCATCGACCTCGGCTCGAGAGGCGTGATCCACGGAATCGCCCGCGACGCGCTGGACTTGAGCTACGTGCTCCGCCTCCGCCTTGAGAGTGCGGACGGTATGCGGCCGACCAGGGAGGTCTGTCCCTTCTGATGCGGAAGCTTCGGTTTCCGCATCCGCTGACGCTGCTGACGGTCGCGATCCTGGCGGCTGCGGCGCTGTCGTACGTGCTGCCGGCGGGGGAATACGACCGGCGGGATGATCCGGAGACCGGGCGCAGCGTCGTCGTGCCCGGGACCTATCACGAAGTCGAGGCCAACCGCATCGGGGCGTTCGAGGCCATCGTCGCGATCCCGCGGGGGATGGCGCAGCGCGCCGATGTCGTGTTCCTGATCTTCCTCATCGGCGGCGCGTTCGCCGTGTTCGACGCGACGGGGGCGCTCCGGCGCGGCATCGCCTGGCTGGTTCGGGTGCTCAAGGGGAATGAAATTTATGCGATCCCCGTCGTGTGTCTCGCCTTCGGGGCGGGCGGCGTGACGGAGAACATGCAGGAGGAGATCATCCCTCTCGTTCCGGCGCTCATGCTGCTCACGAAGCGGCTCGGCTACTCGCCGATGGTGGGGGTGGCCGTGAGCGCGGGCTCCGCCTTCGTGGGATCGGCGTTCAGTCCCATCAACCCGTTTCAGGTCGTGACCGCGCAGAGGGTCGCGGAGGTGCCGCTGGGCTCCGGCAGCGGATTCCGCCTGCTCTTCCTGGCCATTGCCCTCGGTCTGTGGATCTGGTGGACGATGCGCTACGCCGCCCGAACCCGGGTTGCCCCGGAAGAGGCGGACGCCTCCGAACCGGATGCCGCGTTCGACTGGAGGGACGGGACCATCTTCGCGATCGTCGCCGCGACCTTCGCCATCCTCGTGTGGGGGCTGCTGTCCCGGGGGTGGGACTTCGACCACATGTCCGCGCTCTTCTTCATCATGGGCGTCGTGGTGGGGATCATCGGACGGCTCGGCGTGACGGGGACGGCGCAGGCCTACGCGGAGGGCTTCCGCTCGATGGGGTACGCGGCGCTCCTCATCGGCTTCGCGCACGCGATCTACGTGGTCATGGTCGACGGACGCATCATCGACACGATCGTGCGCGGGCTGTTCGTCCCGCTCGCGGATCTGCCGCTCGCGCTTTCGGCCATCGGCATGTCGGCCGCGCAGGGCGTGCTGCACTTCGCCGTGCCCAGCGTGAGCGGCCAGGCGGTGCTGACGCTCCCGGTCCTCGTCCCCCTCTCGGACCTGCTCGGGCTCTCGCGGCAGATCACGATCCTCGCCTACCAGTACGGGGCGGGGCTGTGCGAACTGATCACGCCCACGAACGGCGCGCTCATGGCGATCCTGGCCGCGAGCGGCGTGCGCTACGAGTCCTGGCTGCGCTTCGTCATCCCGCGCTACCTCATGCTCATGGCGCTCGGAGCCGTCGCCCTCGTCATCGCCCTCGCGATCGGCTACAGCTGACTCGGGCACCCGTCCCGCTGGCGCGCGGCCGATCCCTCCTCCTCGCTCTCGCTCCCGCCCCACTCTTGATAGCCGGTTGATCGGCATCCGTCATCCTGAACTCGTGGCGTGGCCGGGCGCTTTGCGGTTCCGCCCCGCTACGCGTCTGGTTCGGGAGTGGGCCCGAACGCGTTACCTTTGGGCTGCGATAGGGGAGAGGTCGATGGCGATGCCGAACGAAACGCCGACATGAACGATACGATCCTGCTGCTTGGTTCCGTCGTTGGAACCGGCCTCACCATGGCGCTCGTGCTGTGGCGGGTCATACACGCCGTTCGCACGGACATGGTGGCGGCGGTCGCGGGGCTTCGCGCCGATACGAAGGCCGACATCGCCGCCTGTCATGAGGCCATCGCCGGCGTCCGTGCGGACATGCAGGAGGGCATCGCCGGCGTCCGCGCGGGCATGAAGGAGGCCATCGCCGGTGTTCGCGCGGACATGCAGGAGGGCATCGCCGGCGTTCGTGCGGACATGCAGGAGGGCATCGCTGGCGTCCGGACGGACCTGAGGGAGGCGATCAAGGAACTCCGGGACAACGACCTGGAGCACATGGAGGCTCGTATCGACCGGTTCGACCATCGGCTCACGACCGGGCTCGGAGAGGTTCGCGAGGAGATACGCGGTTTCCGCTCTGAGGTGAAGGCCGAGGTGAGTGACCTTCGCGCCGAGATGGGCGGTCTCCGCTCGGAGATGGGCGGTCTCCGCTCGGAAGTGAAGGCCGACATAGGCGACCTTCGCGCCGAGATCGGCGGTCTTCGCGTCGAGATGAGCACGGCGATCCACGACGTGCGGGCAGGCATGCGCGAGAACCAGCGGCAGCTGCTGGACGCGGTTCAGGCGCTCCCGATCGCCAGCTGAGAACGCGCCGACGCCGGAGACGTGCCCCCGTCCGAAACCGCGACGGCCGGTCGGATGCCGTCACGGCCGGTCGGAAGTTATGGTCGAAGGTCAGAAACCATCAGGCGCGGCCGAGCACACCGGGGCGTCTCCGAGCCACTGTGCGGCCCAGCCTGCGGGCCCGGCCATCGACCATACGTCACGCGCCAACCACTCCATCGCGGGCTGGCCGATCGGCGCGCCTGGTGGCGCGTTCGGCGTCCCCGGCATCTCGTAGGGCGGTGAAGGCTTCTCGAGGAAGCGCTCGATGTCCCGGTCGACCAGTTGCACGAAGGCCGCATCGCTCTCCGGCGGCGGATTCGCGGCCATTTCGGCTCTCAGTTCCACCAGCTTCCGGGTGGCAAGGGCCCGCACGTGCGGCATGGAAGCCTGATCCGCCAGCGCCATGATGCGGTCCACGAGCACTCGGTAGGCCGCGAGCCGCAGTTCGGTGTGATAGAGCGTCTCGTTCGACTCCGGACGAACCGCATCGACCAGCGCCGTCAGCACCTCGGCGAGCCCCGGCAGTTCGGGATCGAGCGCGTGCTGCTGCACGAGCCGCGCCGCGCGCGACGGCTCCAGCACGCGCGACACGGTATGGTCCGCCGCCACGACCGCCGGCGTGACCGCATCGAAGGCCTGTCCCGTGTAGCGCGGGAACGTCTCCCGCGTGCGGCCGAAGCCCGGCGGTCGGGGCGGCAGCAGATCGAGCACCCCCGCCGGCACCGCGAGTTCCCGCACCGCCAGCGTCCTGCCGAGCGCCCGCAGCGCGGCCCGCTGCGCGTCGCCGGAGACCCGCTTCATGGGCGTCCGCCCGTCGCCGCGGAAGGCGTAGACGTATTCCTGCCCACCGAGCAGCGAGGCGGCCGCGTCCACCTGGTAGCGGTGGTGCATGTAGAGTGGGACCAGCGCCTCCTCGACCATCACGATCGGCCGCCCCGCGCGGATCGCGGTCTCGCCGAACCGGTCGAGCGAGTGCCGCCGCACGTCCATCATCCGCTCGAGTTCCGCCGCCGCGTCCACCCCGTTCGACCACTGGTCCGCGCGTGCGTGGACGTTGATGTCCTGGTTCGTGAAGAGGATGAGATCCTCGTCCCAGGCTTCATCGAGGATCCGCTGCAGCTCGGCGGCTTCGTCGGCTCCCTCCGGGAACTCCGAATACCCGTACACGATCGCGACTTCGTCCCACTCTCCGATGTCCACGTCATAGACCTCGGAATAATCGAGCCCCCCGGCTTCGCCCAGCGTCACGAGCGGGTGGGGATAGTCCATCACCGAGATCCGGCCGCGGTTGCTGTCGTAGTAGTTGTGAACGAGGCCGAGCGTGTGTCCCACCTCGTGCGCCGACAGCTGCCGGATCCGCGCCAACGCCCACTCCGCGAGGTCCTCCGGCACTTCGTCGCCGTTGGCGTAGGGCGAGAGGAGACCCTCGGCGATCAGATAGTCCTGCCGCCACCGGAGCGAGCCGAGCGTCACCACCCCCTTGAGGATCTCACCCGTGCGGGGGTCGGTGACGGAGCCGCCCGTGCTCCAGCCACGCGTCGAGCGGTGCACCCAGTTGATCACGTTGTAGCGCACGTCGTGCGAACTCACGCCCTCCGGCAGCATCTCCACCTGAAACGCGTTCAGGAAGCCCGCCGCCTCGAACGCCTGGTTCCACCACCGGGCTCCCTCGAGCAGCGCGGTCCGGATCGGCTCCGGCGCCCCCGGATCCAGGTAGTAGACGAGCGGTTCGACGGGCTCGCTCATCGCCGCCGACGGGTCCCGCTTCTCGAGCCGGTGCCGGCGGATGAACCGCTGCCGCATGTCCTCTCCCAGCGGCGCCGAATAGTCCGCGAAGCTCATGGCTCCGTAGCCGGCCCTCGGATCGAAGGCCCGCGGCGTGTACTCCCCCAACTCCGGCAGCTGCACGAAAGAGTGATGGAGTCGGATCGTCGCCGCCTCGCCGGTCGAGGCCACGTTCCCGACGCCTTCGAACGCCCCGCCGCCACCCCCGAAACCGCCGAAGCCGCCGCCGCTCCCCGGCTGGCGGACGAAGGTGAGCGACGCCTCGATCTCCGTGTTCTCCGGGAACCCCATCGTCATCGGCAGGTATACGGCGCTTCGGCCCGCGTCGAACCGGTACGTCCCGGGGCGCAGCCGCTGCGCCCAGTTGATCATGTCGCGCACGAAGAAGTCCGTCCCGTCCACGAGCACGCGGCCGTCCGTCTCCGCAGCCGCCGTGAAGCCCCACAGCGTCGATGGCGCGAACGCGTCCGTCACCGCCTGCACTTCGCGCGGGTTCGGGCTGCTCGCCCGAAAGTCGAGGTTCGGCTGGATCAGCAGCACCTTCGGCCCGACCCGGTGGAAGCGCACGAGGCGCGAGCCGGCGAGCGCCCCCCGGTCGAGGCCGATGTCGTTCGACCCCAGCCCGGAGGCGAGCCCCGTCGTGTGGAGGATGTCCGTGTCCCAGCGCGAGATCTCGAGCCACAGCTTGCCGCTCGAGCCTTCCCAGTACATTGGGACGAAGCCGTCGATGGCCCGCATCGAGGCCGTCTTGTCCTCGATTGAAGGCAGTCCGCCCCCGGAGTCCTGCGCCAGGATCGAAACGGGGCTGAGGAGGAAGAGGAGAACGGGAAGCAGCTTCCGGAAACGGGTCACCGAGTACACGAGATCCTCCTGGAGACGGGAAGTGGATGACGCCCCCGGGGCTTGGGGGGAACAGGTCTACACATTACGATGACGGACGGCTACCGGTCGATTGCCGCGGTCACCTCTCCGATGATGTCCGACATGTATTCGCCGTGGTCGCCGGGACTCGGCCCGAGCCGGACGATCACCACGTCCCGGGACGGGATGATGGCGGTGTACTGCCCCATGGCCCCCGCCGCCCAGTAGGCGTCCTCCGGCGCGCGGGGGAAGGCGCCGCCTCGATTGAGCCAGAACAACCCGCCGTACTCGAGGAGTTCGGCGCCGGGAGCGGGCGTGCTCACGAAGTCCACCCAGCCCTCGGGGAGGATGCGGTCGGACCCGCCGTCCGGGGTCGGCCACACGCCGTCCCACAGGTGGAGGAGGCCGAACCTCGCCCAGTCCCACGCGCTCCCATAATCGTAGCCGGTGATGATGAAGTTGCCCCAGGCATCCGTCTCGAGGACGTAGTTCCGCGCCCCGATGCGGTCGAACAGGATGCGCTGCGGGTAGGTGAGCCAGTCCTCTTCGCGCGCCTCGACGGCCTGCCGCACGATGCGCGTCGCCGTCAGCGGGTCGGAGTTCCGGTAGCGGAAGATCGCGCCCGGCAGCGTGTCCATCGGCTGGTCGATCGCGTGCTCGAACACGTCGATCCCCTCGAAGTAGATCCGGGAGTGTTCGTGGGCATGCGTCCAGCGGAGCACCGGATCCGAGCCCAGGTTCAGGAAATCCAGCCCCGAACTCATGTTCAGGAGGTCGCGGATGCGGATCTCCCGGCGCGGGTCATCGGCTCCCTGCCACTCGGGCACCGGCGCGGGATCGTCGAGTCCGGCGTCGAGGTGGCCGGCCTGGATCGCGGCCCCGACAAGGGCGCTCGCGATGCTCTTCCCCTGTGACCACGAGATCTGCGGCGTGTTGCGCGTGAAGCCCGGGGCGTAGCGCTCGCCGAGGATCTTCCCCGCGTAGATGACGACGACCGCCCGCGTGTTGTGCTCGGTCTGGGCCATCGCCCAGTCGAGCGCTGCTCCGAGCGCAGCCATGTCGACCTCGGCGGGCGGGGGGTCGTGGTACGCGCCCACGTCTCCCGTTGGCCATGCAGTTGCCTCGGGATCCGGGCTCAGGCGCTCGACGACCACGGGCTCGAAGGTCACATCCTCGAACCCGGCCGGGAGGAGCGTGCAGCCCTGGTCCCCGTTGTACTCTGCGTACTGCGTCGGGACTCCATATCCCGAGACCGAGGCCGTCCGCGTCTCGAAGTCCACCGCGTACTCGAAGTCGTCCTGCCAGTCGAACCGGTCGAAGGGACGGATGTCCTGCGCTACGACTTCCTCGACGGAGCGTTCGTAATCCCGGCCCACGACGAACACGCCGGCGCAGAGGTGGTGCGCGGACATCCCGGCGACGTGCCCGCGGATATGGGCCTCGTCTTCCACCTCCGTTTCGGCCCGCGCGTCCGATTCCGGCGAATCCGGCTCCGGCGCACAGCCGGGCACCAGGAAGGCGACGGCCGTGACCAGGGGGCCGGCGCCGCCGCGCAGAAGGGCGGACGGGCTAGCGGTCGATCGCATCGGTCACCTCGCCGATGATGTCCGACAGATACGCCCCGGTGTCGCCGGGACTCGGCCCGAGCCGGACGATCACGAGATCGTACGAAGGGATGATGGCCGTGTACTGTCCCATGAATCCCGCCGCCCAGTAGGCGTCCTCCGGGGCGCGGGGCAGCGAGCCGCCTCGATTGAGCCAGAACAGCCCGCCGTACTGCAGCGCCTCGGCACCGGGAGCCGGCGTGCTCACGAAGTCCACCCAGCCTTCGGGCAGGATGCGGTCGCTTCCGCCGTCGGGCGTCGGCCACACGCCGTCCCACAGGTGGAGGAGGCCGAACCGGGCCCAGTCCCAGGCGCTCCCGTAGTCGTAGCCGGAGATGATGAAGTTGCCCCACGCGTCCGTCTCGAGGACGTAGTTCCGCGCCCCGATGCGGTCGAACAGGATGCGCTGGGGATACGTGAGCCAGTCCTCCCCCCGCGCCTCGGCCGCCTGTCGCACGATCCGGTTCGCCGTGAGCGGGTCGGAGTTTCGGTAGCGGAAGATCGCGCCCGGCAGGGTGTCCATCGGCTGGTCGATCGCATGCTCGAACACATCGATCCCCTCGAAGTAGATCTGGAAGTGTTCGTTCGTGTGCGTCCACGACAGCGAGTCCGTCAGGCCCAGGTTCAGGAAATCGAGGCCCGAACTCATGTTCAGGATGTCCCGGATGCGGATCTCCCTGCGCGGGTCGTCCTCTCCGTGCCACTCGGGCACGGGCACCGGGTCGTCGAGTCCGGCGTCGAGGTGGCCGGCCTGGATCGCCGCGCCGACGAGGGCGCTCGCGATGCTCTTCCCCTGGGACCACGAGATCTGCGGCGTATTGCGCGTGAAGCCGGGCGCGTAGCGCTCGCCGAGGATCTTGCCCGCGTAGATGACGACGAGCGCCCGCGTGTTGTGCTCGCTCTGGGCCATCGTCCAGTCGAGGGCCGCCTCGAGCGCCTCCATGTCGACCTCCGGCGGCGGCGGGTCGTGGTAGGCGCCGACATCGCCCGTCGGCCACGCGGTGGCGTTGGGGTCGGGGATGAGCCGCTCGACGACCTGCGGTTCGTACGTCACGTCGTCGAGTTCGGCGGGCAGGATCGTGCACCCCTGGTCCCCGTTGTACTCGGCGGAGCGCGTGCCGAAATCGGCTGCCGACACGGAGGCGGTGCGCGTCTCGAAGTTCACCCCGTACTCGAAGTCATCCTGCCAGTTGAACAACGGGAAACGCCGGATGTCCTGCGCCACGACCTCGTCCACGGAACGCTCGTAGTCGCGTCCGACGACGAAGACGCCCGCGCAGATGTGGTGCGCCGCCATGCCCGCGATGTGCGAGCGCTCGTGGGCCGCCTCGTCTCCTTCTGCCGGGCGCTGCTCCTCCGCCGGGGACTCCTCTCGCGCACAGCCCGGCGCCAGGAGCGCGGTCCCCAGCACCGCGATGCTGCAGAAACGACGATGCAACCCCATGCGAACCTCCGTCCGAACTTCGGTGCGAACCCCTATGACCAGCGCCGGCGGCCGGTCGTCGGCCCCCTTTCGTAGCTGAGCGCATGCGACGCGTCCGGCGCAAGGGCCGATAACGTTTCCCGTGGGATCCGTGTCAGTTTCGAGTGAAGGGGCTGCACCTGACGCAGGGGGAAGCAGGCAGGGGAAGCAGGCAGGGGAAGCAGGCAGGGGAACGCAGACGGGGAACAGGCAAGGAAGAAGGCAGGAAAGGGAGGATATCGATGAGAAAGACGATCGGAGCATTCGCTCTCGTACTGGTCGCACTCGCCGCCGCGGCGCCGCTCGAGGCGCAGGCTCAGCGAGGGGCCCGAGGCTTCGGCATGAGTCTCGACGACCAGATGACGGCCCTCACGGAGCGGCTCGCGCTGGATGAGGAGCAGGTCGTGAAGGTCCGGGAAATCCTTGAGACCCAGGCGGAGAGCCGCCGCGAGCGTTTCCAGGCCGCGCGGGGTTCGATGGACCGGAACGCCATGATGCAGATGATGCAGGAGTTCCAGCAGGAGACGGAGACGAAGCTGGCCGAGGTGCTGACCGAAGAGCAGCTGGAGACGTACCGGGAATACGTGGCCGAACAGCAGCAACGGCGTCGGCCTCCGCTCTCCCTCTGACCGCGCGGGGGGGCTACCTGGAGGCAGGCGCCCGCACGGTCGCCGGCCTCGGGCCGCCCTTCGGCGCCCGCCCCCGCTGTACCAGCACGACTCCCACCACGATGATCACGGTGCCCGCCAGCATCGGCAGCGTGAACGCCTCGTCCGCGAGCCACCAGCCCAGAAAGAGCGCCACGACCGGGTTCACGTACGCGTACGTGCCCGCGGCGGCCGGCCGCACCGTGCGCAGGAGCCACATGTAGGCCGAAAAGGCCACGATCGACCCCATCGCCATCAGGTAGGCGAGCGATAGCCACGATCTCAGCGACACGTCGCCGAGCGACAGACGGCCGAACTCTCCCGCCGCCAATCCGATCAGCACGAGGATCAGGCCCCCGGCGGCCATCGTCAGCGCCGTGCCGTAGAGCGGCGGCTGCGGCAACGCGGCCCGCCGGTTGTACATGGAGCCGATCGCCCAGCAGATGGACGCCCCCACGACGACGAGCGCTCCGGCCGCCACCTGGTTCGCGCTCGCCCCGCGAATGCCGACTTCCGCCCCGGAGGTCCCCACGAGGAGCGCCACGCCCCCGAGGCCCAGCACGAGTCCCGCAATTTCCATGGGGCTCGCCGCCTCGCGGTCCGGCCCCACGCGCGCGATCGCGACCAGCCACAGCGGTACCGTGGCCACAAGCAGAGCCGTGAGTCCCGAGGGCACGTACTGCGCCGCCCAGCATACGAGTCCGTTGCCACCCACGACCATGAATACGCCCGAGACGGTGGCAGCCCTCCATTCCGAAGGTTTCGGGACCGGCGCGCCCCGACGGCGGGACACGACGGCGAGGATCACGCCCGCCGCCAGGAAGCGCGTCCCGCCGAGGAGGAAGGGGGGGATCGTTTCCACGCCGAAACGGATGGCCAGGTAGGTCGATCCCCAGACCAGGTACACCGCCGCAAACGCGAGCAGCAGGGCCTTCGGGGAAGCCGCCTGCGGGCTCGGGTTCAAGCGCGGGTCCTTCGGTCGCGGGCCCGCGTCACGGCATAGATGCCGAGGCCGACCGCGATGAGCCCCAGTCCCAGCCCCGCCTCAAGTGGGCGGTCGCGGAGGATGTAGGCCAGCGTCCAACCCGTCACCGCAAGGAAGACGAGCGGCGTGACGGGATAGCCCCAGGCCCGGTACGGTTCGTCGGCGGGTCCATCGCCCGTCGCGGACTGTCCGCCCGAGGCCTGCCGCCGGCGAAGGAGGAACACCCCGCCCGCCGCCAGGAACGTGTTGAGGCCCATCGTGAAACCGGAGAAGACGAGGATCGTTTCGAAGGACTCCGTGAGGATGAAGAGGAGGCTGATCGCCGCCTGCGTGAAGATAGCCGCCCCGGGCGTCCCGCGCGCATTGATCGAACTCAGGAACCGGAAGGTCGGGTAGTCCTCGCCGATCGCGTGAAGGACGCGCGGACCCGCGAGCACCATGGCGCTCACCGTGGAGACGAGGAGGAGCGCGAGGGTGATCCCCATCAGGTCGGCCCCCACCGGCCCGAATATGTACCCCGCCGCGATGTATCCCACCTCGAGCCGTCCCACCATTTCCTCGGCGGGGGCGGCCCGCAGGAAGACGTAGTTGAGTCCGACGTAGAGCAGCATCACGAGCAGCGTCCCGGTCGCCAGCGCGCGGGGGAGCGTGCGCCGCGGGTCGCGGAGTTCGCCCGTCACGTACGTCGCGGCGTTCCACCCGGAATACGAATACGACACGAAGATGAGAGACACGGCGAACCCGGCGGAGAACACGTTCGACACGCCGTCCGCCGAGGGGAGCACGCCGACCTCCCGGGGTTCCGCGACGAGAGACAGCCCGGCCGCGACGAAGGCGAGAATCAGCGCGACCTTGGCCGTCGTCGACCAGCGCTGAAAGCCGCCCGAGGTGCGGTGCGTGCGTCCATGGACGACGGAGAGCAGCACGACGAGCCCGACGGCGAGCCACCGGGAGGGTAGCACCGGAAAGACGGACGAGAGGTACGTCCCGAACGTGATCGCGGCCAGCGCCGTGGGGGCCGCGAACCCGATCGTGGCCGAGATCCAGCCCGAGACGAAGCCGGCCGCCGGGTGGTAGATGTGCGAGAGGAAGGTGTATTCGCCCCCGGAGCGCCGGATCGTCGACCCCAGCTCGGCGTAGGTGAGGGCGCCGCACACGGCCGCGACCCCGCCCACGACCCACAGCATGAGGAGGGCGAACCCGGACCTCAGGGACTCGAGCTGGAATCCGAGGCTCGTGAAGACGCCGGTTCCGATCATGTTGGCGACGACGACCGCCGCCGCCGTGTGAAGGCCGAACCCGGCGCCGGCGGCCCGCCGGGGGGTGTTCAGGGGATGGTCTCGGCCAGGCCCGCCTCGCTCACCAGCAGGAGGAGGTTCGCCTGGATCCCGAGGTGGCCGTCGCGGTTGATCCACCATTCGGCGGGTGAGTGGGCGCCGCCTCCCACGCCGCCGCTTCCGATCGTCACCGCGGGGATGCCGAGTGCGATCGGGATGTTCGAGTCGGTGGAAGAGCGCGTGAGTTCGGGCTCGGTCCCGAAGATCCGCATGACCTCGATCGCCCGCTCGACAAGGGGATGGTCGTCCGCGACCTCTCCCGAGGGACGGTCTCCGATCTGGTCCAGTTCGAGTTCGATCTCGGGTCCGGCCCGGCGCAGGGCGTTTTCCTCCGCCAGCGCCCGGCGCATCGCCCCCCGGAAGGCGGTGTCGATGCGCCCGAGGCTCTCCGCGCTCTCCGACCGCATGTCCACCTCCATCCACGCCTCGAAGGGGATGGCGTTCACCGAGGTCCCGCCTCCGATCCGGCCCACGTTGTAACTCGTGCGAGGCCCCGAGCGGGTGAGCGTATCCGCCACGTCCTGAAAGTGGCGGACCCCGCGTCCCAGCGCGTGGGCCGGGTTCGCGAGCCCGAACGCCCCCCACGAATGGCCGCCCGGGCCCCGGAAGATGACGCGGAAGCGATGGGAGCCGAGCCCCTTGTTCACGATTCTCCCCAGTCCCGTGCCGTCGACGTCGATCCAGGTGTGGATCGGGTCCGCCCCCTCGCGAAACAGGTATTTCATCCCGCGCAGGTCGCCGAGCCCTTCCTCACCGACGGTCCCGATGAACTGGACGTCCGCCTCCGTCTCGATGCCGGCGGCCTCGAGCGCCCGCAGCACCGTGAGGACCGCGATGAGGCCGCGCGTGTCGTCGCCGATGCCGGGGGCGAACAGCGTGTCTCCGCGCTGCGCGACCGTCACGTCGACGAACTCGGGGAACACCGTGTCGAGGTGCCCCGACAGCGCCACGGTCCGCCGCTCCCCCTCCGACGTCGATCCCCGCGCGCCGCCCCGGCCGTATCGGATCCCGATCGCGTTGCCCTCCTCGTCGATGAACACGGAGTCGGCACCGGCCTCGCGGAGCCACTCCGCGTAGACCCGGGCGCGCTCATCCTCCATGAACGGGGGCGCCGGGACCTGCGTGAGTTCGATGAGTTCGCGGACCGTCCTCGGTTCGAGTTCCTCGATGATCCCGAAGGCGCTCCGCACGGCGGGATGTTCGGCGAGGCGCCGCACCTCGTCACCCGGCGTCTGGCCGGCCAGTCGGGAAGCGCCGCCCGCGAGGAGGGCGGTGCCGGCCAGGAGTGAGACGGCGGATCCGGCGACGATCCGGGCATGTGGTGTGCGCATGGCTTCCAGGTCCCCCGATGGTGGATCCGCGCGGCCGTGCCGTCCGCCGCCCGGGACGCGAGATGTCCGTCCCCGCGAAGCTACCGGACGCCGCGCGCCGCGCCAGATGCGGGCGTGAGGGGGAACCGCGTTACAGAAGTGTTTCGGCACGCATACGCGCCGGTGAGCATGGGAGCGTCTATTCCCTCAAGACGGCCGCCTGCGGGCCTCCCCCCTCTGGTGTCCTCCCCTGCCGATTGCGATCCACCCAACGGCGGCCGCCACCCTCCCCCCGGCAGCCCGTGTTCCGGCACGGGCCATCGGGCGACCCTCGCACGGGCCCTCCGGCAGTCGGCGGCAGCCCCCGGTCGAACGGCTCAGCTGCCGAAGCGAGCGAGGATCCAGTCGGAGGCCGTGCTGGTGAGACGGACAGAGCTGGAACGAGCGAGAGCGGATCGACGGGCTGACGACGGAGGCGCAGAGGGAGATTTTCGCGCATGAAGCGGGAGAACAGGCGGGTTAGAATGGAGCGGAACGTCCCGAACTGACCTCATGCGACTACGCAATACGCGACCGATCCGCTTTAGTCTGCTAGAAGGCGCGCCACATCGTCTGGCAACCCTTCCAAGTCCTCGCCGTAAACGGCCGCCACGCGGCCCGCATCGGCTACGTAGACGGCCGGTTCGGGTCCACCTAGCCCGAAGGTCAGCGTGAACGCCATAGCACCTTGAAGCTCCACTCGGGCCGACAACCGCACCGACCGAAGGAACGCAGCCACGAGCGCCTCATCCCGCTCGCGGTCCTCCGTGATAGCGACCACCACGAAGTCCACGGCATTACCGTGACGGTGCTGGATGCCGCGCAGGACGCGCGAAGGATCGGTGAGGGTACAGCTCAGGCATCGATCGGCATTGAAAGCCCACACGACCGTAGGGCGGTCCGTTGCCACGTCTACGGGCAAGGCGTCACCTACGACCGTTGGTCCTGGCGGGCGACACGCCGCGAGAAGGCAGATGGCGGCAAGAAGGGAGATCTTCTTCATGATGTGTCCTTTCGCCGGGCGACCAGTATACGGTTAGGCTGGAGCCCTTGCGGGTCCGCAAACCAAAACTCGTCACCGTCGACGAAAAGCAGCCTCGGGACACCACGTACCTGTGCAAGCGGGATGCCATCGCGGTCCATGATGACCAGATCCCACTCGTACTCGATCCCGCGCATGTGTCCTATCGTGGCGACCAGCCCATCATCCCCCGCGATCTGTACGCCGGATACCTGCGAAACCGAGTCCAGTACCGTACCTGCCTCGGATACGTCGACTTGACGGTCAAAGCTAGGCAGCGCCGCACGCGGACGTACGAGCGGGATGGGTATCTTGGTCAATAGGTCACCGTCCAAGCTGTACTGGTAGATCGTATCGGATAGCGACCACACCGCCCAAATGGTGTCGCGTACCAGTGAAGCGCTAGCCGCCGCAAAGGCACTGGCGGTGGGACGGTCTCGGTCCGAAACGCCCATAGGGAGGAAACTGCGGTCGATGCGGTCCGTTTCCGTGTCCCATATGTGAAGGAAACGCGGGCGGTTGGCCAACTGGTTCCCGATGCCCGTCAAGAGGAGTTTTCCTTCGCCTAGATCGTGTACATCAAGGAGCATGGCTACCGGCGCGGCGTCAATCAATGTGTCTGGACCAAGGAAGGTCAACCGACCTAGCGAGATGTCGGGTACGACGAGCCTGCCGTCGACCGTACGGCGTGCGGAAATAGGCATCAGGAACTCGCCCGGTCCACCACCCGTCCTGCCGTGTACGGCACGGAGCGTGCCATCACGACTGTACTCCCTGATTTGTGATTCCTGTGGTTCCACTACGAGTAGCCCGTCCGGGCCGTCGGTGGCGACCCTGGGTCCGACCGTCACCACATCTTCGGTCTCCTCCAAGGTCACCACACGCACGACTTCGAACACTTCCTCGAACGCGTTCATGTCCACCACTGGTTCCGCCGAGACGCGTGATGCGGTATCGCCGTCTTCGGTGCATGCGCTACCTAGGAAGACGATAAGCGGGAGGAAGCTGCGGCTGCTGCGTGAACCGGATGCGTTCATGGTGTTCCCTTACCCGCTGTCCAGCATCGGGCCAATGTAGCAGCAGGGGGACCCGTCACATCCGCCAAGGCAGATCCAGACGGGTACGAAGGGAATCTTGCGTGCTTGAAGCACAATCTGCGCCGACAGGTTGGCGTAGGTGCGACCGGGCGACGCCGTGAAAGGCAGCGCAAAACTCGCTACCGTCGCCAGCGCGAACGCCGCCAGCATGTTCCCTCGTGCGATACGTCGTCCTCGTCCTCGCATGTCCCCACTCCTTGTCAGTGTTTACCCCTTCACGGGTACCGTACCAAATCGGTACGCGTCCTAGCGGATGATGATCCGGCAGCACAATGGATCGTCACCGCACGACCAAAAGCAGATGAAACCGAACGGCGGGACAAAGATCACCTTCAGTGCGGCCTCCTCCGCGACCACTTGCGCCGGACCTACGGGTGTGCCGGGAACCGGTGCAGCGAGTGACGCCGCAGCGATCATCACCGCCATCACGACCGTCTTCGCTCGCTTCAGCATGCTTCCTCCTCGTTGGTACGGTGGACCATTGAGCCGCAAACGACGCGGAGGATATGGATATGCCCCCATATCCTGGACAGCCCACCATGGTGATGGTTGACCGCCGACGTCAGCTTGAAGCTCGAAATCGTCTGGCGGTCGCGACCGCCCACGCACTCCACACGCCTGACTCGGCCGCTCCAAGCGTGACGCCACCCTACAAAGCTAGCCCGGATTTCTCACAGGATGGAGTAGGCACCGGCCTCCAGTAGTCGCTAATTTGTTATTCCCCAATAACATGGCGGCTACAAAAAAGGAGGACCGGTGCCGACACAGCGTAAGCCCGTATCGTTCGCTTTTCAAGGCTTCCGGGGCCGTAAAGTCACGGCCGCGTTCAACGGCGGCACGATCACCTCCCACGCCGGAACGCTGCTGCTCCGGGAGATCGGGCGCGCGGACAGCCTGTTCGACCGGTTCGCGGCCTGCTTCACCGACCACCGCGATCCGGCGCGCACCGAGCACTCCGTCTCCACGCTGGTGGCCCAGCGCATCGTGGCCCTGGCCCTCGGCTTCGAGGACCTCAACGATCACGACCACCTGCGCCACGATCCCGTGCTGGGCCTTCTCGGCGACAAGACCGGAGCCACCCGGAAGGACTGCGCCGCCCTGGCCGGCAAGAGCACGCTCAACCGGCTCGAACACGCGCCCGAGGGTGAGCCGGGCCGGTACCACAGGATCGGCCACGACCCGGAGGCGATGCAGGCCCTGCTCACCGATCTGTTCATCGAGTCGAAGGCCGGACCGCCCCCCTCGCGCCTCGTCCTCGACATCGACTGCACCGACGACCGGACGCACGGCCGCCAGGAAGGCCGCTTCTTCCACGGCTATTACGGCCACTACTGCTTCCTCCCCCTCTACATCTTCTGCGGCCACCACCCGCTCGCCGCCGTGCTCCGCCCCGGCAACACCGACCCGGCCCGCGGTGCCGTCGAAGCACTCGAGCGCATCGTCACGCAGCTGAGGCGGCGCTGGCCCGACGTCGAACTGCTCGTCCGCGCCGACTCCGCCTATGCCCGCGAAGAACTCATGGCCTTCTGCGAAGCGCGCGACATCCACTACGTCCTCGGCGTCGCGAAGAACGACCGGCTCCGCCGACGGATCGCGCCGGAACTCCTCGCCGCCAAGGTCGAGTCCGAGGGCCGCCGCCGTCCGGTGCGCCTCTACGCCGAGTTCGACCACGCCACCCGAACCAGCTGGTCCCGCTTCCGCCGCGTCATCGCCAAGTGCGAGCACATCCCCGGCAAGTCCAACCCCCGCTTCGTCGTCACCTCGCTCCCGGAGACGATCGCCCCCAAAACCGTCTACGAACGCATCTACTGCCCCAGGGGCAACGCCGAGAACGCCATCAAGGAGCAGCAACTCGACCTGTTCGCCGGACGCACCTCCGCCACCCCCATGGCCGCCAACCAGCTCAGGCTCGTCTTCTCCGCCCTCGCCTCGGTCCTCATGATCCGGCTCCGGGCCGCCCTCGCCCACACGCGCCTCGCCCGAGCCACCGCCGGCTCCCTCCGCCTCAAGCTCCTCGGGATCGGCGCCCGCGTCTCCGTCTCCGTCCGCCGCGTCGCCGTCGCCATGGACGCGAACCACCCCTTCACCGCCGAGTTCGCGCGCGTCCACGCCAGCTTCCCCACGTAGCGCCGACCCGACCCTGCGGTCTCACCAGAAGCCTCCCGGCCTCCCCCGGCCCGGGCACCGGTGTCTCCAGGCGCCACGGATCCGGCTCCGGTGCGCTCTCACCGGCCCGAAACAGCCCGCCTCGACCCTCCCCGAGCTACCACCGCACTCCGAGTGGGACACTTATCCGGCCAACTATGCCCGAACGGACGGCTGCGGTTCACTTCCGGGGCGCGTGTGAGAAATCCGGGCTAGGGGGGTTCTCGGCCGGCCCGATAGGAGCGAAATCGATGAGTTTTGTATCAAAATCGATGAGTCTTGTTCGAAAAAGTGATGAATCGCTGATCCGGCGGAGACTGGCGCCCGATCACGAGGACCTGGTCCGGGATTGGCGGTACAATGCTCCGGAATGAGCGCCACGAGCGGTGGATCCGGGGCTCGTCGCTCCGACTCCCTGAGGGTGTGTCTCGGGCGGTGGCGGGATTGCGGTCAACCTGCACCGGCGAGTCCGAGCCGGACGGCTACGTTCTCCCCGACGGGATCCTGGATCGGCGAAGCTCCGCACCAGCGGAATCACGAGGCCCGGAAACAGCTGGCCAGGTGGTCGTTATACAGCTGGACCGTGTATCGACTCGTGGGAAACAGCGTCGAGAGTGGAGGGATGGATTAACCAATACAGGCGTCAAGGTTCCTGAAGACTGCCGAAGCGGGCGAGGATCCAGTCGGAGATCGTGACGAGGAAACCGTCGACGAAGTCCCGCTCCAGCGTCGAGTACTCGGCGGGGGATCCGGTCGTCGCGGCCTGGAAGAGGTGGTTGGCGCGCGGGAGTACCTCGACCGTCGCGTCCGGGTTACCGGCCAGTGCCTCCTCCAGCGGCGGGCGGTTCTGGTCGACGAGAACCTGCAGGTCGAGCCCACCGAACAGCGCGAGCACCGGCACGCGCGTTCCCCGGAGGCCCTCGGTTGGATCGTAGGTGAGAAAGAACCGGAACCAGGGGGTTTCGACGCGGTCGATCTGCCCCTCGATCTGGGTTTCCACGTGGCTGTCCACATCGGAGATCGCCGCGCGCTGCTCCTCGGGCAGGTTCTCGATGCCCTCGCGGATCTCGGCCCCAAGCTCCTCGCGATACGCCTCGAGGCTCTCCCCGGCCTCCAGAGCCGCGAACAGACGGCGCTGGAAGTCGGTGTTCCATGCGATCCGATCCTCGGGCACGCCGCTCGCACGTTGAATGGCCGCGGACTGCTCGTACAGGATCTCGGTGCCGGGCACGGTCGAGCCGGCCAGCAGCACGGCGAAGCGGACGGCTTCCGAGCGCGAGGCCGCGATGGGGGCCACGATGCCCCCTTCGCTGTGCCCCACGAGGCCGACCCGGGCCGGGTCGACGTCCGGATGCTCCGCCAGCCGCGTAAGGCCGGCGAGCGCGTCGCCCGCGAAGTCGGCCGAGGTGGAGGTGGAGACGCTCCCCGTCGAGCCGCCGACGCCACGATCGTCATACCGGAGGACCGCGATGCCCTGCCGGGTCAGGTGATCCGAGAGCACTCGAAAGATGGGAAAGCCGGCCACCACCTCGTCCCGGTCCTGGGGTCCCGATCCCGTGATCAGGACGACGCCTGGGAACGGCCCCGTCCCCTCCGGCACCGTCAGCGTGCCCGCCAGACGGATGTCACCGTTCTCGAACGACACCTCTTCCGACCGATACGGCGCGGGCTCTTCCGGCTCCGGCTCGACGGGGTCGGCCCGCGCGATGGAGAAGCTCGTCGTCACGACCCCCTGCGCGAATTCGCCCTCGATCGTGTCTCCTTCAAGGGCTCCGTCCCAGGCGGCGAGACCGATGGGAGTATCGAGTTCGAAATGCACGCGCCCGTCGGCGTGGGACACGGCCGTGAGAGCCAGGCCGACCTGACCCTGGATGTCCATGCTCGCGGAGAGCGCTCCATCGGCGCGCTCGAAGGTGACCGCGAAGGGCAGCTCGGCCGTGGGAAGAACGACGGATCCCGCCCACCGGCCCTCGACGCCGGCTCCTTCCGCCGGGTCGGGATCCGGCTCCTGCGCCAGCGCCGGAGAGGAGAGCACGCACCCGGCCGCCACAAGCATTCTCAGCGCCACGGTCAGCTCTCCTCGACCTTCACGGCGGAGCCGTAGACCACGATCTCGGCGGTTCCTCCCAGGATATAGGAGGTGGAAAAGCGGACGCAGAGAATCGCGTTCGCACCGGCCGCCGCCGCCTCGGCCTCCATCCGATCGACCGCCTGTTCCCGCGCTTCGGCCATCATCTTCGTGTACTCCTGAATCTCGCCTCCCACGATGGTCTTGAGACCCGCGAGTATGTCGCGGCCCAGGTGGCGCGCCCGGATCGTGCTGCCGCGGACGAGGCCGAACTCCTCCAGGATCCGGTATCCGGCGAGGTCGTTTCGGGAGGTGATGATCATCGGATCACGTCCTTGTAGGGGTCTTTCTTCTGCATGAACAGGCGCTCGCGAACGACGGAGACGAAGAGGATCACGAAGCCCGCGATCAGCGCGAGCATGCCCCAGCGAATGTACGCGGGCATCGTCGTGTCCCGGATCAGCTCGCCCACGGCCGTCCACAGCGCCCACGTCCCCACGACGATCGTTCCCAGCGAGACCAGAACCCAGCCGATGCCGCGTTCAAGCCGGCGATAGACGTGTTCCCAGTAGCTGTCCCAGGTTTCCTCCGGCGGTTTCAGCGGAGTCATGGTGTCGGTGACCTCCTTCAGGCGCTGGTATGTCGCCAGTTCGTCGCGAAGACCCGGGTCCTCCCCGAGCGCGGACTCGAGTTCGAGACGTCCCTCTCCCGAAATCTCCTCGTCCAGTTCGGCCATCATCAGATGGCGCACCCGCTCGTCGCCGGGCGGACTCACGTTTCTCTCACTCATCGCCCGAACCTCCCTCCTGGCCGGGACGGGTTCCCGCCGTTTCGATCTCGCGTGCGAGGGACCGCCGCGCCCGATAGAGGCGCGACATCACCGTGCCGATGGGGATCCCCAGCAACTCGGCGATCTCCCGGTAACGCAGTTCCTCGAACTCGCGCAGGACGAGCGTCTCCCGTTCCCGTTCCGGCAGGCGTTCGATGGCCGCGCCGACCTGTTCGCGCAGTTCGGTGCGGATGACCGCCTGATCGGGGCTGAGAGGGCGCCGTCCCATCGTCGTGTCCGTAAGCCAGCTGCCGGCCTTCTCGAGTTTCAGGCGGCGTGACCGCTGGTCCCGCGTATGGTTGAAACAGAGTCGTCGGATGATCTGGTACAGCCAGGGGAAGAAGGGACGTTCGGGGTCGATCCTGGCGCGCGCGCGGAACGCCCTGGCGAAGGCCTCCTGAGAGAGGTCCAGGGCATCGTCGTGGTTCCCGACGAGGCCGAGCGCGGTATAGTAGGCACGCTGCATGTATCGTGTGACGAGTTCGCCGAAGGCCGCACGCTCGCCACGCTGCGCGCGAAGAACGAGCATCCGGTCGGTTGCCTCCGAGCTGTTCAATTGTGGCTCCCATGGTCGCGGGCACCGATGTGGATCTGTGGTGACTGTTTCCTTCGCGAGGGTTACACGAAGCCGCGAAGTTTATTTCACGATATCAAGGAATCGAGAGACAGGATGAGCGAGTTCCCGGTCGGAGCAACCCTGCAACCCGAAATCGTTCCCTCGCGCTGGTCGCTCCTCCGCGACGTGGCCGTCTTTCAGCTGAAGCTGCTCCTCGATGGCCTGAGGGATGCGTTGCTGCTGCCGATCTCGCTCTTCGTCGCCCTCCTCGACGTGCTCGGAGTCGGGCCCCGAGCGGGCCGGCAGTTCTACGAGCTGCTGGAGTGGGGGCGCCGGACGGAGTACTGGATCAACCTGTTCGGCGCCACGGATCACGTTCGCCCCCTGACGTCGGCGCCGCGGCCCGGCGTCGATGCGCTCGTCGACCGCCTGGAGCGGCTGGCGGTGCAGGAGTACGAGAGGGGAGGGATCACGGCCTCGACGAAGGACGCCGTGGACCGTGCCCTCGACCACATTACGAGGCGCGGACCCTCCGACGGCGATCTCCCCGGGCCGCCGCCGTGAGCCGGAGTTCCGCCGAAAGCGCGTGCGCTTCCAGCCCCTCCAGTCGGGCGAGCGCGGCGGTGTCCCGCAGCAGGTCCTCGTAGGCGTCATCTTCGGGCGAAAGCATCAGCCACGTCGGTCGGCGCAGGAACGAGAACACGGAGAGTCCCGAGTCGAACGCCGCGGCGCCCGAGGTGGGAAGCGTGTGGTTCGGTCCGGCTCCGTAGTCGCCGGCCGCCTCGGGCGTGGCCGCTCCCATGAAGAGCGATCCGTAGCGGTGGACGCGCGGAGCCAGCGAGTCGGCCTGCTCGCCGTGCAGTTGCAGGTGTTCCGGCGCCACGGCGTCGCAGATGGCGGCGGCCTCGTCGGGGCTGGCCGCGAGGAGGGCGCCGCCGGCCGCCAGGGCCTGACGCGCGATCGGTGCGGTCGGGAGCTTGGCCAGCTGCCGCTCGGCCTCTTCGCGGACGGCCTCGACGGTCGCTTCGTCGAAGGCGCACAGAAGCGGGACGGCGTCGGGGTCGTGCTCGGCCTGGGCGAGCAGGTCGGCCGCGATGCGCGCCGGCTCCGCATCCGGCGAGGCGACGACGAGCAACTCGGATGGGCCGGCGATGGTGTCGAGGCCGACCCGGCCGTAGAGGAGGCGCTTGGCCGCGGTGACGAACCGGTTGCCCGGCCCCACGATCTTCTCGCAGCGGGAGACGCCTCCGACGCCGAAGGCGAGCGCGCCGATCGCCTGCGCGCCGCCGATGGCCAGCAAGCCGTCCGCGCCGGCGATGAATGCCGCGGCCTGGACCGCCGCAGTCGGGCGCGGCGATGCGGCCCAGACGTCGTCCACGCCCGCCACCCGGGCGGGGATGGCGGTCATGAGCACCGAGGACGGGAGAGGGAAGCGGCCCCCGGGCGCGTAACAGCCGGCCGCGCCGACGGGTACGAGCCGGTGGCCGCCGCGACCGCCCGCGACCGGCGTATCGAGGTCGTTCGCGGATGCCCGCTGGGCCTCCGCGAACGCGCGGATCCGGTCCGCCACGCGGTTCAGCAGTTCGCGGTCGTCGGCATGCAGTGCTTCCGCCGCGCGCTCGAGAGCCGACCGGTCGAGGAGCAGATCGTCGCCGGGCTCGAGGTCGCCGAGCCGCTCGGCGTGCTCGCGGAGCGCCGGCTCCCCGCGCCGCTCGACATCGTCCAGGATCGTCCGCGCGACCTCGAGGGCCGCCGGGTCGAGCGCCGGCGAGCGCACCGCCCGCACGGCCTCATCGAGGCCGATCGGCGGCAGGATCCCGCCCGCCGCGGCGGCGGGTGCCGAAGCCGTCCGACCGGTCGGCCCCCCCGGCGCCCTCGGGGCTCGACGACGCACCTTGAGGGCGCGCCGCTCGAGTTCGAGACGTACATCTTCAAGGGAGCCACCGGCCTTCAGGAGCCGCGTGAGGGCGAAGTAGTAGAGGTCCGCGAACTCCGCCACCGCGTCCGCCTTCGATCCGGCTTCGGCGAGTTCCTGCGCCTCCTCGACGAGTTTCCCCCGCAACAGTTCCGGATCCGCGGCGAGCCGTGCGGTGAGCGAGCCCGGCTCCGGGTCGGCGAGTCGCTCGCGAAGGCGGGTCTCGAGGTCGGCCGAGTCGTCGAAACAGGTTGGGGCGCCCGTGTGACAGAAGCCGGTCCCGTGCTGTCGCACCGTGAAGCGCAACGCGTCGCGGTCGCAGTCCGCCGTCACCCGGACGAGTTCCTGTGTGGCGCCGGATGTCTCACCCTTCCTCCAGAGCCCACGTGAGCGGCTCTGGTAGACGCCGCGCCGCTCCCTGACCGCGGTGCGCAGGCTCTCCGCGCTCGACCATGCGAGGCCGAGCGCGCGCCCGGCCGTGTCCTCGACCACCGTCGCCCACAGTCCGTCGGCCCGGTCGGACTTCAGCGGAGCCGCGATCGCGTCGCCCAGCTCCATGCGTCCGCTGTAGATCGCCATCCCCACCTGCGCGTCCGCGCCCATTCGGTCGAGTGCCGCGATCTCCGACACCTCGCGGACGCCCCCCGCCACCGTGACGCGCGCGGATCCCGCCGCGGCGATGAGGGCGGATACGCGATCCAGCGGGATCCCGCCCATCGTGCCTTCCACCTCCACGAAGGTGACCAGGTAGCCGTCCGCGAGACCATCGAGTTCCTCCATCCGCCCGATGACGCCGCGACCCGTCGCGCGCTGCCAGCCCTCGACGACGACCTCGCCATCGCGTGCGTCGAGCGCGGCGATCACGCGGTGGGCCGGAAGTCCGCCGAGGAGCTCGGGACTCGCCGCCGTGCCCAGGATCACCCGCCGCGCGCCCGCGTCGAGCCAGTCGAGCGCCGCCTCGCGGGACCGAATGCCGCCGCCTACCCGGCACGGTGCGAGCGGCAGCAGTTCCCGGATGAGGGCGGCGTTGTCTCCGCGGCCGAGAGCCGCATCGAGATCGATGATCGCGACTTCCCCCGCGACCGCGAACCTCTCGGCGAGAGGCCGCGGATCGCCCGCGTCGATTTCAAGCGCGGCGCCCTGGCGAAGCTGCACGGCCCGGCCGCCCATGAGGTCGATGGATGGGATGATCATCGACGCACCGCGACGCCGAGCTGCTGCAGTCGATCCTTGAGCCTGCCGATCGACCAGTCGCCCTGGTGGAAGATCGACGCCGCAAGCACCGCGTCGGCGCCCGCGTCCACCGCGGCGCGCATGTGGCCCGGGTGCGCTCCGCCTCCGGAGGCCACGATCGGCACCGACACGGCCTCGCGGATCGCTCCGATCAGCGCCAGGTCGTAGCCGCTGCGCGTCCCGTCGCGGTCGAAGCTCGTGAGCAGGATCTCTCCGGCCCCCATCTCCGTCGCGCGTCGAGCCCATTCGGCCGCGTCGAGCCCGGTGCGGTTGCGCCCCGAGTGGGTCAGGACCTCGAAGCCGCTCGGACAGCCGTTTGAGGGCGCCCGCGCGGCATCCAGCGCGAGAACCGCGCACTGGGCACCGAAGCGCGAGGACAGTCCGGCGAGAAGCGCGGGCTGCTCCACGGCCGCGGTGTTCACGGACACCCGGTCCGCGCCCGCCTGCAGCAGGGCGCCCCCGTCCTCCACCGTCCGCACGCCGCCCCCGACCGTGAGCGGGATCGAGATCTCATCCCGCACGCGGCCGATCGTCTCGAAGCGCGCCAGCCGTCCGTCCGCCGTCGCCGAGACATCGAGGATGACGATCTCATCCGCGCCCTGCCGCTCGTAGCGCCGAGCCAGAGCCGCCGGATCGCCCTGGTCCGCGAGATTCGCGAAGCGGATCCCCTTCACGACGCGGCCGTCCTTCACGTCGAGGCACGGGATGACGCGGACGTTCAGCACGCGGCCGCCATGCGGGTCCGGTCCGTCATCCCCTCCGAGGCCTCCGCCGCCGCCGGAGCCTCTTCAAGCCAGCGGTTCAGCAGGGCGCCGCCGATCCGTCCCGACAACTCCGGATGGAACTGGCACGCAAGGACCCCGCCGCGCTCGAACCCGGCGACGAAGCGGGTCCCGTGGCGGCCGATCGCTCCCGTCCATCCCTCCGGAACCTCTTCGAGCCGATAGGAGTTGGCGAAGTAGACGATGCCCGGGCGCAGGAAGACGGTCGCACTCGGGGCCGCAATCCGGTTCCAGCCCAGCTGGGGCACGCGGCCGGCGCCGTCCAGCCGCACCGACCGCCCCGAAACGCAGCCAAGCCCGGGAATGCCGGGAGCCTCGTCGCTCGCGTCGCACAACAACTGCAGCCCGAGACAGATCCCCAGCGTGGGCCGGAGCGACTCGACGCGGCGGCGCAGCGCCTCCTCCCAGCCCCGGCGCCGCAACTCGGCCATCCCGTCGGCGAACGACCCGACGCCGGGCAGGACGACGTACTCCGCACGCTCGATGTCGGCCGCCGAATCCAGGACTCGCGGCGTCCGCCCGAGCCGCCGGAAGGCCGACCGGACGGCTTCGAGATTCGCCACGCCCGTGGGGACGATCCCGACTTCCCCTCCCGTTCCGATGCGGGCGGCATTCATGGCGACACCGTCTCGAGGATCTCCACCCTCGAGTCCTTCGCGGCCTGCGCCTCGGCGTCCTCACCCGAATCCAGGATCCCCTTCGTACTCGGGACTCCGGCCGCGGCGCGTCGACCGACCGCCTCGGCGAGCGCCAGCCCGAAGGCCTTGAACGCGGCCTCGGCGCGGTGGTGATCGTTCTCTCCCCGGATCACGTCGAGGTGAAGCGTGAGACGTGCCGCGGTCGCCACCGAGAGGAAGAAGTGGCTCAGATTCTCTGTCGCCACGGTTCCCAGCATCTCCCGCCGAAGTCCCAGATCCACCGCGGCGAAGGGCCGGCCGGAGAGGTCCACGACCGCTCGCGCGAGCGCCTCGTCGAGAGGCGCGTAGGCGTAGCCGAAACGTCGGATCCCTCGCCTCTCCCCCAGCGCGTCCCTCAGCGCGGCGCCGAAGACGAGTCCGCAGTCCTCCACCGTGTGGTGATCGTCGACGTCCAGATCTCCACGTGCGCGGAGGTCCAGCGTCATCCCGCCGTGGAAGGCGGCGGCTCCGATCATGTGATCGAGGAAGGGCAGACCCGTCTGCACGCGGCCGGGTCCGCGGATGTCCACGTTCACTCGTGCCTCGACGCGGGTCTCGAGCGTCTCCCGCGTTCGTTCCCCCGTTCTGGGGGCACCATCGTCGGCGCTCATCGAACTCCTCTTCCGTTGATGGTCGAAGCCGCGGCCGGGGAGTCCGCGGCGAGTACCGAAAGGAGGCGTTGGAACACCCCCTCGTCCCCGGGAAGGGTGATGCGGACCAGGTCCCGCCGGTCCGCGAAGAGGCGTACCGCGATCCCGGACCGTCGGAATCGGCGCTCCAACGCCGCCGCACGTTCCGTGGAGGCGAGGATGAAGTTCGCCTCCGAGGCGAACGGCGCCGTCCCCGCTTCGCCGAGCGCCGCGCATAGCCGGTCCCGTTCGGACCGGACTGCCGCCACGTAGTCCGCCGTGACCCGGTCTCCGAGTTCCAGCGCCCTTTCCGCGAGCCAGACCGACGGGCTCGAGAGCGGGAACGGGGACCCCGAGGCCCGCAGCTCCGCGATCGCGGTCCGCGACCCCATCACATAGCCCACGCGAAGCCCCGCGAGCCCCCACGCCTTCGAGAGCGTCCGCACGACGAGGATGTTGTCGCGCTCCAGGAGCGCCGCCGTCGGATCGCGATCGGCGAACTCCACGTACGCGAGGTCGGCGAGCAGCATCGCGCCGTTCGGCAGTCGCCCCGCGATTTCCAGCATCCGCGCCGCGGAAGCGACCCGGCCCGTGGGATTGTGGGGGGAGATCACCGTCACGAGTCCGGTCCGCTCGCCGAGCCGGTCCAGCGTCGGTTCCAGCGGGACGGGATCGTCCAGCGCGGGGATCTCGCGCACGCGTCCGCCCGCGAGCCGGGCGAAGGTCGGCATCATCTGGAACGTCGGCACCACGGTGACCATCTCCCTGCCGCCGGCGAGCCACCGCCTGCAGATGCGGTCGATCGCGTCGTCCGCGCCGCCGGTGACGAGGACGCGGTCGGCTCCGACGCCCCACCGGCGCGCCAGGCGTTGCTCCAGCCCCTTCGCGTCCGGGTATCGCGTCAGCGCCGTCGCCGGCACGCGGGCGAGGAGAGGGACCAGTTCGGGCGCCGGAAAGAGACGCTCGTTGTGGTCGAGTCTTAGCAACTCGTCGGCCCGAACCTTCACCGCCACGTGGCTCATGCGACGATCTGTCCCGGTGCGGTCACGACGAGATCCGTACCCCCGCGCGCCTTCACCAGCGGGATCAACGTCGGCAGGGCGTCCCGGGGCACCGCAACGCGGATCGCGTATCCCCCATCCCCGTGCAGACGCGAAACCGTCGGCCTGCGCATGCACGGAAGGACCGCCACGAGATCGTCCAGCCCTCCGGCATCCACGTTGAGCTCGAGCATCACCCGCCGCCGGGCCTCGATCACGGATTCGAGCACCAGAACGAGGTCTTCGATTCGCTCCCGGTGCCGCGCGTCGTCGAGGGCGCGCGGGTTCGCGTAGAAGCGCGTCGAGGAACGCATGACTTCGTCCACGATCTCGAGACCGTTGGCCTCCAGCGTGGCGCCGGTCGCGGTGTTGTCGACGATCACATCTGCGTCTTCGGGCGGGAACACCTCGGTGGCGCCGTAGGATCGAACGAACGTGGCGTCGAGGCCGCGCGCCTCGATCCAGCGCGACGTGAGCCGCCGGTATTCGGAGGCGACGGTGAGGGGGACACCCGGCACCAGCCCCCGCTCTGCCACGGAGACGGGCGCCGCCGCCACGACGCGCACCGGGTCGAGCCCGGTATCGAGCAGTTCAACGAGTGACCCGTCGAGTTCCGCGACCCAGTCCGCTCCCGCGAACCCCACGTCGCGGGATCCGGCGTGGAGCATCTCCACGACGTTCTGCGGCTTGAGCAGCTTGGCGCCGAATCCGGCCAGGGAGATGGACGGGCGATAGCGGCGCTCCCCGAGGTCCACGCGCACGCCGGCGGCGGTCAACAGGTCGAGTACGCCGGTCTGCATGCGTCCCTTGGGAAGGGCGAGTCTTGTCGTTTCGTGGGTCATTGTCGTCGGCTCTTGGCCGACACCGGCGGGGAGGGAGCGAAAAAAAAGCCGACCCCCTCGGGGCCGGCGTCGATCGTTCGCAACCTTGGTTCAGGATAAAGCTAGACGATCACCGGCCTCCGCTCTGGCGGTGGTAGTAATAATGGCCGAAAAACGCATGGGTGTTCGTCATGGCGGCGGAGGATCGCACTCTGCCGTGTGCCTGTCAAGTGCGTACACTAGTGCCTTCGCCCCGGCTCACGCCGGATGCTTCGCGCCGGCTCGCGCCGGATCCCGACCACGTTGACTGCGGACGGTACGATGGCCGATCCGATGGCGGGCGAGTCGCAGGGGCCGACGCCCGAACAGAGTCGAGAGACCCGGGCGCGCGTGGCGCGGTGGATCGAACGCACGCCGGTGCGGCGGTGGGTGCCCGACCCCGGAATCGCTCCGCTCCCCGCAGGATCGGACATCTTTCTCAAACTGGAACTCTTCCAGCGCACGGGTTCCTACAAGGTCCGGGGCGCTCTGAACAACGTCCTCTGCGCGGACGCGGAGACGCTGCAGCGAGGGGTTACAGCCGTGAGCGCCGGGAACCATGCGATTTCCGTGGCGTACGCGGCTCGAGCCGCCGGCACGACCGCCAGGGTCGTGATGCTGTCCTCCGCGAACCCGGCCCGCGTCGCGCGCTGCCGGAACTTCGGGGCGGAGATCGAGTTCGCGGACGACGGGGCGAGCGGATTTGCCCGCATGGAAGAGATCGCCCGGCAGGAGGGCCGGCTCGGGATCCATCCGTTCGAGGGGGAGGCGACCGTCTTCGGCACTTCGACCGTGGGTCTCGAGGTCGCGGAACAACTTCCCGACCTCGACGCGATCGTCGTTCCCATCGGGGGCGGAGGCCTCATCTCCGGCACGGCGAGCATCGTGAAACGGCTTGCGCCCGCGTGCAGGGTCTACGGGGTGGAACCCGTCGGCGCCGACTCCATGCGACGCAGCCTCGACGCCGGAGAACCCGTGGCGCTCGATCGCATCGACACGATCGCGGACAGCCTCGGCGCCCCCCACGCGGCGCCGTACAGCTTCGGACTCGTGCAGCGCTACGTGGACGACGTCGTGCTCGTCGATGACGACGCGATCCGCGCCGCCCTCAAGGCGTTGTTCCTCGACGCGAAGCTCGTCGCCGAACCCGCCTCCGCCGCTCCGCTCGCCGCCGCGTGCGGTCCACTCCGGGAGAGGCTGGAAGGCCGTCGCGTCGGCCTCATCCTCTCCGGATCGAACATCGACCTGGACACCTTCGCCGTGCATTTTCGGGCGGCCGGGTGACGGCACCCCGACGCCGGCTCGCTCGAAGAACGCAAGGAGAAACAAAATGAAAGCTCTGGCGCTCGCCGCGCTCCTTTCCGGCGTCCCGCTCCTCCCCGTCGCCGGGCAGGCGATCACCGTCGTGTCATGGGGCGGCTCCTACGCCCGTGCCGTCGACGAGGCCGCCAACCTTCCCTTCACGGAGGCGACCGGCATCCCCGTCCGCCTGGAAGCCTACAACGGCGGCCTCGCCCAGATCCGGGCCCAGGTGGACATCGGCAGCGTCTATTGGGATGTGGTCGACCTGGAGATCGCCGATGCCGTGCGCGGCTGCGACGAGGGGCTCCTCGAGCCGATCGACGTCGACGACCTGCCTCCCGGACCCGACGGCACTCCCGCGGCCGACGACTTCGTGGCCGAGAGCCAGACCGAGTGCGGCGTGAGCAATCTGTACTGGTCGACCGTGTACGCGTACAACGACGAGAACTTCCCGGGTGATAAGCCCGCCACCATGGCCGACTTCTTCGACCTCGAGAAGTTCCCGGGCCGCCGCGGGATGCGGCGGGTGCCGCAGGTGAACCTGGAGTTCGCCCTGATCGCCGATGGCGTGCCGCTCGACGAAGTGTACGCCACGCTGAGGACCCCGGAGGGCCTGGACCGCGCCTTCGCCAAGCTCGAAACGATCAAGGACGAGGTGGTCTGGTGGGAGGCGGGCGCTCAGCCGCCGCAGATGTTGGCCGACCGCGAAGTGGTCATGAGCACGGCGTACAACGGCCGCATCTTCAACGCCCAGATCCTGGAGAACCAACCGTTCACGATCGTGTGGGACGGCCAGTTGCTGGACGTGGGCCAGATCGGGATCGTCGCGGGTACCCGGAGGCTGGAAGAGGCCCTGAGATACGTGGCATTCAAGACCAGCGCCGAGACTCTGGCGCGGATCTCCCGCCGCATCTCCTATTCCCCGTCGCGCCGGTCGGCCATGCCAATGGTGACGACGCATGTGGTCGCAGGGATCGACATGGCGCCCCACATGCCGGCCGGCGAGGGCAACGTGGATCGTGCGCTTCGTTACGACTGGGCGTTCTGGGTCGACTACCAGGACGAACTGAACGAGCGCTTCAGCGCCTGGCTCACGCGCTAGCGTCGCCAGGGCCCGGTACATGCCGCGTCAGAACACCACCCGATAGCTGACGTTCAGACTCCGCCCGGCCTCCGGCATGATCTCCTTCACCCGGGAGAGGTGGTTGCGGTATTCGGTATTCGCGGCGTTGGCGAGGCTCACGGTCAGGACGTTCAGACGTCCGCCGAACGTAAACCGCACGCCCGCCGTGGCGTTGAAGACGGTGTACCCGCTCGTCGGCTCCTCGAACTGGCCCACCCGGTCCTGCCGGTCCGCCATCTCGGCCTCCGCCCGCACATACCACGACGGCCTTTCGTACTTCAGGGCCACATGGCCCTTCAGCGGAGGAACGAGAGGCAGAGGCTGATCGGTCCCGGTGAGCCTGCCCCTCACCGATGAGGCCACTCCCTCGAGCACCAACCCCCGACCGGCGTCGACGTCCACGCTGCCCTCGAAGCCGCTGAACACGGCGTCATTGCCCCGGAACTGATAGATGGGGAGGCGCACGCGGCTCAGACGGCCCGTGTCCTCCCCGTAGATGTAGTTCCTGATGTCGTTGTGGAAGCCGGTCACCTCGGCTCTGAGCCGGTCGGACTCGAAGCGGAGGAAGACGTCGAGCCCCCGCCCGACCTCGCCCTCCAGAGACGGGTTGCCGACCTCGAAGACGTACGCCGCCAGGTGCGGCCCTTCCGAATAGAGTTCGGTGATGTCGGGTGCGCGAAACGCCCGGACCGCGCTCGCACCGAGCACGAGCCCCGAGGCGGACCTGTAGAGGACACCCAGCGACCCCGAAAGGGAGTGGAATTCGCGGTCGCGAATCTCGCCGATGTCCGAAACCCGGTCTTCCGCCGGATCGGCCAGGGTCCAGTCGTACCGCAGCCCCGACTCGATCTTGACGGAGCCCAGGCTGACCTCCTCGAGCAGGTACAGGGCCGCCCTGAGTCGACGCGTGTCAGGCGTGTGCAGGGACCCCCCGTAGGCGAAGTCCACCCGGGACGCACGGCCGCCCATCGCACCCGCCGTAAACGGGCCCAACCTCCCATGCCGCCCGAGGAAGTCCGCGCTCGCGCCCTCCTGGTCGAAGAGGGTGCCCAGAATGTCCGGTGCTTCGAGCTCGCGGTGCGTATACCAGTTGTACGTGGCCTCGAAGCGGAGGTTGTGGAAGGGCCCGACCGGCTCATCGACCACGGTCCGGAACTTCGATGCGGCCCGCTCCATTTCGATGCGCACCCCCTCCGCATGCCCGCCCACGAAACCGCCCGGGATGCCGTAGTAGTTACGGTAGCCGCGGACGGACGCCCCCAGGCGACCCCAATCGGCCACGTAGGCCGTCCCCGCACCGCCGCTAAACAGCTCCCCGTCGGTGTTGAGCAGCGTGCCGGCCGGGGTCTTCAAATCTCCCGCTGTCCGCGCGGCCACCTCCACGCGCAGCGGCACGCGCTCCGCGACGGCGAAAGCGGCCGTCGCGCTGCCCGCCAGCGAGCCGGTCGCCGTTTCCGTCTGGAACGTCGCTGCGCCCGTCCAGCGGTGCGGCACGGCAGTCGGAATCTCGTCGCGGATGACGTTGATGACCCCGCCCAGCGCGTTGCCCCCGTAGAGCAGCGCACCCGGACCCCGCACGACCTCGATCCGCCGTGCCGACGATGGATCGAGTGCGGTGGTGTGGTCCGAGCCCGAGTTGGAGGCATCCCCGACCGGAGTCCCGTCCTCGAGCATCTGTACGCGGTCCCCGCTCAGTCCCCGGATCACGGGCTGCGCCACCGTTGGACCCATCCTCGTGGCGGCCAGCCCCGGCATCGACGCCAGCGTCCCCGCCACGGTCGCCGTCATCTGGCGCTGCAGGTCATCGCCCGTCATGACGCTGACGGGCCGGAGCGCCTCGGACGCGGCGCGCTCGCTGATCGTCGCCGTCACCACCAGGTCCGCCATCGCAATGGGAGATGGCGCCAGCAGGATCACGACCTCCGCCGCCTCGGCCACGGCTCGGCGCGCGCGCACGCCGCCGACGGTGATGACCACGGTGGTGCCCCGGTACCCCAGGCGATCGGCTCGAAGGGTGTACACGCCCGCGGCGAGTCCGGTCAGGTGGAAGGTCCCGTCCCCACGGGTCACCGCCCGGGTGCCCCTCTCCAGCACCGATACCTGCGCCCCGGCCAGCGGTTCGCCGGTGCCCGCGTCGCGCACGTTGCCCTCGAACACATACGCCTGTCCCGGCTCCTGCGCGGCGAGGTCGCCGATATCGGCAAGGGCGGGCCACGCGAGGCCGACCGCCGCAAGCGCCGGCGCCAGCAGGCGGAGGCACCCGACGGGACGCTCGACGGGGTATGCTGAAGGCAAGTTTCCTCCCACTCCCGCGTGTCCGGGCGGGGCAAGGGCCGAAGGCCGAACCGAGGGCATCGGACCTTAGGCGTTCGCGACGGTTCCGGGCAACCTGCTGCCAACCTGGTGCCGCGGTGGAAACCCTTTGGTCCTCCCGAGGCGTCAAAGACGGTGTGAGACACGGAGGAAGGGCTCGGCGGCGGCGCCCGCCGAGAGGGAAGATGCGCAGGGGTCGGCGGCTCATGGTCCTCGCCGCGGCGATTCTCGCCGCCGGACTCGGCTATCTGGTCTTCGAAGCCCGGGTCGCACGCGAGTTCGACGCGCTCGACTCTTCCTCCCCGGCGCGCGTCCTCGCGCGACCGTGGACCCTCCGCGCCGGCGATCGGGTGGATCCGCGACGCATCATCGACCACCTGGAGAAGGTCGGCTACCGATCGGTTTCCGGCAGAACGCCGCAAACCGGAGAGTTCAGTACGCGCGGCCGCGACCTTCTCGTGGGCCGCCGCGCGCTTCGTCTCGGCGGCCTCGTCGACCCCGGCGTTCGAGCGCGCGTGCGCTTCCAGCGCAACGGGCGCATCTCCGCGATCCGGGATGTCGAGGGGAACAATCTCGAACAACTTCTGCTCGATCCCGAGGTGATCGGAGCGTCCCTCGGCCAGCGCAGCCGGGACCGGGTGCCCGTGCGGCTCGACGAGGTTCCGGAACACCTGGTCGACGCGTTGTTGACGGTGGAGGATCGCCGCTTCCACGAGCACGGCGCGCTGGACCTTCGCCGCATCGCCGGCGCCGCGCTCTCGAACCTCCGGCAGCGGCGGATCGCGGAGGGAGGAAGCACGATCACGCAGCAACTCGCCCGCACGCTCTTCCTGTCCACGGATCGCACCGTGCTCCGGAAGGTGCGCGAGGCGGCGATCGCGGTGGCGCTGGAGAGACGCTTCTCCAAGCACCGCCTGCTCGAGGCCTATGTGAACCACATCTATCTCGGGCAGCACGGGGGGACCGCCATCCACGGCTTCGGGCGCGCCGCGCAGTTCTACTTCGGCCGCGACATCTCCGAGTTGACGTTGGGCCAGTCGGCGATGCTGGTCGGGATCGTCAGGGGACCGAGCGTGTATTCGCCCCACCGCCATCCGGAGCGTGCCCGGGCGCGGCGCGACATGGTGCTGCGGCAGATGCACGCCGTCGGGCACCTGGACGACGCCCGGCGCGACGCTGAACTCGAAGCCGATCCGGAGATTCGACTTCCTCCGGAGCGGAACTTCGATGCGCGCTGGTATCTGGATTTCCTGCGGCGGGAGCTGGCTGCGGGCGATGCTTCGCTGAACCCGGAAGGTGGTGGCCCGGCGGTGATTTCCTCCCTCGTTCCCGAGCTTCAACGTGCGGCCGAGACCGCCGTGTCAAGCGGGATCCGCAGCATGGAGCGTCGGCGTCCCCGTCTGACGGAACAGGCCGCGCCGCTTCAGGGGGCGCTCGTGGCCCTGGACCCGCGGACCGGCGACATACTGGCGATGGTCGGCGGTCGCTCCTACGGCGAGTCGCAGTTCAATCGAGCCGCGGACGCCCGACGTCAACCCGGAAGCGCCTTCAAGCCCGTGGTGGCGCTGGCCGCGCTGACACCGGGGGCGGATCCTTCCTTCACCCTGGCTTCCGTGCTGAAGGACGAACCCCTCGCGCTCGATACGCCGGCCGGCGTGTGGAAGCCGGCGAACGCCGACCGCGCGTTCCTCGGACCCATCAGGCTGCGCGAGGCGCTGGAGGGGTCGCGCAACGTGCCGTTTGCGCGCCTGGGGCTGGCGGTCGGTCCCGAGAGAATCATCGAGATCGCGCGCCGCCTGGGGATCGAGGGGCCCCTCGCGCCGTATCCGAGTCTGGCGCTCGGCGCCTCCGAGGTCACGCTGCTCGAGTTGACGGCCGCCTACGCGGTGCTGGCGGCGGAGGGTCGGCGCACCCCGCCGCGTTCGGCGATCGCCGTGTTCGGCCGGGACGGTGCCATACGACAGACGGCCGCGGGCCGTAGCGACGCGGTCATCAGCCCGGCGGAGGCGTACCTGATCACGTCCGCGCTGCGCGGCGTGGTCGACCGCGGGACCGGACGCGGTGTCCGCGAGGCGGGATACCACGGTCCCGTGGCGGCGAAGTCCGGGACGACAAACGGCTCCCGCGACGCCTGGTTCGTGGGCTACACGCCGGAACTGGCCGTGGGAGTGTGGGTGGGGTTCGACGACGGGATGCCGACCGGTCTTTCCGGCTCCAGGGCCGCGCTCCCGATCTTCGCTGATTTCATGATCCGCGTTCTCGGCTCCCGCGGAGGCCGCGGATTCCGTGCGCCGGCGGGAGTGGAGTGGATAGACATCCAGCCGGAGACCGGTCTGCGCGCGGGCTGGGGCTGCCGCGGGGAGCCCGAACTCTTCCTCTCCGGCACCGCGCCCGAAGCTTCCTGCGGCTACTGGAGGGTCCCGCGCCGCCGCACGACCATGTCACCCGCGACCATGTCACCCGCGACCCGCTGAAGCCCCCCCGAATTCGAGTCGCTGTTCTACTCTCGGTGCGCGCGGTGCGTGTCGTGCGTGCGGTGTGCGTGATCGCGCCGCCCCTGATGGAACACGACGTGAAGCAGGGAACCCGCGACGAACGCCTGGTAGAGTTCGATGGCCGCGTGCCCATCCGGAAGGATCTCCGTTCCCGCCGCGAAACCGATCGCCGTCGCCGCCAGAATCGCCCCCACGCCGGCGGCTGCGGCGACGACGCCGTGCCGAGGCTCGAGCAGCCACCAGATCAGCAGCCCGATGGCGACCCGGTGCAGGATGACGGCGAAGGCGAACGGGGCGCTCGCGGTGGCAGGCATCAGGGCGCCGCCCTCCAGGAGGGCGTGCAGCGCCATCGACGCAACACCGAGCAGGATCGCGAGATCGTCCGTGTGGCGTGCGAGTCGGTGGGAGATCCTCTCGATGAGGTAGAGGATGCCCGCACCCGCGATGACGGCGAGCAGAGGCGCGATCTGCCGCTCCGACCAGACATGCGGCAGGATCTGCCAGGCGACCAGCAACGGCAGCGCCACGAAGACGATCGTGTCGATCAGCTTCATGGTCCGGGGCCGGTTGTGCAGCCAGATGTAGAGGAGGACTCCGGCCACCGGCGCGACGAGCGCAGCCATGAACGCGGTCACTTCACCTGGACCGTTACGTGCCGCAGGTTGAACTCGTTGTTAGCGATCTCCCGTGTCCCGCCTTGCCGCTCGGCGGGTCACGGAAGTCAGCGGCTCTCGTAGACCGACGTGTTGCCTGCGGCGTCGAACCGGAGCACGTCGTACGGATCGACGCGGTCGCCGAACTCCATGCCGGGGGAACCTATCGGCATCCCGGGCACCGCGAGCCCGCTCGCGGAGGGCTTCTCGGCGAGGAACCGGGCGATGACGTCCGCGGGAATGTGGCCCTCGAACACGTAGCCGCCCACAAACGCCGTGTGGCATGTCTGCATCTGCAGCGGTACGCCCGCGTCGACCTTCACGCGGACCAACTCCGTATCCGCCACGTCGAGCACTTCGAGTTCGAACCCGGCCTCCCGCATGTGGTCCACCCAGAGGGCGCAGCACCCGCAGGTGGGAGACTTGTAGACCTTGATCGTCGGGGTCTCGGCGATGGTCGCGGCGAGCGTCGCATCGACCATGGCGTTTGCGGGAGTCGAGGCCGCCGTCCGTCCGTCTTCCGCCGACGCCTCCGGCGCGCACCCGCCGGCGAGCAGCGCCACGCCGATCGAGGCCACTCCGATGCCCATCCTTCCGAACTTTCCGTTCAACATCATCGCTCCCGGTTCGATTCCTGCCGCTCGATCCCCCAAGTTATCCGCGAGGAGGGCGCCACGGTACCATTACGATACCATCCCGTGCGGGATCATGCGGCGATCATCGGCGGGGATGCGGGCGCTGCGCAGGTGGCGGGCGAACCCTGAGAGAGGCGAGGCGTGATGGAGAGACTGTCACAACTTTGGAGCGAAGCGGTTGCCTTCATGGCTCCGCGCTGGCTGCCCAGCCTCATCGTGATCGCGGTCGCCGGACTCGTCTACCTCGTGGCGCTGATGGTCCTGGGCCGCGCGCAGAGGCACTGGGTCACGCGAACCGAGACGCAGCTCGACGATCTGGCCGTGCGGCTGCTCCGCCAGGTTCTGCTGCTCTCGAGCGGAGCCCTGGCCGTCTGGCGCCTGCTGGAGATCTGGTCCCTGCCCACTGCGGCCCAGTGGGTCTACGCCATCTGGATCGGCCTCCTCTTCTTCCCGCTGAGCCGCTTCATCGGGGATCTCCTGACCGCCGTCGAGGCCGAGGTCGTCTCCCGCACCTCGACGCCGCTCGACAAGACGGCGCTCCCGATGATCAACAAGGCGATCCGCTTCGCGGTCGTCGCGCTCGGCGTCGTCCTCGCGCTGGCGGAGATGGGCATCAACATCGCCCCCCTCCTCGCCGGCGCCGGCGTCATGGGCCTCGCCCTTTCGCTCGCCGCCAAGGACACGCTCTCCAACGTGATCGCGGGCGTGCTCCTCATCGTCGACCGCCCCTTTCAGGTCGGGGACCGGATCGAACTCTGGACCGCACCCAACGAGACGGGGTCCTGGGGCGACGTGATCGAGATCGGGCTCCGGGCCACGAAGATCCGGAATCCCGACAATCTCGTCGTCGTCGTCCCGAACAGTCAGCTCATGCAGCGCGACATCGTCAACTACACGATGTCCGGCCAGGACATCCGGCTCCGAATCCCGTTCTCGGTCGCCTACGAATCGGACATCGAGCGGGCCAAGTCGCTGCTGGCGGACATCGCCCTGAGCGTCGAGGGGGTGAAGGACGATCCCGCGCCGGTCGTCATTGCCCGGAGCTTCGGTCCGTCGGAGGTCAACCTCGAACTGCGCGTCTGGATTCTTGAGGCGAGGGCGAGACGCCGCATCGCCGACGACATCAGCGAGCGAGCGCTCCCCGCCTTCGAGGAAGCCGGCGTGGAGATCCCCTATCCGAAGCGGGAACTCTACATCCGGTCCGCGGATGGGTCGCAGGCCGGCGGGGTCTGAGTTGCGACGCACAGGCACCCCGGTCCGCCGGACACTCCTCGCGGTCTCGGCGATACTGTCGGGGGCGGGTCTCCCCGACGGACTGGCCGGCCAGGACCCGTTCATCACGCAGCAGTCGGAGCTGTTCACCAATGTGACGGTGATCGACGGCCGCGGAGGGCCGCCCCGGCCTTCTTCCTCGGTCCTCGTGTCGGGCGGCCGAATCCGGGATATCGGCGCCCGGGGCTCCGTGGCCGCCCCGGATGGCACCATCGTCGTGGACCTCTCGGGCGCCTACCTCGTCCCCGGGTTCATCGACGCGCACACCTCGCCGCAGACGACCCGGGACTTGCGGGCGCTCCTGGCCGCCGGGATTACGGGGGTGCGCGATGGCGCCACATCGCTGGCCGCCTTCGAGGAGCGGGGCCGCGGGAGCTTCGGCGAGGATCCCGTTCCCACCGTCTACGTCGGTGGTCCCGTCCTCGAGGCCGGGAGCGCGTCGCACGGCGTGGTGCTGGCATCGGAAGCCGCCGCCGTCGCCGAGGTGGCGCGGCAGGCCTCGGATGGGGCCGGCTTCGTCTCCGTCGCCTCGAGTGTGCCGCCGTCGTGGCTGGTCGGGATCGCGCGCGCCGCGCGCCGGGGGGAGGTGCCCCTGTGGGCCGACCGCCGCGATGGCGGCTGGCTGCTGGCCCTCCGCGCCGGGTCCGCCGTCGCGAGTCCCCTCGTCTCCGGCGACTCCGAGTTGCTTCCTGAGAGCGAACGCGGATCCTTCGAGGCTCTCGCGGATGCCGGGCAGGTCCCGGCCCGGATCGCCTGGCTGGAGCGGGTGGAACCGGACGGACCCGACGTCGACCGTGCCGTTACCGCGCTCCTTTCAAACGACTCGGCCCTCCTGCCACTGCTGGCCAGCGCGTCCGCCCCGCTCGACTGTCCGGCGGAAGCCACCCCCTGCACGCCGCTGTCCGACGACGAATGGACCGCGCTTCAGGCGGCATGGCCCAAGGCCGAAGCGCTGGTCCAGACCTTCCACGGCCACGGAGTCCGCCTGCTCGTGGGATCCGATGCTCCGCGGACGACGCCCCTGGGAGAGGGTTTCCACCGTGAGTTGCAGCTGCTCGTGGAGGCGGGCATCCCCGCCCTCGATGTTCTCGGCATGGCCACGAGGAACGGCGCCATAGAGCTCGGCCAACTGCACGAGCGGGGGACGATCGAGATCGGGAAGCGCGCGGACTTCCTCGTCCTGGAGGCGAACCCCCTCGCCGACATTCGGAATGCGCGCCGCATCTCGCTCGTCGTGATCGACGGGCGGGCGTGGGCCCTCGGTCCCGATGACGCCTGGAGGCGCGTCCGCTTCAACTGACGGGACGCGCGCCCGGCTTCATCTTTCGCGATAGCAGTACGCGTCGCGTCGTCGGGTGAGATCCTCGATGACCGCGGCCTTGAAGGCGTCGGGGTCACGCCCTCGGGCGAGTCGGTCCCGGTACGTCGGAATGTCCACGACTTCGGCTCCCAGCCACGCGCTCCGGAAGGGTCGCGGGAAGCGTTCGCCGGGCGCCTGGATGTGATGAAGCCCGCCGCTGTAGGCGATGAACAGCCGGCCACCCGGCATCGCGTTGAGGATGTCCGCGATCCCCCCGCGTATCGTCATGGGATTCCCCTGAAGGTCCAGCCCGGTGCGACGCATCATCCGCCCCTCCGGCAGGATGATGAGCACGGCCTCCGGATCCCGGACCTGCCGGAGCACCTCCTCCCACGTGTCATCCTTCTCGCGCGTCACCGGCACCACGTGTTTGGCGAGGAGCAGGAAGAGCCGCCCCAGTATCGGTCGAGCCGCGGTCTTGTCCGCGAGCGGCACGACCCCGTGCGTCGCGAGTTGCCAGAGCACGCGGCTCGGCACCGCGGCGAGGAAGACCGGTTCAAAGAGACTCGTGTGGTTGAGCAGGGCGAGCACGCGCAGGTCCGCCCAGGGATCGTCGTCTTCGCGGAGCCACTCCAGCCGCACCCGGCAGAGCGCCTTCGCCGCGACCTTGATCGAGAAGAGAAGAAGAAAGACGATATAGCTGCGCATTTTGCGCAGTGTGCCTCAGGCATTGCGGGGAGGTCAAGGGTTCCGGCGCTTCGGCCGGGGGGAGGCCAAGGTTGGCATTGGCCCGGGCCCTGCCCCATCTTCGGGCGCCCGGCGGTACCCGCCCGGCGCCACACGTCGTCCGTAGTCAAGGAGTAAATTCCATGAAAACTCGATCGCTGTTCCTTGCAGCCTTCTTCACTGGTCTCTTTTCCACCCCCGTCCTCGCGCAGCGTGACTTCTCGGCCGTCCAGATCGAGGCGACGCACGTCGCCGGCAGCGTCTGGATGCTGGTGGGGAGCGGCGGCAACATCGGGGTGTCCTCGGGCCCCGACGGTGTGGTGATGGTCGACGACCAGTTCGCGCCGCTGGCGGACAAGATCCGTGACGCGCTGCGCGAGGTGGGACAGTCGGAGGAGGCGGCGCAACCGCAGTTCATCCTCAACACCCATTTCCACGGCGACCACACGGGTGGCAACGCCGAGTTCGGCGACGCCTCCACGATCGTCGCGCACACGAACGTGCGCTCGAGGCTCCAGGCGGGCGGATCACCCGACGTGGCCCTGCCCGTCGTCACCTTCGATGACGCCCTCTCCATCCACTTCAACGGCGAGGAGATCCGGGCCTTCCACATCCCGCACGGACACACGGACGGGGACGCGCTCATCCACTTCACCGGCTCGAACGTCCTCCACATGGGCGACGATTTCTTCGCCGGCCGCTTCCCCTTCGTCGACATCGACAACGGCGGAGACGTGGAGGGGCTCTCGAAAGGGATCTCGGAGGTGTTGGCCAACGTGCCCGCCGACATCCGCATCATCCCCGGGCACGGTCCGCTTTCGTCCGTGGACGACCTGAGGACCTACCACCGCATGATCAACGAGACGATCGAGATGGTCCGCGGGAAGATCGAAGCCGGGATGAGCAGCGAGCAGGTTCAGGGCGAAGGCGTCTCCGAGGAGTGGGCGGACTGGGGCGCCGGGTTCATCTCGGCGGAACGCTGGCTCGACACCGTGCACCGCAGCCTTTCCGGGGCGGCGGGCGCCCAGAACGTCGAACACGGCCACGGCCACGGCCATGGCCACCACTAGGCGAGCGACGACCGGGTGAGCGACGACGGAAACCGCGCCGGCGACGGGAGCCGCGCCCCCGCCGACCACGGCTGGGTCGCGGACGGCTACAACGCGGGGTATGCCGAGGGGCTGGTCGAACGGGCGCTGCGCGACCGGGGTGTGATCCCGCCCCCGCTGGCGGGCTGGGACCCATCGGCGGAGGCGGTCGTGGAAGCGCCACCGAGGACCGTCCTTCCTCCTCCTCCCCCCGCGCCTCCCCCGCCCGTACCCACGCCCGCCGAAGCGGAGGTCGTGGCGACGGAGGACCTGCGGCTCGCCGCCATCGCCGGGGCCCTCGTCGAGGCCTACCGCGCGTACGGGCACCTCGGGGCGCGCATCGACCCGCTCGGCTCGGAGCCCCCGAGGCACCCGCTGCTGGAACCGGAGTATCACGGCATCCGCCGCGACGAACTCGCGCGCGTGCCCGCCTCCGCCGTCTGGCTCAAGCACCTCGGCGACAACGCCGCCGAGGTCGTGGACCGCCTCGAGGAGATCTACTGCGGCCCGATCGGCTACGAACTCGACCAGGTGGAGAACCCGACCCAGCGCGACTGGCTCGTGGACTACATCGAGTCGCACCGCCACCGGCTCCTGATGAGCCGCGAGCGGGCGAAGGCGTGCCTCGAGTGGCTGACCCGCGTGGAGGGACTCGAGACGTTCCTGCACCGCACCTACCTCGGGAAGAAGCGCTTCTCCGTAGAGGGACTCGACATGCTCGTGCCGATGATGCGCGGGATCATCGGGAGCGCGGGGCGGCGCGGGGCGCGACAGGTGTTCGTGGGGATGGCGCACCGCGGGCGTCTGAACGTGCTGGCCCACGTCATGGGACTGTCCTACGAGTCGATCGTGGCCGAATTCGAGGAGCAGGCCGCGCGCGGCATCATGACCGCGCTCCCGGAGCACGGCTCCGGCGACGTCAAGTACCATGTCGGAGGCCGGTCGCAGGTCGCGGAGGACGAGGTCGAACTGGACGTGCGGCTCGCCCCCAACCCGAGCCACCTCGAGCATGTGAACCCCGTCGTCCTCGGCATGGCCCGGGCCGCGCGCTTCACCGGCGAGGCCTCCGACTCCTCGGCGATCCTCCCCATCATCATCCACGGCGACGCCTCCTTCGCGGGGCAGGGCGTCGTGGCGGAAACGCTGAACCTGTGCCGGCTGCATGCCTACGAGACGGGCGGCGCGCTTCACATCATCACGAACAACCAGCTCGGCTTCACGACCCTTCCGGGCGACAGCCGCTCCACGCGGTATGCGAGCGACCTGGCGCTCGGCTTCCGGCTCCCCGTCGTGCATGTGAACGCCGACGACCCGGAGGCGTGCATGGCCGCGGTGCGCCTCGCCATCGACTACCGATTCGAGTTCGGGGAGGATCTGGTCATCGACCTCGTGGGCTACCGGCGCTACGGGCACAACGAGGGGGATGAACCCTCGTACACCCAGCCCATGATGTACGAGCGGATCGCCTCGCACCCGCGGGTCCGCGCGCAGTTCGCGGAGGTCGTCGTCGAACGGGGGCTCATCTCCCGCGACGAGGCTGACGACATGGTCGCGGATGTGGAGGAGGAACTCGATGCGGCGAGGGGGGCGATCGCCGCGCACAAGGCAGCGGACGAACGGACGGGGGCGGCGCCGGACCCGAAGCGTCTGCTGGATCCGGCGGAACCGTCGCGTCCGACCGGCATCCCGGAGGCGCGGCTGCGGGAACTCAACGAGGCGATCCACCGGTGGCCCGAGGACTTCAAGCCGTTCCACAAGCTCGGGCGGCAGCTGGAACGCCGTCGCACGGCGCTGGACGAGGGGATCGACTGGGGCCACGCGGAAGGGTTGGCGCTCGCGGGCCTGCTCACGGAGGGCGTGCCGGTGCGCCTCACCGGCGAGGACACCGAGCGCGGCACGTTCAGCCACCGCCATCTCGTGCTGCACGACGCCGAGGACGGGCGTCCGTACACCCCCATGGCCCACCTCGAGGAGGGACAGGCGGCGTTCCGGATCGCGAACAGCCCCCTGTCCGAGATCGCTACGCTGGGCTTCGAGTACGGTTTCTCCACGATCGCCGCCAACGCGCTCGTCATGTGGGAGGCGCAGTTCGGCGACTTCGCCAACGTCGGGCAGGCGATCATCGACCAGTTCATCGCGTCGGGCCGCACGAAGTGGGGCCTGGAGTCGCGGCTCGTCCTGCTCCTTCCGCACGGCTACGAGGGACAGGGCCCGGAACACTCGAGCGCCCGGCTGGAGCGTTTCCTGCAACTCGCGGCCGAAGGCAACATCCGCATCGTGAACTGCACGACGCCCGCGCAGTACTTCCACGCGCTGCGCTGGCAGGCGCTGCGCGCGACCTGCCGTCCCCTGATCGTGATGACGCCGAAGAGCCTGCTGCGCCACCCGCGCGCCCGCTCGACGATCGGCGACCTCACCGGCGGCGTCTTCCGCCCCGTGCTCCCGGACCCCGATTTCCGGGCCGATCCATCGAACGTGAGCCGGGTCATCGTGTGCAGCGGGAAGGTCTACTTCGACCTGCTCGCGGAAGCTCCGCCCGCGCACGACATCCCGATCCTCCGCGTGGAACAGCCCTACCCGTTCCCGGCGGAGGAACTGGCGGCGGCCCTGGCGCCGTATCCCCGCGAGGCGGAGATCTGCTGGGTTCAGGAGGAGCCGGAGAACATGGGCGCCTGGACGTTTATGCGTCCGCACCTGCGCGAACTGATCGGCCGCGAGCCCGTCTACATCGGCCGCCCCGAGCGGGCGAGTCCGGCGGAGGGCTACTTCGGCAGGCACGTCCGCCGCCAACGCCGCCTCCTCCGCGCCGCCCTCCGCCTGGACTGACGACGCTTCAGGGTTTGGGCGCCCATAACCGAGCACCGCACCCTCGGCGGCCCCGGCTTGAAGCGCCTGCCGTTTGATACCACCTTGATGGGGATGCGGAGGTTTGTGCGCGTAGGGTCCCGGCCGGTGTGCCGGGTGCCGCGTGGAACCTCCAACGGGAGCCAGCAGAGATGGGGTTGGACGTGATCATCGGACTCGTCACGATATTCCTCGGCATCGTCGGCTTGGGCGTGGGGTTGGTCAAGCTTGCCGGGAAGCTCACGGACAATAGCAACGGCCTGCGCGACGAGCTTCGGAGCGACATCAAGGATCTACGCCTTGAGCTTAAAGGCGAGATCGTTGGCGTGCGGGGCGAGATCGGCGCCGTGCGCGTTGAACTCGGTGGCCGCATCGACGCGGTCGCGGCTGAACTGACCAAGACACGCATCGCCGTGGCCAGGCTCGAGGGACATGTGCTGGGAGTCCCGCGGCCGGACACCGCCACGGAAGCAGCCACGGACGCCGCCTGACCAGGGCCGGGGTCAACGCCCGCACACCGCTCGTTCAGGGTCGGGGTCGCCGGTCCCGCGCGTGAGGTCGGCGCTCAATTCCTCGGCCAGCGACACGTCGTCGTGCGTCATGTACTCCCAGAGGGCCTGCCTGCGCCGGTCCGCCTCCTCGTGTCCCTGCTCGGCGGCGAGGTGCAGCCAGGCGTAGGCATAATCATCGCGTGACATGTACTCGGTCGCGAGGGAGAACTGCGCGTCCGCGTAGCCGCGCTCGGCGGCCGCGCGCATCCACCGCACGGCCTCGGCCGTATTGCCGTGCCGGGCGTAGAGGAAGCTCAGGTTGTACTGCGCGACGGGATCGCCCTGCTCCGCCGCCTCCCGGAACCAGTGCATCGCCTCCACGTCGTCCGGGATCACGCCCAGCCCCAGCGCATAGGCCTGGCCGAGGTGGTTCTGCGCCCCGGCGTGTCCCTGTTCGGCGGCGGCCCGAAACCAGCGGATGGCCGCATCGCTGTCCTGCGCCACGCCGTTTCCGTTGAGGCGCCGCAGGCCGAGCGCGTTCCGAGCCCCCGCGTGTCCCGCCCGCGCCGCCGTCTCGAGCCACGCGACGGCCGCCGAGTCGTTCCTCGCGACGCCGCGGCCCTCGCCGTACAGGAGGGCCAGGTGGTACTGGCCATCCGGGTAACCCGACGTCGCCGCGGCATCGACCCATCTCACCGCGACCGCCGTGTTCTGCGGGACGCCGTACCCGTGCAGGTGCATGAGACCCAGCGTGTTCTGCATGCCGGGATCGCCGGCCTCCGCGGCGACGGTGATCGCCGCCAGCGCCTCCCCGCTACCCCGCCCGGCGGCCGCACATAACCAGCGCGCCGCTGCGGGCGCGTCCCTCTCGACTCCCTCGCCTCCGAGGTACAGCAGGCCAAGACTCGCCTGGGCCCCGGCGTGGTCTTGTTCCGCCGCATTGACCAGCCACGACAGCGCCTCGGCGTCCCCCGCACCCGCCCTCTGCCGGAGGGTTTCGTGGAAGGGCGCCGGCGACCGGTCGCACGCGGCGGCGATCAGCGCCAGCAGGAGCGGCGTCGCGACGCGGGTGCGCAACCGGCCTTCACTCACTCTCCACTCCCCAGCCTCCTCGACGAATCCACGCGCTCCGTCGCTTTCGACCCCGATAAGCACACGCTAAGGTACTAGGAAGCCGTCTCCGGGAGACCGGTGTCGGCGCAAAAGGGGCTGTGCGAGGGGCGGTGTTGAGGGTGTCCATGAGAGATTCGTTGATCCCGGGATTCATCTTCCTGGCGGCCATCGCCGCCTGCGCCAAGCCCTCCACCGTAGCCTCGGATCCGTCGCCGGCCGACATCCCCTCAGTGGCGGGCGAGCGGGCCTTGCAGACGGAGGCGGCCGTCCGCACCCGCGAGGCGCGCCTCCAGCGGCTGGACGACGTCTCGCTTCCGCTTCTCCGGCAGGGACCGGCCCTTTGCGGCCACGAGGTGAGCCACTTCGGATTTCGATACCTGGCGCTGGAGGAGGTCGAGGACGAGGCGGAACGCGAAGCGTATCGCGAACTGTTCGGCGTCGGGGAGCGGCCCACGATCATCGGCGTGACGAGCGGCGGCGCGGCCCAGCGGGCCGGCCTCGCCCCCGGCGACGTGATCGTCGGGCTGGGCGGCGTTGACGTGCCGTCCGGCGCACAGGGATCCGTCGAGATCGCGTTTCAACTCGTTCGGCGGCGGGCGGGCGAGCCGCTGCCCGTGGTCGTGCGCCGGGGCCGGGAGAACGTGACGCTGGAGATCGCCGCGCAGCGCGGCTGCGACTTCCCCATCCACCTGTCACCGAGCGATGAGATCAACGCCTCCGCCGATGGCCGCTGGATCGAGGTGAACGCGGGCCTGCTGCGGTTCCTGGAATCGGACGAGGAGTTGCAGCTCGTCATCGCCCACGAGATGGCGCACAACACCATCGGCCACTCCGCGCAGGACCGCGAGTACGAGCGGTTGCGGGGCATGCGCGGCGCCGTTCGCGATGCCGCCGCGGCGGCGGCGGGCGGCGTCGCCCCGCCCGGGGAGTTCAGCCAAACCCAGGAGCGCGAGGCCGACTACGTGGGCATGTACTACCTTGCCAGGGCGGGCATCGACACACGCGGCGTGGCACGCTTCTGGCGGCGCATGGCGGCGGAAGATGCCGCCGGGATCCGGGATCGCGGGGACGCCACGCACCCCGCCTATCCCGAGCGCTTCCTATTCCTGGAGGAGGTCCACCTCGAGATCGCGCGGAAGCTGGAAGCGGGTGAACCGCTGATCCCCGACCGCGTATTCAGGCGCTTCTAGCGGATTCGGGTCTGGATCGTCCGCTTCATGTCCGAGAGTTCGGAGACCACCTTCTGGTGGAGGACGCCGAGCGCCTGGCTGTTGCCGTCTTCCTCGGAATCCGAAAGCTCCTCGAGGCGCGTCTTCGCCCCGTCGTACTTGCGCTCCAGCCGGTCGATCATGGCCATGATCTGAACCTTTCGGCCGGCGCGGGCCTCGCGGAGCTTCACCCTCAGCTCCTCGGCCCCCTCACGGTACTTCTCGACCGTCGCGGTCGTCCGCTGCAGCAACTGCTCGTAGTTGTCGGAAAGCTCCATCCAAACCGCCTCGGTCAAGAACTTCGCGGCACGAGGCCACGCCACATCGGCATGGTCCGCGCCGTCACGTCGTGCTGCCGGCCACGTGGCCAGCTTGAATCCAGCCTTGAAAGTAGAGACCGGGGGCCGCCCGGGGCACCCCTTTCGTCCATCGGCCAGAAATCGGCGGTCGTCTACGGGCCGCGGCCGGGACTCCCCATCGCGATCGTCTCGCGCATCGGGACCTTCGGGAAGGTCGTCGAATAGGCGCCGTACGCGAGGGCGAACAGGCCGACGAAACCGACCGAGATCATCGCTTCCGGTACGCCGAGCGGCAGTCCCTCCCCGTGCCAGATCGACGGCGCCACCATGTTCCAGCGCTCGACCCAGAAGCCGACCAGGATCAGCAGCCCCACGAACGCCAGCCAGCGCGAACTCATCTTCGGGCTCCGCCCCAGGAGGAAGGGGAAGGGGAGGGCGAAGATGAGCACCATCTGGAGCCAGAACATCCAGCCGAAGGCGCCCGTCGAACGCGGCATGAAGAAGTTCGTCTCGCGCGGGATGTTGCCGTACCAGATGACGAGATACTGGGCGAACCACAGGTAGGTCCAGAACGCGACGAAGGCGAACGTCAGCTTGCCGAGATCGTGGAAATCGTACTTCCCCCACAGCCGGATCCCGCCGGTCCCCCCGTTATAGCGGTGGGCCATGACCGCGACGAGCGCGAGCAGGCCGAGCCAGCCGCCGATGAAGTAGTACGGCCCCCAGACCATGCTCATGAAGCCCGGCGTGAGCGACATCCCGAAGTCGAACGCCAGGAGCGAGAAGATGACGGCCCAGCTCAGGATCAGAACGGCGGACAGCCGCCCGATCCGGCTTCGGCAGCGCTCCACCTCCACCTCGTCTCCGCGCCACCCCCGGGCGAAGAGCGAAACGACGGCCTTGCGCCAGCCCCGGCTCTCCGCGGCGACCAGCGGCGCGTCGGCCCGGATCGAGTAGAAGAGCCACACGAATCCGAGCAGATAGAGCACGGCGAGCAGGACCCCGTTCCGCAGGAACACGCCCTCGAGCGTGAGCCAATCGCGGTTCAGGTGTTCCGTCTCCACGGGCCCGATCCAGGGGAAGACGTGTTCGGCGCCGAGCCGGAGGGCGAAGAAGAGGGCGAAGGAGACGGGGAGGAAGGCGCCCGCGGCCTCGGCCAGCCGGCGGAAACTCTTGCCCCAGTGCCCCTTCGCGACCTGGAGGACGGCCCCGAAGACGATGCCCGCCATCGAGATCGCCGTCCAGAAGAGGAAGTTCGACCAGACGCTCATCCAGGCGCGCTGCGCGTCCCCGCCGACCGTGGTCGCGAAGCCCGCGGCCCCGATCGCGACGGCCGCCAGCCATACCCCGAGCCACACGGTCGGAATGCGGCCGCTGATCGTCTTCAGCGCCTCTCCCGTGGTGAGGACCGGGCGGTCGCCGCCGCCGCTCACTGCCCGCCTCCCGTCCCGGGGATCTCGGCTCCGGCCGTGTCGGCCGCCGCCGCTTCCGCCGCTGCCGTATCGGCCGCCGCCGCTTCAGCTGCCGCCGCTTCAGCCGCTGCCGCCTCGGCCGCCGCCGCTTCCGCTTCCTCGGCCATCGCCTCGGCCTGCAGTTGCCGCACGTACGCGACCAGGTACCAGCGGTCCATGGCCGGGATGCGCCGGTAGGCCGGCATCAGCCCGCGTCCGTTCCCGATCATGCCCCAGATGTAGCCGTCCGTGTATCCGCGCGTGAGTTCGCCGCGGATGTTGAGGAGCGGGATGTCGGGAATCCGGTTCTGACCCACCACGGAGCCGTCGCCCGCGCCCGTCACGCCGTGGCAGGGCGTGCAGAACTGGCTGTACAACTCCGCCCCCCGGGCCAGATCCGCCTCGGTGCCGGAGATCGGGCTGACGAGCATGGTATCGGCCGCCATCAGGTCGTACGTGCGCTCGCCGTCGATCGGCATCGTGCCGGGCACCGGCAGCCGCGCCCGCTCCTCGAAGGCCTCCACCGAGGGCTGCCAGGACATCGTGTTGAAGAACGGCGTCCGCTGCTCCAGATGCTTGATCTGGTCGTCGCAGGCGCCGAGCGCGAAGGCGGCGAGGACCACGATGGCGGCGGCCCGGGCCCTCATCCCTGCACCTCCACGTCCACCGCGGCGGTCTCACGCACGAGCGCCTCGGCGGCGGCCGTGCCTTCGCCGTTGGCCGGGACGAAGATGCCCCAGCGGTCGACCGAGAAAGACGTCCGATACGCCGGGTCGAGGTTGATCACCGGCCGCTTCGTGTGCACGAGCAGCGCGACGAGCCCGAAGATCCCCGTGAGCAGCACCGTGAGCTCGAACATGAACACGACGAACGGAGGCAGCGACACGAGCGGCTTGCCCTGCGTGACGAGCGGGTAGGCCAGCGACGTGCCCGCCGTGAGCAGCACCCCGAGCGTACACCCGGTGATCGCGCCCGTCAGCGCCCACACGCGCACCGGCGAGGAGTGGATGTCCATCGCCTCCTCGATCTCCGGCGACGGAATCGGCGAGAAGACCTCGATGTCGCGGTGCCCCGCGTCCCGCAGCCGCGCGATCGCCTCGAGCGTGCCGGGCAGCGTGTCGTACTGCCCCAGGACGCCGCTACTCATCGTCATCCCTGTGAGCGTGCGCATGTTCGTGCGCGAGATGTTCCTTCACCTCGGCGATCGAGATCACCGGCAGGCTGCGCGAGAAGAGCAGGAACCAGAAGAAGAACCAGCAGAAGCTGCCGACGAGAATCGACATCTCCACCCAGCTCGGCGTGTACAGCCCCCACCCGCCCGGTTCGTACTCGTGGGCGAGCGAGGTCACGATGATGACGAACCGCTCGTACCACATCCCGATGTTGACGAAGATCGTGAGCGCGAACAGCGCCGGCAGGCTCGTGCGGACCTTCTTGAACCACAGCGCCTGCGGCACGACCACGTTGCAGAACACCATCACCCAGAACGGGAGCGCGTAGGCCCCCAGCGCCCGCCAGCGGAAGCTCTCGATCTCGATCGGGTCCGCCGAGTAGTAGGCGAGGAAGAACTCCGTCCCGTACGAGAAGCCGACGATGAGCGACGTGAGCAGGACCAGCTTCGCCATGTTCTCGAAGTGCTTCTCGGTGATGTAGGCCTCGAGCCCGAACGCCCAGCGCAGCGGGATCATGATCGTGATCACGAGGGCGACGCCGCTGAAGATCGCGCCGGCCACGAAGTACGGGGCGAAGATCGTCGAGTGCCACCCGGGCACGATCGAGAGAGCGAAGTCCCACGAGACCACGGAGTGCACCGACAGCACCAGCGGCGTCGCGATCCCCGCCATGTAGAGGTAGATCCGGCGGTAGTGCCGCCACTCGCTCACGGTCCCCTGCCAGCCGAGCGAGAACGCGCCGTAGATCTTGTACATCCAGCCCTTCGCCCGGTCGCGCAGGATCGCGAAGTCGGGGATGAGGCCGGTGTACCAGAACAGCGCCGAGATGATGAGGTACGTCGAGACCGCGAACACGTCCATCACGAGCGGCGAGCGGAAGTCCGGCCAGATCTGCCGCTGCGAGGGGTACGGCATCAGGTAGTAGAAGTACCAGACGCGACCCAGGTGGATGAGGGGGAAGAGCCCGGCCGTCATCACCGCGAAGATCGTCATCGCCTCCGCGGTGCGGTTGATCGTCGTGCGCCACCCGGAGCGGAAGAGGTAGAGGATCGCCGAGATCAGCGTGCCTGAGTGGGCGATCCCGACCCAGAAGACGAAGGTCGTGATGTACACGCCCCAGAAGACGGGGTGCGTGATGCCCGCGACCCCGATGCCGGCTCCGATCTGGTAGAACCAGGCCCCGAACATGAGGGCGAGACCCGCGGCCGCGACCCCGAGCACGAGATAGAAGCGCTTCTCGGGCATCGCGATGGGCCGCGTGATGTCGCGGTTCGCGTCGGCCAGCGTCGGGTGGGCGGGCACCTTCGCCTCCGCGGTCGCCATCAGTGCGCCTCTTCGCCTTCGCCGGCTGCCGCCGGTTCACCGTGCCCGCCGGCCGCCATGTGCTTGTGCGTGACGTCCTCGAGGTAGGTGATCGCGGGCCGGACCCCGAGTTCGCCGAGCGCGTGGTAGCCGCGGGCGCTCTTCGCCTTGCGGGAGACCTCGCTCGCCGGATCCTTGAGGTTGCCGAAGGTGATCGCATTCGACGGACAGCTGGACTGGCAGGCGGTCATCACCTCGCCGTCCGCGACCAGCCGCCCCTCATCCTTGGCGTCGATCTTCGCCTTGTTGATCCGGTGCACGCACATCGTGCACTTCTCCATCACCCCCACCTCGCGGACGGTGATGTCCGGGTTGAGCTGGAGGTTCAGGGGCCAGGGGAAGGCTCCGCCTTCGCGGCCGCGCTCGTTGTCGTGGTTGAACCAGTTGAAGCGCCGCACCTTGTAGGGGCAGTTGTTCGCGCAGTACCGCGTGCCGACGCAGCGGTTGTAGACCTGGACGTTGAGCCCCTCCGGGCTGTGGTACGTCGCGTAGACCGGGCACACCGGCTCGCACGGCGCGTCGCCGCAGTGCTGGCAGAGCATCGGCTGCTGGACGGTCTGGAACCCGCCGTCCTCCGTCTCCTCCTCGAAGCGGTGGATCCGCATCCACGACATCTCCCGCCGCAGCGCGGCCTGCTCCTCGCCCACGGTGGGGATGTTGTTCTCGGAGTAGCAGGAGGTGACGCAGGCGCCGCAGCCGGTGCAGGAGTTGAGGTCGATGACCATGCCCCAGCGGTACGGGCTGTTCGGATCCGAGTCCCACGCGGCTTCGACCATCTGGACGAGGTCGATGTCGTGCGCCTCGATCTCGTGCAGCGCGTCCTCGACGTTCATGGCGTGGACGATTTCGCGGTCGAGGTCGTCGGTGGAGCCCTGCGTGACGACGAGGCGCGCGGTCTCCCCGGTGGCCTGGACGGTCACCGCCGTCCCGGCGTACGCCAGCGCGCCGGAGCCGGGGTCCGCGTTCGCCGCGAGGAGGTCCAGCGGGTTCACGCCTCGGTTCCGCGCGTGGCGGCCGTATTCCGTGTGCCCCTGGCCGAGCGGGATCGCCACCGTGTCGGGGCGAATGCCGCGGTAGACGTAGACCGGCGCCTCGATGGCGCCCTGGTCGGATTCGACGCGGACGACGTCGCCGCGGTCGACGCCGAGGGACTCGGCCATGTCCGGGTGCATCTCGACCCAGGAGTTCCACACGACCTTCGTGATCGCGTCGGGCTGTTCCTGCATCCAGGAGCGGTTCGCGCCGCGGCCGTCGTAGAACTGGGCCGTCGGGTAGACGACGAGTTGGGTGCCGGCGGGCGCCTGCGGGAGCGCGAAGCCGCTGCCATCGCCGCCCGCGGGCGCAGCGTCCTCGCCGGCCCCCGCATCGCCGTCGCCCGCCCATGCCGCCGCCGAGGCGCCGCCGCGCCGGAGCGCATCGAGCCACGCGGCATGGTCGCCGAGCCGCTCGGTCCAGGTGTTCCGCAGCACGGTCGCGTAGTCCGTCCCGCTGAACGCGCCGCCCTGTCCCGCCGCGTTGGCGACGTCCAGCAGCAGGTCCTCGCGCTGGCGCGTGTCGAACACCGGGTGCATGAGCGGTTGTCCGAGCGCCATCGCGCCGCCCGCCAGTTCGGCGTCGCACCACGACTCGAGCGCGTGGTGGCACGGGAGCACCCAGCCGCAGGCCGACGCCGTCTCGTCGAGTTGCGGCGTGACCGCGACCGTGTTCGCCACGTTGGCGAGCGCCTCGCCGAACCCCGCGGCAGCGGGGAGCGCGTAGGCGGGATTGCACCCGGACACGATGAGCGTCCGTACCTGGCCGGCCCGCATGCGCCCGATCAGGGCCTGCATGTCCGCGAAGCTTGCCGTCGTGCCCTCGGGCGCGCCGTCTCCCGGGAAGACCGAGCGGCCCGTCGCGCCCAGAAGCTCGTTGAGCGCCGCCACCGCCTGCTGCGCCTGCCGGGCATCGGCGCCCTGCGACTCGAGCCCCGGCGGAATCGCGACCGCGTTCTCCGCGGCGGCAAGTTCCTCTCCGAGCGCGCGGATCGCGTCGGCCGAGACGCCGGCGAGCTCCGCCGCCGCCTCCGGCGACACGCCGGGCAGTCCGGCGGGAAGCTCGGCGCCGCGTGAGGCGGCCACGATGCCGGCGACCGCGAGCGCCACGGCCCCCTCGGTGCCCGCGCGCGCTTCGACCCACTCATCCGCGTTCGCGCCGGTGAGCGAGAGGCGCGGCCCGACGAAGGTGAACTTCGCGTGGTGGTGGGCGTCGATGTCCCGCGCAGCCGCGAAGCTTGCGGAAATCTGCGTCGGCGCGAGCCAGGTGCCGAGGAAGTCGGCCCCGAAGCAGGCGATCCGGTCCGCCGAGGAGAGATCGAAGCGCGGCATGCCCGCACCGCCGCTCACGTCCGCGGTCCCCGTCGCCAGCGCGTCGTTCGAGAACGGCTCCCAGGCGATGTGTTCGACCCCCATCACGCGAGCCCAGTCCGCGATGAAGCGGCCCGTCGTGCCCGTGACCCGGCCCGTGAGGAGCACCCCACCGCCGACGCGCACCGCATTCGTGAGCGCGGCCGTCGCATCCTCCCAGTTCGCGTACTGGAAGGGAGGCGCCCCCTCCTCCGTCGACGGATTCCGCTGCAGCGGCTGACTCACGCGATCCGGATCGTAGAGATCCTGCAGCGTGGAGTGCGTGAGCGACGAAAGGCCGCTCGTGCCGCCCCCGAACCGGTCGTTCGGGCTCAGGCCGAGGACGCGGCCGTCGCGCACCTGCGCATGGACGGCGACCGGCTCCGGCCCCGCATCCGCCAGCACCGTCGCGTACGTCTCGGAAACGCCCGGCGTGATCCCCTCTTCCTCGACGAGGCTGGGGATGAGCTTGTCGCCGAAGCTCGGCGGGCCGCAGGCGGCCAGCGTCGCGGCTCCGGCCCCGGAGGTCCCCAGCACCTTCAGGAAGCGTCGGCGCGAAGGCCCCGTGCCGTTCGCCGCCGCGCCGTTCAGGACCTCCGGCTCCGGCGTGGCGCCGCCGGCACCGGTCCCGCCACAGCCGCAGTCGCCGCAGCCGCCGCTGCTCCCGTTCAGTAGTGACATGCCGCGCAATCCGTGGGAGCCCGGGTCCGGCCGTAGTCCGTGTCGATGTCCCTCGGGTAGAACCCTTCCGGCTGCCGAGGCGCCGGCGCCCGCGGCGGCGGGTTGTCCCGCGCCAGCGTGTGGTCCGTCGCGAAATCGCCCTCGTAGGGAGGCTGCCGGTGGCAGTCGAGGCACCAGCCCATCGTGAGCGGCGCCCACTGGTAGACCCGGTCCATCTCCTCGACCGGCCCGTGGCAGTCCTGGCACTCGAGGTTCCGCACGTGGGCCTTGTGGCTGAACTGCACGAACTCCGGCAGCTTGTACACCCACTCCCATTCGATGGGCTCGCCGCGCGCCTCGTACTGGCGCAGCTCCTCGACCGGCGGCAGCCCCGTGCCCGCAATGCGGTGGCATCCCATGCAGACCTCGAGCGTCGGAACGACGCCCGACACCGACTCCTCCGTCCCCACATGGCAGTACATGCACTCGATCTGGAGGTCCGTCACGTGGAAGCGGTGGTTGAACGGGATCGGCTGCTCGGGCCCGCGGCTCGCGTTCTCGTGATCGTAGATCGCGCGCCACTGCGCCGGCATCGTCGCGAGATCCTGCTCTTCGGCGAACTGCGCGGCCGCGGCCGCCGTCTCGCCCTCGCCCGCGGCCTGCGGATCCGCGCTCTCCTGGACATGCAGGAAGGAGGACGGATCGAGGCTCGCGACAGCGATCTCGAGTTCGCCGGTTGAAGGCCGGTACAGCGCCAGAGCGGTGGCGCCGAGGGCCGCAGCGAGGACGCCCGCGGCCGCGCGAGAGCTTATCTTCATCCGCCTCTCTGAGGGGGAATCGACGATGTGAAACGCCCGGCCGCCTCCGCCGTCGGAAGCGCGGGTCGCGAACAAGGTAAAGCCCGCCCCGGTGGATGCAACCGTAGCCGCGAACCCCCGAACCGGCACCCGCCGGAGCACCCCCCGAGGTTGACCGATTCGGCTCGTTCCTTTAGCATTGTGTCGTCCGAGCGGGCTCCCACCCGGGGTCCGCTCGTCTTGTCTTCGGGGGGGCCTTAGCTCAGATGGCTAGAGCGCTACGTTGACATCGTAGAGGTCACTGGTTCGAGTCCAGTAGGCCCCATCGAAACGCCGCTGCAGGGGGCTGTAGCTCAGTCTGGTTAGAGTGCCGGTCTGTCACACCGGAGGTCGCGGGTTCAAATCCCGTCAGCCCCGTCCCCAGAGGACAAGAGGGAGTCGAGCGAGGGGCCGTAGCTCAGTTTGGGAGAGCGCTTGAATCGCACTCAAGAGGTCGCGGGTTCAAATCCCGCCGGCTCCATTTTTCCGTCGTCGCGTCCACCCCCGGCACCCCCGCGAGCCTTCTCGCCGGGTTCGCCCCGGGTAGCGGCCGACGGCTCGCCACCGTAGCTCAGGGGTAGAGCACCGCATTCGTAATGCGGCGGTCGTCGGTTCAAATCCGACCGGTGGCTCTGGCAGCACCCCTCTCGGCTGCGGCTCGCAGGCTGGCCAGGCCGGCAGCCGGAGGGAGCAGCACACGCGGGTGTAGCTCAGTTGGTAGAGCGCAACCTTGCCAAGGTTGAGGTCGCCGGTTCGAATCCGGTCACCCGCTCTCAAGCCGGTTCGCCGCTCCGTTTGCGAGCGCGACCCCGGCCCCGCGCCTCACGCGCGGTCCGCAGTACCCCTCGGGGCGTGGCTCAGTCCGGTAGAGCGCTGCGTTCGGGACGCAGAGGTCCCCGGTTCAAATCCGGGCGCCCCGATTGAGAACGCTTGGCCAGGTTGGCCGGGCGTACTGTTCGGCCCGCCCGGGCTACCAAGGTCACCCCCCGGATTACGCGGGCCGCCGAAGGCGGTCGTAGCGAAATCCGGGCGCCTCGGCCCGGTCAACGTGCTGTTCGTTCCATCGCCCCCCGCTGACCGCGGAGCGGTCGCGGCCGTTCGGCCGATTCTGCGGGGACTGGCCTGCGAAGTAACCGGCGGGAGCGGCCTACATCGCGAAGGAAAAGTGGCCATCGCTGGAGAGAGTAAGGACACCGCGCCGCAAGATATCCAACCCGATCAGCGCGTTGTAGGGCGAGTCGCTTGGTTCGAATTCAAGCACTCGCAGGTTCGTGAGCAGCTCGGCGCTTGCTCCGGCCGCCGGGTTATTCGGGTCGCTTGGGCGGAGTTGAACGAGCACATGGACATCGTAGACGTTCTTTTCGGTCACGCCGTCCGCAGATCTGACACTTGCCTTTCCTACGGGGTCCAGGTCGAGTGCTTGTATTACGGCTGGCGAGATGCAGGTCCGCGTGGCCCCGGTGTCAACGAGAGCCATGCAGCCGTGGATGTTGGAGAGCACCGGGGGATCGGCATCATCCGGTTCCGCCGCCGCGAACGCAGCCTGCCAAATCAGTCCACGGTCCCAGTCAAACGTTCCCGATATTACCGACATGCGAGAAGTATCCGAGGTCTACGGGTTCGTTGGTGATTTCTTGTATCGAGAACGGCCCGCCGAGAAGGCGGCCTGCCCTTACGGCATCTCCGTCCGTATCAAAACACGCGATGACCTTGCCATCCTGCATGAGCGCAGTCCGGCCAGGGTCGGTCCTCATAAGCTCACCGAGCAGCGCCTTGAACGCGATGTAGTTCTCATCAACCTGCCTCTGCTGGTCGCTTCGCTCCTTGCTCATCGATCCGGTTTCCTTACTTCGAGTTTCGCTGCAAAACCACACACCATACTACCCTTCACACGCGATCTCCGTCAACGTTTTTTTGAACATCTCGGCTCCGTCCGGTTACGCTGCTATCGTAGGGGGTTGGCCACCGCTACGACGACGCAAGGTGGTGTTCAACGCGCTCGGCAAACGCTGCGGCGAAACGTCTGGGAACCGCGCAAGAGACCAGATTCCGCGGGAGGGCAGAGCACTGACGAAGCTGACTACTGCAGAGCCCCAGGAACTCCTTGGGCCGCTCACCGACTTGGAGCACCGGGCCGCGGCTCCGGAGCTGTATCTTCGTGGTGACCGGACGCTCCTCGAGCTGGGCACGCGCGTCGCGGTCGTCGGTTCTCGGCGGGCCTCGCCGCAGGGGTTGGAATGGACCCGGCTGGTCACCGAGGCGCTGGTTGAGCGCGACGTGACCGTGGTCAGCGGTCTGGCCAAGGGCATCGATACGGTGGCGCACCGGACGGCCCTGGACTGCGGCGGCAAGACGGTGGCGATCCTGGGCACCGCCTTGGATCAGTACGCGGTCCCAAGCAACCGGCGTCTCCAAAACGAGATCGGAGAACGCGGGCTGCTCGTGTCGCAGTTCCCGGCGGGGTCCCCCCCGAACAGGTCGAACTTCCCGCGGCGCAACAAAACCATGGCGCTGCTTTCGGACGCCACTTTGGTTGTGGAAGCCGCCGAGAACAGCGGCACGCGATATCAGGGATGGGAGGCGATCAGGCTTGGGCGGCCGGTACTGTTCCTCAAGAGGTTCCTGTCCATGACGTCCGCCAAGTGGCCCGGAGAGATGATCGAGTACGGTGCCTTCGCGTTCGATGCCAGATCGCTGCTGCGAGTGCTGGACGAGCTGCCGTACCGAAGCGCCGACCCCACTGCCGATGCCGGGTTACTCCCCTTTTGAACGCCGCGCGTTCCGATTGACGAACGTTCATCACATGCGTAGTGTCGTCCTTACGGCATTACGCACTACGATGAGGCCGAACGGACGCTGAATGGAAACGGAACAGAGCGCGGTGAGGGAAACGGACCACCCAGGTGCCACCCTAAAGAAGTACGTGGAAGCACATGGGCTGACCGTGCAGCGGAGTGCGGAGCTGTTGGGTGTGGCGCGGCCCACGCTCTCAAGGATCTTGAACGGCTGGGCATCCATTTCGCCGGACATGGCGGTTCGATTGGAAGAGATTGGATGGGCGGATGCCGAGTCTTGGCTCGATTTGCAGGCTACCCACGATCTTGCGTGCACACGTAGAACCCCTGATCTGCCGGGAAAGCTGGTCGGCCCGGAACTGGAGTATTTGGTGGCGTGGCGCAAGGACGGTCAGTCTGCCGGGCCATCCCGACGATACCTGCGGCAACTCGCCCCGAACCTCGGTCGCGTGACGCCGAGGAAGCGCGGCGCTTCCCTTGTTGGACTTGGGATGTCGCTGGTTTGCCAGGATCAGCCGGTCGATGCCGTCCTCAGCGGATTGGCCGAACATCCCGCTTGGCGTCGGCTGGACCTGCCGTTCCGTCCGTCGGATCACTTCTCCCGCCCCGGCGGACTGGAACGTGCGGAGGGCGCACGGCGGGTCAGTCACCGCCCCTACCCGCCGGGAAGATACCTGGTGGCGTGGAACCCGTCCGACTCGGAGCATCATCGCTTGGCCGTGGGTTCTTGGCCCGATTACGACGGCTGGTCGACGGGATTCGCCAACGGTGTGGTGGGAGGGACCACTCTATCGCACACGATTTGGCCGGAAAGCCGCGAGATTGCCCTCTTGATGCTTGCGTTTGGGCTGATCGCGGAGGGTCACTATTTTCGTGAGGTGCTCGAGGAGTTCGCGGCGATTCGTGAGTGGCGTGATATGGGCGTTCTGCTCCCGGACGGATACTACGATAGGGCGCTGCGAGATTACGCCCCCGAGCAATGGGCTCCGCATAACCGACCCTCCGTCGACTCCTCCGATTCCGACGACGGCGAGAACAGCGGAGAAACAGGCCAAGGCCTAGGCACGGATCGACGAGCTACAACGGTCACTCGTGATGGCCCAGAGTGGGAACTGCTGTTCTTGCTTCCCAACCTCAAGGTCGAGCCCGACGATCTCGCAACGTGGGGATTTCCGCCCCAGGCCGGCCTTACTCTGGGGCTCGACGGTATGACGCTGACATCTGCGAAGGATGAGCGTGTGGTCGAGACCTTGGAATGGTCCGCCGCCGCCGCCTCTTGGGTGAAATCGTTTCACGATGGCTACTGGAACCCGATCATGCCCGCTGCGGTGATCGCAAAGAAGGGTTGGGGTTCCTTGATGGACAAAGACCCGGAACCCGTGATGTCGTTCCTGAACGCCGTCGCTGTTGCCGCGCTCCTGCGGGCCAGAGCGAAGTGGCCCGGTGCGTATGTACGCGGGCCGCTGTGGGCGGATTGGTTCGACCACCATCCGATCGAACTGCGGCGGGATGGCTCGGCCTTGGACATCGCGACACCCACGGTTATTCACTCACATGTGCCCTGGACAGAGCTTTCGCTGACGTGCAACGTCGGCTTAGGACAACGCGAAATGGACTGCACCGACGAGCGCTTGGCTCTTCGGCTCGGTGCCGCTTGGAAGCTGCGGTATCAGGAGGGGCTAGCGAATCGTGCGACGATTCGGCTGTTTCGATCAATCGAGGTCGCCAACGAAGCCCTTAGGATGGTGTCGAGAGGCTACCGCACGACCCGAGAAGCGGCCTCGGCTTCGGTTCGCTGGGCGACATCCGTAGAGATGCTTGCCGCCCCCGGCCAGGGATACGTACGCAAGGATGATTGCCTCGCGTTGATCAGAGAATATTCCAGCTCCGACGGTGAAGAGGAGATCGCTGCAGATGTCTTTCGGCGGCTGTACAAGCTGCGAAACGACAGCGTGCACGGCCGCGAGATCGGTTCGGACCAGCTTCGTCCTTTTGGAGAGCGCGCTCCGCCCCTGCTTTCCCTGGCCTCGTCCGTATATCGATTGGCGTTGGCTGCCTATCTGAGCCAACACTGGCCAGCCCCGGCTACGGTTGAGGATGCTGTGGCGGGTACACAGGCAGGGATGCCGCTGGGATCGGTTGATCCGCCGAGAGCCGACTACGCGGCGCACCTCGGCTATGCTCGAACAAACTAACCCGGCGTCCGACCCCTTCTCAGGTCGGTCAGAGATGCGTGCGGAGTCTCAATCCCGTTGCCGCGACCCGTCCGCCGACGCAGGAAACCGAGCAACGGAGGGGTAATCGTGGAGATCATCATCAGCGCCGCCACCGCGTGGGCGCTCACCCACCTGTACCATCGAAGGGCCAAGCGCCAAGCTGATCTTCGGCATGAGACGACAAAAAGAGAAATCGCTGCGGAGTTCAAACGAATCCCCGAGTTGCCTCCGCCACGCTCTGGAGACGACCAAGCGTGGCGCGAGTTCCGTCAGCAGATGCGCGCGAACGCGCTCGAGTTCGTTTTCGGCGTTGTATTGCGGCGGCATCCGGAAACGCGGGAGCGTGCCGTAGGGGCAGTTTACGGCATACTGGAGAGTGCACGTGAAGGAAACGACAATCCCGAGCGCATCCGAGCCATTGAGGACGTGTTGACGTTCCTTCGGTCACCACCTCGATGATTTCATTGGGAATTATCAAGAATACTTGATCTAGGTCTCTGTTCTTTACTGCTCCATTACTCGTTACGCTCCGTGCGTGACCCGAACAACAACCGCGCCGCGGTCTGCCGGTGTCCTGCCTTCGTACTCCGCTTTTGGCGACGGCTGATTCCCCCACTCCTCGATGAGCACCAGCCGCTCCGCATCCGTCAACGCGGGTGGCGCTGCGCCGTCAACTATACTCCGGTTCGTTCCGCTTCTTCTTGCTCATGGTCCTACCCATCATAGCTCGCTACGCACTTGATGGCTACGCGGCGAAACTCCTCATATGTCGTTGGTCCGTCGAACGCTCTGCTCGGCATTTTCGACAACTGCTCCTGCCAGTTCTCAGGTCAAGTGCTGTGCAAGAAACGACGAAACTCCCGTGTGCATTTCGGTGACATCCGTCTTCGAGTACTCGGAGAACCTGCCATGATCCGCCGCGTTGCGGACATCCGTCCACACGGCCAATCGTTTTTGCACAAGCCTCGTGTAGACGCCCTTGGCCGCCAGTTTCTGATTCAGAGCACTGAGATCGTCGCGCGCTCCGACTTTGACACCTCGGTTCGTGGCCATTCTACGGAGGCCCTCTTCTAGCACCGCCCCGCAAAGCGATGCTGCGGCGTCCTTGTATTCGCGGGCAAGGAGGTGTCCGGCCATGGCAAGAAAATCCGTAAACACTTCGGCCGATACTAGGGTCTGCAGGTCGGTCAGAAAACCATCTTCGAGGTCCTCATGTACGGCCTTTAGGATACCCAAACCGGCTTTCACGCTGCTGGCGAACCGTCCCTCAACTTCTTGCCGAAAGCTGGCAACGTATACATGGTCAGCGCCAAGGAGATTCGTCAGGAGCGAAAGGGATTGTGCTCGCCACTCCGTAAAGGCTCCGTGTTCGAGCTTAGGAAAACTGACAAAGCCGGGGGGATTCGGTGAATGTGTCTCGAGAACAGCGCGACCCTTCGCGAGGAGTCGGTCGATTCGAACTTCGAATCTTTGTGAGGTGTTCATGCCAGATTCGACGTCTCCAATTGAATGATAGCCTACGGCACGTGGTGAGCGGGCATGGGACTGCGTTTGCCAAGGAGTCTCAGCCGAGGAGAGAGCATAGACACGTCTCGGAAGATGGATCTGTCACGTTGTGATCTCTCCTGGCGACTGAAGCTCTTGGGCTACGGCTTCGAACGCTTCCAGGGCAGCGTGCAGGTCTTCCACGATCTCCGCGGCCAGCACCTCGGGCTCGGGCAGGTTCTCACTGTCCTCCAATGCGCTATCCTTGAGCCACAGGAGGTCGAGGTTCAGCTTGTCTCGCGTGGCCAGCTCGTCGTACGCGAACGCCCTCCAGCGACCGTTCTCGTTTTCAGAGCTCCATGTCGGCTTCCGCTTGTGGCGCTCTCCCGGCCGGTAGCAAGTGACGAAGTCGTCGAGATCCTCGCGCCGGAGCGGCTTCATCTTAAGCGTGAAGTGCTTGTTCGTTCGCAGATCGTAGACCCAGAGCCGCTCCGTCCAAGGCTTCTCGCGTGCGGGCTTGGCATCGAAGAACAGGACGTTCGCCTTCACTCCCTGGGCGTAGAAGATCCCGGTCGGAAGTCGCAGGAGCGTGTGGACCTCGAACTGCTGGAGTAGGTGGCGCCGCACGGTCTCCCCCGCGCCGCCCTCGAACAGAACATTGTCCGGCACGACGATGGCGCACGAGCCGTGTTCCTTGAGAAGCGTCTTCACGTGCTGGAGGAAGTTCAACTGCTTGTTCTTGGTGCTGGTCCAGAAGTCCTGCCGCTCGTAGGTGTCGGACTCCGTCTCAAGTTCGCCCTCCTCGTTCACGATCTGGATGCTGCTTTTCTTCCCGAAGGGCGGGTTGGTGAGCACCATCGAGAAGCGGTCGCGCGGTTCATTGGCGAGGCTGTCCACCCCTGACTGGATTGGCGACCGATCCGCGCTGATCCCGTGCAGGTATAGGTTCATGATGCAGAGTCGGGCGGTCGCGGGGACGATTTCGCATCCCCGCACGAAGTCCTCGCGGAGATGGCGTTTTTGGTCGGTATCCAGCGCGCTTCCGTGTTCGCGGACGACATGGTCATGGGCGGCGAGGAGGAAGCCGCCGGTTCCACAGGCGGGATCACAAACCGTTTCGTCTTGAGTCGGCCGCATCACGTCCACGATGGCCTTGATGAGGTCGCGGGGTGTGAAGTACTGGCCCGCGCCCTTCGGTGACTCCTGCGCCGATTTGGCCAGCAGGCCTTCGTAGATGTCGCCTTTCACGTCGGCGCGCATCGACATCCAAGCCTCGGGCTCGATCAGGTCCACGATCAATCGCTTGAGGGTCGCCGGATTCTGAATCTCCTGCCTGGCCTTCTTGAAGATCTCTCCGAGCATCCCTCCCAGCTTGGGAAGCTCCGTCAGAATGCGGCGGTAGTGCGTCTCGAGTTCCTCGCCGTCGCGAACGAGCAGGCTCGGCCAGTCGAGACCCGCCGGCACGATGGTAGGGTGGTTCCACGGTGGCTGTGTACGCTCGTGGGCCATCTTGAGGAAGAGCAGGAACGTGATCTGCTCGGTGTAAACCATGTAGGACAGGCCGTCGTCGCGGAGCAGGTTGGCAAAGCTCCACGCCTTGTTGACGATCTGCTGGGTTTCGTTCTGCATCAGGCGACTTGGCCCTTCCGCTTGTGTTTCGGGTTCGAGGCGCGCCTTCTCTTCTGCTTTTCCGCATCCCGCTCGGCACGGATGCGCTCAAGGAGAGCGGACGCGGACTCGTCATTGGGATCTTGCGGCACCAGTCGGCCGTCGAAGGCGCGCTTGAGAATGGATTGGCGGAGCGCAGAAGCGCGAATCACCATTTTGGCTTCAACTTGATCCCGCACGTCCCGGCTAGTGTCGCAGAGCGAATCAGCGAGCCTGATTGCGCGGACTTGCTCGCGGATGGGTGCCAACGGAACGGGAAGTGCTCTGACCTTGGAGAGGCTGAGCGTGTACAAACCAGACGTAGAACTGGCCTTCTCAAGTACCGCCCGCCGCCCGCCGAGCGAGAGGAGCCATAGCAGCATCCATCGGGACCGAGACGCGGAAGGCGCACAGCGGACCTTGATCAAATGATTCTGGTGACAGCACGGCTCCAAGTCCCCTTGCCATTGCGCAACACGCCCAATCTGCTCGGCGCTTCCGTTACCTTCCACGATGAGGAGATCACCAGGCCGCAAGACCACTCGATCAAGTTCTGATTCTGACACCCCGATCGTTCTTACATCGTCCAACCTGAACTCGTCGGCATAGACGTTAGCCACCCGCAGATAGGGATACCGGATCGGCAAGCCGCTCCTTGCAGGGTTCTTGGTCAGCCCGCCGGTTACTGATGCCAACTGATCGACCGTCGACCAGCACCATCCATCGGGTAGCTCTGGGAGGCTGCCGGTGTCGGGCTCCAGCGGCTCGTTGTACTTGGCCTTCCAGTTCTGCGGCGGCTTCCTTCCTTTCGCCTCGAACTTCGCGAGCTGTTCCTCGTCCCAACGCCTCCGCCGTTCGGCCAGAATCCGCCCCAGCAACTCCTCGCCGTTCTCCTCGGACGGGTTCTCCTTCCTCCACTGTTCGGTCAGTCTTCCCTCGACCGCCGCCTTGAGGACGGACGCCCGGTAGTGCTTGAGATTGGCCTCGGCACGCTTCAGAGCGGCTACGCCGTCGTCCAATCTGGCGAACAGGGACTCGATTCTCACGACGATGCGATGCTGCTCGGGAAGCGGGGCGAGGGGGAACGGAAACGCCTTGATGACCGTCTGGCTAATGTTCTGCTGGGTGCCCCCTTTCCCTTGGCTGGTTAGGTCCTCTCGTATCCTGCGCAGGTACCAGAATAGGTAACGCGTCGGCACCGGGCCGGGGTGCGTGTGGGCAATGGCCTGGTTGGTGGTCAGTGGACCGCTGGCAATTCCGAGTTTCCCAATCGATCCGTACATCGCAAGTAATACGGAGCCCGGAGCAATCCACTTCGCCGAACTGTTGTCTAATCCTGCTTGGGAGATCGAGGATCGAGTACCGTCTACGATACCGTCGTTCAGGTCACCAATGACCGCCCAAGGTATGCCGCCATCATAAAAGTCGGCGACTGACTTTCTCGGAGTGCCCCCGCTTCCCCAATCGAAGCACTCGCCGAGCGTGGTCGATATCCACCCTGGCGGTAGCAACCGCGTCATGCCGCTAGCCTCTCGTTCAACTCAGCCAGCATTCCGTCCAGATCGTCCCCAAACGCCTGCCACGCGCCCCCGAGCCCACCCCACTGGTTGAACGGCACGTCCTCGAAATCCTCTCGCTCGATCGCCAAGCTGGACGCGATATGGTCCTTGATCGCATCCAGCCACCTCCGCTGCTCCGCGGTGAACTCCTGCCCCCCGCGCGCCTTCTCCTCCAGCCACGCCCGGTAGCGGGCTTCCACCTGGTCGGCTACAGGCACGATCGTAACCTCCGGACTGATCGCGTGCTTCACGATCGCGACCAGATCGACGAGCGCACGGCCGCCCCTGCCCGTCACCTTGTCCGGCTCCAGCGCCTCGTAGAGCCGCCACAGCCCGTTGGCCGGGTCGTGGAGTCCAACCGGTGGGTTCCTCAGCGCATCACGAAGCTCCCTGACGTGTCGGTAGCGGAGTCCGGCTCGGTACGGCCGGCTGTAGAGGATCTGCAGCGCCTCGATCTCGTCCTTGTTCTCTTCTAGGAACCGCTGGAAGTCGTCCAGCTTCGAGCGGGCGCTCTGAACCGCTGGCTCGCCGCGCCCGAAGTCGAGGAGCACGTCGATGGCGGCCTCATCGATGATCTGGTAGAGGCTCTGGGCGATCTCGATGATCGCGTGCCTAAGCCCCGGCTGGCTGAACGGTTTGAGCGCCTCGACCATGCGCTCGCGCTCCACCGCGTCCAGTTGCTCGGACGATGGCTCCTCGTCTTCGGACAGTCCGTGCTCCGCGACCGCCGCCTCGTGCGTCTCCTGCGGGTCGATGCTCTCCAGGAGTCGCCCGGTCAGCTCGGCGAGACTCTCTCCGCCCGATTCCCGCGAGATCCGCACCGCCTGCGCCTCGTCCACCTGTTTCCCGAGCCGGGCCAGACGGGAAGCCAGGCTCGATACGAGATCCGCGTTGACCTTCCCCATCGCTGCATCTTGAAGCAGCTGCCTCGTGCTGACCGATGGCTTGCGCTCGAGCGGCGCCGATACCGTCTTGTCCCGCTCGCACACGCCGACGGCATCAACGATCACGAAGTGCGTCTTGTTCTTCGCGTCCGGCGTGACCTTCCGGAGGTCGCCCGGCTCGATGACGCGTACGCCGCGCCCCTTCATCTGCTCGAAGTAACCCGCCGAGTTCACGTTGCGCATGAACAGGAGACACTCCAGCGGCTTCACGTCGGTGCCGGTCGCGATCATGTCCACGGTGACCGCGATCCGCGGATTGTATGAGTTGCGGAAGCTGTTCAGCAGATCCTCCGGCGAGGCTCCGGTTGTCTTCGAGGTAATCTTCCGGCAGAAGTCGTTGCCTTTGCCGAACTCCTCCTTGAGGATCTTCACGATATCGTCGGCGTGGCTGTCGTGCTTGGCGAAGACGAGCGTCTTGGGGACTTCGGTGCGGCCCGGGAAGATCTGCGTGAAGAGCTGGTCGCGGAAGGTACGCGCGACGAGCCGGATCTGGTCCGGGGCGACCACATCGCGGTCGAGCTGGTTGGCGGTGTAGGTCAGGTCGTCCTCGAGTTGGGCGAGCGTCGTCTTGAGCGTGCGCCGGTCGCGCCGGGGCACATAGGGACCCGCCGGCACGCCGCCCCCTTCCTCCGAGATCTGCGTCTTGATGCGGTAGATGTCGTAGCCGACGTTGACCCCGTCGGCTACCGCCTTCACATGCGAATAGTCCTGCACCACGTTGTTGCGGAAGAAGCCGATGGTTTGGGGACTCGGGGTGGCGGTCAGCCCGATCAGGAACGAATCGAAATACTCGATCACCTGGCGCCAGACGTTGTAGATCGAGCGGTGGCACTCGTCGATGACGATGAAGTCGAAGGCCTCGGGCGGAAGGTCGCGGGCGTACTCGACCGGGGCGGGCTCGCCACCTTGAGAACGGCCGGACTCGAACAGCGACTCGTCTTCGTTGGCGGGGTCGTATTCGGGATCGCCCTTCAGGATCGAGTAGAGCCGCTGGATGGTCGTGATGACGACCTTGCTCGCCGGATCGACGGCGTTCGCTTGGAGGCGCTGGACCACGAACTCCTCGGCGAAGGAGTAGGCGGACCCGGCATCCCGGTACTGCTGGAACTCGTTGAGCGTCTGGCGGCCCAGGTTGTTGCGGTCCACGAGGAACAGGATGCGTTTCGCTCCGGCGTACTTGATGAGCCGGTGGCAGGCCGTGACCGCCGTGAACGTCTTCCCGCTGCCGGTGGCCATCTGGACGAGGGCGCGCGGGCGTCCGTGGGCGAGGGACCGCTCCAGGCTGCCAATCGCCTCGTGCTGCACCGGCCAGAGTTTGCCCTTCGGCAGTTCCGGCATCTTCCGGAGCCACCGACGCAGCTGTGCCGATCCGAGGTTCTGTAGCCGTAACAACTCCTCGGGACGGTGGAAGGTGAAGATCTCGCGGCTGCGCGGGTCGGGATCGAGGCCGTTGGTGAACTGGGTCACCTCGCCGGTGGACTCGTAGGCGAAGGGGAGGGGCCGATACCGCGCCGGAACCTGCTCGTCGAGCCCCTCGGTGTAGCGCTTCGACTGGACGACGACGCCCTGAAGCGTATGCCCGGCCGGCTTCGCCTCGATAACCCCAACGGCCCATCCGCCGGCGTAAAGCAGGTAATCGGCAAACCCGGATCGGGCCTTGTCACCGTCGGTCCACTTCAGCGGGAACTCCCGGACGGCCACGCCCGGCCCCGCATGGATGTTCATGGACGCGAAGTCCTGGACCACCCATCCGCAGGCCTCAAGCTGCCCGTCGATCTTCTCGCGGGCCCGCTGTTCAGGAGTCAGCGGCACCGGGGCGGAATCTCTTCAAGAGGCCGGAGCATACCTTGTGAGCCACATGCTGCGGGGGTGCGTGAGAGCGGAGGAGGACCGGGAGTCGAGCGCATGGCGGATAATATGATCGAATCGCGAGGCGGTCGAGATGGTGGCCAGCAAGGCCGCCAGAACCGCTCCAGGGTCTTCCGTCGCGCAACATCGAGAAGGGGCATCGGCAATGGCGAAGCAGACCGATGATGGGGAGAGATACGTGCCGACGGTTCAAGAAATCGAGGAAGGACGATCTGAGCGCGGCGGCTACACGCGAGCGACGGTCGAGAAGTGGGGCGTTCCGTGGCCGCTCCAGAAGGGCTGGCGAAAGCGGCTCCTTGCAGAAGCCGCTCGCCACCATCCGCCCGATTTGCGAGCGAAGCCGGGCTATCTGGTTCGCATTCGCGGGCGCACCGCACACATATGGACGGGCAGCGACACGGCGTGTCGCCAGTATTCGACGGGCGCGATCAAGAATCTTCATCACTACACCGTCACCGATAAGCCCGATGGCTGGCAGGTATGCGAGAATTGCCGGGGTGCCGTCGGCCCCCGTAGCAGGGCCTTCGGCGGTTCGGATGTCGACGACCCTCGCCAAATCGGGCTGTGGAACACCACCCAAGGGTAGCCGGGTCCGAGGGGAAGTGAGCTGACGTGCCCGGAGGGCTGTTGGCGCGCGGGCGGCCGCCGAGTGGAAGCTGGACCCATGCCGCCAAGGTCGGTTATGCTACCCCATGGAACACAAGCTAGCGTACCTGCAGATGATCCAAGCCGTGATCACGCGGATGGCTAGCAATTCGTTCCTGATCAAGGGATGGAGCATTACGCTGGTGGCCGCACTGTTCGCCCTGGCCGCCGTCGGGACGAACGAGTTCTTCGTTTACTTGGCGTATTTCCCGGCCTTTATGTTCTGGGCCTTGGATGCCTATTTCCTGCGCCAGGAACGCCTGTTCCGAAGGCTTTGGGATCACGTCCGCCAAGTAGACGCTGCGATCGACTTCTCAATGGACACGGGGGCGTTCACCGACAAGGTAGACGGCACTTGGAGGGTCGCCTGGTCGCACACGCTGGCGCTGTTTCACGGCACCATCACTGGCACGATCGTGATCGTCATGCTGCTAATGCTGGCTGATCAGCACCTCTGGTAGGAGAAGAATTTCTCGTGGTGACGAAACGCGCATCCTTCAGGTTCGATTCGGACTCCGGTTCCGAAGGCGCGTCGGCTCTGCTGCGGACCTGGGACAACATGACGTCTGTTTTGGGCGAGGATTGAGATCCGATGGCTCGTCGCTGCTTCTTCAGCTTTCACTACAAGCCGGACAATTCGCGCGCCGCGCAGGTCCGAAACATGGGTATGGTCGACGGAAACTTCCCGGTCTCGGACAACGATTGGGAGAGCATCACGCAGGGTGGAGACGGCGCGATTCGGAAGTGGATCCAAGACCAACTCTATCGCCGTTCCTGCACCATCGTCTTGGTAGGAACCAATACTGCCGGGCGGAAGTGGATCGACCACGAGATCATCGAGTCCTGGAACCGCGGGATGGGGGTGGTGGGGATCCACATCCACGGCCTGAAGAACCTAGACCGCCGCATCTCCGGGAAGGGACCCAATCCCTTCGCCCACATCGGTTACGGCAATAGCGGCACGAAGCTCTCGTCGATCGTGAAGTGCTATAATCCTCAGGGTACCAACAGCAAAGATCGTTACGCATGGATCAAGAAGTACCTTGAGGATGCTGTTGAAGAGGCTATCAAGATAAGGAACAACCACTAGCGACGGGCATCGGCCAGCCCAACGGTCGAGCCCGGCACGACGCTCTGGTCCGTAAGGCTGGCACGCTGAGCACCCACCCGTACCGTCGCGCTCATGTTCACGATCCAGCTCCTGCACTTGAAGCCACCCCGACCCTCGGACACACCGACCCCATGTAGCACTCCCCACACTCCGGCGCACGCCCGGCGTGACACCACTTCGTCCCGAGATGCCATGCCGGCCAGTCGAGTTCCCCCGGCCACTCCGGGCTGAGCTCGCGAGCGCGCAGCTGGAGCCGGAGTCCCTGCTTGTCCCTGATCGAGCGTAGCTGGCTGTGTTCGAGCCTGTCGAGGAGGCCCAGCCGCTCGAACACCCGCAGGACGTGGGTGTCGACCGCAATGTCGGGCATGGGCGTCGTGAGTCCGATGTGAAAATCGCGAATCAGGATGTTCACGGCCACGTTGGCGATCTTCGGGCCAACACCGTCGAAGGCCAGGAACCGTCTGGCCACGGCAGCGCCGCTGCTCCCGTCGGCCCAGATACGCGAGGCGTCCCCGCCGTACCTGTCCCGGATGTGTCGGAGGGCCGCCGGAAGCAATCGTGCCATCGTCGTGGCCAGCGGGTGGCCCGAGGACGCGAGCACGGAGGCCCACTCCTCCTCCGGAAGCCTCAGCAGCGCGTCCAGGTCGAAACCCCCGGCGGCCTTGCGGAGCGCGAGTGGAAGACTCCAAGCGATGTCGGATTTCGTTCGCCGGTCGGCGATACAGGCCAGCACGAACGCGTGCGGATAACGCTCGAGGTCGTTCACGAGGTCGCGCGCGGAGGGCTCGATGTCGATGCCGCTGACGCCTACCCCCGGCTCGAGCGACTCCGCCCCGAACCGCTTCAGCTGTGAGATGATGTCGTCTACCGGCATCGGTCGTCCCTTCTCTACCCGCGCGCCGTCCACTCTCGGCGGTCCCGTCTACCGCCTCACGGGTCCACCCCGAATCCGGGCACGGGGGCCTCGCAGGCCGGACACCGTCCCCCGGTCGCTCCGTCTCGGACGTGCCCGCACTCGAGGCACGTTCGTTGCTGCCGCGCGCGGCGCCCGATGGACGCGAGCGCGTCCACCGTCTCGTTCGTCGCCTCGGCCTCCGGTACGGTGGGGGTGAGGGGCGGAAGGCGTCGCCGCGTTTGGGGGTCGATGCGCACCGGGACGGCCGGGAGGATCGCGTCCCGCCCCTCGCCCCGGAGTCCAGGGACGGGCCGCCGCCTACGCTTTGTCCAGCGTCGGGCGCAGCGCTCTGCAGTCTCGCGCGTCCGATGCCGCGTCCCGCACCCATCCTCCACGATCTCGCCGGGAAGGCCCTCCGATGGCGTGCAAGTCCACGCCTCCACCCACCGCCCCTGCCGCCGCGCCAGCCCCTCCGCAATCCGCCGCAACCAACGCACGCGCGCCGTCATCGCCCCTCCCCGAACCGCCAGTCGGAGGCTGTCGCTCGTAATTCCGGCGCATCTTCACAGCCATCGTCCGGGAACGTCAGCTGCTCCTCCTGGGGAAGCCAGGCACCGATGTTCCCGGGTCTTCGACGAGTTGTGCACGGCGGGCAGTCGCAGCTTCTCCCTCGGCTCGGACCTACGTGAACCAGGCCATGGATGACGCCCTCGCGCACGTCGAAGTACCTCAACAGCTTTCGCGTCAGCGCGTGGCTGCGCTTCTCATACGATAGCCAAATGGCGTGTGCGACGAAGTCCGCTGCCTGGAGCAATCGCGATTCCTTCATTGGGGCAAAGTAAGGGATGTCGGCAAGGTTGTTGAGCGAGCCCCACCGAGTTCCGCGGCGCCGAAATCCCCTCACCCAGAGTTTGGCGCGGGCATCAAACCGACCTTCGGAGAAGATCAGCAGCCCTCGTTGCGGATCGTCATGTTCGTGGTAACGTCTCGTCAGAAAAGTGTCGAAGCGTTTGCAGACTTGTTCGGTAGCAGCCTCAACGGCGTCCTCACCGTAGAGTTCAGCGTCCTTTTCGATTGCCGCAGCGTAGAGCTTTAGGCCGCCGCGGTCGTCGGTGGCCGTGATCGCGGCAATGACGTCATCCAGCACCGCCTGTCGTTTCGCCTCACTGACGCCGCGCCAGAATCCTCGGCCAGCCCGGATCGCTGATGCGTGAAATGGAATGGGTGGCTGGTTGGGGAAATGCTTCTCTTGCACGTGCTCGAGCCGCCGATTCAGGTAGTGAATCTGACGCTCGAAGAGGGCCAACCCGGCCAACACGAAGTAGCGATCGCTCGGGTCGTTCTCGTTTCCCGACTCGTCCAGGTACAGCACGTACATGCGCGAACTCCAACGTTGACGGATTGCGCCCCCCAGCAGTACGTTGGCCGGGAATGGTCATGCGACCGGCGCGGTTGCCTTAGCGACCCGATTGAACGGTTGCCTCGGGGCGGCAGATCTCTCATGCGGTGAGAGGCTGCCGCCCCGCTTACATCCCCGATGTGATTCTGTACGGGAGGGGATGAGAAGACCGGCTCTCTTGAGTATGCCCAACAGCGTCACCGCGCGTTCAACGCGGTGAGGTGCACCCGGGCCGACGCGGACAAGACCCGTCGACGTGGTCAACATCCATGGCTTCGCCGTCCTCGAAGCCAACTGCTACGTGCAAGCGAACTTGACGTTGGTGGGCCAATGGCCTACAACACGCGCATGAATACCACGCGCGTGAGGGTTGATCCAAACGATCCGGGAAGTTGGCCCAAGGGGAGGGTCGACCACGCGGTGTTGGACCGCACGACCGAGGCAGACCTCATCGCACAGCAACGGGAGGACGACGCCGAAGCGATGCGGGACATGGCGCGGTTTGCGCGCCGGGTTCGCGGGCGCACGGGTCTGACGCAGGTGGAGTTCGCGCGGCGCATCAACGTATCGCACGAGACGATCCGCAACTGGGAACAGGGCAAGCGGGGCCCAACGGGCGCCGCCAGGACGTTGCTTCGGATTCTGGACAAAGCTCCGGAGATCGCGCTTCGAGTCCTGGGATGAGAGAGCGGGCCCAAGCTCGATTCGTACAGCAGGGTTGACCGGAACATGCCGCATCGACATTTTGCATCGCAATTGCGATACGGGAGGCTCGGATGGCGACACATAGCTCGATGGTGCATGTCCGGATGGACACCGAGATGAAGCAGCAGGCGACCGCCGCGCTCGCGGCGATGGGGCTGACGGCTTCGGAGGCCGTGCGGCTGCTCTTCCATCGCATCGCCGTCGATCAAGCGTTCCCGCTCGAACTGAAGGTTCCCAACGCGCAAACGCGAAGCGCCATGGCCGAAATCGACGAGATGGTGAAGTCGCGTGCGGCACGATTCGCAGATGCGGATGAGATGTTTGCGGAGCTTGAAGAAGCCAGCCGCCAGTAAACGCACCAATCTCCCACGCCGCGTCGATTACGCTCGGCTGTTCCTCAAGGACTGGAAACGGCTCTCGCGTTCAGGTCGATACGACATGAATCGGCTCAAGGCGGTCATGCTTCACCTCATCGCAAACGACGCTCCACTCGGCCCTGAACGAAGGGATCACGCGCTCAAGGGGACGTGGGCGGACTACCGGGAATGCCACATCGGCGGCGACTTCCTTCTCATCTATCGTGTCGACGACACGGATGGGCCCGGCGGCTCAGTCTATTTTGCGCGAGCCGGCACTCACGCGGAGTTGTTCAACTGACTGCCGCCCCGCCTACATCCCCGAGTACCGAGCCATGACGCGACATCGGTTTGATCCAAACGTCATCATCCGCGCCCATAGGTTCCGGGCCGAAATGGCCGGATATCGCCTCGTGCGCGGTCACTTCATGGACGGGGAATCCGACCGGGCCGACCGTTGGTATCTCGTGCCCTCCGACGCGAACCCCGAGGACGAGGCCGCGCATCGGCAAGCGGACGGCTACCGTACTGTCGCCGAAGCCGCCGATGCGGCGATCACCCGCAACGGAGCCTAACCGCGCGCGTCCCGGTCAAGACCCGAGGCGGCCTCCCGGATCGCGCTCATGAAAGGTCGGTTGCGGTCGCCCTCCCTTGCCATGGAGCGCCAGAAAGCGGGCCGGTGTGATGATCGGTATCCCATGGAACGGCGACATGGCGAGCAGGTCGCCGTCTCCCGTCACCAGATGGTCGGCGCGACCCATGAGAGCCGTCTCCAGGATCTTGTCGTCGGTGGGGTCGCGGCAGCCGAGCCTGGCACCGGCGATCGGCACCCATTCCGCAACCGCGGCCAGCAGCGCGACGAAGGTTGCCCGGGATTCCGTACTCACGTAGCGGTCAAACTTCGAGGCGAGGATCCGATGGCGAAGCTCGGCGAACGTCTCGTCGCTGAAGAGGAGGATCCCGTTGTCCGCTCTGACCAGATCGACCACCCCGCGAGGTGGCCCTGTCCGGGTGAGCGCGGCGCTGATCAGAACGTTGGTGTCGAGTACGACCCTGTCAGCCTTCATCGGAGAGCAGGGACTCCAGCGCCGCTGGTGTCAGGCCGCTGTCGGCTGCCTCCCGGCTCATGGCGTCCATCGCGGCCGCCAACCGGTCCCAAGCAGTTCCGCGCAGTCGTTCGAACTGCTCCACCGACAGCAGCACGCCCACCGGCGTGCCGTTCCGGGTGACCCGCACGGGCCCCTGCTGGGCGGACCGGAGCAGCTGGCCGAACCGGTTCTTCGCCTCTTTGGCAGTGATTTCTCGCATGTGGACAGAATAGCTATTATGTCTCGATCGGTCAACTCGGGCCCTTGTGCGACTCGGTGCGCGACAGCTCGCCCAAGTGCGGAGGGCTTTCCGGAAACGCGAAAGCCCGTGCCGGAGCACGGGCCTCGGAAGGAGGGCAAGTCGAAACTTGCGTCTCAGGAGGAAGCCTGCGTCAAGGAGCCGGGGCGGTCAAGGTTCCCGGCATTCGGGGGAGCATCAGGGTCCCGCATCGCGCGCGTCGCGTACTTGATCGGCGCGACGGGGCCAACATGGTCGACCGGAGTTAGATTCCGCCGGTAGCGCCCGGATCGTGACCACTGCGTTGGAGGAGGATTTGAAAGATCGCTCGGCAGAGGCCGTTCAATACCTCTACGACTCCTACGGGCGGTGGATCGCCTTTCGGCGGGGCAAGTACGTCTTCGACACCGCCGGAAAGTGGGTTGGGTGGCTGCCTTGGGAGGACGGCGAGGTGGTCGATGTCGAAGGTGAATACCTCGGGACCGTCTTCCCCGGCGACCGGCTCTACACGGTGCTGGCACACCGATATCGGGGCTACCCGGGCTATCCCGGTTATCCGGGCCAACCCGCCTTTCCGGGTTATCCTGCGTTTGCAGGTCCATCGAGGCTTCCGCCGGCCGCGGTGGACATCGAGGAGCTCAAGGTACTGGTCTGAGAGAGCCGTCAGCTCCGTCAGCCGCGTCCCCTCGGAACGTTTCTTGGTTGAAGTGAGATCGGTGAGGGGGGAAGGAAACGAGACGATGTCGCCTCGCCTATAGGCTATCGTAGACGGCATCCTCCTCGTTCTCCCAGAACTCGAAGCTGCGCTCCGACGCCTTCAACCACGGAACGTTCGCCGCAAAGCGTTCCACCGTCATCTCCCCGGCGTGACCGCGAGCCTGCCAGAGATCGTACGCCATCTGCATCCCCAGCCAGGTCTCGGGCGTCGAGCCGAAGGTTTTCGAAAGCCGGATCGCCATCTCGACCGACACTCCGGTACGCCCGTTCAACAACTCCGAGAGCGCCTGCCGGGTAACGCCCAGGCCCTCCGCCGCCCGCGTCACGGTCAGGCCCAACGGTTCGAGGCACTGCCGCCTCACGATGCCACCCGGATGCGGCGGGTCGTGCATGGCCATGGTCGGTCCTCCCCTTCAGCGATCGTCCACTTGGTACACATCGGCCACCGTGACGTCTCCGCACCTGAAGGGCTCGACGGTGGAGCGTCGCCTGTCAAGTGACAACTTGCAGCTCGTTAGCAGGGCGAACGGACGGGCTGGCGTCGAGGTGGGCTCCCGCCGACGGGACACAACCGGCCGGCTTGGTGTATCATGAACCAGATTTAGGAGATGCGGACGACGGTGACGCGGGACCGCCAGAGGAGGTAATCACCGTGAACGACCAGTTGAACCGGGAAGAACGGGAGATCCTGGAGAAGTTCAACCGGGGAGAGTTGCACCCCGTCACCGATGTCGAGGGCGAAACGACGACCGCGCGTCAGGCGGCCCGCAGCACTCTCAAGGTGCCGAATGCTGAGACCCGCAGAGCCATGGCCGAGAGCGAGGAAATGATGAGGCAGGGAACGGCTCGATTCGCGAACGCGGACGAGATGTTCGCGGAGCTCGAAAAAGCCGGCGATAAGTAAGCGGACGCGCCCGCCCCGAGGATGTCGTCGAGGTATGCCTTGGCCGGTCAGTCAGACCGCGTCAGTTGCCGGCGGCCAGATTCAGTTGGTGCACGATCTCGCCATCTCGCCGGGCCAGCAGCCCCTGAAATTCCTCCGCAAGGCCCGTCCACTCGTGTCCCGCGGGCGCGCTGCCAAGAAAGATCCCGTCCGCCAGCGTGCCGACCAAAATGCCGTGAGGGCCATCATCTTGCAGGACCAAGCTGAGCCCCTCCGCGATCCGATCCGTGTCGAGACCCAAGCCGACGTTATAGCCCCCATTCACGGCCAATACGCCGTACCCGGTCCGCTCGAACCCTTGGTCGTCGTTGATCATCATGCCCGTAGCCGGCGCGATACGCCTGCCTATGTTCGGATCGGGCGTGGGATCGCCGACGACGAGGCGATCGAATCCGTCCTCGCTGAGGATCAGCATCCCGTTGGTCTCGTGGCTGTAGTCCTGGTAGTAGCCCATGTAGGCGTCCGGGTCCGGAAATCCGGGTGCCCAGACCTCCCGCACGCGGGCTTCATCAGTCCGAACGCGGTTGACCGCCTCGGGAATCGGCGCTCCGAGGAGGATCCGTTCACGTCCGGCCGCGTCCTCGATGATCAGCCCTCGCGCCCGCAGGACATCCTCCTCCGCGGACCCATTCCTGACGAACAGCACGACGAGTGCAATGCTGGCCAGGACGGCGTAGCCCTGCAGCCAACGGATCGTCCGTTTCACCTGCTGCATTTCCGCTTGCACGTACACACCTCCATCTGGTTGACCTGCATCGGTTCATTCGACAAAAGCTCGACAACCTAAGGACGATGGAAAGTTGCGCGCCGGCCTCCGGTCTCGCGCGTGCCTTTACGTGGCTGCGAACCCGCGTTTACGATGGCTTTAGCCCCAGCACGAGAACCTCCTGGGACTGCGCTCGGCCATGAAACTCATGCACGCCGCAATCGGACCCATTTTGGTCGTCGTCTTTCTGGGTATGAGCCTCACGGCTTGCCAGCGCGATACCCCCACGCACGCCGGGGTCTCCGTTCAGATGGAGGACAGCGCGGGCGTGCGGATCGTCGAGTACGCGGGAACTCCGGTGGTCGGCGCGCCGTTCCGGTTTCCCGCGCAGCCACGCTACCGCCACGGCGCCAACCCCGGTGACTACACCTTCCAGGGGATCCACCCCGGCGCCCTCCTCCCGGACGGGAGCGCCGTGATATCGGATGTGTTCAACGGCGAGCTCGTCGTGCTGAGCCCGGACGGCGCCTCGCACGGGGTGCTCGCCGGGCCGGGAGAGGGACCGGGCGAAGTCGGCTACGTCGGGGCCGTGTACGCTCCGGGGCAGGGGAGGGTTGTGGCGGCCGATCGCAACCTGGGCCGCGTGACGGTCTTCGCCGGCGGTTCGGTCGAGCGCACGGTGGATATCCGGAGCGCCCACGGCCTCGGTGTTCTCGGAATCGGCTCATCCGGCCAACTGCTGATGGCCACGAGCAGCTTCCGTACCGGTTTCCAGGAGCCGTGGCTGCCGGGGCACCTGGCCCGGTTCGACATGGAGACCGGCGCCCTCGACACGGTGGCAGCCTATGACTTCCAGGCGCGACCTCCTCCCGGGCAGCGGTGGGATCCGATCGGTGCATCCGGCAGGGCGGCCGCCGTCGCCGGTCAGTTCGTCTACACGCGTTCCGACAGGCCGGAGGTCACTTGGCGCAGTCCCGACGGAACCGTCACGCAGATCGTTCGCTGGCAGGCCGAGTCGGCGCCCCTGACCGAGGAGTTGCTCGCCGGCATCGAGGCCGGACTCCACGCAAGCAACCGGATGGCCAATCCCGGCGCTGCGGATGCCGCCATCGATCGCATGACCGAGGAGAACATGGCCGTGTACCGGGCGAGGGTCGGCGGGCCGATGCCGCTCTTCGGCCGTCTCTTCGGAGACCGGGAGGGTCGGGTCTGGCTGCCTTCCTGGCGTCCGGGCGCTGTGCGCGAAGGCCCGTCGCGCTACACGGTCGTTTCCGCCGACGGAGAGTGGATGGGGACGGTGGAGGCCCCGCCGGGCCTTCGGATCCTGGACGTGGCCCACGGGCTCGTGCTCGGCGTCGAGCGGGACGAAATGGACGTGGAAAGCGTCGTGGTGTACGAGATGGCTGAGGCTGACCGTGACAGGGGTTGAGTGCCGCCGCCGGCCGGCGATCCGGCTTGGGATCGTCATGGCGGTCGTTGCCGCCGTCTCCTGCGGTACACCGGAGCCTGTGCCGTGGGCACAACGGTTCCCGCTACTGACATCCTACGAGTATCCCCTCGTGGACTCCCTTTGGGTGCTCGCGCGCGACTCGTTTCCGGAGATCCCGGTGGAGCGGGTCAACAGGATCCTCGGCCGCGAGCCCGGCGCACCCCTCAACGTTCGGGTCGGACACTTCTCGGGCTACATGGAGAGACCGGACGGCACGCTCGGGTTCGGCCATGCTTCATCCCACCTGTGGGCCGGCGGCGAGGTCTGCGTATGGCATGATGAGATCCGGCCTCGGGAGCAAAGCGTCTTCGCTTCCTGTTTCAGGCACACGGTCGGCATCTCGCCCGGCTACGAGATCGATGTCGTCGTGAGCGGCTACCGGCCGCGGGAGGACTTCGAGTACGTCAAGCTGCGGGAGGTGCACGTCCGGGTTCCCTAGTTCCTTGATCGATGGCACCTGACGTGGCATGATTGTTACCATGGAAACTACCATCGATAAAGCCGGCCGCCTGGTTGTGCCCAAGGCGGTTCGGGAAGCGAGCCGGCTGCGTCCTGGAACCCGCGTCCGATTCCGGGTCCGGGACGGCCGCGTCGAGATTGAGCCGGTACCGCTGGACGTCTCGCTCGAGCGGCGTGGGACTGCCGTGGTCGCGGTGCCGCGTGAGGGCCGTCCGGTGTTGACGGCGGCGGAGGTCGAGGAGACGACCGCCGGCCTCCGCTCCGGCACACCCTCGGAGAGCGGGCTGCCGGGAGCCGGGTGACCCGTTACCTCTGCGACACAACTGCCCTGGTCGCGACCGTCTGCTCCTGGCACGAACACCACACGCGAACCCGTGCCGAACTCGCGCGACGCGAGCGCACCGGCGAAGAGCTTGTGCTTGCCGCTCATTCGCTGGCGGAGACGTACGCGGTCCTCACCCGGCTACCCGGCCCCCATCGCCTGCGATCCGGGGACGCCATCGCCCTGCTCGAGGCGAACTGGGGCGAAACTCCCGCCATATACCTTACAGCAGCCGAGACTTGGCGCGCGCTACGCAGAGCGCAACGAAGAGGAGTGATCGGCGGACAGACGTACGACATGCTCATCGCGGCATGCGCGCTGAAGGCCCGCGCCTCGACGATCATCACCTGGAACGTCCGCCACTTCGCCGCCGCGGCACCCGAGATCGGCATCGAGGCGCCACGCTAGCCGCATGCGGAAGGCGCGGATGAAGACACCACACTCGATCGCCGTCAATCGGGCGCGCCCGCTCGGATTGTGGGCCCTGTCCGGGGTCGTCCTCTCCCTGGGTTGCGAATCGCTCGACACGAGCGGCGAGGTCATCCATCCCATCGTCGACAGCCTCACGACGCCGCCGGGCGAGGCCACGGTCGTCCTGTCACGCGGAGGCCGTGCCGGCGAGGGGTCGACCGGCCCGGTCGCGACGTTCCGGGAGCGGTTCGAGCGCCGGGAAGCGGTCGCCACGATCGGCGACATGGAGGGGACGGAGCAGGAGACGTTCGGCCTGCTGTGGGATGCCGCGATCACCGGGGCGGGCGAGGTGCTGATCCTGGACCGGATTCGCACCGACGTGCGCGCGTTCTCCGTCACGGGAGACTATCTCTACACGCTGGGCGGACAGGGCGAGGGGCCCGGCGAACTGCAGGTGCCCGAGGCTCTCGTGCTCGAACCCGGCGGCGGCCTGCTGGTCGTGGACCAGGCCCAGCTCATCCACCGCTTCGCGCGGCGGGGCGACCGCTTGGAGTACCGGGACCGGACCCGGTTCGAAGGCGAACCCCGGGATGCCTGTCGGGCGGGCGATGACCTGATCGTCCACGGGATGCGTTCGGGCGCGGAGCGGAACATCCTCCATCGAACCGCTACCGATGGACGGCCGGAGTTCGGCTTTGCCGTACCGTACCGCTATGCGCCGAGCCTGGCGTACGAGATGCTGTCCCGCGGGCAGGTCGCGTGCGGCGTCGATGCCGGCGGCTGGGTCGTGATCGCCTACCAGCTGCGCAACGCCGTGGAGGCATACGACACCGTGGACGGCGAGCTGGTGTGGAACGCTCGAATCGACGGTCTCCAGCCGACGGAGGTGAGGGAAAGACGCGGCGGGCGGGAAGTCGGCACGGGAATCTTCGGCGACGAGCCCGCCCTCCACTTCCTCGAGCGGGTCGCGGGCGGCAACGGCGTCCCCGTATTCGTCCAGTACAGCTACAGCTTGCGCGAGGACATCCTCAATCGAACGGGCCGCCATACCGTGGAGACGTACGTTCTCGATCCCGGGACGGGAGAGGGCGAGTATTGGGGCGATTCGATTCCCCCGCTGCTCGCGGTGAGCGACGAGTACGCGGTGTCCTACCGTAACGACCCCTATCCGCAGGTCCGGGTGGCACGAATCCCGAGGTAGCGGGCCTCGGGAGGGCGTGGGCTGGATGCCATCATCAGGGCAAGAGCTCGTACTTGGCGATGCGCCACGGCGGGAACTCTGGATTCAGCAGCACGTAGAGATATCTGCCCCCGCCGAGCACCCGCGAACCCCCCGGCAACGGCACGTTCTCAAAGAGCTTTTCCCCCGTATGGCGATCGTAGGCCTCCACGAACACGTCGAGCTGTTCGAACGGAAACCAGGGCTTGTCGGGATCGTGCCTGCCGACCGTGAACACCAGGTAGTCGTCCACGATGTCCATGCCGGTCACGAGGTCGAAGCTCTCGATCAACCGCTGCATCGCTGCGCCCGCCTGGACCGCCGCACCCTCTCCGCCGGTGAAGGCCAACGCCCCCGGCTCCAGTTCCGGCACCCGGCGGAAATCCGGCGACGGAGTCCCGATGCTTCCTACCGAATCGCCCGCGGCGCTCAGAATTGTCGCGGGGTACAGAAGGCCCGCCATCACGTACACCGAATCGCCCCCGACGGCCCCGTGCAATCCGCCCAAGGCATTCCAATAGGGCTTGCTCGCGGCGGGAGTGTTCCAGCTGCTCCAGGTGACCGTGCTGTCGACCAACCGGTGGAAGATCCCGTCCATTTCGGCCACCAGATTCACGTCCCTCGCCCTGCCGGTGAACACGAGATCGCGACCGAAAGGTAGAAGCATGCTGGTCGTGAAGTCGTCGAGCAGCAGCATGCCATGAGGAGTCAGATTCGGGGTCAGATAGGTCACGGCCCCATTATGTGCGCCCGTCACCGCGATTCGCCCGTCGGCGACCTCTGCCACGTCCCGAATCGTGCGGAACTCCCACGGTCCATCACCGAAGCGTCCAAACCCGGCTTCCAGGGATCCGTCCTCGCTGTAGGCTCGCACCCGTGGGAGCAACCGGTCCGAGATGATGAATCCGCCGTCCTTCCGTTCGAAGAACTCGCCCACCTCGGCGATGGAATCGGACCGGTCTTCACCCAGTACGACAGTCTCCGCCAACTCGAAGACTTCCTCGAAGGGTGGTGAAGGAATCTCTGCCGGTCGCTCCTCGCACGACGCGACGGAAACGAGGATCGGAACGACCAGAATCGCGTGCACGCGGGCGACCCGCTGAACAACCATTCCGGCATCTGCAACTAGAGACCGAGTGCCGAATGGGAGCCGAGACGAACCAGACGCGCGGCGAGGATGTCGTCGAGGGTTGCCCGGTGCCGGCCCGCGACTCTCGCTCGTAGTCGCGCTTGAACCGGCTGGTCCACTCAATCGTCCGCACGCAGATCGTTGAAGAGGTCCTCTACGCTGGCGGACTGCGGGAGGTCGCCCCGGCGGGCCTCTCTCATCGCTTCAATGGTATCGGCATTGGGAACCAGCGGCGCGAACGGCAGCGCCTTCTCATCGATGCGGGTCTGGACGAGCTGGTTCGGCATGTCTGACATCCGTGTTTCGGGTTGACGTACAAATCATGCAGGCTCGCGGGCCGGCCGGGGAAGGGTGGGGGAGGACCAATCAGATTGCGAGTCTCGGATGAGGCCCGCATCGTTACAGGTGCGGGCGCCCCCCACTCCAGAGCCGGAGAACAGAATGATCGCCAAGAGCAACACCTCCACCACCCCGGGTTGGCTGCGCACGGCGGCATGGATCGCCGTGATCTGCGCGTTGCCGCTTGGCCTGGTGTACTGCGCTCAACCCGACACATCCGCCGAGGTCGGCGCGGAGGCGGCGGAAGCGCCCGGCGCGGAAGCGAACGAGGCCGCGCAGGCCAGCGACAGTGACGATGCGTCTCAGACTCGCGGGATGGCGAGGGTCAACCAGCTCCGCCGCGATCTGCGCGCCAGGGTCGCGGCAGGCGAAATCACCGAAGAGCAGGCCCGGCAGCGGGTTTCCAGGGCCCTTCAGCGCCTGGAAGCGTCGCGGAGCGGGAGCGGCAACAGGTAGGCAGTCATGAAATTCATGCACGCCGCCATCGGACTGTCGATTGGGATTTCGCTTCTCGGCTCCGGGCTTCACGCGCAGCAGGAGCCCGACCACCGCCTCCACCAGTATCACTTCGGAGAGATCGCCATCCCGCCGGCGTCGGGGGATGAACCCGTTGCGGAGAATCTGTCCATCGAGCGGGCGATCGCCTACCTGGAGGGTGGAGCCAAGGCCTGGGTAAACAACCGCGGCTGCGTGTCGTGTCACACCACGGGTTGGTACGGGATCCTTCGTCCTCAACTCGCCAACAGCATGGGTCAGCCCGATGCAGCCTTCCGGGCCTTTCTCGAAGCGCGACTTCAGGATCGGCTCACCAAGGACCTTGGGGAGCTCCAGGAGGGAGTGGACCCCGCAGAAGTCGTGCACCTGGCCGCGTCTCTCGCATCCTGGGATGCGTACGTGGACCAGCGGCTGTCTCCCGAAACCGGGCAGGCGCTTCAGCTCATGTTTCGCCTTCAGCGCGACGACGGGGCCTGGCACTCGCCGGACACATGGCCGCCCTTCGAGTCCGACGCGTTTCAGGTCGCGACCGTTGCGGCCATGAGTGTGGGCCTGGCTCCGGGATGGCTCGAGCAGTCAGCCTCTCCCGAGTTGCAGGGGCAGGTGGCCAGTCTGCGAGAGTACCTGCGGCGGGTCCCCCCTCCCCATGACTACGCCCGGGTGGCGTTGCTCTGGGCGGAGCAGCATCTGCCGGGCGTGATCAGCGCCGACCGGAAGCAGGACATCGTCAGGATGATCCTCGACCGTCAGCGCCCGGACGGAGGATGGTCGATTCGCTCTTTCGCTCAGCCCGAGGAGTGGGGCCGGGGCAACCGCGCGGAACGCCTGCGAGCCGAGGCGGACTTCGGCGATCCCGCGAGCGATGGCCACCAGACCGGTTTGGCGGTGGTAGTGCTGTCGTCCGCGGGGGTGCCGCCGACGCACCCGGCCATACAGCGAGGCGTGGAGTGGCTCAGGCGGAACCAGAGAGAATCGGGCCGCTGGTGGACGAAGTCACTCAATACGGAGACATGGCACTTCATCACGTATACCGGGACGCTCTACCCGGTGATGGCTCTCGCGGTGACGAATACGTATCCCTCAGCGGGTTTGCCAGAGCCGTAGCGAGGAGATGCCCCCGGCGCTCGAGGCGCGGCGCACATATCGCTCGTCCGCCGTCACGAACACACCCCCAAGGCCAAGCGCCACGGCGTGGTACGCCGCGTCGTGGAACGCGACTCCGTACGTCACAGCCAGAGACACGGCGCGCCTTCTCCAGTTTGAGTCAAGCCGCGCCTCCGCCAGGCCGAAGTCGGACAGGGATGCCAGGAGCGCGTCGGCGTCAGCGGGAAACCGCCTCGCCAGCGTGTTTCCCACCTCGTAAATCCAGAGTTGCGGAACGACCAGGTCGAGGGTTCCCGCCACCGCCCTGTCACGCAGCGCGAGCGCCGCGTCCGTGTCCTGCTCGTCGTCGCCCGGAAGAACCCACTTGAGAAGAACCGACGCGTCCGGCGTGACGATCACGGCAGCCGTTGCTCCCGCTCCTCACGTATCCATCGGACGATTCGATCGGTCTCGACTGCGGGCAACCGCGCTCGCAATGCGTCCATCCGGGCGGAGGCGTCCCGCTTCCTGGAAGCGTCCGACCACTCGCGGATGGCTTCGTTGACGGCGCGACTGCGGGTACCGCGCGGGAGCCCTTGCAGCACGCGCCACGAGTCCTCGTCCATCATGATGTTGACCCGTCGAGCCACGTCGTCCTCCTCCGGGATACGTCGGGGCATGGTGTGTAACGATTACACACTTCCGCGCATCCTCGCAACTCAAGGGGTCGAGTGACGCGTTACGCCGATCGTTGGCCAGGGTATCCACGACCCCGGCGAGGATGTCGTCGAGGGTTGCCCGGTGCCGGCCCCGCGACTTCCGCTTTTGGTCGCGCTTGAACCTGCCGGTCCACTCAATCGTCCGCACGAAAATCGTCGAAGAGACGGTCAAGAGTCGGACTCCGGACGCCCTTCGCCCCGGCGGGCCGCCGGCATACGTTAGACGCGATGACTCGCATTGCCCCTCTGCCGGGAGGAACCGACGGAAATGCCCAAGCCGACAAGGACGAAAGCCCTCTTCCCCCTCGCGGCCCTGGTCGCCTGTGGCGATACCGGGGACGGATCGGCCGCGGGCGCCGCCGGAACCCTGGACGGTCCGGACATGATCGTGAATGCCATCACGGAGGAGGTCTTCACCATCGGGTCGGTTGTCGGAGATCGCTGGGACACTTTCGGCCGCGTGGGCGCGGTGCAGTTCGACGCCCAGGGCAACCTCCATGTCTTCGACAGCCTGGAAGATCACATCCTGGTGGTCGGGCCGGACGGGTCGCCGATCCGCACGGTCGGGGGTCAGGGAGACGGACCTGGGGAGTTCGGCAGCGCCACCCGTCCCATCGTCGCGCGCGACGGTTCCTACACGGTGCTGGGATCCTCGCGGATCGATCTTTTCGACCCCGGCGGCGACTTCGTGCGCCGCATTACTCTGGACCCGATGACGACTGGAATCGTCGTGGCCAGCATGGCCCTTCCGGACGGTCGCCTGGTCACGTCCCGGATCTTGCGCTTCGACGACGACGACCAGCCCGAGGAAGGGGGGCGACCCATCCACCTGTTCCCGCTGGACGGCGCGGGCCCCGAACTACTGTACACCGCCTGGCAGTTGCCCGTGGAGGACGATAACGAGCCCAGTGTGAGCGGGTCTGCGGAAAGCGGTATGACAATGACCATGGCGGCCGGCCGCGCTTTAGAGCCCCGCCTCGACTACGACGTTCTGACCGATGGCCGTCTCGCGCTGATGGACTCGGTCGGATACCGCGTCAAGCTGATCGGACCGGACGGGAGCGTGAGCGGGATGATCGAGCGCCCGATCGCGCCGCTCCCCGTCGATGAGGAGATCATGGAGGCCGCGCGCGAGCGCTTCCGCGAACAACGGACCGACTTCCTGGCGCGTCTACGCGACATGCCGATGCAGATCGAGCGCGAAGGAGCGGAGGCCCTCACCTTCGCCGAGGAGGTGCCGGTGCTATGGAGTCTGAAGGCAGACTGGGAAAACCGGATCTGGCTCGAGCGCAGGGATCCGACGGGGGCGGGCGGCGGCCCGATCGATATCGTGACTGCCGATGGGGACTACATCGGCACGCTGGCCCCGGACGGACTCCGGACACCCAGCGCCTTCGGCCCCGACGGGCTGATGGCCTTCATCGAGAGCGACGCGCTGGACGTGCAGACCGTGCGCGTGGTCAGGCTGGTCGCGCTGGCACCGGAAGGGTAAACCTGCGCTGAAATTTCAACGACCCGTTGATTTTTCCGCATCCCTCCTTTAGCATTCCTCTCGCGGCGGGCGCCGGACCCCGTTGCTCGCCTCCAGCGCCGGGAGAAATGAGGCCGCATTGAGCGACATGCCGCGGCTCAGCAGACGAGAACGCGAAGTCATGGACATCGTCCACGCGGCGGGCGCTGCCACGGGCGCCCGGATCCGGGAGCGCATGACCGACCCGCCCAGCGACTCGGCCGTCCGCTCGGTGCTGAGGATCCTCGTCGAGAAGGGACATCTGTCGGCGGAATGGAACGGGCCCCGCTACGTCTACTCACCCACGGTGTCCGCGCAGCGCGCGCGAAGTTCGGCGATGCGGCACGTCCTCAAGACGTTCTTCGGCGGCTCGGTGGAGGGTGCCGTCACCTCGCTTCTCGAGCTGGAGGAAAGCAAGCTCACGCCGGCTGAGCGAGCCCGCATCAAGGCGCTGATCGACCGGGCGTCGGAGGAGGGACGGTGATGGACTCGCTGCTGCCCCCCGATTCTCTTGGAATGCCCGGTCTCCTCATCAGGGCCACGATCCTGCTGTCGGCGGCGCTGGCCTTGGCGTGGCTCGCTCGAAAGGGCTCGGCGGGGGTGCGCCATCTGCTGTGGACGATGACCTTCGCCCTCCTGCTGGGACTGCCCGTCCTGAGCCTCCTCGCCCCCTCGTGGGACGTGCCTATCCTGCCCTCCGCCGGGCCCTCGATCCCGGAGCCGCCGGAGCCGCCGGCAGAGGCCCCCGCGGTCGATGGCGCCGGCGACGCGCTCTTCACGTTGGCTCCCCGGGTCACACCCTTGCCGAAGGCCGAAGCGGCGACAGTCGCGGTGGCGGATCCGGTGTCGCCACCGCGCGCGATCCCGTTTGCCTTTCTGCTGTGGGGAATCGGCTGCACCGCCGCGCTGGCCTCGCTGGCGGTGGGCGCGGTGCGGTGCGCGCGACTCGTCCGCGCGGCAAGCCCGCTTCGCGATCCCGTCCCGCTGCGACAGGCGGAAGAGGTCGGCCGGAAGCTGGGGATCCGGGGCGACGTCCGGCTCCTCGTGAGCCCGACGGCTGCCACCCCGATGACGGGCGGCCTGTGGAGGCCCGTGATCCTGCTCCCGACATCCTCGGCAGGTTGGTCGCGCGAGCGGTGGGGCGTCGTGCTGATGCATGAGATGACTCACGTGTGCCGCCGCGACGTACTCCGACAGCTCGTGGCCCGGGTTGCGGTCGCGATGTACTGGATCCATCCGCTGAGCTGGGTGGCGGCGCGCCAGGCGGCGGTCGCGCGCGAAGAGGCCTGCGACGAAAAAGTGCTCGCCCTCGGCACGCGCCCGTCCGATTACGCGACCCACCTGCTCGCCCTGGCGGCGGACGCGAACCCTGATCGTGCGGCGCTGTCTCTGCCGATGGGCCAGCGCGCGCATCCCCCGCTGGAAAAGCGAATTCTGGCCATCCTCAACGCGCATCCAGGACATCGGAGTACCGTTGCTGCCGGGCTCGTCGCGGTGGCAATCGGGATCGCAGGCATGTCGGCCGCTGTCGCCCGTCCGGTCCGAGACGTTTCGGCCGATACCGTCACCGCGGTCGTCACGGCCCGCATCGGGAGTTTGGGCATCGGAGCCGAGAGCGACGAATACATCTTCGGCGACGTCACGTCCGTCGCCGCCGACGTGCATGGGCGGATCTACGTCGCCGACCGTCTCGGGTCGTCGGTCCGGCTCTTCGAGGCCGATGGCGAGTTCACGGCCTGGATCGGACGGGAAGGCGAAGGGCCCGGCGAGTTCATTTGGCCGGTCGATATCCTGCCCGCCGCCGATGGAAGACTCTTCGTGCGGGGACAACGGATCACCATTTTTGCGGCCAGCGCTTCGTCGCCGTATCCGGATGCCGTTGTCGAGACGTGGCGCATCCCGCCCTATGCCAATTCCGAGTCCTGGCGGGCTCGTCTGGTCGACGGCATCTACCACTACCCACACTACCAACTCTGGATCGATGGACCATCGGAGTACTTCTACATGAAGTACGATCCGGAGGGGCTTACCCCCGATACGGTCCACGTGCCCGACCTGGCGGGGCTCTCGAGCCAGCGGACGGCCTACTACAGAGTCGGCCAACGCGGCGGTCGAATGGTCCATGGACTGAACAGTGCCCCCTTCGCTCCGCGCGCGGACTGGGACATGACCGGGCGCGGGACGATCATCGTGGGCGACGGAGAGACCTACCGGCTTCGCGAGTTCGCCCAGGATGGCCAGCTGCTCCGTACGGTCGACGGGCCGGAGACGGAACGCCGAGCCGTGCCGCGGGCCGAACACAGGGACAGCATCAGAGCGCTCGATGCGCGCATCGATTCCCTCCCCGTACCGCTGGAGGAGGTGATGCATGTCGCGCCGGAGATCCTGCGCGGGGAGATCCCGGATTCGCTACCGGCGTCGATCGCCCTCCACGTGGGTGCCTCCGACCGCATCTGGGTGGAGCGCTGGCCCCCGGAAGGCATGGCCACATCGCGGTACTACGATGTCCTGGACTACGACGGGAGTTACGCCGGAACCGTCGTCGTGCCGGTCCCGCTGCTGGCGGATCCGCCGCCATTCTTCGGCGATGACGTCATCGTCGGCGTCGTCAGCGACCCGGCGATGGAGATACACTCGGTCGTCGCCCTGAGCTTCCGACTACCCCAATAGAGTCGTCTCCCACCCCCAGGTGGCGTTCGTCCGTTTGGCGGCCTATTATTTGACCATGTTGGTCACATCGACACGGGAGGCGCGCCCTGAAGCGAACCAGCCCCAAACCCTACTCCCGGCGATCTCCGAACGTGGCTTGGAGACTCGCCGAGGCCAAAGCGAAGTTCAGCGAAGTGGTGCGCCTGGCGGCGTCGGGCCGACCGCAGCGGGTCACCGTGCGGGGTCGAGACGCCGTTGTCGTCGTCGGCGCCGCTGAATTCGATGAGCTTCAAGCACGCGCAAAGCCGGGAACTCTCCATGAACTCCTTTCCCAGTCTCCCCTGAACCGTCTCGACTTCGAGGCGGAAGGGGTACGGAGTCCGGTTCGCGACGTCGTTCTCTAGACGAGGAAGCCCGAGGGGGCGGCCGCGACTCGCCAACCCTGGGGCTATTCCTATGCCGACCAGGGGTTGAACACGGGGACGCCGGTTCGCGCGAAGTCGCTCTCATTGCGCGTGCACATCACAAGCCCGTTGACCTCGGCGGTGGCCGCAATGACGAGGTCCGGCTGACTGAATACGATCCCCCGTTCCTTGCCTCGGTCGACCAGCCTCCGCCACGCAAGCCACACATCCTCGTCAACAGGCAGGATGCGCCCCGCAAACCACGGCCGGAGCGTACGGGTTAGCCAGATCTCCAGCTCGTCGCGAAGCGCGTCCTGCCCGCAGCGCTGGATCCCATACCTGATCTCCGCGATGGTGACTTCGCTGAGGAACAGGCTGTCGGCGGATCTTGCTTCGGACCAGAGTCTGACGTTGGGATCCGGTCGGTCCTTGCGGAGTTCCGACACGACGTTCGTGTCGAGCAGCCAGCCCTTCGTGCGCCCGGGGTCCGCGCCCCGCTCCACCGGCAACCTTGGAGCTCGTCCCTCCATCGCCGTGCTTCAGCCCTCCGGGTCGAGTGACACGAGCCGAATCACGCGCACCGTCGGCAGATCGAATTCGTCCCGTTCGATGTAGGCCAGCAGGCCGTCGGGGCCGGAAGCGTCGGGGGGCCTCAGCCCGTCAACGGCCAGCGTGCCGATGTAGCGTCCGTCCGGCGTCACGATGTCGACCGGGCCCTCGCGGTCGCCGTCCGCTGCCCTTCGGGTCACCCAGATCCGGTCGTCCCAGTCGACCTCGATAGCCCCGATGACCGGCACCTCGTCGGCGAAGACAAGCTCTTCCACGCCTTCGCGTTCTACCTGGAAGGACGATCGCATACTCTCGAGCTCAGCGGTGGCTTCGCGGTACCGCTCGCGCTCCGCCTCCCTGATCGCGTCGTCGACCGCCAGCGGCGCAATCGGCCGTTCGATGACTCCGGTTACGCTTCCGTCGAGTCCGATCAGCTTGACGCGGTAGCCGATCGAGTCGGCGAGGGCGAGCCGACCGTCGGTCAGCACGTCGTAGTAGAGTCCCGGCTCGAAGGCGCGCCCCGCCGACATGCGGATCGTCCTGGACGAATCGATATCGTAAGCGTCGCCGGTCGGATCGTCGGGGAGGTCCCATGCAGTGTAGAGGACTTCGGGCTCGGTCCCGTCCAGCGCGATGAGGTGAATGGGGCGGCCCTCCTCTTCGGGGGAACTCTCAGGCTCCGAAAACGACTCCATCGACACGAAGCTCGAGGCGACGAGGCGGCCGTCGGGGAGGGCCAGACCGGAAAAGAGAATCGCATTCATCTGGATGCGCCGCGCGAAGGCTCCACCGGGGTCGAAGAGATCCACCTGCGAGAAGCCCAGCACCGTATAGGAGCCGTCGCGGGCGACGATGGCCGAGCTGACGTTGCCGAATTCGCCCGGCCCCTCTCCCTGACCTCCCACCGTGCGCACCAGCGATCCGTCCCGTCCGACCACCAGGATGTGCTCGGCCTGGGAGTCGTAGATGTGCAGGTTGCCCGCGCTGTCGAAGGCCACGGACCGCACGCTGCCGAAGGTGTCCCACGCGTCGCCGACCACGGACCCGACAGTGAAGACCTCTTCCGTGACGGCGGTCAGCATCACGTCCGGACCCTCGAGGGTTCCGCGGGCGCCGATGGCCCCGTCTTGCCCGCCTTCACCGCAGGCCGCGACCAGGGCGAGCGGTGCGAAGACCAGCAGATGCTTCGGGTTTATCGCCATCATGATTGCTCCTTACCCCTGACCCTGCTCGTGCCCCGCAGGCGCTCTAGTAGCGGTAGTGGTCGGGCTTGAAGGGACCGTCCTTCGGTACCCCAATGTACTCCGCCTGGGTCTCCGTCAGCTCCGTGAGGCGCGCGCCGAGGTGGTCGAGATGCAGCCGCGCCACCTTCTCGTCGAGGTGCTTCGGGAGCATGTAGACCTGCCGCTCGTAGGCGTCGTGGTTGCGGGCAAGTTCGATCTGCGCGAGCACCTGGTTCGTGAAGCTCGCGCTCATCACGAAGCTCGGATGCCCCGTCGCGTTGCCGAGGTTGAGCAGTCGCCCCTCGGACAGGATAAGCACCGAGTGCCCGTCTTCGAACACGAACTCGTCGTACTGCGGCTTGATGTTGTTCCGCGTCACGCCGCCCTTCGCGAGCCCGGCCATGTCGATCTCGTTGTCGAAGTGGCCGATGTTCCCGACGATCGCCTTGTCCTTCATGCGCGCCATGTGCGCGAAGGTGATGACATCCCGGTTGCCCGTCGCCGTGATGAAGATGTCCGCCGTCTCGACCACGTCCTCGAGGGTACGCACCTGGAAGCCTTCCATCGCGGCCTGGAGCGCGCAGATCGGGTCGATCTCCGTGACGACGACGTGTGCGCCCTGTCCCTTGAGCGCCTGCGCGCACCCCTTGCCGACCTCGCCGTAGCCGCACACGACGGCGGTCTTGCCCGAGATCATCACGTCCGAGGCGCGGTTCAGCCCGTCGATGACCGAGTGGCGACACCCGTAGATGTTGTCGAACTTCGACTTCGTCACCGAGTCGTTCACGTTGATGGCGGGGAAGAGAAGCGTCCCCTCCGACGCCATCTCGTACAGGCGGTGGACGCCGGTCGTCGTCTCCTCCGACACCCCCTGGATGGCGGGCGCCGTGCGTTCCCACCGTCCGGGGTCCTTCGCCGCGATCCTGCGCAGCGTCTCGAGGATCACGCCCCACTCCTCCGGCTCCGTCTCCGGATCGAAGTCCGGGATCCGCCCCGCCCGCTCGAATTCGAGCCCGCGGTGGAGGAGAAGCGTCGCGTCGCCCCCATCGTCGACGATGAGGTCGGGCCCCGAGCCGTCCGGCCACAGGAGCGCCTGCTCCGTGCACCACCAGTACTCCTCGAGCGTCTCCCCCTTCCAGGCGAAGACCGGGATTCCGCGGGGATCCCCCGGCGTCCCGTCCGGCCCCACGGCGACCGCCGCGGCCGCGTGATCTTGGGTCGAGAAGATGTTGCAGGAGACCCAGCGCACGTCCGCGCCGAGATCGGCCAGCGTCTCGATGAGGACCGCCGTCTGCACGGTCATGTGCAGCGAGCCCATCACCTTCCGGCCCGCGAGCGGCTGCGCGTCGCGGTATTCCGCGCGCACGGACATCAGCCCCGGCATCTCGTGCTCGGCGAGGCGGATCTCCTTGCGGCCCCACTCCGCCAGGCTCAGGTCGGCCACCTTGAACGCGGGGCGGCTGGCGGCCGCGGTGCCGGCGGCGGTTTCGGTCATGTCGTGAAGTACGGCGCCTTCCATCGTCTATCTCCTTCGGTGTTCAGTCAGCGTTCAGGGGTTCTCACCAGCGTTGCAGGCAGCTTTCCGGGCGGTGGCCGCGAAGAGGGCCGGTCCCGACGCCTCGGGGTCCGGAGCGAGCGGAATGTGACGGTACGCTTCGAAGCCGGCGAGACCCGCCCAATCCCGCATCTGCTCCTGCGTGAAGCCGGGCCAAAGGTGGCCCATGGTCTCGCGATACTCCTCCCGCGCGTGCGCGCGCATGTCGAGAACAATGAGTCTTCCGCCCGGAGCCAGCGCCCGCGTGGCCTCTGCGAGCACCCGTCCCGGGTCCACCGCGAAGTGGAGGACGAGCATCAGCACGGCGAGGTCGAGTTCCCCGTCGTCGACCGGGAGCGACTCCAGTTCCCCCTCGCGGACATCGACGTTGTCGCAGTTGCCCAGCCGGACCGCTGCTGCTTCGAGCATTTCCGGCGAGCGGTCGACCGCGACCACCCGCTTCACGAAGGGGGCGACCATGTTCGCGAGCGTTCCCGTGCCCGCGCCGAGGTCTCCCACGACCCACTGCGGATCGAGCAGACCGAACAGCGCCGCGAACCGCGCGTCGCGCCCGAACAATTCGTCCCGCAGCGCGTCCCATCTCGCCGCCGACTCCGAGAAGAAGGCCGCGGCCCGATCCCGGCGCTCGGCAAGCACGCTCTCGGCCCGCTCCGCATCGGCCGCGATCCAGCGGGCGCCCGTGAGACTCCCCTCTGCCAGCCGCCACAGCTCCCGCGCTTCCGGCTCGAGGTCACCTTCCATCCGGTAGTACCGGGTCTTCCCCTCCTGCCGCCGGCGCACCCAGCCGTCATCCGCGAGCACCTTCAGGTGACGCGAAACGGTGGACTGCGGGAGCTGCAGGACCGAGACCAGCTCCGAAACCGTAAACTCGTTACGGTCCAGGAGCGTGAGAATCCTGAGGCGGTTCTCGTCCCCGAGGGATTCGAAGCGTGAGAGAAGGTCCCGCGTCGGTGCGGGCGCTTGCGCGGTCAACGTATCCATAAATCCTAATATATGGATATGATGACGTCGAAGCCACACTCAGCTCTTCAAGCCCTGCCAGCGGCGATCTCAGCGATCATGTCGTCGATGTCGGCGGTGGGAGCGTCGAGCTTTCGCATGGCCTCGAGCGCCTCTTCGGGCGACGCACGGAACTCGTGCTCAAGACGCTCCTCGATCGCTTCTCGGATCCATTCCGCCAGCGCAACGTGCGATCGCTCAGCCGCATCATGGAGTCGGTGGTACAACGACTCGGGGACCGCCACCTCGAAAGTATGATCTGGCACTCCACTCCATCCTTTCTCGCTCCCGGACCGACCCGTTCGACCGTCAGCTTGACCCTATCACGGTACAAGCTAGCTTCCGGTCCACATCGGGGCGTGGCGCAGCCCGGTAGCGCGCCTGAATGGGGTTCAGGAGGTCGCGAGTTCAAATCTCGCCGCCCCGATTTTCTTCAAATTGCAGCACTTCGGTTTCGTTGTCCTCCTCCGGAGTCGGGACCATGGCCTCACGATCGGTTGTCGCGACGGTCGCCTTTCTCTCCCTCCTGTCCTCGCCGGATCCGGCCGCAGCACAGGAATCCCCCGCAACGCTCGCTATCGTCGGGGCGACGATCATCGACGGACACGGGGGCGCCCCCATCGCCGATGGGACGATCATCATCGACGGCGACCGGATCGCCGCCGTCGGCCCGCGCGCCTCCGTGGCGGTCCCCGATGGCGCCGAAGTGATCGACGGGAGCGGCAAGTTCGTCACGCCGGGGTTCGTGGACACCAACGTCCACATGTCGCTCGCCTTCGGGCGGGGGGCGCGGGTCGAGGAGCACGCGGCGTACTGGCCGTACCACGAGCAGATCATCCTCCAGGGACTCCAGCTGCACCTCAAGCACGGGGTCACGACCGTCCGGGACAGCTACGGCGTCCTGCGTCCCATGCAGCGGGTCAAGAAGAAGATCGACTCCGGGGAGGAGATCGGCCCGCGCACCTATCTCGCCGGCAACATCGTGGGCTGGGGCGGACCCGCCTCGGAGACCTTCGCCGGGCTTCCCGAGTCGGAGATCAGCTTCTTCGCCGAGCAGATGAACGATGAGGTCACGCTCGGAAGCGGCGAAGAGATGATGCACATGACGCCCGACGAGCTAAGGGTCGCGATCAACGCCTACCTCGACCACGGGCCCGACTTCATCAAGTACGGCGCCACGCACCACTTCAACTATCCGGCGGGAATCTCGTTCTCGCCGCGCGCCCAGCGGGTGATCGTCGAGGAGACGCACAAGCGCGGCCTCGTCGCCGAGACGCACGCCACGAGCCTGGAAGGCCTCCGCCTCTCGATCCTCGCGGGCATCGACCTGATCCAGCACCCGGACAACGTCGGGAACCGCACCATCACCGATGAACTCGTCGAGATGATCGTCGAGCGCGACATTGTGTGCTCGATGCTCATCAACCAGTTCACGGGCCCCAGTTGGCAGTTCCACGTCCGCAACATGGAGCGTGCGAGGGAGGAACTCGCCGAGGCCCGGGCCGGTGATCGCCAGCGACGCATCCCCCCGACGACCGCCGAGATCCGCCGCCGTGTTCAGGACACCGGCCTCCCGCAGCCGGGATCCGTGATGGAAGGACGCTGGACGACGAAGCGGACGAACGCGAAGAAGCTCATCGAGGCCGGCTGCATCGTCACGGTCGGCACGGACAACACCTTGTTCGGACGCGGCGGCGTGGCCGCGGACTTTCTGCGCGAAGAGCCCGAGAACATGGAGCACCAGCTGCCCGGCCGGGGCACCATCTTCGCGATCGAGGGGCTGGTCGAACTCGGCATGACGCCGATGGAGGCGATCACGGCGGCCACGAAGAACGGCGCCATCGCGAGCAAGGCGCTCGACGAGTACGGCACCCTCGAGGCGGGGAAGGCGGCGGACGTCCTGGTTCTCGATGCGGATCCGCTCGCCGACATCGCGAACATCCGGCGGCTCTCAACGGTCATCAAGGGCGGCCGGATCGTGGACATCGACGCGCTCCCCACGAACCCGATCGCCCTCGACTGGGCCGCCGGCCCGCCGAATGAGTAGAGTGGGTCAGCCCTCGGTACTACGAGCCTGGTCTGCCGAGTCCGAGTTCTCAGGGTCGGGCTGTTCTGCTTCCGCCGCCGCCGCCGACGGCATAACGGCGGGCCTGTAGCTCATGCGGACGATGAAGACCAGGAGCATCTCGAGGATCACCAGCGTGGCACCGACGACCACCCTTCCCGTAAGGATCGAACCCAGTCCCCCGACGATCAGAAGCACGTCGACGAGTGGTGGCACCACCGCTGAAACCCTGGTGCCGAAAGCGTATGCCTTGCTGTCGCGTTGCTCGATTGCCCGCCGATGTTGCCCCTGTTCGCGGAACTCCTGAACAATAAGGTCACCGGCTCCCGGCACGGCCCGATTGAACTCCCGAAGCGTCTCCGGATCCGGCATTGGACCGGCCCAGAACTCAACAACTTCTTCGTACTTCTTCGGTCCCTGCGCTTCACCACGGTCACGCCGTTCGGGCACATGGCCCCGACCTGGTGACTCAAGGGTCATCCGGTGAACAACTCCGTCTGCTCCGGCTCGTAGTCATGCTTCTTCATGACTCGACGCGTGGCGATGTCCAGGTCGTTGAGGACGACGTGGAAGTCGCGCATGACCACTGCGGCGTCGGGGAGACGCCGCCGCTTGGGGGGAGGATCCTGGAAGTAGGAGAAAGGGAGATACCTGCGAGCCGCGTAGCTGCGAACTGCGCGGACGAGCTTGCTCATGCCAACCTCCCTTCCACCCTTCGTCTGATCCCGTTTTCGAGGCTCTGCCATCTGGTACGCCGGCCTTCGTGGTGTGGGTTCCCATGCCCCTCAAGACTCTAGCCGAACGGCGTAACCGGGGCAACGAATTCTTCGCACTAGAGCATCAGGGGCAGCAGCACGTGCGAGGCGTGGCCGGCCTCGTGGTAGACGGTGTTGTTCGCGATGCGCCACGTGCGGTCGCGGGGATTCCCGGTGTTCCGGTTGATGTCGAAGTTGGGGAAGCTGCTGCTGTAGACATCGACCCGGACGCGGTGTCCCGCCTTGAAGAGGTTCGCCGCCGGTTCCAGCGGGAACTCGAGGCGGTAGACCTCGCCCTGCTCCATGAGCACGGACTGCTCGAACCCGTCACGGTAGCGGGCGCGGAGGATCCCCTCGGAGACCGGGAAGGCGTAGCCGCTCGGGTAGTCCGGGCTCGTCGGATGGACGTCGAGGAGCTTCACGTAGAAGTCGGTGTCCGGCGCGTCGGATGAGATGAAGAGGACCGCCGTGATGTCTCCGGCGATCGTCAGGTCATCGGCGAGCGGATCCGTCTGGAAGACGAGCACGTCCGGGCGGGAGGCGATCGGCATGCCGGGGATCCCGTGGCCGGGCAGCGTCTCCATCTCGATCTGGTCGCGCGGGCCCATCCCCTGGAACCCGAACTCGAGCGCGGGTCCGTAGGCCACGATGCAGCGGCCGTTGCTGGAGACCGAATTGCGCGGGTCGTAGGTGTAGGTCGTCGCTGAGGCGCGCGCGGAAGGCGCCTCGGGGGCGAGCCCTCCTCCCTCGTGCAGGTGGAACTCGGTGGCCCGGGCCGCGGCAGGGGGCCAGCTCTCCTCGTAGCGCCACTCCCCGCCCTGGTTCAGGCGCCCGTTCTCGGCCTTCCGGCCGTCGCCGCCCCCCATGATGAAGTACTTCGCGGGGGGCCACACGTCGGCGCTGTCGTCGTCCTTCAGCCAGCGGTCGAACCAGCGGAGTTCGAGGTTCAGGTAGTCGTCGTAGGTGACGACCCGGGCGCCCTCGGTGCCGAAGTTCACGTCCCCGATCGACGAGGCGAAGTTGTTGTGCGTCCAGGGGCCGATGAGGATGTGCTGGTTCTCCCGCCCCATCCGCACCATCGCCTGGTATCCGTCGCTGATCGTGCGGGGATACCAGTCGAACCAGCCCACGACCCAGAGGATCGGCATGTCCGGGTACGACTCGAAGTGTTCGTCCATGCCCAGCCCCGGCTGCCGCCAGAAGTCGCTGTAGTCGTAGTTGTCGAAGTAGAGCTGGAACGCGGCTTCCTCGTAGGTGGGCGCCAGGCTGAGCGGCGTCTCTCCGCGCCGCCACGGGATGCGCGAGGCCCAGTCGAGGAAGGTCTGCCCGGTCCGCATCTCGTTGATCGCCTCGGTGATCTGCGGGTTCGCCCGCGCCTCGTTCCCGTTCGACGCGACGGACAGGATCCACTGCAGCAGCCCCAGACCCAGGGCGCCGCCGCACTTCATGCTGTACGTGTAGGCGTTCGTCGGCCCCTCGTACGGGATCATCGTCTTGAGGCCGGGCGGGTTCAGCGTCGCGGTCTCGAACTGGATCCACGCCTGGTAGGAGACGCCGTACGTGCCCACCTGGCCGTCGCAGGACGGGTGCCGGGCGACCCATTCGACCGTGTCGTGGCCGTCCTCCGGCTCCTGCACGAAGGGGAAGAAGTCGCCCCCCGAGTTGAAGCGCCCCCGACAGTCCTGGACGACGGAGACGTACCCGTTCCGCGCGAAGAACATCGCGTGCTCGATCGAGATCGGGCGCATCTTGTCGTACGGAGTCCGCGCGAGGACGGCAGGGAGCGGCTCCTCCAGCGGGACGCCGTCCACGGCCGGCAGGTAGAGATCCGTCATGAGTTCGAGGCCGTCCCGCATGGGGACCGGCACGTCCTTCACGATGACGACATCCCCGTCCGCCTCTGCGGAGAGCCCGCGGCTGGCTGCCCCGGCGCTCCCGGCCAGCCGCTCCGGGTCGAACGCGGCGCCGAGTCCGGCCATCCCCGCTCCCGCCAGTCCGGCTCGAACGAACGATCTGCGGTCCATGAGGCCTCCTCCGGTGGGTGCACGAGGGGGTGATCCACGGCGATATCTCCACGATTCCCAACCTACGGACGCCGACCGCAGCGTCCAGACTTGGCAGGCGGCGGCGCACCGGGTCGCGCACCCCGGTGCCTTGTCACGGGAAACGCCCGCGTCGAACGTTGCAGGCGCGATGACGGGCAACCGGTTCCACCTCGGGATAGATGTGGGCGGCACCTTCACGGACGCGGTCCTGATCTGTGAAGAGACGGGGCGCATCGATACGGCGAAGGTCCCTTCCACGCCCGCGGATCCCTCCATCGGCTTCATGGCGGCGGTGGCGCGCGCGCTCGAGGACGGCGCGGTCGATCCCGGCGCCGTCTCCCACCTGGTCCACGGCACGACGGTCGCCACCAACTCCCTCATCGAGGGGAAGACGCCGAAGACGGCCTTCATGACGACCGAGGGCTTCGGCGATATGCTCGAGATCGCCCGCCAGGTCCGGCCCTCCCTCTACGACGTCCACTTCGAAAAGCTCCGCCCGCTCGTGCCGCGCGACCTGTGCTACGAGGTGCCGGAGCGGCTGGATGCGGCGGGCGGTGTCCTCCGGCCCCTCGATGAGGACGCCGTCCGGGAGATCGCCGCGGCGCTGCAGGCGCAGGGGGTCCGGTCCGTCGCCGTGTGTCTCCTGCACGGCTACGCGAACCCGGCGCACGAAGAGCGGGTGGCCGAAGTCCTGAGGGAAGAAGATCCGGAGCTTCTAATCTCCCTCTCATCGAGCGTGTGTCCGGAATTCCGGGAGTACTTCCGGGCGAGCACGTGCGTGATCAACGCCTGCATCGTCCCCGTGGTCGCGCGCTATCTGGCGAGGATCGAGGAGGGGCTGGGTCGGGCCGGTCTCGATGCCGAGCTTCTCGTCATGCAGTCGAACGGCGGGGTGCTGACCGCGGAACAGGCGGCGAGCAAGCCGGTGTTCATGGTCGAGTCGGGTCCGGCGGCCGGCGTGGTCTCCGCGAACTTCATCGCGGGGCGGCTCGGCCACGCGGACCTGATTTCGTTCGACATGGGAGGGACGACGGCGAAGGCGGGTCTCGTGCTCGACGGCCGTCCCCGGGTCACGAAGGAGTACGAGGTCGGCGCGCAGGCGCAGCCGGGGCAGGGGATGACGCGTGCGGCCGGCTACCCGATCCGCACGCCGGTCATCGATCTCGTGGAAGTGGGCGCGGGCGGGGGAAGCCTCGCCTGGGTGGACGCCGGAGGAGGGCTTCGCGTGGGGCCGCGAAGCGCGGGTGCGGACCCGGGACCCATCTGCTACGGGCGAGGGGGAACCGAGCCGACGATCACGGACGCGAACCTCGTACTCGGCCGGCTGAACCCCGACTACTTTCTGGGCGGCGAGATGCCGCTCGACGTGGAGGCGGCCGCGGCGGGGATCCGCGAGCGCTGCGCCGAGCCGCTCGGGCTGGACCCGGTCGAGGCAGCGAACGGGATCATCGAGATCGCGAACGCGACGATGATCAACGCGCTGCGCCTCGTGACCGTGCGCCGGGGCAACGATCCGCGGGAGCTGACCATGGTCGCCTTCGGCGGGGCCGGACCGCTGCACGCGAACCGGCTGTGCATGGAGATGCAGATTCCGACGCTCGTCGTGCCTCCGAGCCCGGGGACGGCGTCCGCCCTCGGCCTCCTCGTCACGGACCTCCGCCACGAGTTCTCGCGCACCCGGGTCATGGCCGCCGATGACGCGAACGTTGCGGGGGCCGGGTTCACCGCGCGGATCCGGGAGCTCTTCGAGGCGATGGAGGGGGAGGGCCGCCGCACGCTCCGGCGCGAAGGCGTGGCCGAGGCGGACATGGAGTTCCGGCGCGGGATCGAGATGCGGTATGCCGGGCAGTCGTCCGAAGTGGCCGTGACGCTGCCGGGTGAAGCGACCGGTGACCGGGCGGGCGGCGGGATGGACGCCGCTAAGCTGGACGCCGCTACGCTGGCCGACGCGGTGCGCCGCTTCCACGCGGAGCACGAGCGGGCCTACGGGCACGGGTACCCCGAAGAGCCGGTCGAACTCGTGAACTTCACGGTCACGGCGATCGGCAAAATCGCGCGCCCGCAGCTCCCGAGGATCGGCTCGAGCGGAAGGGGCATCTCGGACGCCCAACGGGGGACGCGGCGGGTCTTCTTCTCCGACGCCGGCGGTCTTGTCGAGACCCCGATTTACGACCGGGCGCGGCTGTCGGCGGGCCACGTCGTGCCCGGTCCCGCGGTCATCGAGGAGGTGGACTCCACGACGCTCCTCCATGCGGGCTATCGCGCCGAGGTGGACGAGTTCGGCAACCTCCTCGTCTCTCCGGACGGCGCTCCGTGACCGGGTCCTCCCCATCCGCGGGGCGATCCGGCGGGCCACCCACGGAGCGGCGGGCTGCCGACCCGCCGGATCCGGGCCGCATGGATCGGATCGCGCTCCCGCGCCTCAACCCGTGGCTCGCGCTGCTCATCCTCGTGCTCCTGGGCTTCGGCTACATCGCGCTCTGGGGCTGGCTGCTGGCCGGGTAGCAGCCGGTGGTGGTCGTCCGGCGCGGTGCGGTCAGTCTTCGTCCGCGATCGTGAACAGTTGGAGACTGGCCGGAAACATGAGCCACGCCGAGTCGTCCAAGAGGCGGACCCTCCAAGCCTCGCGCCGCGTGGGATCCCGCCACAGCACCGTCGTGCGGGCGTTCGGATCGTAGGGTATGAACGCCCCATCGATCGCCGGCTCTCCGGGCGTAAGCCACACTCCGAGGGAACCGGCCCTCACATCCTTGAATGCGGAGGCGGTTGCGCCGGGGAAGGCCTGCTCCATCACCCGGAGGTCAGCCCGCGCGATCTCGACCAGCCATTCCGGGAGCGGAAGACGCGAGATATCCACGATTCGGGGCGGCTCGTATTCGAGTTGGACGCGCCAGAGGATGATGCGCCTCCCGTCCAGCAGAATGACCTCCCCTCGCCGCCAACCCGAAACCGTCACGGTCCGGTCCAGTCTGTTGACGAAGCTGCTCGGGTTGCCCGAATGGATGGCCAGTTCCTCCGGTATCGGAACGTCGAGCGGGATGTCCAGCGGTCCGTCGCCCGCCGCGTACGCCGTAAGCAGGAAACCGGCTTGGGCGCTGAGACCGACTGGTCCGAGGACGCGGTCGACCCCGAATGTAGCCGCAGATGTGGCTGGCCAAACCCGTGCGATACGAGGTTCGCCGCCTCCTGGCGGGAACCCCGCGATCACGCTACGCGCGCGGTCTCCTGCCCACAAAGTTCCATCGGGAGCAAACTCGACGCGGACCGGAGACTCCAGGATCTCGGGGTCGCCCGGCCCCAGTGGACCCCCAAGGGCTGCGAGGTGCTCTCCTGTCGACCGGAACAATTGGATTCGTCCGGCCAGCCTGTCCGCGATCGCCACCGTGTCGCCGAACAGGTCGAATCCGCTCGCCCTCTCGAGGAACAGTTCCTCGGCTAGTTCGCCGCCGGGCGGCAGCTCCCGTACGAGTTCGGTCGCCACGACGCTACGGCTCGAACCGACGTCGACATTAGGTTCGCCCCCGGGATTTCCTCCTGCGCACGCACTGGCCACCCACGTGGCCGCCGCGGCCAAGAGAAACCGGCGTCCGCGCAGCACCGACACTCTCCCTCGCCGAACGTCACTCAACAATACGACTCACAGTCGTCTGCGGGATTGGGATTCGTAATTGTCACGCCCCCGGAGCAATCGCTTATCATGATTGATATCAGCATCCGTCCGCTCTCCATTTCGTAGTCACACCCGCAGATTCTGCAGGAGACAAGATCTATCGCGCCGAACGATAGGTTGAACGGAACGCAGATCTCAAATGTCAGATGGCCCCTATCGGGGCTCATCCAGGATTGGCTTGAAATGTATGGGGGGCAGCGAAGGGTGACCGCCACCGCGCGCGCGTTCTCTTCGACTTCGACAAGGGCGGCACGGTCGTAGTCGTGATCTACAATCTTTGCGTTTAGGTGCCTGCGCGGCACAATTGGAACCAGCAGCGCCACGGCAAGTCCGACCGCCACGATCCGGCGGAACCTCGATGCACGCGGAGTGGCCCACGGAGCCACGGGTGCCACGAACGCTTTTGCGATTGAGGCGGCGGCGGACACAGCGAAGAGGAAGAGTCTGAGGTAGGACATCGTGCCTCCCGGGTCTGAAGATGTTCATTATCCCGGGACTCGCTCCCGGGACTCGCTCCCGGGACTCGCTCCCGGGACTCGCTCCCGGGACTCGCTCCCGGGACTCGCTCCCGGGACAAGAATCCGTTAACGCTTCATGGAACTGAATGCAAGGGCTTGCCGAGCACTGATGGCGGCCCGCTTCGTGCCGCGGGACAACGGGAAGGAGACCGGCGTACGATCATCGCAGAGCGCCCTCTCAACGTAGAACTCGCGGGCCGACGCGCGGTCGCATCCGCCGCTCCCGGCGCGAAGCCTGCTGAGCCATGACGGAGGGGATGCAGCTCTCGTGGTGGCTCATCGGGGCCTACCTCGCCCTCATGCTGGGGATCGGTGTCTGGTTCCGGCGGCGGGTGCGCTCCGTCGAGGACATGGCGGTGGCCGGGCGCCACTCGGGAGTCTGGCTCATCGCCTTCTCCGTCGCGGCCACCTGGATCAACGGGACCACGCTGATCGGGATATCGGCGCTCGGCGCGGACTTCGGCCTCGACGCGTACTGGAGCGGCGGCTCCTTCATGCTGGGGACGATCTGGATCGCGTACTTCATCATCCCGCGGCTGTGGGAGACCGGCGTCATCACGATCCCGGAACTCTTCGGCCGCTGCTTCGGCCCTCGGCACCGGATCGTCTCGCTCCTTCTCGTCATCCTCCGGGACATGGGGGTGACGGCGGGGACGATCGGGGCGCTGACCCTCGTCACCACGGCGATCCTCGGTATCTCGGTGGCCGAGTCGCTCCTCCTCTGGCTCGGCGTGACGTCGGTCTACGTCTTCCTGGGCGGCATGTGGGCCGTGATGGCCACGGACGCGATCCAGTTCTTCATCATCCTCGCCGGTTCGATCGCGGTGCTCGTGGCGGGGCTGGCCGCGGCTGGAGGGATCGGCGAACTGAGCGCCGGCCTCGATCCGGCGCTGATCGACATCTTCGGGAGGGCGGGCGTCACCCAGGTCCTGGCCTGGATCATCATCGGACTCGCGATCACCGGCGCATACCAGGGGCTCATCCAGCGGGGCTTCGCGGCCCGGAGCGCGGATGTGGCCCGGCGGGGGTTCCTGTACGGCGGGGTCATCGCCTCGATCTGGTACATGACGCCGCCGCTCATCGGGATCGTCGCCCGCACCGTCTACGGACCGGGCCTGGCGGCCGAGGACGCCTTCGTGACGCTCGCCTTCGGGGCGGCGGGGAACGAACTCGCGAGCCTCGTCGTTGTGTGCGTGCTCGCGGCGAGCATGTCGACGCTCTCCAGCACGATCAACACGATCGCCTCCAACTTCACGCTCGACCTGTACGCGCGGTTCATCGCGCCCACGGCGAGCGCCGTCCGGCAACTGTGGGTGTACCGCCTGAACGTCCTCCTCGTGGGGGTGCTCGCGGCCGTCCTCTACCTTGCGCTGCCGCTTCTCATCGAACTGTTCTGGATCGGAGGGCGGATCATGGGGGCCTCCGTGGCCCCCGCGCTGATCGGGATCGTCCTCTTCCCCTCGCTCCGGCGGGCGCCGCGGACGGTGATGGCCGCGATGCTCATTGGCGCGGCCGTGCAGGCGGTGTGGCAGACGTTCGGGGCGATCCGCGAGGTGGGGGCCGTCGTCATCATCTGGGAACTGGATCCGATCCTCGTCGGGCTGCCGCTCACGATCCTGATTCTGTGGGTCGGGGCGCGTCTCGAAACTCGAACCGGGGGCCCCAATGCCGCAGCCTGAGAGCCGCACGGGGGGCGCCGTGGATCCGGTCCTGTTCGAGGTGATCCGGAACGCGCTCGTAGAGGCGACGGAGGAGATGTCGGTCACGCTCCAGCGCACCGCCTATTCGACGAACATCAAGACGCGGCTCGACTATTCGTGCGCCTTCGTGGACGCGGACGGGCGGATGATCGCGCAGGCGTTCTGCCAGCCCGCGCACCTCGTGACGATCGGGCGGCTGGTCCCGCGCGCGGTGGCCGAGTACGAGGCGGAGCACGGGGAGGGGACGCTGGGTCCGGGGGACGGGCTGCTGGTCAACGATCCGCACCGGCAGGCGAGCCACCTCAACGACGTTTTTCTCATCGCCCCGTTCTTCCACGAGGGCGCGCTCGTGGGATATGTGGCCAACTGCTGTCACCACGTGGATGTGGGAGGCGGGGCGCCGGCGAGCATCGGGGCGTTCCGCGAGATCTACCAGGAGGGGATCATCCTCCCCGTCGTGAAGCTCTTCGACCGTGGCCACCTGGTGGACGATGTCCTGAAGCTCATGCTCGCCAACGTGCGCGCAAAGAAGGAGGTGGCGGGCGACCTGCGCGCGCAGCACGCGGCGAACGAGATCGGGCTGCGGCGGCTCTCCGCGCTGTGGGAACGCTACGGCACGGCGACGCTGGGCTCCTACATGGAGCGGATGATCGGGTACAGCGAGCAGCGGCTGCGGGCGGAGTTGGCGGAGCTTCCGCGGGGAGAGTTCGCGGCGGAGGGGTGTCTCGACGACGACGGGATCACAGGCGAGCCCGTCCGCCTGAAGGTCCGGATCCGGTTCGACGGCGCGACGGCGCGCTTCGACTTCACGGGGACCGACCCGCAGCGCGCGGCACCGATGAACTGCAACCTGACGCAGTGCTTCACCGCCTGCGTCTACGTGCTGAAGTGCCTCGTCGATCCGGACATCCCGCTGAACGAGGGGTTCTACCGTCCGATCGAGGTCGTCGCGCCGGAAGGGTCGGCGGTGAACGTGAAGCCGCCCGCCGGGGTCGTCGGCGGGTGGGAAGTCGCGATGCGGCTGTGCGACATCATGTTCCGGGCGCTGGCGGATCCCATGCCGGAACGCGTTCCCGCGGGAACGAAGGGGATGATCTGCCACGTGGGGTTCGGGGGCGAGGATCCGGCGACCGGGGAGTACTACTGTTTCCTGGAGACGCTCGCGGGCGGCTATGGCGGGCGGCACGACGCCGACGGCCCGGACGCGGTCCAGACCCATATCCAGAACACGCAGAACGCGCCGATCGAGGAGACCGAACTCAACTATCCGGTTCGGATCCACGAATACAGTCTCGTTCCCGATTCCGAGGGGGCGGGCCGGCAGCGGGGTGGCCTCGCGCTCTGCCGCGAGTACGAGTTCGTGGGTCACGAGCCCACGTTCACGACGCTGGCGGACCGGGCGCGGTTCCCGGCCCACGGCCTGCACGGCGGCGACGACGGGAAGGTTGCGAGCTACGGGCTGATCTCGGGCGGCGAGGCGCGGGACTTGGGCTCGAAGGCGACGGTACAGTTGGCGACGGGCGACCGGGTGCGGATCGAGACGGCGGGCGGTGGCGGGTTCGGGCCGGCGCACGAACGGGATCCGGAGGACGTGCTCCGGGACGCGCGGGAAGGCAAGATCTCGCGGGCCCGGGCCCGGGAAGCCTACGGCGTGGCCATCAAACCGGGGGAGTGGGCGGTCGACCTCGCGGAGACGAGGAGGCTCCGCCGATCACCGGGACGATGACTGCGGCAGCGAAGACCGCCGATGCCGTCGTCATCGGGGGCGGGATCATGGGGGCCAGCGCCGCGCACTTCCTCGCCAAGAGGGGGTTCGGGCGCGTCGTTCTGCTCGAGAAGGGACGGCTGGCGGGCGTGAGCACGGGACATTCCGCCGCGATCGTCCGCACGTACTATTCGAACCCGATCACGCTCGAACTCGCGAAGCGGGCTCTTCACATGTTCGAGAACGACCGGGACCTGCTCGGCGGCGACTGCGGGTTCCGGCCCATCGGCTTCCTGCTCCTCATCGGCGAGCGCCTGCGCGCCGCCGGGGAGCACATCCTCGAGTCGGAGCAGCGGCACGGGCTCCAGGTCGCACGCCTCGCCGCCGAGGAAGTAGCCGAACTGGCGCCGCCGCTCTCGCTGGACGGTGTCTCGTACGGGATCCTCGAGCCGCGCTCGGGTTACGCCGATCCCACGCGCACGACGGAGAACCTGGTAGCGGCCGCGCGCCCGTGGGGACTCGAGCCCCGCGCCGGCGTCGCGGCCACGGGCATCCGCCTGCATGGAAATCAAGCAGTGGCCGTGGAGACCGAAGACGGGACGATCTCGACGAATGTCGTCGTGAACGCGGCGGGCCCCTGGGCGGGGCAGGTCGGCTCCTGGCTCGGCCTGAAGTACTCGCTGCGCTGGAGCCGCGAGAGCGATCTGTTCGTGGAGAAGCCGGCCGACTTCGACGAACTCCCGGTCGTCTCCGATCCGGGTCTGCGCGTCTACCTGAGACCCTTCGGCGAAGATCGAATCATCGCCGGACTTGGGGCGCCCAAGGATATCGAGCCGGTGGACCCCGACGACTGCGACCCGGGTCTCGATCCGGAGATGCGCGAACGCATCGAGCGCCCGCTGTTCGAGCGAATCCCGGCTCTCTCCCGCGCCCGGCACCTGGGCGGCTACGCCTCGCTCTACACGATCACGGACGACTGGCACCCGATCGTAGGACCGGCGTCCGGTCTCGACGGCTACTACGCCTTCTTCGGCGGCAGCGGCCACGGCTTCAAGCTCGGCCCCCCGATCGGCGAGGCGCTCACCGACGTCATCTGCGGCGAGACCCCCGAGATCGACCTCACACCGTTCCGCCCCGGCCGCTTCATCGACGGGGAGCCGCTCACATCGGCCTGGGGCGAGGGAAACCGCGGCTGACTTGTTGATTCGTGGTTGAAGTGCACTCGTATGTTGATTGCCAGCGCATGGTTTAGACCCTCACGCGAGGGTTGCGATGCGGATGAGTTCGGTTTTTATTCGGTATCGTGAATCCAGAGATTCGCTTTCAGAGGAACGCCACGCATGGGTGAACAAACAGCCATCGAGTGGACCGACGCTACGTGGAATCCGGTTACCGGATGCACGAAGGTAAGCGCCGGCTGCGACAACTGTTACGCGGCAGCGTTCGCCCGTCGCCGACTCAGGCATACCTATCTGCGGCGTCGGCCCGCCGTCGAAACGGAGGAGAACGCAGAAGATCCGTTTGCCGTGAGGCTGTGGCCCGAACGTCTCGGGCAACCCGAACGCTGGTCCCAGCCACGGATGATCTTCGTGAACTCCATGTCCGACCTGTTCCACAAGGACATCCCGCAGGAGTTCGTGCGGAGGATCTTCGAAGTCATGCTGACCTGCGACCGCCACATCTATCAGGTGCTGACCAAGAGACCGGCGCGGGCGGCCGCCTTCTGGGCCACACACTGCGACGAGTTGGGGCACACCGAGATCCCATCCCACATCTGGCTGGGCACTTCGATCGAAAACCAGAGAGTCGCCTACCGGCGCTCCCACCTGATTCGAGTGCCCGCCGCAGTACGCTTCCTTTCGTGCGAGCCGCTACTGGGCCCCTTGAGACTCGATCTCGAGGGCATCCACTGGGTCATCGTCGGAGGCGAGAGCGGACCGAATCATCGACCCATGGCATCGAGTTGGACGCGCACGATCCGCGAGCAGTGTCAGCGGGAGTCCGTGCCCTTCTTCTTCAAGCAATGGGGAGGCTTCACGCCCAAGGCCGGCGGTCGACTCCTTGACGGACGCGAGTGGAGCGAGTTCCCCTCGGTCATGACTCCGGCACCGGCTGCCGCTTCCGTCGGCTGATGTCGGCGCCACGCGAGACAGTCTGGGAGCTCAAACCGCACTCACTCGGCAAGCACCTTGTTCTGAAAGAATACTTGAAGGCGTGGCTCCCGATCCTGGGTCAGACGCAGGGGAGAATCCTCTTCCTCGACGGCTTCGCGGGGCCAGGCGAGTACAGGGGAGGTGAGCAGGGGTCGCCTGTCATCGCCCTGAACGCGTTTCGTGAGCATTCGGCGAGGAAGATGATAACTGCCGAGGTCCGGTTCGTGTTCATCGAGAAACACGAAGATCGAGCGCGACACCTCGAACGACTCCTTCAACCCCTCGCCTTGGAACTCCCTCCGAGATCCGTCGAAGTCGTCCGTGGTGCTTTCGACGAGACGTTGGCAAAGGAGCTCGACGCCCTGACCGACGCCGGTCTGACGCTCGCTCCATGCTTTGCGATGGTCGATCCCTTAGGGGTCTCCGACACACCGATGGAGGTTATCGCCCGGATCCTGGCTCACCCAAAGAGCGAGATCTACATCTCCGTCATGTACGAGCACATCAACCGGTTCCGGGGCAGCAGCGAGTTCTCTGATCCGCTGGACTCACTTTACGGCTGTGATGACTGGAGAGCGTACGTCGATCTTGATGATGGCCGTGAGCGTCGCCGCAGCCTGTTCGAGCTATACAAGCGTCAACTCCGACAGGCGGGCGCGGAGCACGTGGTCCACTTCGATCTCTACGATCGGGGGCAGCACAGGTACAGCATTTTCCATGCAAGTCGCCACCCGAGGGCGTCGAACGAGATGAAGGCTGCTATCTGGAGTGTCGATCCGGGCGGTGGCTTCGCCTTCCACGGAGGGCAAACGGAACAACTCGCCCTCGGTGTTGAGCCGAACTTCAGGCCTTTGCAGGACGCCCTGAGGCGTGAGTTTCGCGGGGACCGCTGGGTCACGATTGAGGAAGTCGAGGCGTTCGTCATGTCCGACAAGACGGACTACCATCGATCGCAACTCCGCACGCACGCACTGATTCCGATGGAGCACAGAGGCGACCTCCACGTCAAACGATCCGAACGGGAAGGGCGAGAAGCGCAGGGTACGTTGCCTGGCCTGTTTGATCGCGAACGGGCGCCCCACCGCAAGAGGCCCACCTATCCCGCCGGAACGGAACTCCGGATCTCCTAAGCGTCGCCACTCGGTGTGACGCACTGCACGCCCCGTCCCGTCGGTTGGGATTCCCCGGAGTTGAGCTCTTCGAGCTGCCTGCGCACGCGCTCCACCCTCCGCCGGTTGACGCCGAAATCGAAGAGACCGACGCGCGACGTCGACGTGACGTGGGCGACGCCCTCCGACGGACACCATCGGAACTCCAGGTCGTCGCGGAACCCGAGCCGGGTTCGGCAGACCGCGTGCAGGTGCTCGTCCGTCGCCGTGACAATGTGGGTACGTGGCATGGCGGCGACGATTTCCCGGAGGTGGCGAAGGAGCATGACCGGGTCTCCCGAGGTGTGAAACGGCGCCACCCGGTGAATCCACCGCTCACCGGGCTCGCTGCACACATGGTCGTGCCTGAGCCTCCGAAACGGGTTGGTCCCGGTCCTGCTCCGGTTCAACGGAGGGTGAAGCGCTGCATCCGCCGGCCGGTGGAGGCCTCTCCCACGTAGATGTTGCCGTGCGAATCCACGCTCATCCCGTGCGGACGCAGGAACTGGCCCAGCTGGCGTCCGCCGCGGCCGAACTCGCCGACGATCTCGAGGTCGCTGCGGCGCAGGATCCACACCTTGTGGTTGGTGCCGTCGGCGAGGTAGAGCCAGCGCTGCTCCGGGTCGTGAGAGAAGGCGACGACGAAGGCCGAACCCGAGGCGCGTGTGGCGGGCGCCACGATCTTCTCGGCCCGGAACGCGCCCTCCTGATCGAACACCTGGATCCGGTTCCCGCGGCGGTCGGCGACGTAGATGAGGCCGTCGTTCGATCCGATGAGGCCGTGCACGGTGGAGAACTGGCGGGGCGGCTCCGAGTCCGGCCCCCGCCCCGCATAGTCGTACTCGTAGGCGTCGTCCGGCGGCTCTCCGTAGGCGCCCCAGTGGCGCAGGTAGGCGCCCGTCTCGCCGTCGAACACGACGACGCGGCGGTTCTGGTAGCCGTCGGCGATGAAGACTTCGTTGTCCTCGGGGTCCACCCAGATGCCGGCGGGGCCGCCGAGAAGCTCGGTGTCGTCGCTGCCGGCGTTCTCGTCGTAGCGGCCGATGGTCATGATGAGGTCGCCGGAGCGCGTGAACTTCATGACCCGGTGGTGCCGGTAGGTGCCCACCCACACGTCGTCGTTGTGGTCGACGAAGATGCCGTGCGCGTTCCGCGGGAACTCCGCGATGTCCTGCGTGGCGGGATCGCCCCAGCCCTGGACGACATTTCCCTCGGGGTCGAACTCGACCACGACCGGGGCCGGGACGCAACACGTGCCGATCGGCGGGTCCTGCACGGCGGATGTCTCCTCCGGCGTCAGCGACTCCGGGATGTGCGTCACCCAGACGTGATCGCGCGCGTCGACGAACACGCCCGTGATGGATCCCATGATCCAGAGGTCCGGCATCTCGCGCGGCCAGCCCGGATCCACCTCGAACGATGGCACAGCGTCCGCACCGCCTGCACCGGCCTCTCCGGGCGCGCCCGCTTCCGGCTCCGCGCACGCCGAGAGAAGGACCGCAAGAAGGAAGATCGCGCGCCGGATGCCGTCTTTCATCGCCGTCCTCTGCGTTCTGTCCGGGGTCGTTGCCTCCCGGAACGGGAAGATCCACTGTACACGCTCACCTTCAGCGTGGGAGAGCGTTCCATGTCGCGTCAAATGAGGCCGAGCCTGGCGGCACTGGGATGCACGCTCGTCCTGGCGTGCGCGCCGCCGACGAACGAGACGAACGAGCGGACGGTTGGCGCGACGGCCGGGGAGATCGAGGCGGACCACTTCCTTCCGTCGCGGCCGGAGACGCTCAACTGGGGCTGGTTCCCGATCGACAAGGAACCGGTACTGCGGATCGCCTCGGGCGAAACCGTGCGCATGCAGACCCTGACCCATGTGGGCGCGACGCAGAACGAGGACCCCGTCGAGTTTCTGACCGGGCTCGGCGTGCCGCGCGAGGAGATCCTCGACGACGTCATCGACTTCTGGGCCTCGCGCGAAGGCCGTCCCCGCGAGGGGCGAAGCGGGCACGTGATCACCGGCCCGATCCACATCGAGGGGGCCGAGCGCGGCGACATGCTCGAGATCCAGGTCCTCGACGTCGAGACGCGCGTGCCGTGGGGCGTGAACTCCACGAGCGGCCGCGGCGGGGTCTTCTCCCCGAGCTATCCCGGCGCCCGCGAAGAGGACGAGGCGCTGGACATGCCGCCCGCCCGTCACCTGATCCGGACCGGAGAGGTGGACGGTCGGGAAGTCGCCTTCTTCTCGCCCGACATCCAGGTGCCGCTGGCGCCCTTCATGGGGATCCTCGCCGTCGCCCCCGATCCGGTCGTGGGCGAGCCGGGCGTGACGGTGCCCGGCGTCCAGGGATCGCGTCCGCCGGGCGCCTTCGGCGGCAACCTCGACGTGAAGGATCTCACGGCCGGGACGACGGTGTATCTCCCCGTCTTCCACCCGGGGGCGCTCTTCTACGCGGGCGATGGGCACGGTGCGCAGGGCGACGGGGAGGTGAGCGGCACCGCGATCGAGCAGTCGCTCACCGGCGTGTTCCGGTTCGTCGTGCACAAGGGGGTGACGATCCCGGCCCCTCGCGCCGAGACCCCGACCCATTACCTGATCATGGGCATCGATCTCGACCTCGACCGCGCCGCGCGGGAGGCGACCCGCCTCGTGGTGGAGTTCCTCGTCGAGCAGAAGGGGCTGACGCCCGACAAGGCGCTTTCCCTCGCCAGCATCGCCGTCGATTTCCGGGTGAGCGAGGTCGTCGACCTCACGCAGGTCGTCACCGGTTTCATCCCGAAGGACATCTTCCTTGAGCGCTGACGGTTCGCGCAGAACCCGAGCTTCCGGTTTGCGCAGACCGCGGGCTGCCGGTGCCGCACGACGCATCTCGGGGGCCGTCGCCGCGATCGTCCTGCTCCTGCTTCCCGCGGGCGAGGCTCTCAGCGCGCAGGGTCTGGGCCCGGAGGACCGGCAGCAGCTCAGGGCCACGCGCGACACGGATCGGTCGCTCCAGCTGGATGGCCATCTGGACGACGCGGTCTGGGCGCGGGCGGAATTCGCGACGACGTTCTGGCAGCGCGAGCCCGACGAGGGCGAGCCGGCCACGCGGCGCACGGAGGTCGCATTCGCCTTCGACGACGACGCGCTGTGGGTCGCCGGGCGCATGTACACGGACGATCCCGACGGCATCCAGGCCTACCGCACGCGCCGCGACCAGAACACCGGTTCGGAGCGCCTGCTGGTCTCGCTCGACCCCTACCTGAACCGGCGCACGGCGGTCTCCTTCGGGGTGAACGCGGCGGGGAGCCGCACCGACTGGTACCACCCCGAGGACAACGTGACCAACCGCGACTACACGTGGGATCCCGTGTGGTCGGCGCGCGTGCAGCGCGACTCGCTCGGGTGGACGGCCGAGATGCGCATGCCCTTCTCGCAACTCCGCTTCAACGGCGATGAGTCGGCGTGGGGCGTGAACATCAACCGCTACATGCCCGACGTCCAGGAGAACCTCCTGTGGGAACTCGTCGTTCGGAGCGAGCCGGGATGGGCCTCGCGCCTCGGCGACCTCACCGGACTCGAGGGCGTGCGGGGGAGCCGCGGGATCGAGTTCCTGCCCTACGTGGCGGGCGACCTGCGCACGCCGACGGGCGGCCCCATGGCGGGCGTCGTGACGCGGAGCGAATCCCGCGTGGGCGCGGACTTCAAGGTCGGCCTCGGTTCGAGCCTGACGCTCGATGCGGCCGTCAACCCGGACTTCGGACAGGTCGAGGCGGACCCGGCGGTCGTGAACCTGACCGCGTTCGAGGAGGTGTTCGAGGAGCGCCGCCCCTTCTTCACGGAGGGGCGCCAGCTCATGGAGGGACTGGGTCCGCGCTACTTCTACTCGCGCCGCATCGGGGCTCCGCCGCCGGGACGGGCCGTGGCCGACAGCGTGGTCGCGCCCGATCAGACGACGATTCTCGGGGCGGGGAAGGTCACGGGCCGGCTCCCGGGCGGGACCTCCGTGGGCGCGCTCTTCGCCGTCACGGGTCGCGAGGATGCCCGGGCGTTCCACCTCACGCAGCGCCCGGGCGCGACGGACACGACCGAGAGCGCCGTGCCGGTGGCCCCTCTGAGCGCCTTCGCGGTGGCGAGACTGGAGCAGGAGTTCGGGGAGGAGCGTTCCACGGTCGGCTTCACGGGGACCACGCTCAGCCGCGAGGGCCGTCCTGAACTCGCCGGGCTCCTCCCGTGGCGCGCCTACGCCGGGGGCACGGACTGGAACCTGCGCTTCTTCGGGGGCGAGTACGAACTCACGGGGCATGCGGGGTTCTCGCACCTCAGCGGCAACCCCGACGCGATCCTGCGGGTGCAGCGCTCGAGCGCGCGTTTCTTCCAGCGTCCCGACCGCAAGACCGCGCGGCTGGACCCTTCAAGTTCCACGCTCTCCGGATTTACCGCGGCCCTCGGGATGGAGAAGGTGGGAGGGCGGCGCTGGCTGTGGCGCGTGCGAGGCGAAGCGATCTCGCCGGGCTTCGAGATCAACGATGTGGGTCAGATGTTCAACGCGGACCGGCTCACGGCCGAGGCCGACATCGCGATCCGCGAGACGATCCCGACCGCGTTTGCTCGCGCCTGGCAGGTCGGCCTCACCTCGGCGAGTTCATGGAACTTCGACGGCGTGCGCACCGAGACGACGCTCGGGGCCCGGGCGACCGCGACGTGGCACAACTACCTGCGCACGACGCTCGAGGGCGGATACCACCCCCGCGCGCTCAGCGACCACCTCACGCGCGGCGGTCCCCTCATGGAGACGCTCGCGCGCTGGCAAGCGGGTGTCGCGCTCGCCACCGACCGCTCCTTCCGGACCGGCTTCCGTCTCATGGGGTCCTACGGACGGGACGAGATCGGTGGGTGGGCGTACGAGGCGAGGGGTGCGCTCACGCTGCGCCCGGGGTCCGCGCTGCAACTCGAAGTCGAACCCAGCTACCGGCGCGAATCGGAATCGCGCCAGTACCTCACGACGCTCGCCGGCGGTCGGCGGGCCACCTTCGACCGGCGCTACATCTTCTCCGCCATCGACCGCAGCACCCTCGCCCTCCGCCTTCGCGGCGCCTACGCCTTCGGACCGGACCTCACGCTCGAGGCCTATTTCGAGCCGTTCGCGGCGAGCGGAAGCCGCCACGGCCTGGGCGAACTCCTCGAACCCCGCCAGCGACACCTGCTCCTGTACGGCGAAATGGGATCCAGGATCGAGCGCCGACGCGACGGGTCGTGGGACGTGACGGAGAGCGGACGGTCGTTTACCCTCCCCGACGGCGACTTCAACATCCTCTCTCTCCGGAGCAACGTCGTCCTCCGCTGGGAGTGGCAGCCGGGGAGCACGCTCTTCCTCGTCTGGCAGCAGGATCGCTCCGATATGCGAACGTCGGGGGAACTCGTGGACCCCGGACGCCTCGTCGACAGCCTGCGCGCCGGTGGCCAACACGTGTTCCTGCTGAAGATCGCCTACTGGCTCCCGATCTGAGGAGACGAGAAGCGCAGCAGCCTTGAAAGGGATGGAATGGGACCGGACATGACGGGCAGGGTCGCGCTCGTGACGGGCGGGACGAAGGGTATCGGGCGTGCGATCGCGGAGCACCTGCTCGGGGCCGGGGCCTCCGTTGCGATTTGCGCGAGGACCGAGGCGGATGTGCGGGTGGCCGATGCCGAACTCGGCGAGCGGGCGCTGGGCATCGTGTGCGACGTGGCGGATGCGGACGCCTGCGAACGGATGGTCGAGGAGACGGTGGCCCGCTTCGGACGGCTCGACATCCTCGTGAACAACGCCGGGCTCGGGATCTTCAAGCCGCTGCGGGAGATGAGCGTCGAGGAGTGGCGACTCCAGATCGACGTCAACCTCGGCGGCGTCTTCTACTGCTCCAGGGCCGCGCTCCCGCACCTGAGCGCGAGCGGCGACGGGTTCATCGTGAACATCGCCTCGCTCGCCAGCCGGCATCCCTTCTACGGCGGTACGGGATACAACGCGAGCAAGTACGGGCTGCTCGGGCTCACGGAGGCGATGCTGCTCGACGTGCGCTACGACGACGTGCGGGTGAGCATCGTGATGCCCGGGAGCGTGGACACGTACTTCAACGGCCGGGAGCAGGTGCCGGAGCGGACGTGGCGCCTGCACGTGGACGACTGTGCGGCGGCGGTCATGCAGCTCCTCTCCTATCCGAAGGAAGCCCACGTGAGCAGGGTCGAACTCCGCCCGTCGCAGCCGCCCCGCCGCTCGTGAGCGAGCCGCCCGACCCCGGACCCGTCACGGCCGGGCACGACGACCGCGACGAACTCGGCGCCCACGTCTCGGTGGCGGGGGGCGTGCAGAACGCGCCACGGCGAGCGGCGGAGATCGGGGCGGTCAACTTCCAGCTCTTCACCAAGCAGCCGAACCGCTGGGCCGAGCCCGGCATCGACGAAGAGACAGCCGCGGCGTTCAAGGCGGCGCGCGACGAGCACGGGATCGCCGTGGCCGGAGCCCACGACTCCTATCTCATCAACCTCTCGACGCCGAACCGCCGGTTGTGGCGGATGTCGCAACGCAGCTTTCAGGCCGAGTTGGAGCGCTGCACGCGCCTCGGGCTCGACTTCCTCGTCACCCACCCCGGAAACGCAACGGACGGCGACATCGAGGAGGGGCTCGTGCGCAACGCCCGCGGCGTGACCGAATCGCTGGAGGCCGTGGAGGGCCCGACCCGCGTCCTCCTCGAACTCACCGCGGGCGCCGGGACAACCGTCGGGGCGAGCTTCGAGAACCTTCGCGGCATCCTCGACCGGATCCCGGAGGCCCAGCGGGGACGCGTGGGCATCTGCTTCGACACGTGCCACGCCTACTCGGCCGGCTACGACCTGGTCGAGGACTACGATGGCGTCTGGGAGGCCTTCGACCGCGTACTGGGCCTCGAGCTGCTCGGCCTCATTCACGTGAACGACTCGCAGCACCCCTTCGACTCCCGCAAGGACCGCCACGAGTCGATCGGAGAGGGGACCCTCGGCGAGGGTCCGTTCCGGCGGCTGATGCGGGACGCCCGCCTCCGTCACGTCCCCAAGATCCTGGAGACCCCGAAGGGAGAGGACGGCGCGGACGCCGACATCCGGAACCTCGCCCGCCTCCGCAGCTACCGCGAACGGAGTCGCTGAACTCAGCGGCCACCGGCGGCCTGGTCCCGGTAGAGGCGGAGACCCTCCTCGAACGTCGCGATGACTTCGGCCTTGTGCGCCGGGTCGTCCCAGCGGTCCATGGATTGGAGATCCTCGATCGTCCGCTCGATCCAGCGCACGAAGAACGCGGCGTCCTCCCGCGACCGGATCGGCTCCCCGTCGGCGATGATGAAGACCGGGTTCGTGTGCGCGAACAGATAGCTGTCCATGGCGCCGTGCTGTGCCGGCCCGAGGACTCGCGCGGCGATCCATCCGCTTCCATCCATGCGCACGTCGACCTCCGCCTCCAGCGTCCGCCCGTCGCCGCTCGCTTCGACCGTGTGGATGATCTCGCCGTTCCGGATGATGTCGAGGCGCTCCATCTCGAACAGCGAACGGGCCGTCACGGCGACCGCCACGCTCTCGCCGCTCGAGACCGCGAGTTCCCCGCCCATCCCAATGCCGTCCACGTCGAGCGTGAGGATGGGACCGCTCGTCACGAAGGCGTGGCCGGCGGCTATTGCGTCCGCCCACTCGTCGTAGTCGAGCTCCTCCTCCCCCGTGTAGACGTACGACCGCGTCGTCCCCACGGCCGGGTGCCGCCACATGTCCGTCATCGCGTCCGTTCCCGCGGTGGCCGGGATCCGGGAGCCGGTGTTGAGCAGACGGTACCAGATTGCGGCCGTCCCCAGTTCATCGCTCCAGATGCAGGAGACGTCCACGAAGTCGGCCAGCCCGAGGATCGCGTCGACGGGCAGTTCGCGCGCCCCGGCGGGCGCCGGGTCCGGCCCGCGGTGGCTGAGCCCGAACGGGTGCACGTAGCCGCCGATGCCGCCCTGCTCGTGCACGCGGCGCAGGACGGCCGCGTTATCCGGGTAGAGTTCGCGGAACGCCGTCCCCTCGTAGCCGATGTAGAAGGGCGTGATGAGCTCCACGAGGTTCAGCAGCGACATGTGGGCGAAGAAGTTCGGCCGGTACTCCTCGTTGTAGTAGACGATCGTGCGCGGGTCCGGATGCGGGTGCGGGTGGCCGAGGAAGTGTTCCAGATCCTCGACGCGGCTGTTCGCCCAATAGTTGGCGATCATCCCGTTCGCCACGTTGAGGTCTTCCGCCAGCGCCTTGTTCCCGAGATCGAGCGGCGTGACGAAGTAGTGTCCGCCGTAGTTCGGGTGGATGTGATTGTCCCCCGAATACCAGCCGTCCGCGGCCATGTCGATCCAGCGCTCGAGCCGCACGTCGACGTTCGTCCATTCGCCGGCGCGCACGTCCGCCGTGCGCATGACGGGTTCGTACTCGAAGCCCCGCCACACCTCCAGTTCGGCCGTCCCGACCGGGAGGGTGACGGAGAAGCTACCGTCCGTGTGGAAGTAGTAGTCCTCGGGCCCGCTCAGGACGCGGGGAAAGCTGCCGTCGGGGAAGTAGCTCCGACCGTCCGACGCTTCCAGGTAGATGCGGGAGGGGACGCGCCGTCCGCTCGGGTCGCTGACGCGGACCTGCACCCGGCCCATGGGCTCGGACCACGCGTAGTCCTCGATGGGCACCGGGACGGGATCGCCGCCTCCGCGCCCCGTCGTGTAGAGCCCGAACCCCATCCCGCCGTCGATCGTCCGTTCCTGGCCGTGCAGGCCCCCGTTCCGCGCGTAGACGAGGCGCTCCCCGTCCGGCGACCAGGAGGGGAAGTACTCGTCGGTACGGGTATGCGTGAGGCGGACCTGCTGGATGCCCGGGCTGGAACGGTCCTGCGCCGCCGACGCCCGGTACGTCGGGACCTGGTAGATGTCGTTGTTCCCGGAGGCGTCCGTCACGTAGGCCACCGAGCCGCCGTGCGGGGCCACGACGGGCGAGGCCTGGTAGTTCGTCTCGATGCGGATGAGGAGTTCCGCATCGCCGGTGTCCGCGCTCCACCGCCACAGCGAGCCCGAGCCGAGCGCCGCCTCGCCGCGCTTGGAGACGAAGACGATGTCGCCCGTGTCGCCGATCCAGTCGCCGGCCATGTCGTTCGCCCCCGGGTGGGCGATGACCGACTCCAGCGCTCCCGTCCCCAGGTCGTACGCCCACAGATCGAACGTCCCGTCCCGTCCGGTCGTGAACAGGATCCTGGAGCCGTCGGGGGAGAACCGCGGCCGCATGTCGATGGCGGGATCTTCCGTCAGCCGGCGGGATTCTCCGCTCTCGAGGTCGAGCAGGAAGATGTCCAGATTGAGGTCGATGTCCGCGGCGTAGGCGATGTGTCGGCCGTCCGACGACCAACTCGGCATAGAGTGGTAGCCGTCCCCGGACGTGAGCTGCCGCGCCACGCCCCCTTCGGCGGGGACCGCCCAGATCCGCCCCTGGTAGGCGAAGGCGATCGACGCGCCGTCGGGCGAGAACGCGGGGTAGGTGGGCGACGCCGTGACGGGGGGCGGGAAGTAGCTCTCCATGTACATCTTCCCCGACCCGCCGATCCCGCTCATCGCCGGATACCCGCCGGGAAACGGCCCCGGATACCGCTCCGCATCCTGCCCCGCGAGGGGCGGGGCAGCGAACCCGGCGCCAGCGATCAGAAGGAATCCGAACAATCGAAGAGCGCGCGGCATCGGCGTCATGTCAGCCTCCGGAGTGGTAGAGCCAGGATGCGGTCCCCAACACTGGCCAGCGTGTGCGGTTGCCGCCAGACGACGCCCGGTCGATCCTTCGAGAGACAGGAACCTGCGCCCATGGATTGGCTGATGAAGGAAGAACGCGACGCCGCAACCGAGGATACGGTCACGCGGCGAGAGACGTCTGACGGCGAAATCGACCGTGCGATCGAGGGGCTGATTGCTTTGCGCAAGGGAAACAGGCTGGACGGCATAAGCTGGAAGGCCCTCCGCGACTGGGGGCGGCGGTGAACGAACGGTGGGGCTGGCCCCTACGCCTTCCTGCGCCCGTGCTACTGGGACTGGGTCTCCTGGGGTGCGGGATGGACGCGGGATCGACGACTGCGGGTCCGTTCGACGTGCTGATCACGGGGGCGCGGATCGTGGACGGGGCCGGGAATACCTGGGTGCGGGGCGACGTCGGTCTTCGCGGGGACCGGATCGCGGCGGTCGGGAACCTCTCGGGCCAGCCGGCGGCGCGCACGATCGACGCGGCGGACCGCGTGGTGAGCCCGGGCTTCATCGACATGATGGGCCAGTCGAGCGTCGTCCTCATCACGGATCCCCCGAGCGCCGAGAGCAAGCTCCGGCAGGGCATCACGACCTATCTCTCCGGCGAAGGCGGGTCGGCCGCGCCCCAGAGCGACGCCACGCAGCCCTGGGGGCTGGTCGTGAACGGCGAGGAACTGCGCTGGCGGACGTATGCGGAGTACTTCGCGCACGTGGAGCGCATCGGGATCCCGATCAACGTCGTCCACGACGTCGGACTCACACAGGTGCGGCGCGTGGTCCTGGGCGACGAGGACGTACAGCCGACGCCGGAGCAACTCGAGGAGATGAAGGCGCTCGTCCGGCAGGCGATGGAGGACGGCGCCGTCGGGACCTCGACATCGCTCATCTATCCGCCCGCCGTATACGCGACGACGGAGGAACTCGTCGAACTCACGCGCGTCGCGGGCGAATACGGCGGCACCTACTTCACGCACATGCGGAACGAGTCGCACTCCGTCCTGGAGGCGATCCGGGAGGCGATCGAGATCGGCGTCCGCGCCGGCACCCCGGTCCACATCTACCACCTCAAGGCGGCGGGACGGGAGAACTGGCCGCTGATGGCCGAGGCCCTTGCCCTCATCGACTCGGCGCGCGTCGCCGGGATCGACGTGACGGCGGACATCTATCCCTACATCCGGAACGGGATCGGTCTCGGCTCCTTCCTCCATCCCCGCCACTACGCGGGCGGCACGGCGCCCTTCCTGGAGACGCTGTCAGACCCCGCGGTGCGGGCGGAACTCCGCCGCGAGGTGGAGACGACGTCGGACTGGGAGAACTGGTACCGCCATGTGGGGATGGACTGGGACAAGGTGCTGATCGTCTCCGCCCCCGACGAGGTGGACGCGCGGGTGATCAACCTCTCGATCGCCGAGGCGGCGGAGGTCCTCGGGACGGAGGAGTGGGAGGCGTTCTTCGATCTCGTGCAGGCCGGCGGCGTGAGCGTGAACCCGGAGAGCATGAACGAGGAGCAGAAGTGGCAGGCGCTCCGGGCCGAGTTCGTGATGATCGACACGGACGCCTCGCCGGTGAACCCCGCGACCACGGCGAGTTCCCATCCGAGGGCGTTCGGAGCCTTCCCGCGCGTGATCGCGAAGTACGTGCGCGAGGACCGAATCCTGAGTCTGGAGGACGCCGTGCGCCGCATGACGTCGCTCGCCGCCCGCCGGCTGGGGCTGGCGGACAGGGGCCTGATCGCGCCGGGGATGGCGGCGGATCTCGTGCTCTTCGACCCGGACGAGGTGCAGGACATGGCCCGGTTCGGGGACGCGATGCGCTATGCCGAGGGAATGGACTACGTGTTCGTGAACGGCGTGCCGGTGATCGATGACGGCGCGCTGACGGAGGCCCAGCCCGGCAGGCTCCTGCGCCGCGCGACCGGAGGGCGCCCGTAATGGCGAAGACTGTGCCTGGGCGGAACCGGACTGCTGTAGCGGTGCCTGGGCTGATGGCCCCGAGGCTGGCGGCAGTGGGACTCGTGGCGCTGGGGCTGGCGGCCTGCGGGACGCCCCGGCCCGAGGCGGCGGACCTCGTCCTCGTCGACGGCGAGATTCTCACGATGGGCGCGCCGGGGACCGTGGAGGCGCTGGCGGTGAGCGACGGCCGGGTGCGGGCGGTGGGGACGTCGGAGGAGATTCGCCGGCTGGCCGGGCCCGACACGCGCGTTGTGGAGTTGAACGGCCGGACCGTGATACCGGGGCTCACGGACAACCATTACCACGGCATCGGCGGCGGCCCGGGGGTCGACCTGACGGGCGCGCGCTCCCTGCGGGACGTGGCCGATGCGATCGCCGCCTTCGCGCTGGAGACGGCGCCCGGCGAGTTGATCGTCACGAACCGCGACTGGCACGAAGGCCAGCTCGCCGAGCACCGCCTCCCCTACCGTGACGATCTCGACGGCGCGGCCCCCGGGCAGCCGGTCGTCGTCGTCCGCGGCGGACACGAATATGTGCTGAACAGCCCGGCGCTCGCCCGCTGGGACATCGACGAATCGACGCCCGAGGTGCCGGGCGGCCGCATCGGTCGCTATCCGGACGGGCGGCTGAACGGCGAACTCGTCGACCGCGCCAAGGATCTCGTGACGCTGCCGGCCGCCGCGCCGCCCGATCCGGCGGCCGTGCTCGACGCGATGGCCGAGGAGTACGCCGCGCTCAACTCCCGCGGCCTGACCAGCGTCCGTTACCCGGGCGGCCCTCCCGAGCAGTACCGAGCCATCGAGCGGCTCAGGGACGAAGGCCGGCTCACCCTGCGCGTGAACTATGTCCTTCGCGCCCCTCGCGGGGCGAACGCACCACCGCTCGCCGATGCCCTCGCGACCTGGCCGGAGATGGGCGAGGGCGACGACTGGCTCCGCGTCGGCGGCGTGAAGCTCGGCGTGGACGGCGGCTTCGAGGGCGGTCTCATGCGCGAGCCGTACGAGGAACCCTGGGGCGAGGGCGGCACCTTTCGCGGTCTGCAGACCGTGCCGACCGAGCGCTTCATCGAGACCGTCCGCGAACTTCACCGTCGGGGATGGCGGGTGGCGACGCACGCGGTGGGCGACGCGGCCATCGATCTCGTCCTCGAGGGCTACGAGGCGGCGAACGCCGATGCGCCGATCGACGGTCTCCGCTGGGTCGTCGAGCACGGATTCCTCCCGCGCGACGACCACTTCCCGCGCATGCGGGCGCTCGGTCTCTCCGTGACGGCGCAGAACCACCTCTACGTGGCGGCGCCGAGCCTCGTGAAGTACTGGGGCGCGCAGCGCGCCGCCTGGACCACGCCCGTGCGCGCCTACCTCGACGCCGGGATTCCGGTGTCGCTGGGCACGGATTCCCCCGTCGTCCCCTGGGACCCGTGGTGGATGCTGCACCACTTCACGACGCGCGGCACGATCAGCGCCGGCGTGCTCGACCCATCGCAGCGCATCACGCGGGAGGAAGCGCTGGAGGCGGTGACGCGAAGCTACGCGCACCTCACCTTCGAGGAGGAGGAGAAGGGGACGCTCGAGGTCGGGATGGTCGCCGACCTCGTCGTGACGGCGGACCACGTGCTGGAGTGCGAGGACCCATGCCTGGAATCCATGCAGGTCGATCTGACCGTCGTAGGCGGCCGGGTCGTGTACGAGCGGTGACCGCCCGCGTCCGACGGATCTGCCTTCTCGCCGGGGCCGGCCTCCTCGTCTCGGGAGCCGCGGGCCCGGTGGGGGAGGGAGCGCCTTCCCCGCCGCATGACAGCGATGCCCGCTTCGTCGTTGAACTCGAGTGGCCACGCGAGAACATCGCCCGCACGCTCGGCGTCGCCCGCTCGGAACTCGGCATGTACGGCCGCGGCAACCCGTTCCAGACGCGCGACATCGGCGACCGGACGTGCGTCGTCGGCCCCCTCTTCGCCCTCGACATCGACGACGCCTTCGCGTTCGATATCGATGAGCCCGTCGACCTCGTGGTCACCTACGCGCCGGAACTCACGGGGCCGTTCAGCGTCGGGTTCAACGACAACGGCGGCGACGGGATCGGCGAATCGGCCACGGTCGAACCCGAGTCCGGCGACGGCTCGACGCTCGCCACGGCCCGGGTGACGCTCGAGCGCGCCCGCTTCGCCGCGCACGGGATCCGCGACACGGACCTCGCGATCGGTGGCCCGGAGGGGATCGCGCTGTGCGACATCGAGGTCGTGCGGAGCCACGCCACGCCCGTCCCGGCCGGCTATGGCACGCTGCGCCTCACGGTGGAGGACGCGGCGAGCGGGCGTTCGGTGCCCGCGCGGTTCGGTCTCTACGACGAGACCGGCCGCGCCCCTCTCCCGTCCGAACGCTCCGTCCTCGTGCGCCGCTTCGTCGACGAGGTACGGCTCCTGTGGGTGAACCCGCGTACGTGGTGGCCCTCCGAGCACCGTCTCGCCTTCTACGTCGACGGGGAGTACGAGGCCCGGCTCCCGGTCGGGAGCTACGAACTCGTCGCGACGCGCGGCCCCGAGTACCGCGGCTATCAGCGGACCCTCGAGGTGCGCGCGGATGAGACGACCGATCTCACCGTCTCGCTCGAGCGCTACGCGGACCTCCCCGCGGAGGGCTGGTACTCCGGCGACTCCCACGTTCACATCGCGCGCGAGCACACGGAGGACGATGCCGTGTGGGCGCAGATCGCCGCCGAGGACATCCACGTCGCGAACCTGCTCGAGATGGGGAACATCGCCGTCACCCACTTCAAGCAGCCGGCGTGGGGTGAGGCCGGACAGTACGTGCGGGAGGGCCACGCGCTCGTGTCCGGACAGGAGGACCCGCGCACGGTCCACCGCGGACACACGATCCACCACAACCTGCAGCGTCCCATCCGCCAGGACCCCGGGTCCTACTTCCTCTACCACCGTGTGTTCGAGGCGTCCCATGCCCAGGGCGGCATCTCCGGCTACGCACACATGGGCCAACTCTTCAACGGCGAGCGAGGACTGGCGCTCGACGTGCCGTTCGACCTCGTCGACTTCATCGAGGTGCTCCAGGGCGGGCGTCTGTACGACGACATCTGGTACAGCTTTCTCAACCTGGGCTTCAACGTCCGCCCCATCGCGGGCGCCGACTACCCGTACTTCGGGCCTACACTGCCGGGGGTCGAGCGGACCTACGTGAAGCTGGACGGGCCGTTCGCCCCCGGCGAGTGGTACAACGCCTACCGTTCCGGCCACACGTACGTGAGCAACGGGCCCTTCCTCGATTTCCGGGTGAACGGGCGGGAGATGGGCTCCGAGCTTCGCGTCGCGCGCGGGGATAGCCTCGAGGTCGTGGCCGCGGCGTCGCTCAACCCCGACATCGACGGATTGAACCGGTTGGAACTCGTCGTCCACGGCGAGGTCGTCGCGAGCGTGACCCGGTCGGCCGGGGACGCCGACAGGCTGCGCCTCGCCACGCGCATCGAGGCGGACGAGAGCCTGTGGGTGGCCGTGCGCGCGTTCGGCGACCGCGACGGGGCGCGCGACATGACCGTCGCGCACAGCGCCCCCGTGTTCGTGGTCGTGGACGACGAACCGTGGTGGAAGCTGGAAGCCGTGCCGGAACTCGTCGCCCGCCACCGGGCCAAGCTGCAGGAACTGCTCGACGAGCCGATCCGGCCCGCCGGCGATCTCGAATACTGGGAGACGACCCGCCTCCTCGAGGAGGAATGGGAGCAGCAGCGCCTCCGCCTCGAATCGCGCGTGCAGGAAGCCGACGCCCTCTACCAGTCCCTCCTCGACCGCGCCCGCGCCGCCGCGCCCGCCCGCTAACGCAGCGTTTTGCCACGGACTGCTAGTCCGTCGCGCTCCAGCCCGGCGGCTTCACCAGTACCCTCAGCTTGTTCCCGACGCCCCTCGTCCGGACGATCGTCACGATCAGGCGCTGGATCCCGTGCAGGAACACGGTAATGGGATTGTTCGAGTTGATGGGCTGCCTGACGCCGTACTCCACCGGCTCGACCTCCGGTTCGAAGGTCCCGAACATGCGATCCCAGATGATGAGCATGCCCGCGTAGTTCTTGTCGCAGTACTGCCGGTTCGAGCCGTGGTGCACCCTGTGATGGGAGGGTGTGTTGAAGAGGAATTCGACCGGTCGCGGCAGCTTCCGGATCGCCTCCGTGTGCAGGATCGCCTGGAACTGTTGGACGAGAACCTCCGACAGCAGCACCAGGATCGGGTGATATCCCAGCATGACGATGGGGAAGGAGAAGAGGAGCGGGAACACCGCGTCCAGGGGGCCGAAGCGGTAGGCCACCGACATGTTGAAGTGGGGCGAGCTGTGGTGCACGGTGTGCGTGGCCCAGCCGACCCCGATTCTGTGCATCATGCGGTGATCCCAGTAGTACATGAGATCGGCCAGCAGGACACAGGTCACGATGGTGACCCAGTTCAGCGACAGGTGGGTCAGGCTGAAGTTCGCGTAGATCCAGAAGTAGAGCTTCGTGACGAAGAGGATGCCGAGCGCGTACTCGATGGCCACGAAACAAACGAAGGTGATGACGTTCGCCACCGAGTCGCCGATAACGTCGAAGCTCAGGCGCTTGAGGAAGGCGTAGCGAACGAGTTCAACGAAGAAGAAGGGGATGATCACGTAGACCAGGCTGAGATCGTTCAACACATGGAACCAGCCCATGACAGCATCCCAGTTGAGCGCGCTCGTGATGGCCTCCATCATCGCTCCTGACGTTCCAGCGGCACCCGGATCTCATCGTCCGCCGGATCGGCCGCTCCGACCCCACGCGCCGCGCCTTCGAACTGGAACCGCGTCTGCTCCGCCGCCTCGTCGAAGACTCTGGAGTCTTCTTCGGAACTCGCCAGGCGGGCCGCCCCGACAAAGGCGAGGACGATGATCGCGGTCGTCAGGATCTGTGCCGAAAACGGCAGTCGATTCGGCCTATTCGGCATGGCGATCCTCCCCGGCCCCTTCGGTCGAGAGCCCATCCGCGATGGTCTCCCAGACGAGATCCTGCGCCTGAACCACACCGAGTTCCCCATCGCCGACGGCTCGGCACGCGGCCCATATCAATCCATCGATACTTGCCACCACCCACGCGGTGGGGAGACCGGGTCGAATGAAGCCTTCCCGCCTGGTGGCTTCAACCAGGTCCGCCAACTCGGACATCTGCCGCTGGTAGGCTTCGACGATCTCCGGCTCGTCGTAGAGTTCGGCGGCCGAATTCAGGAAACGAAACGACTCGCCAGCGCCGACAACGGCCCGGGTGATCAGCCTCAGGGCATCGGTCGCGGTGCGCGCATCCGCCGCGGCGAGCCGGGTTGCCCTGTCCGTCTCGTCGATGGCTCGACTGGCCAGCGCCTTGAGCAACCCCGCACGGCTCTCGAAGTGGCGAAAAACCGTCGCTCGCCCGACCCGCGCGTCGACCGCGATCTGGTCGAGTGAGGCGTTCGGATTCCGCGATAGCGTCCCGCCGGCCGCCTCAAGGATCCGTTCTCTTGTCGCCAGTGCCATGGTGATATTCAATCATCTTGAATGGGACGCTAAAGTCTCGTGTATGTCGCTGGCATTGTCAACCGACGGGGAACCCATCGTCGACCGTCACCTCGTCATGAACGGGTGAGGCCGATCTCGCGCTCGAAGCGGTCGTCGAGGAACGCCGCCATGTCCGCGGGGACGCCCGCCGCGTAGGCGTGCGCCGGCCATCCGTCCAGCGCCTCCATCACCTCGTCGATGATGCGCCTGCCAGCCGCGGGCACGTCGAACGTGCGTCCGATCCTCAACAGGTCCGCCCGCCGGACATCGCGGAAGCGCCCGTTGACCGACATCTGGTGCTGCCGGGTCCACCCGTCGTTCTCCGCGTACGTCAGGTCGTAGGCGGGTGCGAGACGCCAGCGACCGGCGCGATCCATGAGGAAGGCGAAGTTCTTGACGTGATCGTCGAAGTTGACGGTCGCGACGTTTAACACCATGCGCCGGAACGCCTCGTTCACCGATTCCTGTCCCAGCCCGAGGGCGCGGATCGTGTCGAACCAGCCCTCATAGCTGAACACGAACTGATCGTTGAAGTCGATATGCTGGAGGCCGCCCAGACTGTGCAGGTGGAGCCGCCGGAAGGCCTCGTATCCGGCCGCCAGTCCCGTCCGGTCGCCGCGCGGAGGCCGGGCGGGCACGCGGTCGAAGCGTCGTGTCATGAAGTGCGCCAGGTCGCCGTCGCGGAACAAATGGGTCTCCGCAATCTCGATGCCGGCGTCTCGCGCGAGGCAGGAATACGCGAACTCGATGCGGCCCCAGGGACCGGGGTGGCGGTTGGCGCGCATACCCAGCCCGGATGCGTCGCGGCTCACGCCGTCGAACTTGATGAGCCACAACTCCTCGCCGGCTTCCGGGCATGCGAAGCCCGATCGCACGCGTCCCGTCTCGCGATCCCACAGAATCAGCGCCTTGGGCCGGGCGCCGCCCGCGCTTCCCCCCACCTGCATCATCTCCGGCACCGCGACCGACACGTCGCCCTCGATGACGCGCCTCGCCTCCTCGACGAGCGACCGCACCTCGAGTGCCTCCTCGGAGCCCGGGCCGGGCTCGTGTGCGGGCTGGAACTCCAGCGCGCCCATCGCGCGATCTCCCATGTAGAGCAGCCGCTGGAGCGGCGACAATGCGTCCTCCGGACGTCCCCGAGCCTCGAAGTAGCGCCGGATCACGGCGTTGCCGAACCGGTCCGGCAAGGCATCGGCGAACACGCCGGGAAGTCCGAGGAACACGGGTCTGCGGGCGAGTTCGGGAAAGGAGACCGGTCCGGAGCGAGCCAGCGGCAGGTGGATCGGGGAGATCTCAAGTCCGAAGTCCGCGAATCCGGGATCGTATTCGAAGGTGATCCGGCCGCCACGATCGGACTCGAGGAGGAGACCGACCTCGCGTCCCCACAGTCGCACGCGGACCGTGGTGTATCCGTTCACGACCCCGGCTCCGGCGGCGGCCGTCGAGACGCGCGCTGGCGTTGTTTGCCCTTCAACCGGTCGATCTCGTAGGGAGATGGCTCCGGTGGCGGGACGAAGGCCTCGAACGCCTGGATTCGCCCGAGGCCGCGCATGATCCGCACGAGCGTGTCGGTGCCCACGCTGTGGCCCGCCTCCATCCGGTCGATGGTGCGGGCTCCGACCCCGGCACGGGCGGCCAGATCCTTCACGCGAAGGTTCTGGCGCAGGCGTACCGTCTTCAGCCGCGCGCCGAGTTCCCGCAGCACATCCGGCGTACGGCTCGTTGAGACGATGGTTCCCATGTGCCGACCCTCCCGTCCGGCTTCCGGTCCCTGGCCAGGCGCGACCTGTGATGGTCGTATTCGCTGCGCCATATATGGCGTGTAAATGGCAAATAATCATACAACACGCCTTATGTGACGCATAAATTATAACCGTTATCGTATCGCTCTCGCCCTGCGACCGCCAGTCCGCGGCATCCTCCAGCCGCGGACGCATGCGCGCGTATCGGCTTTCTACGTACGTTGGCGAGAGGCACGGATGCCCGGCACGTCACCAGGAGGACCCCATGCGCCGTCCCACTCGTCTCGCTCTCGGTTTCGTTCTATCCCTCGCCGCTCTGGCACCGGCCGTCGGGTCGGAGATCCGGGCGCAGAGCCGTTCGCCCATCGACTCGGAAACCCGCTGGACGCTGTCCGCCGTGGGGGACGTGATCATGAACCGCCGCACGGCGCCGTTCGATCATCCCGGCGATCCGGGCTTCCACGACCTCGCCAACATCATCCGCGCGACGGACGCCGCCTTCCTGAACCTCGAGCAGTCGGTCTTCCGCCTGCAGGAGTTCACGGGCTGGCCGGCGGCGGAGAACGGCGGGAACTACGAGGTGGGTTCGCCCGAGACGCTCAAGGACCTCGTGGACATGGGGTTCAACCTCTACAACCGGGCGAACAACCACTCGACGGACTACGGGGTCGAGGGCATGCGCCTCACGAACCGGCTGATGGACGAGTGGGGCCTCATCCACTCGGGCACGGGCGAGAACCTCGGCTGGGCCAGCCGTCCCGGCTATCTGGAGACGCCGAAGGGCCGGATCGCGCTCATCGGGATGGCGTCCACCTTCACGCCCATGTCGCGCGCCGGGAAGGCCGGACCGACCGTGCAGGGACGGCCGGGGCTGAACCCGCTGCGGCTGAGCACGCGCTACGAGGGGTCCCCGGAGACGATGGCCGCGCTGCGGGAAGTGGCCGGGCGGCAAGGCGCAAACGTGCCGGACAACGCGGACGCACCGGTTCGAGTGTTCGGCGCGACGGTGTTCCCGGGCGAGGAGGATCGCGCGACCGTCTCACTGAACGACGAGGACCGCGAGCGGGTCCTGCACGAAGTACGAAACGCGACGGACCAGGCCGACTACGTCGTCGTGAACAGCCACTCGCACGAGCCCGGCAACGCCTTCATCACGGCGCCCGCGTGGATGGAGGAGTTCGCGCGGCAGACGATCGACGCGGGGGCGGTCACGTTCATCATCCACGGCCCGCACCAGTTGCGCGGAGTGGAGATCTACAAGGGACGGCCGATCTTCTACTCGCTCGCGAACTTCATCTTCCAGAACGAGACGATCGACCCCATGCCATCCGACCAGCGCGACCGCTACGGGATCCCGCTCGACCGGCTCGCCTCGGAGATCTACGACACGCGCTTCCAGGTGGACGAGGACGGGAACCCCACGACGGGCTTCCCCATCGGGTCCGAGTGGTACGAAAGCGTGGTCCCGGTCGCGACCTTCGAGGGGGAAGAGGTGGTGGAGATCACCTTCCACCCCATCGAACTGAGCTGGAAGGCGCCAAGAGGCAGGCGAGGCACCCCCCGGATCGCGCCGGAGGAACTGGGCCGCAGGATCATCGAGCACCTCGCCGAGCTGTCCCGCCCCTACGGAACCGAGATCGTCTACGAGAACGGCGTAGGCGTCTGGCGACGCTAGCTCACAGCCGGTCGGTCCGGTCCTTCGCCAGGGCCTGCGGAATGCTCGTCGACAGCTTCACGGGAGGGGTGTCGAGAATCGATGTGGCCGATCCCACGCGGGGCCGGAGGAGACCATCGCCAACCAGCCGGTCGCGGACGGCGTCGTCGCGCTCCGGACGGGGCGCCATCAACCGGGCGACCGGAACGCCCCCGTCGACGATCTGAACCTCGCCGCCCCGGCTGACGCAGCGAAGGTAACGCGAGAGATTGGCCTTGAGCCGATCCGCGACCGAACGCACGTTCCGTTACGGCGCAGCTTGTAACCCATTGTATGGCCCGGTCAGTTCATACACCTCCACGCGCTGGACGCCAAGATCGTCGGTGGATACAACGGTCAGCATGCCGTCGCTGATCTGCTCGATGCGAAACCTGGACGGCAGTGCGACGTGGCCCAGGAAGCTGCCGTCGGCCCCGAAGACATCGTGAAGAAGAGTCTCCGCGCCTCGAATCGCGAAGCGCCGCGCCCAGATCTCACCGCTGTCGGTGATGTGCAGTGAGTTCCAGGCAGGATGCCGATCGGGCACGGGCACCGTTTCGTAGCGTCGGAGGGCGGCCTCCACGTCGGCGTCGTCCAGGGGCTCACGACCGCCGGTGGAGGCGCGCACCCAGGCTTCGAGGTGAGCGTCGGTGCGAATCGGCGGCTCGCCGGCGAGGCGCACGATGCGCTCAAGGGCTCCAACGGTATCGTAGAGCGAGAACTCGTAGGACCGGCCCTTGGTCACGGCAACTCGTCCATCCGGGGATGCCGTGGCGACCGGCATGGGCGAAAAGGGGATTCGCATGAGCTGAATCGACACGTTGGTGCCGCTACTCTGGCTGGACATCGAGGTGGCCCGACCGGGAATCGTCGCGACGGTGTCGACAACGGCACCGGTCAAGTCGTATCGGACCAGGTACTCGACGCTGCTGCCCAGTGGGTCGGCAAGCGATTCGAGGGCGTCGTCCAAGCTTACGGCGTCTTCCGCCGAGGGAAGGTTCAGCGATCGTACGCGGCTGAGGAAGGTGTCCGGCCCAGCCAGGCGGATCGGCCGGATCATGGGGAGATCGCCGGGGCCCTTAAAGGTTGACGTTGCCACCAGTTCGCCCCCCGGATCGAAGCGGGTGATCCGCTCGAGCCGCGTGTCCACGGCGACGATGGCACCCTCCGCCGAGGGCCAGGCGCCCCCGAGACTCCGGAATTCGCCCGGTCCCTCTCCCGAGCCTCCGAAGGTTTGGATGTGGGCGCCCGCAGCGTCGAAGATACGGATCTCGCCGCTCTGTCCGTCGGCGACGATCAAGCGGCCGGTGCCATCGACCGCAACCGAGGCGATGCGCCCGAAGAGTACCTCGTCAGGGCCATCGATTGCGCCGATGGTAAGGATCGGTTCCGGGGCGAGGATAGCGTGGACGGTGCCGCTGGGGGGATTCGTGACGATTGCGACGCCCGCGGAGTCGGCGAAACGGGCTGAGGTGGGTGCGGGTTCCACGTTGTCGCCGCATGCGGCAAGAGATACGAGCGCACCCCATCGCCAAGGGCCGGTCGTTTGGAAACGGCGTGGTGCCCGCGGCAACCGTCTTCGCTTCATTTGCCGGTTCGTTCGCATTTTGCGGGAGCGGTCGACCTTGTCCTTTGCGGCGTCCACCAGGGCACCTCGTCTTGGCTTAAGCGCACGCGCGAATGGGAATGTAGCCGAAACCGAGTTGCGACGCGGGGACGAAGGGGACGAGCTGTCGCGCCCGTACGGAACGGAGATCGTCTACAAGAACGGCGGAGGCGTCTGGCGACGCTAGCTCCTGTCCCGAACCTCGGGACTTCGCAGCTACGCGCCGACGTCTAACGTGGGCAGCTTCGGCGGGATATCTCGGTGCTGAGCCGCAGACGCACGACGTAGTCGATGCCCAACTCATCCGACGCCACCACATGGATCACGCCGTCGGAGCCGACCTCGGTCACCGAGATGGCGTGGGGTACCGACGCGGAACCGACGTACACACCGCAGTTGTCCATGACATCCCAGGTCGATTCCGGGTCATCGCCCGCGCGCCGGGCCCAGATCCAGCCTTCGGGCGAGATGTCCAGTTCCGTCACATCCTTCACGGGGATACCAGGCGCGCGGAGCGTATCGCCCGCGATGGTCAGCTCATGCAGCCGGGGTCGATCAAGGTCGGCCAGCCAGACCGTACCCTCGGGCGAGATAGACCAGGCGACATGGTCGCGCTCGGGTCGCATCATCGTCAGGGTCATCGTCCCATCGCGACGACCACTCCGACTTCGGCTTGTTCGCGGTGGGCCACTTTCTACAACCACGCGCGCGTCGAGATGGAGCGTGTCACCGGATATCGCATAGTCCCGCGTCACCGCACCTCCGGCGACGTAGCTGTACGTGGAATCGCCGACCGATCTGAACTGTTGTTCGTATATCCGGCCGTGCCGGTCGGCAGCCACCACAATGGTTGCCATCACAGCCGGGAGCGCCGGGCCGAGGTCGCCTCTTGGCAGTCGCGTGTCTCGCGCATGCTCCACCCCGAGTGAATCCAGAACCGAGAGAAACATGAGGTCGTCGATCCACAGGAGGCCACGTCCTTCGTCCCATGTTAGCTGAGCAGGGAACTGGCTCCTGTGTCGCCTTTCGCCCGGGCCATCACCCTCAGGTGCGATCCGACGGATGAATCGGCCATCTCGGTCGAACAACCGCACGTCCCTCCAGCCGGGATCCAGCACGTAGATTCGACCGGATGAATCGATCGCGAGATCGTGGATATCCGCGAAGACATCGGGTCCCGACCCGTCGAAGCGTCCGAGGCGCAGTTCCTCAACCAGATGCAGTTCGGTGGTCTGGGCGGAAGCGGACGCCGTCCAGCCCACCGGAGCGAGCGCCATGAGCGCCACACGAGACGCTCCGTTGAGACGATTCATGGACCTCCAGACTCGGAAACGGTCAGCGGGATAAAGGCCCCGACCTGCCCCAATACCTCACAGCCGGTCGATCCGATCCTCCGCCAAGGCCTGCGAGAGGCTCGTCGACAGTTCCACGGGTTGGCCGTGGGGGGTGTGGCGATAGGCGTCCGCCCACGCCTCCTTGCGGTCGTCCAGCGCGGCGGACGTGCTCAATCGGCGGTCCACGACGAGTCGTTCGAGCGCGGCGACCCAGTGGTGATAGTACTGCGAGCCGTCGTCCGGTTCGCCGCGCGCCTCGGCCGCTGCGAGTTCGTCGGCGAGCGTCGCGGCCCACTCCTTCCAGGTGAAATGGCCCTCCTCGGAGAGCTTCACCGCGAGCGCGAAGGCCTGCGCCTGCCACGGCGCTTCGAACACCGGGCCGTCGTCGTCGGCGGGCAGCGGAGGGAGTGCCGCGAGACGTTCCGCGTCGACGCGTTCGGAGGGGCTGCGTCCCGTGCCGGTCGTCACGCGGGCTCCAGGTAGTCTTCCCACAGGTCGACGTATACCGCCTCCCTCGCGCCGCCACGCTCGCCCCACAGTTCCCGGGCCTCGAAGCGCACCGAGTAGACGTGCTGCGGTCGGCGGTCGGCGGGACGCCGTCCGTCCTCGTCCGTGTCCTGTAGCGCGTAGACGCCGTAGTCCTCGACCACCGTCCCCTGCCGCCCGCGGACGTAGCGCGGCTGCCGGGTGTGGCCGCGCGGGTGGAGGTTCCGCGCGCGCACCCGGTCGTCCAGCCCGAAGCGCGCGGGCAGATCCATGTCGAGGAGTCCGGCCCCCGGCGCCCCGGTGTTCGACGCCGGGAGGAGTTCCGGTCGGGGCGCCCCGGGATCCGGATAGCCGGTCTCCAGTTCGGTCTCGGAGATGAGGCCGCTCACGAGCAGCCGCGTCGTGATCATCCGGAACCAGCGCTCGTAGTAGGACATGCTCAGGTATTCGACCGGCGGGATGCTCTCGAGCGTGTAGCGGAAGGAAGGCCACTCGCGACCCCGGCCCCACGGGCCGACGGCTCTGGTCAGGGCGTAGACGCGCCCCTGCCAGCGGTGGTGGAAGACGGGTTCGTTCTCCTCGGGCTCGATCGGGCCGAAGCCGTCCATGCCGCCCATGTCGTGGATCGTGTTCACGCGTCGCCTCCCGGGTTGCCTCCGGACGGAGCCTCGACCCGGGCCACGCCGATCATCGAATCCCGGGTCACGATCTCCACCAGTTCTTCCTCGGTCATGCCCTCGGTGCCGGCCGGCCGCTCGGGGAGCACGAGATAGCGGATCTCCGCCGTGCTGTCCCAGACGCGGATCTCGACATCCTCCGGCACCTCGAGGCCGAACTCGCTCAGCACGTCGCGCGGCTCGATGACCGCCCGCGCCCGGAAGGGGGCGGACTTGTACCACACGGGGGGAAGGCCCAGCGTCGGCCACGGGTAGCACGAGCAGAGGGTGCAGACGACGAGGTTATGCACCTCCGGGGTGTTCGCGACCACCTTCATGTGTTCGCCCTGACCGCCGAGATGGCCGAGTTCGCCGATCGCCGAGGTCCCATCCGCGAGGAGACGTTCGCGGTACGCGGGGTCGACCCAGGCCTTGGCGACGACCTCGGCTCCATTCCGCGGGCCGATCCGGTTCTCGTACGTGTCGACGATCTCGTCCAGCGCCGCCGAGTCCACCATCCCCTTCTCCACGAGGACGGACTCCAGCGCCCGCACCCGGAGCGCGATGTCCGGCGGTACGTCCTGGTGCTCGTGATCGTGCTCGTGACTGTGGTCGCGTGACTCGTCCTGGTCGCCCATCAGCTTCCCCGGGGCGGCGAACGCGGCGGCACCCACCGCTGCGTCCCTGATGAACCCGCGCCGGCCGACCGGCCGCCCTTCCGATTCGTCCATACGCACTCCTTGCTGCGCTCATGGTGACCACGGGCTGCCGCGTGGCGCAACCTGTCCGCCGTTTTGGCACGACGGGCACCGATCGAGCGGGATTGCGCGGCCCGAGCCGTCCACGCACCCTTCGCGCATGACCGTCTCCTACGAGAACTCGAAGGCCGTCTTCGACGGGATCAAGGCCGCCGGCATCCGCAGCATCTCCGCCCTGCCGGAGACCTGGCTCGGTCTCCTCCTGCAGCGCGCCGAGGACGATCCCGAGGTCGATCTCATCCAGGTCGCCAAGGAAGAGGAGGCGGTCGGAATCGCGGCCGGGGCGTACTTCGCCGGCGAACCGCACATCCTGCTGATGCAGAACCACGGATTCTTCGGCGCGATGAACGGGATCATCTCCCTCGCCCAGCTCTATTCCGTCCCGCTCTGCATGCTCATCGCGGTCCGCGGCCACTGGGGCGAGCCGTATCCGTGGCACACTCGTGGCGGGATCGTGACGGAGGGTTTGCTTCAGGCGCTCAACATCCCCTACCACCACGCGAGAGATCCGGCGCTCGTCGCGAAGGAGATCGCCGAGGCGTACACGCTTTCGCAGAGCTCGCTCTCGCCGGTCGCGCTGCTGCTGACGCGCGATCTCATGGAAGTCTGATGTCGAGCGGGAGCGGCTGATGCGACGCGCGGACTGCCTGGAACTGATCTATCCCGAGATCGAGGACAAGCTCGTCGTCACGATCATGGGCGCGTGCGCCCAGGAACTGTACGACCTCGGCCACCGCGAGAACTTCTTCTACCTGCAGCATGCGATGGGGCTCGCCTCGTCGATCGGCCTCGGCCTCGCGAACCACCTGCCGCACGAGAAGGTGATCGTGCTGGACGGGGACGGCTCCGCGCTGATGAACCTCGGCACCTTCACCACCCTCGCGCGCTACCGGCCCCGGAACCTCCTCCACGTCATCTTCGACAACGGGAGCCTCCTCTCGACGGGAGGGTTCGAGTCGCACACGACGTCGGGCGTCACGGATCTCGCCGCGATCGCACGCGGGGCGGGGATCGAGCACGCGGTGGCCGTGGATTCGCCGATGGCGTTCGGGGAGGCTTTCGTCGAGGCGATGGAGCGGGACGACCTCGGCGTGATCGTCGCCCGGGTCGACGCCGTGGGTCCGGACAACTACGGGATGGACTTCGCCCTGCCCGAGAACGCCTTCCGCTTCAAGCGCTGCGTCCAGGCGCGCCGCGCCGCCACGGGCTGGACGCCGCCGCAGCAGCCGGGACACGCCAGCAGCGCCTAGCCGCGCCTGGTCGCAGCGGCGCCGCCCGCAGGGGCTCGGTGCGCCCCCCGATGGACTAGCGCGTCTCCGAAGCCACTCGTGCGATGACTTCCCGCACACGGTCGCGGAAGGTGTACGCCCGCTCCATCACCTCGGCTTCGTCCGTCGTGAGCACCTCCCCTTTCCTGACCACCACGCGGCCGTTCACCAGGACCGTGGAGACATCGCTCCCTCGAGCCGCGTACACGAGGTGGGAATAGACGTTGTAGAGAGGCGTGAGCCCCGCGCGCCGCGTGTCGAGGAGCACGATGTCGGCGCGTTTTCCCGGCTCGAGCGACCCGATGCGGTCGTGGAGGTTGAGCGCGCGGGCGCCGCCCATCGTGGCCATGCGGAAGACCGTTTCGGCAGGCAGCGCCGTCGGATCGGCATTCGTGAACTTGTGGAGCTTGGCGGCCGTGTCCATTTCATCGAAGAGGTCGAGGTCGTTGTTGCTCGCCGCGCCGTCGGTCCCCAGCCCCACGGGGATGCCGGCGGCGAGCAGTTCCACGACCGGCGCCGCCCGCGGAATCCCCAGCTTGAGGTTGCTCTGCGGGTTGTGCGAGACTCCGGCGCCCCCGGCCGCGATGCGTTCGATGTCCTCGTCCGAGAGGTAGATGGAGTGGGCGAGCACCGTCCCGGGACGAAGCGCGCCGATGGACTCCAGCGCCTCCACTACGCCCATCCCGGTCAGCTCCGTCGCCGTCGCGAACTCGCTCGCGTCTTCGGCCGTGTGGATCTGAAACGGAGCACCGTGATCGATGGCCAACCGCAGCGCGGCGCGCACGTCGGCGAGGGACGTCGTGTAGAGAGAATGTGCCGCCGTTCCCGGGACCAGCGTGGGATGGTCGCGATACGTCTCCATGAACTCGGCCGCCTCCGCCAGCGTCGCCGCCGGCGAGGCGAAGTCGGGAGCCGGGAAGCCGATGACATGCGGGCCCATGACGGCGCGGATGCCCGCATCGATGACCGCCCGCGCCGCGTCGTCCCGGAAGTAGTACATGTCCGCGAACGTCGTCGTCCCGCCCTTCAGCATCTCGATGGACGAGAGGAGCGTGCCCCAGTAGACGAACTCGGGATCGACGAGTTCGGCCTCGGCGGGGAAGATGTGCTCGTTCAGCCACGTCATCAGCGGCATGTCGTCGGCGAGTCCCCGGAGGAGCGACATGGCGGCGTGGCCGTGGGTGTTGACGAGCCCGGGGATCACGAGGTGTCCCGTCGCGTCGAGCACCGCCACGCCGACGGGGCGGGGGGCATCGCCGTCGAGGATGGCGGAGATCCGGTCCGCCTCGACAAGTAACGCACCGCCCTCGAGGACGGTGCCCGCGTCGTCCATCACGACGACCGTGCCGCCATCGATCAGGAGCCGGCCGTCCTCCGGTGCTGCGTCTCCCGCATCGGAACCGGCGGAGCACGCGGACAGGAGTACGCCGGCGAGGAGGAGCCCCCCGACGCCCCGCGCGGCGGTCTGTGTGACCGCGTGTGACAAAGGCTAGCCGTCCCGCGGCTGCGGGACGATCCGGATGTAGGGCAGGGGTTGCTCCCATCCCTCCGGGAACCGCTTCCGCGCTTCTTCGTCGGTGACCGCCGGCGCGATGATCACGTCGTCGCCCTGCTCCCAGTTCGCCGGCGTGGCGAGCTGCTTCTCGGCCGTGAGCTGGCAGGAATCGAGGAGCCGGAGGATCTCGGAGAAGTTGCGGCCCGTGCTCATCGGGTACGTGAGCGTGGCCTTGATCTTCTTGTCCGGGCCGATCACGAATACCGAGCGCGCCGTGGCGTTGTCCATCGGCGTCCGGCCCTCGGACGTATCCCCAGCGTCCGCCGGCAGCATGTCGTACGCCTTGACGATCTCGAGCTTCGGGTCGCCGATCAGCGGGTAGCCCACGGCGTGCCCCTGCGAGGCCTCGATGTCCTTCGACCAGGCCTCGTGATCGCTCACGCCGTCGACGCTGATTCCGATGATCTTGCAGTTGCGCGCGGCGAACCCCTCCTGAAGGGCGGCCACCGCCCCCAGTTCCGTCGTGCACACGGGCGTGAAGTCCTTCGGATGGGAGAAGAGGAGGGCCCACCCGTCCCCGATCCAGTCGTGGAAGCTGATTCTGCCCTGCGTCGTATCCGCCGTGAAATCCGGCGCCGTGTCGTTGATGCGAAGCGTCATCGGTACCCCCGGTGTTTCTTTGCGGCGCTCATCGTCGGGGGCAATGATCGGCACTTTCGGCTACGGGGACAACGCCGGTAGCGTCGAACGTCCGCTATGGCCGAATCGTCGTCGATCCCTGCATGTTCTCTCGACGTGTCTGGAAGACGGAAAGTGAAGACCCTGGAGGGTGCGGAATGAGGATCGGACGCCGCGTGCTGCTTACGACTGCCCTGTTGACCATCGCCATCGTCGCGACGGCGCGGGCGCACACGATGTACCTGAAGCTGGAGAGCTTCTTCCTGGAGCCGCACTCCACGAACGTGGTTGCGCTGTTCAACGGTGATTTCGACGAGAGCGAGAACCACATCACGCGCGATCGCATGCTGGACGTCAGCATCGTGGGACCCGATGGGGTCGTGCACCCGCCGACCGAGGCGTGGCGAGACACGGCGATGTTCCACTGGCATGCGGACAGCGTCGACACGGCGCTGCTGACCTTCGAGACGGGCTCGGCCGGAACCTACACGATCGGCGTGTCGACGGGGGCGCGCGTGATCCCGCTCACGGGGGTGGAGTTCACCGAATACCTGGTTCACGAGGGCCTCGTCGACGAGATCGCGCAGCGCGAAGCGGCCGGGAAGTCGAATGACGACGCGGCCGAACGCTACAGCAAGCACGTGAAGGCGATCGTCCAGGTGGGCGACGACCGGAGCGGCGAGTGGGCGAAGGAACTCGGCTATCCGGTGGAGATCATCCCGCTCCAGAACCCGTACGATCTCGTCGTCGGCGACGACCTCCAGGTGCGTTTCCTCCGCGCGGGCGAGCCGGTCGAGAACGCGCTCCTGTACGCCAACTATGAATTCAACCCCCACTCGCACGACGATGCCGGCGGACATGTTGAAGCGGTCGAGGCTCGCACAGACGAAGATGGCGTCGCCACGATCCCGCTCGTAGGCGGCGGGCGTTGGTACATCCGGACGATCCACATGGTGGAAACGCCGTCGGAGGCTGACGTCGACTACGAGTCGAACTGGGCCACGCTCACGTTCCAGGTTCGGGGCGGGTAGACGGAAGCCGCACCCGCGATCCGGTTGCGAGGCGCCACCGGCTGACAGGCGTCGGCTGGCGGGCTGCTAGTAGCCGCGCTCCCGGTTGACCACGGCGAGGAGCTGCTCTCCGGCTGCGAAACGGCGCAGGTTCTCGCGGAAGAGGATCCACATCCGCTCCATGTGACCGTCGGAGTCGCCGCCGAGGTGCGGCGTGATGAGCACGTTCGGCATCGACCAGAGGACGTGATCCGGCGGGAGCGGCTCGGGGTCCACCACGTCCAGACCCGCGCCCGCGATCCGGCCCTCCCTCAATGCGTGGACCAGCGCCGCCGTATTTGTCGTGCGTCCACGTCCCAGGGTGATGTAGAGCGCGGTCGGCCGCGTCAACTCGAAGAAGGCTTCGTCGATGAGGCCGTCCGTTTCCGGCGTCAGAGGCAGCGCGTTCACGATGACGTCCGCCTCGGGCACGAGATCCAGGAGTTCCGACGACAGCCCGACGCGCTCCACGAAATCGGGGCCATCGCGGCTGCTGTTCCGGGTCGCGATCACCCGCATACCGATCCCGTGCGCGATGCGGGCGGTTTCCGTGCCGATCCCGCCGAGGCCGATGACGAGCATCGTGCGACCCCGGAGTTCGAGCAGTTCGCTCCCCTCGCCGCGGTAGGGCGAGGGCCCGGTGAGCGGCCGGATGTCCCAGCGTCGCTCGCGCTGCAGGTCGAGTGCGGTATGGAACCGGCGGGCCAGCATGAGCGCCATGCCGAGCGCGTGCTCCGCGCCGCCGGGGGCGAAGATCCGCTGGGCGTTCGTGATGACGAGGTCCTCGGCATCGGAGAGCCCGGGGATCGCGAGGTAGCGTTCGACGCCCGCCGAGGAGAGTTGGACCCAGCGGAGCCGGTCGCCGGCGGCGAGGATGTCCGCGTTCAGCACGCCGAGGACGGCGTCGGCGTCGTGCGCTTCGGCCGCCGCGGCCTGCCCGTCTCCGACGACGACGAGGTCCACGCCCGGGGCGACCTCCGCGAGTTCGGCCGTGCGGCCGGGCCACAGATCGGCGACGATGACCTTCACGGGCGCCTTCCAGTCAGGAGAGGATCGATCGGGCGAAGGGCCCGGACGCAGGCCGAGCACCCCGGCGGGGGCGGTCTCCGCTCCGGCCGTGCCCTCCGGCGGACGATCGGCGCCGCAGCCCGCGACCGCCAGCGCGGCGAGCAGCGAAGGCAGGCGGCCCGGCGAGTGCGCTACGGGTTCCCCCCCATCCGCTCCTGGTAGCGCGCGCCGCTCAGCACGTTGAACATCGCGTAGTTGCCCTCGTGGCACGCGTACTCGTAGAGCAGATGGTCGAAGCGCTTGAAGGGGACCTGGCCGCCCCAGGGGCTCGTATACACCGCGGGATCGTCGATCGTGAACTCGTAGAGGATCGTCTCCTCGTCCACGCGCGTGAAGCGCTCGGTCACCTTCCGGTCCTTCGAGGGCGGTACCCCCCGAAACGCGTGCTCGGGGTTCAGATTCGTCGTCTCGACGACGAGCGCTCCATCCTCCCACCAGCCGACCGAGTTTCCGAACCACGGGGTCACGTGGTCCGGTGTGGGCCGGCTCTCGAGTTGCTCCTGCGGGTCGCGGATGGGGATGATCCGCGCGTCGTGCACCATCTCGGCCATGATCACGACGAAGTCCTCGTTCTGCGCGATCGTGTAGCTGTTGTTATACCAGTAGTTGGGGAGCATCGGCGGCCCGGCGCTCGATCCGAACGATACGATGCACCGTTCCGCGAGCGGCCGAAGCTCGGGGTGGTCGTACTGGCCGAATCCGGCGCGGAACTCGGCCGCCTCCTCCAGCCGCCCGCGGGCCTCCGGCGTAAGGTCCGGAATCCGTCCATCCGGCGGGTCGGTGACGAGGGAACTGCGCGGCTCGCCGTTCACGATCGCCACGCGTTCGCCCGGCTCGCGGTAGAACTCGTCGTAGCACGTCGTGGCCCCATCGATGCAGACCCGGTGCTCGCCCCCCGGCGGCAGCGGACGGTCCGGATCTACGGGAGCTGTCCGTTCAGCGACGGTCTCCGCCTGTCCACCCTCGATAGCGGTGACTTCGTCCGGGCTCAGCACCGGCCCCTGGCCTTCGGGACGTTCGAAGGGGGTCAACGTCTGGTTGGTCCAGTTCCCCTGGAGGTCGGGATGGCCGTGCGCGGTGAGCTGGGGCTCCCAGTCGCCGGACGTGGTCTGCGTGCGGGCCGCGTCCGGCTGAACGAGCACGGCGGCAGCGGCAGCGAGCCCGAGGACGCCGACCGCGACATAGGTGAAGGGGCGCGCGGCGGGGTGATCCACGTTCATCGTTCCTCCTCGGTGCCGGCAGCGGAATCGACCGTATCGCCAATCTGCGGTTCCGGACCGTGGAGCGCGAGACGTGAAACGCGAAAGGGCCCGGAAAACCGGGCCCTTTCGTGGAGCAATCAGGCGTGACCGCGTGGGAGTCAGAGACCTCCGCCGCGCCGCCGCGCCGTACGTCCCGTCGAGCTTCCTCCCGTCGAGCGGCCTCCCGAGGTACCGACCGACGCGGTCCCCCTCGACGACCCGGTGAAGCCGGTTCCGACTCTGGAAGTTCCGCTGCTGTAGCCCCGTCCGCTGATCACCCGGCCGCCGCTGTTTTCGCGGCCGGTGCGGACGATCACCGGGCCGTAACCATACCCGTAGCCGTAGCCGTACCCGTACCCGTACGGGTATCCGTACCCGAAGCCGAAGGGCGAGTAACCGTACCTGGACCAGCCGAAGCGGCCGTAGTAGGGATAACCCCAGCCGTAGATCGGGTCGTAGTATCCGCCGACACCGCCCCAGGCCCGTTCGCCGCCGTCGCCGCCCGTGGACACCGCAAAGCGCTCCGGATAGCTCCGCGCGACCATCATGTCGATGACGCCTTCCGACACGCCGGCATCGGCGAGTCGGACGAGCCGGTCGGCGTCGACTTCGAGCGGCGTCTCGTGTTCGACGATCCAGGCCTCCACGGCCTCGGGATCCACGTGAGCCTGCGCCTCGATGATGTCGTCGACCGAATACCGCCCGGACGCGGCGAGTCGCAACGAGCGCACGGCCATGCTCCGGTCGGCCGCGATCTCACCCAGGCCGACGGCCTCGGCCTCGCTCTGCGTGGCCAGCCGGTATCGCGTCACCCACGTCAGCTTCTCGCCGCCGACCGTCACGACCCGCGCATCGATCCAGGAGTCGGACGAGATCATCGCGAACATTCCGCTCGACGATCGATCGACCCCGCCCTCGCAGACCTGGTCCACATCCATGAACACCCGGCCCGGGCGGGAGGCGAAGACCGCGCGGCGCGACCCGCTACAGCCCTCCCGGGCGGCCTCGTGGGGCTGTCCGTCCGCCCGCACGACTTCCCGGGCCGCGATCTCGCCGTCTTCCACCGCGATCATCTCGACGCCGGTCTCTTCCGCGCTCGGCTGGAAGCAGAGCAGCGATTCCGGCGCGTCCGCGGTCGTCGAGGTACGAACAGGCTGCCAGCAACCCATCCAGGCGAGCCAGCGTTCGTCCATCTCCTGCGCCGCCGCGGTCGACAGCGGCCCGGCCGCGAGCATCATGCCCGCCGCCACGAAAAGAGCGGAGCCGATTCCAGCAGTTCGCTGTTTCGTCATGTGACCATACCTCGAAGTTTTACAGCCGTACCGAGAAGCCGAACGCGGCGCGGAGTCCGTTCAGGTCGATGCTGTCGAACCCGATGAAGCTCCCGCCCATATCCGCGCTGGCCCAAGAATAACGGGCTTCGGCGGTCAAAATCCACCGCAGCCCGAGCGAGTAGTCGAATCCGGCCGTCACGTAGCCGAGCAGGGATCCGTCGCTGGACGAGAAGTAGTCGTAGAAAATGTCCAGCGTTTCGTAGTCGACGAATTCGCCCTCCTGCTCGAATTCGTACCACATGAAGCCGACGCCGCCTCCGACGAAGGGAGCGAACTTGCCCGGAATCCAGGCGAGATCGCTGATCCGCCGTCCCCTCTCCGTGAGGTAGGCCTTCAGGCCGACCGTAAACGGGACGCGGCTGAAATCCGTCGTCTGCAGGATCGGCAGGTCATCGGTGCCGATGAACTCGCGCGACTCGGAGTCGATCTGGCTGTTCTCGTACCCGACGCCGAGCGCAAGATCGATGCGGTCGGAGAGCCGGATGCCGAGGTCGGCGGCGAGCGCCACCGCGTTGAAGTCGTTCTTCTCGACCGTGAGTTCTTCGCGCGTGAAATCGAAGATCTCGCTGTCCGCGCGGGGTATCGCGTACCCGATTCGAGCGCCGAGCGTGATGGAAGGACGCCGGAACAGAAAGTCCTGCGCCGCGAGGGCCTCGGCTGCCCAGGCTCCCCCGATCACGACGAGGACGGCCGCCATCGAGGACTGTCTGAATCGGTACTTCACGTTGCCTCCTTCAAGGCGCCTGAGCGGAACGTCCGCTCGCGCCAACCGGGTTTCGGTGTGCCACACCTAACACGAAGCAATCCCCGGACGGGTCACATCTTCACCCGCCACCCGCCCGCAACGGCTCCGCAGGCGCCGCCGGTCCGGCCTTCGCTAGCGGCTTCTCACGACCACCGGCGTTTCCTGCTGGACCTCGCCGCCGTCCGCATCCCGCGCCGTGACCGTGATCGTCGTGCTCCCCACCGTCACGCCGACGACCGTGAGCGTGTTGCCCGACACCGCCCCCACCGCCACAAGCGTGTTCGCGGTCGTGACGCCGAACGTCAGGTCGTCGCCCTCCGGGTCGCTGAAGTACTGCGACAGGTCGATCTGGTGAACCTGCCCCGTCGTCAGCCTCAGTGCCGGGAGCGATTGTGCGACGACCGGCGGCTGGTTCGGCACGGTGATCACGAAGTTCTGCACGGCTTCACCGCCGGCCTGATCGCGCGCGAAGAGGAACCCGCCCGCCTGGCCGGTCCCGACTCCGACCACGGTCATCCTGCTGCCCGCGACCGAGACTCCGGCCACGAGCGCGTTCGATGTCCCCGCGCCGTACAGGAGCGGGTCGCCGTCCGGATCCTGGAAGAAGCCCGACACGTCCACAATCACATGGTTGCCGGCCGCCACCGTCACCGGCGGCACGACGCCCACCGCGACCGGCGCTTCGTTCGCGGGCGTGGGCTCCATCGTGTCCTCGCTCTCGATGCATGCCCCCGCGACGAGTACGGACAACGCCACGGCGACGCAGACGCCCGCGCGTCCGGAATTCAGATGTTCACGCAGCATTTTTCTTTTCTTCCTTACGCTCTTGAAAGGGTTCGGCCCCTCCGGCCCCAGTGGCCGTCAGGGCAGGGCCATCGCCGCAAGTCCGTCCGTCAGCTGAATGATCACATACTGCTTGCCGTCGTGGACCCAGCTCGACATCCCGTAGCGCGTGTTGCCGGGCAACTCCACCTGGCCCACGCGCTCGCCGGTCCGCTTGTCGATCGCGAACAGGTGCGGCGTCCCATCGCTCGTCTGTCCAGACGCAAGAAGGAGCGTCGGAGTTGCAACCATGGCGGAGTGGCCGCGCCGGCCCTGGTTCGGATTCACGTCCACCCCCTGCAGCATCGGATGGTCGCGGATCACCGCCTGCTGCCGCTCCGGCGCGTCGCCGTGCGGGATCATCCACAGGTGTTCGCCCGTGTTCACGTCGATCGCCGTGATCCGCCCGACCGGTCCCTTCCAGATCCTCAGCCCCTCGACCGTCGCCTGGTCCGCCGTGTTCTCCGTCACGACGCCCGTCGCGCGGGAGAACTCGGAGTGCGTGACGCCCGTCTGGTCCGGCCCGTCGAGTTCGGAGTCGATGCCCGGAGCCACCATCACCGGCGAGCACCCGCTCGTCGACGTGACGAAGACGACCCCGTTCACCGGGTCGGCGGCGGGCGGCCCCGTGATGTTCGCGCCCCCGCCGCCGCCGGGGCAGATGAGCGCCGGCCCCTCGCCTTCCGGGTTCCCGACGTGCGTCGGCGGGTTGAAGAGCGGCACGAAGAGATCGTTCTCCCGCGCGTACTCGAGCGCCATCTCGTGCAGTTCGGGCGTGTAGTCGATGAGGTCCTGCTCCGTGCGGCCCTGCAGGTCGTAGGGCAGCGGCCAAGTCGGGTGCGGCTGGGTCTCGGCGAGCTTCTCGCCCGGCACCTTCGACTGCGGAACCGGCCGCTCCTCGATGGGCCAGATGGGCTCGCCCGTCTCGCGGTCGAGCGCGTAGAGCCACGACTGCTTCGTCGCCTGGAAGACGCCCTTGATCGGCCGTCCGTCCACGACGACGTCCATCAGGATGGGAGCGGTCGGCGTGTCGTAGTTCCAGATGTCGTGGTGCACGAACTGGAAATGCCAGCGGCGCTCTCCCGTCTCCACGTCGAGCGCGACGATGCTCGTGCCGAAGAGGTTGTCGCCGGGGTGGAAACCGCCGTAGTAGTCGATCGTGGCGCCGTTCGTGACGAGGTAGACGAGTCCGAGTTCCGGGTCTGCGGAGAGCGGCGCCCACGGGGAGACGTCACCCGTCCACTGCCACGCGTCGTTCTCCCACGTCTCGTGTCCGAACTCACCCGGTCGCGGGATGATGTGGAACTTCCACATGAAGTCCCCCGTGCGGGCGTCGTAGGCCAGGATGTCGCCCGGGACCATCTCCTTCCGGGTCTGGTTGTATCCCTGCTCGGCGGAGTTGCCGACGACGACCACGTCGTTCACGACGATGGGAGGAGAGGATGCGGTGATGTACCCGATCTCGAGCGGCATCCCCTGATCCGGGTCGTACTCCCGGTTCAGGTTTTCCCACGGCCCCCATCCCTCGATGAGGTCCTTCACGAGGTCCACCGTCCCCGAGGATGGGAATCCCGGCAGCGGCACCGGCTCGCCCCAGTCATCGAGCGGCTGTCCCGTGTCGGCGTCGAGCGCGTAGAGGAAGAACCCGGGACTGATGATGTAGACGACGCCGCGTCCATCGACCTCGGCGTAGGCGACGCCTTTGCCGTACGCCTTTCGCATCGAGTACTCGTGCCGCCAGGTCATGGGTTCGGCGAAGCTCCACAGGAGTCTTCCCGTGGTTGGGTCGAGGGCGATGACGTGCCGGTTCTCGCCCGTCACCGTGATCATCTTCCCATCGACGTACGACGGTGTGGCCCGCGCCGTGCTCGGCCCGAAGCTCGAAGCGTCCCACCGCCACGCGACCTCGAGGCTCTCGAAATTGGAGGCGTCGATCTGCGTTGCCGGCGTGTAGCGGGTATGCCACGCGTCGCCCCCGAGATAGGTCCACCCGGCGCCTTCCACGCCGGGGCCCTGCGCCGCGAGCGGGCCGCCTGCGATGGTTCCGAACAGGAACGGGAGAAGAAGAGAAGAGGATCGCCGGGACCGCCAACTCCAGTTGTCTTTCATCATCCGTCCGCCTCGCTGTCCGCGCTTCCGCCTTAGTCGGGATCCGACCGGCAGGTTAACACTTCATCGTGACCGGACGTTTCGCGGGGCGCAACGGGTCGGTACGCGGTGGGAGGGGGTGTTACGGGTGAGGCGATATCGTGGTCGGCAGCTCTCAGCGGCCATCCTTGATCATGAACAGCTTGAGGCTGGCCGGATACAACAGCCAGGCCGCGTCGTCCAGGAGACGGCTGCTCCAGGCCCAGTCCAGCAGAGGATCGCGCCACAGCACGGTCACCCGGCCATCCGCCTCGTAGGGCACGAACATGCCATCGATCGAACCCAGCGCCGGGACGAGCCACACCCCCCGCTCGCCGGCGCGCACGTCTTTGAACCCGGGCGCCACGGCTCCGGGGATGGCCTCCGCGATCGACTCCATGTCGGCCCTGGTGCTCCTTACCAGCCACGCGGGTACCGGGATGCGCGAGATGTCGACGATCGAGGGGGGCTCATATTCCAGTTCGACTCGCCACAGCATCGTCCGGATCCCGTCGACGAGGACCACCTCGCCCTTCCGCCCGCCCGACACCATCAGATGCATGGGGCTCATCCGGTCCTCCAGGTCGAACGCCAACTCGTCGGGAACCGGAACGTCGCTCGGGATATTCAGAGGCCGGTCGCCGAGCGCGTACGCCGTGAGCAGAAAACCCGGCTGTGTACTGAGCCCCACCGGGCCGATGACATGATCGACGCCGAAGCCGGCGGCGGTCGTGACCACGGGAAGCCGCACGGTCCGGGGCTCGGTGTCTCCGGGGGCGAACCCGACGAGTACCCCCCGGCCGGGGTCGCCTACCCAAAGCGTCCCGTCGGGGGCGAACTCGACGCGCATCGGGATCTGCAGGATCTCGGGATCCCCGCGCCCGGGGGGGCCACCCAGTGTCGCGATATGATCCCCGCTCGAGCGGAACAGTTGGACCCGTCCCGCCAGCTCATCCGCGATCGCGACCGTATCCCCGAACAGGTCGAACGCCACAGCCCGCTCAAGCAGGATGTCGTGCGAGAGGATGCCGCCCGGCGGCAACTCCCGCGCGAACTCGTTAACCACGACCTCCCTGCTCGAACCGACGTCCGGTCGGTCGCCGGCGTGCCCCTGGCCGCAGGCCCAGGTTGCCAGGGCGGCCACCGTGATCGGGAGGAGCCGGCGGAGGAGGAGCGCCGACGCTCGCCCTCCCCGTATTTCACTCAGCAAACGTCTTCACCACATTCGTCACCACTCGGATTCGAAATGATGACTATGGGGCCACCGCAGTCGACCTGGTTGAGATTCACCGTTCGACCATCGTGCATCCTGTACCAGCAGGTGCAGAACTCGCAGCTCACGAGGCCAAACGTCCCGGGCATCGACTGCAGTGAACAAATACTTAGCGTGAGCACGCCGCGCCCCGGCCGTGACGAACCGGTCGTGATGTACCGCGAGCAGCCATGGACGGCGGCGGCCTCTTCCTTGCCCTCGCCCCCCCCGGTTTCGACGGCGGGGACGTCGTCAGCCTCGTGACCGACGGTCTCGGCGTGGGCGTGCCCCAGCGGCACGAAGGGGATCAGTATCGTAAGGAGGAGGCCAACCGCCACAACGCGGCGGGACGGCCGTGCACTGAGCATGGCCCACAAGGCCACGCGTGCCGCAAACGTCATTCGAATTCCGGCGGCGCGGGACACAGCAAGGGAGAAGAGCCTGAAGCAGGACATCGTGCCTCCCGGGTCTGGGGGTGTGCCTTGCCCGGGACTCGCTCCCGGGACTCGCTCCCGGGACTGAATCTGCTTAACCCCTTCAAGCGATGAACGCAAGGGCTCGCCGGGGACCGAATGTCGACTCCTTGCACGGGCGGGCGGTTTCTTCGCAGTCTATCAGGACAATCAGGGCGTCGCGCCCCAGCGCTCCGAAGGAGGATGTCTCATGCGTGGATCGCACGGTCGTTCCGGCCCCGCCTGGTCGCGTGCGGCGACCTCGGCCGCATTCGTCGTTCCGGTGACCCTCGGCCTCTCGTTCGCCCAACTTGCGGCGCAGGGCCCCACCGCCGCTGGCGTCAGCGGCGCGAACGGATCCGAAGCCGATGTCACCTTCTCGAAGGATGTCGCTCCGATCCTGCAGGCGAACTGCCAGATCTGCCATCGGCCGGGATCCGTGGGTCCGATGTCGCTCCTCACCTACCGGGACACGCGCCGCTGGGCTTCGCGCATGAAGGATCTCGTCTCGAAGCGGCTCATGCCCCCCTTCCACCTCGACACGGGCATCGGGATCCAGGACATCAAGGATGACTGGCGGCTGAGCGAGGAGGACATCGAGACGGTCGTCGCGTGGGCGGACGCCGGAGCGCCGGAGGGCGACCCGTCCGACATGCCGCCGCCGATCGAGTGGCCGAGCGAGCAGAAGTGGCAGCTCGAGGACCTCATCGGCCCGCCCGATCACGTGATCAAGTCGAAGCCGTTCGACGTGCCGGCCGAGGGCGGCGACACCTGGTGGCGGCCGCGGGTGCCGACGGGCCTCGAAGAGGACCGCTGGGTGAGGGCGTTCGAGACGCGCCCCTCGTTCCCGGCCGGGCGCCAGGTCCTCCACCACGCGATCCCCCGCCTTCTGCGGCTCGGCGAAGACGGGGAGTATCAGCGCTTCCAGAGTCTCTCCGAGTACGCCATGGGCAAGGTCGGCGAACTCGTGCCGGGGGATGCGGGCCGCCTCCTGAAGGCGAACGACATGATCGAGTGGGACGCCCACTACTATCCCATGGGATACGACGTCCCCGGCGACCAGGTCGAACTCGGGATCTGGTTCCACGAGGAGGGCTACGAGCCGGAGTTCCAGCAGGACCTGCGCCTCTATCCCCTCAGGGGCGACATCGCGCTGGCGCCGGGGGGCACCGCGATGACGCAGGGGTTCATGCGCTGGGACCACCCGGTGAGGCTCGACAGCTTCCAGCCGCACGGGCATGTCCACCTGCACGCGATGTCGATCCAGGCGCTCTACCCGAACGGCAGGCTTGAGCTGATCAGCATGGTGACGGACTTCGACGCCCGCTGGCATCACAGCTACATCTACGAGGATGACGTCGCGCCGCTGCTCCCGCCCGGGACGGTCCTCGTCATGACCGGGTGGTACGATAACACGGCGGAGAACGAACTGACGCCGGACCCCGAAATCTGGTACGCCCGCGGCGACCGCACCGGGGACGAGATGTCGCACGCGTGGCTCGCCGTGACGCACCTCACGGAGGAAGGCTACCAGCGGCTGGTCGAGGAGCGTGAGAAGAAGCTCGCGACCGACGACGACAACGACGACGTCAACGACAACAACTGACCTGCAACCGAGACGGAACATGCGGATCGCACATATCGCGGCCGTCCTGGTCGCCGCGCAGGTGGCGCCGGCCTCCCTGATCGGGGGGCCGGCATCCGTGCACGCCCAGCAGGTGCAGCGGCTCCCGCTCGCGCCCATCCCGGCGAAGGGGGAGCCGGTGGCTCCCTTCTTCGAGGGCTGGTACCGGAACGACGACGGCTCCTTCACCTTCTCGTTCGGCTACCTCAACCTGAACACGCAGGAAGTCCTCGACGTCCGGCTCGGCGCAGAGAACCACATCGAGCCGCGCGAGTTCGACGGGATGCAGCCGACGCACTTCCCGGTCCGGCCGCGTCGCGACCGGGGCGTGTTTTCCGTCACCGTGCCGTCGAGCTGGGAGGACGGCGAGGAGCGCGTCGTGTGGACGATCACGGCGAACGGGGTGACCTCCTCGGTGCCGGCGCGGGTGTTCGCTCCGGCGCTGCAACTCGACTACGGCCCGCGTGCCATGGGGTCGGTGCCGCCGCTCGTTCGCTTCGACCGCGAGGGGGAGGCGGGCCAGCACGTCCAGGGCGTGTGGGGCGAGCCGCGCAGCGCGAAGGTGGGCGAGCCGCTCACGCTCCAGTTGTGGACCGAGGAGGTCTCCGTCCGCGACTCGGAGGACCTGGTGAACCAGGAGGTCGACGTGGAGGTGACCTGGTTCAAGCACCAGGGTCCCGCCGCGCCGGTGGAGTTCGAGCCGTGGCAGATCACCGTGGCGGGCGGGATCGGCGAGGCGACGACCGCCGTTACGTTCCGCGAGCCGGGCGAGTACATCCTCCGCGCGCGCGTCGACAACTGGGACGCGAACGACAGTTCCGCCGGAAACCAGTGCTGCTGGAGCAACGCCTACGTCCGGGTGACCGTCACCCCCTGACCGCCTGACAGGAGGCGCCATGGCGGACTCGACACCCCGCGCCCGCGCCGTCGCCGTGCCCGGCGGCCGCGTTCTTCCGCCGCTTCGGCTGGCCGCGCTCGCCGCGCTGGCCGTCTGCGTGGCGGCGTGCGAGACGTATCCTCCCCCGCCCGAGACCGCCCGGATCCCCGTCGTCGACACCCTGCACGGCGTCGCGTTCACCGACGACTACCGGTGGCTCGAGGACCAGGAGAGTCCCGAGACGCGCGGATGGATCGACGAGCAGAACGCCTACGCGGAACTCATCGTGGGCGACACGCCGCTGCGGGCGGGCCTCGAGGGGCGGCTCCGCGAGCTGATGGACGCGCCCGGCGGGATCTTCCCTCGGCGGGCGGGCGACCACGAGTACTTCTCGTTCCGGAAGCCGGGCCGCGAGGTGGGCGCGATCTATCGCCGGCCGGCGCCCGACGAACCCGATGGACTCCCGGTGGACCCCGAGGGCGAGTTCGAGGTCGTCATCGACCCGCTCGATCTCCGCGACGACGCCACGACCAGCGTGAGCATCGTCGACTTCTCGCCCGACGGCCGTCTCATGATCTACGCGATCCGGGACGGGGGCCGGGACGAGCGGGAGTACCGCATCCGCGACCTGGAGAGCGGCGAGGATCTGCCCGACCGGCTGCCGACTTACCTGTACGGCAACGTCTCATTCGATCCGGAAGGGGACGGCTTCTACTACAGCCGCCGGTCGCGGGAGACGGGGGCGCGGATCCGCTACCACCGGCTGGGGACGGACATCGAGGAGGACGAGGAACTGTTCGGGGAAGGGTACGGCCCCGAGCGGTTCGTGGGTTTCTCGCAGGGGGGCGACGGCCGCTGGCTCGTCTACACCGTGCAGCACGGCTGGGCGCGGACGGACGTCTACGTGCACGACCTCCGTGCCGGGACGGCGCCCGCGCCGCTCATCGTCGGCGCACCCGCCCGCTTCGGCACCCGCTTCGTCGACGACGAACTCTACCTGCTCACGAACCTGGATGCGCCGAAGAACCGGATTCTCGCGGTGGAGCTGGAGAACCCGGATCCCGACCCGTCGCGGTGGCGGGAGGTGCTGCCCGAGGGGGAGGATCTCCTCACCGGGTACCGGTTCATCGGCGACGATCTGTACGCCGACTACCTGCGCGACGTGAGCAGCCGGATCGTGCGCTACGGGCCGGACGGCGCGGTGAAGCGCGAGGTCCCGATCCCCCCGCACCACGTGGCGACGCTGCGCTCGCATGGTGGCGACGACGGAGAGGACGGAGACGAGGCTCTCCTCACGCTGACCTCGCTCCTCACCCCCTCCACCATCTTCAAGCTCGACCTCGAGACGATGGAGACGGAGGAGTGGCGACCGTCATCCGTCCCCTTCGACGGCTCGGCGTACGAACTGAAGCAGGTGTGGTATACCTCGGAGGACGGGACGCGGGCCCCGATGTACATCGCTCACCGCCGGGGAATCGCGCTGGACGGGCAGGCGCCCGCGCTCTTGTACGGGTACGGCGGCTTCAACGTGAACCTGCTGCCCCGCTTCGACGCCCGCGCCGCGGCGTGGCTGGAGCAGGGCGGCGTGTACGCGATGGCGACGCTGAGGGGCGGCGGCGAGTTCGGCGAGGAGTGGCACCGGGCCGGCATGCTTGAGGACAAGCCGAACGTGTTCGCCGACTTCATCGCGGCAGCGGAGTGGCTGGTCGACAACGGCTACACGAACCCGGACCGGCTCGCGATCCGCGGCGGGAGCAACGGCGGCCTCCTCGTCGCCGCCTCCCTCACGAAGCGGCCGGATCTCTTCCGCGCCGTCTACTGCGGGCTGCCCGACCTCGACATGGTCCGCTTCTACCAGTTCACCGACACGAACAACATGCCGGCGCTGCTGGAGTACGGGAACGCGGCCGTGGCCGAGGAGTTCGAGGTGCTGCGGACCTTCTCCCCGTACCAGAACGTCCGCGACGGCGTGGACTACCCCGCGGTGATGCTCACCCAGGGAGACCTCGACACCCGCGTCCCCCCCCTGCAGGCCCGCAAGATGGCCGCACGGCTACAAGCCGCCTCGAGTTCGGGCTTGCCGGTGATCCTCGACTACGATCCGCGCACGGGCCACGCGGGCGGCCGCTCCTTCAGCCGCAACGTCCGCAACGCGGCGATGGAACTCGCCTTCCTCCTCCAGCAACTCGGAGCGTCCGACGAGTAGCAGCGGGAGCCGCGAGTCTAGGCATGGGCGGTCGACTGGCGGTGCCGGTGCCGATAAGCTTGGAACTCGTTGCTACTTCGGCCGGAACACGAGACGGAATCATGACGAGAATTACGTTGCACGGGATGTCCACACGCCTTCATCGGACGCTCGAGGACGCGGCGGTTCGCAACGGGCGCAGCCTGAACCGCGAGATCCTGGCGCGGCTGGAGGCTTCCGTGCGTCCCCGGCCGGTCGATGTCGAGACTCTCCTGCACCGGATCGAACTGCGGCACGCCACGCTCGGCCCGATCGACCTGAGCCCCGAGAACGTTCGCCGGCTGCGAGACGAAGGACGACGGGTCTGAGCGATGACCACAGCCCGGAGCAGGACCTACCAACTCAGAGTTGCGCTCACCGGCGCGAAACCCCCGATCTGGCGACGCTTTCTCGTGTCGCCGACGACATCGCTCGCGGAACTGCACGACGTGTTGCAGATCGTGATGGGCTGGGACAACTACCATCTCCATCACTTCCGGCAGGGGGAGCGGCGCTACGCGCCCCCGAGTCCGTGGGATGATGATGGGTTCTGCCCTTCGACCCGGCGATCCGTCTCCCGACGTGCATCGCGGGCAAGCGGAGTTGCCCGCCGGAGGACTGCGGTGGCTTGTGGGGCTACTACGAGATGATCGAGGCGCTCGGCGACCGCAGCCACGAGCAGCACGAGGACATGGTGGACTGGATCGGCAGCTTCGACCCCGACGACTTCAGCTTGGACGATGTCAACGCCCAGTTACGCGCCCGATGGAAGTAACCCGCCGACCGTGTGGGCCAAACGAAGTCGGCGCACGGACGGCGCGGCGGGTGACGTAGAGTAGCTGACGGCGGTGAAGATCAGGGGGCTCAGGATGCTGGTGAGGTGCGGACGAGGCGTTTCGTCGCAGTTGGCTCGAGACCGCTGCGGTGCTCCAGCGTGCCATGAATGAGGTTGATCTTGAACCCGGAACCGGAAGAAAAGTCGGAGGAAGAAACAACGGCGCCGTTCGCCGAGGGCTCCGGCTGAGGTTCGCGGCAAAGGCCATCCCCACGGTTGGCCGTTCTTCAGACTCCACACCTGCGACCGTCTCTCCGCCTGGAGGTGCCCACCCGCGCCTTGGGTGCCGGAACGGTACGAACCGGAGATCCGAATTGCGCGGTACGCGCATTTTCTCCCCAAGGGGCGGGAATTGCGCGGATGCGGGCTGGTCACGCGCAGGTCGGTATGGCGCAGCGAGTTGAGGAAGGAAGAAATGTATCATCCGAGCCTGATGTTACCACGTTTCCCTCCTGAAACGTGATCACGCACGATTCCATGCACCTTGCCATCCCAGACTCGGCGGAAATGACCGGGGGAGGGAGAACCTGATCGCGGATGCTCGCCCGCAAGATCCGGTAGACGTCCGGCTCGGCTTCGCGACGAACAGAGGAATGAATCCCGTTCCAGGCGGGCAAGCATTTCAAGCGCTCCCACGTGCGTCAGTCGGCAGAGTCCGGCCGCAGCCGCCGCGTCGATTCCCGGATGGTCCGACAGATGGCGGACCACGCGGAGTTCTTCCACCGACAGCGCCCGGCCCTGCGTTGCCTGGTCTCCGACGAAGATCCGCAGCCCGATCATTGGGGTTTTGGCGGAAGGACGACGATTCGATATTATGGATCATGATCCATAAGCGTGACGACGATGATTCATTTTTTCGTTCATTTCGACTTTAACGAGCCAAGACCAAAACTGCCGTAGGAGGGAGATGACGAAGGATCGCTTGAAGGCGTTGATCGTTGGTGGAGAATCGCTTGAAGTTGAATTCAAGAGCGAAGCCTCCGGGCGGCTATCCGACGGAGATTTGTTGGAAGCCGTGGTGTGCATGGCCAATCGGTCCGGGACCGAGCGGGGATGGCTTCTCCTGGGGGTGGAAGACAACGGAGTCATATCCGGCGCGCGCCCACGTCACGAAGCGGGGGCGACCGATCTGCAACGACTCCAGGCAATGATCGCGAACCGAACTCGGCCTTCGCTGACCGTACGCGCCGAGTTGGCCTCGGTGGACGACAAGGACATCCTTGCGATCGAAGTCCCCGTGTCCAGCCAGCCGGTGGGCACGGCGGACGGCAGGTATCTGCGACGCGTCCTGGGTGGCGACGGGAAACCTGCCTGTCACCCCTATCACTTCCATGAGATGCAGTCGCGCCGGGCCGATTCCGGGCTGCTCGACTACACCGCTCTCCCGCTCCCTGAAGTCGATTGGGAAGCCCTGTCTCCGCTCGAGTTCGATCGATTCCGCCGCTCAATCGCGGAGAACCCGGGTCGTGGCGACGAAGCGCTCCCTAGTCTCGATAACCTGGATCTCGCGAAGGCCTTGGGCGCCGTGGAGACGGAAGGAGATCGAATCGTCGTGCGCGTCCTGGGACTACTGCTGTTCGGTCGGCGGGAGGCGCTCTCCTCTGCGGTTCCGACCCACGAAGTCGCCTTCCAGCGTCTTTCGCAAACGGATGTGGAAGCCAACGATTTCTTCAAGTGGCCCCTGTTGCGGGTCTTGGAGGAACTGGAGTTGCGGTTCCGGTCGCACAACCGCGAACAAGAAGCATTTGTCGGGATGGCGCGGATCGGAATCCCGAACTACCCCCCGCGCGCCTTCCGCGAAGGTATCGCGAATGCATTGGTCCATCGCGATTACACCCGCCGCGGAGCGGTCCATGTACAATGGCATGACGACCGCCTCGAGATCGCCAGCCCCGGCAGTTTTCCCGAGGGCGTGAACCTGACCAATCTGCTCGTCACCGATCCAAGGCCCCGCAATCCGCTGTTGGCGGACGCGTTCAAGCGCGCCGGGATCGTCGAACGCACGGCCCGCGGTATCGACACGATATTCGAAGCCCAGCTTCGCTCGGGCCGATCCGCTCCCTCGTACGAACGCAGTACCTCAGCCGGAGTCACGCTCGTCCTGCCCGGCGGCCAGGCGAACCTCGGATTCGTTCGATTCATCGTCGAGGAGGAGCGCGCCGGGGGTCCATTGAGCCATCAGGGCCTCCTGCTCTTGCACCACCTCCGATCCGAACCCCGGGTCACCGAAGTAGAGGCGGGACGCGTCATCCAGTTGGGCGAGGCCAATGCTGCGGAGCACCTGCGCGCTCTGGTGGAGAGGGAACTCGCCACCGTTCGGGGACGCGGCGGAAAGCGCTCCTACCAGCTCTCCGACAAGGCTCGCGAACGGCTCTCGGACGATCCGGGTCTGCCCCCGCACGGACTGACGCCCGCGCAGCAGGAAGTGCGCGTGGAGTTGTACGCCCTGTCTGAGGGGAAGATCACACGCAGGGAAGCGGCGGAGTTGTGCGGTATCGGACCCGCGCAAGCCACTCGGCTACTGGGGCGGATGGTCCGAGAGGGTCTTCTCAAGCGACACGGTGAGAAGCGCGGCACCTGGTACGAATCCACCCGTCCCAATGTTCAACACCTAAAGGGGTGGGCGCCGCACATGCTGAGGGCCATGCAGCGGGAGCGCGAGTAAATTCCATGCTGCCGCATCCGTGATCCATCCACGGCCCTTGTTCCCGCCAGCCAGCTACGCGGCGGGGATGCGGCGGAAGAGGCGGAACACGAGCACCCAGGCCGTGGCGTACATCACGGCGCCGAGGAGGAAGGGCGCGCCGGGAAGCTGGAACGGCGCGGCGGGTGACGTGAAGTAGCTGAACAGGCCGGCGGTGAAGATCAGGGGGCTGAGGATGCCGGTCAGGCTCATGAGCGACTGGAGGCCTCCCTGGACCTTCCCCTGGTCCTGCGGTTCCACCGCGCCCGCGACGAGGCTCTGGAGTGCGGGGCCCGCGACGCCGCCGATCGAGCCGAAGATGATGAACGCGATGAGCATCCATCCCTGCGTGGCGAGGCCGTAGCCCAGGTAGGTGATCATGCCCAGCACGAGCCCGCCCAGGACCGCCCGGCGCTCTCCGATGCGCTTGATGACGGGCTGCACGAGTCCTCCCTGCACGATCGCCGCCATGAGACCGACGAGCGCCAGCGACAGTCCGTTCGCGAGTTCGTTCCACCCGAACTTGTGCCCGGTGTAGAGCACCCACACGGTCTCGAGGCCGCGCTGCGCCAGGATGATGAACACGAAAGACACGGCGAGGCCCGCCACCAGAGGGTATGAACGCAGCACATCGAGGCTCCCGGCCGGATTGGCCTTCTTCCAGCTGAAGGCGTCGCGCTTCTCCGGCGGCAGCGATTCGGGCAGGACGAAGATGCCGTAGAGCGCGTTCAGCAGGGCGAGTCCCGCCGCAGCGAAGAAGGGAAGCCGCAGGCCGATGCCGCCCAGAAGGCCCCCGATGGCGGGGCCGAAGATGAAGCCGAGGCCGAAGGCGACGCCGATGAGACCGAAGTTCCGGGCCCGCTTCTCGGGTTCGGACACGTCGGCGACGTAGGCGTTGGCCGCGGTGATGCTCGCGCCCATCACGCCCGCGACGAGGCGGCCGGCGAAGAGCCAGCCGATGGAGGGCGCGAACCCCATGATGATGTAGTCGATCCCGAGGCCGAAGAGCGAGATCAGGATGACGGGCCGGCGCCCGACCCGGTCCGAGAGCGACCCCAGGATGGGCGCGAAGAAGAACTGGGTGACGGCGTACGTTGCCGCCAGGACCCCGAACCAGCGCCCCGCGCGCGCCGTGCTTCCTCCCGTGAACTCCTTGATGAGTTCGGGGAGGATGGGGACGATGATCCCGATCCCCAGAACGTCGATGAAGACGGTGATGAAGATGAAGACCATCGCCGCCTCGCGGCCCCGCCCCGGTGCTTTCAACCGTCCTCCACGCGATCGTTGGCCGGCACGCCGCCAACCCGCTGGCGGGTCGCGTAAGGTGGTGGGGATGGCGGGCCAGTTCCAGCCGGGGACGCAGCGACGGAGGCGGCCGCGCCGTGTTCCCGGCTAGCTCGCGTGCCGCCGGCGCAGGGCGTCGCGCCTCTGGCGATAGTTCGCGTATACCCGTTCGTCGTCGCGGTCGCCGCGGCCGGCCAGGGGGTTGGAGAACCCCGTCAGGTGTACGGTGGTCTCGTCCACGACAAGCGCGCCTCCAATGGCGCCGTCGGCGACGATCCCCACATCGCGCCCAAGGCCGACCGCCGGGTGGTCATCGAAGGATCCCGCGCTCAAGCGGTCGAGGAAATCGCGCGCCGCGGAGGCAGGCGCCGCCTTGTCCCCCTTCGTGCGCCGTTCCAGCGCGTCGACGCCGTAGCTTCGCACGAGCCTCGGGAGGAATGCGGCGAGGGTGGCGTGACGGTCGAAGAGGTCCAGACCGTAGCTGCCGCCCGCCACCGAGAAGATGGCGCCGAGTTGATCCGGAGCGGCCTCCACCTCCCGCACGTAGTCGTCCAGCGCCTTCGCGTGACGCTCGAAGATCTCGCTCATCGCTCCGGTCTCCGACGGGGCGTCCATCGCCACCGCCTTATCGTCGATCGCGCTCCACACCCGGCCCTGGTCGGAGCGCCGCGTCCCCTCGCTGCGCATCGATTGTTGCACGCTCGCGTATCGCTCCGCGCGCCCGCTCGCGAAATGCAGCCGGTCCGTCACCTGGAACCCCGGGCTGTCGTAGGACCAACGCCCCTGCTCCACGCAGGAGACCGGGATGATCGTCGTCTTCCCGGCGGGGAGCAGCAGCGTGAGGTTGGCGACCCGGTTCTGCTTGGCGCCGACGAGTTCCTCGCCGTCCACGATGAGCGCGGGACGGTCGGCCCGGTTTTCCACCTCGAGGTCGGGGACGCTGCCCCCCATGGACACCTCGCGCACGGTGATCCGATCCTCGCGAAGCCCTTCCCCGAGCAGCACGTAATCGAGATCCGACGTCTCCCGGGAAAGCAGGGGGAACACCGTGAGTCCGCCGCAGAACGTCGGTTCGCCGATCTCGAGGCCGGCGATGGCGGTCGTGATCTGGTTCATCTCTCCACTCCTTGATATTGTCAGTGTTGATACTCTGTTGAGAGTAAGGCGGAGGTTCTGATAAGTCAACGGTTGCCGTCGGTAAACGACAGCAGATGTCACTCGGACGCTGGAGCAGCGGAAACGACATGCGCAGTTACACGGCGCGGGAGTTGGAGGAGGAGACGGGTTTCAGCCGGCGCACGATCGCCTATTACGTGCAGGTCGGACTGCTTCCGCGTGTCGGCCGGAGGGGGCCGAAGACCCGTTATCCGAAGCTCGTGCGGGACCGCCTCCTCTTCATTCGACGGGTCCGCGAGGCGGAAGGCGCTGGGAGGGTGCCCGCGACCCCGCTCCGCGAGATCGGCGCCGTGTTCGAGGGATCGTCGCCGGAACTGATCGCGGGCGTCGCGGATGGACGGATCGCCGTGACCGCCGATCTCCTCTCTGCCCGGTCCGCCGGCCCGGCTGCGTCGCCGCCAACGTTGGACGTACCGGAACGGCTCGAGGCGCCGGTCGCTTTCGCCGCCCCGCGGGCGCGGCATGCCGCCCTCGAGGACAGGCTGATGATACGGGAGGAGGAGCCGGACTGGCCTCAGGAAGCGGCGGCCGCTCCCGCCGACCATTCGGAGTTCGACGAATCGGAGTTGGCCGCGTTGCTGGCCGTTCTCCGGGAGCTCGCCGGCCGCGGCGGCGTTCCGGCGGGCGACGTGGAAACGTGGTCCCGGATCGAGATTGCGCCCGGGGTCGCGCTCTCGGTCCGCGGTGTCGCCGATGAAGACGCCGCCGTGCTCGAAGCGGTCGCGCGCCGGCTTCGCGACCGGCTGGCGGAGCGGTTCGGCGGCTGACCGACGTCTTGGCAGCTACCGGTTGCTAGGACTCGATGTCGTAGAAGCTCTCGACCGGGGGAGGGGCCGCCGGGACGGGATCGCCTTCGAGCGCGTCGCGCATGGCGGGCGACCGTGGGGCGGCGGCGACTGCGCCGAGCCCGGACGGATGGTCTGCCATGGCCGCGAAGAGGCGGCCTGCGCGATCGAGCCGGGTCGTGATCTCTTCCTCGAGCGGTTCCAGACTCCAGTCGCCGCGCTCCATCACGTGTCCGAGCGCGATCCCGTCCGAACGCGGAAGGACCCCGATGCGGCCGCCGCCCGGCACGCTGCCCTCGAGGCTGTAGTCGATCTCGGGCTGCGGGGCGAGGAAGGTGAGTTGACCCTTGATGGGAGTCATCGTCTCGTCGCCGAACAGGGCGTGCGAGCCGAGACCGGTGCAGTTGGCTATGAGCGGTTCGTCGAGCGACATGAGGTCGCGGGGCGTCTCGAAGTCCCGGATCCGCACGCGTCCGCCGAAGAGGAGGAACTCCTCCATCAACCGGTCGAGATAGATCGAAGGCTCGATGCGGAGGGTCGGCCTGCGGAGGGCATAGGTACCGGGAAAGGGATGTTCTCCCGGCTGCAGCAGGGTGGCGCCCACATCGACGTCCGGGTCGAGGCCGCTCTCGGTCTCGTCGAGTCCGGAATCTTCCGCCCGCCGACCGGCAAGGCGGTTCGTCCAGGAGTACGTCGTCATCCACGACACGCCGCGCCCGGCTCCGGCCAACAGTTGCATCTGCTCGTAGGAGGCGCGGACGGCCCGGTCGAACTGGGCGTCGAAGGCCGGAGTCCGTTCCGGCGCCGACACGAGGTTGGAGAGCGGCGAGAACCCCGCGTAGGCCATGTTCGATGTCGTGTCCGGCGGGAGTGCGCGCGCATGGATCGTCACGTCGAACCCGCGGCGCTGGAGCTGCCGTGCGGTGGCGAGACCGACGGCGCCGGCTCCGATGACGGCGGCTTGCCGCGAAGGATGAGGTTCGGCCAGTTCGGACGCGAGCAGCCCCGTCCCCCAGGAAAGGGAGATTCCCGCGCCGCCGTGGCCGTAGTTGTGGATGACGGTCTTCTCGTCCAGCCGTTCCACTGCCACGCGGAAACCGGCGGGTCGAAAGGGTCTGAGGCCCACGGTGGTTCGGATGACGCGGTCCGGTGCCACGCGGACGAGGGGGAGGTTCGAGGCGGCGGGGCCCGGAGAAAAACGGCGCCACGCGGGGGAGCACGCGCCGAGGCTCGAGCCCAGCGTCGCGACCCCCACGGTCTTGATCATCGTTCGACGTTGCACGCAATAAGACTGACGCCAATGACCGGGATCGGCCAGAGAGCGCGTCGAACGTTCCCTCGGGAACGCGGGGAGGGACGAAATGCCCGGAAGAACAATAGAAACGCCGGACGATATTGCCGAGGGCCTCGAGGCGCTGGCGAGGATCGACGGCCGGCTTGCGGAGGTGATCGAGCGGGCGGGGCCCGTACCGCTGCGGCGAAGGACTCCGGGCTTCGAGGGTCTCGCCCGGACCATCGTTGCGCAGATGGTCTCGAAGGCGGCGGCCGCCGCGATCTGGCAGCGGCTCGTGGAAGAGGCGGGGGGCTGCGACCCGGGACGGGTGGCCCGGCTCTCCGATGCGCAGTGCCGCCGGATCGGACTGTCCCGTTCCAAGGAGATGACGCTGAAACGCGCCGCGGAGGCAGTACGGAGCGGCCGTCTCGACCCCGAAGCTCTGTGCCTCATGCCCGCCGAGGAATCCATCGCGGCCATGACGTCCCTCAAGGGGATCGGCGTGTGGACGGCCGAGGTCTACCTCCTCTTCTGCGCCGGCCACACCGACGTCTTCCCGGCGGGCGACCTTGCGCTGCGAAGCGCGGCGGGACGCGCGCTCGGCCTCGAGAAACGGCCCGACGAGAAGGCGCTCCGGGAGATCGCCCGCCGCTGGCGACCCTGGCGGAGCGTCGCGGCGCGCCTGCTCTGGGAGTACTACTCGACGGAGATCCGGCGAGACGCGATTCCCGTGGGTTCGCGCGGCTAGCTGACGCAGGCATTGCTGCGGGCCGCTAGATCGTTTCGAGGTCTCCGACTCGGACCCAGCCGACCTTTCCGTCCTCCAGCACGATCTCGAGCCAGTCGCTCGATCTCCGGTCGATCCGCACGACGGCCCCTTCGTGAATCGTAAACAGCTGCAGCGAAGGATCGTCGGAGGGCGCACTCTGGACGGCGGCCTCCGTCTGCAGGATCACGCCCCGCTCCGCGCGTCCGATACCGAACTCGCGAATCAGGAGGTTCGTGCCGACGACGAGGGTGAGCGCTGCGGCGGCCACGGCGGCGTGGCGGGTCCAGTACGGCGGTCCCGTGGAGAGGAGCCGGTAGAGCAGGATGGACGCCAGCCCCAGGTAGCCCAGCGCGAGGATCGCGATGAGCCAGCCGCGCGGCACGAGTTGCACCGCCCACCTGACGACGCGGGGCGCCCAGAATCCGGGAAGCGGCGTGATCTGGTCGGCCGTCAGCGAGCGCGCGAGTTCCAGGTTCGTGCGCACGCTCTCATCGCGGGGAAGTGCGACCCTGGCGCGCTCGTAGAAGAGGATCGCCTGGCCCAGCTCCCCGAGCCTGAAGTAGGCGTTGCCGATATTGTAGTAGAGTTCGCCGCTCTCGAACCCGTCCTCATACAGTCCGAGCCAGGCATCGAGGGCGCCCTCATGGTCGCCCGCCTGGTAGAGGCTGTTCCCCGCCTGGAACCGATCCGCGGGGGCCGGGGCGGGCGCGGCTTCCTGCGGCGTTGCGAGTCCGATCGCCGAGGCGTGAGCGGTCGTCGGCGCCAGTGCGAGCGCGACCGCCGGGAGCACGGCGACTGCGAGCCTGTGTGGACGCCCCACGGCTCGACGCGCCCTCATCGGAGGTCTCCCGCGAGGGCGGATAGCACGGACTCGGCGCGGGCAAGAAAGGCCCTGCGTTCTTCGACCTCGGCGCCGACCGGGGCGAACCGCTGCCGGTCGCAGGCCTCCAGGGCCGCGAAGTACTCCTCGACGGTGGGCTCGCGGGCGCCGCGGTGGAGCAGGGTGGCGCGGAGGTCGTCGCGGATCATCCCGGCGGCGGAGGTGTCGAGCTTGTCGGCGACGAACCCCTCCAGCGCCTGGGCCGTCTCGGCGTAGAAGGCCCGCGCATCGTCGCCTCCCGCGAGCCCTGCGGCCCGGGCGAGGCGCTTCTTCGCCACGCGGGCGGCCCGGCGGTCGCGGGCGTAGGCCTGGTCGCCGGCGAGCCGGTCGCGGCGCCGACGCAGCCCGGCCGCGCCCGCCACCATGCCGACGGGCGCAAGCGCGACGATCCAGAACCACACCTGGTCGAACAGCGTCTCGCCCCGGCGGCGGAAGCGCGGCGTATCGGTCCGGATGAAGCGGATGTCCGAGCGCAGCGCCTCGACGGAGCCGCGCGCGCGTGTTCCCGGCAGCGCGTCCTCGACCGCCCGGCCCGTGACCCGCAACTCGACCGGCGCCGCCGAGGCGATCTCGTAGCGGTCCGCCGCAGTGTCGTAGTACCCCATGTCCACGCCAGGTATCGTCAGCGTCCCGGGCGCCCGGGGGATGAGGACGTACTCCCACGTCCGCGTCCCCGAAACGCCCGCCTCGGTGGTTCGCAGGCGATCCGACACCTCCGGCGGAAAGGCCTCCACCGTCGGCGGAAAAGCGAGTTCCGGCGGCGCCAGCGCCTTCAGGTTGCCGGAACCCGACACCTCCACGCGCAGCGTGACCGCCTCGTTCGCGGCCAGGCTGTCCCGGTCGACGGAACTCCCGACCGCCAGATCCCCTACGAGGCCCGTGAAGTCTGCGGGCCGTCCCTCGGCGGGGAGGGGGAGCACCTCGATCTCCACCGGACGGGAAGCGGCGCCCGTCGAAACGACGTCCCCGAACAGGGAACTGCGGTTGAGGAATCCCCCGAACACATCGTCGAACGGATCGCGCGAACGCCGCTGCACGCGGACCTGCGCCTCGATCGCGAGCGGCTCGAGCGTCTTCGGGCCCGGCCCCGTCGGATACAGCGCCGCTTTCCGGATCACGGCGGTCGCGTACGCGACCCCGTCCCGCACGACCTGCTCGACCTGCGGCTGTTGCGGGAGGTCGAACTCCTCGACCCAGAAGCCCGCCGTGCCGGGGAGTCGTGTGACCCCGTACGAACTCACGTTGACGCGCGTGAAGAGTCGGTATTCGACGATGACCGGCTCGTTCTCGCGTACGCGGCGCTTGTTCGGCTCGGCGACGACGAAGAGGTCGTCCGGGCCGATGGTCGCCGGATCGGAAGGCTGCCCCCCCGGCGCTCCCCCCGCTCCCGGCGCCGGCTGGGGGGCCGACGACACGCGCAGGCTCAGAGGCTCCGTCGTCAGCGTCTCTCCGCCCGCCTCGACCGACACCGGTCCGATCTCGAACGTCCCCTCCGTCGTCGCCTGGAAGCGGTACCGCACCGTGAGCGAAACGGTCGTCCGGCCGTTCACGATCCGTACCGAGGTCTGTGTCCCGCTGCTCAGGAAGGCGGCGAAGGCGCCCAGGTCGGGAAGGACCGGGTCCTGGTCGAAGCGCTGGACGCCTTCGAGCACGACGTTGAGCGTGAAGGTCTGCCCGACCCCGACCTCCCCGCGGTCGAGGTGCGCCGAGGCGGCGACATCCTGCCCCCAAAGCGCCGGAGCGAGAAGGGCGCCTGCGAGCCAGCCGAGCACGGCGACCGAGGACAGGCGCCCGCGGCGGGCGGGGAGCCGAACGGGTCGCATCACCAATCCCTTCGCGGCCTCGTGCCGCGCGCCGGCGTGCGCGGCTGGCGGTTCACCTCATCCTGATCCTCCCGGATCGCATCCAGCAGCCGTTCCGCCTCCTCTCTCGTCATCTCACCGGGTGGGGGCGTTCCCTCCTGCGGCTGCGGCTCCGATTCGTCCGGACTCTGTTCGGGGTCCTGTTCGGGGTTCGGCTGGCTCCGCGGATCCTCGTTCGGGTCCTGTTGAGGCTGATCCTGCGGGTCCTGTTCGGAGTCCTGGTCCTGCTCGCCGCCCTGCGGCTGCTGCTCGCTCTCGTCTTCGTTCTCCTCGTCGTCCTCGCCGTCGCCCTGCTGCTGCTGTTGCTCCTGCATCTGTTCGAGCACGCGCTCGAGGTTGTGCTTGGCGTCGGCGTCCCCCGGATCGGCCCGCAGCGCCTGCTTGAAGGCCTCCAGACTCTGGGGGAGCGCCCCCTGCCGGTAGAGCGTATTCCCGAGGTTGTACCACGCGGCCGACGCCAACTCCGGGTCTCCGCTCTCCACCGCGGCGCGGAACGACTCCAGCGCGGACTCGTAGTCCTCGCCCCGGTAGAGCGCGTTCCCGTCGTTGAACCGGATGATGGGGGAGTCGGGGGCCTCGAGGAGCGCTTCGAGGTACTTCTCGTGCGCCTCGGCGAAGCGTCCCTCCTCGTAGAGGCGGTTCCCCTCGCGCGTCTCCGCGCGTCCCGCCTGCCCGCGCGCCTCTGCGGGCGCCGCAGCCGCGACGACCGCGATGGCCATGGACAGCCACAGTCGGCTGCCGCCGCGCGTCGTACTCACGAGAACCTCCCTCTCCAGACCCTGACCGTCTTCTTCCGGTCCGTCCACAGGCCTTCCAGGAACAATAGGAGAATCGCCGCTCCGAGGAATATCTGGAACTGCTCCTCGTACCGGGTGACCTCGCGCGCATCGATCTCCCGTCCGCCCAGCTCCGCCACCTCCTCGATGAGCGCCGTCAGTTCGCTCGCTTCGGGCGTGCTGCGGTAGAGCTGTCCGCCCGTCCGCGTCGCGATCTGCCTCAGCGTCGTTTCGTCGAGCCGGGTCGTGACGACCGCCCCCGCTTCGTCGCGCTTGAACCCGGCCGGCCGGCCTGTCGCGTCGTACTCGGGAATCGGGACGCCGTCCGTCGAACCCACGCCGACGGTATGGATCGTCACCCCGGCCTCGAGCGCGCGATCCACGGCCGGCCCGATGCCCCCCTCGTGGTCTTCCCCGTCGGTGACGACGATGATGATGCGTTCCTCCACCGGCGCGTCGGAGAAGGCGTCGAGCGCGAGTTCGAGCGCGGCTCCGAGGTCCGTCCCCTGCACGGGCACGAGGTCCGTGTCCATCGCGTTGAGGAAGAGTCGCGCGGCGCCGTAGTCCGAGGTCAGCGGGCTCTGGACGAAGGCCTGGCCGGCAAAGGCGATGAGGCCGATGCGGTCTCCATCCAGCCGTTCGATGAGGCGCTGGATTTCGAGCTTCGAGCGCTGCAGGCGGTTGGGGGCGAGGTCCTCCGCCAGCATTGAAGTGGAGAGGTCGAGGGCGACGACGATGTCCATGCCCTCGCGGCGGACGGTCTCCACGCGCGAGCCGAACTGCGGGCGGGCGACGGCGACGACGGAAAGGCCGAGCACGGCGAGGAGTCCGACGGCTTTCCACGACCGGGCCCGCGGGTTCACGCTCCGGCTCAACTGGCGGACGAGCGCGAGATCGCCGAAGCGCGCCAGCGCCCGGCGCCGCTGCGCCGCCCCGCGCCACATCAGTCCGGCGACCAGCGGGATGAGCGCCAGCCCGAAGAGCGCCGTGACGAACCCGAAGCGGAACACGATCTCGCCTCCCCCGCGCTACGGCAGTCGTCGCAGGACCGTCTGCGCGAGCCCGATCTCGAGCAGCAGCAGTCCGAGTCCCGCCGCGAGCGGGAAGTGGAAGAGTTCGCCGTACCGCGTGAAGCTCTGCACGTCGATCTCCGTCGTCTCGAGGGCGTCGATTTCCTCGTAGATGCGTTCGAGGCTCTCGCGGTCCGTCGCCCGGAAGTACCGTCCCCCGGTGACTTCCGCGACCTCGGTGAGCGTGGGTTCGTCGACGTCCACGGGAATCGATACGAGGCGCCGCCCGAAGACGGGATCATCGACGGGAACCGGGGCCGTCCCCCGCGAACCGGCCCCGATCGTATAGACCCTGACCCCCAGGGCGCGGGCCATTTGGGAGGCGGTCGCCGGATCGATCTCGCCGCGGTTGTTCCGGCCGTCGGTCAGGAGGACGATGATCCGCGATTCGGCCTGGCTGGATTCGAGCCGCTTGAGCGCGGTCGCGAGTCCGAGTCCGATCGCGGTCCCGTCCTCGACCATCCCCACCTCCAGTTCGGCCATGACCGCGGAGATGGCGGGGTGATCGATCGTGAGCGGCGCCTGGGTGAACGCCTGACCCGCGAACACGACGAGTCCGATGCGATCGTTGCGCCGGCGCTCGACGAAGTCCGCCGCGACCTCCTTGGCGGCCTCCAGCCGGTTGGGCGCCAGGTCCTGCGCGAGCATGGAACTGGAGATGTCGAGGGCCATGACGATGTCGACGCCCTCGGTCGACACGTCCTCGCTCGTCGTGGCGGATTGGGGGCGGGCGAAGGCGACGATGAGCGCGCTGAGGGCGAGGAGTCGCAGCCCCAGCGGCACATGGCGCAGGCGGCCCGTGCGCTCGGCCCCCGCGTGGCGAAGGAGCGCGAGATCCGGGTAGCGCAGGGCGCCGGCCTTCCGCCCTCCCTTCGCCAGGTGCCGGTACGCGAGTGCCGGGACGAGGAGGAGCAGGAGCAGGAGAAACGCGGGATCCGCGAACCGGTGGATCATGGAACGGCCGCCCCGGTCCGGTCATCCGCCGTCGTTTCGGCCTCATCGGCGGTGGTCGCCTCGGCTCCGTCGGCGGTGGTCGCTTCCGGCTCCGCGACGGGCGGCGGCACGAATCTCGTCCGCTCCACCAGCGTGCGCGCGTCGGCCAGGATGCTGCGGCACGCCGCGTCGGCCGGCCGCGACTTCGCGAATTTCACGAGATCGCAGCGGTCCAGGAAGCGCTCGAAGGCCGTCCGAATCCCGGGGTCCACGCCGGCATGTCCCAGGCTCGAGATCACGTCCGGCGTGACCATCTCCAGCGCCCAGATCCGGTAGCGCCCCTCGACGTACGCGCGGATGATCCGGGACACTTCGACGTGGTAGAGCTTGATCTCGCCGCGCTCCAGGAGAGGAGACGCCTCTAGCCGGTCCAGCGCCTCGATCGCGACCTCGTGCGGCGGCCGGTCCGGGACGGGCGGCCCGGAATCGGCCCGATCCGGGGTGCGACGCCGCCGGCGCCCCCACCAATACCCCAGAGCACCGAGCATCAGGGCGAGCAGGAGCCACGGCCACAGGAGGAGCCAGTTTCGCGCGATCGCGCGCGGTCCCTTCACGTCGCGGATGTCCCCGCTCTCGTCGAGCCCGACCGTGGTCACGCCGATGACGACCGGGTCGGTGGAGACGGTGGCCGTCCCGTCGCCTCCATCCGTGAGTTCCAGGGTAAAGGACGGGATCTCGAGTTCCCCGAGTTCGAAGGCGGTCACGTGAAGCACCGCCGCGGTCCGGGCGCCGTCCCCCGAGGCTTCGGATGGGCTCGCTTCGAGCGCCAGCGCCTCGAAGGGGCCCAGCGAGAGGGAATCGGGCCAGCGCACCGCGAGGTCCGCCGGGTGTTCTACGGAGAGCCGCAGCGCGAGCGGATCGCCCACGTGAATCTCCGTCGTATCCGGATCGATCGTGACCCGCGGCGACTGCCCCCGGAGCTCCCCGACCGCTCCGAAAGCCCCGCACGCCAGCAGGAGGCTCACGATCGCGGCGCGCCGGTACCCGTCCCCCGCTCCGCGACTCATATGCGCCGCCCCCGCTCCTCGAAGAAGCGCATCAGCGGCCGCAGGTAGGGTCGCCCCGGACAGAGGTCCACGACGTCGACCTTGCTGCGCCGGAACGTCCGGTCCTGTGCCGCCCGCGCCTCCTCCCCGCGGCTCGTGAACGCGGCACGGAAATCCCGGTTCGAAGTGTCGACGACGAGCCGTTCTCCCGTCTCCGCGTCTTCGAGTTCCACGAGCCCGATGGGCGGCAGTTCCGACTCCCGCCGGTCCCTCACCCGGAGGGCGACGACATCGTGCCGCCGGCCCGCGACCCCGAGTGCCTTTTCGAAGGGCTTCGAGACGAAGTCGGAGACGACGAAGACCACGGCCCGCCGCCGGATAATGCGCGAGAGGTATTCGAGCGCCGCGCCGAGGTCCGTCGTCCGGCCCGCGGGCTCGTGGTAGAGCATCTCGCGCAGCACGCGCAGGACGTGCCGCCGGCCCTTCCGCGGCGGGACGAACTTCTCGACGCGGTCGCTGAAGATGATGAGCCCGACCTTGTCGTTGTTCTTGATCGCGCTGAAGGCGAGCAGGGAGCACACCTCGACGGCGAGGTCTCCCTTCATGCGCTCCCGCGTGCCGAAATCGCCGGACGCGCTCACGTCGACGAGGAGCATCACCGTGAGTTCGCGCTCTTCCTCGAAGATCTTGACGTGGGGCGTCCCGGTGCGGGCGGTCACGTTCCAGTCGATCGTGCGGATGTCATCGCCGTAGTCGTACTCGCGGACCTCCGCGAAGTTGATGCCGCGTCCCTTGAACACGGAGTGGTATTCGCCCGAGAACACCTGGTCCACGAGCCCCCGCGTCGTGATCTCGATGCGGCGGACCTTCCTCAGGATCTCCCGCGGAATCATCCCTCGATCCCTCCGGCCTACGGGACCTCGACGCTGTCGAGGATCCGGTTCACGACGTCTTCGCTCGTGACCTCCTCGGCTTCGGCCTCGTAGGTGACGAGCACGCGGTGTCGCAGGACGTCGAGGGCGACGGAACGCACATCCTCCGGCGTCACGTAGCCCCGGTGCCGCAGGAAGGCGTGTGCCCGCGCCGTCCGCGCGAGGCAGATGCTGGCCCTCGGCGACGCGCCGTAGGCGATGAGGTCGGCGAGGTCTTCGAGCCCGTGGTCGGCCGGCGCGCGCGAGGCGAAGACGAGTTCCACGATATACCGCTCCACCTGCCGGTCCATGTAGATGAAGTCGACGGCGCCGCGCGCCCGGAGGATCTCGTCCGGCGTCACGACCGTCTGCGGCTCGGGCGCGGACCCCACGCCCATGCGCCGCATGATTTCCAGTTCCTCTTCCTTGTCGGGATATCCGATGGAGAGCTTGAGCATGAAGCGGTCCACCTGCGCCTCGGGGAGCGGGTACGTCCCCTCCTGCTCGATCGGATTCTGCGTCGCGAGGACGAGGAACGGGTCGTCCAGGGGGAAGGTCTCGTCGCCGATCGTGACCGTCCGTTCCTGCATCGCCTCCAGGAGTGCGGACTGGACCTTGGCGGGAGACCGGTTGATCTCGTCGGCGAGGATGATGTTGGAGAAGATCGGACCCTTCCGGGTCTGGAACTCGCTCCGCTTCGGATCGAAAATCAGCGTTCCGATGAGGTCGGCCGGGAGGAGGTCCGGCGTGAACTGGATCCTCTGGAAGCCGGTGTCGATCGCCTGCGCGAGCGTCCGCACCGTGAGGGTCTTCGCCAGTCCCGGCACCCCCTCCATGAGCACGTGACCGTCGGCGAGCAAGCCGATGAGGAGCCGCTCGACCATGGTTCGCTGCCCCACGATCACGCGTCCCACCTCGTCGACCAGCCGCTCCACGAAGGCGCTCTGCTCCCGGATCTTCTCCTGTATCGCTTCGATGTCGTGACTCACCGCGGTGCGTTCCTCTCCTCTCGAATCGTCTCTCCGAATGGTTCGCGCGAAGGTCTCGAACGGCCTTTGGACACCCGACGCCGAAGGGAATCGGCGTTTGAAAGACATTTTATCGATTTTCGGCGTTGCCCGAAGGGCTTCCGGCGGACTCGCGTTGACGCGGGCCGCGGCGGCGGGCACCGTGAATCCAGACACTCAGCCGCGGAGTGCCAACCGGGAGCGCCGAATGTACGACACGCCGGAGCCGGGACCGGAACCCAGGGCCGTCCACCGTCGCGACCTCCTCCGCTGGCTTGCCGCCAGCCCCCTCCTCACCGCTTTCGCCGGCTGCGACCTGGGCCTGGTCGGGCGCGCCATGGCGCAGGAGGCGCCGGCGCGGTCGCTCGACGACTTCGTCGGGGCGGCGCAGGAGGCCCTCGATGTCTTCGACCTCGAGAAGGTGGCCGCGCAGACGGTCCCGACCGCGCACTGGGGGTACATCAGGACGGGCGTCGACGGAGAGGAAACGCAGGCGAACAACCGGGCCTCGCTGGAGCGGATCTACATCCGCGCGCGCCGGCTGGTCGACGTCTCGAACCTCGACATGCGCGTCTCGATCTTCGGGCAGGAGTGGCCGACGCCGCTCATGATCGCGCCCGCGGGGAGTCAGGTGGCCTTCCACCGCGATGGCGAACTCGCGACCGCGCGGGCGGCCGCCGCCCGCAACCACCTGCAGACGCTCTCATCGGTGAGTTCCACGGGGGTCGAAGCCGTGAACGAGGCGCGGGGGGAGCCGGTCTGGTATCAGCTTTACGCCCCCCGCCACTGGAACGCGACCGCCGCGCTCGTGAACCGCGTTCGCGAAGCCGGCTGCCCCGTCATCGTGCTCACGGTCGATCTCCTCGGCGGGAGCAACCGCCTCACGCTGGAGCGCTACCGGCGCATCGACGACCGCAACTGCGAGAGCTGTCACCGGAGCGGCGGGCGCGCGGACCCCGTGAAGCCGATGTACGAAGGGCTGCCCCAGGGCCCGCCGGACAGCGGCGGACCGACGATGACCTGGGACTACATCCGCCGGCTGCGCGACATCACCGACCAGCGGATCGTCGTAAAGGGTCTCGTGACTCGCGAGGACGCGGAACTCGCTCTGGAACACGGCGTGGACGGGATCTGGGTCTCGAACCACGGCGGTCGGGCGGAGGGCAGCGGGCGCGCGACGATCGATGCGCTTCCCGAAGTCGTGGAGGTGGCCCGCGGCGAGGTGCCGATCATCGTCGACGGCGGCTTCCGCCGCGGGACGGACATCTTCAAGGGGATCGCGCGGGGGGCGACCGCCGTCGCGATCGGGCGTCCCTACCTGTGGGGCCTCGGGGCCTTCGGCCAGGCGGGCGTCGAACGGGTACTCGAAATTCTGATCGAGGAACTGCGAATCACGATGGGCGCCGTTGGGACGCCGTCACTTGCCGACATCGGCCCCCGTTCCATCGGCATCGACTGACGCGGACACGGGCGTCGTTGCTGGCCGCCGGTTTCGTCAGATCACTCCGAAGAAGCGCAGGATGAACCCGATCGTGAGAGGGATGATGGGCAGCAGGGTGACGCCGACGGCGATGGTCACGCCCGCCCGGAAGAGAAGGGGGCCGGCCGGAAGGAGCCGTCCGCCGAACAGCTTCTGGAGGGCGATCTCGGCCACGGGACCCAGCGAGTAGCACACGTTCGCCCACACGGCCCACCAGATCGCCGCGCGGACCATGTCGACCGGCTGAAGCGTCGCGACGACTGCCGTGAGCGCCGCGCCGAACGTCATCGTCACGAGTCCGGTGGCGCCGACGATGAGGTTGTAGGGAAGGCGGCGCTTCTCCCACCAGCCGATGATCGCGCCGACGCGACGCTCTGCCGGCTCGGGGTAGAGGAAGTCCGCGAGGAAGGTGCCTCCCGGGACGATGCCCCGAGCCAACTCGGCGGCGGGAGTGGGATCTGTCAGGGTGTCGTGGCTCGTCACGGGCTCACTTCGCGGGACCTGCTCGATTCGACGTGGTCACACGGTCATACGGTTCCGCGCGCCCGGGGTTCCGCCCGTGCGCTCCGGGGGCCGGCGGCGACCCCCGGAGCTTCCGCCGAGAGACCTCGGTCAGCGCAGCGAAGACGTGAGGTCGCGGATCGCCTCGGCGAGCAGCGCCAGGCGCCGGGCATCTCCCGGCCCCGCCGCGTTCTCGGCGCGACGCGCGTCTTCGTCGAGTTCGGCGGCGACCGCGTTCAATTCATCGAGCGTGGCGTTCCGGTCGGCGCCGGACCGGCTCTCCGCCATGTCGAGCAGCGACGCCACGCGCTCTCCGCGCTCGGTGTTGATGCCGCTGCTGCGCTGCATCTGGATCAGGTACGAGCGCGCGACCGCGAAGCTCGCGGGCCAGTCGAACCGCTCCTGGTTCTGCACGTTGGAGTCGCCGACCATCACCGACATCGCCGCGTCGATCTCCGCCTGGGACAGGTGCTCGCTGGCAGCGAGCTGGAACACGTCCACGCCCCGCGCGATCTCCGCGCCGTAGATCGAACCGTTGTGCCAGTACGCCGACCAATAGCCGCCGCTCAGCATCTCCACCGCGTCCAGAGGGCCGCGATCGAAGTAGGCGATCTCGAACGGGTTCTCCGGATCCGTGAAGTCGAAGATCGAGAGGCCGCCCTGGTACCAGCCCTGCACCATGATGTCGCGGCCCGGCACCGGGATCATGGAACCGTTGTGGGCGACGCAGTTCTCCTGCTCCGTCTGCGGCACCGGCAGCTTGTAGTAGCCCGCCAGCTCCATCTTGCGGTCGCGGATCGTGAAGATCGCGTTGGCGCCCCACGTCTCCGGATCGGAACCCCGGCAGCGGGGCGCTCCGCCACCGCCCCACTCGTCCGTGAAGACGATCGCCGTACCGTCGTTGTTGAAGGTCGCCGAATGCCAGTAGGCGAAGTTGGGATCGACGACCTGGTCGATGCGGACCGGGTTCTCGGGGTCGGAGATGTCCAGCAGGATGCCGTTCCCCGAGCAGGCTCCGGCTGCGAGTCCCAGATCCGAGCGCACCGTGATGTCGTGGCACTGGTTCGTGAGACGCGACGCCTGCGTGCCTTCGCCGTGGTCGCCTCCCGCCCACAGACCCGCGATCTCCCCCGTCTCGGGGTCCGCGAAGATGCGCGGCATGTTCACGACTTCGGCATTCTCCGGCGCATCCACCGGCACTTCGATGATCTCGATCCGGAACAGCGCCGTGTTCTCGTCCTCGTCGGCCGGCAGGCCGGAGCAGCCCTCGAGTTCACTGCCCGAACGGACGCGTCCCGTGCCTGAAACGTAAATGTAGACGTGGGAGTCGTCGTTGGGGTCGGTGACAAGCGTGTGCGTGTGAGAGCCACGGCACGTCTGCACGGTCTTCACCTGCCGGGGATTCCCGATGTCGGAGATGTCGAAGATGCGGATCCCCTGCAGACGCACGGTGCTGACGCTGTCCTGGACCCCCTCCGTGCCGCAGTCGAGCCGGGCCGACGCCTGCTGGACCGACATGAAGAGAAGGTTTTCGTGCACGCTGACGTCACCCTGTCCGCCGGGGCACACGACCGCGACGACGAGTTCGGGCTGAGCGGGGTCCGATGCGTCGAACACCTGGAAGCCCCAGTAGCTGCCCTGGAAGACGAGGTCCCCCTGGAACGCGATGTCCGAGTTCGTCGGCCCCCGTCCGCCGGCTTCGTCGGTCAGGAACGGATCGGGCTTCGGGAGGCTGACGAGCCGCTCCAGGTTGCCGATCGCCATTCCCGCATCGTGCAATCCGGGCGCGAGTCCGATGCGCGGATCGTCCGGATCCCATTCCCAGACGGCCTCCGGAGGCGGAGGCGGCGGGTCCTGTGCCGCAAGGCTCCCTGCACCCGCCAGCAAACCGAACGCGATGGCCGGCAGCAGGGCCGCCGGACCGCTCTGCCGAAGCAACGTCAAGATCTTTCCGCGTGACATCTTCCTACCTCCGCTGAATCTCCGTGAATCGTCGGGGAATCGTCAGGGGATTCCGTTCAGCATGTCGCGCATGCGCAGAATCTCCATGTCCTGGTCCGCGTCCACATCCGCCGCGAACCGAAATATCTCCGTCTCCTGGCCTCCGCCCGGACTCCCGAACAGCTCGGCCACCATCGTCAGGGCGCCCTGATGATGCTTGATCATCCCTTCCAGGAAGAGCCGGTCGAACCCGGAGCCACGTGCGGCAGCGAGAGCATCCATCTCCTCGCGGGACAGCATGCCCGGCATGAGTTCGCCCTCGCCGAGTCCGTGTGCGTGTCCGGCCCCCATCATCGGAGCCGTCTCATCACGGCGCTCGAGCCAGCGCGTCATCCACGCGATCTCGTCCCGCTGGGAGATCTCGATCCGGCGCCCGAGCAGGAGCAGTCCCTCGTGATCCGTCCGCTCCGGAATGAGCGCCGCCATCTCCAGCGCCTGGGCGTGATGCGGGATCATCCCCTGCATGAAGCGCACGTCCGCCGGGGTGTGTGTGACGTGCTCGAGGGATGCGGCTTCCTCCACGGTCAGGACGCGCGTGGCCTCGCCGGGTGCGCCGGGTTGGACCGTCCGCATCTCCCCCTCGCCGGCGTCGCCGCGGCAGGCGGCCAGCGCCAGGCACAGGAGCCCGATCCCGTGCCTGGATTTCATTCCCGCTTCCTTCGTCCGTCGATCGCTAAGCATCGTCCTCCGTCGCGAGCTGGGACTTCGCCGCCCGCACCATCTCGCGCACGTCGGCAAGCAACTGCTTCGCGTCGTAGATGATGCCGTCCTTGATCGTGTACTTGATGCCGCCGACGCGCTCGGTCTCGCCGGTCTCGTCGTTGAGCTTCACCGCGCCGTTTCCGTACAGGACCTTGAGGTTCTGAAGCGGGTTCTCCTCGACGACGACGAAATCGGCCTTGAGCCCGGCGCGGATCATCCCGAAGTCGGGCGGGAGCCCCTTGGGATCGTTCAGCTCCTGCGCTCCGTGCAGGGTGGCCGAGCGGATGACCTCCACCGGGTGAAACCCGGCCTCGCGCAGCAGTTCGAACTCCCGGATGTAGTCGAAACCGTACAGCTTGTAGATGAATCCCGAGTCCGAGCCCGTCGTCACCCGGCCGCCGCGGTTCTTGTACTCGTTGAGGAACTGCATCCACACCTTGTAGAAGTTCCGCCACGCGACCTCATCCTCGGTCGTCCAGTAGAACCAGTACGAGCCGTGCGCGGCTCGGCTCGGCTGATAGAAGTCCCACTGGCTGGGGAGTGTGTACTCCTCGTGCCAGTCCGCGTTGCGGGCCGCCATCACGTCCCGGCTCGCCTCGTAGATCGTCATCGTCGGATCGATCCCGAACCCGAGTTCGAGGAAGCGCTCCTGGAGCGCGTTCCAGCTCTCCGAGCCGGGGCCGTCGACCTGATCCCAGAGCCGGGCCACGTGACCGAAGCGGTGCTGCTCGTTCTGGTAGTTGTAGTCGAGCGGCCAGTCCTGGACGCTGTAGTCGGACAGCATCGACTCGAACAGGCCGTAGTAGTGGGTCATCATGTCGAGCCCGATCTCGGCCGCGTCGAGCGCGGTCATCCGCCCCACGCCCATCTGGCCGAGGTGGGCCACGGTGCCGAGCCCGTGCTGGCGCGCCTCGTCGATGAGCGCCTCCATGACCGGCGGGTCGAACGACCCCAGCTTGAGGCCGTCGATCTTCTGCCCCTCGACCTCCTGCGCCGCGGCCCAGCGCACCCACTCGCGCGCCCTTTCCGGCGTATTCACCCCCCCCTGGCCCCACGCCTCGCCGGGCCGAGCGTAGGTGTACATGCGCGGGGCGACGATCTCGTTGCGCGCCGCCTTCGCCTTCTCCCCGAGCGACCACATCATCGGTCCGTGGCCCACGCCGCGGGAGGTCGTGATCCCGTGCGCCATCCACAGCTTGTAGACGTACTCCGGCTGCGACGCCTTGGGGACGCCGCCGGTGTGCGCATGCATGTCGACGAAGCCGGGCATGATGAAGTGTCCGGAGAGGTCGATCTCGTGAACGTTCGCACCGGGATCACCCTCGATCTCCAGCTCGGGCCGGCGATCCTCGTTGATGTCGAGTCCCGGGTAACCGACGGTGCTGACGGAGGCGATGCGGTCGCCCTCGATGACGATGTCCATCGGGCCCTGAGGCGGCGCGCCCGTTCCATCGATGATCGTGACGCCGCGGAGAATCAGGCGGTCGTAGGGACCATCGCCCTCGTCGTCGCCGCGCGGAGTCGTTTCCGGGCGTCCGTCCTGCGCGAGCAGAGATCCCGCGCCGAGGAGGAAGACCCCGGCCGCCGCCAGCAGCCCGCAATACCGTTTCGTTCTCATCTTCTCTCCATGGTCGATGCGGCGAATCCTCACGTCACGGCCGCCGCCACTTCGGAAATATTGCTCTTGCGGAGCAGCTTGATCCTGAACTCCGTGAACTCGCCCGGCTCGCTCTCCACCTCGAGTTCGCCGCCGTGGCCGACGACGATGTCGCGGGAGATCGACAATCCGAGGCCGGTTCCCTGCGTACCCGATTTCGTCGTGAAGAACGGTTCGAAGATCTTCTTGACGATCGAGTCCGGGATGCCGGTGCCGTTGTCCCGGATCGACACCATCACGTGGTCTTCGTAGCCCCTCGTCCTGAGTGACACGGTGGGGGAGTAATCGCCGTCGTCCTGCTCCTTGCGGGCGGCCGTCGCGTGACAGGCGTTGGTCACGATGTTCAGGAAGACCCGGCTCAGATCGCGGGCGATGCCGGTAACCTCGCCGGCTTCCTCGTCGAAGTCCCGGTCGAGCGTCACGTTGAAGGAGGAGTCCGTGCCGCGCAGGCCGTGGTAGGCGAGCTTCGCGTACTCGTCGAGCAGCAGGTTGACGTCGATGGTCTCCGCGTCGCCCGCGTCTTCCCGCGAGTGCGCGAGCATCCCCTCGACGATGCGGTCCGCCCGGCCCCCGTGTTCCCGAACCTTGGTCACATTCATGTCGAGGTCGCCGAGCACCTCCTCGATGAAGTCGCGATCCAGCTCCGCCTTTCCCTCGGCGACCTCCTTCAGCTCCTCCTGCAGTTCCTCGATCAGTTCCTTCGAGAGAACCGAGAAGTTGTTCACGAAGTTGAGCGGATTGCGGATCTCGTGGGCGATCCCCGCCGTGAGGGCGCCGAGCGACGCCAGCTTCTCCTGCGTGATGACCTGTTGCTGCGTACGCTGGAGATCGTCGAGCGTCTGCTCGAGCGCCTCGTTCTTCGTCTGGACCTCCTGCGCCAGCTTCTCGACCAGGTTCAGCCGCTGCACTTCGAGGGCGTGCTTCCGGAAGACTTCCAGCGCGTGCGCCATGTCGGTGACTTCGTCGTTGCCCTCGACCTCCACCTTCACTTCGAGGTCGCCCTCGGACATGCGCCGCGTCGTCTCGAACAGGCTGCTCAATCGAACGATGAGGGAGCGGCCGAACGTCTTCCAGGCGACGCGGGCCGCGCCGATGGTGAACAGGATCACGGCGAGGAGGAACCAGAACCCCAGCCGGACGAGGAACGCGGAGCGATTCGCCGCGTCGCGGGCGGTGTCCTCGACGCGCTCCATGAGCATCCGGACCCCGACGTCGAGTTCCGCCGTCGTCTGCCGGTTGCGCTCGAGCAACTCCTCGGCCCGGCCGATCTCGTCGAGTTCCCGGCGCCGGGTCTCGAAGATGCCTGTCGGACCTCCGTACAACTCGCTGGGGACGCTCACCGCGTCGGCCAGCGTCTCCCTCAGGAGCGGGCGGATCCGGGGCAGCGTCGCCCGCACGTCGCGGAGGGCCGTCTCCACGCGCCCCCGGTTGGCGAGCATCTGGTCCGCATCCGTCTCGGTGAAGGCCTGCTGGATCTGCGTGATCGCCTGGTTCTGCGACGCCTTGAAGCTCAGGAGGCCGTAAAGCTGTTCGGTTTCGTCGAGCGCCAAGCGCTGGGACACCGGCGCCGGAACGTCCGTCAGCCCGCGGAGCCCCGTGCGGATGAAGAAATACTGATCGTCGATCGCCTCCTCGAGCACCGACTGCAGACGGAGTCCGGTCTCCTCGACGACGGCCCCCATTTCCGCGAGTGACGCGGCGTACGTCATCCGGTTGTTGACCGACTCGTAGATCTCGTTGATGTTAGCCACCAGGTCCTCGGCCAGACCCGCGACATCCGCATCCATTGCCGCCCCGCCGCCGACCTCGCCGACCCAGAACTGGAGGCTGTCCTGTTCCAGCAGGACGGCGGCCCGGACATCCGCCAGCGTCGCAGGGTCGGCGGCCGACAGGAGTTGCGGGGATGCGCGCAGGAGCGCCTCGCTGTGCTGCGTCACGCGGTGGCCCGCGAGGAGCGAAGGGATCTGCTCCTGCGTGACCTCGCTCTGACTCCGCTCCACGATGGTCATCAGGAGGAGCGCGAGGAGAATGGCGCTGATCGTCAGCAGCACGCCGCCGCCCAGTCCGACGACGATCTGGCTGCCGATGCCGAATCGGCCGCCGGTCGCCTGCCGGGCCCGTTCGCCGAACCCGCCGGGGAGCCGGGCCAGGGCCCACTCGAAAGCGCGTTGGATGCGCTCGTCGCTCTGTTTCACCGGAGGACCCGCGGTACTCACCGGGAAAGCCGGGTCACGGGAACGAACTCGCCCTCTCGAATCACGGTCAGAAACACGAGGTCCGATCCCTGGTTGTCTTCCACTCCGTATTCGACCGTGAAGCCGCCGAGGTCGATGGGGCCGGATTCCGTCAGCGTGCGGAGGAAGGCCTCCCGCGTGGGCCGAACGTCCGGATCGCCGGCTGCCAGCGCCTCCACGACCAGCCGTCCGGCCAGATAGCCTTCCAGCGATACGAAGCCCGGCCGGGCCGAGGGGTCGACCGCCCGCAGCGCGGCCTGGTAGCGCGCCACCACGGGCACGCTCGGATCGCGCGGGAAGGGCACGACCTGGGTCACGACGACGCCGTCTCCGGCGCGGCCCAGCTCGTCGAGGAGGGCGTAGCTGCCGACGAAGGAGATGTTCACGAACAGCGCGTCGAGACCGATCTTCCTCGCCCACCTGATGAAGTGCGCCACGGGGATGTACGCGCCGATGATGATGACGGCCTGGGGGTTGCCGGCCTGGATGTCGAGAAGCCCGCGCTTCACGGCCCGCGTGTTCCGCATGTAGGGGGCCTCGCTGACAAGTTCCATGCCGCGCGCGTCCATCGCGTTGCGCACGCCCGTCAGCCCGGCCAGCCCGTAGTTGTCGTCCTGGTAGAAGACCGCGATGCGCCGGAAGTCGAGGTCCCGCACGAGGCGGTCCACCATCTCCTCCGTTTCCTGGTCGTAGGATGCGCGCAGGTTGACGACGTAGCGCTGGTCCGGGCGCCTCAGGAGTCCGGCGCCCGTGAAGGCGCCGATGTAGGGAACGCCGGCGTCGCTCGCGCCGGGCTCCGCGGCGCTGGAGGTCGGCGTGCCGACGGCGCCGATGAGGCCGAACACGCCGTGCTCGATGAGTTCCTGCGTGTTGGCGACGGCGGGTTCGGGCTCGTAGCCGTCGTCGCGGACGATGAGGCGGAGGGCGCGCCCGTGCACGCCGCCATCTCGATTGGCCTCCTCGAACGCGGCCCGGATGCCGAGGGTCATGTTGCGGCCCAGTTCCCCCGCGGGCCCTTCGAGGGCCGCGGACTGGCCGAAGACGATGGAATCGGCGTAAACGCCCTCGGTCGCGGACTCACCCTGCTGCGACATGACGGGGCCGGGCACGAGGCCGGCCGCCAGGACGGCCGCGAGCGCGAACGACGAGCGCCGCATCAGGTCAGGTTCCCAGGTATCGAAGCGTCAGGCACGTGATGTCGTCCGACTGGTCCGCCTCTCCAGCATGTTCCTGTACGGCGCGTATCACGTGGCGGTTGATGTCCTCCGCGGACGATCCGCCGCATTCGCCCAGAACCTCGGCCAGTTCCTTTTCTCCGAGTTCGACGCCGTCCTCGTCCATCGCCTCCGTCACGCCGTCGGTGTAGAAGAACACGGCATCGCCCGGCTCCAGCGTGATCGACCCTCTGGGGAAGTCGACGCCGGACATGATTCCGAGGACGAGTCCCGGATCGGAGACGATCTGCTCGACCTCCCCCGAAGTCTTGATGAGGAACGGAAGATTGTGCCCCGCGTTCGCGAACGTGGCGTGACCGTTCGCGGGATTGAAGTTGGCGTAGAAGAGGGTCACAAACATCGACTCCTCGTTCTCGTTGATGAGGAGCTGGTTCACCTCGTCGAGACAGACCGAGGGGTCGGCCTCGCCGATCGCGGTCCCCTTGAGCAGCGTGCGGCTCACCATCATGAAGAAGGCCGCCGGCACGCCCTTGCCCGAGACATCGGCCACGACGATCGCCATGTGGTCTTCCTCGAGGCGGAAGAAGTCGTAGAAATCGCCTCCCACCTCGCGGGCCGGCGTCATCCAGGCGTGAAGCTCGTAGCGCGGGTCGGTGGGGTAGTTCGTCGGCAGAATCGACTCCTGCATCCTCGCGGCCACGCCCAGTTCCTGGCGCAGCGCCACCAGCGCGTCGCGGTCGCGAAGCGCCGCTCGCATCACCGCGAGGTGTTCGAGCGTCTTGGCGATGGTGGTTTCGAGGTCCCCGAAGTCGATCGGCTTGGTGACGAAGTCGAACGCACCGCGGTTCATGGCGGTGCGGATGTTCTTCATGTCCCCGTACGCGGTGACCATGACGGCGCGGAGGTCGCGGTCGAGTTCGCCCAGCTGCGCCAGCAGGGTGAGGCCGTCCATCTCGGGCATGTTGATGTCGGAGAGCACCACATCGACATCGCCGTGTTCATCGAGCCGCTCGAGCGCCTCGACCCCGTTCTGGGCGAAGACCAGCGTGAATTCGCCCGAGCGGATCCGGCGCCGGAACTTCTGCCGGAGGAGCAGCTCCAGATCGGGTTCGTCGTCTACTACCAGGATCTTCGGCATCGAGGCCTCGGTTGAGGTGAGTCGTCGGTCATGGGTCCTTGCCCTTGTCCGAAACCGCGTCCAGTCGTCATCGTCCCTGTCGATTTGCGCGGGGGCTCCCGGCGCGACGTGCGGGAATCTCCACAACCGGGGACCGGCCGCGCAATATGTCAAACCTCGGGAGCATGCGTAGTTTCGGCGCCGAAGGCGCCCGGGGCAGCGAGCGGGCAGCCAGCCACCAGGGCCTACAGGACCAACAGGAGCGGAACGGGAGTGCGGATCGCCGTCAAGCCGGACCCGAGCGAACCACGTCGCGTGGTGGACGAGGTCGAGCGCTTCTGCCTCGAACGCGCGCTCTCGCAGGACATCATCTTCCGGTTTCAGCTCTCGCTGGACGAACTCCTGACGAACATCATCTCCTACGGATTCGAGGGAACGACGGAGGATCCGGTCATCACGGTGGACATTCGCCTCGGAGACGCCGACATTGAGATCACGATCCGGGACAACGGCCAGCCCTTCAACCCGCTCGAGGACGCGGAGATTCCCGACATAAGCCTTGCGGCGGAGGATCGTCCCATCGGGGGGCTTGGCATCCACCTTACGAAGTCTTTTATTGATACGCTTGCATATGAGCGGGTCGAGGGCTTCAACTGCCTTACCCTGACGCAGCCGCTGGGGGCTGCCGGAAGCGAGGAATCGCCAGATGAACATTGAGACCAGCTACTCCGGAGATACCGCCGTAGGCGTGGTCAGCGGGCGCGTAGACTCCAGCAACGCCAAGGATTTTGACGGGGAGCTCTCCGGCATCATCGACGGGGGAGCGACCAACCTGGTCCTGGATTGCGGGAGTCTGCGCTACATCAGCAGTGCCGGGCTACGGGCGCTGCTGATCGCCATCCGCAAGACCAACCAGGCCGGCGGAGGGCTCGCCCTGTGCCACGTCCCGGAGAATATCCTCGAGGTGCTGGAGGTCAGCGGCTTCGTGCGGTTGACCAAGGTCTTCGATACGGTCGAAGAGGCTCAGGCGAGCTTCAAGTAGGAGCGACCGAAAAAAAGGGGGGCGCACCGGGTCGACGGCGCGCCCCCCGAGCCATCGCGGCCCGTCCGGGCCCGATCAGAAGAACGCGAACGCCTGGACCTTCAAGGACCAGTCCGACCGGCCGCCCGAGCTGTAGAAGTCCACGTTCGTGGAGATTCCGTTTCGACCCGTGAAGTACACCATGACGCCGGGGGTGACCACCGTCCCGGTGACCTTGCCCGGATTCTCCGCGCCGGAATCGACCCAGCTTACCCGGAGCATCGGCTCGATCCCGGAGAACTGCGACTCCGGCGCCATGGGCAGATACCAGAAGGCCATGAACTGGAAGGCGGAGAACTTCGCGTCGTCGTTCAGCTTCCAGTTGCGACCCTGCAGGACGTTGGCGATCAGGTGGGGACCGCCGAGCCACGTGCCGAGTTCCACCTCGGCCCCGACGGCCGGGACGCCCATCGTCTCCCCATGGCTGTTCAGCGTCTCGTCCAGGGCGAAATAGGCGGACACCCGCGTGTCCCCCCCGGTCGGGAAGAGCGAGAGCTGGCCCGACGCCGACTTCCCGTTGTTCACGTCCTTGTTCCCGATCCCCTCGCCGTTGGTGAGCGTGAAGCGGTAGCCGAAAAGCTCGCTCACGCGCCCCTGCGCGAGGATGCCCGGCTCGTAGTTGTCCAGGCCCAGCGCGCCGGTGAAACGGCCGTAGGTGCACACGCTGCCGACGCCGGGGCAGTGATCCACGCCCGTGACCCTGGCGTCCCGTTCGATGATCGGGAGCCAGGAATTGGGCACCAGCCAGAAATACGACATCCCCTTCTTGAACTGCCCCAGCTGGATCTCGAGCGCCTCGCTCGGCGTGAGTTCCAGGTACGCTTCCAGAACCGATGCGCCGTCGATGTTGAACTGGGCCCTGGCTCCGACGAGATCGTTGAGCCGCCCGTCGATCGTCACCCACGCGCGGCGGATGAAGAAGGACGAAGGCGTCTCGTCAACGCTCGAAGCTTCGTACTGGGCCTGGACTCGGGCGCCCACCGTGACGGTGGAGCCGCCACGCGCCCGGATTTCCTGGGCAAGAAGGGGGTGGACCGCCGAAAGCGTCAGTCCCATCCCGAATGCGGCGACCACTCCAATGGAGCGTTTCCACATGATGATATGCCCTCTCGTCGAAGATTCCGGTGCAGCCGGGTCACTCCCGAAGATAATCGGCTGCCGCCGTTCGGCTACCGGCCCACCGAACCCGTTGCGCGACGCCGGGAACGGACGCAACCTAAACCGGGAGTCGCGAAGGGCCATGATCGAGCCGTAAACCCGTTGAGGAAGGAGCCGCCGTGAGCACCCATCAGGTACGCTGGTCCCGCCGGTTCGCGGCGGGAAGGAATCTCGCAGCCGCGCTGCTCTCCGGCGCGGGCCTTCTCCTGGCGCCGGCCGTCCTCGCCGCGCAGGACGGTGGCGGAGATCTCGGGTTCGTCCTCAACACGTACTCGTTCCTCGTCTGGGGCGTGCTCGTGATGTGGATGTGCGCGGGTTTCACGATGCTCGAGGCGGGTTCGGTCCGGTCGAAGAGCGCTTCGATGATCTGCATGAAGAACATCGGGCTCTATTCGATCGCGGGCCTCACCTACTACGTCATCGGCTACAACCTCATGTACGTCGACGTCGGGAGCGTGATCGGGTCGATCAGCTTCTTCTACGGTCCGTCCGCGGATGAGGTGGCGCTCATCGGCGGGAACGAAGGCGCAGCCGGCGCCGTGGCGGAGAACGGCTACTCCGTGATGTCGGACTGGTTCTTCCAGATGGTCTTCGTCGCCACGACCGCCTCGATCGTCTCCGGGGCGCTGGCCGAGCGGGTGAAACTCTGGACCTTTTTCGTCTTCGTGGGCGGGCTCACCGCGGTCATCTACCCCATCGTCGGCGCGTGGACGTGGGGCGGCGGCTGGCTGAGCCAGATGGGCTTCACGGATTTCGCCGGCTCGACGATCGTGCACTCGACCGGTGGCTGGGCGGCGCTCGCCGGCGCCCTCGTCGTGGGTCCGCGCTGGGGCAAGTACCGCAAGGACGGCTCCATCCAGCCGACCCCCCCGTCGAACATCCCCGCCGTCACGCTGGGCGTGTTCATCCTCTGGATGGGCTGGTTCGGCTTCAACGGCGGCTCCGAACTCGCCCTCTCCGGTGTCGTCAACGCCGTTTCGATGAGCAACATCCTCGTGAACACGAACCTCGCCGCCGCGGCCGGCGTCATCACGGCGCTCTGCCTGTCGCGGTCCATATTCGGCCGGGTCGACCTCTTCGCCACGCTCAACGGGGCGATTTCCGGCATGGTGGCGATCACGGCCGGACCGAACATCACGAACTCGCTGTGGGCGATCCTGATCGGCGCGGTCGGCTCCCTCGTGTGCATGTTGGGACTGAAGCTGCTGGAGGTGCGGCGGATCGACGACGTGGTCGGGGCCGTGCCCGCGCACCTGTTCGCCGGAATCTGGGGAACGCTCGCCACGTGCATCGCGGCGGGCGGCGATTTCGTCGTGCAGCTGACCGGCGTCGTGGCCATCGGCGTGTTCGCCTTCTTCGTTTCCTGGATCTTCTGGATGGTGCTGGACAGGGTGATGGGCGTTCGCGTGTCGCGGAGCGTCGAGAGCATCGGCCAGGACGCGGCGGAACTCGGGATCGATGCCTATCCCGAATTTGTCCTCATGGTGGACCCCGACGCCGACGACGACTACCGCGACGCGGACTGAGCGTCCGCGCACGGGAACCGCCCGATGTCAGCGGTGAAGTTTGTCGATCACGGCTATGCCGACCCGGACCCCGCCATCTCGGCGGGGTCCGGGCCTTTCCGCCATTACGAACTGGATTCCGCCTTTCACGACGAGCTGTTTCACGAAGACGGCACCCCCCGGGCGCGGGCGCGCCGACTCGGCGCCGCCCTCTCCAGGATCCCCCCCGAGGATCTCGAGCGGCTCCAGGACGGCGTGTACCGCCGTTTCGTCCATGAGGGGATCACGTTCACGGTCCTCGGCGTCGAGGATGTCTCGGAGCAGATCATCCCCATCGACTGCGTGCCGCGCCTCATCACCGCCGAGGAGTGGGATCACATCGAGCGGGGGCTGAAGCAGCGCCTCACGGCCCTCAACCTGTTCCTGCACGACGTCTACCACGACGGGAAGTCGCTGCGGGATGGCATCGTCCCCCTCGACCTCGTGCTCGGCTGTCCCCAGTACCGTGTCGAGATGCGGGGGATGAAGGCGCCGCACGACGTGTACGTTGCCGTGTGCGGGACGGACATCGTGCGGGCGGGCGACACCTTCGCGGTGCTGGAGGACAATCTCCGGGTCCCGTCGGGCGTCTCCTACATGCTCGCCTGCCGCACGGCGATGAAATGGGCCTTCCCCTACCTGTATCGAGCCTACGGGGTCCGCGAGGTGGCGGACTATCCGGAGCGCCTCTACTCGACGATCGCGTCGCTTTCGCTGACCGCGGACACACCCCGCATGGCGGTGCTGACGCCGGGCCGATACAACTCCGCCTACTACGAACACGCGTTTCTCGCCGGCGAGATGGGCGTCGACCTCGTGGAAGGGCGGGATCTCGTCGTGCACGATGCGACGCTGTACGCCCGCACGGCCGCGGGTCTCCGGCGGATCGACGTGCTCTACCGGCGAATCGATGACGATTTTCTGGATCCGGTCGCCTTCCGGGAAGACTCCGTGCTCGGGGCCGCCGGTCTCTTCCACGCCTACCGCGCCGGCAACCTCGTGCTCGCCAATGCGCCGGGCACGGGCGTGGCGGACGACAAGGCGCTATACGCGTACGTCCCGCGCCTCATCCGCTATTTCCTGGATGAAGAGCCGATTCTGGCCAACGTGGAAACCCACCTCTGCCGAGAGCCGGACGGCCTCGCCTACACGCTCGACAACCTCGCGGAACTCGTCGTGAAGGAGGTCGGGGGGTCGGGCGGCTACGGGATGCTCGTGGGCCCGCACGCGACGAAGGCCGAGCGGAAGGCGTTCGCGGAGCATCTGCGGAACGACCCGGCGAACTACATCTCGCAGCCGGTGCTGCCCCTTTCGCGGGCGGGCTGTTTCGTCGACGGACGCCTGGAGCCTCGCCACGTGGACCTGCGCCCCTTCGTTCTCCAGGGAAGGGAGGAGCAGCACGTGGTTCCCGGCGGCCTGTGCCGCGTCGCGCTGCGCAAGGGAAGCCTCGTCGTGAACTCCAGCCAGGGCGGAGGCTGCAAGGACCTCTGGATCCTGCGTGAGTAGCGGCCGGGAGAGGGGCGCCGAACGATGCTAGCCCGGATGGCGGCGAACTTCTACTGGCTTGGGCGCTACGCGGAACGGACCGAGAACACGGCCCGTCTGCTCGAGTATCAGCTGACCCGGCTCGTGGATACGGACGCCGACGAACTCGCCCTCGGGTGGCGCGTCGTCTACCGGGCGCTGAGTCAGTCCCCTCCGCACGCGCCGGCCGATGTGGACGAGGCCGAGGCCTTCCTCATCGCGGATGCCTACACGTTGACCGGCGGCCTCGTCGAGGACACGACGAACCCGGCATCGATGATTTCGTGCTGGGGGATGGCGAGGGAGAACGCCAGGGAGATCCGGCCCCGGCTGCCCCTGCCCGTGTGGGTGTGCCTGAACCAGGGATTCCTCTGGCTCCAGGAGACGGAGTTCGCCGACGCCTGGGGCGAAGGACCCGCGGCTCTGGTGAACCAGGTGATCGACCGGCTCCGCCTCCTCGCGGGAGTCGTGGACGCCAGCATGGCGCGTGACGATGCGTGGCGGTTCCTCGAACTCGGCCGTTACGTGGAGCGGCTGCAGCAACAGGTCGTACTGCTCGACATGTGGGATCGGATTGCGCGGCCGGACGGCGACGGCCTGGTCCTGTCCTGGGCCGATTTGCTGCGCGTTTGCGGCGCCTTCGAACCCTATCGCCGGGATCGGTCGCTCACCCTGCGGCGCAGTTCCGTGCTCGGCTTTCTGCTGCGGAACCCCGAGATCTCCCGTTCCGTGCGCTACGCGACCGATCGCATCGAGTCCGCGCTGCGGGGAATCGACCCGGCGGGGGGGCGCCCGCCGCTCGCCCCGCCGCACCGAATGGTGCTCCGCATGGCGGCGGCCGTCGAACTCGACCCCGGTGAGGAGGAACCCCCACCCGATGCGGCGTCCGGGGAGGTCTTCGAGTCTCTGACGCGCGACAGCCGGATCCTGCACAGCCTCATCCAGGCCTCGTACGTCGACTACCCGGTGGCCGCGGGGCTCCCAGCATGATCGCGCACTACACCATCGAACACGCGATCGAGTTCGTCTACAGCGCGCCGGTTACGGTGTCCGTCATGACGCTTTATCTGCACCCGGTGCAGGACCGAAGGCAGGTCGTGCGCGGGTTCACGCTCGAGACCGACCCGTCCGGCTCCGTATTCGAATTCGAAGGACCCTTTCACAACCGGGGCCACTTCTTCGATCGCCCCGGAAAGCACCGCCGTCTCTCGATCGTCGGACGTTCGACGGTGGAGGTGGGCCCGATACCGGAGACGCCCTCCGAGGTCGGGGAAGACGCGTGGGCCCGGCTCGGCGCCGCGGCGAGCGCTCCCGAACTCGGGCTGATGCTGCAGCCGAGCCGTTTCGTCCGCTCCTCGCCGCTCCTCGCCGACTTCATCAGAGGCTGCGGCATCGAACGCGGGGACGATCCGCTGGCGACCGCCACGGCTCTGGGGAGCCGACTCCACGAGTCGTTTGATTATATTCCCGGTACGACCGCCGTCGATTCGCCGATCGAGCGCATCCTCGAGAGCCGCGAGGGCGTGTGCCAGGACTACGCTCACGTCATGGCGTCGATCCTGCGGGGCTGGGGGATCCCGACGCGTTACGTGTCGGGCTATCTGGGTCCGGACGGCGGAAACGGCAGTGGCCCGGCGACGGGCGAGAGCCACGCCTGGGTCGAGAGCTGGTTCCCGGGCATGGGATGGGTCGGCTTCGATCCGACCAACGACACACAATGCGACGAGCGCCATGTGCGGGTCGCGGTGGGGCGCGACTATGCCGACGTTCCGCCGACTCGCGGCGTCTTCCGGGGTTCCGCGGAGTCCATGCTTCGCACCCGGGTCACCATAGAAAGAGGAGGAGAATCGTGCCCGTGATCCGCGTTGATTCGTTCCGGTTCCGGGGGCTCCGGCTCGTTGTTGCCGTGGCGGCCCTCTTCGCCTTCGCCGTCCCCGCGCAGGGCCAGTCCGTCTCCATCGGGGCCGACGTCGTGAGCCGCTATGTCTGGCGCGGCGTCGACTTCGGCGAATCCATGGCCGTGCAACCGGCGATCACCTTCGGGACCGGAGGGCTCGAATTCGGCGCGTGGGGTTCGTACTCCATCTCCGCCTCGGGCGCCTCCGCCAACGAGAACGATCTCTGGGCCACCTACACCGTGACGGCCGAGTCCGGTCTCTCCGTCGCGGTCGGAATCACCGACTACTACTTCCCCTCGCCCGGCGCCGACGCGGGCTTCGGGGCCGGCGCGGCGCACACCGTGGAGTTGTCGCTCGGCTTCTCGGGTCCGGAGACCTTCCCGATCTCCCTCTTCGGAGGCATGCTTACCGAGAGCAGCGTGCTGTACGCGGAGGTGGGCGTGCCGTTTGCGATTACCGGAGCGGATGTCGAACTGCAGCTGCACATGGGTTTCGTGGGCGGCGAGAGCGACTTCTACGGCACCGACGAAGCGGCCGTGGTCAACCTGGGGGTCACGGCGAGCAAGGACCTCGCGATCACCGAAACCTTCGCCGTGCCGGTGAGCGTGGCGTACATCCTGAATCCCGATCAGGATCGCGCGCACCTGGTGTTCGGCTTCAGCATCGCGCCCTGAGCACGCGATGACGCGCACGGGAGTACCGCGTGTGAGGAAATTGATGCGGGCGGCCCCGCTCCTGCTTCTCTCCGCCTGTTCCCTGGCTCCGGGGCCGTCCCTTCCGGAGCCGGTGGCGGAGATGCCGGACGATTTCTCGGCCCGACTTCAACCGGGGGCGTACGAGCCGCTGGAGTGGTGGACGGCGTTCCGGGATCCGGTGCTCGACGCCGTCGTCGATTCCGTGCTCGTCTCCAACTTCGACCTCGCCGCGGGCGTCGCGCGCGTCCGGCAGGCTCGCGCGAGGGCGCGCATCGCGCGGGCCGACCTCTTCCCGAGCGTGGGGGCGAGCGGAACCGTGGCCGACACCGACACGCCGACGGACGCCGGGATCGGCGCGCAGATTCAGGCTCTCGGGCTGGGGGGTCCGGGCGATTCGATCGCGGGTTTCGTGTTTCCGGACAGAATCGACCTGACGACGTATTCCGTCAGCGCGGATTTTGCCTACGAGCTGGACTTCTGGGGACGCGCCCGCAACGACGCGCGGGCCGCCGGATCGGAGTATCTGGCCTCGGAGTCGGACTTCCACTCGGCGCGGATCGGCATCCTGGCCGAGACCATCACCACGTACTTCGACATCGTCAGCCTGCGGCGCCAGACGGAACTGGCCCGCGAGGCGGTGGGGGTGCTGCTTGAACGCGAGTCGCTGGCTTCGACGAGCTACGATCGCGGCCTGATCGATTCCTGGACGCTGTCCCAGGTTCGCCAGGACCTCAGGAACACGCAGGCGGGGCTGCCGCAGCTCGAGACGCAGCTCACGAGCGCCGAAGCCCGCCTGGCCGTTCTCCTGGGCGGCTATCGGGAGGATGTCGAGGCGATCCTGCCCGACTCCCTCGCGCCGCAGCTTGCGGCGGATCCCGTCCCCGGCGGGGTTCCGGCGGACCTCCTGTTCCAGCGGCCCGACGTGAGGGCAGCGGGCCAGCGGCTCGACGCGGCCCGCTACAGCATCGGCGCGCGCCGGGCCCAACTGCTTCCGTCGCTCTCGCTGTCCGGTTCCATCGGGCTGGCAAGCGCGGACGCTGGCGACCTCTTCAACGCGCAGCAGTGGTTCACGAATCTGATCACGAACCTTACCGCGCCCATCTTCCAGGCGGGCCGGCTTCGGAGCAATCTCGCGCTTGCCGAGGGCCGTTTCGACGAGGCCGCAGCCGCGTACGGACGGACGGTGGTGACCGCGGTGAACGAAGTCGAAACCGCGCTCACCGGTTTCGAGAACGAGACCCGGCGGCACGCGTTCCTCGCCTCCCAGCGCGACGAGGCGCTGGCGACGACGGAGCTGCAGTCGCAGCGGTACGAGTCGGGGGTCGTGGGCTACACCGACTATCTCGACGCCCTGCGCACGCTCCTGAACGTCGAGGCGGCGCTGGCGGGTGCGACGCGGGATCTGGCCCTGGCGAGGCTGGCCGTCCATCGGGCGCTGGGAGGTGCCTGGGCGTCGCCCGAGGCGGCCCCCGAGCCGCGCATGGTCCCGACGTCCGGGAAAAGCGAAGAGGCCGACCTCCTCGACCCCAACTATCTCGGGACCTACTCGATCATCGGGCGCGATCCCGCGACCGGCGAACTGGGGATGGGCGTGCAGTCGAAAGCGTTCGGAGCGGGAAACCGCGCGATGCACGCGAAGGGCGGACTCGTGATCATCGCCCATCAGGCCGCCGCGAACCCCATGTACGGGGCGATCGGCATCCAGCTCCTCCAGGCCGGCTACTCGCCCGAGGAGGCCCTCGAGATGATGGTGGGGAGCGACCAGGGCCGGGACCGCCGCCAGGTCGCGATCCTCGACCAGCAGGGACGGACGGCCGCCTGGACCGGCACCGGCGCGAGCGACTGGAAGGGCCACCGGTGCGGCGTGGACTACTGCGCGCAGGGGAACATCCTCACGGGGCCCGAGGTCGTCGACGCGATGGCGGCCTCGTTCGAATCATCCACCGGCCCGCTGGCGGAACGGCTCATGGATGCGCTCGACGCCGCACAGGCGGCGGGCGGCGACGCGCGCGGCATGCAGTCCGGAGCCATCCTCGTCGTGGCCCCGCGGGTCAACGGCGGCTACAGCGACCGCGTCGTCGACATCCGGGTGGACGACCACGACGAACCGCTCGCCGAACTGCGCCGGGTCCTCGACATGTACCGTTCGGGTCAGATGTTGCGCGAAGCCTCGAGGATGAGGCGGGACGGCGATCTGCAGGGCGCCCTGGCGCTGGCGCGCGAAGCCTCGGCCAGATCGCCGGAGAACGACAACGCGTGGGTCACGCTGGCCGCGCTCCTGCTGGACGACGGACGCGAAGACGACGCCTTCGACGCCCTGGAGCGGGCGGTGGAACTCAATCCCGGACGACGGCGCACGCTGCCGGATGCAGACGACTTCGAGCGCGTGCGCGAGGATCCCCGCTTCCTGAGGCTCATCGGCCGCTAGCGACGGGATCCGGCGACTCGCGAACGCCGGATCCGCGTCGCCACCTCGTCGCCGCTAGTGGTGGTCGGACTCCTCGTAGTGGCGCGCCAGCGCGTCGCCCCCGAAGTCGTTCTCCAGGTCCCGCCACACCGAGTGGACGTGGTTCGCGTCGTTCTGCGTGTTGTCGTACTCGATGAGGAAGGCCGGGGCGTGGACCCGGTAGTAATGGCCCTCACCGGGTTCGAGCGACCCCGCCCAGGCGAAGTGGATGTCGCCCGCCGGAATCTCGTTCTCGACCCGCATCCTCCAGTCGGAGTCCGTCGCCGTGTTCCCGGCGTACTCATGCACGATCTCGAACAGGATCGCGCGCTGCTCCGCGGTCATGGCGTCGGCGGGGAGGCCCTCGAACGCGCCGAGCCGGGCCTCACGGTCGTTCCCGGTGAGGATGTCGCTGGGGGCCTCGGTGGCGATGGTCGCCCGCTCGCGCTGATCCGGCGTGAAGCTCCGCATGAGCGCCCGGGCCAGGTCTTCCTCCCGCCCCAGCGGCCGCCAGCCCGCCTTCGGACCCGATGGCACGCGGGCGGGGTTTGCGCCCATGAACGCGGGGCCCGTCACCGTGAGCCGGCCCGAAGGCGATGAGAAGTTGAGGGAGAGGTGATGCCCTTCGAACCGCCATGCCCACGCCCCTTCCGACGACGGGTCGCCGAAGATCGCGACATAGTAGTTCTCCGGGTCCCGGCGCTCGGGGCGCCCCTCCAGGAGTCCGAGGATTCGCTCCAGTTCGATGATCGCGCTGGCCTTCAGAAAGCCCTGGCTGCTCATGGCGGCCTGGAGGAGGTCGTGCGCGGCGGCGCGCTGCTCGGTCGTCATGTCGGCGAGCGGCAGTCCGTTCCGCGACCTCGGGACGAAGTGCCAGTTGAAACGCTCCTCGTCGTCGAGGGAGAAGAGCGCCTTCTCTCGTCCCGCCTCGTCGAGCAGGGCCACGAGGGCCTGAGCGGCGGAGGCCGAGTCCATCTTCGCGCCGGGCTCTCCTGCGGCCGCAATCGCGAGCCCGGCCACGGGCACGAGCAGGCAGGCCGCCCACGTGACCCGTCCCGCCGTCCGATTCCTGATCTTCATCGTTCCTCCTCCGCTCAAAACAGCCACGGTGGCACACACTCGCGGATTGGCGCCGCCGGCTTCAAGTTGATCGACCCCGACCGGGGACCGATCACCATTCCATATTCCGAAGAACAAGGCAGAATCGCCAGATGATCGCGGGTTCCAACGGCGCGGAGGGCGACGGTCGCAGCCAGGCCAAGCACGTCGAGTTCGAGGGCGTGAGCAAGAGTTACGACGGCCACACGCTGGTGGTGGACGATCTCAACCTCGGCATCGGCAAGGGTGAGTTCGTGACCCTGCTCGGCCCTTCGGGTTCGGGGAAGACGACGATCCTGATGATGCTCGCGGGCTTTCAGCCGGCGACGTCCGGCGTGATCCGCATCGGCGGACGCTCCGTCCAGGACCTTCCGCCCCGCAAGCGCGGGATCGGGATGGTGTTTCAGAACTATGCGCTGTTTCCGCACATGACCGTGGGCGCGAACCTCGCGTTTCCGCTGGAAGTGCGAGGGATTCCCGAGGATCGGCGCCGCGAGCGCGTCACGCGGGCGCTCGACCTCGTCCGCCTCGGCGGCCTCGAGGACCGGCGGCCGGGCCAGCTTTCGGGCGGCCAGCAGCAGCGCGTGGCCATCGCCCGCGCTCTCGTGTTCGAACCCGAACTCGTGTTGATGGACGAGCCGCTCGGCGCCCTGGACCGCAGCCTGCGCGAGGAGATGCAGTACGAGATCCGTTCCATCCACCAGAGGCTGGGCGTGACTGTCGTCTACGTCACCCACGACCAGCAGGAAGCGATGGTGATGTCGGACCGGATCGCCGTCCTCAACGGCGGCCGGATCGAGCAGATCGCCGGAGCGGAAGGGCTTTACGAGGAGCCGGAGCGCGCCTTCGTGGCCCGCTTCATCGGCGAGAACAACCGGCTCCACGGCGAGGTGGTGCTCGTGGAGGACGACCTGTGCGAAGTGGACGTCGGGGGCGAGCGGATCCGGGCCTTCCGGATCGCCCCGTGCGGAGTAGGCGACACGGTTACGCTCTCGATCCGCCCCGAGCGGATCGCGATCAAGCCCCAGGAGGATCTGTACCATAACGAGGTCGACGCCGTCGTCGAAGACATGACTTTCCTCGGCGACCACCTGCGCGTCCGGCTCGCCGCCTGCGGGCGCCGGGATGTCGTGGCCAAGATCCCGAACATCGTGGGGCACGGCGCCATGATGGTGGGCGACCCCATCCGGATCGGCTGGACCGTCAACGACTGCCGCGCGCTGGACTTCGAAGGGGAAGAGGAGATCGCATGAAGACGAGATCTGCAATCCACACGTCGCGCGATGGGGTGCTCGTCGTCCTCGCGGTCGCAGCGGCGTTCACGCTCGGGTGCGGACCCCAGGCGCCGGAGGGTCCGGCGATCACCGCCGTTTCCTGGGGAGGCTCCTACGGCCGGGCGTATCGCGGGGCCATCCAGGTCCCGTTCATGGATGAGACCGGGATTCGGGTGGACATGGAGGACTACAACGGCGGCCTGGCGCAGATACGGGCGCAGGTCGACGTCGGCGCCGTCCACTGGGACGTCGTCGACCTCGAGATGGCCGATGCGATGCGGGGCTGCGACGAGGGCCTTCTGGAACCGATCGACATCGACATGCTGCCGCCGGCCCCCGATGGGACGCCCGCGAGGGACGACTTCTATCCGGAGCTGCAGGGTCCGTGCGGGGCCGGGATGTTGTTCTATTCCACGGTCTACGCCTACAACGCCGACCTCTTCCCCGATGAGAAGCCCGCGACGATGGCGGATTTCTTCGACCTGGAGAGGTTTCCCGGACGACGCGGCATGCGTCGCGTGCCGCAGGTCAACCTCGAGTTCGCCCTCATCGCCGATGGCGTTCCGCTCGACGAGGTCTATGCAATGCTGCGCACCCCGGAGGGGCTGGACCGGGCCTTCGAGAAGCTGGAGACGATCGCGGACCAGGTCATCTGGTGGGAGGCGGGCGCCCAGCCGCCGCAGATGCTGGCGGACGGCGAGGTCGTGATGAGTACCGCCTACAACGGTCGCATCTTCAACGCGCAGGTGCTCGAGGAGCAGCCGTTCACGATCGTGTGGGACGGCCAGCTGCTCGACTACGGCCAGTTGAGCATCGTGGCGGGGACGCCGCGGCTGGAAGATGCGCTCCGCTTCCTGCGCTTCGCGACGACGGGCGAGTCGCTCGCGGCGGTCGCGCGCCGGATCTCCTACGGTCCGGCCCGCCGGTCGGGAGAACCGCTCGTCACCACTCACCTGGCGACCGGCGTCGAAATGGCGCCCCATATGCCCACCAGCCCCGAGAACGCGGTGCGCGCGCTGCGAAACGACTGGGAGTTCTGGGTGGACAATCAGGACGCGCTGAATGAGCGCTTCAGCGCCTGGCTGACCCGTGCGAACTGACCGGGCGATGATGGCTCTGGCCCGAGCCGCGGCGTACACGACCGTGATCGCGACGTGTTTCGTCGGGCAGGCCGCGGCCCAGTCGATTACGGCCGTCTCCTACGGGGGCTCGTATCAGAAGGCGAGCATCGAGGCGTGGTACGAACCGTTCGCCGCGGCCACCGGCATCCGCGTGGACGTCGAGGACTTCAACGGCGGTCTGGCACAGATCCGGGCCCAGGTCGAAGTGGGCAACGTCTACTGGGATGTCGTGGACCTCAACGCTTCCGACGTCACGATCGCCTGCGACGAGGGTCTGCTCGAGTACGTCGATCCGGAGATGCTCCCTCCGGGACCGGATGGGACGCCCGCCGAGGAGGACTTCATCTCCGGCACCCTCTCCGACTGCGGGGTGGGGGGCGTCGTCTGGTCCACGATTTACGCATACGACGCCAACCGTTTCCCCGGCGCCCGGCCGGAGACGATCGCGGACTTCTTCGATCTCGAGAAGTTTCCCGGGCGCCGCGGGATGCGCCGCGTGCCCATGGTGAACCTCGAGTTCGCCCTGATGGCCGACGGGGTGCCGGCAGAGGACGTGTACGCTGTTCTGGACACGCCGGAGGGGCTGAGCCGCGCCTTCGACAAGCTGGATACCATCAAGGACCAGGTCGTCTGGTGGGAGGCGGGCGCCCAGCCGCCGCAGATGCTGGCCGACGGCGAGGTCGTGATGAGCACGGCCTTCAACGGCCGCATCTTCAACGCGCAGGTGCTCGAGGGGCAGCCGTTCGAGATCGTCTGGGACGGGCAACTCCTGGACATCAATCAGCTGGCCATCGTCGCGGGCACGCCGAGGCTGGACGAGGCGATGCGGCTCGTGAGCTTCGCGAGCACCGCCGAGGCGCTCGCCGGTCTCGGCCGGAGGATCTCGTACGGTCCCGCGCGGGAATCGGCCGCGCCGCTCATCACCACTCACCTGGAGACGGGCGTGGAGATGGGCCCGCACCTGCCCACGCATCCCCCCAACATGGCGCGCGCGCTGCGGAGGGACTGGTCCTGGTGGGTCGACAACCAGGATGAGCTGAACGAGCGTTTCAGCGCCTGGCTGGCCCGGTGACCGGATGACGGGACGCCGCCGACGCAGGGTCGCGAGGGTCGGTCCGGGCCGCCGGGATCGGCTTCGGGCGATGGGGCTCGTTCTGCCGCTCCTGATCTTTCTTGGCGTCACGTTCCTCGCGCCGCTGGGGACGATGCTGGTGAGGAGCGTCTACGATCCCGTCGTGGCGGACGCCCTGCCCGCGACGCTCACGGCGTTGCGCGATTGGGACGGCGAAGGGCTCCCCCCGGAGGCGACGTACGAGGCGGCCGCCCGGGAGATCGGGGCCGCGCGGGAGGCGAGAACGCTGGGGCAGGTGGCCAGCCGGACAAACCGGCTCCAGAGCGGGCTGCGCGGCGTGTTCACGCGGACCGCCCGGGACCTGCGGGAGGTGGCGGAGGGTCCGTGGCGAGACGCGATGGCCGCCATCGATTCCGCCTGGGTCGACCCGGGCACCTGGCACGCGATCCGCGCGGCCGGCGAGCGCGTCACGGCCCGCCACTACCTGAACGCGCTGGACATGCAGCGGCTGGCGGACGGTTCCGTCGCGCGGCAGCCGGAGGAGCGGCGCATCTATCTGCCGCTCCTGTGGCGCACGCTGCTCGTAAGCCTGGCGATCACCGTTTTCTGCCTGATCCTCGGCTATCCGATCGCTCATCTCATCGCGCACGCCCGCCCGCGCCGGGCCGGCCTCCTGCTCGCTCTCGTCCTCGTTCCCTTCTGGACTTCGCTCCTCGTGCGGACGACCTCGTGGATCGTCCTCCTCCAGACGCAGGGCGTGGTCAACGACCTGCTGGTGGCGATCGGACTCATCGGGGACGACGGCCGGCTGTCGATGGTCTACAACATGACGGGCACGCTCGTGGCCATGACGCACGTTCTTCTGCCCTTCATGGTGCTGCCGCTGTACTCGGTCATGCGGTCGATTCCGCCCCTGCACATGCGGGCCGCCGCCTCGATGGGCGCCACGCCCGCCCAGGCCTTCCGCCGCGTCTACTGGCCGCAGACGCTGCCCGGCGTGGGCGCGGGCTCGCTCCTCGTCTTCATCCTCGCGATCGGCTACTACATCACGCCGGCGCTCGTCGGCGGGAGCAGCGGCCAGCTGATCTCGAACATGGTGGCCTACCACATGCAGACGTCGCTGAACTGGGGGCTCGCGGCGGCGCTCGGCGCGCTCCTGCTGGTGGGCGTGCTCGTCCTCTACCTGCTCTACGACCGGCTGGTGGGCGTCGAGCGCATGAGTCTGGGCTAGTGATCGGAGCCCGCGTCGGCCGCATCGGCTACCTCGCCTTCTGCACCTGCGTCTTCATCTTCCTCGTGGCGCCGATCATCGTCATCGTGCCGCTCAGCTTCAACGCGGAACCCTATTTCACCTTCACCGAGGGCATGCTCCGCCTCGACCCCGAGGCGTGGTCGCTGCGGTGGTATCGCGAGATCGTGGAGAACGAGGCGTGGACGCGCGGCCTCGTGAACAGTCTCGTGATCGGCGTCTCCGCCACCCTGCTCGCGACGGCGCTCGGAACGCTGGCCGCGCTCGGGCTGTCGAGCCCCGCCATGCCGGCGCGCCGCTTCATCACCGGCCTCCTGATCTCGCCCATGGTCACGCCGGTGATCATCGCCGCGGCGGGGATGTTCTTCTTCTACACGAACCTCGGACTGGCCCAGACGCACCTGGGGCTGATCCTGGCCCACGCGACGCTGGGCCTGCCCTTCGTCGTGATCACGGTGGTCGCCACGCTGTCGGCCTTCGACCGCAACCTCACGCGGGCCGCGGCCAGCCTCGGTGCCGGACCCGTGCGCACCTTCCGGACCGTGCAGTTGCCGCTGATCGCGCCCGGTGTGATCTCGGGAGCCCTGTTCGCCTTCGCCACGTCGTTCGACGAGGTGGTCGTCGTCCTCTTCATGGGCGGGTTGGAGCAGCGGACCATCCCCCGCCAGATGTGGGCGGGGATCCGCGAACAGATCAGCCCCGCGATCCTCGCGGTCGCCACCTTCCTGATCGTGTTCGCGCTCGCGCTCCTGTTTACCGTCGAATGGCTCCGCCGCCGCGCGTCAGCCTGAGGGATCCTGCCGGAAGGTCCGAAGTGTACTGGACCCGAGCTTCGCGATGCATTACAATGAATAACACAACATTATGAAAATGGAGTGTTATTTCGGTGAATCTCGCTGAGATCGCGACCCTGCTGGACCGGCTGGACGGGGAACCTGCTGATGCCCTGGAGTCCGAAACCCTTGAGTTCAAGTCCTGGGATCCAAGCGGGCAGGCCAGACGCACCCAGGTCCGCGAGCTTCGGGAGTCCGTCGTAGCCTTCGCGAACGCCAAAGGCGGCATTCTGGTCCTCGGCGTGGCAGATCGCAAACGAACCAGAGTGGACGCGATCCACGGCGTGGCGCAACTCGACGACGCCGCCCTGCGTCGCGAAATCTACGATGGCACCGACCCTCATCTTCTCGTTGAAATCGAAGAGTTACGAGAGCCGGAGGGCCGACTCCTCGTCGTTCGCGTGCCGGTCGGGATTCCGCCCCACACGACCTCCGATGGCGTGGCCAAGATCCGCATGGGCAAGGAAAACCGGCCGCTTACGGGATCGACCTTGGCCCAGCTTGTCGTATCGGGCGGCGGTCGCGACCCCACCGCCGAAGTACTGCCAGACGTCGAACCTTCGGATCTGGATCCGGAACAGTTCCTGCTGCTGCGTCAGGTCATTCGAGCGGATGCCGAGCGGCGGGATCTCGCGGAGTTGGCGGACCGTGACCTCCTGGGCGCACTGGGGCTTGCCTCGGAGAGCGGCGTCACGCTCGCCGCCGTCCTCCTTCTGGGCTCCCGACCTGCGCTGGCGCGCTACGCCCCCGGCCACGAAGTGATATTCTCTCGCTGGAAGGACTCCACCCGGTACGACCTCCGCCGCGACATCAGGAGCCCGCTGCTGCGGGCGCTGGAGGAACTCCGTCGGCTCCTCGAGGCGAACCTGCAAATAGCCACCATCGATCCCGTGGGTTTCCAGCAGCTCGAGATCCCCGATATCACCTGGTGGGTCGGACGCGAGGCCGTACTGAACGCGTTCGTTCACCGTGACTATTTCCTGCGCCAGTCGACCCATGTCGATCTTCGCGACGGATGGCTGGAAGTCGTCAGCCCGGGAGGGTTCATGCCCGGGGTCACGCCCCGAAATATCCTCCGTCACCGGCCCGTGCGCCGGAACCCGCTCCTTGCCGAGGCACTACAGATGATCGGGCTGGTAAACCGCGCCGGTCTCGGCGTCGACCGCATCTATGAGGAACTCCTCTCGTTGGGCAAGGGGATCCCGCGCTACGATGCGGATGAGTCCCAGGTGCGGTTGATCCTTAACACTCGCACGCACACCGCGTTCGCACGCCTGGTGCACGATTTAAGGCGTCGCGGAACCGATCTCTCCCTTGACGACCTGATCGCCCTGCGCGGCTCGACGCGGCGAGGGTTTCTCGACCGGTGGTCGGCGTCGGAATTGCTCCAGTTACCGGAGGAGGAAGCGGCGGTCCACCTGATTTCGCTGCGGAAGCGGGGGTTTTTTGTTGCACAGGGAAGAGGTCCGGGAACGGTGTACCGCCTCGCGCGACGCTATGCCGAGCTTCTTCCGGACATGGAAGCGGCAGATAGCGACCTGTGGATTGACGAAGAGGCGCTTCGCCTTCGGTTGCTTGCTGTCCTGTCGGATCGGGGCCGACTGACGAACGCGGAGATAAGACGGATTTCCGGCTACACTCGGACGCAGGTGCTCAGGCTCATGCGCGCAATGCGCAACGAGAAACTCGTCAGAGTTCGAGGTCGCGGTAGAGGTGCCCATTACGTGCCATACGGAGACACAGCTTCGAATCGTTCGGGCGATTAGCTCGATCCTGCCGTCAGTTGCCCTCGAGCGACAGGTTCACGAGTTCGCGGAAGCGCTCGAGGCGGGTGCCGCGGTTGTCGCCGCGCGGCGTCTGCGTGAACACGAGACCGATGATCTCGCGATCCGGGTCGAGCCACGCGTTCGTGCCGTCCGATCCTCCGTGGCCGTACGTGCCGTCGGCGAGCCGCCACCCGTATCCGTAGTAGCTCGCCTCGTCCCCCTCGCCGGCGATGTGGATCTTCGGTGACGTCATGAGTTCGACGGATTCCGGCGTCAGGATCTCGGCCCCATCGTAGGTGCCGCCGTTAAGGAACATCTGCGAGAACACCGCATAGTCCCACGCCGAGGAGATCATGCCGCCCGAAGCGCGCGCGAAGGGAAAGGCGACCGGGCCTCCGGGCGTGCCGCCGGGAGTCCAGTCCCCGTCGGGTCCGCGCTGGTAGTAGACCGCGCCCATGCGATCCACCTTCCCGCCCACCTCGTGCGCGGCGTGATGATTGTAGCTGTCCGCCATCCCGAGCGGCCCATAGACCGTCTCCATGAGCCGGTCCTCCAGCAACTGGCCGGAGGCGATCTCGACCAACGCGCCGAGCGTGTTGTACCCCGGATTGTTGTAGGAATACGTCTCTCCCGGCGTCACCTCCGCTCCGACCGCGCCGAAGCGGGCCGACTCGCTCTGCAGGGTCGGATTCTCGCCCAGCGGCTGCAGGAAGAGGGTGGGGATCCGGAGCCCGCTGCTGTGGGACAGGAGGTGTCCGACCGTGATGAACCCCGCGCGGTAGTTGTCCCACTCGGGGATGTACTCCCGGACGAGGTCGTCGTAGGAGAGCTTGCCCTCCTCCACGAGTTGCGCGATCGCGGTGGCCACGACGGGCTTCGTATTGGAGGCCATGCGGAACATCGAATTCCGCTCCATGGGCAGCCCCCGCTCCTTGTCGCGCATGCCGACTGCCTCGTGGAGGACGATCTTCCCCTTGCGGGCGACCAGCAGGACGGCGCCCACGATGTCTCCGCGCTCGACCGCCTCGTGGTACAGTCCGAGGGCGCCCTCGAGGACGGCGCGGGACATGCCGACCTCCTCCGGTTCGCCGTAGGAAAGCGTGCGCGCTTCCTGCGCCGCCAGTGCCGGGGCGGACCACGTCGCGCCCGCGAGGATCGTCGATGGCAGGATGATCGCCAGGAAGAGCCACCGAGCGGCAGGGATGCCGCGAACTCGCCGCGAAACCTTCATCAGTCCTCCGGAAGCAGAAGAAAACGGGCCGATAGCGGACCCGCCCGCTGCACGCTAACGCGGTGCACGAACGTGAACCAGATCGGGACCGACCTTGCCCCCCCGGGCCCGACACGGGCATCTGGTGTGGTGTCTCGGAAGTCCGCGAGCCACCGAGCGTGCCGAGGCGCCGGGTTCCGCGGCGGCGCGACCGCCCGGCGATTCCCTGAACGGAGGGGTTGCAAACCATCATCGTCTATCTGAACGGAGACTACCTCCCCGTCGGCCAGGCGCGCGTCTCGGTGAACGACCGCGGCTTCCTGTTCGCGGACGCGGTCTATGAGGCGATCCCGGCGTACATGGGCCGCTGTTTCCTGCGCGAACGCCACCTGGCCCGGCTCGCCCGGGGCCTCGAAACGCTCCGGATCGAGGCGGACGTAGCTCCCCTCGCCGACGTGGGTGACGAACTCCTGGCGCGGAACGACCTCGTCGCCGCCGAGTTCTCCGTCTTCTACATGCAGGTGACGCGAGGCGCCGCCCCCCGCTCGCACGCGTTTCCGAAGGAGGCGGTCGCGCCCACCGTCTACGCCTTCGCGAAGGAACTCGTCCGCACGACGCCGGAGCGGTGGGAGCGGGGCTTCGGCGCCATCACGCTGCCCGACCAGCGCTGGGCCCGCGCCGACATCAAGACGACCGGACTCCTGCCCAACGTCCTCGCACAGCAGGCCGCGGTGGAGGCGGACGTCGAGGACGCGATCTTCATCCGCGAGGGGATGGTTCAGGAGGGAACGCACAACAACGTGTTCGCGGTTCTCGGGGGAGAGGTGACGACGGCCCCGGCCACGAACCACATCCTGCACGGCGTCACGCGCGCCTTCACGCTCGAACTGTGCGCCGGACTGGGCATCGCCGCCCGGGAACGCGCTTTCACGGTGGACGAACTCCGGGACGCCGACGAGATCTTCTTCACGGGGACGACGACGGAGGTCCGGCCGACCGTGGAAGTCGACGGCCGGCCCGTGGGGAGCGGTCGCCCGGGCGAGATCACCCGGGCGCTGTCGGAAGCCTACCGGCGGGCCGTCGCCCCCGGCTGAAGCCGGTCGCGCGACGGGGCCGCCCGGGGACCGACAACCCTAGCGCGTCTCGACCGGCTCCATGCGGAGGATCGCCGTCCTTTCGCTCCCCCGGCCGTCGATCGCGAGGTAGATGAGCCCGTCCGGCCCCTGCCGGACATCGCGGATGCGCCCGAAGCCCTGCACGAGCGTCTCCTCGCGCACGACCTGCTGGCCGTCGAGCGTGAGGCGCGCCAACTGCTGGCCGGCGAGCCCGCCCGCGAACAGGTTCCCCTTCCAGTGCGGGAAGCGGTCGCCCGTATAGAAGAGCAGTCCCGAGACCGCGATCGACGGCACCCAGAAGTGCTCCGGCGGCTCCATCCCCTCCTTGTGTGTTCCCTCGTGGATCGCGGTGCCCGAGCGGTAGTTGACGCCGTAGCCGACGACCGGCCAGCCGTAGTTGAGCCCCGGCTCGATGAGGTTGAGTTCATCGCCGCCCTGGGGACCGTGCTCCGTGGCCCAGAGGTCACCCGTCTCCGGGTTCATGGCCATCCCCTGCTGGTTGCGGTGCCCGTAGCTCCAGATCTCGGGTTGTACGTCGGGATCACCGATGAACGGATTGTCCTCCGGGATCGTGCCGTCCTCGTAGACCCGGCTCACGGTGCCGTGATGGTTCGAGGGGTCCTGCGCGGGGTGTGCGTAGAGGTCGCCGCGCGCCGGAGCCTGGCGTTCCCCGACCGTGATGAACAGGTGTCCCTGTCCGTCGAACACGAGACGCGATCCGTAGTGGCCGTATCCTTCGGAGACCGCGACGAAGATCTCCTCGATGTCGGTGAGTGCCCCGCTCTCGTACCGTCCGCGGATGACCGCCGTCGTCCCTCGCTCCGTCTGGTTCGGCTGCGAGAAACTCAGGTAGAGGAGCCGGTTGCTCTCGAAGTCGGGGTGGGGCACAACGTCCATGAGTCCGCCCTGTCCCTCCGAAATCACCTCCGGCACGCCGGTGACCGCCTCCGGCAGGAGCATGCCGTCGCGGACGACGCGCAGCGTGCCCGCCTTCTCGGTCACGAGCATCTCGCCGTCCGGCAGGAAGGCGATCGACCACGGCTGCCTCAGCCCCTCCACTACGGGGACGAGCCGGTAGTCATGGTATGCCGACTGAATCACCTCCTGGCCCAAAGCCGGAGTCGCGGTCGACAGAAAAAACCCGGCGGCGAAGATCGCCAGTGGGGTCCGCTTGATCATCTCATCTCCAGGGTAAATCATATCGTCCATCTCGTGGTTCATGCGTTGGCGAAGCCCGAAAAACTGCGGCGGTCGCCCCTTGAACAGCAAGGCCGGTATCGACCCGGCGGGAGGACAGGGCCCCCCGCGGGAAGGGGAGACGGATGAAGAACATCGCCATCGTCGGCGGAGGCGTCTCGGGCCTGGGGGCTGCATGGGCGCTCCATCACGACCCGGACCGGTTCGATTTCAGGCTGTTCGAGGCCGGAGAGCGGATCGGCGGAAACGCCGTCACCGTCGACATGCCGCAGGAGGACGGGAGATCGATCCCCTTCGACATTTCCGTCACCGCGTGCATCCCCTCCGTATATCAGCACTTCGTGGTGTTGCTGGAGCAGTTCGGCATCGATCTGATCGACACGAGATTCAGCTACAGCGTCAAATATCGCGGGGGAACCTATGCCCACGACTTCGATTCGGACATCAGGGAACAGCTGCAGCTCGAGATCCGAAAGTTCCAGCGCATCCTGCGGCTGCTGCACCGATTCGGACGGCTCACCCATTCGCGGTCGAAGTTCCTGAACGCGCTCAACCCGTTCAACTACATCAGCATGGGGGCCGTCCTGAATCTGGCCGGCCTCTCGGGAGACTTCAGGTACAAGATCCTGAAGCCGATGTTCGTCAACTTCCTGATGGCGACGAACGTCTTCGACATGCCCGCCTCGCTGTTCTCCAGGTATCTCGAGTTCTTCGACATCGAAGCCGCGACGACGATGCAGACGTGGGACCGGGGAACGCGGCGGATCTACGACAACCTCTCCGCCGGCTTCCGGGAGAAGATCTATCTCAACCGGCCCGTCCGCAGGGTGGTTCGACGGGGATCCCACGTCGAGGTCGAGGATGAGGACGGCGCGCGGGAGAGCTTCGACGCGGTGATCTTCGCCTGCAATGCGAACCAGACGCTGATGATGCTGGACGAGCCGTCGTTCCTGGAGCGCTACATCCTCTCATCGATCCGTTACGAGAGCGAACTCCACAACCATACGGTCGTACATTCGGACGCCTCGGTCCTGCCGGATGACGAGGTGAAGGCGCTGGAAACCCGGAGCAACCATATCGAGCAGTACGGCGCCAGGCCGGACAACTACGAGATCACCTACATCATGCACAACCAGCAGCCGTGGGCGAAGCGCTCGGACAAACCCTGTCTGGTCACGTACAACCCGATCAGCGAGATCGATGACGGGAAGGTCATCAAGAGGTGGTGGTTCCAGCACATCGTGCACGACGTGCGTCATGTCGCGTGGATCGTCCCCCTCTTCCGTTTCATACAGGGCAGGAGGGGGAGTTGGCACTGCGGCGCCCACACGCTGATCAACAGCCAGGAAACGGCCTTCGTCACCGGGCTCGCGGCCGCGAGACAGATCGGCGCGGACTACCCCTTCGAGGATCCCGAGGCGAGAAGGATGTTCAACTACTACGGCCGCATCCTGTACGGCTGGCGCTTCAGGAAAGCCTGAGCGTCAGTCGCCGACGGCCGCAAATCCGGATCCCCGGCCGGATCAAGGGCTGCGCCAGAAAAGAGGAATGAGGAGGCTGGCCGTGATGAGGAGGATGAGGTTGAGCAGGCCACCCACCTTCACGAAGTCCGAGAAGCGATATCCGCCCGGCCCGTAGATCATGACGTTGGTCTGATACCCGAAGGGCGTGACGAACGAGGCGGATGCCCCGAACATCACGGCGATGAGTAGCGCGTACGGGTTCACGCCCGCCTGCGTGGCCGCGAGGATCGCGACCGGGGTGAGCATCACGGCGGTCGCCGCGTTGGACACGATGGCGGTCATGAGGACGGTCACCAGGTAGAAGGCCGCGATGAGCCCGACCTCTCCCAGCGGCGCCGTCAGCGTCACCACCCCATGCGCGAGCAACTCCGCCGCCCCGGTGGTCTCGAGCGCCACCCCGAGCGGGATCAAACCGGCCAGGACGAAGATGACCAGCCACTCCACCTCCGCGTAGATTTCCTCGACGCGCACACAGCGCGTGAACACCATCAGGCCGACGCCGGTGAGCGCGGCCGTCATGATGTCGAGGATGCCGAGGCTCGCGCTGAGCACGACGCCGACCAGGATCCCGGCAGCCACGCCGGCCCGCGGTCTGCTCCCGACCTGCGTCTTCACTTCGCCCACGGGGACGAACCCGGGATCTTCGACGAGGCGTCCGAGCGCGCTCGCCCTCCCGTGTACCAGGAGGAGGTCGCCTACGCGAAACGAGACCTCCGCCAACCTTTCCGTTACGGTGACGCCGTGATGCTGGATCGCGAGCACGGCCGCATCGTAGCGTTGCGCAAAGTTCAGATCGCGAAGCGTCCGGCTTACGAGACTCGAGCCGGGCGCGACGAGAACTTCGACCAGCCGGCCGCCCCCGGCCAGGTCGAGTCCCTGCTCCTTCCGCTCCCTCGGCGTCTCGAGTCGCTGCCGGCGCGCGAGTTCGAGAAGGCGCTCGGCGGATCCCTGCACGTAGAGGACGTCGCCCGGCCGTATGTGGCGGTCTCCGTGCGGCGCCGTGATCTCCTGTTCCCCCCGTTCGATGTCCAGCACGGTGACGCCGTACCGTTCGCCCCACTTGAGTTCGGCCAGCGAGCGGCCGTTCGCCGGCGAATCCTCCGGGACGTGCAACTCCGTGACGAAGCGGCGGATGTCGTACTTGCTGGAGAGGTCCGGCGGCCGGATACGCCTCGGCAGGAGCACCCGGCCGACGGTGAAGAGATACAGCAGACCCACGGCGAGACAGATCAGACCGAGCGGCGTGATCGAGAACATGTGGAGGTCGTCGAACCCTCGCCTCATCGCTTCGCCGTGCACGACCAGGTTCGTGGAAGTCCCCATCAGGGTGACGGTGCCCCCGAGAATCGAGACGAAGGAGAGGGGCATGAGATACCGCGAGGCCGGCTCCCTGGCCTGCTCGGCGAGTGCGACGAAAACCGGGAGGAACACCAGCACGACCGCGGTCGTCATGAGGAAGGGCGAGAGGAGCGCGCAGATGAGGCAGAGCGCGAACATGCGGGAGTACTTGCCGCCGAGGGGAGCGGTGCGCGCCCAGGCTCCGATGGCGGACACGAGCCCGGTCTTCCGGAGCCCCAGGCCGAGCACTAGCATCGAGCCGACCGTCACCGTCGCGCGGCTCGACAGGCCCGACACGGCCTCGGCGGGCGTGAGTATGCCGCTCAGGAGGAGGACCACCGGGACCGACATGGCGATCTGGTCCAGCCGCAGCCGGTCGAGGGCGAACAGGACGAGCGCCGCCAGGGTCAGACCCAGCACGAATACGATGTCGAACGTCATGTGACGATGTTCGTCCACCGTACGCCCCGGCACCAGCCCGCAGTTCGATCCGCCGCGCCACGGCGGGAGCGGCTGCGGCCACCGGAAGTCAGTCGGGATCCTCGTCCGTCTGTCGCCGCGCGATGCGGGCGAGCTTCGGCTCGATGGAGGTCATCACCGCCGCGAACAGCACCAGCGCCCAGCCGACCGAGAGGATCAGGTGGAGGCCGACCAGCATGCGGGCGCCGACCGAGACGGGGACGACGGCCGCGTAGTCCTGGGCCAGGGCGTTGAAGAAGGCGAACGACAGCCAGTCCGCCACCCCGGAGCCGGCGCCGGCGAACGCGCCGGGGCTGAAGCGCTCCAGCATCCCGTAGAATCCGGCGAACAGGAAGATGATCGTGAGGTAGCCGACCGCGAACCCGCCGATCGGGACCCACATGACGCGCAGGTAGGCGGCGAGTTGGCCGTACACCTGAAGCCGCGGACGGAGCCACACGGCGGCGGCGCGACCCCCGAGGAACGCCAGCACCGGGATCATCAGGAGCGAGATGGCCAGGGTGAGGACGATCCAGGCAACGTACAGGATGCCGGACAGGCCGGCGTCTTCCTGCACGACGCCGAACGCGAACAGGAGGCCCATCAGAACGGGTAGCGCCAACGCGCCGAGGACCAGCGGCAGGGGCGGTGGGGCACCGTCCCAACCCTCGCGCCGACGGTTGAGGAGACCGATCAACAACGCGGCCCAGGGCACGGCCCCCAGCGGAAACGCCGCCACCAGAGGCGCCAGGTCGACACCGCCCGCAACCAGCCCGGGGATCAACCCCAGACTCAACAGGACGGCGAGAATGAAGGTCTCCCGGGTCACAGCCCGATACCCGGAGAGAGAAGACCGGTCGAACCCGCCGATCAAGCCGAGCGCCAGCGGGCCGAGGGGCGGAAGGATGATGCCCCAGCCGACGCTCAGCCCCCCGGCCAGGAACGCCGCAACGACCCCGACCATAGAGCCGATCAGGATCCCGGTCCCCGAACGGCTTCCCGACCCTCCACGCAGGCCGACGCCCACGCCGATGGCCACCCCGCACCCCGCGCCCAGCAGCACGTCGGTGTGGTTCCCTGTGACCGCGTAACCGAAGGGGACGACGACGAGCGCGACCGCGGCCGCAATCCGGAGACCCAGCGCAATCAACCGTCTCACGATTCCTCCTCCGCGTGACGCCTGGCAATCTGCTCCAGCTTGGGCCCGATGAATGACATCACCGCCGCGAACAGTACCACGACCCACGCCGCCGACAGGATCAGGTGCGTGCCGACGAGCACGCGCGCGCTGTCCGACACCGGGGCGATCGTCGCATAATCCTGGGCGAGGCCGGTGTAGAACGCGAAGAAGATCCACTCCTTGATGCCGACGGTTGCATCGGCGAACGCGCCGGGGCTGAAGCGCTCCAGCATCCCGTAGAAGCCGGCGAACAGAACGATAATCATCAGGTAGCCGATCGCGAACCCGCCGATAGGGACCCACATAATGCGCAGGTAGTCGGCGAGCCGGCCGTACACCCGAAGGCGGGGTTGCAGCCACGCGATGGCGACGCGCCCAAGCAGGAACGTGGCGGCGGGAACTGCCGCCACCGCGAGCCCCAGTATCCCGACGAATTGGAGGACCGGGACGATGCGCGGGGTCAAGCGACCGGATCCAATCTCCTCGTCCACCGTCAGGAAGAGCATCGAGGCAAACAGCAGTACCGCACTCAGGACGAGAAGCCGGGGAGGACGGGTGTCGCGCCATCCCTCGCGGCGGTGGCTGAGGAGGCCGGAAATCAGCGCGATCCAAGGCATGCACGCGAGCGGAAACACCGTGAGCGCCAACGCTTCCGACGTGACCAGGACAGGGAAGAGCCCCAGAGCGAGCAGGACGGATAGTATGAACGTCTCCCGGCTCATGTCCCTATAGTCGGAGAAGGATGTCTCGCGGAGACCGTCATGCATGCCGACCGCCAGGGCCAGGATGGGTGGGACAAGGACCCCGAACCCTTCCAAAGGCGCCACGCCGGCAATCAACGCGGTGGACATCCCGACAATCGAACCGATGAGGATACCCATCCACGGACCGGCCTGCGGGCCTCCCCGGAGGCCGATGCCCACGCCGATGGCGAGGCCGCAGCCCGCTCCCATCCAGACGTCGCGGTGGACCTCGGTGATCGCGTAACCGAACGGTACCACCACGAGCGCGACGGCGGCCGCAGTCCAGACCGCCGGCCAGACCAGGCGGCTCAACGCTCGCTTCAAGGAAGCCGCCGGATCAGCGTTCGGAGACGACCGTGGGGGCCTCCTCGCCTTCGAGCGTCTCGAGGACCTGGCGCCACTGGAACTTCTCGCCGATCCCGCGCACGTAGTAGTCCATCCACGCCATCTCGCTCACTGCTTTCACGAGCCGGTTGCGCGGATCGGGGATGCCGTGGCTGCGGCCGGGATACATGAACAGTTCCGTCGGCACGCCGAGTTTCTTGAGCGCCATGTGGAGTTCAACCGACTGCGGGCTCGGCACGCGCGGGTCGCCCTCCACGACGTGGATCATCGTCGGCGTCTTCGCGTTCGTGATGTACTTGAGCGGGGACTGGTCGAAGTACGTGTCGAAGTCCTCGTACAGGAAGCCGTCGCCCACGTAGAACTGACGGTTCCGCTGCACGTCGCTCTGCGCGTACATGCTGATCCAGTTCATCGTCCCGGCGCCGGAGCTGATCGCCTTGAAGCGGTCCGTCTGCGTGAGGATCCAGTTGGACCAGTGGCCGCCCGCGCTCCAGCCCAGCGTCCCCATGCGGTCCCCGTCCACGATCCCCTCGGCGATCAGGTGGTCGACGCCCGTCATGATGTCCTCGTAGCCCATCGTGAAGTAGTCGCCGACGATGTCCGTGCGGTGTTCGTTCCCGTAGTTGCGCGAGCCTCGGTAGTTGGGCTTGAGCACGGCGTAGCCCGCCCCCGCGTACACCTGTGCGCTGTAGCCGCCGTTGAAGCGGAGGATGTCCGCCGACGCCGGTCCCCCGTGGATCGCGACGATGAGCGGATAGCGCGTCCCTTCCTCGTACCCGACGGGATAGACGAGCACGCCGCCGACCATTTTTCCGTCCGACGAACGCCAGTTGACCTCCGCCTCGTCGCCGAACGCCACCTCGCGCAGTTGCGGGTTCGCGTCCACGAGTTGCGTCCACTTCGAGCGGTCCGGGACGTCGTCCACGCTCGCGACCGTGAACACGGTGGGCGGGGTTCTGGGGTCGCTGTAGTTGATGAGGATGGTGCCGGTGTCGTCATCCTCGGACACGGAGAGCGCCGCCCGCTCCTCGGTGAGTTGCCGGACCGCGCCCGTCTCCACGTCGAGCGCGTGGAGTTGCGTCGTCACCTTGACGCCGGCGTTGAAGTAGATCGTCTCCGAGTCCTGGGACCAGAATCCGACGCTCGAACTCTGGTCGAACTCCGCCCCCAGCTTCCGGAATGCGCCGCCCCGGTCGTCCACCTCGCGGATGTAGACCCGGTTCTCCGTCATCGAGTACCGCTCCATCTCGTCCGGTGCCGAGAAGGCGATCCAGCGCCCGTCCGGGGAGAAGCTGAGCCCGCCTTCGCCGACCTCGTAGTTGTCGGTGAGGCGCTCGATCTCGCCCGTGGCTGCCTCCATCAGGTAAAGGTCCGCGTACAGCCGCTGCGCCGTGATGTTGCGTTCATAACGCTTCGTCGAGCCGCCGGTGATCCCGATCCAGCGTCCGTCGTCGGAGATCGTGAAGTTGTTGACGCTGTACGACGCGTCGTCGGTTTCGCGCCGCTCCTCGGCCGACGCGACACCGACGCTCCACAGGCTCGAGAGTGGCGTGACCGCGTTTCGGACATCGACGGTGAAGCCTTCCTCGCGCCGCTTCACCTCGTCCTCATCGAAGGAGTCGGGGCGCGCGAAGTAGATGCGACTCCCGTCCGGGGAGAAGTCCCACTGGTCGACGCCCGCCTCGCCGTCCGTGATCTGCTCGGGCTCGGCTCCCGCGAGATCGTCGGCCGGCAGCCGGTGGAGTTGCTCCCGTCCGTTCTCGCCGGAGCGATAGACGAGCCAGCTTCCGTCGGGACTGAAGGCGAAACCCGACACGCCCTCGTCCGCGTCCGTGATCTTCCGCGCCTCGCCCCCATCGTGGCGCATCATGTAGAGCTGCGTGTCGTCCCCGTCGCGGTTGGAGGCGAAGAGGAAGAACGATCCGTCAGGAGCCCACGTCGGGCTGCGCTCGTCCTTGTCCTCCGTGTAGGTGAGCCGCCGGTTCGACGCGACGCCCTCGCTCAGCGATACGAGGTGGATGTCGGTCTGGGACTCCGCCGCCTCCCAGTCGGGGGTCGTCACCGTGTAGAGCATCCACGCGCCGTCCGGGCTCGGGGTCCACGAGCCGGCGCGTTTCATCTCCTGAACATCCATGAACGTGAACGGCCGCTCCTGCGCGGCGAGCGGTGCATCCGGCGGCAGGGCGACGAACGCGACGGGAAGAACGAGGGCGACGGTAAGGGAACGCATCTGTACCTCTTGCACGAAAGGTGAACCGGGTCCGCAACTTCCAACCCTCAATCATACGATCCGGGTTATGGGCCGACGAGGATGCTACTTGGAGGGATTCATGGTTCGAAGGGTGAAACTGAGGCGAATGGGCGGGTCCGTGGGGGCCACGCTGCCCAGGGACATGACTGAACGCCTCCACCTCGAGGCGGGCGACGAAGTGCTGGCCGTCGAGACGGCGAACGGGATCCTGCTGAGCCCCTACGATCCGGATGTGGACGAGGGACTCGCGATCGCGGTGGAGGCCGAGAAGCGGTACCGGAGGGCGCTGAAAGAACTCGCGACGTGACGCAGCCGGATGCGCTTGCCGACTGGTTCCGCTCGCGAGCCGAGCCGCAGCGCGGGTGAGGTAAACGCGACGCAACTCTCTCGGGTCGAATCTGTGTCTCCAGTCGGAGATCGCTGTTCCCTGTCCACACCTCCCCGCGGGGCGACATGCACCGAACCAGCTTCGGTCTTCCAGGCGGCGGCGTACTCCTCTTGACCCTCTCGACTCTCGCAGCGCCGCCGCTCGCCGGCCAGGAGGTGGTCGAGAGCGCGGCCCCGCGCGATGCGGACCTGACGCTGGCGGAGGAGCCGCTGGCGCGGATCGGGATCGTCGACGGTCCGCTCGAGTACATCTTCGGCAACGTGACGGGCGCGGTCCGGCTCGAAGACGGCAGCATCGTCGTCGCGGACGAACAGAGCGGCAACCTCCGCAGATACGACGCGAACGGGCGCCACGTCTGGACCAGTGGACGGTCGGGCGAGGGTCCGGGCGAGTACGAGGGGCTCCGGCTTCTCCGAAGCTGTCCCGGGGCGCCGCTCACGGTCTTCGACTGGAATCTGGACCGCATCACCGAGCTGGATCTCGATGGCAACGTACTCGCGACGCGTTCGCTCCTTGCGGTCGGCGTACGCCCTTACTCCGGCCTCGTCTGCGCACCCGACGGGCGCCTCGTGTACAAGCCGTGGCCGGACGACCTGGGTGCGAGCTACGAGGAGGACCTGGCCGAGGGGGACTTCTATCGGTGGAACACCGCCCTCATGTCGGCCGAGGGCGAGGATGTGGCCACCCTCCGCTCGGGGATCCCGGGTGCCGAGCGCATCTTCGTTCAGCCTGGGAGCAGCGGTCCTCGGCAGTGGGGGAAGGACGTGGTGTATGCGCCCGTCGGGACAGGGGTGTGGTACGGAACGGCCGACGACTACGAACTCGAGCACCTCGACTGGACGGGCCGGGTCACCCGCATCGCCCGCTGGGGCGGCCCCGACCTCGCCGTCACCGACGAGCAGGTGCAGCGGTACGGCGAAGCCTGGGCGCGCACCTACGACGACCCCGAGAGCCGTCGGCGCTTCGAGCGCGACACTTGGCCGGACTGGCGGGATGACCTGCCGGAGCGGCTGCCGGCGTACGAGGCCCTCTTCGCCCTGCCGGACGGCGGCCTGTGGGTCAAGACCTTCCGCTGGCACGCGACCGGCGAGGAACTGCACCTGCTGGATGCGAACGGCGTGTGGCTTCGCCGCCTCACGTTCCCTCGCGGCGCGGCCGTCTTGGACATCGGTGCCGACTGGGTGCTCCTCAGCCAGCGCAACGAACTCGACATCCCCACCGTGGCCCTCTACGAAGTGGTGGAGACCGGCGGCTGACGGCGAAGTGACGCCCGCAGCACGGTAAACGCCCCTACCTTCAACGCCGTCTCACTTCTCGAAACGACCCAAGGAGGAAGGGACCGGGGGCGCCATGCTCTCCGACCGAGAGATCCTGGATCTGGCCGAACGGGCCGGGAAGGGAGAGCGAGGGGCACGCGAGAGGCTGGCGGGCGCTCTCCGCCCCCTGGTCTGCCGGTGGGCCCTGATCATGACCGGCGATCCGGATGACGCGGAGGATGTCGCGCAGCTCGTCCTGATGAAGGCGCTGAACTCGATCGCGAGCTTCGATGGCCGCTCCCGGGTGACGAGTTGGGTCTACCGGATCACGCGGAACGCGAGCCTGGATCACCAGCGGGCGAAGCGGCGGGAGCAGCGGTTGACGGAGAAGGCGGAGTGGTTCGCCGAGGCGCAGGCGCCCGAGTTGGAGGATCCGCTCGATGAGATCGAGCTGAAGCGAACGCTGCGACTGATTCGGGCTCTTGTGACGGAGTTGCCCATGATGCAGCGGGAGGTCTTCGATCTGGTGGACCTGCAGGGGCTGAGACCGAAGGAGGCGGCGCGGCTGCTGGGGATGAACCCGAACACGTTGCGCGTCCACCTCCTTCGCGCGCGGCGCAGGATGCGGAAGGAGATGTTGGCGCAACCCGGGGGGACGGAGACCAGGGGGAACGATGGCTGAGCGTGACGACAGGCCGAGACGTCCGGAGGATGGCAGCGAGGCAGCCGTCCGCTCGGACGCGAGGCAGCGGGACGCCGACCGAATTGCCCGGGACGGACGGAACATGCATGCCGTCCTGTCGGCGCTGGCGAACGAGGTGAGCGAACGCCTCCCCGACCCGATGGTTGATCCCGCCACCCCTGTGCATGACGCGACGGCCCCCTCGGCCCACGAGCGCCGGCAACCCTCGTGGAAGTGGACTGCGGGTCCGCTCGCGGCGGCTGCGGTCGTAGCGGCCCTGCTTCTGTTGCCCACAGGCGCCATCGAAGAAGTCGGCGTCCCCGCAGCGTCCCCCCCGCGAAGCATGGTGAGCGAGTTGGATGTGGAGGCCGACAGGCCGTTCGTAGTCTTTCCCACGAACGACCCCGACATCGCCGTCGTATGGCTGTTGAGTCCTGAGGAGAGCGACTGATGATCGACAAGATCGCGAAGATGCGCAGGAAGAGTCTCCGATTCGCCCTGATTATGGCGCTGGCCCTCGGCCCGCTTCCTGGAGTCGCGGGCGCGCAGGAGCGTGAGGACGCCGCGGAGACCGTCCAGAACGTGCAGCTCGTCTTTCACCTCGTAGAGGCCGACGGTTTCACCGACAACGACCCCGAGATCAGCGACGTCGTGAGCGAACTCAGGAAGCTGTTCAACTTCCAGGGATACCGGCTTCTGTCGACTTCGGTGCTGAACATCGGTCTGTCATATTTCTTCCCCGGCACGGTCACCGGGAGCGGGCGCCAGAGAATCGCCCTGGACGATTCCCGGACGCCGTTGGCGATCAGTGCGGAGGTGCGTGCGCGCCGTACCCAGGGGACCGTGCGCGCCACGGTGACCCTCACGGACATGGTGCCGTTACCTCTTCTCGAAGCATCGGTCACGATGCGCGACGGCCAGAGGGTAGTGCTGGGATCGGCTCGCCGATCCGCGGACGCGCCCGTGCTCATCCTGATCGTGACACCAAGCATCGATCCGACGTGATCAGCGCTTCCCGGGACCCGTCCCGGCACCGCCGGGCAAGGCGTCTCGAAAGGCCACAGGAGTGAATCCATGAGATGGCACCTGACCCTCACGGCGTTGGGTCTGTCGGTCCTGACCGGTTGCGGCGACGCCCGTTCGCACGCGGAACTGATCGCCGACGCGGCCGCCGACATGGGAGCGATCGAGTTCGAGCGCGCCATGGCCCGCTATGATTCGGCGCGCGCCGCAGCGCCCGATGAGACAGATGCACACCGGCAGTACGCCACGCTGGCCAGCTACTTCAGCCTGCATGCGGAAGCCGCGCGGGCCTGGGAGCGGGTGCTCGAATTGGAACGCGGCGATTCCGCCGCCTGGGAAGGCTACATCCACGATCTTCGCTGGGCCGGCATCTTCGAAACCGATCGGAGATACGGGGAGGAAATCCTCCGGATCCTCCCCGAGGCGCTAAGCCGCGCGCCGGACCGGCCCGTCATCTACAACGAAGCACAGGACGCGGCCGAGGACCTCGGCCAGCTGGACGCGTACGGAGCGATCCTCGCCGAGGCGCGGGCGATGCGGCCGGATGACCAGATCCTGCTCGGCGCCGCGGATGCGCTCCGCGTCGCCCTCGCCGAACGGGAGGAAGGCGATCGAGGCCAGGTCGTGAGGGATTCGGTCGGGGCCGCGCTCGACGCGCTCGCGGCCGAGGCCGAAGGCGACCCGGACGTCGCGGCTCCGGTGCTGTACCGGCTCGCGGCGGGATACGACTTCAAACTTCTCCGGCGGGAAGAGGACGCGGACCGCTGGCTGGAGCGCCTCGAGGCGGCGCCCGACCGTGGCGTGTTGGCGGACGATCCGCGGTACTGGGACCTGACGACGGACTTCAACATGGCCCGGCTGGGGTATGCGGATAGTACGGTCGACATGTCGCGCCTCGTCGCCGAGGGGTTGAAGTCGCCGGATCTCGGGAGACGCGGCGCGTGGGTGGACCGCAACCACACGGTTGTGACGCGGAGTGCGCTCGCTTCAATAGCCGGCGATGCGCCGAGCAGCCGGACCGTGTGGGGCGCGGCGACCGTCGCGGCGGAACCGCCGCATGCGCCGCTCGAACCGGAGGTGTCCGGGCCGCTGCTCGATGCCTCGATCGACGTGGTCCGCTGGAGGAAGGGCGTGTTCTCGGCGCTCCGCGGCCTGCTCTACTTCGGGATCGAGCCGCGGGCCGTGCTCGAGGCGGCGCTCGCGATCGAGGAAGACCTGCGAGCCCACAGTCCCGGATACCTGTATCCCGGCCTCAGGGGCGACGCGCGGGAGCGGTCGCGACAGGACTATATCGACGTGGCCCGCATCCTCCAAGCCCGCGCGCTCGCGCAACTCGGGGAGATCGGAGCGGCCGGCGAGCTGTTCGAGCAGTTGGCGAATGAGTCGAGGGATGCCAACACGCTGGGAGAGTACGGACGCCATCTCCTGCGTACGGACCGGCCGGCCGAGGCACTGGACGCCTTCGTGGAGGCGCTGGCATTCGGCGGGTCCCGGTACGAGCCCCTCGCGGACGAAGCGGCCGCAGCCGCCGGCCTCTCACCGGAGACGGTCGAAGAGCGGTTCGCCGTGCGCCGTCCCATCGTGGAGGAGGAGATGGAGCGGCGGGAACTCGGCCGGCGCATCGACCGCGAAGCGCCGCAGTTCGCGCTCGCCGATCAGGACGGAACCGAATGGCGGCTGGGCGACCTCGAGGGGAAGATCGTCGTGCTCAAGTTCTGGGCGACGTGGTGCGGCCCGTGCCTCGAGGAGTTCCCGCACTTCGTCGAACTCCTGAAGATCTACGAAGACGACGACGATGTCGTGTTCCTCACCGTCGCAACCGCGGGATCTCCCCGCGAGCAGGTGGCGCAGCAGATCGAGGACGGCGGCTTCACGTTCCCCGTCCTGTTCGACGAGCAGGGGCTCGCCCTGGACTACGAGATCCTCGGCTATCCGACGACGTTCTATCTGGATCAGGCCGGAACGATCCAGTTCAAGCGCGAGGGTTTCGAGGAGTCCGGCTACGAGGAAGGCGTCGCCCGCCGCATCGACGCCCTCCGCGGCGAGGTTGACGCGTCCGCTACGCCTTGACGGAGCCTCACTCCTCGGCAGCCTCTCTACGGCGCTCCGCGAGGAACGCATCCACGACGCTTCCATCCGTCCGCTTCCTGCGCCGGGCAAGCTCCTGGTAGCGACGGATGGCACCATCGGTCCCGCTCGCACCGAGCGTGTGCCCCGATTCGGGCAGGCGGCGCTCGGGTAGCGGGGGGGCGGGATCCATCTCCAGCACCACATGCCAATAGGCCCACGAGCGCGCGTCGAACACGCCGGGGTGGGCCTGCCTCAGGGCCTTCCTGAAATCATCGTCGTCGTAATGGACCCGGGCCACCCGGATGTCCTCGACCGTGCCCCACGTCATGACGTGGTTGAGGAAGAACACCGGGTCGCGCAGCGTCTCTTCCGGCGGCTTGAACCAGACCATGCGTTTGGCCACGCGCAGAAGCTCTGCGCGCAACGGATCCGTCATGACATGCCCCCCTCGCAGTCTCCCCCCGGTTCATTCACGGCCAGCCCGAGGTCGATTCCCTGAAGGCCGTTACTAAAATCTACCCGCTTGGCGCACCACCGAACAATTTGCCTCCGACCCCCGAATGGGACATGTAGACCGTCGTCGCCTACGAAACTGGTCGGACACGGCGGTTGAGGGCACGTTGAGAGTCCGACGCAGAGTTGGGGCGGTGAGGGACTCTCAGGGAGGAGGTCGGACGATGATCGCCACGATTACCAAGGACAACCTGCCCGAAATCAGGGAGCTGCTCCAGCGGATGGTGCGGGAGACGTTCCCGGAGGTCACGTTCACGGACATCTGGATTCGGGGACGCGAGTCGTGGTATGGCGATGAGGTCGTGGATATCTGGTCCGTGTACGAGGGAGAGGTGGGCCAGATCGACCCGGCCGTCAGGAACCGGTTCGGCGTGCGGGTCATCGATGCGCTGCGGGACCGAGGGATCGCGGCTTCACCCGTGACGCGCTTCATAACGAAGTCCGACGTGGGAGACAGAGTCCCCGAAGGCTTCGATCTCGAAGATCTCGGCCGGGAGGCCGCCTCCAGTTGGGCATGGGTGTCCGCCATCGGGCCAACGTAGGATACGTCCGGTGAGCAGCGGCGCTTGGGGGCCATGGGGCGGTCGGTTACGTTCGTCTCGCTCGAATCGAGGTTAGGAGAGCGTATGTTGATCGGCATGAACAGCTTGGCTGCAGGCAGATGAACGAGGACCCGCTACCCAGCACACCGGGGGACTTCCGCCTGGAGGCGAGCAACCTCGGCCCCCTCGCCGAAGCTGCGGTCGATCTGCGCCCGCTTACCGTGTTCGTTGGACCCAGCAACACGGGAAAGTCCTACCTCGCGACGCTACTGTACGCTCTGCACCGTTCGTTCAGCGAGCGCTTTCCCGCGTCGCCAGTTGGCAGGGACCTCTTCACGCGGTTGATCTGGGGGGGAACGGATCTCGACGAGGCTACCTCCAGAGACCTGCGCGATTGGTTGTCGCGTGCCGAGGCCGAGGAGGGGGCGGCTCCCTTCCCGAGCTCCCTTGAATCGGCGGTCCGGCGCTCCATCGAGCAGCCCTTGGGCCTGGCCCAGGGCTTGGCCGACAAAGTGCGATGGTGTTTCGGAGTGGATTCCCTTGAGCGCCTGGTCCGTCACGGGCAGCGGGCCGCCACGCGCGTATCTCTTCGGATCCCGCGCCCGAGCAGTTCGGGCAACCTGGACTACCGATTCAACAGCCACAGCGACGACATCAGCCTTTCCGGGCGGATCGGTGGCCAACCATCGGTCTTCGGAGACTGCACGCCCGACAGCCTCGAGTCCGTCCTCAAAGAGATGCAGAATCCTCTCCTGAGTTTGGGTATGGTATCGGAACCCGGTGCGGACCGGGATCTGGATCGGCTGCTCCGCTTGCTGACCGTACGCGTCCGCCAATCGCTCCTGCATCCGTTTCAGCGGTCGGCCTACTATCTCCCGGCCGACCGGACGGGCGTGATGCACAGCCATCGAGTGGTTGTCAGTTCGCTGATTCGCAGCGCCGGGAGTGCGGGACTGAGGCCCACGGATGACCTGCCGCTGTTGCCCGGCGTGCTCGCCGACTTCCTGGATCAGCTGCTCACGCTGGGCCGTCCGCAGGCGCTCTTTCCCGCAGCCGCGGTCCGGCCATCGGAAACGATCCAGCCGCTCGCCGAGCGCTTCGAGCAGGCGGTCCTGCGAGGAGCGGTCCGCACGGATTCGACTGCGGCGAACTATCCGGAGTTTCTCTACCGTCCGGCCGGTTGGCGGCGCGATCTGCCTCTGACACAGGCGTCGTCCATGGTGTCGGAGCTGGCGCCGATCGTTCTCTATCTGCGCCACCTGGTGCGTCTTGGAGATGTGCTGATCATCGAGGAGCCCGAGGCTCACTTGCATCCAGCGATGCAGGTGGAAGTCACGCGCCGCCTCGCGGAGCTGGTGGAGGCCGGGGTCCGCATCGTGATCACTACTCACAGCGAGTGGGTCCTGGAGGAGCTGGCCAATCTGATTCGCCTGTCACAGGTGGACGACCGCCGTGAACCCGCCTTGCACCCGGATCGAGTGGGAGTGTGGCGGTTTCATCCGCCGGAAGAAAAGGACGGAGCGAGCGTCACGGAGATCGAGATGGGCGATGCCGGGCTCTTTGAAGCGGGCTACGAGCAGGTAGCGATGGAAGTCCACAACAGGTGGGCCGACTTGGCGGGTCTCGCGAACAACGGTGGCTGAGGGGATCGTGCGTGCGGTGCAACAGCGGATCGATCCGGCGTGCGTGATTCACGGCCGTCTTGTGAAGGCGGGTTGCCGGATTTCCCTTCGGGACGCCCCCGTCCGTCGACTCGTATTGGATTTCGACAAACCTGAGGCGCCTTCCCGCCCCGGCGGCGGTCGATGCGATTTCCTCCTGGTTGCGGAGAATTACAAGAACAGCAACTGGGTTGCGCCCCTTGAGTGTAAGAAGGGAGCGCTGAACGCCTCGAAAGTAGTCAGGCAGCTTCGGGACGGTGCAGCCATCGCAGAGGACGTGGTTCCGTCCGAGCGAGACTTCGAGTTTCGTCCCATTGCCGCGGTCGGATCCGTACCGAAGTTGGAGAGATCACGGCTCAAAAAACCCGGAAATCTGATTGAGTGTCGTGGCAAGCGTGAGGCTGTGAGACTGATCAAGTGTGGCGACAGATTCGTCACGCGACTCACGAAACGAGAATAAACTCCAGGCTGGTCCATGCTCCGAACGTCGAAAATTCACTGTCGCTTCCGCGATGACCATCGCTTCCCTTCAGCGGGTCGTGCCCCGGCCTTGTCCGCCTTCTTGCTGTCGGCCGTCCTCTCGGCAGCCGCCTCCCCGGTTTCAGGTCAGGACGCGCCCGCCGCGCTGACGGCGGCGGACTACGAGCGGGCGGAGGGGCGGCTCGCGAGCCACACGAACCCGCTCGTGCTCGGGGCTTCCGTCATCCCTGTGTGGCTGGAGGATGGACGGTTCTGGTATCGGAACCGGTTCGAGGGCGGCACCGAGTATGTCGTCATCGATCCGGCCGCGGGCACGCGGGAGCGCGCTTTCGACCACGCGCGCATGGCCGCCGCGCTCTCGGCGGCGAGCGGCGAAGAACACACCGCCTTCGCGCTCCCATGGGGAGATCTCGCGCTCGAGGCCGGGTCGGTCCGCTTCGAGGCCGAGGTCGAAGGGGAGACGTACGCCTGCGGGCTCGACGCCGACCGCTGCGAGGCGGTCCCGTCGCCGGACGCCACGCCGGCTCGCCGCTTCGAGATCGTTTCGCCGGACGAGACGAAGGCGGCCTTCATCCGCGACCACAACCTGTGGCTCCGTGACCTGGACACGGGGGAGGAGACCCGACTCACGGAGGACGGGATCGAGGACTTCGGCTACGCGACGAACAACGCGGGCTGGGTGAAGAGCGACCGCCCCGTCCTCAAGTGGTCTCCCGACTCGCGCCGCATCGCGACCTTCCAGCATGACGCCCGCGGGGTGGGGATGATGTACATGGTCACGACCGAGGTCGGGCACCCCGAACTCGAGGCGTGGCGCTACCCGCTCCCGGAGGACTCCGTCATCTTCCGGATCCATCGGGTCGTGATCGACACGGAGGCCCCGGCGGAGAGCCGCGTCGTCCGCCTGGACATGCCCGCGGACCAGCACCGGTCCACGGTGTGCGACCACATCGCGTGCGGCGGGACATTTTCCGACGTGGAATGGAGCGCCGACGGCTCCCGGTTCGTTTTCGTCTCCAGTTCGCGCGATCACAAGCGGGCGCAGGTCCGCATCGCCGACGCGGGGACGGGCGAGGTCCGCGACCTGTTCGAGGAGGTCGTGGAGACGTTCTTCGAGTCCCACGCGAACTGGCGATATCTCTCCGCCTCCGACGAGATCCTCTGGTACTCGCAGCGCGACGACTGGGGACACCTCTACCTCTACGGCGCGGAGACCGGGGAACTGAAGCGGCAGGTGACGTCGGGCGCATGGCAGGTGGAGGACGTGGTGGCGGTCGACGCGGACGCACGCGAGGTCCTCTTCATGGGGAACGGGCGCGAGCCCGGCGATCCCTACTTCATGTACCTGTACCGCGCCGGTCTCGACGGCGGCGATGTCGCGCTGCTCACGCCCGACAGCGCGAACCACGTGGTCTGGCTCGCGCCGGACGGGGAGACGTTCGTCGATCAGTACTCCACGCCGACGATCCCGCCCGTGACCGTCGTCCGGGACATGGACGGCGACGTGGTGCAGACGGCCGAACGGGCCGACATCTCGCGCCTGGAGCGCGCCGGCTGGCGGCCGCCGATCCCCTTCACGGTGAAGGCCCGGGACGGGGAGACCGATCTGTACGGGCTGATGTTCCGGCCCTCCAACTTCGATCCGGGCGCGAGGTATCCCGTGATCAACTACCTGTATCCGGGACCGCAGAGCGGGAGCGTGGGGAGCCGAAACTTCCGCGCCGCCCACCGCGACCTGCAGTCCCTCGCCGAACTCGGGTTCGTCGTCATCGAACTCGACGCGATGGGGACGCCGCGGCGCTCGAAGACGTTCCAGGACGCGTATTACGGGAACATGGGCGACAACGGGCTCCCGGATCAGATCGCCGGCATCCGCCAACTCGCCGAGCGCCACCCCTGGATCGACATCGACCGGGTCGGGATCTACGGCCACTCCGGCGGCGGCTTCGCCTCCACCTCCGGGATCCTGCGCTACCCCGACTTCTACAAGGTCGCCGTCTCCCAGGCGGGGAACCACGACAACCGCAACTACGAGGATGACTGGGGAGAGAAGTACCAGGGGCTGCTCGAGGCGTACGCCGACGGCGCCACGAACTACGACAACCAGGCGAACCCGCTCGTGGCGGAGAACCTCAAGGGCAAGCTCCTCATCGCGCACGGCACGATGGACACGAACGTCCCGCACTCGAACACGATGCTCGTCGTCGACGCCCTCATCGCCGCGAACAAGGACTTCGACCTCCTCCTCTTCCCGAACCGCGGCCACGGCTTCGGCAACGAGCCCTACATGATGCGCCGCCGCTGGGACTACTTCGTCCGCCACCTCCTCGGCGCCGAGCCGCCCGCCGAATACGAGTTCGGCCGCCTCCAGCCCCTGGTGCCGTGAACAATTGTTGAAGTTGCGTCGCTCGTGCGGCTGGTGCGCAAGTCGGTCGGATCGCAGCACATGGTTCGATCGTCGACTGCAAGCACTTGGGGACGACGGGGCCTCGGATTCCGAATGTAGCAGGCCGACAAGAGGAGGAGGAACGGGAGCATGGACTGGATCGACATCATCGTTGGTGCCTTAGGCGGGGGCGGCATCGGTACCCTCATTAGCCGGATCTTGGATCGGCGAGCACAGCGGCGCCGGGACGAGATGCAAGCGCTACGCGAGGCTCGCACGCCACTCTACAAAGCACTCCTTAAGCCCTGGGCAGCAGCTCTCGCGGCCTCCCGGGCTGGGCGCGATCCAGTCCAAGCGGCAGGTTCGGCGAACTCGCCCGATTACCATCTCGCGTTGTTCGAGTTCGCGATCGTCGCCTCCGATGATCTCGTGCGTTCTTTCAGCAGACTGATGTTCGCCGCATCACTTTATGAGAATCTCCCAACCGGAACCACGATCCCCGACAACATGGAGACGCGCGAGAGTCTACTTGGTGACTTCATCTGGCATCTGCGAAGGGATCTAGGGCCCAGCAATACCCGACTCGAACGAGATGACGTGATTCGGGTCCTGCTCCCGAGCTCAGGAAACGCAGATCTCTCGGACATCTCAAAAGAACGGCCGTAGGAAGTCCGCTCAGGTCATTTCGATTCTTCTTGGTGACGTGACGCCGTCATGTGCCCATAGGTCCTTCCAACGGTTCGACCGGCCTCGGGCGTCGTCCCACGCGCTTGCCTTCCGACCAGCCCTCCGACTCACGGCACCGGGTCGTACGATCCGCGCGGCAACGCGCCAGCTCTGACGGCGTAGGACGGCCCAGGGAGCCGTCGGTGCCCATTATCGGCCGAGAGCGGATTCCGTACCGCCACGGAACCGACGCCGTTCGAAATCGAGGACAAACTCGCGGCGCTTGACAACGAGTGGTGGTACGATTTTATTACCGGAGGTAAGGTCAAGGAGGTGCTGATGAATCCCGTCACGCTAACAACAAAGCTGATCGCCGTGATCGGCCAGATTCAGGCCCATAGCGGCCTTGATTGCCCGCAGCTCACGGGTGCCACCAAGCCGGTCGGCAACGTCCCAGGATTCGATAGCAAGATATGGCCCGTTGCGACCACGATTCTTTCAAGCGAGATCGGTGCGCCGATCCCGAATGACGTGAACATCTTCGTGGACGAGACAACCAAACTGCCGCGCTCCATCGACGAGATCGCGGCATTCGTGTCCGAGTGGTTGAGGAAGCAGGCCAAGAAAGAGGGTGCGGAATGACCGAGATCGAAGCGGCCAAGCACGCCCTTATCGCAGAGCGCCTTAAGGAGGCGCGGAAACTGGCCGGCATCTCACAAGGCCATGTTGCCAGACTCCTCGGCATGCATCGGCCCTCCATCTCGGGAATGGAATCAGGCAACCGCCGGGTCTCCGCTACCGAAATCGCCCGCCTTGCCGAGATTTACGACGTAGATGTCGTTTGGTTGCTCGGCGAGGCGCCTGATACGCTCGATCCGCACGACTCCCGACTCGAACTTGCCGCCCGCGAACTCACGAAGCTCAAGCCAGATGACCTCAGCCGGTTACTCAAACTGCTCGCAGCCATGCGGGGTGACTCCTCTCCGGTCCCCGAGGGAGGCGACGGGTGACAAGCGTAGTTCACAGCACTAAACGCAGGTCGAATCGTCGTGTGCTTGCCACCCAGGCTATGCGGGCGGCGATCGCCACGCGAGCGAGAGCCAGTCTTGACCAACATAGTCCTATCTGCATTTATGGACTTTGCGAGACACTCGGTATCACGGTACGGTTCAACAGCATCAACATGGAGGGCATGTACCAACGCGGTGTGCCGCCACGCATTCACCTTTCGGCCTGCCGCCCGCTACCGCGTCGCGTCTTTAACTGCGCTCACGAACTCGGCCATCACGTCTTTGGTCACGGTTCGTCCATCGACGAGCTGCGTGACGACGCCAAGCAGCATCCATGGGAAGACCCCAAGGAGTTTATGGCTGACGCCTTCGCTGGTTTCATACTGCTGCCGACGCTGGGTTTGCGCCGAGCCTTCGCCACACGAGGGTGGGAGCCTGCGACGGCGACGGCAGTACAAATGTTCACCATTGCTTGCCATTTTGAAGTCGGCTACGAGACACTCGTCACGCATCTCTCTGCGGCCGTGAACATGGTCTCCGCGTCCCGCGCCGCAGCGCTCAAGCGCACCACACCGAAAGCCCTCCGCCGCGATATCCTTGGTGACTCAGTGTCGGAACCATTGATCGTTGTGGATCGCCATCGAGTCGGACAGACTCTCGATGTGGAAGTCAACATGCTCCTGTGTTTGCCGCCCGGCACGGTAACGACCGGCGATAGCCTCGAGTATCAGCGCACCCTCGTGAACGGCTCCCTGTTCCGAGCGGTGAGCCCCGGGATCGCTCGAGTGAGCGCCGCCAGTGATTCTTGGGCAACCTTCGTTCGCGTTGCGCCGGACGCCTATGTTGGCCTCGCTCGATACCGCCATCTGAGCGGCATCGCGGATGAGTAAGTTCGACGTGCCCCCTGTGCCCGAGCCCCTCATGATCGACGATGCCAATCTCTCAAGGGCTTGGTCGCGCCTCGTCCTCCACCTTCTCGACCGGGCCGGTACGGAGGTTTCGCCGTTGGTGTTGAGCATAACCGGTTTCGACGACAACGGTATGCCTCGCGAAGATTCGGCGGTGCGTCGAGCTCTCGATCAACTCCTCGAACAAAAGGGCTGCCTCAGCGTCGACGATGTCGCCTTCACGATCTTTCCGCAGCAGGTCTGGCAGTTGTCGCAGGGTGACCGCGCCCGCCTCTTTGAACTTTATCTGCAGACCTTCCCGCGGTGGCAGGCCATCAACAAGAGGGCCAACAATCGTGGCATGTACTTCCAGCGCTTGATCAGGTACGGTCGCGGGCCGTGCGATGGCAATCAATTGGAGTGGATCCTGTCACAGCACGCTTCTCGACACGGTGTCCGGCGTTCGATGCTGCAGGCAACTACATTCGACCCTGCCCGCGACCATGTCGCCAGCGCGCAACTAGGGTTCCCCTGCCTACAGCAGGTTAGCTTCGCACCGACCGCGGGCGGCCTCGCCGCCAACGCATTTTATGCTACGCAACAGGTATTCGACAAAGCTTACGGCAACTACCTTGGCCTCGCCCAGCTCGCGGCGTTTATGGCCAATCAAATGAATCTGCCATTAGTACGACTCACCGTTATGGTCGGCATCGCGAAGCTCGAGCGGATCACCAAGAGTGATCCCGCCCTACAGTCGCTTGCGACGGTCGCGCGAAGTGTTGTCTCGAATTCCGATGGGGCATCGGCGCCCGCATCGCAACGGCGGTCCGAGTGTCGCGCGGCATCGTGAGCAAGCAGGCACGCTCCAGGCGTCCCGCGAAGTGTTCTTGTGGCCCATCACGCCAGTCCGAGGCCGATACGGCTACCGCCGCGAGAGCGTGCCCAGCAACTGCGTCAACCCCAACAGTGTTGCGCCATCTAGCGCCAGCCCGCGTCTCCGAAGCGTATGAGAGCTATTGGCGCTTGGCTGCCGAACGGCAAGAGATCTTCTTTCGACGCGCCCGCGGTGAGCAGCGACCGTGGAGCGATAACTCAATTCTCACAACATACAAGTTCACCAACGCCTATCGGGCCTCGGATCGCGTGAGCCAATACCTTATCCGGCACGTCATCTATCGAAACGACCTGCCAGACTCGCCGCGCGAAGTGTGTTTTCGCATCCTGCTGTTTAAGCTGTTCAACAAGATTGCGACCTGGGAGTTGCTAGAACGCGAGTTCGGTGCGATCACTGTCGACGATTACTGCTTTAAACACTACGATGAGGTGCTAGGGCGGGCAATGCGAAAGGGACAGCGCATCTATTCGGCTGCTTACATCATGCCCCCGGGAGGCAGCGCGTTCGGTCGGCCAGCCAAGCATCAGAACCATCTTCTTCTGCTCGAATGCATGATGGCGGATAAGCTTCCTGAACGATTGGCGGAGACAAAAACGATGCAGGAGGGCTTTGAGAAACTGCGCGCGTATCCGACCATCGGAGATTTCCTCGCCTACCAGTTCATCACCGATATCAACTATAGCGAAGTGACCGATTATAGCGAGATGGAATTCGTCGTTGCGGGTCCCGGCGCTCGTGATGGACTACGGAAGTGCTTTACTGATCCGGGCGGCCTCAACGAACCGGAACTTATCCGATTAGTAGTAGATCTCCAGGAGCAAGAATTCGAACGGCTCGGGCTCGGTTTTCGCACGCTTTGGGGCCGGAGATTGCAACTGATCGACTGCCAGAATCTGTTTTGCGAAGTTGATAAATATGCGCGCGTGGCGCATCCGGAGATTGTAGGGTTGACTGGTCGCACTCGGATCAAACAGAGATTTAGACCCACTCAGACACCGATTGACCTATTCTATCCACCAAAATGGAAATTGAATGAGGAAATGCGGAGGGGTGCGGACGGGCGGTTGAGGGAACCCGAAACGTCGCGGAAGAACCGAACAGCGACACAAGAGGGGGAAAGCGATGGACTTTGATCACTACCAAAGGGAGGCCATGCGGACGGATCGAATCCCCCTGTCAGAGGGAGGGGACGATGGACGTGCCTTGATGATTCCGATGCTAGGGCTGGCTGGTGAAGCGGGGGAGCTCCTCAGTGAGTACAAGAAGCAGTTGCGCGACGGTGAGGCGCACGGGTTCTTCGAGGACCGCGTCTCGGAGGAGCTCGGCGATCTCCTGTGGTATATCGCCAACGTCGCAAGCAAGTGCAAGCTAGCGCTCAGCGAGATTGCGGCGGCGAATCTGTTGAAGGTGGAGGGGCGCTGGGGTAAGTCCCGGCCGGAGCCACTCTGCTTCGATGCGAAATTGCCGGAGGGGGAGCGGTTGCCGAGGCACTTCGAGGTTGAATTGATGGATGATGGAGACGACGACCGCAACAGGGTGCGGGTGTTGATCAACGGCAAACCGTTTGGTTCGGAGCTGACCGACAACGCCTATGACCCGGATGGCTACCGGTTCCACGATGTGTTTCACTTCGCGTATGCAGCAGTGCTCGGATGGTCGCCGATCACGCGGAGGTTGCTGCGGCGGAAGCGTAAGAGTCGCCCTGTGGTAGATGAAGTCGAGGACGGCGGGCGCGCTGCAGTGATTGAGGAAGGCATCGCGGCACTGATCTTCGTGTATGCGACGCGCCACCGGATGCTTGAGGGTGTCGGAGCACTCGACTTCCAGCTCCTGCGTACGGTGAAAGACATGACCTCACATCTGGAGGTGAAGCAGTGTACGACGGGGGAGTGGGAAGATGCGATCCTGCAAGGCTTCAAGGTATGGCGGGCCGTTGTTGCCGCCCGTGGCGGTCGCATCGCCGTTGATCTCGATCAGCGACGTATTGACTACCTCGGCCCCTCCGGGATCAATCAGTCGCGCTCGGAGCGATCATCATGACGCACGCCGCGAATCGCGACAGCGCTTGCCATGGCCATCGCACGGGTGTGGCTGATGCTCAACTGCCATGCTGTGATGCCCCGTTCGGTTGCAGCTTTCTTAGCACCCCCGGTGAGGCGGACCTGTGGCGGCCCGCCCCGGGCACGGTAGATGATAACGTCTGCGAACCCGATGCCAGCCCCGAACCCTGTTCCCATAGCTTTCAGGACAGCTTCCTTCGCGGCAAACCTGCCCGCCAGCCGTTCAACTCGGCCCGGCCCATCCCCCACCTCGTCGATTTCTTCCTGAACGAAGCAGCGCGGGATCAGCGGATCGCGCCGATCCTCGATCCAACATCGCAACTCGGCAACGTCAACAAGATCAACTCCGTGTCCAACGATGATCATTGCCGCTGCCCCTTCTCCAACATAGTAGTGCGCACGTCGTACCTCTTCATCTGCCGAGAGCTTCACATGTTAGCGTTTGAAGCTCACAGAGGTTCCCGACCGACAACGAAGACTCTAGGAACAAAGAGAATACGCCATGACCACACCTAAAGCGACCTTCTGGAGCGGCGAAACGTTGAGGGAGCGGCTGAACGGGTTGATCGAACCCTTCGTGCCGGATAATGTGGACTGTGCGGCCTACACCCTGTCAGTTGGATCCGAAGTGTATGTGTCGCCCAGCGATCAAGCCGTAGACCCACAAACGGTCACGGTTCGCCAACTCGATCCGGGGGAGGCCTTCGCTATCCCACCCGGTCAGTTCGCGTTCCTGCTGACCGAGGAAATCGTCACGGTTCCGGACGATGCTCTCGCCTTCATTTCAATCCGGGCGACGACCAAATTCCGCGGCCTGATCAACGTCTCAGGGTTCCATGTCGACCCGGGCTATCGCGGCCAGCTGACCTTCGCCGTCTTCAACGCCGGGCCGGTTTCTGTCCACCTCAGGCAGGGGAAGAAGATCTTTCTCATCTGGTACGCCAGCCTTGACCGGAAGACTAGCTCCAAGAAGGACGGCCAGGTCCATACAGGCATCGATACGGAACTGCCGACGCGTATAGCCGGTAAGTTGCAGTCCTTCGCAAGTCTGTCGACGAAGATCAAAGAGGTCGAGGAGGGACTCAGTACGCGCATCCATGCGGTCGAGAAGGCGCACGCATCCCTACGTGTCATCGGCAACATAGTGGTTGGCGTCGTAGTTGGAGTCGTGGTTGGCGTGCTAGTAGCCCTGATTGTACCATGACTGGATGAGGTCCGCCGCGCCCGCCGTGTTGTTTCTGTGGCGCAGCACGATGACGGTAACGAAGGCAGACGGTACGTCTGAATCGTTCGGATCTAGTTGTGGCGAGGGACGCTCGGCGTCCCGCCGCGCCGAGGCCGAGGGCCGACGTCTTAAGCCAATCGTTAGTACGGCCCATGGTCAACCCCGAGGATTCGACTTCCCGAGCCGCGACCCTAGGCTACAATGCCGCCCAGCGCAAACTCGACGAGCAACTCCCGGTACTCCAGCTGATACCCCCGCTCTTGCTGCCAAGACACACGTCCTCGATTGGCCCCAGCGGAAAGGTCTCCAGGAGACCGGGGCAACCGTAGGTATCGATGTTCAGTTCGGATCGTTCCGGCGCTCAGACGAACAGGCTCATACACGGAAGACCTTCATGACTTCGTCGCCGAGGTGGTTGATCACCTTGACGGCGATTCGGCCGGATTCGGGCTTGGGGAACGGGCGGGAGACGTTGCTGTGCAGCGTGGCCCACGCGTCCGGGTCGACCTCCGCTTTCAGCGTGGTCTTGAGGGCCTTGTAAGGGTCGTTCGCGCCTAAGAAGTATGCGTGGCGGACGAAGAAGCTCTCTTCGTTGTAGTCCGTGTCGATGAACCAGCAGGCGATGCCGTCGGTGTCGTCGGAGCGAACCTCGCCGATACCGGGGTCGAAGACATCGACGCCCTTGATCTCCACCTGAATCCGCCCGTCGTCCGCGCTTTGAATGTCGATGTCAGGCTCGCCGAAGATCACGAACAGGTTGCCCGCACCCGTGTTCTTGAGCTCGTCGGCCATGTGGAGGTCGGCGTTCATGCGGGCCTTGAGGATGGGCACGCGGCCGACCTTCACGAAATCCGCAGAGCGCGCGTCGTAGTTGAACGCGCAGGCGATCACGGAGTCGAAGCCGGCCTCCGCGGCCTCCTTCGCCGCCGCCACCAAATCGGGACGTGACACCGTCCCGAACTCGGGCCCGATCAAAATGCCCGCCCGCCGAGCGCGACCCGACTTCATGTACTGTCCTAGCGCGCACACGTAGTCCCCGGGCCATCCGGTCACTGACGTGAAGTCGATCCGATCTTCCTTGTGAGCCTGCTGAACACCTGCCGTGCGCAGTTGGTCGAGAATCATGCTCGCGAAGTCCTGCCGTTCGCCGTAGTCGGACGGCGGTCTCTCCGCCGCCAGGTCGAGTAGCTGATCCTCCGCGCCCACTCCAAGCACGCGATGCGGCGACAGGCTCTCGACCGTGAACGGGCCGGCCACGCGCACGATCTTCTTGTCCTCGTATGGTTTGTCGTACAGGTACTCGAATGGCGCGTTCGCCGCGATGGAAGCGTCGATCTCCTCCTGCCGGGCGATGCGGGTCTCCCACCACTCGGCGTGGATCTTTTGGGTCTTGGGATCCCAAGAGTCCTCCGAGCGGCGGGGAATCTCCCATTCTTCCCACTCGGTGCCGACCAGGGCGTTCAGCTTCTCGCGAAGGGGTTCAAGTGACTTCTGGTACTGCTCCCGGATGACGTCGATTTCGGCGTTGTTTGCGATTTGCTTCAAAGTGATGTGTGGAACACGTTCGTAGACGAAACCCTGTCGGATCCTACCGTAGGTGGCTTGTTCGGACGGTGCCTTGCGCGCGACTTCAGCTTCCTTGCACTGGCCCTCAGGGCTATCGGCGAGCAGGTAGTAAGGATAGCGGGCAGCCATGACGCGAGCACGCGCCAAGGCGAGAGCCACCCGGGACGTATCGATCGTAATCCAGCGTCGGCCCCACTGTTCCGCGACGTAGGCAGTGGTGCCTGACCCGCAGGTCGGGTCAAGGATTAGGTCACCTGGGTCCGTGGTCATCAGGATGCAGCGTTGAACTACCGGCAGCGCAGTTTGCACGACGTATGTCTTGCTTCCGCCAAACTGGTTCTGACCAACCGTGTCGGTCCACATGTTCGTAATCGGCGTGGACGGAAAATCGCTAAGGGATCTTCGATAAGCCAATCGACCAGATCTTGTTTCGACTATTCGACCGGCGGCGGCTACACGGTTCATTCCCGTCTCATTCGAACCGAAAGTGCGCTTGCCAGGGCTAAAGGTTTTTCCATGAAAGCGAAATGCTTGAAGATCTGCTGGTCCTGGAGGCCGGTTGCTAGTGATATCGCCAGTTGTACAGAGCACACCATCATCCGGAATTAGCGAGGTGTCCGCGAGTTCTTCGCGCGTCGCCGGTCGCATCGTACCATCCCGAAAGACTATTCTGTTGTATGCGGTCGCACCCTTTCCTCCGGCTTGCTTCGCAGAAAACAGATTTCGATACTTGATGCACTCACGTGATCTGGCATACCACAGCAGGTAATCAACGACGGACGAAAGAGAGTCACCGGACATTCCTGTGGTCTTAGCGACGCTGATCTGACTGACGAAATTGTCTTCCCCGAACACCTCGTCCATCACTGCCCTCACGCGATGGACGTTCTCGTCTCCGATCTGGACGAAGACCGAGCCGCTTTCCGCCAAGAGGTCGCGGGCCACGGCGAGGCGGTCACGGAGGTAACTTAGATATGAGTGGATGCCATCGCGCCAAGTGTCGCGAAACGCCTTAACCTGCTCCGGTTCGCGCGTGATGTGTGCCGCTTTGCCGTCCGTGACGGTACGGCTGGTAGTGGACCACTGGAAGTTGGAGTTGAACTTGATCCCGTACGGCGGGTCGAGATAGACGCACTGGACCTTCCCGCGCAGGTCCTCGCGCTCGGCGAGCGAGGCCATCACCTGGAGGCTGTCTCCCAGGATCATGCGGTTGGACCAGTTGGCGTCGTGCTCGTAGAACTCCGTCTCGGTCGCATCGTCGGGCAGACCGTTGAAGTCGGCGAAGAGATCGATGACTTCGTCGGGCGGGGCCGCCGCCTTGGAGTGCCGGGCCAGATCGTCGATGAGAACTTTGGGTTGGACCTTATCCTGGATGTAGAGGGGCGGGGCCTGGACGGTCAGGTCCTGCTCGTCCTGCCGATCCTTCCCGCGCCAAACGAGCTGCGGGTCGAGGTCGCGATTTCGGCGCTCGTACGCGACTCGGACGGGACTGCGGTCTTGATCCGCCAGCACCGCGCGGTATTCGGCCGTGGGGATGTGCTTGCGGGCGGCCTCTCGGTGCCGCAGGGCCTCCACCTTCTTGGGCTGCTTCTTTGCCATGGGTGTAATCGCTATGCGTTGGGTTCGGGAAACGCTACCCCGAAGCGCGTGGCGAGCGCGCGGAGAGATCGATCACGGGTCCAGAGCTTTGCGTCTTCCCGGAGGACGGAGAGGAGAAGGTGGGCGTCAAGGAAACCGATCCCCCTCCCCGCGAGCGATTCCGATTCGATCCAGTCGATCACCACCTCGTGTTCCAGGCCGTCGAGCCGGGGAAGCCCGCGCCACTCGCGCAGGCGCTCGTCGCGATCCGGCATGCCGCCGCAGGCGAGTTCTCCGAGAATCATCGGGTGCATCAGGATCCGACGGGTTTCCACGAGCCGTCCGACGGCAGGCTCCGGCCGCCGGAGATGGTCGATCCATACGTTCGTGTCCACGAGGATCACCCCCAGGGGCGCCGCCGCGAAATGTACTCCGCGTCCGGGTCGGAGCCGCCCGCCTGGATCAAGGCCTCGCCCGCGATGGCGGCGGGGTCTCCCGTGGCGACGCGGACGATGTGGCCGAACCGGTTCTCGATCACGGCATCGAGGTCCGCCTCCAGTTCGAGCACCTCCCGGAACTCGGCGAAGGCCCAGCGTCCGTAGCGGCCGTGACGGTTGACGCCGGGCACCCAGTAGTTCTCCATCGTCGCCTTCTTGTCCTTCGCGTCTTCCTTTCGGAAACCCTTGATCTCTACCACGAGGTGCAGCGGATCGTTCGGGCCTCGTCCGTCGTCGATCAGCACGATGAAATCGGGTATGTAGGTGCGGTTCTCCGACTTGTGACGGTACGGCACCTCGAGCCCGAGGTTGTGGTTCTTCACGTAGGAGAGAACCTGCGGGTGCGCCTCTACCACCCGGCAGAACTCCCCCTCCCAGGAGCTGTCGAGGACAGCCCAGTTGACGTGGCAGCGGCGCGGGTCGGTCTCGTATCGGTGCGTCTTCGTCGTCTCGAAGCGGACGTGTGACGTGGAGCCCTCCGGGTTGTACGGGTCGAGCAGGGCTCTCACGTGCCGCCCTCCCTCCGACCGCAGAATCGCCGCCGTGATGCGGTCGCATGCGAGGTCCGCGAGTTCGCGGTACAGAAGCTGGCCGGGATGCGTTCCGCCCTTGCATGCGAGGCACGAATCGAGCCACTGGCGTGAGATCTGCTTGACCTGTCCGAACAGGTGAAGCGGGGGAGCCGCCCAGGCGTCCCGCCACTTCGTGTAGAGAAGGTGCTTGGTGAGGTGATAGTTGACGGTGTTCAAACGCCCGTTGAGGTGTTCAACGGTGAGGTCGACGCCCTCGCCCACGATTCCCTCGTTCTTCGTGAGCGACGGTCCCACGAGTTCGGGGGTCAGCTCGAGGCGGGAGTCCTCGTTGAAGTTCGCCGTCAGCCTGTCCTCCGGCAGTTCCACCCGGTATCCGATGACGCGCGGGAAGCGGATCTCGAGCTTGTCGCGCTCCGGCCGCATCGCGCGCACCGTGATCGTCTCCTTGGGCGGCGTCGGGCGCACGACGACGGGCTTGGCGGTGAAGTCGAACGGGATGCCGAGCACATCCGCGTACTCGACATCGAAGCGCCCCTTCTCGTTCAAACCGTAGGACTGCCTGCGCAGCGCACGCCCGACGGCCTGCTCGCACAACAACTGCGTACCGAAGGCCCGCACTCCGAGCACGTGCGTCACCGTGTTCGCGTCCCAGCCCTCCGTGAGCATCGACACCGAGACGACGCAGCGGATCGAGCCGCCGAGCCGGTCCCGCTTACCCACGGTGTTCATCACCTCGCGGAGGAGATCCTGATCCGTGATGTTCTCGCCGGCGTGCCGGTCACCGGTTCGGGCGATCCTCTCGCGCCGAAACCGGTCGATCTCGGCGGCCGCCATCTTGCGGAACTTCAGATCGAGCGCGTCACCGGATTCCAACTGGCGGCTGTCGATGAGCAGTGTGCGGGGTCGCGGAATCCGCTGATGGTTCTCGTCGAAGTTCCGGAACAGGGCCAGCCGTCCGTTCTCCACCGCCGGCGCGCCGTTCTCCGTCGTGCGCTCGAACCCCGAGACGTAGTCGTACACGAGCTTCGAGGTGGACGTGTTGTTGCACACGATGATGAAGCACGGCGGCACGCTGATGCCCGCCTTTTTCCATTCGTCGAAAGTCCGTTCGTAGTGTCCGTAGAGGGCGTCGAGTGCCGACTGGAGGTCGAGCGGAAGGCTGAGCGGATCGAGCGGCCCCGTCTTGCCGCGGCCCTTCTTCGGCATCTTGGGGCGGATGTGCTCCCACAGGTTGCGGAACCGGGGCATCTCGGCGCCGGGGATGTTGTCCGCCACGGGCACCCGGGGCAGCTTCACGATCCCGCACTCGATCGCGTCCATGAGCGAGAAGTCGCTCATCGTCCACGGAAACAGGGTGCCCTCGGCATAGCCCGATCCGCTTAAGAAGAAAGGGGTGGCGGACAGATCGATCACGCGGTTGATGCCAAGCTTCCGCTGCACGGATTCGAGGCCGGAGATCCAAAGCCGCGCCGCTTCCGTGTTCTCCTTGGCCTCCTTCTTGTCGTCGCCCTTGAGCGACCCCTCGTCGTCCTCGCCAGGGTTCTCCCGGTAGCAATGGTGCGCCTCGTCGTTCAGGACCATGATCCGCTTCATGCCCATGAGTTCGGGCATAACGCGCCGCAGCATCTGGCCGGTGCTCTCGGTGGTGTCCGGCGCGGGGCCTCGCCCCTGGAGCAGGGCACGGCTGCCCTTGGCGAGCTTCACGCGCTCGCGGTGCTTGAAGGCGTGGTAGTTCGTGATGACGATCCGAGCCTGCCCCAGATCGGGCAGCATGTCGCCAGGGACCAGTTCGCGGTCCTTGTAGTAGCTGTCAGGATCGTTGGGCTGAAGCACCCGCAGCCGGTCCCGAATCGTGATTCCCGGCGTAACCACGAGGAAGCCCTTCGTGAACCGCTGACTCCGAGGCCGGCGCACCGCGTTGACCGTCTGCCACGCGATGAGCATGGCCATGACCGTCGTCTTGCCAGTGCCCGTCGCCATCTTGAGCGCCAGCCGCGAGAGACCGGGGTTCGCCCCTTCGCTCACATCCTCCATGTGCTTCAGCAGATCTCGGCCGGCCTTCGAGTGGGTCGCGACCTCCGTGAGCCAGATGGCCGTCTCCACCGCCTCGATCTGGCAGAAGAACGGCCGGATGCTGGAGAACCGGTGCGACCGCCAGTGACGCAGCAGGCGCGCCGTCTCGGGAGTCACGCGCCACTTCGTCGGATCGGGGATGAGCCGCCACTCGTCCACGCGCTCGCGCACCCGGTTGATGATCGCGGCCAGGTACTCCTGCTCCTCGGTCGAGAGCCCCTTCCCCTCGTCGAGCACCATCCCGACCTGTTCGACCTTCGGACCCTTCTTGGACTTCCGCTGCTTCGGCTTTGGAATCGGTGAGATGAACGAAGCGGGCCGCCGGTAACCCAGGATCTTGTGCGTGGGCTGCCCGGCCGCGTCCAGCTCCCAGTGCCGCGAGGGATACTCGTACGGCGAGTTCAGGATCGGCCGCTCGAAGAACCGATCAACCGCGGAGGCGTCGTCCGCCCCGGCGTCGTCGTTTCTTCTCCGGTCGCCCCGGTCATCCGCGTCGGTCACGTGATCTCCTTGCTCGGTCCTTCCGCCTCATCTGCAGGCGTCGCCAATGGTCTTCATGCCCATCTGCGAGCGGTCGCTGCGGCGGACGAACACTCGCACTCCGCACCCGTGCCCGGCAACTTCACCCCCCCGGAAGCCACCCCCCTGCATCACCGTCCGGCAGCTTTGACGTTGAGCAGAACGGCGCCTACCGTCCCCTCGCCCTACGCTCCCGGTAACGAAATAGGAGACAGCTTCATGCCCCTCTCCGGAGGCGCAGCCCAAAAGTTCGGCAACCGCTACGAGGCCCAGTGGACGGTCCGCCAACTTCTTCGCGTGCTGGCCGGAGAAGCGGCGGAGATCCGGATCGAGCCCCCCGGCGTCGACAAGATGGAGTTCGTGCTAAAGGTCGGCGACACCTCGGAGTTCCACCAAGCGAAGCGTAGACACGCCCGAGGCGCTTGGACCCTCGTTCGGTTGCATGGGGAGGGCCTGCTCGAAGCTGTGTTCCAACGTCTCACCGGCGGAGCCGACACCTTCGTTTTCGTTTCGAGTAGCGACGCGCCCGAACTTAGCGATCTTGCCGAAGCCGCCCGCGACGCAGAATCACAGCGAGAATTCGAACGCGAGTTTCTGAAAGCCGACAGCCGCCGGACGCCCTTCGAGCAACTCTTGGAGATATGGGGGTGCGACGCCCCAACGGCGCGAGAGCTTCTGCGGCGCATCGAGGTGCGGACGATCGACGAGTGGACTCTCCGTGAGGAAATTCGGTGGCGAGCGCAACTGTTCCTCACCGGCGGCCACGCCAAGAGCGCCCGCGATGCGCTACGAAGCATTGTCGGCGATTCAGTGCATAAAACGATCAGCCGCGACTCCCTCATACGCTGCCTCGCGAAACGCGGTCTTCGTCTGCGAGCGTCGATGGATCCCGAGACGGCTACGCAGTTGATGCACGCCGCTACGGATCGATACCTCCAGGCCGCTCGTCGCAAGCTGATTCTCGGTCGGGTGCGCGCTCGAGAGCAGACAGGCGATATCGTCGACCACCTGACCGAGAGCGACGCACCGCACCAGTGTGCGATCACCGGTAACGCCGGTATCGGCAAGACGGCCTGCGTGGTTGACATTATCGAGCGGCTTCGCGAGTCGGAACTGCCCGTACTGGCATTCCGCATGGACCGCCTCTCGGATGTCGCCACGATGGGTCAATTGGCGAGCTATCTCGAGTTCGGCACCGACTCGCCAGCCTTGACGTTACACGCAGCAGCTCGCGATGCGGATCGCCCCGCCGTGCTGGTCATCGATCAGCTTGATGCCGTCAGCTCGGCATCAGGTCGAACTGCCGACGCGTTCGATCTCGTTGAGCGCCTTCTCCAGGATGTTCGGAGTCTGTCTTCCACTCCACCTGTCCACACGGTGATCGTCTGTCGGGAATTCGATTTCATGCACGACTCGGGTCTCCGGTCATTCATGGCTGAGTGCGGTACCAAGCTGACGGTTGAGAAGTTCTCTCCGGACGAACTCGACAGCATCCTTGCCGAAGCGGGCTATGACCCGGGTGCGCTGCAACAAATGCAGTTGGACCTCCTGAGAGTGCCTCAGAATCTGGCTCTGTTCCTCGACATCAATCCGGACAGTGCCTCCCCTCCAGGCTTCGCCACGGTCAAGGAACTCTTCGATCGATACTGGGCGGCGAAGCGACGCGCGGTTCGGCGTCGCCCCGAGGTGCAAACAGACGAGTGGATGACGGTCATGGAGATTCTCTGTGAACACATGACTGCGACACAACGCTTGACGGTAGCGGTTAAGCACCTCGAGGATGTGGACCCTGCGTACCTGGACGGTCTTGTTTCGGAAGGAGTCCTCGTACGCGATAGAGGGACACTCAGCTTCGCCCACGAGAGCCTGTTCGACTACGTCTTCGCCCGCCTGTTCGTCCGCGACGATACAACCCTCGCTGAGTTCCTGAGGAACGAGGGCCAGGATCTGTTTCGACGTGCCCAGGTTCGCCAGACGCTGACCTATCTCCGGGACGCTGACCGCGAACGCTATGTGGCAGAACTTCGCGAGCTGCTTGGCGATCCCGAGATAAGGATCCACATCAAGGATCTAGTCTTGGCCTGGCTCACCGACGTCCCGGATCCCCTCGACGGGGAGTGGGAAGCGTGGGAAGGCCTGGTCGCGCCGCTTCTCACTGCACATCAACGGGGAGAAGACTGCGCGGACGATTTTGCTCGATTGGCCTGGCGGAGGTTGCTCACGAGCAAGGAGTGGTTGGCGTACCTGGACAGCAGGGGTTTCGTCGACGACTGGCTGAGTTGGCGCCGGCCCGAACTCGCGGACGAATTGTTCGTTGCAATGAGCCGCGACCAGAGCCGGTTCGGACAGCGGCTCGGTACGCTACTCAGCAAGAAGCACGAGAAGAGCGAAGAACGGTCGATCCACATCCAGGGTCGAATCGCCATGGCTGGAGGCAATGTCAGCCGTGAAACGTTCGACGGGCTTCTTCGACGCGTTGATGCGGCGACGCTGGGTGAGTTTGGCGGTGGGCGCGGGGTGCCGGGGATGCTTCAGACGTTCTGGTACCGCGTGGGCAAAGATCGGCCTGAGTGGATGGCGGAACTGATTGCTGCTATGCTGCGCTGTGCCGCACGAGCGATACACGCCGACGGTGTCGACAGCGTGGAGCCAAGCCTGCTGGGGAGCGGTCTCGGGGAAGGCGACGTGGTGGAGAAAGCGGCGGAGGCGGACCCTAATACGTTCGCCGAACTTGTCTTGTCACCGGTGCTCGAACTCTCCGAATTGACCGCCTATGACCGCCCGCCGCCCCGCCAGGACAGGATCTGGTGGTATGTCGCTTCGGGGGAGCATCCTACCGTGAGAGATGCGGTTGTGAGCGCGTTGGCTGATGCGGTGAGCATATGGGCGTCCGAGGGTTCTGTTCCAAAGGCTGTTCTCGATGACCTCCGTCGGCGGAATACGCGCATCAGTAATCGTATGTTGCTCGCACTATACAAGGGTGGGGCCCGACATTACCGGAAGGACGCCATCGAGATACTCGTCGAAGAACCGTGGCGGTTTGAGTGTGGGCCCGACGATAGTTCCGAGTGGTTTGCCCGAGAGACCGTAGAAGCCTTAGCAGAGTGTTGTTCAGCCGCCGAGTTGCGACGCCTCGAGGACGCGATCATGAGCTACGTGCCTGCATGGGAACGCTCCCTGGAGGGTTGGCGTTCCCGGGGTCTTGGCGAGTTCGATCTGCTGTCATCGATTCCTGCTGAATTGCGGAGCCGGAGAGTGATGCGGCGGCTCGGCGAGTTGAAGAGGAAGTTCCGAGACCCGACCGGGGCCCCGAAGGGGGTTCGGAGCGGTTTCCTAAGATCTCCCATCGAGCCGCCGGCAGCGGACAGAATGACGGATGAGCATTGGCTGAAGGCGATTAGGAAGTACAATGATCGCGGGTCTCGGTTCGGGAAGGGAGACGAATTCGTAGGCGGCGCGCTCGAGGTGTCTCGGGAGCTTGAGCGGCGAACAAAGGAAGATCCCGACCGCTTCGGAAGACTCGCATCAAGGCTGCCCGAGGACGCCAATCCGGTTTATCTGTCGGGAATCCTCCGAGGACTGGACGGCACCGAGCGTGCGGTAGCGGACGACGTGAAGCTTTCCGTATGCGCGAAGGCCTTTGCGGACGCAAGGGAAGATCTCAACGTCGGTTCTGCTATCGCCGATGTGCTGCGAAATCTCGCGAATCCCCCATCGGACGAAGCGGTTGAGATTCTGAGCTGGCTGGCCACGCAACACCCCCACCCGGACTCGGTGGACGTACCGGAGGCGACGGGTCAACGGAAGACGAGTGACAGGATCTATACTGTCGGAATCAATACAACGCGAGGGAGAGCGGCGGAGGCAGTAGCACAGTTGATCGCACGGGATGCAAGCAACGCGAACAGGTTCGAGACGACTATCGACGCGATGCTACGTGAGCAGCACGTAGGCGTAGCTTCCTGCGTCGGACGAGTGATCGCTGCGGTCGGCGCCCACGATGCCGAGTGCGGTATCCGACTGATGTCCCGCGTGGAATGCGCGGACACCGTCGTATTTGCAACGCTCCGCTTCCTGACGTTTCTTGCTTCACAACTGCCGGCGCGATTCGAGGAAGTGCGTGGGCTGGTCGAGAGGATGATCCGGTCGTGCTCGCCCGATGGTCAGCAAGCCGGAGCACAATTGGCCGCGCTGGCAGTCCTGCATGGTCACGATGCAGACGATCTGGTCGCGGAGTCGATGCAGGGCAGCGTCGCACATCGGCGAGGAATCGCTGAGGTCGCGTCCCGGAACGTCGCGATATCAACGTGTCGCGACTGGTGCGAACGACACCTGACAGTCCTGTTTGATGACGAAGACGAAGCGGTGAGGCAGCAAGCGGCGAGTTGTTTCCGGCAGTTCGAGGACCGTGGATTGGGCGATTACCAGGATCTGATCGGAGCATTCGTCGGGAGTCGAGCGTTCCCGCACAGCACGCATGAGATTCTTAGAGCGCTGGAGCTCGCCCGCGACCGATTGCCGGAGGTGACGTGCTTGGTGTGTGTGCGGTTTCTCGATCATTTCGGAGAGGGTGCACAGGCGTCGGGGCGAGCGATGGATCTCGCGAAACTCGTGTTCCGCACCTATCAGCAGCATCAGGGGAATGAGTGGGGAGACAGGGCTCTCGATCTGATTGACCGCTTGTGTCTCACTCAGGCGTATGGAGTACGCGAGGGTTTCGAGGAATTCGAGCGATAAAGAGACGGGAAGATGATACGGGTCGTGGCGTGGAATATCGCGGGTCGCCGCGAGCCGTGGCGGCAGCTACTCAAGATGGACGCCGATGTGGCGCTCCTCCAAGAGGCCAAGAACCCGCCCCCGGATGTGGTGACGGAGGTGGAGGTGGGAGGGGAGCCTTGGCTCAAGCACCAGTTCGACCGTTGGTGCCGGGTCGTTCGCCTCTCCGACCGTGTGCGCGTCGAGCACTTCGCGCAGATCGATCCGATCAGTGTTGCGGACCCCGACCAGATGCCGGTAAGCGGCATCGGCATCAACGCGGCCGCGCGCGTCGTTCCCGAAATCGGGGAGCCGTTCATCGCCGTGTCCATGTACGCCCGCTGGATGCGGCCCCACCCGACCACGGGAAGCAAGTGGAGCGTCGGCTTTCAGGATGGCTCGGCGCACCGCGCCATCTCGGATCTGTCGGCCTTCATCGGCCACGAGGACCCCGGAACGCACCGGATCCTCGTGGCCGGAGATCTCAACATGAATCCCGACTCCTGGCCGGCGGACCAGGAATACTGGATCCAACGGGAACGGACGGTGTGGATGCGCATGGAGGCGCTCGGCTTCGAATACCTGGGGCCGCACGACGGGCCGACCTTTCACTCCAACCGCGGATCGCCCGAGCACCCATCCACCCAGCTGGATCACGTGTTCGCGTCGCGCGGCTTCTCTGACGCGATCGCCGTCCGGGCGTTGAACAAGCCGGCCGAGTGGGGCGCCAGCGACCACTGCCGCCTACTCATCGAAGTCTCGCCATGACGAAAGCCGCGTCGAGCTCTCGCGCGTCACAGAGCCGACGACATCGCGCGCCGGAAGGAGAAGTTGAGAACATGGTCATCGGGAATGCGGACCTGAACACCCGCTTCGGCGAGATTCTGAAGAACGCGACGCATGTGGACATCGCGACGGCCTGGGCCACCGGCGGCAAACACCTGCAAGCATTGGCCGGCGCGACGAAGCGAACGTCGAGGCCCGTGGAGGTCCGGGCCATCGTCGGTATCTCGGGGAGAGCGACTCGACCGGACGCGCTCGAGGAGTTGCGGAAAATCACCGGTGACCACCTGAGGATCATCAAGAGCGGGAACCAGCTTTTTCACCCGAAGCTGTATGTCTTCCGGATTCCCAAGCGAAGTGGCGTCGAACGGTGCGCGTGGATCGGAAGTGCGAACTTCACGAACCAGGGCTTTGGCGGCCACTCCGGGTCCAACGAGGAGATCATGCTGGAAGTGGGTCCCGGTCCTGAGGCGGATGCGCTCGGTACCTGGTTCGAGCAGCGTTGGGAAGACAGTCGCATGGATCGATCTGTCGCTGAGATCATCAGCCAGTACAAAGAAGATTGGGAGCGATACCCGCCCCAACGAGATGTGCGGAGGATGGCTTCCGGCTCAATGTCCCAGCGGATCGATCTCCTGGATGACGCTCGTCGTCCCCTGAACTTCGAGGGATACGAACGAGCTCTGAGGAAGTGCGAGAGAAAGCTGCGCGACGAGCCGTGGGGAGTCTTCGGAGATACGCGGAGCTATATGAGCGCGATAGGAGGCCGTCGCACGCTCATCCTAGGCGAGGAGACGTGGTCGCAACTCGATCCGGAGTTGCACATGCGGCTGATGGGCGGCACGCGCGGTAGCGACTCCGATTGGTGGGGGCTGCTCGGACGTGTTCGCGCCTCCCATTGGTCGGCCGTCGAGAGTCATCAGAATCCGATCCAGAACATCCTCCGGGAGGTCGACGGGGCCAGAGATTCGGCGTTCCCGGACGTCGCCGTCGCGGCGCTGAAAGAGCTACTGAGCCTCAAACACATCGGACACGGCAACGCGACGCTGCTGCTCACGCTGGCGCGGCCGGACCGGCTGCTCTCGGTGAATGGTGAATCAACAAAGGGCCTCGCAGCGCTGTCGGGCATGAGCCCTTCGACGTTGGGTAAGCCCAAGAACTACCGGAAGCTCCTCGAGTGGCTGGACACCCAGCCGTGGTATTCCACGCCGTGCCCTGATGGCGACGATGCGGCGCAAATCTGGCGCTTCCGAGCGGCTCTCGTGGACGCGTTCGTGTACAAATACAAGTGACCGCGAGAGCCCAAGTAGCTCCGATCACGTTCCTGCGGGAACGTCCGTATTCGCTCGGCGGACCGTCGCCGACACGCGCCGCGCCGCCCCTCGAGTACGAGTTCGGCCGCCTCCAGCCGCTGGTCCCGTGAACCGACCGACAGCCTCCCGGAGATGTGACCGTGCAGGGCGCTTTCGCGTCATCGGGATGACGAAAGGGTCTCCGATTTCGGAGAAACCGGGTTCATGACTCCTGGAGGCATCCGATGAAGCGCCTTGTCATGCTGTTCACGGCCGTGACGGCAACGATGGCCTGTGCAGTACAACAACCCCTGATCATGACACGTCCGGCAAGTGTCGAAGCTGGTGGACTCGACTGCGTTCGCGTGACGTTGCAGCGTCTCGGATACATGATTGCCGCCGGTGATCGTTCACTCGGGTTCGTGAGAGCGGAACGCATGCGTACGCGCCAGGCCTTCCCGACAGGTCAGTTGATCACCGTCACGGATGCGCTGCTCGTGAACTACATCGACGCCGGTACGGTGGACGGCAACCTGGACAACGTGATCCAGGTAAAGGTCGCGGAGGTCGGGGAGCATCGAGACAGGGCGCCAGCCCGTGAAGCCATCTCCGACGCTGAGCACTTGTTGAACCGGTGCGGGAAGATCTGAACCACAGGTCCCCGGATGCGTGAAAGGGAGTGGCCGATCTCAACCGTGAGGGGCGTCGCCACGCTCGCCGCGGAGTCGGTCTATTACTGGGGGCTGGTGCCGCTCGGCGATGGGCTGACGCGGCTCGTTGCGGTCCAGGCAGGCGTCACGATCAATTCCCGCTAGCCCGGATTTCTCACACGCCCCCCGGAAGTGAACCGCTGAAGCCCGTCCGGGCATAGTTGGCCGGATAATGTCCCCATTTTGGAGTGCGGTGGTAGCTCGGGGAGGGTCGAGGCGGGCTGTTTCGGGCCGGTGGGAGCGCACCGGAGCCGGATCCGTGGTGTTTGGAGACACCGGTGCCCGGGCCGGGGGAGGCCGGGAGGCTTCTGGTGAGACCGCAGGGTCGGGTCGGCGCTACGTGGGGAAGCTGGCGTGGACGCGCGCGAACTCGGCGGTGAAGGGGTGGTTCGCGTCCATGGCGACGGCGACGCGGCGGACGGAGACGGAGACGCGGGCGCCGATCCCGAGGAGCTTGAGGCGGAGGGAGCCGGCGGTAGCTCGGGCGAGGCGCGTGTGGGCGAGGGCGGCCCGGAGCCGGATCATGAGGACCGAGGCGAGGGCGGAGAAGACGAGCCTGAGTTGGTTGGCGGCCATGGGGGTGGCGGAGGTGCGTCCGGCGAACAGGTCGAGTTGCTGCTCCTTGATGGCGTTCTCGGCGTTGCCCCTGGGGCAGTAGATGCGTTCGTAGAGGGTCCTGGGAGCGATCGTCTCCGGGAGCGAGGTGACGACGAAGCGGGGGTTGGACTTGCCGGGGATGTGCTCGCACTTGGCGATGACGCGGCGGAAGCGGGACCAGCTGGTTCGGGTGGCGTGGTCGAACTCGGTGTAGAGGCGCACCGGACGGCGGCGGCCCTCGGACTCGACCTTGGCGGCGAGGAGTTCCGGCGCGATCCGCCGGCGGAGCCGGTCGTTCTTCGCGACGCCGAGGACGTAGTGGATGTTGCGCGCCTCGCAGAAGGCCATGAGTTCTTCGCGGGCGTATGCGGAGTCGGCGCGGACGAGCAGTTCGACGCCGGGCCAGCACTGCCTCAGCTGCGTGACGATGCGGTCGAGTGCTTCGACGGCGCCGCGGGCCGGGTCGGTGTTGCCGGGGCGGAGCACGGCGGCGAGCGGGTGGTGGCCGCAGAAGATGTAGAGGGGGAGGAAGCAGTAGTGGCCGTAATAGCCGTGGAAGAAGCGGCCTTCCTGGCGGCCGTGCGTCCGGTCGTCGGTGCAGTCGATGTCGAGGACGAGGCGCGAGGGGGGCGGTCCGGCCTTCGACTCGATGAACAGATCGGTGAGCAGGGCCTGCATCGCCTGCGGGTCGTGGCCGATCCTGTGGTACCGGCCCGGCTCTCCCTCGGGCGCGTGTTCGAGCCGGTTGAGCGTGCTCTTGCCGGCCAGGGCGGCGCAGTCCTTCCGGGTGGCTCCGGTCTTGTCGCCGAGAAGGCCCAGCACGGGATCGTGGCGCAGGTGGTCGTGATCGTTGAGGTCCTCGAAGCCGAGGGCCAGGGCCACGATGCGCTGGGCCACCAGCGTGGAGACGGAGTGCTCGGTGCGCGCCGGATCGCGGTGGTCGGTGAAGCAGGCCGCGAACCGGTCGAACAGGCTGTCCGCGCGCCCGATCTCCCGGAGCAGCAGCGTTCCGGCGTGGGAGGTGATCGTGCCGCCGTTGAACGCGGCCGTGACTTTACGGCCCCGGAAGCCTTGAAAAGCGAACGATACGGGCTTACGCTGTGTCGGCACCGGTCCTCCTTTTTTGTAGCCGCCATGTTATTGGGGAATAACAAATTAGCGACTACTGGAGGCCGGTGCCTACTCCATCCTGTGAGAAATCCGGGCTAGTCGGCCCGCGGGACGGACCGCGAGCAGCCGGGGAGCGCGCGCGTTCGCGGGAGAGGGGGCTGAAAGTGACGCAACCAGACTCTCTCGCGTCATCGGGATGACGGAAACGCTTCCGACTGCGGGGGAAGTCGGCTTCCCTGACTCAAGGAGGGCATCGATGAAACGCTTTGTCGCGCTTCTTATGACGATGCTGGCCGTGGCGGCCTGCGGGCCGCTGATCATGACACGTCCGGCGAACGTGGACGCCGGTGGATTCGACTGCGTGAGTGCGACGCTGCAGGGCCTCGGATACACGATCACGGGTGGCGACCGGTCGCTCGGGTTCGTGACGGCGGAACGCACGCGGGGATTGTTCCGGGAAACCGATGTCCTCGTCGTGAACTACATCGTGGCGGGTACGGTGGACGGCGAATCGGAGGATACGATCCAGGTGCGGGCCTCGCGTCCAGCCGGAGGAAGTCCGAGCCGCAACGGTGTCTCCGACGCGGAGAGCCTGCTGGACGAATGCGGAAAGCTCTGAGTCAATGGACATGCTTCCCGCTTGGGAAGGAACCGGGTTCCAGACTCTGGAGAGCATCGATCAAACGCATCGCGGGGGGAAGCCCGGTTCGTGACCCTTGGAGGCATCGATGAAGCGCCTTGTCATGCTGTTCATGGCCGTGACGACGACGATGGCCTGTGCGGAACAACCCCCACTCACAATCATGACGCGTCCGGCGAGTGTCGAAGCTGGGGGGCTCGACTGCGTGCGCGTGACGTTGCAGCGTCTCGGATACATGATCACCGCCGATGATCGTTCACTCGGGTCCGTGAGAGCAGAACGCATGCGTACGCGCGCAGCCTTCCCGACTGATCGTCTGATCACCGATGCGCTGCTCGTGAACTACATCAACGCGGGTACCGTGGACGACAGCGCGGACGACGTGATCCAGGTAGAGGTCTTGAGGGTGGGGGAGGGTCGGGACCTGGGGCCAGCCCGTGAAGCCATCTCCGACGCCAAGCACCTGCTGGATGAATGCGGGAAGCTGTGAGTCAGTGGACAGGTGTCCGGCTGGACAGGTGTCCGTCAAAGCGGGGCAACTCGCCCATTGATCCAAACGTCTTCCGGAGGATGGACATACTTCCCGTTTGGGAAGGAAACCGGGTTCAAGACTCTGGAGAGCAGCGATCAAACGCATCGCGGCGTTAGCCGTCCTGCTGGCCGCCAACCTGTACGGAACGGCCTCCGCTCAGACACGCGACTCCCTCACCTCGGACCCCTCTGCGTCCGATCCCGCCCGGGACGCCTATCTGGACGAGACCGCGCGCCAACTCATGCTCGGGCTGAGGGCCGCCCGCGACACGGCACGCTTGACCATCGACGCCTACACGGCGCTGATCCGCGAGCGGATGGGTGCCGAAATGCCCACCCTCCGGCGCAATCGGCCCTATATGCACGGCGAACGCACGGTCCGCGTGCGGTGGTCGCGTGACGAGCCCGCCATCGTCCACGTTCTCGGGGCCCGGTCTCGGACTCCACTGTTCGACCCCGGAGATTCGGAGTTCTTCGCCGGGCTGCGGACGGAACGGTTCGGCGCCGACCCGTTGGGCGACCCGTTCACCTTCGGCTTCAGGGCCTTCTTCTGGGATTCTCCGGAAGCGGAGATCGCCACTCGCAGCCCGCTGGAGCCGGGTTCCGAGCGCTACTACCAGTTCCGTTCCGGGGACACGGTCGCCGTTCGGCTGAGCAACGGGGGCGTCCTGCGGGCGGTCGCCGTCACGGCGGTCCCTCGCTACCCCAGCATCCGCCTCGTCTCCGCCATCATGTGGATCGACGCGGAGTCCTTCGGACTCGCGCGCGTGGCCTACCGACTGGCCAAGCCGATCGACCGCGAGCTGACCTGGCAGCTCCGGAGCGGCGGGCGCTGGTCTCCGAGGGCGTATATCGAGATCGGTACCGAAAACCCTGACGAGAGCACCGTCGCGCCCGATTCGACTCCGGATCGCCCCCTCTTCGTCGACCGTCTGGTCAACGGGGCGTTCAACAGCGCTTTTCCCCGCTCTCGACTGGACATCTCGACGGTGATTGCGGAGTACGGACTCTGGGAGATGCGCCATTGGGTGCCCCGGAGCGTGACGTGGAGATTGCACGTGACGGCGATGATGGAGGGCGTCAACGCCGCCGGCGTCGTGCCGCCCGTCGCTCCGTTCATGATCGACTGGACGCTCGACATCGAGGACATCCGTGAACGCGGCGGCGAACCCTCTCCGGGGACGCCCGCCACGGCTGCCGAGGCGCTTCGTCTCTGGAGCCAGGCAGGGGACAGCATCAGCGGGGCGCTGGCGGCGGCGAAACCCGGCGAGATGGTGACGATCACGCCCGCGGACCGGCAGGCCTTGGTCACCAGCGATCTGCTGCCCCCGGACGTCTGGGAGGAGGATCGCGGAGTCGATGACGCCACCGTGGAGCGGATCGCGGCGGAACTCGCGGCCATCGGTACCGGCGATGGAGGTGACCGCGCCGAGGCACCCAGTCCCTGGCTGTTCGACGCCCCGGGCAGGACGCTGCGGCTGCTGCGCTACAATCCCGTGGAACGCCTGTCGATGGGGACCCGCCTGCAACGCGACTACAGCTGGGGACGCGCGGCGCTGACGGCGAGGTTCGGCACTGCGCGCGTGGCGCCGGACGTCAACCTCACCCTGCAGCGCAATCATCCCGGCCACATGATGCTCGTCTCCCTCTACCGGTCGTTGCGCGACGGCGGACCGGGCGACGGCCGCGGCACGCCTGGAATTTATGCGACGGGAGACGCCGCGGACTTCCATTGGTCTCACGGAGCGACGATTCGATTCCTGCCTTCCATCCGTGAGAGGGTCTGGCTTTCGCTGCGCCTCTTCGCCGAGCAGGACGCCGACATCGTGACCGACGCCACGCGGAACCGGATCGGGGCCGCCGTCGCCTGGACGCCCTGGTGGGGCTCCCTGGAGTCCGGGTCCGTTGGCGGGGGCGGTCGCGTGAGCGTGCGCGCATCGGAGGGTGACAATCCGCATGTGCGGGCGGTCGCCGAGGGGGCGCTGGTGATCCCCCTGTCGTCCCGGCTACGGCTCGGATTGCAGGCCGGAACAGCCCGGGTCTGGGGGGATCCGGCGCCGCACGACCTCTGGCGCATCGGTGGCAGCGGCCACTGGCTCCGTGGGCACGCGAACACGATCCCGGGGACGCGAGTCCACATGGCCAGAGTCGATCTGCAGCGGCGGATCCGCTTCCTCGGCCTCTCCGTGTTCGGCGACTGGGCGTCCGCGGGAGGCGACGACTTCTACGCGGTCGGCGCGGGACTCGTCTTCATGGACGGCCTCCTGCGCCTGGATGTGGCCCGGGGTTTGGGAGGGGGCAGGGGGGGCGGCCCCGATCCCGTCCTGACGCTGCACTTCCGCGGCGGCGACGCGTGGTTCTAGCGTCCCTGTCGCCCAGGCTCTGCGCTAAGCCAGTCGCACTGCTCGTCGGAGACCAGAAACATCAGAATCCAGGTCTGAAGCTGCTCCGAATCGTCGATGCGCCGGTCCAGGACGAACAGCGTATCCCCACGGAAAGTCTCCATCGGCCGGATGTCGAAATCTCGCGGCACGAGGGTGTCCACACACGCCTTCTCGAAGTCCGGCGAGAGGATCCCGACCCAGGTCTTGGCGGTGAGCACCGGCATCGGCTCCATCCTCAGTGCCGTCTGGTCGTGGTGGGTGAACAGGAAACCGCCGCCCGGACGCGGGAAAAGTTGGCGCAGTCGCGAACTGCCCTCCAGTTGCTCGCGGCCCGGGATGCGCTCGACGTCGATGCGTTCCCTGAGGTCGGCCGGGACGCCCTTCCTCCTCGCCACCGGGATGTCCGCCGTGTCCACCACCTCGCCCCGCAGGTTCAAGACGAACATCTCGTCCAGTCCGGACCAGCCCTGCACGAACCGTCCGTCGGCGTACGCAAGGGAACCGATCCGAAAAAGGCTCGCATAGGCCCAGTTATCGGTGCTGAGCGATGCGATGTATTCCCGAGGGAGTCCACCCATGCTCGCGAATTCGTCCGTGGCCGTCCGCCAACGAGTCAGCGACGTTTCGCGCTGGAGCTCGAAATCGGTCATCCAGACGTCTTCGCCGATCACCACCGGGGGAGTGATTCCGCCCAGCGCGGGAAAGTCCACGACCCGAATGGTCTCTCCGGTGTTTCGGTCGAAGACGTTCACCCGCCGCGACTCGGTGGTCTGTGCGGCGACGGTCGAATCGTCGATGAGCATCGGAGCTCCGGGCCGCCGCGAAACTCTCCCGGCCCCTCTCCCGGCCGTCCGTACACGAGCATCAGACTGCCGTCTCTACGGAACCTGAGGACCCGTGACGAAAAGATGTCCGATATGTGGAAGGACCCGTCGTAGGGATCGACGACCAGAGCGTATGGGTTGCCGATGTACAGCGTGTCGCCTTCCGGCAGCAGAATGCTGTCGACGGGAGTGAGCGTCGGCCCCGCCGCGTCTGCGGTCACGCGTTCGCCGGACTCGGAGCCGCAGCCCGGGATCAGGAACATCCCGGCGAACAACGCGACGCCGGCACGACGGGACCGGCCCACTACCGCCCCCCTAATCGTCGATGTCCGTTCACGTCTCGGAAACGCCGTCCTCAATGCCGAGTCGCTTGGCGAGTTCGTCGATGTCGATCACTTCGCCCTCGCCGCGTTCAACGGAGGCTATGGACTCGCGCAGGCGCCGGGCGTTCGCCGGGGAGCGGAGCACATGTGCGGTCTCCATCCAAGGGGTGAGTTCATCCGCCGCGACCAGGGCGACGGGTTCCTTGCCGCGCCGACGTATCAGAATCGGTTCGCAATCGTCGACGACCTCGTCCATCAACGCCGCGAGGTTCCGGCGTGCCCTGGAATAGCTGATCTCCCTCATCGTCTCCGACCCCATCCTCTCGTGGTGGCATCCGCAGCCTTCAGGAAGACTATGGGGGCGTCGCGCGTCGTGCTCACGCGACCCCTCCCGCAGAGCGCGGCTCAGTAGTGGTGGCGAGCGGTGAGGAAGCGGACCTGGCCAGCCGTAACGCGGTAGGTCAGGCGGTGTTCGTTGTCGATTCGGCGGGACCATCGTCCGCCGAGTTCGCCCCGCAGCCGTTCGGGCTTACCCACGCCGTCGAACGGATCCCTCAGGGTGGCTCGAATCAGCTTGAGCACACGAGCGGCCTGCCTGGGGTTCTGCCGCGTCCAGTGTTCGAGATCCTTCAAGCACCGCAACGTGAAGGCGGCATCCCACTGCCGCGGGTTCTCATCCGTCTTCAAGGCCGAGCCGTTTGGCTAGCTCGTCGACATCAATGACTTCTACCTGCCCGCTCTCGTCCTGGGCCATGGCCTCCCGCAGCCTCTCGGCGTTCCTGGGCGAGCGGAGCAGATATGCCGTTTCCATCCACGAGCTGAGGTCTTCGGCCGCGATCAAGGCGACCGGTTCCTTGCCGCGGCGCCGAATCAGCACCGGCTCATGCGTGTCGGTCACCTGGTCCATCAGGGCAGCGAGGTTCTTGCGGGCCCCGGTGTAGGTCGTCTCGCGGATCATCTTCGACTCCCTCATCCCGTTCTGTATTACTGGTACACGTATCCTGTACCATAATCTCGCAAGCTGGACCAAACCAGTTACCCCTCCCGCGCAGCAAGTTCTCGAACGATCTTGTGTGGAACAGGATACCGGTTGGCCGACAACGCCGGATCAACACGGCAAGGACGGAGGAGCCCATGCGAACCAGGCGGCGGAGACTTGGCGTGTTCGTAGCGCTCGCAGTCTCGGCCTGCGCGGACGGTGGAGCCGACAGGCTGCCTCCGCCGAGCGATGAGTGGACGTACTACGGCGGGCAGAACTCCTTCAACCGGTACTCCCCCCTTACGCAGATCGACCGCGAGAACGTGGGGGCGGTGCAGGTCCTGTGGCGGCGTCCTGCCGTCGGCCCGGAGCTGACGGCCGAGTACCCGGACCTCGATTACGGGGGCTATCTGCGCGGGACGCCCGTCCTTGTCGACGGGACGCTGTACGCGCCCAATGGCGTCGGTCTCGTCGAGGCTTTCGATCCCGCGACCGGGGAAACCCGCTGGATCCAGCGGCCGGAGTCGGAGGAGGATGTGCGCGGCCGGAGTTTCCGCGGCGTGGCCTACTGGCGGGGCTCCAGCCCGGGCGCTGCGGACGGAGACACCGGTGGCGACGCCAGCGACGGCGACTCCGCCGGACGGATCATCTCGGTGCGCGGCCCTTCCATGCACGCGCTCGACGCCCGGACCGGGGAGCCCGTCGCGTCCTTCGGAGACGGCGGACGGGTGGACCTGCAGCTTCCGGCCGGGGGACGGTACGGCTGGAGTTCCGGGCCGATCGTCGTCGGGGACGTCATTGTCTTGGCGGGGACGGTGGACGGGGCGGGGGATTCCGGCACGGAGTGGCGGGGGAGCGTGCGGGAGGACATCCGCGGCTTCGACGCCCGCACGGGCCGTCTCCTGTGGACGTTCCACGTGATTCCGGAGGAAGGGGAGTTTGGGGCGGACACATGGGGCGAGTCGCTCGCGGAGTCCGGCGACCTCGGCTCCTGGTGCTGCCTGAGCGCGGATGATGAACTCGGCTACGTCTACGTGCCGCTCTCGGCGCCGACCTCCGCCTACTACGGGGGGCACCGGCCCGGCGACAACCTGTTCTCGAACAGCCTCGTCGCGCTCGACGCGGCGACGGGCGAGCGGGTGTGGCACTTCCAGATGGTGCACCACGACATCTGGGAATACGACACGGTGGGCCCGCCCGTGCTGGGCCGGATCCACGTGGACGGGCGGGCGATCGACGCGGTGATGCAGGCGAGCAAGACGGCCTTCCTCTACACCTTCGACCGGCGGACCGGGGAGCCCGTGTGGCCGATCGAGGAGGTGGAGGTCCCGCAATCCACCGTGCCCGGCGAGGCGACCTCGCCGACGCAGCCGATCCCGAGCAGGCCGCCGGCCTTCGACCGCCAAGGGGTCACCCCGGAAGACGTCATCGACTTCACGCCGGAGATCCGCGAGCGGGCGCTCGCGCTCGCCGATTCCCTCGTCATGGGGCCGCTGTTCACGCCGCCCATGGAGCGGGGGTCGGTGGAGGGAAAGATCGGGACGTACGTCATCCCGGGCGCGTGGGGGGCGGGGAACTGGAATACCGGCGCCTTCGATCCCGAGACGGGCGTCTACTACGCGGTGTCGCACACGCTCCCGAACGTCTGGAGTCTGGCGGAGAACGAGGAACCGGAGGAGATGGAGTTCGGGACGCAGGGCGGGTGGCCGCGGGCCGAGATCGAGGGCCTGCCGCTGGTGAAGCCGCCGTGGGGACGGATCACCGCGATCGACATGAACCGGGGCGAGCACCTCTGGATGGCGGCCAACGGGGACGGTCCCAACGACCATCCGCTCCTCGAGGGTCTGGACCTTCCCCCGCTGGGGAACGCGAACCGGCCGGCGCCGCTCGTTACGGGGTCGCTGCTCTTCATCGGCGAGGGAAGCGACGCCGTGATCGGGACGCCGGACACGCACTGGGGGACGACCTTCCGGGCCTACGACAAGGGGACGGGCGAGGTGATGTGGGAGACGGAACTCCCGTCGGGGACGACGGGCGGGCCCATGACGTACCTGCACGAGGGGAAGCAGTACATCGTGGTCGCCGTCGGAGGGAGCGAGCATCCGGCCGAGTACGTCGCGCTGGGCCTGCCGTGAGGCGCAGCGTCGATCCGGGCGCGGAGGGCGCGGCTTGAGCGGCCTGTGGTCGCGGGCGGCGGCCGTGGCGGCCCGGACGCCGGAGTCGCGCAACCGGTACGTGGACTTCCTGCGCGCCCTGTCGATCGGGGCCGTGGTCGTCGGCCACTGGATCCAGACGGCGCCGTACACGGGAGGCGGGGACATCGCGCTCTCGAGCGCGCTCGAACACCAGTCGTGGACGCGTTGGCTCACGTGGGTCTTTCAGGTGATGCCGATCTTCTTCCTCGTCGGCGGCTACTCGAACGGCGTGTCATGGCGGTCGGCCAGCGACCGGGGGAAGAGTTACGCGGAGTGGCTGGAGACGCGGCTCCGGCGCCTGCTCGGTCCGGTCCTGGCACTGCTCGCGGTGTGGGTGCTGCTCGGCGTCGGCATGGGACTGGGAGGGGTCGACGCGGGGCTCGTCGGCGACCTGTCGCAGATGGCGCTGATCCCCATCTGGTTCCTCGCCGTCTACGTCATGGTCGTGCTCATCGTGCCGCTGACGTACGCGGCCTGGCGGCGCTACGGGCTGTGGTCGTTCTGGGTGCTCGTCGCCGCGGCGGTCGTGGACGACGTCCTCTTCCTCGCCGCCGACCTGACCGTCGTGGGCTGGGCCAACTACGCCTTCATCTGGGTCGCCGTCCACCAGTTGGGGTACGCCTGGCGCGACGGATACGCGGCGGGCCTGCGAAGAGGCGCGGCGTGGGCCGCGCTGGGCGGTGCCGCGCTGATCGGGATGGTGACGCTCGGGCCGTACCCGGTCAGCATGGTCAGCGTGCCCGGCGACGAGATCAGCAACTCGTTGCCGCCCAAGCTGCCCATGCTGGCGCTGGCGCTCGTGCACACCGGGCTCCTCCTTTCGATCGAGGGCCCCATGCGGCGCTGGCTCGACCGCGCGGTGCCGTGGACGGCGACGGTGCTCGTGAACGGGATGATCATGACGATCTTCCTGTGGCACCTGACCGCCGCGACGCTGGTCATCGGCGCGGCGCTCCTCCTGGGAGGCGTGGGGCTCGACGTCGACCCCGCCTCCGGAGGCTGGTGGGCGGTCCGGCCGCTCTGGCTCGCCGTATACGCAGTGGCTCTCGTGCCGTGCGCGCTCGCCTTCGGCCGGCTCGAGCGCGGCGCGGGTGGCGGGCGGTCCCGTCCGGGCTGGCTGCTCGCGGCGGGCGGGACGGTGGCCTGCGCCGGACTGGCGCTGCTCGCCCTCGGCGGCATCGCTGCCGACGGCGCCGGGCCGCTCGGCCTGAAGCTCTGGGTGCTGGCGCTTCCCTTCGTCGGGGCGGCGCTGGCCGGCGTGAACCCGCTGGCGCGCGCCCGCGCGGGCTGACGCACCGAAGCGGCCGTGCGACCGTGTTCCGTGAACGATGGACGTAGACGGTATCTGTCGGAGGTGATGATGCGTGCCGGAATCTTCCCGCTCCTGATCCCTGTCCTGCTGGCCACCCCCGGCGCCGTCGCGGCCCAGACGCTCCCGTCGACGGCAGCGGCGGAGGCTGCGGTTCTGCCCGCTTCCGGGTTCGCGGCCTCCATCGCGCTCGTGGGGGAGGACATCCTCGTCTCGCGCAACGGAGCCGAGATCCGGCTTCCGACCTATCCGGAAGCGGGCGCCGTGTACGTCTTTCGGCGCGGAGGCGATGCCGCCTGGGCCGTGGCCGAGACCCTCCGGGCCGGGACGGGCGAAGTGGGCGACCAGTTCGGTACCGGCGTCGCGTGGGCCGGGGAGCGGCTGCTCGTCGGCGCCCCCGGGGCGGCGGAAATGCGCGGCCGTGCATACCTGTTCGAGCGACGGGAAGGGAACTGGGTCGAGCGCGCCACGCTGGATCCCGCGACCGAGCCGCGCGCCGGCGCGGGCAGCGCGGTCGCCATCAGCGCCGACGCCGCGTTTATCGGCGCTCCCGGCGGACTCGGCGACCTGCCCCGCTTCGGCCAGCCCGCGGCCCCGCAGCCGGGCAGCGTCTACATCTACTCCATCGGAGTGGACGGCGTCTGGTCGATGGCGGAACGCCTGCAGGCACCGGAACCCGAGGGCGCCGACCGGTTCGGCGCCGCCCTGGAGGTGGCTGGGGATCGTCTATTCGCGGGCGCTCCCGGCACGGATGGGAATCGAGGTGTGGTGCACTCCTATGTGCGTTCGGCCGGCGAATGGCGGCACATCGGATCCTTCATGCTCGAAGGTGGCGTTCCGGGCGATCGGCTGGGCGCGGCGCTCGCGTTTGATGGGACGAAGCTGTTCGTCGGCGTGCCCGGCCGGGGCGGCGCGGGCGCGGTGGCCGTGTTCGACCCGGAAGGCGCCCCGATTCCGGCCCGGATCCTGACGCCACCGGCAGGATCGGATGCCGTCGGCTTCGGGGCCGCCCTCACGATCGCGGACGGAACCGCGTGGATCGGCGCCCCCGCCACCGCGTCGGCCGCCGGCGCCGTATACACCTTCGACGCCGCCTCCTTCCAACCCGTACAGGCCCTCGACGAGTCTCCGTTCGGCCCGGGCGGAGCGTTCGGGTCCAGCCTCGGCGCGGGCGGCAACCTCGCCGTGGTCGGGGCGGGGCAGGCCGACCTTCGCCTCGGCGCGGCCGCGGTACTCGAACGGGCTTCCCTCTCCGCTCCGTGGGAACTGTCGTCCACGCTGCGCGACCCGGAGCGACCGAACATGACCGCCGTCTCGGGCGAGACGGTGAGCTGCCAGGACGGAACCGCGCTCGATTACGCCTGCACCGACGTGGATCTCGTCGCCTTCCTCCCGCTCGCCGACCTCGGCGCCGGCCCCACGTCGATCGCGAACGACATCTGGGGCTGGACCGACTCTGGGACCGGCCGCGAATACGTCCTCCTCGGCAAGTCCAACGGCACGTCCTTCGTCGACATCACGGACGCCAACGCTCCGGTCTACGTGGGCGAGCTCCCGCTCACCGAAGGGGGCGTCGAAAACCTGTGGCGCGACATCAAGACCTACGCCGACCACGCCTTCATCGTGGCGGACAACGCCGGCGCGCACGGCGTCCAGATCTTCGACCTCACGCAGCTCCGGGACGTTCGCGACCCGCCCGTGATGTTCGAGGAGACGGCCCACTACGACGGCGTCTTCAGCTCCCACAACATCGTGATCAACGAGGAGACCGGCTTCGCGCACGCCGTCGGCAGCAGCGGCGGCGGGGAGGCATGCGGCGGCGGACTCCACATGATCGACATCCGGGATCCCGCGAACCCCCGCTTCGCCGGGTGCTTCGCGGACCCTGACATCGGCGGCTTCCTCGGCGGCGGCTACACGCACGACGCACAGTGCGTGATCTACGGCGGACCCGACGAGGACTACGTCGGCCGGGAGATCTGCTTCCACGCCTCGATCGACGCGCTCGGGATCTCCGATATCACGGACAAGGAGAATCCCGTCGCGCTCGCGAGCGCCGGCTATCCAGGCGCCGTCGCCGCCCACCAGGGATGGCTCACGGAGGACCACCGCTACTTCTTCCTCGGCGACGAACTCGACGAGGAAGGGGGCACGGTCGCGAATACGCGGACCCTCGTGTGGGATGTGGCCGAACTCGAAGACCCGGTGCTGGCGACGGAGTACTTCGCGGAGACGCGCTCGATCGACCACAACCAGTACGTGCGCGGCGACTTCCTCTACCAGTCCAACCTGCTGGGCGGACTCCGCATCCTCGACGTGAGCGACCCCGAGAACCCGGTCGAGGTGGCCTTCTTCGACACGGTGCCGACGGACGACGATGCGACCGCCTTCGGCGGGACCTGGAGCAACTACCCGTACTTCGAGAGCGGCGTGATCGCAGTGTCGAGCTGGAACGAGGGCCTGTTCCTGCTCAGAAAACGCCAGCCCGTCCTGGTCCCGTGATTCGCCTCGTTGCTGGCGTCGACCACCCCCGATGCTAGATTTTATGGGGGCGCGCACCGCGCCAGGACTCCGCGCAACGAGTCACCGTGGTAGAGGATATCCAGGATGGAAGCACATAGTTCCGGCGCCTCGATAGCTGCGGGCGGGCGGGTCGTCGAGCCCTCCGTTGCGAACGCGCTCCCGCACTTCGTTCCGCTTCTCATGTTCCCGCTCGTGTTCGCTGCCGTCATGTACGGCGGCTGGTGGCTTGCGGGTCCGTTCGCCTTCTTCATGCTCGCGGACCGGTTCGACCGGCTCCTGGGCCTGGAGGAGCGCAACATGGATCCGGCCACGACCGGCGAGAGCCAGTTGTTCCTGTACAAGCTCTCGCTATGGCTGTGGGCGGCGCTCTGGCCGGTGACGTTCGTGTTCGCGCTCTGGCAGGTGCTGGTCGTCGGCGACCTCTCGCTCTGGGAAATCGGGGTCACGGCCGCCATCCTGACGCTCGTCGCGCAGACGGTCTTCATCGTAGGGCACGAACTCGTTCATCGGCGCGCCGTGTGGGAACGCCGGCTGGGCGAGTTCCTGCTGGCCTCCGTTTCCTACCCGCACTATGCGACCGAGCACGTCTACATTCATCACCCCCGCGTGTGTACGCCGCTCGACCCCGGATCCGCGCCGAAGGGCCTGAGCTTCTGGCAATACCTGCCCACGGAGGTGGCGAGCAACCTGGTGGGCGCCTGGCGGTTCGAACGCCGCCGGTTGACGCGCCGTCACCTGCCGTTGTGGCACTACACGAACGCGTTCTGGCGCTACGCCGTGCAGATCGTCTTCTGGTACGGGCTGATCTTCCTGTGGGGCGGCCCTTGGGCCTTGCTGCTCTACCTTGTCCTGTGCGGCAGCGTGGTCTTCTCGATGAAGATCAGCAACTACGTGCAGCACTACGCACTGCGGCGCATCCGCATGCCCAGCGGCAGGTTCGAGCCGGTGAAACCGAGGCACGCCTGGAGCGCGGCCTACAAGTTCACCAACTGGCTGTACTACAACATGCAGCGCCACGCCGACCACCACACGTCCAACCGGCGCTACCCGCTCCTGCAGCATCACGGCGAGTCGGACTCGCCGCAGTTGCCGGGCAGCTACGCTCAGATGAATGGTCTGGCCCTCTTCCCCGGGCGGTGGTTCGAGACGATGGATCCCCTGGTCGATCGTCAGCGCGCCCAGTTCTATCCCGAAATCGAGGACTGGAGCGCCTACGACAGCCGGGCGTTCGCGGCGCGTCCCGACGCGTTCGACGTGATCGCGGAGATTCATGCCGCCGCCCCCGGTCTCGCCGATTGGATAAACCGTTCACCGGCCCTGCTCGACACGCTGCGGGAGCGGGAATTCACGGATCTGGAGCTGCCGGAGGGATTCCTGTCGGATTCCGAATCGGAAGCGATCGCCCGGTGCGGGTTGGCGCGCCTGTACTGGACGCACGAACTGAGCCTCTCCGAGATGAGGGCCCAGCTCGACGACATCCCCGTGCAGGACGCCGGAGAGGCGGTGGAGGCGGCGCTGGAGTGGTCGAACGGCAAGGTCTTCCAGGTCGCCGTGCACACGATGCGTGGCAGCCTGTCCGTGGGCGAGGCGACCACGGCGCTGTCGCGCGTCGCCGAAGCCTCCATCGCCACCGTACTGGCAGCGGTCGAGGAGGACTTCGCCGATCGGGGTGTTCCGGATGCCAGCGGCGGGGTGGCGGTGGCGGTTCTCGGGCCTCTGGCCGATGGAGCGGCGCTGCCGGGGACGGAGCTTGATGTCCGGTTCGTGTACGACGGCGAACCCGCCAGGTACTACGAAGCGCTGTGCCGCCGCTTCCGCAAGGCGCTGCGTGCGCTGTCGCGCAACAATCTGCTGCTGGCGCCGCTCCCGCGCGGCGGGCTGGACGGCCTCCATTCTCTCGCCGCGTTCGAGGAACAGCTCCGGAATCCCGGTTCGGGTCGCGAGCTTGTGGCGCTCGCGCGGGCGCGCTGCGTGTTCGTGTCGGGCGCTGCCGAGATCGAGAAACGGTTCGCGGAGGCGTTGCGAGACGCTCCGGGACACAGTGCGGCCCGCGAGGTGCTGATGGCCGAGTCCCGAGCTGCAACCGACATCGCCGCGCTTGCGCATGGCCCGGCCCGGTAGGCCGAACTGCAAGGAGCCGCAAAGGCTTGACTTAACCCTTCCAAATGGACATCGATTCTGTGAGAGTGGTGATGTGGTTCGTTATGCAAAACGAGGGAACGAGGGAGAATTGCCATGAGAAGCGGCGATGAAATGCTTGCGCAAATTGTTGAGAAGTCCACCGTGGACGCGGGGTTCAGGCAACAGCTTCTCGCGGATCCAAAGGCTGCGATCAGCGGCGAATTGGGCATTACGATTCCCGATTCGATGAACGTCCAGGTCCATGAGAGCGACATGCAGACGGTGCATCTCGCCTTGCCGCCGGATCCGCACATGACCGAGGAGCAGATGGAAGCCATCTCGGCCGGCCTCTGCTGCTGCTGGTAGCTCGCCGCGGCCGGCGAGCTGCCGGTGACTTCGTCGGGCTCCGGGGCGCTTCCGGAGCCCGTTCCTTTCTTCTCCTCAGGCGATCACAGGCGCGGGATTCAGGTCGGCTTCGACGAGCGGGGACTCGCGACAGCCCATGCTGACGGGCACGTCGTACAGCCGCCCGGGCGCGAGCCTTGCCCAAAAGTGGCGCATGCCCGGCACGATGACCCGCGCCACGGGCATGCCGATATCGGGCCGCGTCTGATCCAGCACAAGGAACTCCATGCCCGCGGCCTCGACGAGCGCGCGGCAATGCTCCACATCTTCGCGCGTGTCCGCCGATTCGGTCACCGGATACCGCGAAGCCTTGCGGGGCGGCTCGTCCGGCGCCGGCGCCAGCCACGAACAGTCGGCGAGCCGGGCCGTCTTCCACCACCAGAGGGCCAGCGGATCATCGATCCTGGGCCGGCCGTCCTCCGCCCCGGGACGCGGCACCCAGGTGAGGCACTGGTTCAATTCGCAGAGCGCGCGCAGGGCGGCTATGCGCGGGTCGGCGTGGGTCCCGGCACCGTAAATGATGTCCTCGGTCCCGGCGTCCGGCCGGCGCGAGAGCGCAACGAAGGTGGGAATGCCGATATCGGAGGTGACGTCGAGCATCCATAGATCCCGCTCGTGGCGGCCGTAGTAGTCCGCGGCCGCTGCGATGTACTCGTCGTCGAAGCTCGAGAGATCGACTGCCGGCACGCGCAACCGGTTGTACCACCAGATGGCGAACGCATCGCGCTCGGCCAGTTCGTAGAAGCCCTGCAGGATGGCCTCTTCCAGGGTGTTGCCCGCGGCGCAGCCGTTCGAATCTGCGATCAGGTCTGCGGGGCCTCGCTCCTCGGCCGGCATGCTGTAGAGGATGGATGTCGGCAGGTAGCGGTGCCGCTCCTGCGTCAGCGACCAAACCGGCGTCCAGTCGATTTCGGCGTCGGGCTCGAGACGCGGCGGGACGATGTTGTAGGGGTGGCCTTTCGCGTTGATGCTCCCCGCGTCGTCGAGCTGACTCTCGCTGAACAGTTGTACGTCGTTGGGGTGGATCGCTTCTTCTCTCCCGGCGAACTCGCTGAATCGCTTGCGGATACGGATCTCGTCCCCATGACGCGCGCCTGAATAGCGCTCGACCGCCTCGCAGAGGGCGCTGACTTTGGACTGCTGTCGTGTGCTGCCCTTGCCGGCGCTCTTGCTGCGCAGGCTGCGCCTGAGCGAACTCAGGCTCCGGCTTCTCATGCCGAGATTGCTCCCGGCCCAGTAAACGTGCAGCCAGGAGTCGGCCTCATCGGTGGTGCGCGACAGCCAGCTCACGACCCCGCTGATCGGGCTCACCAGGTGCCGGTACTTCGCCAGGGTGGCTCCCGGCGCCACGGCACGCGCGCCGCCGCTGTTGCGATGGGCCTTGGGGCTCGCCTTCAGAGACACCGGAACGGGCGCTCGATCCGGCCGGTACAAGGCTTCGTCGCCGCAGGCCAGACACTGCGGCCGACGCACGACCCGATGCTGCGAGCTTCCGAACGTGGCGACATTCATCGCGATCGCGTGTTCGTGAATCGGGGCCGATTCACCCAGCGCCAGCCATTTGACGATCTCCGCCGCGATCAGCCCGTACATCGCCTCCAGCACAGCGGGCTGAGCCGCGAACGGCCTGAAGGCGGCTTCCTCGCCAGCGACGTTGCGCAGGAAACCATGGACTTCGCGGTGGCTGCGCAGGCGATACGCGAGGCAATCCCGGCAGGGTCCCTGTCTGTCCGCCGGAAAGATGGGGCCGAAGAGCGGCTCCATGCCGCTCGGCCGCACCAGCGTCCACGGAGCTCCCGCCTCGAGCTGTCGCCGATTCATCTCCGCGAGCTGTGCGTCGAGATAGTCGCCGCAGACAACAACGGTGAGCTTCGGCTCGCCGGTCCCCACCCTGGCGCCGTTCGCCTCCAAATGCCGGGCGAGCCCGCCGTCGTCACCTTTGACTGTGACGCGCGACTGTGCCAGCCGCTCTTCGACCCAGCGCGGCGACGCGCCAAGCGACGACCAGTAGGCTGCCTGACGCCGGTCCATGCCGTGATCGGCGGAGACCACATAGCCCTTGGCCGCGAACGTGGCGATGGCCGCAAGAACATCGGTCGCCGCGTGGGCGCCCTCGAGGGCTGCGACAATCTCGTCCCATCGGTGCCGACCATCGAGCAGCGGCAGCAGATCGCAGTGCAGCCTCCCGTGCAGCAGCGTATTGAACGACTCGGAGACGAGAAGCACCTGCGCCTCGCCGATATCATGGAAGCGGAGGTGCGGGGTGAGCGCGGGAAGCTTGACAATGCCCCGGTCCGCACGGGTCGTTCGGGTCAGGATCGCGTGCCGGGGACGCGCGTCCTCCCCCGCTGCCATCGAGGGTTCCCGCACCGTATCGCCCGGCACGTTCAGGCCCCCAGCACTTCGACGAGACGCTCCAGGGCCTCAATGCAAAACGCGGAGGTCACGGCCTCGGAGCCATGCCCGATCTGCCCCACCACGCCCCACTTCAACGACTGGTCGCCGAACGCGAGCAGCTCCGGCCAGCTGCCGTCCCCGCGCTGCGAACTCACCAGTCTCTCCACCTCGCGCTTCGCGTCGATGCTCTCGAGGCTTCCGATGTTGTAGAGCGCCGACACCGCCTGAGCGGTCTGAAGGACATTGCCGAATCCTCCCTTCTCGTCACGCAGGCCGAGGATGCGATCCGCGAGTATCGAGCGCAGGGAATCGAGGGCGGGCTCCGCGCGGATCATCGCGCGTGTGATCGCGTAGTAGATCGTGACCGTGTCGGGATACCACTTCGACGAGCCCTCGAGGTTGCCCTCCGTCACCAGGGATTCCAACCATCGCCGGGCATCCCTGGTTCCCGGATGGTCGCCCAGATAGGCGAGGACATTCGCATTGACGACCGGGTCGGCCTCGATACGAAAGCGCGACACGACGTCGGGTTCGTCTTCCGCCAGCACCCAGGTCATGAAGCGGCCTTCCTCGTCGCGGTTCGCCAGCATCCCCGGAACGTTCCTCCCCAGCCAGATCCAGGGGTGCGTCCCGATGACGAGGGAACAGAGTGTGGTACTGTCGAGATCCGTGGGCAGGTGACGGTAATACCGCCAGAATCCGGGATACTCGATGGTGTCGATGAGGTAGGCCTTCGTAGCGGTGCATATCGCCCTGGCCTGCGGCTCATCGGAGCTCTCGAGGGCAAGCGCGCAGAGAGCCGACACGAAAGGAGGCCTCTCGAAATGCCTTGGAATCTCCGGGTCGGCCACATTGAACCGGATGCAGTGCCAGGCCCCATTCTCGTCGATCACGGATTCCAGGAAGGCAAGCCCGCGGCGGATCCCTTCCCTCGCCGCCCTGGCCAGCGCCTCGGAGGTGGCCCCGCTGCTTCGTGCCTCCTCTTCTTTCGGTGCAGGGGACCGAAGGGGCGGCGCGGGGTCGTGGAGTGTCCTTCGAAGAAACTCGAGCGATGCCGCACCGGTCCTCGCCTCCTCTCGTTCGGCCTCGCTGAGCTTGCTCTGCGGCGGGAGCACCACATGCGTCGCGGAATACGTCTCTTCGTGCACGTGAATCTCATGGTCCTCGGCCAGCGTCACGCCGAATTCCCTCTCGATCGTCTCCCTGGGTTTCCGGAGAAGACGCTCGCGAAAGTCGCTGTCTTCAGCAGCTCTTGATACGAGGCGATCGTCCGCGTCCACGGGTCCTTTCATCGATCAGGCGACCTGCCTCCTGACCAGGTCCCTGAACACCCCGTCGGCCTCCATGAGTTCGTTGAAGGAGCCGCTCTGTACGACTCTTCCGGCCTGCAGCACGTAGATGCGATCGGCCTGTTCCAGCGTGGACAGGCGGTGCGCGATGACGACCCGGGTGGAGGTCAGGGCGGTGAGGTTTCGCATGACCTTGGCCTGGCTCTCGTTATCCAGCCAGTTGGTCGCCTCGTCGAAGAGCATGATTCGCGGGTTGCCGATCACCGACCGGGCGATCGAAACGCGCTGGCTCTCGCCGCCCGACAGGACAGTCCCGCTCGTGCCGACCATGGTCATCATGCCCATGGGCATGCCCCTGATCTCCTCTTCGACGTCGGCGACTCGCGCCGCCGTCCATACCTCGTCACTCGCCACCTCATCGTGGTGACCGACCAGATTGTCCCAGAGATCCAGGGGATGGAGTCCAACGGACTGCGGCACCACGCCAATTCTGCGGCGCACCTGTTTCAGGTTCAGGTTCCTCAGATCACGTCCGTCGTAGCACACCGAGCCGGCGGTGGGCCGGTCGAATCCAAGCGCCAACCGGAAGAGGGTGCTCTTGCCGGCCCCGGACTCGCCCGCGATCGCGATGAATTCTCCGGGCCGGGCACGAATCGTGACATCGTCGAGGATCAACGGGCCGTCGGGATCGTACCGGTAGGAAACGCGGTCGAAGACGATATCGCCGCCCAGATACTCGACCGGCGCCCCTTCGACCTCGGCCTCGGGCACCGCGGCGAGGAGCGGGCGCACCTGGTCGAACGCCGGGAGCATGGCGGCGACCGCGCCAAAGGACTCGCCGAGCCGGGCGATGGCGGATTGGAAGGCGGTGAAGACGAGGTAGACGACGAGAAAATCGCCGACCGGAAGGTTCCCGTCGCCCGCGGCTACGGCCGCGAATAGCAGAACCCCGGCGGAAAGAAAGGGGAGCGCGGCGCCAAACGCCCGCGAATGTCCCTCGAGCACGCCCAGCTCGAGCTCCGTGCGTTTCTGCTCCCGGTAGTCCCGTGCCCAGATGGCGAAAGCCGACGCTTCCGCGTTTTCCACACGCAGCTTGCCTATGCTGCCCACGATCTGGAATAGCCGGCCGGAGACGCGACGCGCTGCGCGGACCAGCCGCCCATGGGGCGGAATCTGGCGCAGCCCGAGGACGACGGTGACCAGGAGCGAAGCCAGGCTGAAGCCGAGGGCGACGGTCCCGAGCGTGGCATCGTAGAGGAAGATCAGGCCAAACACCGGAAGCAGAAAAACGATCGACAGCAGGCCGTCGGCCGCGGCTCTCTGCAACCCGTCGCGAAGATGCTGGAACGTCATCCCCGACACAGCCAGATCGCCAGCCCGACGGCCGTGCAGAACGCTTGACGGAAGGCGCATGAGACGGTCCCAGAAGGCCGCTTCGACCCGTGAAACCGAGCGACCCTCGATCCGCATCATCACCGTGCTCTGAAGCAGGTGCAGCAGTGCGCCGAGCAGGCCGAACCCCGCCACCGCCACGGCCACGACATAGAGGGCTCCGGTGGCTCCGCCCGCCGCTGTCCGGTTCGCAACGAACCCGAGCGCGAGCGCCGGCACGAGCTTGATCAGGCCGCCCGGAAGCCCGGCCATCACCAGCCGCGCCAGATCCGCCGCCGATCCACGCAGCGCGATCCTCAGCAGGTCCGCCGGCTTCACGTTCCCCACCGGCAGCGGCCGGTAGAACATCCAGGCCTCGTCCGCCAGCGCAGCGGCACGATCCGCCGTCATCCGGACGCTGCGCTTGCTGACCGGATCGAATTCCCGGTAGCGCCCCAGCCAGCCCGGCAGGAGCGCCACGGGCTGGCCGTCTTCGGCGCGGAACGCCAGCATCGCGTTGCTGTCGCCGCGCCACCAGGCGCCCTCGGCCCCGAACCGCACGCGCCGGCCGCGCACGCCCGACGCATCGAGAACGTCAACAAGGCTGACCGGATCACCGGAGGGATCCGAGCGCTCCGGGATCTTGAAATCGATGCCTTCACGGCGTCCGATCGCGTGCAGGGCGTCCGCCAGCGACGTGTCCTCGACGCCGGCATCCCGGTCAATCGGCAGATCATGGATGTTGAAGAGCCGCTGCCGCGCAGCTCTCTCGACCGTGCGGCGGCTCGTGGTCCGCGCGCGCTCGAGGTTCGCATCATCGACCACGGCCAGTCGGCGGTTCAGGCGCTCGAGGGCGAAGGCAACCGCGTGAAAGGTTGCGAGCGCCGAGAGCAGGATGCCCTGCTTTGCCAGTGTCTCGGTCGACCTGCCCGAGAGTGTCGCCTCGTCGGACAGGATGAGCCAGCTTGTCCGCGTCAGCGGGATCACCGCTTCGCGCGGGCCGCTCGCCTCGACGATTTCCGCCTGGTCGACCAGGTCCATGAAAAGGCTGGTGCCGCGCGGCGGTTCGGATACCCATACGACGCCGCGCTGTACGGACAGCGTACAGGGAGCCGGGGTTCGCATCGGACCAGGCGTGGCCAGCGCAGTCGGACGCGGAAGGCGGCTCGCAAAACGCGAGAGTGTGTCCGTGATCGCGGTCAGCCAGGTATCGGTCTGTTCCGCCAGCTCCGCCGGATCGGCCTCGGACAGCACGGAGGCCGGCAGGCGTATCAGAACGGTGCCCGGCGATCCCTTGGCGATCAGGCTGAGCGTGGTGTCTTCCTCATCGCGTGGTCCGTCCGGTGCGACGCCCGGGAGCAGCTGGCCCGATTCGCGGCGCAGCAGGTGCTGCGGCGCCGCCTGCTCCACCCCGTCCCTGAATTCGACCAGGAACAGATTGACGGCGCCCTGGTCGATGAACCAGGCCGTGTACGGGTCGTCGAGCTTCACCGGCAGGTTGCCGGCGCAGGGCACGGACTCGCCGGAGCGGGCGGCGAGTTCCGCGATGGACGTGTACTCCGGCCTCGTGTCCCGCATCAGCCGGACCTGACCAGCTTGTAGTACGTGCCGTCCTGATCCGCGATCAGCTCGTCGTGCGTCCCGCGCTGCACTTCGACGCCCTTGTCGAGCACGATGATCTCGTCGCAGTCCCGCACGGTGCTCAGCCGGTGCGCCACGATCAGGCAGGTGACACCGCGACGTCGCAGGGCGTCATCGACGTATTCCTCCGTCGCGGCATCGAGGGCGCTGGTCGCCTCATCCAGAATGAGCAGCGTCGGATTGCCCAGCAGCCCCCGGGCGATCTCCAGCCGCTGGCGCTGGCCGCCGCTGAAATTCACGCCGCCTTCCTCGACCCGGGTCGAATACCCGTCCGGCCGAAACAGGATTTCGTCATGGATCTGGGCATCGCGTGTCGCCGCGAAGATGGCCTCATCCGGAACGGCGGGGTTCCACAGAGTGATGTTGTCGCGCACGGACGCGGAAAAGAGCACGACCTCCTGATCCACCATGGAGATGGACCGCCGCAGCACCTCCTCGGGAATCTCATCCCGGAGATGGCCATCGAACAGGATTTCGCCGGACCAGGGCTGATGGACACCGGCAATCAGACGCGCGAGGGTCGACTTGCCGGAACCGCTGGGACCGACCACGGCAACCCGCTGCCCCGGCCTGATCAGGAGGTTGAAGTCCTTGATCAGAGCCGGCCGGCTCTTGTTGAAGCCGAAGCTGACGTCGCGCAGCTCGAGTGAGCCGGTGAGCTGGAGCCGGCCCTTGAAGGTGGGAATCGACTCCGACTGCGGACTCCGGCGGCTGAGGGCGGGGTCTTCCGCGGCTGTTGAAATATCTTCGAGTCGCTGCAGATCGGTTTCGAGCGCCTGGCGTTTCCCGGCGAACTCCAGGAAACGCCCAACCGGCGCCAGAAACATCTCGGCCAGGATATAGAACCCGACCAGCGTGCCCAGGGTCATCTCTCCGGCCATGACCAGGCTTCCCCCGATGCCCAGGACCGCCGCGCTGCGAAGTGCGGCGATCATGCTCGGGAGCGCGGTGTTGACGGAGCCCAGTGCGGCATAGCGCCGGCGCGCATGCAGTTCGCGCGCCTGATGGCCGCTCCAGCGCGAAAAGAAACGGTCGTCCGATCCCGCCATGCGCAGATGGTCGACGTGATTCATCATCTGCATGCCGACGCCGATCAACAGTCCCTGTTCACGCCTCATCGCCTGGCTTCGAACCGCCCTGGGCCCGTTGAGAAAGTGTGCCAGCACGCCGTGCAAGAAAGCCAGAAACAGCACAACCAGCGTGAGCCGGACATCGTAGACCAACATGGCGATGAGCAGTACAGCGCTCATTCCCATGTCGATTATGAGCATCAGAAACTGTTCCGTCAGGTTTCTCGAGATTCTGTCGATGGACGAGACCCGATCCGTCAGATCGCCTACGAGACGGTGTTCGAAAAACTCCAACGGCAACCGCAGCAGCCGCGACACGCCTCGACTGTAGCCGATCACCGAAATCCGGACTGCGAACCGCTTCAGGAACCGGTGCTTGAGCAGGGACAGGATGTATACGAGGGCCCCGGCGCCGAGCAGGGCCGCCACGAGTCCGCCCCAGGGCCCCCCGTTCTCCAGAACACCGTCCACGAAAACGCTGAGAGATGCGGGGACGACAAAGGCCAGCAGCGTCAACATGAGGCTGCAGGCAATCATCCAGGCAAGCGCGCTCCGCGATCCGGTGAGCAGGGTGCCCAACTGCGTGAACAATCCGGGCCGTTCGCCGCCGGGTTTGAAACCGGAGCCCTGCTTGAATTGCAGCGCGATTCCGCTGTAGTCCCTGTCGAACTCTTCCGCCGACAGCCTGCGCCGCCCCGTGGACGGATCATTGAGATAGAAGTGGCGACTGTCGAACCCCTCGAGGACAACGAAATGGCTGAATTGCCAGAATACGATCAGAGGCAACTGCAACTTCTTCAGCTGACCGGTGCGTACGCTGAGTCCACTGCATTCGAGACCGTAGTGCCTGGAGGCGCGCACGATGCTCGCCGCACTGCTCCCGTCCCGACTCACCTCGCATCGTTCCCGCAATTCCGTCAGCGGAACCCAGCGTCCGAAGTAGGCGAGGATGCTGCCGAGGCAGGCGGCGCCACATTCCGACGCGTGCATCTGCAACAGGATCGGCGTGGTTACCCTCAACGCCATATCATGATCGCCCGATCCGCAAGAATGCGATCGGAGATTGCGTGCCGATCTCGATGACGATCCGACATTCCCTGCCCGCAATGGAAGCAAGGTCGAGGCTCTCATCCAGCGCGATATCGAGGCGGTGCACGGACACCGGCACCGCAGACTCGAAGGCCGCGGGAACCCCGGATAAGCGAACGGCGGAAATTGCCGCGACTTCGACGCTCAGCGTGCCCGCTTCTCCATCCGCCGTACTCAGCTCCATCACCGCCGGCATCCCTGCCCTGATCTGCGGCACGACATCGTTCTCGATCCAGACGAGAGCCTGCACGGACCGGCCGGCTTCGGACATACTTGTGCCGGGATCGACCAGCACGCCGTCCACCGCGAGGCTGCGGGCTACGTTGCCAAAGAAGAGCCACGTCACGAAGATGAACAACCACAGCGCGACGGCGGCGACGAGCAGGCGCTCCCGCGGCGTGGAAATCGTCAGCAGCCGGTCGAGTTGTTCCCGTTCCCGCTTTGCTTCGGCAACGGTATCGTGAAACGAGTCGAACGGATTATTGAACACGACCCTGCATCGCCTCCTCACCGGGTATCGAGCAAGGACAATCCCGTTCGGATTGAGCGGGGAATGGGTAAAATATAGCACGTCCGAGTGCCCGGTGCCGACTTCGGCGCCACCGCTGAAGCAGGTCACGGCCTCGGCGTGACCGTGGGCGCCAACGAAGGGAGGATGAGGTTCTAGAGACGGTGGGGCTCCGCGCCGGGGCCGTCTGGGCGGTCGTGCTGCTCTGGGCCCTCTGCGACACTTCGCCCGGTCAGGCCATGCAGCTGAACGGCTACGTCCAGGCCGTGCCTCTCGCCGGGACCCGTGACGGCCAGTTGGGCGAGTTCAACCGGGTACGACTCTTCGGCGAGTCGGGAGTGGGAGCCTTTGGATTCGGCACCGCCTATGAGCATGTGCTGACGTTCCGGCGCCACGCCGAGGCGCCCGAGTTCCACCTCGGCGCGGTGCCGGGCGGCGGCGAGTGGCTCCGGCTCCAGTGGACGGTGTCGGAGCGGGACCACGTCGCCTGGCAGCACCGATTTGATCGCCTATACGTGGGGTGGGAGAGTGAACGCCTCGAGATCAGCGTGGGGCGGCAGGCGGTGTCGTGGGGCACCGCGCTCTTTCTCACGCCGAGCGACCCGTTCACGCCCTTCAACCCCGTCGACCCGTTCCGCGAGTTCCGCGCCGGGGTCGACGCGGCCCGGCTCCGTTTCTTTCCGGGCGCGCTGAGCGAGGTCGACCTGGTCGTGCGACCGACCCGGTCGCCGGCGGGCGAGGAGGTGGTGACTGCGCTGATACGCGGTCTCACGACGGCGCGGAACTGGGAACTCTCGGCATGGGGCGGGATCGTGTACGGCGATCCGGCGGGGGCCCTGGGCGCGGCCGGATCGGTAGGAGGTTGGGCCGTCCGAGGGGAGGCCGTGCTGCGCCAACTCCCGGACCGGCTCGTCTTTCGCGGCACGCTCGGCCTCGACCGGCAGCTTCAGGTCGGCGGGAGGGATCTGACGCTCGCGGTCGAGTACCAGCGCGACGGCCTGGGCGCGGACGGACCGGACGAGTACCTGGCCACGCTGGGATCGGCCACATTCCTGCGCGGCGAACATCAGGTGCTCGGACGGGACGAGACGGTCGTCCGGGCGTCCTACCAGCTGCATCCGCTCTGGGGCCTGAGCGGTCTCGTGCTCTGGAACCTGAACGACCTGAGCGCAACCACGGGAACGAACGTCGCCTACTCGGCCGGCAACGATGTGGCGGTGACCACGGGCGCGTTCCTCGGTCTGGGCGACGACGACGCGACGGCCGCCCGTCCGCTGCCTTCCGAGTACGGCTCGGCGGGACTGTCCGTGTATCTTTCCCTGAGTTGGTACTTCTGAGCGCCGCCGTCGAGATCGATACCCTCCCGCCGGGCGCCTGACCGCGTCGGCCGCCGGGCTGCTAGGAGTCGCGCTTCCGCCCCAATGGCGCGCCCAGACCGTGAGCTATCTGCGCGAAGCTGCTCACGGGAAAGAACGCGCACTGCCGCTCCCAATCCGCCGGATCGGGGATCTGCGCGTCGACCAGTTCGATCATCTCGTCGAACTTGCTCAAGGCGGAACAGTCCACGAGCAGGGGATCGGCGGCCTCGCGGTAGTTCGGCCACACGCGGTCCCGGGCGTGGCGCCAGAACGCACTGTCGTACTTCGAACCAGAGCAATAGTGCCAACCGACGAACAGGCCGGCTGCGAGCGCATCGGTCACCAGGGAGCGGTTGATGACGGGCGCGTCGCCCTGCACATATTCCGCCGGCCTGTGGAACCGCATGCGCAGAACCAGCGCGACCTGCAGTTGCGCCAACCTGATGGCGGTCGCCTCGAGCGGCTCCATGAAGGCGGCGGCATTCCCGACGCGGACCACCGCGCCGTCGTAGATCCGGCGGTGGACGAAATTGGGAAACGGAATGACGGCGCGTTTCTCGAAATCCGACACACCCTCATCCGCAAGCAGCTCGTCGAAGTCCGCCTCGACTGCATCGAGATCGGACACGTCCCTGTTGAAGACATAGCCGTAGGATGTGTGTACGGTCAGCGGAATGACGAACACCCACCCGTGCGGACGCGCCACTGCTCGGGTATAGGTGGGTTCCCGGAAGGGCGCGTTCGGCGGCGCCTCGATGACCGGGGGGCCGCGGCGAATGACGGCGCAGTTCGTGGGGATGAAGGAGATGTCGATGTGCTCCTGCGGGTCCAGTTGCCGTGGATAGCCGCGGGCATCGAAGACCAGGTCGTAGCGCTCGGACTCACGGCCCTCGAAGTCCAGCTGCGCGCCGCCGTCCACCCTCCTGATCGCGGTCACCTTCGCGTCGATGTGACGGGCCTGCGTGCTCGCGCATAACAGGTCCGCCATCAGGTCGGCCGACAGGTGGTAGGCATAGGCCACCTGTTGCGGCGTGAAGTAGTGAGTAAAGTCCTGCCGGCGTCGACCCCAGCCCTCGAAGCGGTTGCCGAACTTGCGGGTGCCGTTCAGGCGTTGCTGAACCGTCTCGTGGGGCAACTGCGACAGTTGCTTCAGGTCGCGGACCAGACCGGGCCAACTCCCTTCGCCCACGCCGATGATCGGAATGCGTGAATCGTAGATGTGGTGCAGCTCATGATCGCGCTCCGGGTGCAACCGCGATACGCTGGCGGCGGCGAGCGCGCCCGCAGTGCCGCGCCCGATGACTGCGATCTTTCTGCACGACGTGCTGCCGAGTTCCTTCACCGTGGCGACCTCCTGACATCAGGGAGCGACGGCACCCGAAAGCACCATGTAGACATAGGCCTTGATCTGTTCAACCCGATCTCCGGCGATGACCAGCTTAATGTGGTGAATTCCACGCAAGAGTACGAACCGCCCGGTTCTGCCGAACAGAATGGTCGGTTGCGAGACCCAGCCGGCCAGCGCCGCGACTTTCTCCGGCACTACACGGTCCTCGTGGCGCAGGGCCTCCAGCACCGGCTGCCAATCCGTCAGGCCATCGATCCAGACCCGGGAAGCAGCCGCATATCTCTGCTTGACTATCGGCGTCAGGCCGAGCGTCGGACCGATGCCATCCGCCTGCACGTCGACGTTCACACCGGTCTTGACGACGTGCGTGCGCTCCCCGAAGCGTGCAAGCACCGTCTCCACGGTCGCGATGTTCCCGGGCCAGGCAATTCCCTCGAGGAAGGAACGGACATCCCGCTGCCCGGCAAAGCCCATGATCGCCAGGCGGATCGTGCGTGCGCGTGACGGAAACAGGCCGAACGAGTCGAGGCGAGTGTCTTCCGGTTGCGTCAGGTACACCCGCTCGGCGTTGCTCCGCTCTGCGGCGCTCGGTTCCAGGCCGTGACAGGCCACGAGTCCGTCAACCACGACGCCGACGTCGTGCTGCTGCCCGGCGCCGCCGAAGATCATGCGTTCGTTGGGCCGCAGGAACATCCCCGGCTGCGGATCGCCATCGCCGCCCGACCCAATGTCGTATTCCAGCATCAACTTGCGGCCGACAATCGCGCGAAGGGGCGAGTCCGCCGCCTCCATGCTGCGAAACAGGCGACGGACCGCCGCTGCCGTGTGATCCGATGGATCGCGTCGCGCCTTCTCTTCGAAAAACGCCCCCGACCGGTTGCCGCTCGCCAGCGAGACTCCGAAATCCGCCCGCGGCCGACTGTCGTGCAACGGCAGCTCGAAACCGAACGGCTGGGCACCCATGGTTATCGGCAGGGTCCCCGCCCGTGCCAGCAGGTGTTCCCACTCCTGCTCCCCGATCAGAACGGGAGAGATTCTGTCTCGCAGGTGCCCGAGCAGGTCATGCATCGTGGCGCCTTCGCCCGCCAGTCGCTCCTGGCTGATTGCTATCGCCTCGTGGATGTCCATTGCTCGCGCCTCAAGCGATTATCGGTGCGGTGTTCAGTTCGGCAGGAATCGAGATAGTGCTAGGATCGGCGCTCGTCGTCACGCACAGTGCCGTCGACCATGCGGACCAGACGCCGAGACCGCTCCATGACGCGGCTGTCGTGGGTGGCGAAGACGAAGGTCACTCCGAGGTCGCGATTCAGCTCGCCCATGACATCGAGGAGCGCTTCGCTGGTGACCGAATCGAGGTTCGCCGTCGGCTCGTCCGCGAGCACCAGCGCCGGACGGCTGGCCACCGCACGCACGACGGCGACCCGCTGCTGCTGGCCGCCGGACAGCTTGCCCGGCCGCCGGTCTTCGAGCCCTTCCATTCCCGTCCGCGCAAAGAGTTCCCGGACCCGCGCCTGACGCTCCTCCGCGTGCACGCCCTGGAGGAGCATCGGGAATTCCGCATTCTCCAACGCCGTGAGCACGGGGAGCAGGTTATAGGCCTGGAAGACGAAGCCAACCTCCTCGAGCCGGAGCCGCGCCAGCTCCTGGTTCGACATGCGGCTTACCTCGCGCCCGGCGACCCAGACCCGTCCCTGCGTGGGGCGGGTCAGTCCACCGATCAGATTCAGCAGCGTCGTCTTGCCGGAGCCCGACGGCCCCGCGAGCGCTGTGAACTCGCCACGCTCTATCGTCAGGCTGACGTCGCGGACCGCCTGCACAGATTCGGCTTCCTGCTCGAAGACCTTCCAGACGCCGTCGGTCCGGGCGGCCACCGTATCGCGCACTGCCATGACACGATTCTCCTTGCGCGGCGAGGGGCCGGCTCGAGAGCGGCTACCGATCGAACTTCATCGCCTCGGTAACGTTGACCCGGGCGGCGCGCAGCGCCGGATAGACCGAGGCGAGAATGCCAATGCCGAGAATGAACGCGACGATCTGAGCGATGCGTCGCACCCCGAAGATCGGGACGATGATAGGGTCAACGGCGGTGCCCGCGAATGTCAACTCGTCGATGTCCTGCATGAAGACCGACGTGTCGAGCCCGTCGCCGAAGAAATACCAGGTGCCCAGGAGTCCCAGGCCGACGCCGACAAGCCCGCTGACAGCGGACAGCGTGAGGCCTTCGATGAGAACGACGGCGCCCGTCTGACCCGGCGTCAGCCCCTGCGCCTGGAGGACGCCGAACTCGCGTTGGCGATGCATCACCGACATCAGCACCGTGTTGACGATCCCGAACGCGATGATGACGAACAGGAACCCCTGAATCACGTAATTCCCGAACTCGTCGATCGCGATCCCCGCCGCCAGGACAGGGTTCGCCTCGCGCCACCGTACGACGCGTGCCTCGCCGCGTTCCACCGGCTCAGCCAACGCCAGCGCCAAGCGGTTGGAGACCCATCGGGTCCTGTCACTGCTCTGCAGGACGACCGCAACGTTGGTCACGTCGCTCCCGGAACCGAGCCACTCGCCGGCTGTCGCGAGCGTGATGTGGATCGTCGCCTGGTCGATGGCGGACACGCGGCTGCGGAAGATCCCTGTCACGTGGAGCAGCTGCCCCGTAATCTCGCCATCGGCACCCTGCGCCTGCACGACGAAGCGCGATCCGATCTCGAGTCCCAGGCTGCGGGCCAGGTCGGCGCCGACATAGGCCGCCAGCCGATCATCGGGCTCGAGGTAGCGTCCTTCGATCACCGCATCGTCGATCGTGCCGAAGCCCGCTTCGGCAACGGGGTCGACCCCCACGATCTGTGCCGGGCGCGCACCGGCCGCCGAACTCGCCAGCCCGTTGATGCCGAGCTTGGCGGACATGGTCACGACATGCGGCGCGATTTCCGGAGAGGCCAGCGCTTCCTCCGCGGCGCGCCTGACGTCCGTCGTCAGCCGGTTGTCGATCTGACGGCGCAGCCGGTACTCGGGCCGCTCGACGGTCACGTGTCCGCTCCCCATGCGCACACCGGAGTCGATCCACTGCTCGTGACTGCCGTCGTCGACCGTGATCGACCAGACCAGGAATGCGCCGCCGACGATCATCGCCGAGGCGGTCAGCACCGTGCGCCGCAGATGACGGCGCAGGTTCCTGAGGGCGAGCCGGACCAGGACGCGCAGGAGCACGGCTACAGGCCCGACAGAGTGTCGGCCGGCGGCACCCGCGCGGCTCGGAGTGCCGGGTAGAGGGCGGAGACGAGTGCCGTGACGATCAGGCCGATCGTCGCCCAGGTCCATGCCGGCACGTTGGTCCCCACACGGAGACTCGGCGTCAGCAGGACGCCCTCCACGGTGAGATTTCCGTAGAGCCATGCGAGGTCGGGCGGCGCCGTGGAGAACCAGACCATCAGCGGCACCGTGACGGCGGTGCCCAGGCCCAGCCCGATGACGCCGGTCGCGACCGCCTCGGACAGCACCGTGCCTACCACGGAGCGCGGCGATGCACCCAGCGCCAGCATGACGGCGAACTCGCGGCGGCGTTCGAAGGTGGCCATCAGCGTCGTGTTGGCGATGCCGAAGCTGGCGACCGAATAGATGAGGACGATGAAAATCCAGTACGTCGCATCGGCGAGCGCGACATACTGGGCAAGCACCGGATTGAGCTCCATCCATGGCGCGACCGACATCGCCCGTTCGGGAGCGTCAAGGGCGGCTGCGAGGCGGGTCGCGGTCAGGTCGGCCTGCGACGGATCGTCAGTGCTGACCGCGACTTCGTGGACCCGACCCGGATCGAGGACCACGAGCGTCTGGAGATCCGCGACCGGCATGACCAGGGTGCCGGCATCGAACTCGAGCAGGCCGGTCCGGAAGATGCCGGTGACCGTGTACAGGTCGTTGCCCATCGAGCCGTCCGCCGCCGAGGCGACGACGATGAGTTCGTCCCCGACGCTCAGCTCGAGCTGCCGCGCCATCTCGTCTCCCACAACGGCTTCGTATCGGCCGGCGGCAGGCAGGCGGCCCGCTGCCAGGGGATCCAGAAAACGGGTCAGCGCCACCTCGCGCTCGGGGTCGACGCCGAGCAGAATGCCCGCCGATGTCGCTTCGCCGGAACTCACGAGTCCGCTCGCGTACACGCGCGGAGCGGCGGCCACGACCGAGGGATCGGCCTCGATGGTGCGCAGGATCTCCCCCACGTCGGCACCCTCGCGGCCGCCGATGGTCTCGTACAGGCTGCGCTCGGGCCGGTAGTCGGCATCGTGGATCTCGATCTGTCCACTGATGAGCGACGTGGCGTTCTCGACGAGTCCCGTCGAGACCCCCTCAGCCCATCCGACCATGAACACCACGGAAAAGTAGCCGACCCCGAGGCCGAGCGCGGTGAGGACCGTTCGCTTCCTGTTACGGCCGAGGTTGCGCCACCCGATTCGCCACAACCGGCCCGTCACGCGTCGCTATCTCCCGCGCTGCAGGGTCCGGAGCGAGAAGAAGGATGGATCGATGTCGATGTCGAACTCAAGCTCCTCGTAGCGGATCGTCGTGCGTTCGTCCGGCTTGTCCGCCGGGTGCATGTTCATGATCCGAGGAACGATCCGCCCGCCGAACTCGGCGTAGTCGCCGTGCTCTACGGTCCTGGCCAGCTCGCCGTCCTCGTCGAAGAACTCCGCCCGGATCGGCATGTCGTCGGCCTGCCGGATCCGGTACGCGATGTGCCCCCAGACGACGGGCACCTCCGGCTTGGGGGTCAGGCGAAAATCCCAGACGGCCACCCCGTCCGCATCCTCTCCGTCGAAAACGAGCTCGATGTCGTAGTCCTCGACGAGCCTGCTGTCCTTGACCAGGTCGTCGTTCGTGAAGTGCGATCCCATCCACGATCCGCCCATCATCGAGGCAGGAACCTTGATCGTCCGATCAACCTTGGGGAGGTAGTTCCAGATGTCCTCGGCGGCCTTCAGCGTCGCCGTTCCTGCTTCCCTCCGCGGCTCCCGCAGGCGGACGAGCGAATAGTCCGTGCCGAGCGACCAGATCTCCATCGTCATCCGCCGCTCCCAGTGCTCGGTCACGACCTCCATCGTCGCGACGCCCCGGCTGGAATCACCGCGCAGCAGCCGGTCCACCCGATCGATGATGGCGTTCGGGTCCACCTGGGCCCGGGCCGGCGCCGCGACGGCCAGATGCAGGATCACGCCCCCAAGCGCGAGCCACATCGCCATGCCGCGCCTGTGCGGCCCAAGGAGTCCTTGGCGTGTTTCCGGCATGTGAGGCATGTGAGTCAGTCTCGTTCGAACGCCGGCAGTGACGTCAGACGCCGAGCGTTACGAGCCGCTGTTGCTGTCTGCGGCGGTCATGCCGTCCGGGAAGATCTCGTTCCACGCCGTCATGAAGCGCTTCATCTCGTCTTCCGTCCCGACGGAGACCCGCAGCCAGTCGAGCATGGGCGGGAAGTCCCGGCCCACGGCGACATCGTGCTCGCGGAACGCGGCCCTGACCTCGGACGTGGGACGTCCGGTCCGGACCATGAAGAAGTTCGTCTCCGACGGGAGCACATCGAACCCCTGCCCTCGGAGGATGTCCGCGGTCTGGTCCCGGAGCGTGTTCGAGGTCTCCTTGACCCACGCCTCGTACTCCTTGTCCTCGAGCGCGGCGACGCCGCCCCACTTCACGAGCGCGTTCACGCTGCCCGTCGCGTAGTCCCGCATCTGGTCGATCATGTCCGGCGGCGCGACCCCGTAGCCGAGGCGCATGCCCGCCAGCCCGTAGATCTTCGAGAAGGTGCGCGTCACGAGCACCTTGCGGCCTTCCTTGATGTAGGGGATGGCCGTCTCGTACGTCGGGTCCTCGATGAAGTGGTGGTACGCCTCGTCGATGAGGACGGGGATGTCTTCCGGAATCCCGTCCAGCAGGCGACGGATGTCGTCCCCGGGGACGATGACGCCGGTGGGGTTGTTGGGATTGCAGATGTAGACCATCCCCACATCGCGATAGTTGCGGTTCGTGACCTTGATGAGGTCGTCGATGTCCTGCGTGTAGTCGGGCAGGAGCGGCCGCTCGATCACATCCGCGTCGATACCGGAGGCGGTCCGGTAGACGGTGAGGTAGGTGGGCGACACGCCGACGACCTTCTCCTCGTGACGGAGGAAGGCCAGCCCGGCCACGCGCAACGTCTCGCCGGAGCCCGCGTTGATCATCACGTGATCGGTCGGGACCCCGTGGGACGCCGCGATCTTCTCGAGGATGTCGCCGTCGGGATAGCCGTAGCGGTTCGAGTACTTCCAGGCCCCCTTCATCGCCTCCAGCATCTTCTCCGAGGGCCCGTACGGGTTCTCGTTGGAGGAGAGCTTGGCGAGATCATCGTAGGGGTCGAGCGGCTCGACGCCCTTCGGCGGAGGCTTGAGTCCGGCGCCGATGACGGCGGTCGGGTTCAGGCCCGCAACGCCCAGTGCCGCGGCGGCGCCGCCCACGAAGTGTCGGCGTGAGAACGTGTGCTGGGAATCCATCGCTTCCTCCATGCTCCCTCAAGTTCCTGTCGCCCGGCCGTCGTCCGCGAACCGGGAGTGCGGTCCGAACAAAACGATGCACTGATACTCTGCGGCGCGAGACGTGGCCCGCGCAACGGTGACGGCGTATCCTCCGCTCGAATGGCCCCTCACGAGACCACCCCCGATTCCAGCGTTCCTCCCATCGTCCCGGACGCGATGACCATCCGCGTGCGGCCGGAGTACGTGGCGGAACATTCGGATCCCGCGGCGTGGCGCTACGTCTTCGTCTATCACATCACGATCGAGAACGTGGGGGCCGAGACGGCGCAACTCTTCTGGCGCCACTGGCTCATCCACGATCTCGTGGCGGGCGACCACGAGGTCGAGGGGGAGGGCGTCGTCGGGCAGTCCCCGGTGCTGAGACCGGGGGATTCGCACCGGTACAACAGTTTCTGCATCCTGCGGGGTCCGACCGGCCATATGGAGGGGTTCTACCACTTCCGGCGCCGCGACGGTTCCGTCTTCCGGGCGCCGGTCCCGCGTTTCCACTTCTCCGCCCCGCCCGAAGCCGTGGGGACGCTGTTCAACTAGTGGAGGCGCTCCACGAAAGGCTCTGGGCCCGGAACGCCGGTCTCGCGCAGGCCTGTCTCGACTCGCGCTTCGTGCGCGGCCTCGCCGATGGATCGCTCGCCCGTGAGTCCTTCCGCCGCTACGTGGCGCAGGATGCCTTCTTCCTGCGGGCCTTCCTCAGCGCCTACGCCCTGGCCGCGGCGCGTACGGTCGACCGTCTGGAGGTCGCGCGCCGACTGCACGCCCTGATGCAGGGCGTGCTCGATGAACTCGAACTTCACCGGGCGTATGCCGAGCGGCTGGAGATCGACCTCGAGGACGTGACGCCGAACGCCGCCGCAAAGGACTACACGGACTTCCTCGCCCACACGGCCTGGCACGCGGAAGCCGGCGAGATTCTGGCCGCCATGACGCCCTGCATGCGGCTCTACGCCTGGCTCGGGCAGCGCCTGTCGGCGGGGGATCACACGGAGAACCCCTATCGCGACTGGATCGAGACGTACGCCTCGCCGGACTTCGAGGGGCTCGCCGCGGAACTCGAGGGGCTGCTCGACGATCTGGCCGCGGACCTGCCGGAGCGGGCGGCGGAGGCCTATGCCGAGGCCATGCGCCACGAACTCGCCTTCTTCGAGGCCTTCGGAGGGTAGCCCGGAAGCGAGGGACGGGCCCCGGCCGAACTAGAAGCGATAGGTGTAGTTCAGCTTGATCGAGGCGCCGCGGGAGAGGGTCCTCAGATCCATCCACCCCATCAGATCCGCATCGTCCGGCTCGTCGAGGAGTCCGGACTCCAGGTTTCGCCAGTTGTGCGTGTAGACGAGGAAGAGGTCGTTGCCCGGCTGCAGGATCCAGCGGAAGCGCATGAACAGCCCCAGCACGCGACTCACATCGTCGTACTGGAACTGGTTGGTCACGCCGATCCACGGGGTCGGGTCCCACGAACCTTCGAGGCGATAAAGGTTCGTGACGAAATCCCCCTGAGGCAGGTACACGGCGTTGCGCTCGTAGCCCGTCTCCAGGTTGATCCCGGGGTTCGGCCGGAAGTTCGCGTTCAGGTCGACCCGCACGCGGTCGCCGTTCCAGAATCCACCGAAGTTGGCCCCGCCCCGGACCGAGACGGGACGGCGGCTCGTCGTCCGGCCGCGGAGCCGGTAGTCCCAGGTCGTGTAGTCGCCCGGCACGATGTCGATGCCGTCGCTGATCTGGAACTGACGGTCGAGGAATTCGTAGGTCCGGACCGCCTCGAAACTCAGGTTGTCTCCGCTCTCGAAGTCGATGTCGATGAAGTTCAGCTGAAGTTCCTGCTCCTCGAGGATCATGGACCCCAGTTCCCACAGATTCCTCAACTGGACCGAGACCTCCACCTGCCGGATCCAGTCGATGGCGGGACGGGGGGACCACCCGATCCGCGGCTCCACGCGGCGGAAGTCGTTCCGGGCCACGAACCCGACCGCCGGACTGTAGTCGTCCCCGAATTCCCGGTAGGAGACGTGGCCCGACCAGAGGTCGTTGGGGAAGTTGATCCGGGCTCCCCAGGCGGAGAGGTCCTGGAACGTCCGCGACACGGCCGGGTCGGGATTCGAGTTCCACACCATGAACGCCTCGGCCTCGAAATTCTGGTTCCCGAACAGGCTGCTGGTTCGATAGTCGAGGTCCGCGCCGAGCGTATGCCGGTCCGCCGCCAGGAAGCCGTCCGCGTCGGCCACCGTGGACCGCCGCGTATAGATCGCTCCGATGGCCGACTGCTCGAAGATGGGGACCCGGGCTCGCGCCACGGTGAAGGCCTCCCTTTCGAAGCGAACGTGATCTTCCGGCGGAGGGTCTGCCGGATCCGCCGGCACCCCGGTCTCGACGAACGAATGAGTGCCCGTGCCCATCTGGTAGAAGCCGAGGTCGACGCCGTTGAGCTGACCCGTGAGGCGGAGTCCGTAGTCGATGGGGATCTGCTGGCCGCCCTCGATCCCGATCCGTCGCGAGAAGAAGGGCTGCGGGCCGCTGCGGGGGGCGAACGTGAACACGCTCGATCCCTCGAGGAAGAAGTCGCGCCGCTCCGGGAAGCGGAGCGGGAAACGCGTGAGGTTGACGCGGCGCTGGTCGCTCTCCACCTCGGCGAAGTCCGTGTTGACGCTGAAGGAGGCGCGGAGACTCGGCGTCACGCTGTAGTTGAGGTCGAGGCTGACGTCGCGCGGGAACGTCGTCGGGTCGACGTCGCCGGGGGTGTTGCGCCAGCTGCCGATCCCCGAGGCCACCGCCTCCAGGCCGATGCCCTGCGAGACACCGTCGAGTCCTGCCAGTTCGCCCGCGAACACCAGGCGGTTCAGGCCCTCGTTCCGCCCGTATCCGCGCCACAGGATTTCCTCGTTGTTTCGCCGGATCGACCGCAGGAAGTTGATGCCCCAGCTCCCGCCGTCCGGGACGAAGTTCAGGGTGCGGAAGGGGATCCGGATCTCCGCGGACCACCCGTCGGGGCGGCGTGCCGTCCGCACCTCCCAGATCCCGTCCCAGGAGCGGTTGACGCCGCCGAATCCGCCGCCGCCCCCCGGCCCTCCGCCGCCGGTGCCCGTGATGAGTCCGTCGCTGAGGGCGCCGGCCGCGTTCGTCTCGAAGTGGTAGCCCGTGCGCCCGTCCCGGAACGTGTCGAGCACCCAGGCGAACCGGTCGTCCGTGAACAGAAACGCGTCGCGCGCGCGCTGTCGGGCGAGGATGCGGTCGGGTTCGTCGAACAGAATCGCCGCGATATACAGGTTGTCGCGATCATAGGCGATACGGACTTCGGTGGGGTGCGACGGGGGGCCGGCCTCGACGGGTTCGCGCTGCCGGAAGTCGCTGATCGCCTCGATGCGGCCCCAGACCGATTCCTCGATGCGGCCGTCGAGATCGATGCGCTCGTCGGCAGTCAGCCGCGTGGCCTGGATGGTGGAGCTACTGTCCTCCTGGGCCGCGACGTCGCGAGGTCCAGAGGGGAAAAGCACCGCAAGGGCGAGGATCGGCCTGGAGAGCCGAAGGTGGCGCGCGCGTGTCATCAGTGTCCGCTGTATCCGCGTCGATCCCGGGTGGTGGCCGTCGACTCTGGCAGCCCATGGCAAAAGCCCCGCCGCGTTTCGAGCGAGGTTCAGAAAGACGACACGCGCGTCGCGGGCAGGGTTGAATCGGGGACGGGTTGCAGCGGCGAGCGTCGGCCGGCGAACCGGCGTGTCAGGTGACGACGATGCGGGCTCCCACCATGATGCTCGGGTGCGTCGCGCAGTAGTACACATACGTGCCCGGCACGCTCGGGGTCACGGTGAACGTCTCGTTGCTGCCCAGCGTCCCGCTGTCGAAGGCCCGCGCGCCCGAGGGCACATCGGTCGACGTCACCGTGTGCGGGTTCGCGCCGACGTGCCGCCAGCCCACCGTCTCGCCGCTCCGGATCGTGACCTGCGCATCTCCGTTGCGGCCTCCGCTCGGGTCGACGAAGGCGTTGTCCTCGATGTTCACGGTCACGTTCGCGCCCGGTACCGGCCCGCCCGGCGGGGGAGGTGGCGGAGGAGGCGGCTCGGCCGGCGCCGATCCGGGCCCGGCGCCGTCACCGCAGGCGGCCACGGCGAGAAGGCCGGAGAGGGCGGCAAAGAACTCGCGACGTCTCAAGCAGGCGTCCTTTCGGCCTTGCGAAACCCGATCGATCTTCGTGCGTACTATGATTCCGTACCATACCGGGTCACCGGGACGGGGTTCCACGCCCCGTCGCGGGACCCGCAGCCAGGTTCAGTCGGGAGAGATACATGAACGGCAAGAGTTGCAACAGAGTGGCGAACGCGCTGCTGCTCGCCGGCGCCCTCAACTGGGGATTGATCGGCCTCATCGGCTTCAACTTCGTGGCCGCCGCCTTCGGCCCGCTCGCCCGGCTCGTGTACATCGCCGTGGGGTGGGCCGCGCTATACCGGATCTTCGCCAACGGCAGCCGGGACTCCTGATCAGGATCTGATCAGAGCGTGCAGGGGGCGCCGAAGCGTCGCGCGAGAGCGACCGCGGCGCCCCGTCCCCTGAATTCCTCCCCAAAGTAGTCGTACAGGAGACGCGTCATCTCCGCGATGGTGCGTTCCCGCCGCCACGTCGGGCGCCGGAGCGTGTTCACGAACACCGAGACGATGAGGTGCCCCGCGCCATCCGGCAGGGCGACGATCCCCACGTCGTTGATGGCGCCGCCCATCGTGCCCGTCTTGTGCGCGACGAAGGTCGACTGCGGCAGCCGGCCCCGCATCCGCTCGCGTCCGGACCGCGACCGGTTCAGAACGTCGAGGATCCAGGCGCGCGATTCGGGCGTGAGCCCCTTGCCCTCGTGGATCGTGAGCAGGAGATCCGTCATCCCATTCGGCGTGGCCGTGTCCCGCGGGTCCGTCCCGTAGCGCTCGCGCGCGGCCTGGCGGTGCGCGTCGGGCAGGGCATCGCGCAGTCGGAAGTACTGGTAGCGATACAGTTCGCTCTCGGGGATCGTGTCCGGGAGGCCGACCAGGTCCGCGAAGGTGCGGGCTTCGGAGCGGTCGACCCGCACGCCCTCGACGCCCAGCCGGTGGACCTGGCGCGTGGCGGCCTCGGGACCGCCCGACATGTTGAGGATCACGTCGGTCGCCGTATTGTCGGACTGGGCGAGCATGAGCGAAAAGAGACTGTCCACGGTCAGGCGCGCGGATCGCGCCCCCGACCAGGCGGCGAGCGGACTGTGCCCCGGGCGAAACTCCTCCACCGTCACCACGACGGTTTCGGCGGGATCGATCTCCCCGAGGTCGACGCGCCGCAGGAACTCGAGCGCCATCGGGACCTTCGACACGCTCGCCATCGGGTAGGGCCGGTCTCCGTTGAACGAAATCCGCGCGCCCGACTCGACGTGCAGGGCGGACACGCCGACGGCGTCGCCGACCCTTCGCGCGATGCGACGGAGGCCCTCCCCGACGGAATCCGGCACGACACACGCCGCGCCCATGGGCATGGGGCCCGGAAGCGGCGGCGTCAGGGGTTCCTGCGCGGCGGTCCGGCCCGAGGGCGCGAGGAGGATGCCAAGCGCAAGGAAGGTCGCGCGTGGACTCATCAGCGCTCCGGCCATGAACTGAAGGACATGCGTTCGCCTTTTCCCTCGTGAACTCCCGCTCAATGTGTGAGAACATGCGGAGAGCGGAAACGTTGTATCCCGCGCGGCGTCGCCCCGCGCGTCTCGCGCGCACGGGTTTGTTTCCCTAATCTGCGAGTCCCAAAGCAATGTCGCATCGACGGATCGTTCGTCCAGGAGGTTTCATGCGTTTCCCGCGCCCGAGATGGATCCACGTTGCTCTCATCGCGCCGCTCTCGCTCGCCATCGCCTGCGGGGGAGGAGAACAAGCCGAGGACGCCGAGATGGCCGCCGAACCAGCCGAAGAGATGCCCGCCGAGCCGGCCGTCACCGTCCGGATCACGCAGCCGGAGGAAGGCGCGACGGTGGGTCCGGATGTCCTGGTCGTCATGGAGACGGAGGGGATCGAGATCGTCTCCATCACGCCGCCGGTCGTCGGCACCGGACACCATCACCTGTACGTCGACGTGGATCTCACGCCGCTGTCCGACCTGATCCCGCAGAACGACCCCCAGATCATCCACATGGGGGATGGGAGCACCGAGTACATGCTGGAGGGACTCGCGGCCGGAGAACACCGCCTCATCGCGGTGGTGGCCAACCCGGCGCACATCCCGCTCGATCCGCCGGTCGTGGACACGCTCCACTTCACGGTCGCGAACGAAGAGTGATGGCGGCCGGCCGGGTCTCCGCCGGGGTTCCGCTCCTTTCGCTCGTCCTCGCGACGGGCTGCGCGCCCGGCGAGGGAACCGGCGCCGCAGAGGAGATGGCGGGCGGTGAGGAGGTGTCGCCGACGCCGGAGCCCCAGCACACGCTGACCGCGGACCAGACGCACAACCGCTGGAGCCGGACGATCCCGCCGATCCTGTACGTGGAGTCGGGCGCGGTCATCGAGGCGTATCTCGAGGAGGCGTCGGACGGGCAACTGACACCGGAGTCCACGTTCGAGGATCTCGCCCGGCTGAGCTTCGATCCCATCCACCCGCTGACGGGACCGGTGTACGTCGAGGGCGCCGAGCCGGGCGACCTCCTCGCGGTCACCCTGCACGAGATCGAACTCGGCGACTGGGGCTGGGTCGCGAACGTCCCCGGATTCGGGTTCCTCGCCGACCGGTTTCCCGACCCGTATCTCAGGACCTTCGAGTTCGAGCCGGGGGATACGAGCGTCGATTTTGCGCCCGGGGTCCGGATCCCGCTGCGGCCATTCCCCGGCGTGATGGGCGTGGCGCCCGACACCGATTCGATGCTCGTGACCATCCCGCCCCGCCAGAACGGCGGCAACATGGACGACCGCGACATGGTCGAGGGCTCGACGGTGTACTTCCCGGTCCTGGTGGAAGGCGCGCTCTTCTCGATGGGCGACCCGCACATCGCGCAGGGGGACGGCGAGGTGGGCGGTACGGCGATCGAGGGGCCGTTGCGCGTCGTCTACGAACTCGAAGTCATCAAGGGCGCCGGTCCGATCGCGTCGCCCCACTACGAGACGGATGAATTCTATGCGGTGACGGGCTTCGCGCCGACGATCGACGAGGCGGCGCGGAACGCCGTCGAGGCGATGATCGACTACCTGGCGAACTCCCGGGACCTGTCCCGTCAGGAAGCCTACCAGCTGGCGTCGATGGCCGGCGACCTCAAGATCTCCGAGGTCGTGGACGTGCCGAACATGCTGGTCGCCATGCGCATCTCGAAGGACGTGATCGGCAACTGACGGCCGGTCGCGGAAGGTCTGCGGGCGCGGCCGGGGTCAGAGGCCGCGCGCGTCGACCGCGAGCAGCGTCCGGAGCAGCACGTTCGTCCCCGCCGTGATCTGATCCGGCTCCGTGAACTCGAGCGGCGAGTGGCTGATGCCGTCGCGGCTCGGCACGAAGATCATCCCCACCGGCCCCAGCAGTGCGACGCTCTGCGCGTCGTGGCCCGCCCCGCTCGGCATGCGGAGCGCCGTGAGGCCGAGATCGAGGGCCTCCGCCTCGATGATGTCCCGGAGGCGCGGGTCGGTCGGCGCCGCGCGGCTCTCGTAGAACTGCTCGATGGAGACCATCGTACCGTCCGCCGCCGCGATCTCCTCCGCGCGTCCCCGGATCGCCTGGAACACGGCGTCGATCCCGGTCATGGCGAGGTCGCGGATCTCGAGGCTGAAGGTGACCCGGCCCGGGATGACGTTCGGCGCGCCGGGCTCGGCGGTGAGCCGGCCGACCGTGGCCACGTGCCGCCCGGGCAGTTCCCGCGCGGTCACGTGCACGGCGTCGATGATGCGCGCGGCCGTCACCATGGCGTCCTGCCGCATGTCCATGGGCGTGGTGCCCGCGTGGTTCGCGAAACCGTCCACCGTGACGGTCCAGCGCCGGATGCCGACGATCCCCTGCACGACGCCGATGTCGAGCTCGCCCCGGTGGAGGACGAAGCCCTGTTCGATGTGCAGTTCGAGGTAGGCCGTCAGGCTGCCGGCCTCCCGCCGGGCCGCGGCCAGGTCGGTGAGGTCGCCGCCCAGGCGTTTCGTGCCTTCGCCGATCATGAACCCGCTCGCGGTGACGATGTCGCGCTCCCAGGGCAGGGTCTCGCCCGCGATCGCGCGGCTCCCGGTCTTGCCGCCCTCCTCGTTGGCCCAGATCACGAATTCCAGCGGATGCCGGGTCTCGCGGCCCGCGTCCACCAGCGTCGCGATCGCCTCGAGCGCGCCCATGGAGCCGACCTGGCCGTCGTAGCTCCCGCCCGCCGGGACGGAGTCGATGTGGGAGCCGACGACGATGGGGGCGAGCGAGGGGTCGGTGCCGCGCCGGCGTCCGATCAGGTTGGCGGCCCGATCCACGTGCACTTCGAGGCCGAGATCGGACAGGATGTCCGAGAGCCAGGCGCGGGCCGCCCGGTCCTCGTCGCTGTAGGCGAGCCGCGTCGTGCCCTCCTCGGCACTGCTGAAGCGCGCGAGTTCGCCGAGGCGGCGGTTGAGCCGGTCGCCGTCCACGAGCAGCCGCTGGCCGCGCAGCGCGCGGAGCGGTCCGGAGGCGGCCGCCGCCCCCGCGACGCCGAGGGCGAGTCTCCCGAACCGCCGCCGGGAGATCGGCCCCATCAGTGGCTGAGGCCGTAGATGATGTAGTTGATGGCGAGTTCGTAGGCGTAGGTCGACCGGTCGATCGGGTAGTACGGGTTCTCCGACCACTCCCACGCGTCGCCCAGATCGGTGTTGTGGTTGATGACGACCATCAGCTCGCCGCGGTCGTCGAAGATCCCGCTGACCGTGGGCGTGCAGGGTCCCCAGCACTCCTCGTACCGGCCGCGCGCCGCGTTGTTGATGGCCGGGACCGTCAGGATCTCGTCGATGTCGTAGAACTGGTGGAAGATCGGATGGTCCAGCGGGATCGGCTCGATCCGGCGGCCGGGCAGGACGCGCGACATGTGGTACTCGAAGTTGTACCACGCCTCCTCTCCCCAGAAATCGTCCACCACGAGGAACCCGCCCGCCTCCAGGTAGCCCCGGAGCCCCTCGATTTCGGCCTCGGAGAGGTTCATGTAGCCGACCTCCAGCATGTAGAGGAAGGGGAATCGGCGCAGTTCGGGGTCGGCGAGCGAAACCGGGTTCTCCCACTCGTGCAGGTCCAGCATCGTGAGCAGGCGATGGAGGATGAAGAGGAACTGGCGGTCGGCCTTCGGGAAGTCCGTGGACCAGGTACCGCGTCCCCGTCCCCCCCACCAGCCTCGCGAACCGGAGTAGATGGCGCGCGTGAAGTAGAAGTCGCGGCCCCATTCCGCCTGCGCCTGGGCCAGCCCCGGTTCGCGCTCGAGGAGCCGGTCGCGCGCGGCCGCCCGCTCGCTGAGGTCGGAATCACTCGCCGCCCCGGCGACCCCTTCCGGCGGCGGGTCGGATCGCGCCGTCATGCCCGTCACGGCGGCGGCGGCGAGCACGGCGGCCAGCGCGGTGGCGACGATCGGGGCGGAGCGTAATCGGAGATGCAGCATACGCTCATAAGGATTGCCGGAGGCCCGCTCGTCAACTACTTCCCGTTTTCCCCCGGGGTTCCCCGGAACGGTCCCGAGCCGCGGCAGGCGCCGACATGAACGAGCCCGACGGCCGAGCCAACGTCCATTTGGACGGCGTCACCCTCCGCTTCGGGGGCGTGACGGCGCTCGAGAACGTGTGCCTCGACATCCGCGGCGGCGAACTCCTCGCGCTCATCGGCCCGAACGGGGCCGGCAAGACGAGCGTGCTCAACTGCATTTCCGGGCTCTACCGGCCCACGGAGGGCACGATCGCCCTGCGGGACGCCGCGGGCCGGTCGCATGCGCTCCACCGACTGCAACCGCACCGGATCGCCCGGCTCGGCGTCGCGCGCACCTTCCAGAGCATCGAACTCTTCAAGCACATGACCGCGCTCGACAACATCATGCTCGGGCGCCACGTCCACATGCGGGGCGGGGTCCTTTCCGGCGGGATCTTCTGGGGTCCCCAGCGGCGCCGGGAGATCCGGCACCGCGTGCGGGTCGAGGAAGTGATCGATTTCCTCAACCTGGAGCCGATCCGCCACGCCATCGTCGGCAACCTCCCCTACGGACAGCAGAAGCTCGTGGAACTCGGCCGCGCCCTGGCGCTCGACCCCGAGATCCTGCTCCTCGACGAACCGCTGGCCGGGATGAACTCCGAGGAGAAGGAGTCGATGGCGCGCTTCATCCTCGACGTGCACGAGGAGTGGGGTGCGACCCCCGTCGTCATCGATCACGACATGGACGTGATCATGGACATCTCCGAACGCGTGGTCGCGCTCGAGTTCGGGCAGGTCATCGCCGAAGGCCCGCCGGCCGAGGTCCGCGCGAATCCGCGCGTGATCGAGGCGTATCTGGGCCACGGGGCATCCGCGGCCGGCGCCGTCTCGTGAGCGGGTCATGAGCGTGGGATTCGTGGACGGCAGCCTGCCCGGGCTCCTTCAGTCGCAGGCGGCGCACCGCGGCGAGCGCGTCGCCATGCGCGAGAAGGAATTCGGGATCTGGCAGAGCATCACGTGGGCCGAATACGCGCGGCGCGTCCGCCACTTCGCGATGGGGCTCCGCGAACTCGGTCTCGAGAACGGCGACCGGATCGCGATCGTGGGGGACAACCGTCCCGAATGGGTCATCGGCGAGCTGGCGGCCCAATCGCTCGGCGCGCTCCCCCTCGGCCTCTACCAGGACGCGGTCGCCACCGAACTGGAGTATCTGCTCGCAGCCTCAAGGGCGCGGATCGTGGTCGCGGAGGACCAGGAGCAGGTCGACAAGGTGCTCGACATTCGCGACACGCTGCCCCGCCTCGAGCACATCATCTACTACGATCCGCGCGGACTCGGCCGCTACGAGGCGCCCGGGCTCCTCGCGTTTCCGGACGTGGAGCGACGGGGGGCCGAGCGCGACCGCGGGATGCCGGACGAGTACGACGCCGCCCTGGGGGCGGTCCGGGCCGACGATCCCGCGCTCCTGTGCACCACCTCGGGGACGACGAGCAAGCCCAAGCTTGCCGTGCTCTCGCACTCGAATCTGCTCAGCATGGCCGCACAGCTGCAGGATGTGGACCCGATGGCGGCGGAGGACGAATTCGTCTCGTTTCTCCCGCTCGCGTGGATCGGAGAGCAGATGATGACGATCTCCCGCCACGTCCTGGTCGGCTTCCCCGTGAACTTCCCCGAGGAGCCGGGCACCGTGCGGCAGGATCTGCGCGAGATCGGCCCGCGCGTGATGTTCTCGCCGCCCCGCATCTGGGAGAACCTCGTCTCCGAGGTGCAGGTGATGGTGGAGGACACGACGCCGCTGAAGCGCCGCGTGCAGGGGTGGGCCATGAAGGTGGGCGGGGAAGCGGCGGACGACGCGTTCGAGGGGCGGGCGCCGGACGGCTGGCGGCGCCTCCGGCGCGGGATCGCGGAGATCGTCGCGATGCGTCCGATCAAGAACCAGCTCGGCCTGCGACACCTGCGCGACGGCTACACGGGCGGGGCCGCGCTCGGGCCGGACGTGTTCCGTTTCTTCCACGCGCTCGGCGTGAACCTGAAGCAGATCTACGGGCAGACGGAGGTTGCCGGGATCTCGGTGCTGCACCGGGACGGGGACATCCGCTACCAGACGGTCGGGGAGCCGCTGCCCGGGATGGAGGTCCGGGTGGCGGGCGATGGAGAGATCCTCACGCGGGGCCCGGCCGTCTTTCAGGGGTACTTCGAGAACCCGGAGGCGACGGGCGAGACGCTGGTGGACGGCTGGCTGCACTCGGGCGACGCCGGGTACTTCGACGATGAGGGCCACCTCGTCGTCGTCGACCGGCTGAAGGACGTGATGTCGCTCGCGGACGGGACGACCTTCTCGCCCCAGTTCATCGAGAACCTGCTCAAGTTCAGCCCCTACGTGAGCGAAGCGGTGGTCTTCGGCGGAGAGCACCCGTACGTGGCGGGGATCATTGCGATCGACTTCGAGAACGCGGGGCAGTGGGCGGAGCGGCGCCAGCTCGCGTACACGACGTTCACCGACCTGTCGCAGAAACCCGAGGTCTACGACCTGGTGCGGGCGCACGTCGAATCGGTGAATCAGGATGTGCCCGAGGCGGCCCGCGTCCGGCGTTTCCTCCTGCTGCACAAGGAGCTGCACGCGGACGACGCCGAACTCACGCGGACCCGGAAGGTGCGCCGACGCTTCGTCGCCGAGCGCTTCGAGTCCCTGATCGAGGCGCTGTACGGGGAGGACGACTCCGTGGCGGTGGAGATGGAGATCACCTACCAGGACGGCCGCACGACCAACGTGAAGCACGATCTGCGGATCGAGCGGCTCGATGGACGCGATGGACCGGGCGGGCCCGGCGGGCCCCTGGGAGGGGAGTGACCGTGGACCAGTTCCTGCAACTCACGGTGGCGGGCCTGGGCACGGGCATGATCTACGCGCTCGCCGCGGTGGGCTTCGTCGTCATCTACAAGGCGAGCGACGTCATCAACTTCGCGCAGGGGGACCTTCTCCTGTTCGGGACCTATCTCGTCTTCTTCTTCCTCGTCCAGGTCGGACTTCCGTGGACGGCGGGCGTCCTGCTCACGATGCTCGTGGCGGCGGGGATCGGCCTCGCGGTCGAGCGCACCGTGCTCCGGCCGCTGATCGGCGAGCCCATCATCTCGATGATCATGGTCACGATCGGCCTCTCGAGCGTCCTGCGCGCGGTCGTGCACGGGATCTGGGGGCCGCAGCCGCGCACCTTCCCGCCCTTCCTTCCCGAGGGCCAGGTGATGCTGGGATCCGCCGTGGTGAGCGCGGACCGCCTGGTGGCGATTCCGCTGGCGCTCGCGCTGCTCGGCGGACTCGCGCTCTTCTTCCGGCGCACGCGGAGCGGCATCGCGATGCGGGCCATCGCCGACGACCAGCAGGCCGCCCTCAGCATGGGGATCAGCATCCCGCGGGTGTTCGCGACCGCGTGGGCGCTGGCGGCGGCGACGGCCGCCATCGGAGGGATCATGCTCGGCAACATCGTGGGCGTGACCCCGAACGTCGCGCAGATCGGGCTGCGCGTCTTCCCGGTCGTGATCCTGGGCGGACTCGACTCGATCCGGGGAGCCGTCGTCGGCGGCGCGATCATCGGGCTCCTGGAGTTCTACGCCGGCGGCTACATCGGCCACGGGCTCAACCTCATCGTCCCGTACGTCGTGTTGATCGTCGTTCTCATGGTCCGCCCGTACGGACTCTTCGGAAGGGAAATCATCGAGCGCGTATAGGCGCGCGGACAGCGGACAGGCAACAGGGAGGATCTCCTGGAGAGCGGCGTCTTTCACACGGACTACCGAACCGATATCGGGCTCCGGCGCGTGCCGGCGGAGCGCGTACGGCTCGGATTGTTCATGGGCGCGCTCCTCGTCTTCCCGTTCCTCGCGTCACCGTACTGGCTCAACCTCGCGAACCAGATCGCGATCGCCACGATCGGCGCGTTGGGGCTGAACATCCTCGTCGGCTACACGGGGCAGGTCTCGCTGGGGCAGGGCGCCTTCATGGCCGTCGGGGCGTACACGTCCGCGCTGCTCACGCTCAGGCTGGGGCTGCCGTGGGGCGTGAGCATCGTGGCCGCGTGCTTCGCGACGGCGGCGGTGGGCGTCTTCTTCGGCCTCCCCTCGCTGCGGCTCAAGGGGCTCTACCTCGCGATCTCGACGCTGGCCGCCCAGGAGATCGTGGAGTGGATCGTCACGCACTGGACGGCGCTCACGGGAGGGGTCGAAGCGGTCGTCGTCCCGGCCCCGCGGCTTTTCGGACAGCGGCTGAACACGGACTTCGGGTTCTACTGGCTCGGCATCGTCCTCGCCGGGGGCACGGCGCTCTTCACGGCGAACCTCTTCCGCTCGCGCATCGGCCGCTCCTTCGTCGCCGTGCGCGACCAGGACATCGCGGCGAGCGTCATCGGGGTGAACGTGTTCGGGACCAAGCTCCTGGCCTTCGCGACCTCGTCGTTCTTCGTGGGGCTCGCCGGCGCCCTCACGGCGTACTACCGCAACATCATCTCGTGGGAGCGCTTCACCTTCGAGACGAGCATCCTCTACCTGGCGATGATCATCGTCGGAGGGCTGGGGACGATCCGCGGTTCGCTGTTCGGGGCGGCGCTCATCACCCTCCTTCCCGCCATGATCGGGAGGGTGGGGCAGGAACTGCAGGGGTCGGCGCCCGCGATCGCGGCCCTCCTGCCGAGCGTGCAGCAGGCGGTGTTCGGGATCGTCATCATCCTCTTCCTCGTGTTCGAGCCCGAAGGTCTGTCCAAACTGTGGCGCAACGTGAAAGACTACTTCTACGTGTGGCCCTTCGCGTACCGTCGCGGAGAAGGCCGCTGATCGCCCCAAGTCGGCGAACTTGACGAACACGAAGAGGTCTCGGGATATGCGCTCCAGCCGATCCGCTCTCACCTGCATCGCCGCGGGATATCTGGCCGCGGTTCTCGTGCTCGCCGCGTGCGGGGGTTCGGAGGAGAGGGCGGAAGACGAGATTCTGATCGCGGCCATCTTCGACCTCACGGGTCCGACGGCGGACGTGGGGATCGATTACGCCGACGCCGTGCGGGGACACGTCGACTGGCTCAACGCGCGGGGCGGCATCCAGGGCCGGCCGGTCCGGCTCATCTACCAGGACTACGGCTACCAGGTCGACCGGGCGGAACAGCTCTACACGCAGTTCGTGCAGGAGGGCGCCCTCATCTTCATGGGCTGGGGGACGGGCGACACGGAGGCCCTCCGGCTCAGGATCACGGACGACCGGATCCCGTTCTCGTCGGCCTCCCTCTCGCACGTGCTCGGCGACGCGCACGAATCGCCCTACAACTTCCTCGTGGCGACGAGCTACAGCGACCAGTTCAGGATCGTGCTGCGCTGGATCGCGGAGGACCACCGGGCGAACGGCGGCGAAGGGAACGCGCGGGTCGCGTTCATGCACAACGCGAGTCCGTTCGGCCTGTCGCCCTGGGCGCAGGGGGGCGAGGACTACGCGCGGGAGATCGGCGTCGACGTCACGCCGTACGAGATGTCGCGCGGCGCGACGGACTACACGGCGGAGTTCTCCCGCATCGGGCAGTCGGGCGCAACGTATGTGGTGTTCCAGAACACTTCCGCGCCGGCGGCCGTCGCTCTACGGAACGCGCGGGGACTGGGGATCGACGCGACCTTCGTGTGCCTGAACTGGTGCGCCAACGCGCTCCTGTGGAGGCTGGCGGAGGACGCGGCCGAAGGGGTGGTGGGGGCGATCCCGTGGGCCCCGCTCACCGACGATGTGCCGGGGATCCGGGACATCCGCGGCTACCTCGAGTCCCGGGGCGAGGACTACGCCGGGAAGACGAACGCGTATACGCAGGGGTGGTGGACGATGGCGGTGTTCGTCGAGGGGATCCGGCGGGCGCTCGATGCGGGAGAGGAATTGACGGGAGAGAACATCAAGCGGGCGCTGGAGACGATCGACGGGCTCGACACGGGGGGTGCCGGCCCGCCGCTCACCTTCACGCCGAGCGACCACCGCGGCTCGAAGGGGCTCCGGCTCTTCCGCGCCGAAGACGGAAGGTGGACCCCGATGACGGAAGTCCTCACCGCGCCATCGTGGGGACCGGACGCCCCGTGATCCGGGGGCGCGCGTGAGCGCGTTGCTCGAACTCAACAGCGTCGAGGTCCTCTACGACGACGTGATCCTCGTCCTGCGTGGACTCTCCGTGGAGGTGCCGGAAGGCCACATCATCGCCCTCCTCGGCTCGAACGGGGCCGGGAAGACGACGACGCTCAAGGCGATTTCGGGCCTGCTCAAGGTCGAGGACGGCGAGGTCACGGACGGATCGATCCGTTTCGACGGACAGGAGATTCACGGTCTCCCCGCGGACCGCATCGTGCGCCGGGGGATCTTCCAGGTCGTCGAGGGACGGCACGTGTTCGAACACCTCACCGTGCACGAGAACCTTCTCGCCGGGGCGCACACGCGCCGGGACCGCGCCGCGGTGCCGGCGGACCTTGAGCGGGTTTACGGGTATTTTCCGCGTCTGGCCGAGCGCCGCCGACAGTGGGCGGGCTACCTGTCGGGCGGCGAGCAGCAGATGCTCGCCCTCGGGCGCGCGCTCATGGCCCGCCCGCGGCTCATGCTGCTCGACGAGCCGTCGCTGGGGCTCGCGCCGATCCTCGTGGAGGAGATCTTCGGAATCATCCGGCGGATCAACGAGGAGGAAAGCACGACCATCCTGCTCGTCGAGCAGAACGCGCGCCTCGCCCTCTCCGTTGCGGACTACGGGTACGTCATGGAGTCGGGCCGCGTGGTGCTGGAGGGTCCCGCGGAGGAGCTGCGGAAGAACGAGGATGTGCGCGAGTTCTACCTCGGCCTGAGCGAGATCGGGCGGCGCTCGTATCGCGACGTGAAGCACTATCGCCGCCGCAAGCGGTGGCTGTCGTGAGCGCGGTGCGGCGGCGTCCCGTGGATGCCGCGGAAGCGCCGCCGGACTGGGGCGCGGCGCAGGATGCGCTGGCGGACCAGGCCGTTCGCCTGGCGCTCGAGCGCAGCGGGGAAGCCGGAGTCCGCCTCCGGGCGGCCGGGATCGCTCACCCCGAGCCGCGCGGCGTGGCCGGGCTAAGGGACCTGGCGGTCCTGGCAAAGGATGACCTGCCGGAGCTGCAGGCGGCCCAACCTCCCTTCGGCGGGATGCTGGGCGTGGATCTCGGCGTCCTCCGGCGTATCCACCGGTCTCCCGGTCCGATCAACGACCCGGAGGGCCAGCGGGCGGACTACTGGCGCATGGCCCCGGCCTTCCGCGCGGCTGGGTTCGAGCGCGGCGACGTCGTGCTCAACACGTTTTCGTATCACGTTACCCCGGGCGGTCACATGATGGATGCGGGACTGCGGGCGCTGGGGTGCGTCGTCGTGGCGGGCGGGGTCGGGAACAGCGCGGCCCAGGCCGCCTTTGCGTCGCAGCTTGGCGCCACCGGCTACGTGGGGACGCCGCAGTTTCTACTGACCCTGCTGGAGCGGGGGAGGGAAGACGGGATCCGGGCGACCTTCCGCCGCGCGCTCGTCAGCGGGGCGCCCCTGCCGCTCGATCTCCGCAGGCTGCTGGAGGAGGGCCATGGAGTCTCCGTCTTTCAGGCCTACGGCACCGCCGACGCCGGGGCCATCGGCTACGAGTGCGAAGCGAAGGACGGCTGGCACGTCGCGCCGGGCGTCGTCGTCGAGGTGCTGGACCCCGGCACGCGCGAGCCGTGCGAGCCCGGCGAACCGGGGGAGGTCGTCGTCACGAGCGCCAACCCGGTCTACCCGCTCGTCCGCTTCGGCACCGGCGATCTGTCGACGTTCCGGTCGGATGCGTGCAATTGCGGCCGGACCTCACCCCGACTGGCGGGCTTCCTGGGCCGGACCGGCGAGGGCGTGAAGGTGCGGGGCATGTTCGTCCATCCGCGGCAACTGGCCGAGGCGCTCAGCGGCGTGCCCGGCGTTCGGCTCTACCAGGGGGCCGTCACGGAGGAGGACCATCGCGACGTGCTCACCGTCTCCGTCGAGGCCACCCCGAGCCGGCCGCCGGACCTCGACGAACTCGCCGCCCGACTCAGGGAGGCGACCCGGCTCCGCGTGGAAGTTCGCGCGGTCGAGCCGGACACGATCCCCGAGGACGCCCCTCCCATCGTCGACCTGCGGGAACGGAGCTAGCCGGAGACGGAAGGCACCTCGTTGCCGGCGATCCAGACCGCTTCGATCGCGCGCAGGTTCTCGACCCCCTCCAGCGGATCCGCGTTGAGGAGAATGAGATCCGCCCACTTGCCGGCCTCGATCGTGCCGACGTCGTCCAGCCCGGTGCAGCGCGCCGCGTCCCCCGTGGAGGCGACGAGGATCTCCATCGGCGACATGCCGGACTCCGCCATGAGCGCGAGTTCCATGTGTTCGAAGTAACCCTGGAAGCGGGCGGGCGGGCCTGTGTCCGTGCCCATGGCGATCGTGACGCCGGCTTCGGACAGCGCGCCGAGGTTCTCCTGGGCCTGCGCGAGCGCCTCCTTGTAGCGCTGGGCCGACTCGCTCTCGCGGTAGCGCGCCATGCTCTCGGGGGCACGGAGGGCTTCGAGCACCGCCGGCTCGGCCGAGGCGAGGAAGAAGGGATCCGAGAAGAACTCGGGCTCGCTCTCGTACACGAAGGTTGAAACCTCGCGCGTCAGCGTCGGCGAGTAGCAGACATCGGCTTCGACGAGCCGTGCCGCGAGCGCGTCGTCCACGTCCCGGTCGCGGACGCTGTGCACGATGAAGTCCACGTCCACGTCGAGCAGTCCGTGCGCGTCCTCGAGGTAGAAGAGGTGCGCCGCCACCGGAAGCCCGAGTTCGTGCGCTCCGGCGATCACCGCCTCGTACACATCCGGCGTCATCTTGTACGTGCTCCCGAGGTTGTCGTCGACCCGGATCTTGATGAAGTCGACCCCCATCGCCGCGTTCCCGTTCACCATCTCGAGCGCGGCCCCCGGCGTGATCCCCGCCACCACGGCGCCCGCCACGTAGAGCCGGGCCCGGTCGAGGGACGGCGTATCCTGCTCGTCGCGCACTTCGACGCCGGCGGGTTCGTCCCCGCCGAGGCTGACGACGGTCGTCACCCCGTAGCTCGCGTACAGCCCGAGCTGGCGCAGCACGTTGGCCCGCGAGTAGTGCCCGCCTTCGAGGCCGAGCGTCGCGCCCACATGGCCGTGCGCGTTGATGAGGCCAGGAACGAGGTATTTTCCGGCCGCGTCCAGGACCTCGGCGTCCGCCGGAACTTCGATCTCCCCCGACGGTCCCATGGATTCGATGCGCCCGTCGCGGACCACGACCGTCGCGTCCGGCATGGGATCCGCCCCGGATCCATCGATGACGGTCGCGCCGACGACCGCCAGCGCCGACGCTTCCGCGGTGTCCACCGGCGACGTTTCGCGGTCGGCGGCGTCGCATGCCCCGAGAGTCGCCGATGCGAGGAGTGCGATCACGGAGCGCTGGGTGAGTCTCTTCATGGTCCGGACTCCTGTCGCGGATGGCTCGCCGCAGCCCTCGGGCGAGTAGACCACCATCGTACGTTCGGCCGACCCGGCTGTGAAGATCGGCTTTCGCGAACCGACAGATCGCCGAGACCCGAAAACGACGGACAGCCGACGTCCTAATCGACAAATGGCCGGGGTCCTAATCGACAAATGGCCGACGCATCGATGTGGGCGGACCAGGTTGTGGGTACGACTTCGTGGGTGCGTGCGCTAACAGGCGAAGTCGTACGGATGGTGTGGCGGTTCTGCGGGATACAGCCAGGAAGATTCACCGCACGCCCACCGCCAGGCCGCAAGAGCAGCCCCGCAGGCGGCGACGCTGTGGTCGGATTCGGCTAACTCCGGAGGCAACTCGGAGAGACCTCTGTTACCCAACCACCGCAACAATCTCCTACGCGCTTCCTGCTCCGTCTTGAGAGACATGACGTCTTCAAGAGGTGCTCCTCCCAGGGTGAACACGGCCCCCGGGTGCACCTCGACGATCTTCGGGGGTCGATCTTCGTCCATCGAGGCAAGGAGCCGGGCGACGGCGATCCCGCGCGGAGTCAGGTACGCCATGCGGGGAGCCGTCGGGGCCATCACGGAGCCCGGCTGCATTCCCTCCTTCACGATTCGCGCACGCAACTCCTTGTCAGCCTTTCGGGACCCACCTCCAACGTTGTAGGAGAGAGGAGCATCGAGTCCAACGACGACTTCGTCCGCTGCGGATGCTTCGCGTACTACAGCGTGGATAGCGGCGTCGTCTGCCTCACTCCTGGACCACCGGGGCTCGTACCGGAGGGCATCGCCCGACCGCCGCAGCGAGACGATGGCGGTGGCGGCAGAGTTGACGGGGCCCGAGAGGTCCACCCCGACGACGTGCACCCTAGACGGGGCGTTCGCCGCGGATGGTGACGCGGTAGCCGGAGCGCACGGCGGGGAAGTAGTCCCAGATCGCGTGGTGCTGCGTGCAGCGGTTGTCCCAGAACGCGACGGAATGCGGGCGCCAGCGGAAGCGGCAGTGGAAGTCCGGCCGCTGCACGTGCCGGAAGAGGAAGTCGAGCAGCCCGATGCTCTCGCCCCGCGGGAGGTCCACGATGCGCACTGTGAACATCTCGTTCACGAAGAGCGTCTTCCGCCCCGTCACGGGGTGCGTGCGGACGATGGGGTGTTCCGCCGACGGGTAGGAGCGGCCCCCGTCGTCGCGCCCGATGAGCCGGTTGACCTCCCGGTAGAACGGGCCGCCGTCGTGGACCGCCGTGAGGCCATCGAGCAGCGCCTTCATGCGGTCCGACAGCGCATCGTAGGCGGCGTACATGTTCGCGAACAGCGTGTCGCCGCCGCTCCCGGGCACCGTGTGCAGGTGGAGGATCGAACCCATCGGCGGCTTGGGGTCGCACGACACATCCGAATGCCAGCGCTCCCCGGTCGCCCGCACCGAGTTCTCGTCCGCATGGATCCGGAACACCTCCGGATGTCCCGCGATGCCGGGCTCGTTGGGGTGCTCGACGAGTTCCCCGAAACGGGCCCCCAGCGCCTTCTGGCTCTCGATGGAGATGTCCTGGTCCCGGAAGAAGAGGACGCAGTGCGCCATCAACGCATCGCGGATGGTCTCGAAACTGTCATCATCGAGGGCGGCGAGGTCCACGCCGTCGACCTCGGCGCCGATGACGGGTGTCACCGGACGGATTTCAGGTAAGGTTCGCATGCAGCCGATTCTTGCACGGATCAGGCCCCGCAGCAACGCCGGGCCGCCGGCGAGCCGCCGGAGCTTGCCTGAGGCACGCGGCCCGTTTCATTTTTTCAGGTCGGATCGTGGGAGTGGTACCCCCAGGAGGGTTTTGAATGAAGGGTCGTTGGCCAGCCCTGCTGTTCGTGATGGGCATCGCCCTCAACTGTGGGGGTGGCGGAGTGGAGACTGGACCGGTAGGTACGCCCATCGAGCCGCCTCCGCCTCCACCGCCGCCTCCGCCCACCGGGACGCCTCCGCCCCCGCCGCCGCCCCCGCCGCCGCCTCCCCCGCCGCCTCCCCCGCCGTCGCGAGTGGAGGTGCCCTTCGGGTCGGACGCGAACTTCGACATCCAGGACGACACGTTCGTAGATCCGGACGGGAATCACGATCAGGAAGCGCACGTGACGGTGCAGCGGCACGCGACCATCACGTGGACGCAGAACGGCACGAACATCCACCGGGTGGAGTTCAGCAAGGTCCCCGACGGCGTGAATGCAGTGGACAGCGACGACCTGCGGCCGGGCACGATCTGGGAATACCATCCCAGAATCGAAGGCGAGTACGTATTCTTCTGCCGCTACCACGAGTACATGATGGATGTGCGAATCACCGTGGAAAGCCCCTGACGGGAGCCGTCCGCGACCCCGGTGCATGGATTTCCCGCATGCTGAACCGCACTCGGAAGGCGCTCGCCTTCGTGACCGCCGGAATCCTCCTTGGCCTCGCGGCCTGCGGGGACGGCTCCGTCACGCCGCCCGTCCCGCCACCGCCTCCGCCCGCGCCTCCGCCGGAACCGCCGCCCCCCCCGCCGCCGCCTCCCGAGGTTGTGCGGGCGATGCTCATCGACACGGTGCGCCTGCTCGCGGACCACCGGAACCTCGACCCGCTCGAGCCGCCGTCCCCCGTGCGGCCGGAACTCGTCGAACTGGGGCGTGCGCTGGCCTTCGACCGGATCCTGGGCGGGAACCGGGACATCTCCTGCATGTCCTGCCACCTCCCCAGCTTCGCGCTGGGGGATGGCCGGTCGCTCTCGATCGGCGTCGGGGGACGAGGGCTGGGTCCGAACCGGACGCACCCCGAAGGCGAGTTCATCCCGCGCAACTCGCCCGCCCTCTTCAACCTCCATCTCTCGACGCAGTTCTTCTGGGACGGGTTCGTAGAGGAACTGGAGGACGGATCGATCTCGACGGAGGCCGGCGATCAGCTGACGCCGGAGATGCAGGCGGTGTTCGAGTTCGGGGCGCTGTCGGCGCAGCCCATGATCCCCGTGCTGCGGCGCAAGGAGATGCGCGGTTTCGGCGAGGACAACGAACTGGCGGCGCTCGATGATGACGACTTCACGGGCGTGTGGGCGGCGATCATGGCGCGGCTGGGAGAGATCGGCGAATACCGGGACCTGTTCGAAGCCGCGTACCCCGGCACGGCCTTCGACGACATGTCCTTCGCGCACGCGGCGAACGCAATCGCGGGCTTCTACGTGGCCGCACTCACCTTCATCGACACCCCGTGGGACCGGTTCCTGAAGGGGGACAACGAGCAGCTCAGCGATTCGGCGCTGCGCGGCGCGAAGAGCTTCATGACGATCCGTTGCATGCACTGTCACGAGACGGACCAGTTTGACGACCGCAACAACGAGCACCACAACGCGGCCATCCCGCAGATCGGACCCGGGCTGGGCGACGGGCCGGGCGGGAACGACGACTTCGGGCGCGAGCGCGTGACGGGAGATCGGGCGCACCGACGGCTCTTCAAGACGCCGCCGATGCGGAACGTCGAACTCACGGGGCCGTACGGCCACGCCGGCCAGTTCGCCACGCTGAAGGCGATCGTCGTCCACTACGACAGCATCGACACCCGGCTCCGGGACTATGACGTGTCGCAGGTGGATCCCGAACTGCGGGGCACGCTGCTGAACAACTTTGACGACATCCTCGCGACGCGGGACACGATCCTGATCCCGATCGGCTTCGACGATGCGGAGGCGGACGACCTCGTCGCCTTCCTCGAGTCGCTGACGGATGACGCGGCGCGCGACCTGTCGCACCTGGCGCCGGCGGCCGTGCCCAGCGGGCTGCCGATCGACAAGTAGGGTTCACAGTCGGGGCGGTCAGGGATCCGTGTCGATGAGCGACCGGAGCGTCCGCTCGAGTTCGCCGGCCTGAGCCTCGGGATCCGCGAGCGTCGGGTTCCGGACGAGCGCCAGATCCCCCGCGGCATCCACCACGAAGAGGGCCGGAACCGAGGCGAGTTTGTAGTCGTATGCGATCCGCTCCGCGCGCAGGAGGAGAGGGGCGTCGAGACCCCATTCGCGCGCGACCGTGCCGGGATCGACTTCGGGGCTTTCCCACGCGCTGAGGTTGAGGAACCGCACGCCCTCCGCCGTCCACCGCTCCGGGAAGGCGGCGTACGCGGCGGCGAGGTCCCGGCACGGGGCGCACCAGCTCGCCCCGAAACTCAGCACGACGATGTCCCCGCGCAGCGCCGAGAGGCGGAGGGACGAGCCCGATTCCGTTTCCAGCGTCCAGTCGGGCGCCGGAACGCCGGGTTCGATCGGCCGCGCGTCCTCGTCGATGACTTCGCTCGCCGGATCGAGGAGATCCACGCGGATCGCGAGTTGATCGGGCGTGAGCCTCGTATCGACGAGGATGCTCCGGATCTCGAAGGCGAGGGTCCCGCTCCCGTCATCCGCCTCCCAGCGAAAGGCGCGGGGGAGGTCGTCCTCGACCCCGATGTGCCACCACACCTGCGCGGATCCGAACTCGGTCGTCCTTCCGCGCAGCACATCGCACAGGACGCCGCCGATCGTCTCCCGGCTCACGAGTTCCAGGCCGCTCGCCAGTTCCGCCTGGAACGGCTGCGGATCCGTGAACGCGGGGAGTACCGCGAAAGGGGCGTTGGCCACGAGATGGCCGGAGCCCCCCGAGATCGTCCCGTGGCTGAACCGGGCCAGCGCCTCGTCGCGGGCCGCGACGTAATCGCCGCCCCCGGACACGATGAGCGCGGGCGTCTCGGCGGGTGTCTCGCCGGGGGCGTCGCCGGGTGGCGGTTCGCCCGGCCGCGGAGCGGGGATCCATGACGGCGACGGCCGAAGCTCCGCCCAGTAGACCGAGGGTTCGCCCTCGGCCCTGAGCAGCCGCACCCTCCCGGTGTAGGATCCCGCGGCGCTCCCGGTCCCCTCGTACGCATACTCGTACGCGAGGCTCGAGAGCCGCTCGATGGCGGCGGCGGCATCGAGGAGCCGGTCCCGGCCCGTCGGCGCCGACTCGCACGACAGGCACAGGACGGCCGCGACGCCGGTCGCGGTCGCCGTGCGTGACGCTCGATTCGTCCTGTACCGTCTCATGTTTGCGATCCGCTCCCCACCGCTCCGAAGTTGGATTCCATATGTCACGTCCCGGACCTTGAGGCAAACCCGGATCGGACCGGACGGGACTCTCTGACACGGCAGGGATGGACGGTGAAGATGGAACCGACGAAGCCCGAATCGAACGAGACCGGCGAGATGACACCCGCGGGCGTCGACCGGCGGACGCTGATCAAGCTGGGGGCGCTCGGCGCGGGGGCGGCAGTCCTCGGCGGCTGCCGCGAGCCCGGGGCCGGCAGCGGATCGGATCCGTCCGCGAGCGGCGGTGCGGCGCCCGAGGCGCTCTTCGCGGCCCCGCCGATGGAGACGGTACGGATCGGTTTCGTGGGGATCGGCGGCATGGGTTCGGTCCATGTCCGCAATCTTCTCGACATCGAGGGCGTGGAACTCACGGCGCTCTGCGACATCCGGCCCGAGCACGCCGAGCGTGCCCGCGACTGGGTGGTCGAAGCCGGGGGGCCGGAGCCGACCCTCTACACGCGCGGGGAGACGGACTTCCTCCGCATGTGCGAGGCGGAGGAACTCGACCTGGTCTACACGGCGACGCCGTGGCGCTGGCACGTGCCCGTCTGCGTGGCCGCGATGGAGCACGGGAAGCACGCGGCGACGGAGGTTCCGGCGGCCTACACGATGGAGGACTGCTGGCGCCTGGTGGAGACGGCCGAGGCGACGCGGCGGCACTGCGTGATGATGGAGAACGTGAACTACGGCCGCTGGGAGATGCTCGTCTTCCACATGGTGCGACTCGGGCTGTTCGGCGAGATCCTGCACGGCGAGGGCGGATACCTGCACGACCTGCGCGCCATAAAGTTCGCCGACACGGGCGAGGGGCTGTGGCGCCGGGAACACTCGAAGACGAGGAACGGCAACCTCTACCCCACGCACGGACTCGGACCGATCGCCAACTGCATGGATATCAACCGGGGAGACCGCTTCGACTACGCGGTCTCGATGAGCGGGCCATCGCGCGGGCTGCAGGCGTTCGCCCGCGAACACTTCCCCGAGGGAGCGGCCGAGCGTGACGAGACCTTCTCGCTCGGCGACGTGAACGTCACCCTCATCAAGACCGTCCTCGGCCGGACGATCTACGTCTCGCACGACACGAACCTCCCCCGCCCGTACTCGCGGATCCACCTCGTCCAGGGGACGCGGGGCCTCTTCCAGGGCTATCCCGAGCGCGTCTACGTCGAGGACCGCAGCGAGGGGCATCGATGGGACGAGGCGGCCGATTACGTCGAGGAGTTCGAGCACCCGCTGTGGCGCGAGATGGCCGGGGCCGGGGCGGGCCGCGGCCACGGCAGCATGGACTATCTCGAGGACTACCGGCTGATCAAGTGCCTGCGCGAGGGGCTGCCCACCGACATGAACGTGTACGATGCGGCGTCGCTCTCGGCCGTGTGCGCCGTGAGCGAGGCGTCCGTGGCGGCGCGGAGCCGGCCGGTCGACTTCCCCGACTTCACCCGCGGCCGGTGGGAGACGTGGCCGCAGCTCGGCGTGGTCGGCGCATAGAGGTGCGCCGTCGCCGCCCGCATCCCGTCGTGCGTGCGCTGCGTGGTCTGGCTGCCCTCACTCTGGCCGGGCTGGTCGTCGCGGCCGCGTACGCGGGGTTGCGATCCCTGGGCTTCCGCCCGCGCTGGGAGGTCGAAGCTCCGCCGCCACCACCCCCGCCGACGGAGCTTCGGGCCCGCATGCCGCCGCCCGTGTCGCCGCTCGGGGGCAACCAGGACGCGCCCGAAGCAGGCGCGGAAGGCGGCCCGTCGCTCCCGGCTCGCGGTGAGGGCGCGGTTTACGCGCCCGCGCGCATCGACTTCGAGACGTACGGCGATGGCCGACCGGTCGAATCGAACGCCGCGGTGTCGGAGGAATGGCGCGAACAGGGTCTCGTTCTCTCCTTCGAATCGTACACGGCGAACGCCGTCCGGCCCTACGTGCTCGACGCCCGCCGCTATCTCCCCCCGAACGCTCCGGCCTACGCGCTTGGCCCCGCGCTGGCGGGAGAGCGCGGACTCGAAGTCGGCGTAATACACCTGGACTTCCCGGGGCGTCCGCGCAGGGTGGCCTTCACCCTGCTCGGCCCCGACCTCATCGAGCGCTTCCTGGTCATCGTCCGGAGCGGAGACGAACGGCTGCCCGCGTCCACTGCTGCGCGTTCACCCGATATGCGCTACGCGGCGGACGAGAATTCCGGGTCGGGGAAGGCCACCTACAATCCGAGCGGGCGCGGCGTCTTCCGCGCTGAACGCGTTGTCGTCGCGGTGGCTGCGGGGATCGACCGGATCTCCCTCGACGGATGGGGACCGCCGGGCCACCTCCTCCTCCTGGACCATCTCGAGATCGACCCCTGACGCGGCGGGTCGCCGTGTCAGGGGATTCGGTCAGTCGAAGCCCACCCGGGGGAGTGCCCGAAACAGTCCGATGGCGGCGGCGACGGCCACGAGTCCGAATCCGACCGCGGCGGCCGGCCTCCCGTACAGCGCCATCCCCGTGCCGAAGAGCACGGCGTAGACGGTCACGCAGCCGAGGCCCCACGAGGCGAGGCCCGCGGCCAGGCTCCCGGGCGCGTCCGGTTGCGTGTGCACGGCCTTCCGCCAGCCGCGGGCGAAGGGGCGGATGCGGTCGTAGAAGCCCTGCAGTGTCGCCGTGTCCGTGGGCCGGGTGAGGAAGGTCACGACGAGCCACACCGCCGTCGTAAGGCCGACCCCCAGCAGCAGGCTGACCGCCGGGTCGAGCGCCGGGAACCCCACTCGCTCGTGGAAGAGCGGGAACCAGAGCGCCACCGTCGCGGAGGCCGCCATGCCCGAGATCTCCGACCACGCGTTCACCCGCCACCAGAACCAGCGCAGGAGGAAGATCAGGCCGCTCCCCGCGTGCAGCAGCAGGATGAGTTCGAACGCCTGCTTCGCGCTGTCGAGAAAGAGCGCGAGGGCGGCGGAGAGGACGATCAGCAGCCCGGTGGAGATCCGCGCCACGCGCACGTAGTGGGCCTCGCCCCGGTCCGGGGCCACGAAGCGCCGATAGAAGTCGTCGACGACATAGGACGATCCCCAGTTCAGGTGCGTGGAGATCGTCGACATGTAGGCGGCCGCGAGCGAGGCGACGACGAGTCCCAGCAGTCCGTGCGGCAGGAAGACGAGCATCGCCGGGTAGGCGAGGTCGTGCCCCAGAATGCTCGGATCGAGGTCGGGGAATGCCGCTCCGATGGAGTCGAGCGTGGGATAGACCGCGATCGAAGCGAGGGCGACGAGAATCCAGGGCCACGGCCTCAGCGAGTAGTGCGCGATGTTGAACCACAGGGTGGCGCGCATGGAGTCGCGCTCGTTCCGCGCCGCGAGCATCCGCTGCGCCGCGTACCCGCCGCCTCCCGGCTCCGCGCCGGGATACCAGCTTGCCCACCACTGCACCGCGATCGGGATGACGAACACCATCGCCGCCGTCCGCCAGTCCGAGAAGTCGGGCAGCAACGAGAGGTTCTGCGAGATCTCCGGGTGCGTGACGAGCCCGGCCAGACCCCCGACCTCGGGCTGCGCGAGCGCATAGGAGGCCGCCGCGACGGCCCCGATCATGGCGATCGCGAACAGGAGGAGATCGGTGACGACCACGCCCCAGAGCCCCGACGTCGCGGAGTACAGCGCCGCCACCGTGCCCGCGACGAGCACGGTCGTGTACTTGTCCGCCCCGAGCAGAACCCCCGAGATCTTGATCGCGGCGAGCGTGACGGTGGCCATGATGACGACGTTGAAGAAGACGCCCAGATAGAGGGCCCGGAAGCCGCGCAGGAAGGTTGCCGCGCGCCCCGAATAGCGGAGCTCGTAGAAGCCGATGTCGGTGAAAACGCCGGAACGACGCCACAGCTTCGCGTAGAAGAACGTCGTGCACATCGCCGTGATGAGGAAGGCCCACCAGCCCCAGTTCCGGCTCACGCCGCCGTTGCGGACGAGGTCCGTGACGAGGTTCGGGGTGTCGGTGGAGAAGGTCGTCGCGACCATCGACGTCCCCAGCAGCCACCAGGGGAGCTTCCGGCCCGCGAGGAAGAACTCGTTCGTGCCGGAGCCTGCGCGCCGGGCGAACCAGAGCCCGACTCCGAGGGCCACGGTCCCGTAAGCGGCCAGGACGATCCAGTCGAGGCCGTTCAGTTGCACGGGATCACCGGCCGACGTCCGTCAACGGTCGCTGCGATCGGGTGGCCGCCGCTACCACTCCCAGCCCGAACGATAATCTGCCCTTACGTAGCGTTCGGGGATCGAGACGCCGTCGAGGATTTCGCCCGTCAACGGATCGAGGCGCACTTCCCGGCCGCTCCGCACGGAGAGGTTGCCGAGGAGCACCATCTCCGTCAGCGGTCCCGCGTGGTCGACGAAGTTGGAACCGGCGGGCGGCCCGTCCTTGCAGGCGCCGGCGAACTCCGCGTACACGCCGTCCGTGCGCGGGTACTTCTCCGGCGGCGGGTCGGCCCGGATCCCGGCATCCCGTTCGGCGTCGAGCAAGCGGGGGTTCTCGCCGTAGATCCCCGCGAACATCTTGCCGTCGGTCCCGATCCACAGTTGCCCGCTCGACTCGAAGGGCCAGCGGGCGTCGTCCGGTACTTCCTCGGGCCGGGGCGGCGAGAGGTTGCCGTCGCGCCACACGACCTTCACGGCCGGCCGGTCCCCCCGGGCGGGGAAGTCGTACTCGATGCGCGACGCCGCGGGCGCCGTCTCGGGGAAGAGCGTCGTCGATTCCGCCGAAATCCGCTCCGGCGTCCCGAGGTCGAAGGTCCAGAAGGCGGCGTCCATCGCGTGGCACCCGATGTCGCCCAGGGCGCCCGTCCCGAAGTCCCACCAGCCCCGCCAGTTGAAGGGAGCGTAGGCCGGGTGGTAGGGGCGGTCGCTTGCGGGTCCGAGCCACAGGTCCCACTCCAGCCAGGGCGGGGCGTGGTGCGCCTCGGTCGGCCGCAGAATCGCCTGCGGCCAGATGGGACGGTTCGTCCAGTACTCCACGCGCCGGATCTCGCCGATGGCGCCGGATTCGTACCACTCGCGAATCTCCCGTGTCCCGTCCTGGGCGTGACCCTGATTCCCCATCTGCGTGGCGACCCCCGCCTTCTCCGCGGCGGCGACGAGTTGGCGCACCTCCCAGATCGTGGTCGCGAGCGGCTTCTGGATGCGCGTGGGCTTGCCCAGCGAAAGGGACATCATGCCGGCCGCGGTGTGCGTGTGGTCCGGCGTGGAGATCAGGACCGCGTCGATGTTATCGGCCTCTTCCGAGAGCATCGCCCGGAAGTCGCGGTAGCGTTTGGCCCGCGGAAAGGCGCTCCAGGAACCCGCCGCCTGGCGCTCGTCCACGTCGCAGAGGGCGTAGATGTTCTCGCCGACGCCCGCCATGCCCCGCACATCGCCGCCTCCCATGCCGCCGACACCGATGTGCGCCACGTTCAGCGTGTCGCTGGGGGCACGGTGACGGGGCCCGCCGAGTACATGCGCGGGTACGATGCTCAGGCCGAGGCCGGCCGCGCCGGAGGCCCGAACGAAGTCGCGCCGGGAGAAGTTGTTCTTCAGCGTCATGCTATGCCTCACTCCAGGACGGGTCTGCGGAAGAAAGCCTGTTGCATGGTCTCGCGCCAACGGCTTCTAGGCCAGACCCAGGCGTTCGAGAACCTCCGGCGGTGGGCCGTCGAAGCGGGGCATGGGGCGGTTCCCGACGAAGCCGAGATCGGCCATCCCCTCCGTCGTCGTCCAGAACGCGGTCGACGTGAGATCCCGCACCCGGTCGAAGAAGCGGGCTGCGACCCTGTATTCCGGGGCCGCATTCTCCGCCCAGCAGATGTCGTCGCAGATCGCGTGCTTCTGATCGAGCGTCAGTTCGGTGAACCGCTCGCCGAACCGCTCCGCCGATTCGATGTCCAGCCAGACGAGTCCGCCGCGGATGAGCGTCAGATCCTCCCGGTTTCCGTCGTAGGGCGCGCTCACCCACTCGTCGATGAAGGCATGCGCGCCGAGGGCCGCCGCGCCGGGGGAGTGTTCGTCTTCGGGGATGATGACGTCGCACAGCGACGCGAGCGTGGCGAGTTCGTCCTCCGTCAGAACAAGATCCCACCACACCACGGGTGAGACCATGTCCGGGTCGGTCGGCGTACCCGCGGCCCGGGGGTTGCCGCCGCTCGTCGCGCCGGAGAAGGCGGTCGCGTCCTCGGCGCGAGGCACGCCCGATTCGGTCCCGTCGGCGCACGCCCCGGCCGAGATGGCGGCCGCACCCGCCGCGCCGGCCGCGAGCACCTGCAGCGCTCGGCGGCGCGTGAGTCCCTCGGCCGCCTCCGGTTCCCGTTCCCGCGCCCCTTCGTGTTCCGGCGTCGGTGCCCGGTCGCGTTCGTGGTCGGCCATCAGAGAGCCCCCTGCCGAAGCTGGTCCACGAGGTACTCGGACGACCGCCACGCGATCGCCATGATGGAGAGCGTCGGGTTCTTGTCCGCATTCGAGACGAAGGGCCCGCCGTCCATCACGAACAGGTTCGGGACCTCCCAGGACTGGCAGTACTGGTTGAGGACCGAGTCGTCCGGCCGATCGCCCATTCGGACGCCGCCCACCTCGTGGATGATCTGGCCGGGCGCCAGGATCGCGCGGGCGCCGTCCGTCTGAACCGTCGAAAGCACGCGACCGCCCATTCCCTCGATGATCCCGGCGAACGTCTGCTGCATGTGCCGGGCCTGGTTGAGTTCGTGGTCGGACCACTTCCAGTGGAACCTGAGCACGGGGATCCCCCATTGGTCGACCACCTCGGGATCGATCTCGCAGTAGCAGTCCTCGTTCGGAATCATCTCGCCGCGGCCGTCGAAGTACATGAAGGAACCGTAGTAGCGGCGGCACTCCTCCTTGAAGCGCTGTCCGTAGGCGCCCCCGGTGAGCGGCTCGATGCCGCTGAAGGCGCCGTACCCGGGCATCCGCTGCCCGCCGCCGAACTCGATGTGGTAGCCGCGGGCAAAATCCATGCGTCCGGCCGCCTGCTCCCCGTATAGCCACCAGGGCATGTACATGTGCATCGCCGAAGCCCCCTCCTCGGCGTGCCGGGGCAGGTACTCGAGCGCGGGAATCTGGCCGGAGACCCCCGCGCCCACCGTATCCATCACGTACTTGCCGACGAGGCCGCTCCCGTTGGCAAGGCCATCGGGAAAGAGCGAACTGCGGGAGTTGAGGAGGATGCGCGCGGACTCGCAGGCGCTCGCCGCAAGGACGACCACCGGCGCCGAGGCATGGCGGTCGGCGCGCAGCTTCTTGTCGATGTAGTGAACGCCGGTGGCCCGCCCCCGCTCGTCGATCGTCACCTCGCGCACCATGGCGTCGGTGATCGTCGTGAGGTTCCCGGTCGCCTGCGCCGGCGGCAGGCAGACGGTCGTCGACTGGAAGTTGGCCCTGATCGAGCAACCCCGCCCGCACGGCGTGGCCCAGTAGCAGGCCGCGCGCGAGCGCATGGAGTCGTACGTCACCCGGCGTGCCATCTCGTTGCTCGGCCACAGCATCCGCGAGAGCCGGTCGGCGTCCTGCGGCTCCGTCAGGATGGCCAGGTGGGCCGGGATGACCGGGATCCCGAGGCCGTCGCACGTCTTCTTCGCAAGCAGTTCATAGGCGCGCGGCGCCGGCGGCGGCTGGAGGATTCCGTCGGACGAATTCGGCGTATTCTCCAGCCCCTCATTGGACCCGTAAATGCCGACGAAGGCCTCCGTGCGATCGTACCAGGGCGCGAGATCCTCATACGTCATCGGCCAGTCGAACCCCAGCCCGTCCCGGGTCCGGGGCTTGAAGTCATAGGGGCCCATGCGAAGGGAGATCCGGCCCCAGTGGTTCGTCCGTCCCCCGAGCATCCTGGAGCGCCACCACATGAAGTCGACCCCCTCGGCGCTCGTGTAGGGCTCGCCGGGGACGCGCCAGCCACCGTCGACCGTCGCGTCGTAGAAGCCGAACGGCTTGTCGGCGGTCCCCGCGGCCCGGAGCGGCGCGTCGGCGGGGAGCTGGAACATCGGCGTCTCGGACACGGGGTCGTAGTCCCGCCCCGCCTCGAGAAGGAGTACGCGGACGCCGTGACAGGCGAGCACGTAGGCGGCCATCCCGCCCCCCGCGCCGGAGCCGACGACGATGACGTCGTGGGTATCCTGACTGCCCCGGCTTAACGCGGGTGCCGAGGCGGCTGTTGTCTGACGCGGGCGTGATGAGGGCATGGCCCGAGGATGAGCGCGGAGGGCGCCGGAGGTCAACGGGTCACCTTGCCGCGTCCGACCGGTGGGAGAACCTTCAGCGCCACCGGAGCGGAAACTCGATGGGAGGCGAGATGCACGGACGAGGCGTCGCGGGGCTCATGGTCATGGTGGCGCTGATGACGGTGGCTGGCCGGCCGGCTGCGGCGCAGTCGCTCACGGACCTCGTGTCGGAACTGTTCGTGTTCGGGCAGTGCGGCGTGCCTCTGTGCCTCGATCCGGACTTCGAGGAGACCGGGCGTTTCAATACGGAGCACGGCCGGCACTACCTGCGCGAACGGGTTCCCAGGAACGACGCGCTCATCCTCTCCTTCCAGGAAGGGATCGCCCGCGTGGTCGGCAGCCTTCCTCCGACCGCGATGGCCGGCGGCCGCATCTGGTCAGACGACGATCGGAGCGCGTCGTTCGGGCCGATCTTCGCCGAACGAGCCGAAACCCTCGGGATAGGGCGTTTCTTCCTCGGCCTCGAAGCGACCGCGTTCCAGGTCACGAACTTCAGCGGCGTGCCCACGGACAACCTCGTCCTGAACTTCTTCCACGAGGACTCGGATGTGGCCCTGGGTCCGGACCCCGGGCTCGGCCTGCCCTTCTTCGAACGCGACGTGCTCCGGGTGCGGACGAACCTCGATCTCGACTACACGGTGGCCACGGCGGTCCTGAGCGCCGGCCTGACGTCCTTCCTCGACGTGGGATTCGCCGTGCCGGTCGTGCGGGCGAGTCTGAGAGGAACGACTCACGCCCAGATCCTGTCGCTCGGGAATTCGCTCGCGCACCGCTTCGGAGGCACGCCGGACGCGCCGGTCCTCCAGGCGACCAACTCCGTGAGAGGGTCGGCGACGGGAATCGGCGACGTCTCCGCCCGGATGAAGGTCAACCTCATGGGAGGCACGGCCGTGGGCCGTGCGCCGCCGCCCGTGAACATGGCGCTCCTGGCGGACGTCACCTTTCCCACGGGACAGGAGGAAGATCTGCTCGGACTGGGCGAAGGCCGTGGCCGCGCGCTGGTGGTTCTCTCCCTCAACCGGGGGCGGTTCTCGCCCCATCTGAACGCCGGGTATCTCCTGCGCGAAGGAAACCTGCGCGACAGCAACTTCGATCAGGACGCGGTGCTCGCGACGGTGGGCTTCGATGCCCATGCGTCGGATGCGTTGACGGTGGCCGCGGACCTCATCACCCGCTGGGAACTGGCGGATCCGGAGCATCCGATGCCGGGTCCCGTCACCTTTGTCGGCACTCCGGCTCTTGCGGTCGAGTCGTCATCCCTCCCGGACGTCGGTCACCACTACATCGACCTCGCCGTGGGGCTCAAGTACATGCTCGGCCGCGACATGATTCTTGCCACAAACGCCCTGCTCCCGATCCAGGCCGCGGGCCTGCGGCCGGACGTCCTGTGGACGCTGGGGATCCAGGGCACGTTCAGATAGAGATCGAATAGACCGAATCACATAGTCCCTCGCGTGGAGGTGTCGATGTTCTTCTTGCCACGAACGGGATCGGCCCGCCGGCGCCCGATCACGCTGATGCTGGCCGCCGCCGGAATGCTGGCCGCCGGAGTGCTGACCGCCGGAGTGCTGACCGCCGGCGCCCTCGACGCCCAGACTCCGCCGAGGGCGCGGGACCTCGGGATCCCGTTCCCGGGGGAGCCGGGAGCCTGGAACGCGATTACCGATGTGGCCGGCATCCGCGTCGGGCATGCGACGATCATCGAAGGGGAGGGGGCGCTCGTCGTCGGGGAGGGCCCCGTGCGCACGGGCGTGACCGCCGTGCTCCCGCGTACGGACAGCTACGAGCCTGTCTTCGCCGGCTGGTACTCGTTGAACGGGAACGGGGAAATGACGGGGACGACCTGGGTCGAGGAATCGGGCTTCCTCGAGGGTCCGGTGATGATCACCAACACCCACAGCGTGGGAGACGTCCACCAGGCGGTCATCGAGTGGTCGCGGGATGCGGAGGCGAACCATCCCATCGCGCCGGGCATCTGGTGGAGCCTGCCCGTCGTGGCGGAAACCTGGGACGGCCGGCTCAACGACATCAACGGGTTCCACGTCGGCAGGGAACACGTGTTCGCCGCGATCGAGAGTGCGGCCTCGGGCTCCGTCACGGAGGGATCGGTCGGCGGAGGGACCGGCATGGTGTGCAATTCGTTCAAGGGCGGGATCGGAACCTCGTCCCGGCTCGTGGGAGACTACACCGTCGGCGTGCTCGTGCAGTGCAACTACGGGCGCCGGCCGCAGTTGCTGATCGCGGGCGTGCCGGTGGGACAGGAACTCCTCGACTGGACGCCGCCCGGCGGCGCGGATGGATCGGCGGACGCGGGCGCGTTCGACGGCCTCGGTTCGATCATCGTCGTCATCGCGACGGACGCTCCGCTGCTGCCGCACCAGTTGAAGCGGCTCGCGCGCCGCGCGCCGATCGGGATCGGGCGGATGGGCGGATACGGGATGAACGGTTCCGGCGACATCTTCATCGCCTTCTCGACGGCGAACGGCGGGGCGTGGAGCCGGGTGGAGAACACGACCGTGGAGATGATGTCGAACAACGCCATGTCGCCGCTGTTGCTCGCGACGGCCCAGGCCACGGAGGAGGCGATCACGAACGCGATGGTTGCGGGTCGGACCATGGTGGGGCGCGACGGGAACATGGTGCCTGGACTCCCGCACGACGAAGTGCGGCGCATCCTCGCGGCGCACAATCGACTGGAGAGGCCGTAGTGGTCCCCGGGCCGCGGCGAAACAGACGACGGGGTTCGGCGGCCGCCTGGATCGCGCTCCTCCTGGGGGCGCTCGTGCCGGCGTCGGCGGAGGGCACGGTCGATGCCCGGTCGGCCGGCGCGGGTCCGGAGTTCGGCCCCGCGCCTCGGCTGCTTGTGGCCGCCTCGCCCAGCCCCGGGCAGGCGGCCCGGACGCCGGAGTCCGCGGCGGGGGAGTCCGCGGCGGCGGAGGAGCTGGGCTTTCTGGCGCGACTCGTCACCTGGCTGCGTGAGACCACGGCGGCGCTGGGGTGGCTGGGGCCCTTCTTCTTCGGACTCTTCTACGCGCTCGCCGTAGTGCTCTTCGTGCCGGGCTCGGCGCTGACGATCGCCGGCGGCGTCACCTTCGGCCTCGCGCTCGGCACCCTCACCGTGTTCGTGGGCGCGAACATCGGGGCCGCGCTCGCCTTCCTCATCGCCCGCTACGTGCTCCGCGACCGCGTCGAGAAGCTCCTCGCCAACCGCCCGGCGCTGCGGGCGATCGACCGCGCGGTCGAAACCCAGGGTTGGCGCATCGTCTTCCTCACCCGCCTCTCCCCGGTGTTTCCGTTCAACGCGCAGAACTACTTCTACGGCCTCACCGGCGTGACCTTCTACCAGTACGTGGCGGCCTCGCTCGTGGGGATGTTCCCGGGGACGCTCCTGTACGTGTACATCGGCGCGGCCGGAGCGGAGGTCGCCGAGGCGTCCGGCGGCGCGGCCAGCTGGGGGCAGACCGCGCTCCTCGTGGCGGGTCTTGTCGCGACGGCCGCCGTCGTCGTCCTCGTGACGCGCGTAGCCCGGCGCGAACTGCAGAAGGCGCTGGCCGAGGTGGAAGAGACCCCCGGCGCGTCGGCGTAACTTCGTGAGGGGGCGGACCCCGCGGCATCCGCCGCCGCGGGGCCCCGGCAACCGCGCCGGTCAGGAGCCGCCGAGGATGACGCGTCCACCCACGTACAGCCCCCGCCCGGGCGCCGCGAAGCCCCAGACCTCCTCGTAGGCGGAGTCGAGGAGGTTCTCCGCGCGCACCGTGAGCGTGAATCCCGGACCTCTGCGGTTCCCGGCGATGTCGAAGCTGGCCGAGAGATCGAGCACCGTGTAGGCGGGAAGCGTCACGGGCTCGGCCGGAAAGGAGGAGAAGTCACGATCCTCCCGTTCTCCCACGCGCCGCAGGCTCACGTCCAGTCCGACCCGCGACGAGACCGGATAGAAGGCGGACGCCGCCATGGCGTGCTTCGGCCGCCGCAACAGCGCGGAGCCTTCCACGAAGGTTGCGCCGGGTCCCTCGTCGAAGCCGGCATCCTGCACTTCGGTGTCGAGGTAGGTCCAACTGCCGGTGAGCCGCAGCCGGCGGGCCTCGACGGACGCCTCCGCCTCAAGTCCCCGGCTCCGGGCCTTCGCCACGTTGAAGAAGTTGGGGTCGCCCTCGGCGGGCGGAGAGCCGGTGTACTGGATCAGGTCCCGATAGCTCTGGCTGAAGCCCGTAAGCGAGAGCCTCAGCGAGCCGCCGAGGTCCTGGTCGATTCCGCCCTCGAAGCTCGTGGAGCGTTCCGGTGTGAGGTCGGGGTTTCCCGTCACGAAGCCCGTGGCGAAGGTCTCGAAGAACGTCGGTTCCTTGATTCCGGTGCCGGCCGAGACCCGGAGGCGCGTCCCCGCTGCCTCGGCGCGCCAGGCCGCTCCCGTCCGCCAGGTGGCCGCTGCCCCGAACCGCTCGTCGTCCTCGGCCCTGACGCCCGCGTTGAGCGCCAGCGCGTCGCGACCCCACGAGAACTGCGCGTGGACGGCGCGGTTCCACCAGTCGTCCTCGGAGTTGCCGGAACTCTCCCCGAACTGGGAGAAGGATTGATTGAAGCCACGGACGGACTGTCGCTCCTCCTCGTACCCCGTCGTGATCGCCATCCCCTCGGAGGGGCGCCACACGGCGCGGCCGCCGGCGGTGACGCGCCGGGTGTCGGTGAGACTCTTGAACCCGAAGAAGCCCAGGCTGTCGGCGGGGCTGTCCGGTCCGTCGTCCGTGCCGCGGTCCGATTCCCAGACGTTGAGGAAGAGCCGCGTCTCGAGCGCGTCCGTCCAGCGCCGGCCCGCGTCGATGTTCACCGTGAGCGCGTCGCCGAAGGAATACGCGTTGCGGTCGACCACGTTACCCGACCCGTCCGTCGGATAGTGGAAGCGCGAGTCGTTGTAGCGGATGGCGACGGTCGCATCGGTGTCCGCATCCAGATTCGCCTGCACGCGCCCCGTGGCCGTCGTCTGCCGGTGCTCGTTGTTGAAGGCGAGGATTCCGTCCGTCGCACTCCCCCCGAGCGAGAAGGCGTAGGAGAGTCCGCCGCCGCCTCCGGACAGGTCGCCCTGCCAGCGCGTCGTCCCGAAGCTCCCGGTCTGGAACGAGACGCTGCCCCGGGGCGGCCCCGCCCCGCGCCGCGTGAAGATCTGGATGACGCCGCTCACGGCGTCGGAGCCGTACAGCGCCGAGGCCGGCCCGCGCACGATCTCGATCCGCTCCACGTTGTCGGTGGTCAGTGAGGCGAAGTCGTAGGATCCGCCGGGCTCGTTCACGCGCACCCCGTCGACGAGCACGTGGACGTAGTCCGATTCGCCCCCCCGCAGAAAGACGGACGTGATGGCGCCGAAGGACCCGTTCCGGGCGACCGCCAGACCGGCGACCTGTCGGAGCGCGTCGGATACGAATTCGATCCCGGCCCGCTCGAGTTCCTCGCCTTCGATGACCGTGGTGTTGGCGGCCACGGTCCACTCGGGCTCGGCCCAGCGGTAGGCGGTGACCACGAGCCCGTCGAGGCTGATCGGTTCCTGCGCGCGAAGCGGGAACGCGCCGGCAACGGCAAAGGCGGTGGCAAAGGCGCAGGCGGCTGCGGCGAGTTCGTGAAACTGGCGCCCTCGCGCCGGATTCACATGTCTCATCTCGGCTCTCCCTTCCCGCGGAAACGAGAGGGAGATTTCCAGGGTGTGCCGAACCCGGAAGACGACCCCTCACCTCCCCGCGGAGGTGTGTTGTGGGCGCCGGATGGGCACGTCTCCTGGCTCGAGGCCGCCGGGGCTCGCCTTCCCGGGACCACGCGGGTCCCAGTGGCACGTCCGAGTCGGCGTTCCGGGAAATCCCGGACCTCTCACAGTGGCGGGGCCGCGCCGGATTCACACCGGCTTCCGTAAGCCCCCCCGGCCGATTCTGTCGTGCCCCGAGGATGCGTCCGCCGTCCCCGCCGGTCAACTCCCCGTAAGGTGGGCATCCCTCGGGATGCGTCAGGACAGCTCTTCGACGCGGTGGCCGAGTTCGCGGAGTTTGGCCACGATCGTCGCGATATGGTCCGGTCCGCGCGTCTCGATCGTGAGTTCGATACCCACCCGGCCCACGGAGATGTCTCCGAAGGCGCGCGTGTGCTCGACGTGGAGGACGTTCGCGCCCTCGATCGCGACGAGGGCCGTCACTTCGTTGAGGTAGCCGGGGCGGTCGCGAACGACGACCGCGAGACGCGCGAGCCGGCCATCGGCCCAGAGCGCGCGGTCGATGACCCGTGACACCAGGTTCATGTCGATGTTGCCGCCCGACAGGATGCAGACGGTGACATCGGACGGGCCGAACTCGACCCTCCCCTCGAGGACGGCGGCTACGGACACCGCTCCGCCGCCCTCCACGACGAACTTCTCGGATTCGAGGAGAAAGAAGATCGCGCGGGTGATCTGTTCCTCGTCGATGAGGACGACGTCGTCCACAAGCGTCGCCAGGTGAGGGAAGGCGAGATCGCCGATCCGCTTCACGGCGATGCCGTCGGCGAGCGTGTCGGAGTTCTCCAGGTGTACGGGCTTCCCGGCGGTCAGCGACTCCCGCGCCCCCGGCGAGGCCGCGGCCTCCACGCCGATCACGCGCACGTTGGGGCGCTGCGCCTTCACAACGGTCGCGACGCCGGAGATCATCCCGCCCCCTCCGACGGGGACGATGACCGTCGTGAGGTCGGGCACCTGTTCGAGGATCTCCAGCCCGATCGTCCCCTGGCCCGCCATCACATCGAGGTCGTCGAAGGCGTGGACGGGCGTGAATCCCTCCTCCCGGGCCAGACGGTCGACGAGCGCCATCCCGTCGGAGAGGGTCTCCCCGGTCTGAATCACGCGTGCGCCGTAGCCGCGCGTGTGGGCGACCTTGATGAGGGGCGCGTGGGTGGGCATCACGATCGTACACGCGATCCCCAGCCGGGAGGCGTGATACGCGAGGGCCTGGGCGTGGTTCCCGGCGCTGGCCGCAACGACACCCCCTTCGCGGGCGGTCGGGCCGAGGCGCAGGAGCTTGTGGAGCGATCCCCGGTCCTTGAAGGATCCGGTGCGCTGCCGGAACTCCGTCTTGAGGTGGAAGCGGCCGGCGGCGCGCGCCTCGAGGGCGAAGGACTGCGGGCAGGTGGTCCGCGCGACCCCGGACCGGATCCGTTCGCGGGCCGCGACGACGTCTGAGTTGCTGAGCATGGGACACCAGACCCGGCTAACGGTAAGGGGTTCCGCGACGTCCGTCAGGACGATGGCAGCCCGTGGCAAAAGCCCCGCTGCGTTCGAGCGGCGCTGCATCTCGCCTGAACGCTGCGCTCTGCGTCTCTCCTCGGTCACATAGCAACGGCTATGCTCCCTCGTCGCTCCTTGTCAGGCGAGCGCTTCACCGCTCTCGCCGCTGACGCGGGGTTTTGCCACGGGCTGCCAAGCGCCGAAGCTGGTCGATGGCGCCGGCCGCGTCGAGACGGGTCAGGTCGATCGCGTGTCCGTCGTCACTGCCCTCCTCGATCCACCGGCCGACCATAACGCTGGGCACGGACTCTCGCGGCGAAAGCACGGTGGGCGCCCGCAGCTCCGCCACTCGCACGGCGTAGCAGGCGTCTTCCACGGCGTCCTCCCAGGCGCCCTCGACCCACGCCACCCGGCGCCGCCGGAGCACCTGTCCGTGCGCCACCGGCTGGAGCACGCGGTGCGCCTCATCGAGCCCGGGGAGCACGATGAGCCAGGAGTGCGGTTCCGCTTCCGGCTCCAGCAGGAACCGAAGTTCCTCGAGTTCCTCGATCCAGTCGAGACGAAGTTGCGCCGCCGCGGCCCGCTCGAACTCCAGCCCCTCTGAGGCGGCGTCGCGCGCCTCCGTGAACCGGTCCATGAGTTCCCAGGCGTAGCCCGGGTCGGCGAGCAGACGCCCGGCCGCTTCCGCCTGCCGCCGATAGGCGTTGAGTCCCGCGCGGCGAGCGCAGGGTGCGGTGCAGAGGTCCATGTCGAACTGGATGCACGGGCTCCGCGCGGCGTCCGGCCGCACCGATTCGGCGCAACTCCGCAGCCGGAAGATCTTCTCCACGAGGCGACGGATGCGCTCGGGCAATTGACGACTCCAGAAGGGGCCGACGTAGCGGGCCTCGGCCCGGCGCGGCCGGCGCACGACGCGCAGCCGTGGGAAGGGTTCGTTCCGGCGCAGTTCCAGATACCAACCGGCGTCGCGCCGTTTCAGCGCCTTGTTGTAGGGCGGACGCTGGCCGAGGATTCGCTCCGCCTCCACGAGTCGCGCCTCGAGGTCGCTCCCGGTCGGGTGTGCCTCGACGCCCCGGGCGATCCGCAGCATCTCCGCCAGACGCTCGTTCGATGGCCCGCCCGAGTAGAAGTAGCCCCGCACGCGCCGCCGCAGGTTCACGCTTTTCCCCACGTAGAGGGGATGTCCGTGTGCATCCACGAAGACATAGACGCCCGGGGTCGCGGGAAGATCGGGCACCCATTCCGGCACCGGCGTCGCGCGCGGGATTGCGAGGCCTCCTCTGTCTTCGGCGTTCGGTTTCCGGCGGTCCTGCCTGCCGGGGGACGGGGAATGTCGGATTCGGGTTGTCTTCGGTCAAGCGCGCGGGCGACGCCGGCCTCGCGCGCACCGCGCCGTTTGGCCGCGACGCGCCGGCCGCGCATATTCGGCCGCCATGATCGCGCTCATCACCGGCATCACGGGACAGGATGGCTCCTACCTGGCCGAGTTCCTGCTCGACAAGGGGTACGAGGTGCACGGCGTCGTGCGCCGTTCCTCCGTGGAGAAGTACGACCGCATCTCGCACCTCCGGGACCGGGTCACGCTCCACCAGGCGGACCTGCTCGACCAGTTGTCGCTCATTCGCGTTCTCGAACGCGTGGGCCCGCGGGAGGTGTACAACCTCGCCGCGCAGTCCTTCGTCCCCACTTCCTGGGACCAGCCGCTGCTGACGGGTGAGTTCACGGCGCTGGGCGTCACGCGCGTGCTCGAGGCGATCCGCGCGGTCGACCACACGATCCGCTTCTACCAGGCCTCCTCCTCGGAGATGTTCGGGAAGGTGCGGGAGACGCCGCAGAGCGAGGACACGCCCTTCTATCCGCGCAGCCCGTACGGCGTCGCGAAGGTGTACGGCCACTTCATCACGGTGAACTACCGGGAGAGCTACGACCTGTTCGCGACGAGCGGGATCCTCTTCAACCACGAGAGTCCCCGGCGGGGCCGGGAGTTCGTCACGCGCAAGGTGAGTTGGGAGGCGGCCCGCATCCACCACGGGCTCGCCGACCGTCTGTCGATCGGGAACCTCAAGGCGGAGCGCGATTGGGGATTTGCGGGCGACTACGTCGAAGCGATGTGGCTCATGCTTCAGGCGGAGACGCCCGAGGACTACGTGATCGGGACCGGCGCGACGCACTCCGTGCAGCGGCTGATCGAGATCGCCTTCGATGAGATCGGACGCGACTGGCGCGAGCACGTCGAGCAGGATCCCGCGCTCCTGCGGCCGGCCGAGGTCGAACGGCTCTGCGCCGACCCGTCGAAGGCGAAACGGCAACTCGGCTGGGAGCCCCGCATGTCGTTCGAGGAGATGATCCGCCTCATGGTCCGCGCAGACATCGAGCGAATCGAGACGAGGCTAGGTACGTAGCTTCGCGAAGAGGACGAGGCCGCCGCCGAAGAAGATGATGTTCGGCAGCCAGGCCGCCGCCGTCGGCGACAGCGCCCCTCCGGCGCCCATCGCCTCCGCGATCCGGATCAGGGTGAGGAAGAGGATCGTCGTACCGAGCGCGATCCCGATCGAGGTCGGCGCGCCGCCCCGCTTGTTGCTGTGCGCCAGGGGTATCCCGAACACGGCGATCACGAGGCAGGCGAAGGGGAAGGCGACACGCAGCGCGCGAGACGTTCTCAGCCCGTTCGTCGTGCCGCCCGACCGTTCGACGGACTCGATGAGGCGCCCCAGTTCCGCGTAGCGCATCTCGTCCGGCTCCTTGGGCCTGGCCTGTAGCTCCTCGGGCGTCTCATCCAGTTGCCGCACGAACAGCTCGCCGAACTCGTAGGCGGTTTCCTCTTCCGGGCCGCGGAATTCCCGCATCCACCCCTGCTGGAGCACCCAACGCGAGGACGCCGAGTCGTACTGCGCCGTGTTGGCCGTGATGTGTACCGTGGGGTAGTCGGGTTCCGCCCCCCTCCTCTCGATCTGTACGTCGTCCATGCGGCCCTCGCGCGTGTCGAGCAGCCGCGCCTTGTACACGAGGCCGTCGTCTCCCCGGTAGACGAAGGAGTTCCGGATCGTTTGGCTGCGGGCCTCCTCCTGCTCGAGGATTTCGGCCGATTTCCGGGTCGTCACGGAGACGAGTTCCGTGAGACCGAGCGCGACGAAACTGAGCAGCGTCGCGCCGAAGAGAATCGGGAAGACGAGCCGATAGAAGGAAACGCCGCCCGCCTTGGCGGCCGCGACCTCGAAGTTCCGGGACATGGAAGCCACCGTGAACACGGACCCGAGCAGGGCGGCGATCGGAAACCCGAGCAACGACTGGTACGGGAACTCGTACACGTAGTGGAGGATGATCTGGGACCAGGTGGACCCCTGGTCGAGGAAGCGGTCGATGTTGTCGGCGACGTCGATGACCATGAAGAGGAACGGCACGCCGAGTGCGCAGGCCGCGAATATCCTCAGGAACTGGGAAAGGACGTACCGGTCGAGCAGCTTCACGGCGTCAGCGCATCACTTTGGTGGAGCGGGCCAGGGCCACGAGCCCGGCGGCCCCGAACAGGACGTTCGGGGCCCACATGGCCCAGAGCGGCGAGATCCAGAGGCGGTCGGCGAGTCGCTCACCCCCGATGAGCGACACGTAGTACGCCCCGAAGATGCCGAGGCTGACGCCGACGACGAGCGCGATGCCCCCGCGCGGGAACCGGACGGCGATCGGGGCCCCGAGAAGGACGAAGACGATGCACGCGGCCGGGATCGTCCCCTTCTTGTGAATCTCGACCCAGTACTGGTTGATCCGGCGAAGGCCCGTGACTTCGCGCTCCGCATAGGACTGGAACTGGGTCGCCGCATCTGTGGCGGAGTAGAAGCGGCGGGCTGCGTTCTCGGCGACCTGTGTCGTGGAGTCCGGCGCGGCGGCTTCTCCGCTCGGGGGGTATGGGGAATCCTGCGTTCCCGGCTCGATCTCGCGACGCGCGGGCGTCGCGCGTGTCGGTGGAAGGTCGTCTCGCCGGTCGGGGAGGTCGACGTCCCGGCCGCGTTCCAGGTCGGGGATGTCATCCCTCCAGTCGACGATCTCGCTCTCCGGGGGACGGGTGCGGCCCGCCGGCTCGGCCCCGGTCCCGGGAATCGGCGCGTCCGCGAGAGGTTGCTCGAAATCCAGCAGCATGCCGGTGATTGCCCGCGCGTACACGAGGCTCTCCGAACGCGCCGCGTCCGCCATCTGCGCGCCGCGATCCGCCTCCACGCGCATGTCGGCGATGTTCATCTCGCGATCGCCTCGGATGGCGGCGGTATCGCGCTCGAGCCCGTTCGCCACATCCGGGATCTTGAGCAGCATCTGCTCGAAGGCGATGCGACGGAAGGCGTGCGGACGCTCGTTCATGCGCACCTGGACGACGCCGTCCTCGAGGTCGAAGTAGAGGTCCTCTCCCTCCTCGGAGAAGCCCATCGTCCCGCGCGTCGCGTAGATGGAGCGGCTCTCCTGGCCGTTCCGCTCATCATAGATCGCGACATCGTGGACCACGCTCTCTTCCCGGTCGATCATGCCGGGGTGTACGTAGACATAGGACGGGAGCACTTCGTTGATCGTATGTTCCCGAAGGTTGAAAGTCGGCGTCTTGCGGCCGATCCCCCGGAGCAGCACCTGCAGGTGATGATTCGACTGTGGCAGGATCGTGTTGTTGAACCAGGTCATCCCGCCGGCCAGAATGACGGCACAGACGAGGAGCGGAGCCATCACGCGCGACAGGGGGATGCCGCTCGCCTTGATGGCGGTGATCTCGAAGTCGCCCTCCATCCGGCTGAAGACGTACAGGACCGCGATGAGCACGGCCATCGGCAGGGTCTGGGCGAGGATGAAGGGGATCGAGTAGATGAAGACCTCGGCGATCACGGTCCAATCGAGGTCCTTGCCGATGAGCCGCTCGAAGCGCTTGCTCACCTGATCGAGGAGGAGCAGCACCGTGGTGCCGATGACGGCGAAGATGAACGGCCCGGCGTGACGGCGCAGGATGTAGCGGGTGAGAGTTCGCATCGCCCCGAGATTACTGTGTTTTTGGGCCGTTGTCAGCCCGGGCGGGTCTTTCCGGGGCCGGTTCCGCCCCGCGGTTTCGTCACGGTCCGCCAACTTCTGTACCGGGATGCGGGCCGATAGATCCCCTCGGGGCGCGGACGCTCCGCCGCGCCGGGTCGCCATCGTGCTCATGAGCGCGGTGGGAAGCACCGTCCAGGGGATGCCCATCGTCGCGTCCCTCCGGCGGGCCTGGCCCGGCTCCCACATCATGTGGGTGCTGCAGCCGGGCCCGGCTAAGCTGATGGCCGGCCGGCCGGACGTCGACCGGACCATCATCTTCCACCGACGGCTCGGCGCCCGCGCCTATTCCCGCTTTCGGCGCGACGTGGCGGGGGAGACGTTCGATCTCGTCATCTGTCTGCAGCCGAACTTCAAGGGAGGGATGGTCACGCGTCTCCTGCGCTCTCCGGAGCGCCTCGGCCACGATCGGGCGCGCGCCCGCGACCTGAGCTGGCTGGCCACGAACCGTCGCATCCCTCCGGCCCCCGTGGCGCACATTCAGGACGAACTGTTCGAGTTCCTCGATCATCTCGGTGTCCCGCGATGCCTGGAGTGGCGTTTTCATTTCACGGAGGAGGAACGGCGGGTGTCGGCGCGGTGGAGAGAGGGATTCTCGCGACCGGTGCTTGCGATCGTGCCGCGGAGTTCCAACGCCCGGCGAAACTGGACCCTCGAGGGGACGGCGCGGGTAATCGACGTGGCGGCCGGCGATCTGGGCCTTCAGCCCGTCCTTCTGGGAGGAGACTCGGAGGAGGAACTGCGGGATGCCCGCCGCCTCGAGGAGTTGTGCGGGGTCCCGCCGCGCGTCGCGCTGGGAGGGACGCTGCGGGAGTTGGCGGGCCGGCTCTCCGCGAGCGACCTCGTGCTGGCGCCGGACACGGGCCCTCTGCACATGGCGGTGGCGCTGGGGACGCCGACCATCGGACTGTACGGGTACACGGATCCCGCGCGCAGCGGTCCCTACGGCCGGTTCACGGATCTCACGGTGGACCGGTTTCGCGGCTCCGCCGGCTCCGATGGCTGGCGGGCGCCGTCCCGGGCCACTCGGCCGGGACGCATGTCGAGAATCCGCGCCGAGGACGTCGTGCTGAAGCTGGAGCGGGCCATCCGCTCCTATCTGAAAAGCTGAAAGGCCTCATATGACCGAAGGGACGAAGACCGTGGCGGGCCGCATCCTCTGGGTGGACGACGAAGTCGACCTGCTGCGTCCGCATCTCATGCTGCTGCGGTCCTCGGGATATCACGTCGATGCCGTGATGAACGGCCAGGACGCGATGGAGCTCCTGACGGCGGCTTCCTACGACCTCGTGCTGCTGGATGAGCGGATGCCGGGGCTGCGCGGCATCGAGGTTCTCGACCGCATCCGGAGTTCCGCCCCGCGCCTCCCGGTGGTGATGGTCACGAAGAGCGAAGAAGAATCGACCATGCACGAGGCGATCGGACGGCGGGCGGACGACTACATCGTCAAACCGACGAGTCCCCGGCAGGTGCTCTCGGTCGTGACCCGGCTCCTCGCCGGCCCGGCCCTGCGCCACGAGCACATCACGCGCGATTTCTCGCGCCGCTTCGGCGAGTTGCGGGAGCGGGTCTCCACCGCGACGTCGTGGCGGGATTGGGCCGACCTCTACTCGGACCTCGTCGACTGGGACCTGAGGCTGGAGGAGGCCGGCGAGTCGGGCCTGCGCGAGATCCTCAAGGGGCTGCATACCGACCTGAGTCGAGGTTTCTGCGATCTCGTGGCGGATCGGTACGGGGAATGGGTACATGAGGGAGGCGAGCGGGGGCCGACCCTCTCGGTCGACGTGCTGCCCCGCTTCTTTCGACCGATCCTCGACGAGGACCCGGCGGCGCTGCTCGTCGTGATGGACTGTATGCGGCTGGACCAGTGGCGGGCTGTCCTCCCCATCGTGAGCGAATACTTCGAGATCGAGGAGGCGCTCTACGCGGGCCTCCTGCCGACGGCGACCCCGTTCGCGCGCAACGCGATCTTCGGAGGCATCTTCGCGGACGAACTCGCCGAGCGCCGTCCGGAGTGGTGGGAGAGGGGCAGCGAGATCGGCTACAACTCGTTCGAGGACGAACTCTTCGAGCGGCAGATCCACGAACTGACGGCGTCGCGGCTCCCCGTACACTACGAGAAGATCTTCTCGGCCCAGGAGAGCGAGCCGATGCTGGCGCGGCTCGGCGGCTACCTGTCGTCCCCTTCGGCCACCGCGCTCGTGTTCGGCTTCGTGGACATGCTCACGCACGGGAGGGCGCGATCGCGCCTGATCTGGGAGATGGCGCAGGACAGCAGCGCGCTGCGCTCGCTCACCGTGACCTGGTTCGAGCGTTCGCCGGCGCTGAAGGCGCTGCAGCTGGCCGCGCAACGGGGAGTGCGGGTCCTCCTGACGACGGACCACGGTTCGATTCACTGCCGGCGGCCCGCCACGATCTACGCCGGACGCGACGCGTCGACGAGCCTGCGCTACAAGATCGGAGACGACATGAAGGTCGAAAATCCGGCCGCGGTCATGTCGACGTCGGACGCGGACGAATGGCGCCTGCCTCCCGGCGGGATGAAACAGACCTTTGCCCTCTGTCGCGAGGACTACTTCTTCGTCTATCCGACGAGGCTCCGGGAATACCAGAATCGGTACCGGGACAGTTTCCTCCATGGCGGCGTAAGCCCCGACGAGATGGTGCTTCCGGCCGCGCTGCTCACGCCGCGGTGACTCGATGACTCCGGGCCGGAGCGGCGAGGGCGCATCCTCGTACCGGCGGCTGCTCCGGTTCCTGCGCCCCTATCGGTGGACCTTCCTCGCGAGCCTGGCGCTCGGCGTGCTCGCGGCCGGACTCGAGGCGTTCAGCCTCCTCCTGCTCATCCCGTTCCTTCGCTCGCTCTTCGGCATGGGGCCTCCCCTGCCCGGCGGCGGACGGAACGCGGCGGAGCGCTTCATCGACGGGATCGCCGGGGGGTGGCTCGGCCCGGAAGCCGGACTGGACGGGCTGCGGGCCGTGTGCGTGCTGGTGCTGGCTGCGCTCCTCCTCAAGAACCTCTGCATCGTCGGGGGGCGGGCGCTCTCGATCCGCACGCAGGAGTTCCTCGTCCGCGACGTGCGCAACGCCGTGCACGCGCACCTTCAGCACCTGCCGCTCGCCTTCTTCGAGCGTGGAAAAGTGGGGCAGTTGATCGCGCGCGTGATCACGGACGCCGGGGAGGCGAAGCCCGTCGTGACGGATGCGCTCGCGCAGGCCGTGCGCCAGATCGCGACCCTCGCGGCCTACGCGGCGGCGCTGTTCGCTCTCTCGTGGAGGCTGGCGCTGATCGCCGTCGTCCTGGTGCCGCTCGTGTGGCTCGGTCTGCGGCCGCTGCTCGGACGGCTGCGCGAAAGGTTCCGCCGCACCTGGGATGACCACGGCGAACTCGTCGCGGCGCTGCAGGAGTCGCTGGGCGCGGTGCGGCTCGTGAAGTCGAGGGTCGCCGAGGATTTCGAGAAGGAACGCTTCCGCCGCCGTTCGGACGCGTTCAGCCGCAAGCGGATCGCCGCGGCGACGACCCGGCACCTCGCCTCGCCCCTCTCCGAGGTGCTCGCGTCCGTCGTGGCGCTTGGCCTCGTCTGGATCGGAGCGTCGTTCGTGGGGGGCGGAGGGTCGATCGCTCCCGAGCAGTTCGTCGCCTTCGTGACCATCGCGCTGCGGGCCATCACGCCGGTGAAGGCGTTCGCGCAGTATCCGGCCATCGCCGCGCAGGGCCTCGCCGCGGCGGACCGTTTCTTCGAGGTCCTCGACCAGGACCCGGAGCCGGCCGGAGGGTCGCGGATCGCGACGGGTCCCGAGCGGGAGATCCGCTACGAGGGCGTCAGCTTCGCCTACGAGCGGGGCCGGGCCGCGCTGCGAGACATCGACCTCGTCATCCCGCGCGGATCCGTCGTCGCCATCGTCGGGGCGTCCGGGAGCGGGAAGTCCACGCTCGTCGATCTGCTGCCCAGGTTTGCGGATCCTCAGGCGGGGCGGGTGACGATCGATGGGACGGACATCCGGGACTTCTCGGTGGACTCCCTCCGCCGGCTCATCGGTCTCGTGGGGCAGGAGGCGGTGCTCTTCCACGATACGGTGGCGGCGAACATCGCCTACGGGCACGATGCGCCGGATCCGGCGGCGGTCGAGGCGGCGGCGCGGACAGCCGGGGCGCACGGCTTCATCACGGGGCTGACCGACGGCTACGGCACCGTACTCGGCGATCGCGGCGTGCGCCTGTCGACGGGCCAGCGCCAGCGCATCGGGATCGCGCGGGCCATCTTCCGCGATCCGCCGATCCTCATCCTGGACGAAGCCACGTCGGCCGTGGATGCCGAAACGGAGACGGCGCTCAGGACGGCGGCGGCGGGCTTTCGCGGCCGCACGGTGATCGTGGTCGCCCACCGGCTCTCCACGGTGCGCGAGGCCGACCGGATCTTCGTCCTCGAGCGCGGGCGGCTTGTGGACGCCGGCGGCCACGACGCGCTCCTCTCTCGCGGCGGGCCATACCGCCGGCTCTTCGGCCACCAGCTCGAACACGTCTCGCAGCCGTGACGGACCGTGCGGGCCGGCGTGGACCGAGCGGCGGGCGACCGCTCGCGGACGCGCTCGTGGACGGCGGAGTCGCCGGCCTGCATCTCGGATTGCGCGCCGCGCCGGAACCGGTGGCGCTCGCGGCCGGCCGGGCGCTCGGGACGCTGTGTCGCGACGCTCTCCGCGTGCGTCGCGGCGTCGTCGACTCCCAGCTCGCCGCGAGTTTCCCGACCGCGACACCGCATTGGGTGCGCGACACGGCTCGCGCCTGCTACCGACACTTCGGCCGGGAGGCCGCGCTCCTCATGGGCGGTCCCTCCCGGATCGAGCGAGCGCTTTCTCGCGTCGTCGACGAGGCCGGGCTGGGCCCGCGCCTGCGCACGGCGATCGCGGAGCGGGACGGCGCCGTGGTCGTCTCCGGGCACCTCGGAAACTGGGAGCTCGGCGCCGCCGCCGTGCGAGCGCTCGGAGTACGCGTGACGACGGTCGTGCAGCGGCAGCGAGGCGCCTTCGGCCGTCGGCTGGGCGAGCTGCGCGCGCGGCCGGGGCTGGAAGTGCTCGACCGCGACGCGGCGGCGAGGCCCGCGCTCGACGCGCTGCGATCGGGCCGGATCCTTGCCCTCGTGGCCGATCAGCACACCCGGCTGGGCAGCGCCCCGATCGACTTCCTCGGCCGCCCCGCCTGGACGTCGCTGGCCCCGGCGCGTTTGTGTCTCGCGGCCGATGTCCCTCTCTTCTTCGCGGCCCTGGTTCGAGACCCATCGGGGTACAGGATCGTCCATGAAGAGATCGACGGCCGTGGGTCCGGCGCCGGCGCCGATCCGGTCGAGGTCACGAAAGGATGGGTTCGGGTGTTGGAGAGGGAGATCGAACAGCGGCCGGAGCAGTATTTCTGGTTCCACCGGCGCTGGAAGCGGGTGGCGCAACGCGGAGAGGGCGCGTGATTCACATCGGGATTCCGGTTCACAACGAACGCGAGACCGTGGGTCCGCTGTTGTGGCGCATCCGCGAACTGCTTTACGGCGAGCGGCGGCAGTTTCACGTGCTCGTCTGCGACGATGCCTCGGACGACGGGACGGACGAGACGCTCGAGCGGTATCCGCGGGTGCTCCCGCTGACCGTGCTCCGCAACGAGGAGCGGCGGGGCTACGCCGCGAGCCTCGACCGGTTGATCCGGGCGACGCTTCGCCGCTCGGGTTATCCGCGACGCGACGCTTTCGTCTCCATGCAGGGCGATTTCTCCGATCCACCAGAGCGCTTGCCGGAGATGCTTCGCCGCTTCGAAGGCGGTGCCGATCTCGTCACGGTCGCGCGCGGCGATACGGAACCCTTCACCCGGCGTCTGACCCGGGCCGGCGGCCGGCTCTGCGCCCGTCATCTGCTGCCGGCTCCAGCCGTGACGGACCCTTATGCTTCTCTTCGGTTATATAGGTTGTTCGCTCTGGAACGCGCTGTCGCCGCCGGCGATGGGCCGCTGCTGCCGTACGAAGGCTGGGCCGCCAACGCCGCGCTGCTCCTGCAGGTGTGGCCGTTCGTACGAAGATTCGAGGAGATTCCGCATGATCCGCACCCCCTTCGCCGATACCGTGACGCCCGCTTCCGGGCCGGCGAGCAACTCCGGCAGCTGTTCGCCGCCGGCCGCGACCGCGCCCTGCGCGAGATCGGCCGGCAGATCGCTGAAGCGGCCTGACATGCGGAGACGAACGCTGCGCCGCGGCGCCGTGGCGTGTCTGGCGCTCCTCGCCCCGTCGCTTTCGGGTATACCCGAGCTCGCGGGGCAGAGTACCCGGGACGAAGTGGCCGATGACCTCTTCTCCGAGAGCTGGCCGTTCGAGATCGGGGAGACCTCCGAGTACGCCGTGCTGTTCGGGCCCGTGAACTTCGGGCGCATGCACCTCCGGGTCGAAGCGCAGGATACGATCCGCGGTACGCCGGCGTACCGGCTCTCGATGGAGATGAAAGGGAGCATTCCTTTCTACAGGATGGACGACCGCACGGTGAGCTGGCTTGCCCCTGACCCCTACCGGTCGCTTCGCTTTGAAGAGAACCTCCGGCAGGGAGGGTACCGCAGACAGCGCCGCTGGGAGCTGGATCACGAGGCCCTCGCCGCCACGAGGCAGGACTGGAACGAGGAGGCCGAGGCCTATCTTCCGCACCGCCGCCAGCGGGATCTTCCCATGCCCCCGGGCGCGCTCGACGAGATCTCCTACCTCTACCTGATCCGGACTCTCCCGCTGGAGATCGGCCGGACCTACCAGTTCGACCGTTACTTCGAGGAGGACGGCAATCCGGTCGTCGTCGAGGTCCTGCGCCGCGAGCGCGTGCGCGTGCCGGCGGGGACGTTCAACACGATCGTCCTCCGTCCGACCATTCAGACCGAGGGTCTGTTCGGAGAGGAAGGACAGGCCGAGGTCTTCATCTCGGACGATGACCGTCGCCTCATCGTGCAGATCAAGAGCCGCATGAAGATCGGTGGCGTCGACATGTACCTTCGCGACTTCGAGCGGAACGAGGTGGAGACCGGTCGCTGACGTTCGGAACGGCACTCCCGTTTTGCCCTGGTGCATCCTAGTTTAGTCTGGAAGCCGTAAAGCGACGACGACCAGCAGGAGGTGCCTTGAGCAAAGGAAATCATGTGCCGGATTCAAGTGACAGGGCCCGCGACGAGTTGTTCAGCCACATCCGCCGCTGTGGCGTGCTCGACGCGGAAGAAGAGCAGCGGCAAGAGTGGTTCGACGATACGATCCAGTACCTCGGAGAGCGGTATCCGGAGTTGACCCCGGCCGAGCTGTCCGTGCTGCGCACCATCGGGGAGCGGTACTGTGCCCCGGCGATCCCGCACGGGGGCGCGGCTCGGCAGTCAGAGCAGGAAGCCCCGGTTTAGCCCGATCCAGGACCACCGGTGAGGTAACGAGGTAACGTAGCCTGAACGAACCCCCGCCCCCGGACAGACCGGGAGCCACACCATTTGCTGGTCGGACCGCTGAATGGACCTCGGACTCGCTCTGAGGCTCGGCGCGGTCCTCGCGCTCGTAGCGGCGAACGCCTTCTTCGTTGCGGCGGAGTTTGCGCTCGTCAGCGCGCGCCGCACCCGCATCGACGAACTGGCCGATGCCGGCGATCGTCTCGCCCGCGTCGTCCGCCGGGCGCAGGACAATCTCGACCGCGCGATCTCCGGTACACAGCTCGGGATCACGCTCGCGTCGCTCGGCCTGGGCTGGATCGGCGAGCCGGCGCTCGCGCGCTCCATCGAGCCTCTGTTCGGCGCGCTGGGCTTCGCCGCGGGGCCGGTGGCTCTCCACACGACAGCCCTCGTCGTCGCCTTCATCCTCATCACCTACCTTCACATCGTACTCGGCGAACTCGCGCCGAAGACGGTCGCGCTCCTGCGTCCGGAGGCGGTAAGTCGCTACCTCGCCGGTCCCCTCCTCGCCTTCAACCGCATCGCGACGCCGGCGATCTGGCTGCTCGATGGCTCGGCCCGGCTGTTCCTGCGGATGATCCGCGCCCCCGTGGGTGACACGCACGGCGTCGAACATGCCCACAGCCCGGACGAAATCGAGGTCCTCGTCCGGCAGAGTCTGCGCGAAGGAATGGTGGAGAAGGACGAACAGGCGATGATCGAGGGCGTGTTCGATCTCACGCATACCGTCGTCCGGGAGGTGATGACGCCGCGGCCGGACATCGTCTCCGTCGGGGCCGGGGATCCGGCCAAGGTCATCCTGGAGGTCGCGGCGGAGTCGGGACATTCGCGTCTCCCCGTCACCGACGATTCGCTGGACGATATCGTCGGCATCATCGTCGTGAAGGATCTGCTCGCGGAAGTCCTCGCGGCGCGTCCGACAGGACTCGTCGCGCGGGATGTGATGCGCGAGGCGCTCTTCGTCCCCGAGTCGAAGGCCGTCGACGACCTGCTGGCGGAAATGCGAGCCCGGAAGACGCATATGGCCGTCGTCGTCGACGAGTTCGGCGGCACGGACGGCATCGCCACGCTGGAGGACCTGCTCGAGGAGATCGTCGGCGAAATCTACGACGAGCACGACGAGGCGGAGGCGGGGCTGGAGGTCGGCCCCGATGGGTCGGTCGGACTCGATGGGGGGGTCTCGTTCGCGGATCTGCTCGCGGGTCTGGATCTCGATGATCTCGACGAAGACGAGGAATACGACACCGTGGCCGGCTACGTGATCGGCACGCTGGGTCGAATCCCGGAGCCGGGAGACCGGGTTCCGCTGGGAGATGCGCGGCTGGAGGTCGCGGAACTCGTCGAACGGCGGATCACGCGGCTCACCCTGCTCGGCGTGGACGAGAAGACGGTGGGGAGACTGTGCGAAGCCCTCGAATCGTGACTGCAACCGAGCCCGAACTTGCTGGCACGGGCATCGCGCCCGAAATTGGAAGCGCGTCCTTCAACGAAAGGCTCCGCTCTGGCTCGCCGAACACGGTCGGAAGGGTTCGTGACTTGAGGTTCCGGATTTGAACCTGTCCGACTCCTGGAACTACGAGCAGTTCGACGCCGAAGCGCAACGGCTGTACGAAGCCGGCGACTTCGATCAGGCGCTTGGCCTCCTCAAGGAGGCTCTCACCCGTTATCCCGACTCGGTCGAACTCCTCGTCTCACTCGGATATACGCGTCTCGCCCGAGAGGAATATGCCTGGGCGCGCGCGGCCTTCGACGGCGTCCTCGGGATCGACCCGGAACACGAGGAAGCGCTGGCCGGCCTGGGAGACGTTCTTCTGAAGCTGGGGGAACGCGCGGCGGCCTTCCAGATCTTCGAAGGCCTCATCGCACTGGGGTACGATCGCGATGTGGAACTCATGCTCTGCGTGGGCCGCAGCCTGCTGCGCGAGGGTCTCCTGCGCCGGGCGGAGCGATTCTTCCGGCTCGCCCTCGCCGCCGATCGCGAGAGCCCCGATGCCGCGCTGGATCTCGCCTTCACCTTCTACCGGGACGGTGACGCCGAGGGGGCGCTGTTCTGGAGCCGCGAGGCGGTGCGTCTGGATCCTCGTTTCGCGGAGGCCCGCGCGCTCTACGGCAACGTCCTCTACGAACGCGGCGATTTTCGGGGAGCGCTCGCGCAGCTTGCGACGATCCCGGTGACGGACCTGGCGGATCCGATCGTCGCGTGGCGGGTCGTCGACCTCAAGCGGCGACTCGAAGACCTGCCTTCGGATGCCGAGGAGCTGCGGCCCTACCTGCTCGCGCTGGAGGAACTGGCGCCGGAACCGAGTCCCGAGGAACGCCTGCTGGCCGAGGTCGAAGCCCGGGCGAACGGGTTGACGGCCGGACCCGGCATGGGTCAGCTCGATCTCTTCGGTCGCCCCCCCGACGCGTCGGCCGTGGACGTACACCGCGTGCGGGCCCCGAACGGCGTGGTGTACGAAGGAGACTGGGATGGGATCGTGCGGGCCATGCGCAACGGGTCCGAGGAGCCCGGCGTCTCGCTGGCGGACTTCATGCGCAACGAGGCGATGCGGCTCCAGGCGCTGACGGGCATCGCCGTGTCCTGGCAGACCGCGCGCGCCTTCCTCGAGGACTCGGCACGGGTCGGCGCGCTCGAGATCGAACGTTAGCAACGACCCGTGGCGAAAGCTCCGTTGCGCATCGCCGTCATCGGCGGCGACGGGATCGGACCCGAAGTCACCCGCGAAGCGTGTCGCGTGCTTCGGGCGGTGGCCGCGAAGGGTCTCTCCGACCTCGAATTCACGCACTTTCCGCACGGCGCGGATCACTATCTTGCCACCCGGGAGACGCTGTCGCAGCGGGCCTTCGAATCCCTGAGGGATGACTTCGACGCGATTCTCTTCGGCGCCGTGGGGGATCCGCGCGTGCCCGATGGACGTCACGCGCGCGACCTCCTGCTCGGACTGCGGGTACGGCTGGACCTGTTCCTCAATCGCCGGCCGCTTCGGCTGCGTGCGCCGGAGTTGTCGCCGCTGAGGTCCGCGGATTCGGCGCCCATCGACTTCGAGATCTTCCGTGAGAATACGGAGGGCCTGTACGTGGGCATCGGGCGCGTCGAGCACGAGGGCACGCCCGAGGAAGTCGCGGTGTCGGAGTCGGTCGCGAGCCGGTTCGGGGTCGAGCGCATCGTGCGGCGGGCGTTCGAGCACGCCGCTCCCCGGGGGCTGCGCGTCACGCTCGCGGACAAGGCGAACGCGGTGCCGCACATGTTCGGGCTCTGGCGCCGCGTGTTCGCGGAGGTTGCGGCCGGGTATCCGGGGGTGGAGTCGGAGATGCGCTACGTGGACGCGCTCGCGATGGAGATGATCCGGGTGCCGGACCGGTTCGGCGTCATCGTCACGTCGAACCTGCTCGGCGACATTCTCTCCGACCTGGGCGCGGAGATCGTCGGCGGGCCGGGGCTCGCGCCCTCCGCCAACGTGAACCCCGGCGTGCATGGACTGTACGAACCCGTGCACGGCAGCGCGCCGGACATCGTCGGGACGGGACGGGCGAATCCGATGGCCGCGGTGCTCAGCGCCGCGCTCCTCCTGCGAGATCACGGGGCGGCCGACGCGGCCGACGCGGTCGAGGCGGCCGTGGATGCGGCGCTGGCTTCCGGCGTGCGGACCCCGGACCTCGGGGGAAGCGCGACGACGTCCGAGGTCGGAAACTGGCTCTCGAAGCGGGTGGGCGCGGCTGATACGTCAGCGTAGTGCTACGTTCCATGCCTGTCGGGCTCCGCGCGCGGCCAATGGACGGTGTCGGCGGAGCCGCATTCATGGCAATCATACATGACATGGATCCGGTCGGACGACCGGAAAGAGATGGAAGGACACTGCGATAATGAGTGACAGCAACGGAAACGGGACGGTGTTTCTCTCCGCGGCGCGGACTGCCATGGGCGCGTTCGGCGGCAGCCTGAAGGACTACTCGGCGGTGGACCTGGGCGTCGTCGCCTCGGAAGCGGCGATCGAGCGCTCGGGCGCCGAGTCCGGCGACTTCGGACACGTCGTGATGGGGAACGTGATGCAGACGTCGGCCGACGCGATCTATCTCGCGCGTCACGTGGGACTGCGGGCGGGGCTGCCGATCGAGACCCCGGCCGTCACCGTGAACCGCCTGTGCGGCTCGGGCTTTCAGGCCGTGATCGACGGCTCGCAGGAGATCGAACTGGGGGAGAGCGACGTCTGTCTCGTGGGCGGAGCCGAGTCCATGAGTCAGGCGCCGCATATCGTGCGCGGGGCCCGCTGGGGTCTGCGGCTGGGTCCGGCGCCGAAGTTCGAGGATTCGCTGTGGGAGGCGCTCACGGATCCCTACTGCGGTTTCTCGATGGCGCAGACGGCGGAGAACCTGGCGGAGGAATACGGGATCGCGCGCTCGGAAGCCGACGAGGTGGCGGTGCGCAGCCAGCGGCTCGCGGCGGAGGCCTGGGAGGGGGGCCGCTACCGGGACGAGGTCGTGCCGATGATGGTGGGGAGGAAGGGAAGGGAAACGTCCTTCGAGCGGGATGAGCACCTCCGTCCCGATACGACGGTCGAGGGGCTCGCGAAGCTCCGGCCGTACTTCAAGCAGGATGGCCTCGTCACCGCCGGCAACGCGAGCGGGATCGGGGATGGGGCGGCGGCGCTCGTGCTCGCGGGCAGGGACTATGCCGCCGCGCACGGCCTCGAGCCGGTCGGCCGCCTCGTGTCCTACGCCGTGGCCGGCGTGCCGCCCCACATCATGGGCATCGGGCCCGCGCCCGCCTCGCGCGCCGCACTCGAAAAGGCCGGCCTCACCCTCGATGACATCGATCTCGTCGAAGTGAACGAGGCCTTCGCTCCGCAGTACCTGGCGGTCGAGCGCGAACTCGGTCTCGACCGCGACAGGGTGAACGTGGACGGCGGGGCGATCGCGCTGAGCCACCCGCTCGGTATGACGGGGGCGCGGATCACGGGCCATCTGCTTCATGAACTGCGGCGGCGGGGCGGTGGACTCGGACTCGGGGCCGCCTGCATCGGCGGCGGGCAGGGCGCGGCCGTCGTCGTGGAGGTCGACGCCTAGCGGAGGCCGGCCCGGCCCGGCCACGAGCAGCAGGAGGGAGCGAACATGGATCCTCTGTTCTTCATTCTCGCCGGGGCGGGCGCGCTCGCACTGGCCACGAGTCTTCGCATCCTGAAGGAATACGAACGGGCCGTCGTCTTCCGACTCGGCCGTGCACGTCCGACCCGCGGGCCGGGGCTCATCTTCCTCGTCCCGTTCGGTGTCGAGCGCATGGAGCGGGTGAGCCTGCGGATCATCGCCATGGACATCCCGCCGCAGGACGTCATCACGCGGGACAACGTGTCGGTGAAGGTCAACGCGGTCCTCTATTTCCGGGTCGCGAACCCGAAACGGGCCATCCTCGAGATCGAGGACTATCTCTTCGCCACCTCGCAGCTTGCCCAGACGACGCTGCGCTCGGTCATCGGGCAGGCGGAACTGGACGAAGTGCTCGCGGAGCGGGAGAAGTTCAACCAGATCCTGCGCGACATCATCGACCAGGGGACGGACGCCTGGGGGATCGATGTCACGGGCGTAGAAGTGAAGGATGTGGATCTGCCGAACGAGATGAAACGCGCGATCGCGCGGCAGGCGGAGGCGGAACGCGAGCGGCGCGCAAAGGTGATCAACGCGCAGGGCGAACTGCAGGCGGCGTCGAACCTGCGGGACGCGGCGCGCCAGCTGAGCGAATACCCGGCCTCGCTGCAACTGCGTTTCCTGCAGACGGCGACGGAGATCGCGGCGGAGAACAATTCGACGACGCTCTTCCCGCTGCCGGTGGAGCTCGGGCCGTTGGCGGGTCTGTTCAAGGGATTTGCGACGGCGTCGGGCGATGCGGCGGCGGCTGACACCACGCCGGCGGCTGATGCGGCGCCCGCTCCGGTCGACGAACGCGCGCTCGAAGGCTCGGAGGGAGCGCCGCGGCTGCCCCGCGCGGGGGCGGCTGAGGACGCGTCGGAGGCGGAGGGCGAAGCGGAGGCGGTGACGAGGGAGCGCGATGCCGCCGGCTGACGACAGCCGCGACGGTTCAGGCGGTTCCGGTCCCCCGGGGCGCCGTCCGTCGCTCCCCCAAACGGTCACGCAGGAGCAACTCGAACGTGTGATCCGCCGGGCATCCGATCTCCAGTTCCGCAGCTCCACGGCGATCGGAGGGGAACTCGGGGCGGGCGACGTCGTCCAGATCGGAGCGGAAGTCGGGCTCGAGGAGCGGTACGTCCGGCAGGCGCTGGCCGAGATCGAGGCCGCCTCGCTGATCCCCGATGCGCCTTCGGACGAAGGACTCGCGCGCCGGATCGTCGGTTCGGCGATCGTGAGCACGAGCCGGGTGGTCCCCGGAAGTCCGGCGGATGTGGAGGCGAATCTCGAATCGTACCTGCGCGAAGAGGAGCTTCTCCGACAGGTACGCTCGCGACCCGGCGGATCGCTCTGGGAGCCGGGGACCGGCCTCGTCAGCCAGATGCGGCGCGCGATGGATGTCGGTGGCCGACGGTACACGCTCGCGAAGTCGCGTAACCTTCAGGTCAGCGTGGAAGCGCTGGAAAGCGGGTGGTCGCTTGTCACGCTGACGGCCGATATCGGCAACATGAGGGCGGAACGGCTCGGTGGCTGGTTCGGGGGAATGGGGCTGGGCGGGGCGGCCGGCGGGTTCGGCCTGTTCATGGCGACGGGAGGCGGCGTCCTGCCGCTCCTCGGAGGACTGGCGATCTTCTCGGGTTTCACGGCTATCGCGGCGGCTTCCGCGCGGGCCGACATGCGGAAGGTCAGGCAGCGGATGGAACTCGCGCTTCAGGGTCTTCTGGACCGACTCGAGCGCGGAGAGAATCTCCGCAGCGCGGAGGAACCGTGGCACCGGAAACTCCTGCGCTGATGGGCGCGGCTTTCCGCGCGCCCAACGCACGAACGGACACACAACACACGAACGGACACAGAGGGAGTGGACATTGACTGAGATTCGGAAGGTCGGGGTCGTCGGGGCGGGACTGATGGGGAGCGGGATCGCGCAGGTCAGCGCGGCGGCCGGATATGAGACGATCGTGCGGGAGGTGGAGCAGGGATTCCTCGACCGGGGGATGGCCGCGATCCGCAAGACCCTCGACCGCGCCGTGCAGAAGGAGAAGCTCGGTGCGGCGGACCGGGACGCGACGATGGCTCGTCTTCACCCGACGCTCGAGTTGGCGGACCTGGCGGAGTGCGACCTCGTCATCGAGGCGATCACCGAGAACCTCGGGGCGAAACACGCGCTGTTCGGCGAACTCGGCGGACTGTGCGCGGCGGAGACGATCTTCGCCTCCAACACGTCGAGCCTGTCCATCACCGAACTCGCCGCGGAGACGGATCGCCCGGAGCGTTTCGTCGGTCTTCATTTCTTCAGCCCCGTGCCGGTCATGCCGCTGGTGGAGGTCGTCCGCTGCGGGCAGACGGCGGAAGCGACGTTCGAGGCCGCCTTCGCCTTCGCCGGATCGCTCGGGAAGAGCCCGATCGCCTGCGGCGACAACACCGGTTTCGTGGTGAACCGGCTGCTCGTCCCCTACATGCTCGACGCGATCCGCGCGTACGAGGCCGGGATCGCGTCGATCCCCGATATCGACAAGGGGCTGCGCCTGGGCTGCGGATACCCGATGGGCCCGTTCACGCTGGGCGATTTCGTGGGGCTCGACACGCTGTACCACATCACGGGGATCATGTACGACGAGTACAAGGAGGCGCGCTTCGCCTCTCCGCCCCTCCTGCGCCGCATGTACCTGGCCGGATACCACGGCCGGAAGACGGGGAAGGGCTTCTACGACTACAGCGGCGACGAACCGGTCGTATCCAGCTTCGTGCTGTAGAGGAGGCCGTCGAACACATTCCGGCGGGTCATCCCCGACGACGACGCCTCCGAGCTATTCGTGGAAGCGGATCTGAACGCCCAGGGCGTCGCCGGCGATCAGCGGCCGGATCCGGACTCGGACGGGCGGTGACAGGCCGGACGACGCCGGCGCGGGTTCGACCCTGAGCCAGCCCGCGGCGACGCTCGTCGCCCGGCCTCCCACCCACCAGCCGATGAAGCCGCCGACCACCACATCGGACAGCCAGTGCCGGTCTCCGTAGACCCGGGCGAATCCGGTACCCGCGGCCGCGACGTAGAAGGGGATCGCCCACCCGCCGTCGGTGACCTCATCGACCGCGGCGGCGATGGCGAAGGCGTAGGCCGTGTGCCCGGATCCAAGGGAGGCGTTGCCCCGGAAGGGATCGAAGTGCAGGACCCCCCTCTCGGCTCTCGGGCGGCTTCGTCCCAGCGTCCAGTTGAGGACGGTGTTCGACATCGAGCCGGCGAAGACCCCGAAGAAGGCCGACGTCGCCTGCCGGACTCCCCGTTCGCCGTCCAGCGCGACCCCCAGCAGAATTCCGCCTCCGGCGAGAAGGGGCGCGGTCCGCTTCCAGTCGCCGTACGTGTGGCCGCCCTCGGCCAGGTCGCGTCCCAGCGTTCCCTGATGGTCCAGCGCCAGATCGCGGACGGTCTCGTCCAGGAGAAAGGCCCCCCCGAGTACGCCCGCCGCGAGGGCGAACTCCCGCCCGCCCCGGCTCGCGCCCTCCGTCTGCACGTCCGGAGGCGCTTCGACCGCCTGAGCAGCGAGATGGGCCGGCGACAGGAACCATGCGATCCCGAGCGAGGCGACAGCCCCTCGCAGGGCTCGGTTTCGCGCGATCGGGCGGCTTGCGCCGCTGCAGCCGAAGCGTGTCATGGACGACTTCGAAGCTGCCTGCCCGTAGGCTCCCGGGCAACCGCTCGGCGGCGCTTTCCGGGCGACGTCTCCAACGGGCAAATTTCCTTGCGATACAAGGGTTTTCGCCGTATTTTGCGGGCCTGTGATGAAGACACCGGAGGCACCGTCTATCCGCCAGCCTGAGGCGTCTTCCGCGCCCTTCCTCAGGCGCTTGATCCTTCGCGACTACCGCAACTTCGAACGGCTCGAATGCGAGTTCCCCGAGGCCGGCGTCGCGATCATCGGGCCCAACGGATCGGGCAAGACGAACCTCCTCGAGGCGATCTACTACCTCGAGGTCTTTCGGTCCTTTCGAGGCGTGCGGGACCGCGCGCTCGTGCGGTTCGGACAGACGGTGTTTCGGGTGGAAGGCGAGGTTGAGGGGGGGATGTCCGTGGCGGCGGCCTACGACCGGTCGCAACGGATCAAGAAGGTCGAGGTCGACGCGGTCGAAGTGGAGCGGGTTTCGGCCGGGATCGGCTCGGTGGGGGTCGCGGCGTTTCGCCTCGACGACGCCGAGATCGTGCGTGGAGGGCCGACGCTGCGGCGTCGCTTCCTCGATGTCGCGCTCTCGGTGGGCGTGCCGGGCTACCTCCCGGCGCTGCAGCGCTACCGGGGCCTTCTGTCGCAGCGGAACGAGGCGCTTCGGCGCGGCCGGTCGAACAACGAGATCGAAGCGTGGACGGAAGGGTTGATCGAGGCAGGTGGAATCCTCACGGAAGGGCGGGCGGAGTGGGTGTTGGAGGGGGCGGAGCGATACGCCGATTTCTACGCGCGGATCTCGGGAGGAGATCGTGCGGGACTTCGGTATTCGGCGTCGATCGCATCGGACGACGGGGCGGAGGGCCCGGAGGGCGCCGGCTCGTGGGAGGACCGCTTTCGGCAGGCACTGGAGAGGACCGGAGAACGTGAGCGTCGCCAGGGGATGACCGTCGTGGGCCCGCACCGCGATGAGATCCGGTTCGAGGTCGAGGCGCCGGAGGGCCCTCGCGACCTCCGGAGCTACGGGTCGAGCGGACAGCAGCGTACGGCCGCGCTGGCCCTGCGCCTGCTCGAAGCGGACCGGCTCAGGGAACGGCTTGGCCGCGAGCCGCTGTACCTCCTCGACGACGTGTTCGCGGAGCTCGACGACGGGCGCTCGGACCGGCTGTTTCGCCTCTTCGAGTCCGAACGGGGCGGGCAGGTGATCCTCACCGCGCCCAAGCCCGGTGACGTGGGGCTGATGGGTGGGAAGCTCGCGCGATGGCGCCTGCGCAACGGACGGCTCATCGCATGAGCGGCACGGCCTCCCGGGCGATGCCTGGCGGCAAGGCGCGACGCAGGGACGCGAGAGGGAGCGAGCGCCATCCCGAACCCGTCGGGGGCGTGCTCGCGGAGCTGCTCGATCGCATGGGGATCCGCGAGCGGGTGGAGCGCAGCGCGACGGCGGCGCGGTGGGAGCGGGTCGTGGGTCCGCACATCGCGCGCGTCACGAAGGTTGGCGGGATCAAGGGCGGGACGGTGTTCATCGAAGTGGCCGGTGCGGCCTGGATGACGGAACTGAACATGATGAGGCGAAAGTTGCTGGGCCGCCTGAACAGAGATCGCACCCGCGGCCGGATCGAACGAATCGTGTTCGTGCAGTCCGGGGAACCGTCGCCGGTCGCGACGCGCCCCGGCCGAACCGAGAAGGGGAGGGGTTGATGGCGAAGTCGACGGCGGGCGGGAAGCCCGTGGGAGATAAGGACGGCAACTCGGACTATACCGCGCGGCAGATTCATGTCCTCAAGGGACTGGAGGCCGTGCGGAAGCGCCCGGGCATGTACATCGGGTCCACCTCGGGGCGGGGGTTGCACCACCTCGTCTACGAAGTCGTGGACAACTCGATCGACGAGGCGATGGCGGGACATTGTTCCGGGATCGAGGTCACGATCGGGACGGACCAGTCGATTCGGGTCATCGACGACGGGCGCGGCATCCCCGTGGACCTCCACCCGACCGAGAAGGTGCCGGGGGTCGAACTCGCCCTCACGACGCTCCACGCGGGCGGAAAATTCGACAAGTCGAGCTACAAGGTGTCGGGCGGATTGCACGGCGTGGGCGTTTCCGTCGTGAACGCGCTCTCCGAGTGGCTGGAGGTCGAGGTCCGTCGCGACGGCCACGAGTGGACGCAGCGCTACGAGCGCGGGGTCAGCCAGGGGAAGCTCACGAAGGGGCGGAAGACGAAGGACACCGGGACCACCGTCACCTTCCGGCCCGACCCCGAGGTCTTCAAGGGACTCGGCGACACGCTCGAATACAGCTTCGAGACGCTCGCCAGCCGGCTCCGGGAACTCGCCTACCTGAACCGGGGCGTACGGATCTCGATCGTCGATGAGCGGAAGGAGGATCGGCGCCGCGACTTCCACTTCGAGGGAGGGATCGCGCAGTTCGTCGAGTATCTGCTGGGGAACAAGACGCCGCTTCACGCGGACGTGATCTCCGTGTCGGGCGCGCAGGACGACACCGAGTTCGAACTCGCGATGCAGTACACGGACGCCTACAGCGAGAACACGTTCACCTTCGTGAACAACATCAACACGCACGAAGGCGGGACGCACCTGTCGGGTTTCAAGGGCGCCCTCACGCGGACCATCAACAACTACGCGCAGCGGAACAACATCCTCAAGAAGGCGGACCCCACGCTGAGCGGAGACGACGTGCGCGAGGGACTCGTCGCCGTGCTCTCCGTGAAGGTCATGGAGCCCCAGTTCGAGGGACAGACCAAGACGAAGCTGGGGAACAGCGAGGTGCGCGGGATCGTCGAGAGCCTCGTCAACGACCGGCTGGGGACGTGGCTGGAGGAAAACCCCGCTCCATCCCGGCAGATCATCGAGAAGGCGGTCCAGGCCTCCCGGGCGCGGGAGGCGGCGCGAAAGGCGCGGGATCTGACGCGCAAGAAGTCGGCGCTCGAGACCGGCATCCTGCCGGGGAAGCTGGCGGACTGCTCGATCACGGACCCGGAGATCGCGGAACTCTACCTGGTGGAGGGAGACAGCGCGGGCGGGAGCGCGAAGATGGGACGCGACCGCAACTACCAGGCCATCCTCCCCCTGCGCGGGAAGATCCTCAATGTGGAAAAGGCGCGCATCGACAAGATCCTCTCCAACGAGGAGATCCGCGCGATGATCACGGCCATCGGAACCGGTATCGAGGGGGAGTTCGATCTCTCGCAGGCACGATACCGGAAGGTCGTGATCATGACGGACGCCGATGTGGACGGAGCCCATATCCGGACGCTGCTCCTGACCTTCTTCTTCCGGAAGATGAAGCAGCTCATCGAAGCCGGATACATCTACATTGCGCAGCCGCCGCTGTACCGCGTGTGGAAGGGGAAGACGGAGTTCTACTGCTACAACGAAGCGGAGCGCGTCGCCGCGCAGGCGAGACTCGACAACGGCAGGGGGAACACCTCGCTGCAGCGGTACAAGGGGCTGGGCGAGATGAACGCCGATCAGCTTTGGCAGACCACGATGAACCCGGAGAAGCGCACGCTGCTCCAGGTGAGAATCGACGAAGCCGCGGAGGCGGACCGGCTGTTCGACACTCTCATGGGCGAGAACGTCGAGCCGCGCCGCGACTTCATCGAGCAGAACGCCCGCTACGTACGCAATCTCGACGTCTGAAGCTCCTCCCGATCCGCCGCTCGCCGCCGGGCCGCGCGGGGTTGATGGTCCGTTGATGCCCGCCCCGATCCTTGTGCCAGAGAGGGCGGCAGTGGCGTCGCCCTCCGGGATCATTCAGGGGAGGTGGACGATGATGAGGACGAGGAGAAGCAGGAGAACGGCGGGCCCGCTGGCGATGGCGTGGGTCTTCGCGGGGGCCCTGGCGCTCGCGCTGGCGCAGCCGTCCGAGGCCGCGGCGCAGAGCGAGTGCGGGGAGTACATCTCGGGCGGCCCGAACAATCCGGCGAGTGGAACGCTGGTGGGCTCCAGTCGCGTTACGCTCAGCCTGGGCGCCGGCGCCGGGGTCGAGGGCCTGGGCTTGAACCTCGGGCTCAACGGCGGCATCACGGTGAGCTTCAATGTCGGCACCTACCGGATGCACGATGGCGATGACCGGAGCTTCCGGTGCGATGACTACACGGAGTGGGACCTCCAGTGACTCCCGCGCGCGGAGTCAGCGGTTCGAGGTCACGCCCCCTGGGAGTTGAGTTTTCGGCTGCGAACCGTCCCCGGCCACCGAGGTTTGCTCGGTGGCCGGGGATCGTCCGGCGCACCGTCGCGCTGGGCTTGGCGGGCGCCATCGGCCTTGCGGGCTGCGGAGGTGCTCCGGAAGCCGGCGACGATGGATGGATCTTTTTCAGCGAGAGCACGGGCCAGGCCTATGAAATCGGGTTGTCCAACGCCCGCCTCGATCCGCTGGACGAACGCGTGAGCTTCGGCTCGATCGCCGATATGCTGGCCACGCCGAGCGGCTATTTCGTCGCCGACGGACTCGACCCGCGGATCGTCCTTCTCGACCGGAACCTCGACCCGGTGCGGGTCCTGGGCAGAGAGGGAGAGGGGCCGGGGGAATACAAGTTCCCGAGTCGCCTGGCCCGGGCGGATGATGGGATTCTGGTCCTCGATCGCGGGAACGGGCGAGTCGCGTATCTCACCCTCGAGGGCGATTTCGTAGCCAGCCAGCGGATCCCCGGCCTTGCAAGCGATATCGCCCTACATCCGGAACTCGGGTTGCTCGTCGCGGGCGACGCGTTTCCGGACCACTACCTGGCACGGGTTACGGCGCAGGGGGATACGGCGTTCGGGCGGATTCCGGAGGAGCTGCGCGTCGACGTCGGCGGATGGTTCCGCTGGCCTATGGATCTGGTCACGGTCACGGCCGACGCCATGATCCACATCCTCGATGCCGACCAACTCGCACTCGTGAGCTTTCGCCCCGACGGAGAGCTCGCGAGCGTCACCTTCCTGCCAAGAGACCTGCGAGCCAGCAAATTGGAGAGCGCGCAAGAGGCCGAGGAGACGTTCGGAGGGCCGACCCGGGTCCTCGGCACGCAGAGCGTGACGACCCTCAGGCCTCTCGATGACGGTCGCCTGTTCGCCCGGATCATGTCCGTGCGCCCGGACAGCGTGATTACGAAGGGTCTCGTTCTGGACCCGGAGCGTCTCGAGGCGATCCCTCTGGTGTTCCCCGCCGGGGGGGATCGATCATGGTCGCGGGGACGCGTCTACATCGATGGGCTGGAACGAGCGGTGCTCCTGGACCCTGGAACGGGTGTGGGATTTGCCGCCGCGCGGATCGAGCCTGTTGGCGCGGGTCGGATGATGGTCCGTTGACGGCGCTCCGGATCCTGATACCAGAGAGGCGGCAGAGTGTCGCCATCGAGGACCAATCAGGGGAGGTGGATGATGATGAGGAGGAGGAGAAATATTGGTACGCCGTGGCCGCTCGCGGCGGCACGGGTTCTTGCGGGAGCCTTGGCGCTCTCGCTCGTGCAGCCATCCGGGGCCACGGCGCAGAGCGGGTGTGGAAAGTACATCTCGGGAGGCCCGAACTATCCGGCGTCCGGGATACTGCTGGGCTCCCACGCGTTCCCCCTCGATTTCGGCTTCGGTCTTCGCCTGACCTTCAGCATTGGCACGTACAGGATGCATGACGACTCCCACATCTACGTCCCGTGCGGCTTCCAGTGAGCCGCGTGCGGGGCGTGACCGGTTCGAGGCCGCGCTCTCCCGAGGTTTCGGGCCGTGAACCGTCCCCGGCCACCGAGTTCCGCTCGGTGGCCGGGGATGATCTCACGATTTTGCTTCCACTCGGACCTCGCCGGACTGAATCGAGCGGTGCTCAAAGCCTTCGGGAGTCCCGGACTTGAAACCGCGCGGATCGCGCCTGTAGCCTGGGATCCATGACCCAACCCGCCGTCGTCGCGATCGATCAGGGCACGACCTCCACGCGCGCCATCGCGTTCGATCTCGAAGGGACGGGAGTCGCCAGCGCTCAGCGCGAGCTGCCTCAGAGTTATCCGCTGCCGGGCAGGGTCGAGCACGATCCAGAGGGCATCCGGGACGACGCGGTCGGGGTGGCGCGGGATGTCATCGAGGCCGCCGAGACGCTTGGGTATCACGTGGCGGCGATCGGCATCACGAACCAGCGCGAGACGACCGTGGTCTGGGAACGCGCGAGCGGCCGGCCGATTCACCCGGCGATCGTGTGGCAGGACCGGCGGACGGCGAAGGAGTGTGCCGAGCTTCGCGAGGCGGGGCACGAAGGGTTGATCAAGCGCCGCACCGGTTTGCGGCTCGATCCGTACTTCTCCGGCACGAAGCTGGCGTGGATCCTCGACCACGTGCCGGGAGCGCGCGAGGCGGCCGGGAAGGGCGAACTGGCCTTCGGGACGATCGACACCTGGCTGCTCTGGTGTCTGACCGGAGGGCGCGTGCACGCGACGGACGCGTCGAACGCGTCGCGGACCCTCCTCTACGACATCGATGAGGGCCGGTGGCACCCGGAGCTGCTCGAACTGTTGCGGGTGCCCGCCTCCGTGTTGCCCGAGGTTCGCGATTCCGCCGGCGATTTCGGGGAAACGTCCGAGGGACTCTTCGGCCGCAAGATCCCGCTGCGGGGCGTGGCCGGCGACCAGCAGGCCGCGACGTTCGGGCAGGCGGCGTTCGAGCCGGGAGGGATGAAGTTCACCTACGGGACGGGCGCGTTCGCGCTGCTGAACACGGGCGCGGACCGGCTCGCCTCGCGCCACGGTCTGCTCACGACGGTGGCCTGGCAGCTCGGGGGAGAACGCACGTACGCGCTCGAGGGCAGCATCTTCGTCGCCGGAGCATCGGTTCAGTGGCTGCGCGATGGACTGGGCATCATTTCTGACGCCGCGGAGACGGAATTGCTCGCACGTTCCGTGGATTCGACGGGTGGCGTCGTGCTGGTGCCCGCCTTCGTCGGGCTGGGCGGGATCCATTGGGATCCGGAAGCCCGTGCCGCGCTGCTGGGAATGACGCGCGACACGGGGCGGGCCGAGATCGCACGGGCGGCGCTCGAAGCGGTCGCCTACCAGTCACGCGAACTGATCGACGCGATGCAGGCCGACGGAGCCCCGCGACCGGATACGTTGCGCGTGGATGGCGGGTTCACCCGAAACGACTGGGCGATGCAGTTCCTCGCCGACATCCTCGACCTCGAGATCGGGCGCCCGGTGGTGACGGAGACCACGGCGCTGGGGGCGGCGATGCTGGGCGGCCTCGGCGCCGGCGTATTCGTGGATCTGCGGGAGGTCCAGGCGCTGTGGCGCCACGACCGCGCGTGGCGGCCCGTCATGGACGCGGAGATGCGCGAGACGCTCTATTCAGGGTGGCGGCGCGCGGTCGCCCGCGTGCTCACGAACTGATATTCTGGCGAACAACACCCCCCTGTAGCGGCACGGGTAGCTCATGGAAACCACCGGGAGACCGACCGTCCCTGCGGCCGAGGAGATCCTCGGCGGGTATTTCCCCGTCCTCGACCACGGATTCGTCGCGCTCGTCGACTACATGGGCTCGGATGCCGACGTGGAGGCGGCGGCTCGCGTCAGCTATGGGGCCGGCACGCGCCGCGTCAGCCAGACGCGCGGTCTCGTCCGCTATCTGCGGCGCCACGCGCACACGACGCCGAGCGAAATGGTCGAGTTCAAGTTTCACTGCTCCATGCCGATGTTCGTTGCGCGACAGTGGATCCGGCACCGCACGGCGTCCGTCAACGAACTCAGCGCCCGCTACAGTCTCTTGCCTCTGCTGTTCTATGAACCGGACCACGAGCAGTTCGCCTATCAGAGCCGCCTGAACAATCAGGGCCGGGAGATGGACCCCGCCCCCGGTGACCTCTATCGCAGCGCGGTCGACCGCTGGGAGCAGCTGCGGACGGAAGCGGCCGATGCCTACGGCTGGCTGCTGTCCGAAGATGTCGCCCGGGAACTAGCGCGGATCGACCTCCCCCTCTCCACCTATACGCAGTGGTACTGGAAGATCGATCTGCACAACCTCCTCCACTTCCTTCGACTGCGGGTGGATGCACATGCGCAGTGGGAAATCCAGGAGTACGGGCGGGTGATGGCCGGCATGCTCCAGCGGGTCGCGCCGCTGAGCTACGAGGCCTGGGTCGATTATGAAGTGTTGGGCGCGCGCCTGAGCGGGGGCGAACTCGAGGTTCTGCGGAGCCTGCTTCGCGCGGACGCCGAGTCGGAATCGATCCACGCCGACGGGGTTGCGACGAAGGAAGACCTCAAGGCGGCCGGTCTGGCGCCCCGCGAGATCCGCGAACTGCTGGACAAGCTCTCCGCCGTTGAACGGCCCGACTTCACGCTCGATCTCTCGCAGATGAAGAGCGCGGAGGAAATGTCCGGAAAGATGGCGAAGGCGGTGCCGGAGCCCACCGCCTGAGGGTGGGCCGACGGCGATGCTGGCTCACGCCCCTCGCGTCGCCCGCCCCGGAAGCGTGCGCGCCGCGAACCATGCCAGCGACGCAATCCACAGCGCGTAGAAAACAATCCGAATCGGGTGCAGGGCCAGCGATTCCTGGAACTGCGGGTCCACGCCTCCGACCAGCATCACCGTCCGCGACAGCTGTTCCGCCGTAAACCATCCCCACAGGACGGCCGCCCAGAGCAGACTCCACCGCTTCCACGTCGGCGGCCCCAACTCGGCGGGCAGCCGGCGCACATTCATGTAGCCGACGACGAGCGTGAACAGGAACATGCTCGACATGGTGAAGGGGCCGGCAATGAGGAGCAGGAAGTCGGGCTGGAGCACATCGAGCGCCTCGCCGCCTACCCAGGACGCGGTGATGATCCCCATCGCCGCGAGCACGAAGATCGTCAGGAACACCAGGAAGGTCCGCTTCTGGGTGAAGAAGCGCGTCCTGTATCCGAAGCGTTCGTAGAAAATGCAGCCCGTGATGCGCGTGACGGTGTCGAGGATCGCGAGTTGGGTCGAGAAGATGACGAAGGACCCTCCCAGGAGGAACGCGACCCGAAGCCACAACCCGCCGACGCGCTCAATCGCCTCGCCCTGAAGCGTCACCATGGTGGTCAGGTCGCCGGCCAACTCGGGGTTCTCGGTTCCCAGCGTCGTCACGACGAGCATGCACGTGATGACGACGCTCAGCAGCGTCAGGAGCACGAACGTGACAAGCAGTTCCTGGTGGACGATCCTCATCCAGCCTCTGAAACGCCCGAGCTGGGTGGCATCGTTCGTGTCGAAGACGAACCCGGTCGTGCTGATGTCCTCATTGCGTCCACGGATGCCGGCGATCCGTCCCTGGAACCGCGCCATCCCGAAGCCCTTGTCGCGCAGCCAGAGCGACTGCGCGAGGAGCAGCGTGCCCCCCGTCCCGGCATACGCCACCGCGAGGATCAGCGTCGGAAACTGATCGCCCGTGAACAGTTCGGCCGGGGCGCTACCGAAGGAGCCGGCGCCGATCACCAGTTCAAGCAGGTGCGACGGGACAAGGCCGACAACCAGAAGCGTGATGAGCAGCAGGGGGAAGAACCCGGCCACCAGCGCGATCTCGCAGCGTTCCAGAACGTTGTAGACGATCCGGGACACCGCGAGCCCGAACCAGATGAAAAAGAGCATTAGCAGCGCCATCGGCTGCCACTGGATCTGCGGGCCGCCGCTGATCACGATGATCTGGCCCACGAACTCCGCCGACTGCGAAGCCCAGCCGGGCCAGAAGAAGCTCACCAGCGTCGCGACGAGGAAGAGCCACGGCCAGAAGCCGAGCCGGTCGAGCCTCGCCATGCCGGCGAACGTCGACTCGCCGGTCGCGATCGTCCAGCGTTCGATCTCGCCGATGACGACGAACTGGGTCACAACGCCGATCCAGAACAGCCACCAGATTGAGAAACCGTTCGCGGCGACGAGGTTGGGCCAGAGCAGGAATTCGCCACTGCCCAGGCCCATGCCGAGCGCGATGACGGAGGGGCCGATGACGTGCCTGAGGCGCGGCACGCGCGACATGCGCCGGACGAACTTGAAGGGCGGCCCGTGGCCGCGTCGCGGGAAGTCGGCGGTGTCCGGCGCGTCCGGCACCGTGCTCTCGTCGAGCGGTTGATAGATGCCGTCCCGGTACCGGCGTCCCTCCTCGTCGCTTGCGGCGATCGCGTCCGGCGCCATGGTCCCGGATCCGGGTTCGTTCAAGATGTGGGCGGGTCGAAGCGTCCCTCGGGCACCGTCTCACCCGCGGCGACGTCCTCGAAGTAGATGAAGCGGCCTCCACCATCGAGAAGTCGCGTCATGGCGAACTGGATGTTGCCGACCGGCTGCCAGTCGGACCACCAGATGACCTCCCCCGGCGCTTCCGCCCGCCCCAGGTGGTACTGCCAGGCCATCATGCGCCCCGTCTCATCGAGGAAGCCCCAGTACTGGTCTTCGGTGGTACCCAGGCCCTGGTCGAAGCTGAGGTGGACCACTTCGTAGGTCTTGCCGTCGGAAAGCGTGCGAGTGCCCTCATACGTGAGGTGCACGCCCGGGTCTTCCCACTTGTAGGGCATGATCGCCCAGTAGGTGTCGTTGATGAAGGCGCCATAGCCGCGCCGGAGCGCGGAATCCCGCGCGGCGCCGGCCAGCTCCTCGCCCCCGACCCACGCGCGTCCGGACGGAACCTTCTCGAGCTCGGGGTGCGGCTCGACCTCGTTCACGTTGAAGAGCAGGAGGTGGGACGTTCCGTCCTCCGCCCAGGCGATGCGATACCGTCCGTCGTACCGGTCCCACGAATGTTCGCGGTTTACCACGACCTCGCCATCGCGTTCCACGATCCAGCGGAACGACAGGTATCGCGTTCGATCCCACGCCTCCCGTCCACCGAGGCTCTCGGCCAGGCGCGCGGCGTGCATGGCCGCGGTGTCGTCCGGCGCCGCGGCCGCTGCGGCGGTCCTTCCGCCGTCTTCCTGCGCCCCGTCGGCACACCCGACGAACGCGGACACCGCCAACACCACAATGGGTCTGTGCATGGGACCTCTCCGGACGGGCTCCAAAAGCGAAGCCGGAAGCTAGTGTCGTGTCCCGGAAATTCGCCATGCGAGCACCGGAGACCGCTGTCAACCTTCGAACTCGAACTCGGCCTGCGAATCCTCGCCGGTTTCGCCGCGAGGAGGAGATCCGGCGCGCGCAGGGCGTCCCGAGTGCATCGGGTGCACCGCTTCGACCGCAACCCCCGCCGGCAGTCGCACGGCCGGGCGCCCGGCCTCGCGAGGAGAGCGACGGATCACGCTGGCCGCCGACGTCGCCTCCACGGAGCCATCGGACAGTTCCCACGCGACCTCGTCCGCGTCGTGCGCTTCGGTGAATCCCACGAGGCCGCCGGTCCGCTCTCGCTCGGGGAGGACGGTGAACCCCTTGCCCGCCCGCCCCTGGACCTTGAATTCCGTGAACGGAATCCGCTTGCCGTACCCGGCGGCGGTCGCCACGAGCAGATCGGAATCCGCGCGCGGAGCCGCTGCGGCGACCACGACATCGTCCCGCGCGAGATCGATCGCTTTGACGCCGCGCGCCGTGCGGCCCATCACGCGGGTGGCGGACTCGGGGAACCGGATCGCCTGGCCCGACCGCGTCGCGAACAGGAGGTCGCTGCTCCCGTCGGTGACGAACGCGGCCGCGACCTCGTCGCCGCGCGCGATTCCGGCACCGATGATCCCTGCGCTCCGGGCGTTCGCGTACTCCGACAGCGCCGAGCGCTTCACGTGACCCCGTCTTGTGGCGATCACGAGAAACCGGTCATCGGCGAAGGTCTCGGCTGCGAGCAGCGCGACGATCTCGTCTCCCAGCTCGAGGTCGATGAACTCTTCCACGTGGCGGCCCCGGGAACTCCGCGTGCCCCTCGGCAGCGCCGAGACGGGTAGCGCGTGCGCGTTGCCGCGGGCGGTGATCGCGAGGAGCGTATGCGCTCCCCGCGTCAGGAATGCGTGGCGCGCGAAGTCGCCTTCGCGGGTGGACAGCACTTCGGCGCCTGCCATCCCCCCGCCGGTCGCGGCCGGCTGCGCCTTCACGTAGCCGCCGCGGCTCACCAGCACCAGCTGCGCCTCGCCCCCGCCACCCTTCGACAGCCGGAACTCCGTGTCATCGTCGAGAATCTCCGTCCGCCTGGGGTCGTTGTAGCGTCCTGCGAGTTCCCGGATCTCGTCGCGCAGGAATCCCCGCCGGGTCGCGTCGTCCTCCACGAGCGCGGTCAGACGCGTGATCTCCTCCCGCAGCGCGTGCAGTTCCTCCGCCAACCTGTCCCGCTCCAGACCCGTCAGCCGGACGAGCCGCATCGCAAGGATCGCGTCCGCCTGCCGCTCCGTGAGTTTGAACGCCGCGAGGAGTGCCTTCCGCGCGTCTGCCGGCGTCTTCGAGCCGCGGATGATGTCGATGACGCGGTCGATCTCGTCGAGCGCCGTCCGCAGCCCCTCGACGACGTGGGCGCGGTCCCGTGCGCGGGCGAGGTCGTGCGCCGCGCCGCGGCGGATCACGGAGAGGCGATGGTCGATCCACGTACCGAGGACCGTTCTCAGGTCCAGTTCCTCGGGCTTGCCATCGACGAGCGCGAGCATGATCACGCCGAACGTGTAGCGGAGCTGCGTCTTCTTGAACAGGGTCGCGAGCACCTTCTTCGGCTTCGCGTCGCGCTTGAGCTCGATCACGAGCCGGATCCCGTCTCGGTCCGACTCGTCGCGCAGGTCGGTGATCGCGTCCGCCCGCCCGGCGCGCACGAGCTTCGTGATCTGCTCGATGACGCGCGTCTTGTTTACCTGGTAGGGAAGTTCCGTCACGATCAGCGAACTCTTCCCGAACCGGCCTTCCTCCAGATGGACTCTGGCGCGCATGTCGAGTCGCCCGCGCCCGGTCCGGTAGGCGGACTCGATGCCGGCCCGGCCCCGGATGTACCCGCCCGTCGGGAAGTCCGGCCCGGGCAGGCGGGCGAGCAGCTCGTCGCTGTCGCAATGCGGGTTCGCGACGAGGTGGTCGACCGCGGCGAGGAGCTCCCCGGCGTTGTGCGGCGGGATCTTCGTCGCCATGCCGACCGCGATCCCGTCGCTGCCGTTCAGCAGGAGGTGCGGCAGTCGGCACGGAAGAACCACCGGTTCGGTGAGGCGCCCATCGAAGTTGGGCCGCGTGTCGACGGTGTCGCGCTCGATGTCGGCGAGGAGGTCCATGGCGACCGGCGTCATCCGCACTTCGGTGTAGCGGTAGGCGGCGGCCGAATCGCCATCGATCGAACCGAAGTTCCCCTGGCCGTCGATGAGCGGATAGCGCAGCGAGAAGTCCTGGACCATGCGGACGATGGTGTCGTACACCGCGCCATCCCCGTGCGGGTGATACCGGCCCAGCACGTCGCCCACGACCGTCGCGCTCTTCTTGTGCGGGCGCGAGGGGCGCATCCCCTCCTCGAGCATTGCGTACAGGATTCGGCGATGAACGGGCTTCAGACCATCGCGGGCATCGGGGAGCGCGCGCTGCACGATGACGCTCATGGAGTAGTCGATGAACGATTCGCGCATCTCCTGTTCGAGCGCGCGGCGTTCGATGCGTTCGTGCTGCAGGGTGCCTTGCGTCACTGCCGTGCCTCCTCTTCCGCCTCAACCATCCTCGTCATCATCATCCCGCGCCGGCCCCGGCCGGCGGGATCCCTACTCACACAGCAGGTCGGCCGTCGCGCGCTGCGCTTCGGAAGGTGTCGCGGGCATGGCGATCAAGAAGCCCTTGCGGTTCGCCGCATCGGGCAGATGGATCAGCATGGGACCCGTCGGGAACGGGTCCGGCGCGCGCGCCGCGAGTCCTTCCTCCGAAATCGTGAAAAGGCTTCCGGGTTCCAGGCGGGAAGCGAGCCACGCCCCATAGGAAAGCCACGCCGCCAGCGCCTCTCCGCCCCCCGCCACGCCTTCCACCTCCGACCGGTAGCGTGCGACGGCACGCTCGTAGGCTCCCGCATCGCGGGCCTTCAACCGCCGGAGGAGTGGCCGGTAGAGGCGTTGTACGTCCTCGATTCCGTGCTCGGCCAGCGCCTGCGCGTAGGTCTCCGTCATCCCATCCTCTCCGTCATCGCCCCGCGCGTCCGTTTCACGGATCCGCCACATTCACATGTCCCGGGGCGTCCGCCCGCGGGGATCAGTCGTTGTGGGCCAGTTCGTACTCCCGCTGCGCTCGCGTGCGTTCGCTCCCGAGCTTCGCGTCGCGTTTCTTCGCCGCGGTGAGCGACCGTTCCTTGCGGGCATCGGAGTGGACGCGCGGGAGGGAGATGAGTCGGTCCAGCTCCGCACTCCCGCATGAAGCGCACGCGGGCGTCATCGACCCCCTCACGAGGAGTTCGAACTCGTGTGAGCACTCGCGGCAGCGGTACTCGTATATCGGCATGGCCCCTCCAGTCGCGCGGTACTCCGCAGCATGCTTTTCAACGGTCTCGCGGGCAAGTCGCCGCCCGCCTCACGGATCCCCCGCGCGGTTTCGGCTTTGACAGACTCCGACCGCCGGTCGGATAATGCCGGATTGCCACCCCGATCCGCACCGAGAGAAGACTCCATGCCATACGCATCGCGCACCCGCGCCCCCTCGACGATCGTACTCGCGTTCCTTGCGGCCGTATTTGCGCCGTCAGCACCCGCCCATGCCCAGGACGGAGCGCGGGTTGAAGACGCGGAGGCCGTCATCAACGCCCCCGGGCACCCGCTGCTCCAAGGGTTCCGGTGGCGGTCCATCGGCCCGACGGAGCAGGGCGGCCGCGTCGACGACCTCGCGGTCCATCCCGAGGACACGCGGATCTTCTACGTCGGCTTCGCGACCGGCGGTCTGTGGAAGACGACGAACAACGGGACGACATTCGAATCGATCTTCGACAGCCACGAGACGCACTCCATCGGCGCCCTCGCTCTCGCGCCCTCCGATCCGGAAGTCCTCTACGTGGGCACGGGGGAGGCGAACAACCGGCAGAGCTCGTCGTTCGGTTACGGGGTCTACAAGAGCACCGACGGCGGCGCCACGTTCGCGCACATGGGACTCCGGGAGACGCAGAGCATCGCGCGCGTCCTCGTCCACCCGACGAATCCGGATGTCGTGTGGGTAGCCGCGGTCGGCCACCTCTTCGGCCCGAACGCCGAGCGCGGCGTCTTCAAGTCCAGCGACGGAGGAGAGAGCTGGCGCCACGTGCTCGCGGTGGACGAGGACACCGGCGCGACGGATCTCGTCATGGACCCGTCGAATCCCAACGTCCTGTTCGCCTCCACCTATCAGCGTCAACGCACCGTGTGCTGTTTCGTCGGCGGAGGGCCGGGAAGCGGAATCTGGCGGTCCGGGGACGGCGGAGAGAGCTGGTCGCCCGTCGAGGGAGGCGGGCTGCCCGCCGGCACAATGGGCCGCATCGCGCTCGCCATGACGCCCGCCGACCCCGATGTCGTCTACGCCCAGATCGAAGTCGCCGCGGACCGGGAGACGCCGCTCTCCGAGGAGGAGCAGGACGAATGGCGCAGGCTCGCGAGGGTCGATTCCCTCCCGCCCGACCCGCAATGGTCCGGGGTCTGGCGCTCGGCGGACAAGGGCCGCACGTGGGAGTTCCAGAGCAACGAGAACGGACGCCCCATGTACTTCAGCCAGATCCGCGTCTCCCCCGAAGATCCGGATCTCGTCTATACCGTGGATCAGCGGGTGTCGAAGTCGCGCGACGGCGGCCGCACCTGGGAGGTGCTGAGCGGGTACGGTCACGTCGATCAGCACGCCGTCTGGATCAATCCGGCCGACCACGATCACCTCGTGATCGGCAACGACGGGTCGGTCGATGTGAGCTGGGATCAGGGCGAGACCTGGGAGGCGCTGCGGCCGTGGGCCGTCGGGCAGCCCTATCACGCCTCCGTGGACATGCGGCGCCCCTACTACGTGTGTACCGGCCTTCAGGACAACGGAAGCTGGTGCGGGCCGAGTTCCGTGCGCTCGGGGCCGATTCTCTCGGAGGATTGGTATCGGGTCGGCGGCGGGGACGGGTTCTACACGCAGGTGGACCCGACGGACCCGGCGATCGTGTTCGTCGAATCGCAGAACGGGCGTCTCCGGCGCGTGGATCTGCGGGAGGGCGTCACGCGCCCCATCACCCCCCAGGCTCCGGATGAGGACGATCCGGCGGACACGAACATCGCCCCCGCCCCGTCGCCGGACACCGGGATCCGGTGGAACTGGAATACGCCTTTCCTCCTCTCCCCGCACAACCCGCGCACGCTGCATGCGGGCGGCAACCGCTTCTTCACGTCGCGCGACCGGGGAGAGACGTGGACGATGAGCCCGGACCTCTCGAAGGACATCGACCGGGACGCCGAGGTTCTGATGGGGGTGGCCAACCGCATCCCGCGATGCAACCAGTTCGAACGCGGGACGGAGTGCACCCTTTCGCGCAACGACGGCGTCTCGATGTGGGGCAGCATGACGTCCATCGCCGAGTCGCCCATCGTCCCGGGCCTTCTCTGGGCCGGGACCGACGACGGCAACATCCAGGTGAGCCGCGACGGCGGGGCGACGTGGACCGAGGTGAGCCGGAATCTCCCCGGCGGTACGACGCGGCACTACGTGTCCCGGGTGGAAGCCTCGCATGTGGATGCGGCGACCGCGTACGTCTCGATCGACGGGCACAAGAACGACGACCTGCGGCCCTACGTGTACGTGACCCGCGACTACGGCGCGACGTGGGAGGACATCACGTCGAGTCTGCCGTCGTTCGGAAACGTGAACACGGTCCGGCAGGACCCGCGGAATCCCCGCCTCCTCTATGTCGGCACCGAGTTCGGCTTCCACGTCTCGTTCGACGAGGGCGGCACGTGGCACGATTTCATGCCGGGCCTGCCCGTGGTCCGCATCGACGACGTGCTCGTCCACCCCCGGGAGAACGACCTGGTGCTCGCGACGCACGGCCGCAGCATCTACGTGCTCGACGACGTCACGGCCCTCCAGGCGATGACCGACAGCATCCAGGCGAGTGACGCACACCTCTTCGACCCGCGTCCAGCCGTCCTCTGGAAGAACGACATCCAGCGCCGCCGCTCCCTCACCGGCGACAAGAACTGGACGGGCGAGAGCGCCCCCGCCGGTACGATGATCCAGTACTACCTGGGCTCTCCGGCCGACGTGTCGATCGAGGTCTCGGAACTTGCCACGGGGAGAGTCGTGCGCGACCTCGAGGGGACCGGCCGGCCGGGCCTGAACCGCGTCGCCTGGGATCTGCGCATGAACCCGGGCCTCCAGAATCAGGGCGGGGCCGGGCTTCCCGTGTCCCCGGGCACGTACCGCGTGACGCTGACGGTGGGGGAGGCCACGCGCTCGGCGCTGCTGGAGGTGCTGGAAGATCGTTGGCTGCAGGCGCCGTGAGACGGCGCGCGCGAGCCGTGAGGTCGGCTATCCGCCGGCCATCGAGTCGAGGAACTCCTGGTTCGTTTCCGTGCGCTGCAGCCGCTCGATCATGAACTGAATCGCCTCGGCCGGCGGCATGTCGGAGAGGAAGTTCCGCAGCAGGTACATCCGGTTGAGTTCGACCTCGTTCAGGAGGAGTTCCTCCTTGCGCGTGCTCGAGCGGTTGAGGTCGATCGCGGGGTAGATCCGCTTGTCGGATATCTGGCGGTCCAGGAGAACCTCGCTGTTCCCCGTGCCCTTGAACTCCTCGAAGATGACCTCGTCCATCCGGCTGCCCGTCTCGATGAGCGCCGTCGCGATGATCGTGAGGCTGCCGCCCTCTTCGATGTTCCGCGCCGCGCCGAAGAAGCGCTTGGGCCTGTGGAGCGCGTTCGCATCCACGCCGCCGGAGAGGATCTTGCCCGAGTGGGGGACCGTCGTGTTGTAGGCCCGCGCGAGTCGCGTGATCGAGTCGAGGAGGACCACGACATCGTGCTGGTATTCGACGAGCCGCTTCGCCTTTTCGATCACCATCTCCGCCACCTGAGTGTGGCGGTCCGCGGGTTCATCGAAGGTGGATGAGATGATCTCCGCCGGAACGTTCTCCTCCATGTCCGTGACCTCTTCGGGCCGCTCGTCGATGAGGAGCACGATCACCTTCGCGTCCGGCTGGTTCTCCACGATCGCGTTCGCGATCTTCTGCAGCAGGATCGTCTTCCCGGCCTTGGGCGGCGAGACGATGAGGCTGCGCTGCCCTTTGCCGATCGGCGCGATGAGGTCGAGAATCCGCATCGACACGTCGCCGTCTTCCTGCTCGAGGACGAGCCGTTCCTCCGGATACCGCGGCCGCAGGTTGTCGAACGCGATCCGGTGCTTCGCCTTGTCCGGGTCCACGCCGTTCAGCGTCTCCACCTTCAGCAGGGCGAGGTAGCGCTCTCCCTCCTTCGGCGGCCGCACGCGGCCCTGGATGGTGTCTCCCGTCCGCATGTCGAAGCGCTTGATCTGCGACGGGGAGACGTAGATGTCGTCCGGGCCGTACAGGTAGTTCCAGTCCTGGCTCCTCAGAAAGCCGTAACCCTCCGGCAGAATCTCGAGGACGCCCTCGCCCCGGAGGACGATGTCGGAATCGAGGAGATTCTGCTCGATCCGAAAGATCAGGTCCTGTTTTCGAAGGCCCGAAAAGTTGTGAATGTCGAGTTCTTCGGCCATGTCATGAAGTTCGCCGATCGACTTCGACTTGAGTTCGGCGATGTCCATCGCCTTCCTCCGGAAGAGAGTGAGCCGGGCTGCAGCCATGCCGCGTGCGGCATGATCGGTTCGTGAGGTGTCCTGCTTGCGGCCGGGGGATGTGGTCCGAGGTGGACCCACCGACCATAATGGTGCCGCCGGGCACGGTCAAGGCGACCGCGCCTCAACGATAACTGCGACCCTCGAGCGCCGGATGGCCAGACACAATCGCGAAGGAAGGGGACTCGACCAGCTCGGCAATCTCTGGCGGATAAGCTATCAGCCCGACTGGTTCCGTCTGTTGAAGTTGTCGCGGCCGGTGCCCGGTGGGCGCCGCTCCTCCCGCACGCTGTGCCGCAATCCGGCGCGTACGGCGGACGCGGAACCCGGCCGATCCGTGCGGACGCGGATCACGGCTGCGGATGGCTCCGTCGATGTGGCGGTTTCCATCGAAGACCGCGACCAGGTCGTCGACCACGTCATCATCGGGATTCGGCGAAAGCGCGGCAGGAAGACGGAACTGCTCAAGTTCGCCGTCCACGGCGGCCTTCCGAAGCGGAGGATCTAGGAAGCCACGGCTGCCTAGAAGACGCGGACTCGCAGCCAGCGCGAGGGGTTGTAGCCGAGATCTTCCGCCAGCCCGGCGGCCGCGGTGCGGAGGGCGGCGAGTTGGCGTCGGATTTCCTCATCCATCAGCGCCCGGCCCGCGGTCCCCTCACCGCGGTGCAGCCGCTCGGTGATCGCCGAGAGTCGCGACATCACCGCGTCCAGCGCCTCGAGCGTCGTTTCCAGATTCTGAACGGCGCTCGCCATTTGGGGCGCCGCCTCCCAGGTCGCGAGCCGTCCCTGCACCCGTCGCGCGGCCGCGCTCACCAGCGTGTCCGTCGCGAGCCCGACGAGCGAGGAGCGCTGAAGGTCACGCTGGAGCAGTTCCTCCAGCGACTCGAGACTGCCTTGCAGTCCGGCGAGCGTGCCCGGATCCTCGCGAAAGCGGGCGAGCGAGCCCTGGTCCGAACCGAGCACGTCCCGCGCCTCGGAGGCGTCGACTTCGAGCGTGCGCACCGCCTGTAGCAGCGAATCCGACAGCGCCATGACCGTCTCCGGATCGATCGGCGGACCGGAAGCGCGCAGCGTGTCCGCGTAATTCCAGGGGGGCGCGGAGCCTGAACCCGGGTTCACGGAGAGGACGACGGGCGCGACCAGATCCGACGGCCGGACATCGGCGGTGGCATCCGCCCGCAGGATGGGCTCGGCGACCCGGTCGATGACGGCGTCGATGATGACGTGGCTCTCGAACGGCCCATCGCGGTCGCTCTCTTCGGGGGGCTGGAAGGAGACCGACAGCACGCGCCCCACCGACCTCCCCGCCACCCAGACCGCGGAACCCGGCCCGAGCCCCTCCGCCGAATGGGCCAGCGCCGTGATTCGCGGGCCCTCGAGCGTCGCGCGGACGATGAGCTCGATGACGGAGATCGCGGCCGAAAGGACGATCGCGCAGGCAATCAGGACCAGGCCCCGTCGGGCCCGGGTGCGTGCGGCGTCGGAAGTGAGGTCCGTCCGGATCATCCCTGAGCAGACCCACTTCCGGTCGCGGCGTCAAGGAGGAACGCGCCAGCTCGGGCGGTGGGGGAGATGCGGTTTGAGGTGACCTCCCCGTACCGGAGATTCGCGTGTCTTGCTGCGCCCATTCACGCATCACAAAGGAGAGGAACCATGTCGAGAACCGTGAACCGGGTCATTCTCGTCGGAAACGCCGGCAGCGACCCCGATGTGCGCGAGACCGCTTCCGGCACCGCCGTCGCACATCTGTCGCTCGCGACCAACCGCGTGTTCCGCAAGAACGGGGAGACCCAGCGTCGTACCGACTGGCACCGGCTCACGTTCTGGCGTCGTCAGGCCGAGACCGTCGGCGAGTATGTGCACAAGGGTTCGCGCCTCTACGTCGAGGGCCACCTCGAGTACGGGTCGTTCGAGCGTGACGGGATCGCGATCCCCACCGTGGACGTGGTCGTGGAGGACATGGTGATGCTGGATCCGCGACCGGACGACGCGGCGGCCGACAGCGCCGAGCTTCCGCAGTAGACCTCGTGCACCGCGCCGCAATCGGCGAACCGTCGGCGACGCTCGCCGGCGCACTGGAGACCCGCCCCAGGAACGTGCATCTTCCCGTGCGTGGGGCGGGTCCGTCCACCAGGTCGAAGCGGAGGAATCCGATACAGACACACGATCCGGGGTTTCTGACCCTGTCGAATCTTCTGTCCCTGAGCCGTATACCGCTCGGCCTCGCCTTCATCGTGGTCTCGGATCCCGGAATGATGGCGGTGCTCGTGGCCACGGCAGGCGCGACGGATGTCCTCGATGGGTTCATCGCCCGGGTGAGCGGGACGCGCTCCCAGGTCGGACTCCTGCTCGACCCGCTCTGCGACAAGCTCTTCGTCCTGCTCGCTCTCTCCGGCTTCCTGGCGGCGGGCGGGCTCGACGGGGTGTCGTTCCTGATTCTGATCCTCAGGGACCTCTATACCGCCGGGTGCTATCTCCTGGCCCGGCTGGTCTCCATCATCATCCCCTTCAGGCCCCGGTGGCCGGGAAAAATCGCGACCGGCCTGCAGTTTCTCACGTTGCTCGCCCTCATTTTCAACCCTCGGTATGTTCCCGCACTCGTCTTGCTCGTCGGCGCGACGTCGGCGTGGGCGATCATCGATTACGGAACTCACTGCCTCCGGCGGAAGTGGAAGAGCGCGACCTGACGACCGCCGGATGGCTTGAACGGTTTGGGTTTGAAGAACGAAACGGTCGACATAACGATCATCGGCGGCGGTCCGACCGGTCTCTACGGATCGTTCTACGCCGGCATGCGCGGCGTCTCGGCCCGCATCATTGATGTGCTCCCCGAACTCGGAGGTCAGCTGACGGCGCTGTACCCCGAGAAGGATGTCTTCGACGTCGCCGGTTTCCCCCGGGTGCTCGCCAAGGATCTGGCGCGGGAACTCGTCACGCAGGGCCTGCAGTTCGACGCGGAGGTGTGCCTCGAGGAGCGCGTCCTCGAACTCAATCCGGGAAACGGCGGCTTCGATCTTCGCACGAACAGGGGGCCGCGGCCCACGCGCACCGTCGTAATTGCCGGGGGCAAGGGCGCTTTCAAAAGCCGGACGCTGCGCGTGCCGGGGTGGGATGAGTTCCTGGACCGGGGCCTCGTGACGAACGTGAAAGACCCCGAGATGTTCCGCGGGAAACGCGTCCTCCTTGTCGGCGGGGGCGACTCCGCCTTCGACTGGAGTTGGGCGCTGCGGGAGATCGCCGGTGAACTCACGCATATCCACCGCACGGACCGCTACAGGGCTCACGAGAGCACGGTCGCGCAGGTCGAGGGTGCGCATGAACGGGGCGAACTGCGGCTCCGCACCTTCTACACCGTGACGGAGATCCACGGCAGCGACCGGGTCGAGGCCGCGACGATCCGGCACACGAAGACGAAGGAAACGGAGCGAATCGAGGTGGACGACGTCATCGCGCTGATCGGCTTCGTTCCGAATATCGGGCCGATCGCCGAATGGGGGCTCGAACTGCGGAAGCGGTGCATTGTAGTGGACTCGCGCATGCGCACGAACATCCCCGGCGTCTACGCGGCGGGGGACATCGCCACCTACGACGGGAAGCTGGAGTTGATCTCGACCGGCTTCGGAGAGGCCGCGATCGCGGTGAACAACGCGGTGCACCACATCGACCCGACCGCCAAGGTGAACCCGGGGCACTCGACCGACTACAAGGTCTTCAAGTAGCGGAGGCCAGCCCTCCGCTCTCGTGCCGCCGCCCGGCGAGTTCGATGAGGTGGACGTCGGATCCCGCGAGCTTCTCCCTCGCCCAGTCCCGCACATCGTCCTCGTGCGTGAAGAGGATGACCTGGGTCGAGCGCGCGAGCGCGTGCAGCGTTTGCAGTACCGCCTGTTTCCGGACCGCGTCGGACGCGCCCACGACATCATCGAGGATGAGAGGACAGGTCTCGCCCTCCCGGGTGAGGTGCCGTGAGAGCGCGAACCTGAGCAGCAGGTAGATCTGCTCCGCCGTGCCGTGGGAGAGCAGGTGGGCGGAGCGCCAGCGCCCCCCCGGGGTGCGGACCTCGACGAGCAGATTCTCCGGGTCGATCCGGCATCCGGTATAGCGGCCGTCCGTCACCCGGGGAAGCCATTCGAGGACCGTCCGCGTCAGGACGGGCGCGATGTCGCGCAGCACGCGCTCCTGCGCCTCCTCGAGGAATCCGATCGTGCAGTCCAGTGTGTCCTTGAGGCGCGCGATCCTCTCCTGCTCCCGCTCGGCTGCCGCCAGCGCGTCCTCCGCGTCCGCGACGCTGGGGAGCTGGTGTTCGCGTTCGGTGAGCTGGCCGCCGGCGCGCAGCACCTCCTCGCGGGCGACCTCCGCTTCCCGTCCGAGATTCTCCAGCGTCTCCCCGGTCGGCCGTCCCGCCCGAGCTTCGACGAGGAGGTCCGCCCCGAGCCGGTCGGCGAGCCGGCCGGCCCGGAGACGGCGTTGCTCCACTTCGTCCGCGAACTCATCCAGCGTGCGCTCGCCGAGCAACTGTTGCAGGCGATCCCACGATTCGTTGCGTTCGCCGGCTTCCTCGAGCATCCGCTCCCGGCCCGCGCGCCACTCCTCCAATGCGGCCGCCAGCTCCTCGGGGTCGTCGTCGGTCACCCCGACGCGAGAGCCGGCTTTACGCAGCGCGTTCACGGCATCATCGGCTCGTTCCGACCGATGTGCGTGCCGCGTCTCCGCCGCCAGACGCCGAACTCGTTCGTCGCTCCACTCTCGGCGCTTCTGCGCGGTCTGCCGTTCGAGGTCGTCCAACTCGCTCCGCGTGATGCCCCGAGCCCTCAGCTCTGCCAGCGGATGTCCGGCCGCCTCCGCGAGGAGGGCATCGGCCGCGGTGCGCAGCCGATCCGTCTCGGCGGCAAGTGCGTCGAGAGACGAACCGGCAAGCAGCCCCTGAAGCTCGTCCCACTGCGAGCCCCGTCGCGCCGCCTCTTTCCTTCCCGCCTGCCGGGACTCGACTTGGCGGCGCAGCGACTCCGCGAGCGCTTCAGGTTCGAGCGGAAGCGCGTCCTCCCCGCCGGAGAATTCACGAAGGCGGTCGACCGCGCCGCGCCGGGTCCGGAGTTCGGCCTCGTACCGCTCGTGGGCCGAGCGACCGGTCTCGAGTTCGCGCCGCAGACTGTCGCGCCGCACGTCCAGCGCGAGCGCAATCTCCGAGCGGTCGGCCCGCGTTCTCGCCAGTCGGTGAGACAGGACGCCTCCCGCCCCGACCGCGAACAGGATCAGCCCCGCGGAGCGCGACTCCGGCGCCAGCAGCGCGAGGACGAGACCTCCGATCGCCGCGGCCGCCGAAAGAGCCAGCCACGCCGCGGCTCGCGCGGGCGAACGTTTCCGGGAGGCCGCCGGCCGTCGCTCTTCGAGATCGGCCAGATCCCCCTCGATCTCCTCCAAGCTCCGCCCCGCGGGGGGCTCGACGTCGGGAAGCGATTCCCAGGCGCGGAGCGCGTCGCGGATCTCCGCAAGACGCGTATCCTCCTCCGTGGAAACCCGGGGGCCGCCCTCCGGGAAGAGCGTCTGCAGCTCACGCGCAGCGACGAGGCGAGCCTCGGCCTTCGCGGCAGCGGCCTCCGCGGCGACCGCCCGCGCGGCCGCCAGCTCCGCATCGGAGCCCTCGATCGTCTCCTCGATCTCTCGCGCCGAGGGTCCCGTCAGCTCCACCGGATCGGGGAGGTTGCGCCACGTCGTGAGCGCTTCGGTGACCGTCCGCGTGAGACCGCCGCCCTCGGGGACCGGGTGGGGCGCCCCCTCGGGGAACTCCTCGTACAGAGCCTGCGCCTCCCGTAGCCGCTCCGCGTGCGCCTCCGCCTCGGATCGCGCGAGCGCGGCCTCCGCCGCCTCCACGCGGCGGCGGGCTTTCCTCGCCGCCCGCTCCAGCGTTTCGACCTCGGCGCGACGCTCCTGAAAGTCCCGGTGCGCCTCGCGGGCCGCCTCCAGGGCCTCGCGCGCCTCCGCCACCCGCCGCGCGGTCGTCATGAGCGGCTTCGTTGGAGCCCGGGTCGATCCGACGCGTTCCCGGAGAACCTCCTCGAGCCGTTGCAGTGCGGCGGCCGCCGTCTGGTCCACGCCCGCCGTCGCCGCCGCGCGCTGCATGTCCTCCTGCAGCGATTCGGGATCGTCCCGGACCCTGAGGATGTCCGTCTGACGCACACAGGCGGTGGCGAGAAACGAGCGGCGGTTCAGGCCCAGCCACCGCGAGCCGTCCGGCGCCCCATCGAACAGGATCTCGCCCGAATAGTCCCGTCCCGCGACGCTCATGTCCTCCGCCGAACTCTCGATCCTTCCTGCGAGATCGTGCCTCAATTCCACGCGCCGTCCGTCCTCGAGCGCGACGATGGCTCCGACCTCCCACTCGTCGTCGTCCCACGGCTTGTGGCGCTCCGCGAACCGCTTCTCCTCCTTCCGCATCGCCCCCTTGCCGCGCCGCATGCCGCAGAGCCCGGCGTACAGCGCCGCGTGCCAGGACGATTTCCCCGCCTCGTTGCGGCCGAAGACGACGTTCATTCCCGGCGCCAGTTCCAGCGTCTCATCCCGGAAGGGACCGAAGCGATGGGCCGTGCCGGACTCGAAGCGCATCACAGCACCTCGAGATCGTCGCGTCCGTCGAGCGCCCGGAGTCCCATCCGCAGCACACGGCGCTTCTCATCATCCGCCAGCTCCGCTCCCATCACATCCTCGACGAACCGTCCCCGCACGGTGGGCTCCCCGCAGATCTCTTCGAGGTCGTACGCCAGGTGCAGTTCGGACTTCCGGATCTGCACGGCGTCGAACGTTTCGAGCAGTTGCTCGCGGATCGTGTCCTCGTGGAGGTCGAGCGACGGCTCGAGGTCTCCGCACACCGTAAGGCGCGCGAGTCCCGCGAGGCTCTCCGTCTTCGCGCGCAGCGTGTCCCGAATCTGCTGGCGGCTCTCGAGGCCCGTGACATCGAGCCGCAGATCATGAACCGGGGTGACCGCCACGACGTGGCGCTCGCGCGCGACCTCGCCCTCCGCGTCGATCGTCGCCACGACGGGTCCGCGCTTCCCTTCCTCCCCGAACTGCAGAGGGTCGGGGTTGCCCGGATAGGTGTGATGGGCGCCGTCCGCCGGCCGGTGATAATGGCCGAGGAACGCGTGATTCAGCCCGCTGGCCGGGATCTCGGCCGTCTCGAAGGGGGCGTGCGGCGCCTTCCCTTCACCCTGTGCCGCGAGCCACGACCGTTCCGCTCCGTGAAAGAGCGCCACGTGCGCCCCCGCCCCGGTGACCCTGAAGCCGTCGCCGAGGAAGTTGTCCGTGTTGGCGGGAGCGCAGTGCGCGCCCCCCCACAGCGTGATGCCGGGCGCAAGGGAGACCGCCTGGAACGTCGCATCGCGAAAGATGTGGACATTCCCGCTCCATCCCTCCGTCGCGTAGACGCTCGTCGGCCCATACCAGTCGTGATTGCCGGGCGCGATGTAGACGGGCACCGGGTCGAGGGAGGCGAAGGTCTGCCGCAGGAAGTTCGCCGTGTCGAGCGTGACGCGATCGTGCTCGTACAGATCGCCTCCGCAGAAGAGCGCGTCCGCCCCGGTCGAGCGCACGAGTTCCACGATCGCGAGCAGGGTATCGCGAAGCGCCTCGCGCCGCCGCCTCGCCACGTCGCCCGTCGCCTCGCACCACGCGAACGGGGAGTCGAGATGGAGGTCGGCGAAGTGGACGATCGTCCGTTGCACAGTCAGGAGAGAAACGCCTCGATGCGGCTCCAGTTCGCCTCCGCGTCGGAGGCTCCGAGTTCCACGAGCGCCCGGATGTACTCGCTCTCGAACAGAAGATAACTCAGGAAGTCGGCGGTCTTGATGTCCGGCGTTCCCAGACCTCGCACAAGAAACCTCAGCGCCGGAGGCAGTTCGATCTCGAAGTCGCGGGCCAGCTTCCCGATGTCCCGCGAGGGCCTGAGGATGAGCAGGTCGACGCGGCGCAGACCCTGGCTCTCGGAGACCTCGCGGGGGAGTCGGTCGACGAGGAGATTGATCCGGCGCAGCGCGGCGGCGTCCCAGTCCAGCGTGTCGAGAAAGACCGAGTTCAGCAGCAGGCCCAGGACTCTCGCCGGCGGCGGATACCCCGTCGTGTCCGGCGCCCGCGCCTCCAGTTCGGACCGCCGGTAACGGGCCGAGATCGTGAAGATGCGGTCCGCCCCCATGTGAATCGCCGGCGCCAGCGGCGCCGCGGTGCGGAAGCTCCCGTCTCCGTAGTACTGCTGACCGAGTTTGATCGCCGGAAACACGAGCGGGATCGACGCCGAGGCCAGGATGTGGTCCACCGAAATGTTCGTCCGCACGAGTCGGTAATGTGCGCTCGCGCGCTCGGGCCCCGACTGCGGTTCGCCTTGCACGAAGAGGACCGTGCGTCCCGTCTGGTACGACATCGCCGTGAGACCCACCGCTTCGAGCTCCCCCGCCCGGATCCTGGCGTCGATCTCTCCGCGGCCGACGTCGCGCTCGATGAACTCCCGCAGCGGCGACGTGTCGACGAGGCTCTGGAAACGGGGACTCAGCCCGGTCCCGCCGCCGAGCAGGGATCCCCCCATCCGCAGGCCCACCTTGAGCAGGGAAGCGGGGTTGGTGCGCAGCACTTCCTCGGTCGTGAGCGAGAGCCAGCGGCGCTTCAGTGCCTGCGTCGCGCCATGCAGATTTCCGTTGTAGGCGGCGAGGAAACCCACGTTGATCGCGCCCGCCGAGACGCCGGTGAGGAGGGGGATCCGAAGCCCGGGCAGCTGTCTGCCGATATAGCTCAGCACGCCGGTCTGGTAGGCGGCCCTCGCGCCGCCACCCGAGAGGGCGAAGGCCAGTTTCCCCCGCGCGGCGCCGGAAGCGCCGCTCCCAGGGGCTCCCGTCACGCCGGTCCCCGCGTCAGGACCGTCCGCCGGGTCGGCCCAGGAGTTGCCGGTGCCAGGAACGGGCCGCCGGCCGCTCGAGTTCGCCCGCCCGCAGCGCCGCCAACGTGTCGATGGTCGGATCGAAGACGGGAGTCGCGTCGCTGATCGCTCCGGTCAGCGCCCGCGCCCGGAACTCCGGTCGTGCGCAACTCTCGATTGCGCCGGACTCGTCCCGGTAGAACACGCGTGTGCTGTCGAGAAGCGAGCAGCCCAGGCGTTCCTCGAGCGCGCCCAGCCGCCGGGACATCGCGTCGATCGAGCACCCGGACGCGGGCGCCGAAGCTTCGTCCACGGCGACGACCGCGAAGCGGTCTTCGATCCATTCCACGCCCGCCCGCAGCGCCGCCCCGTGCGCGGTCCAGATGTCGACGAACGCGCGCAGGTCGACCATCAGCGCCTCGCGCTCCTCGGAGGTCAGCGGACGGTCCGCCCCGTAGATCCAGACGCGGGCGGAATCCGGAAGCGATGTCAGCGGAACACTCATGCCGGGACCATACGTCGGCCCGCGACCTCCCGCCAACTCAGGTTATTCGTACCGAAGCGCCACGATCGGATCGAGCCGGGCCGCGCGCCGGGCGGGCCAGAGGCCGAAGAACAGGCCCACCGCGGCGGCGAACACCACGGCGAGGCCGATCGCTTGCGGCGCGATGGCCATCGTCCAGCCGGCCGACCGCGAGAGCATCTCGGCCGCGCCGTAGGCGAAGGCGACGCCGAGGATCCCGCCCGTCATGCAGAGCGTCGTGGCTTCGAGCAGGAACTGGAGCAGGACGGCCCGCCTCGTGGCGCCGAGCGCCTTGCGCACGCCGATCTCCTTCGTCCGCTCGGTGACCGACACCAGCATGATGTTCATGATCCCGATGCCCCCGACGAGGAGGCTCACCGCGGCGATCCCGGCGAGCAGCATCGTGAACGTCTGCGTCGTCTCCTGCGCCATTTCGAGGAACTGCACGCTGTCGGAGATCCAGAAGTCGTTCTCCCGTCCCAAGGGAAGGCGGTGCTCGCGTCGGAGCACCTCCTCGATCTGCACCATCGCGACGGGGATCGCCGCCTCGCTCTCGACGACGACCTTGAACTGGCTCACGCGGTCGGTCCCGAGCAACCGGAACTGCGCGGTCTCCAGCGGGACGAAGATCTGCTCGTCCTGGTTGAACCAGCCCGATCCGCCCTTCTCCTCCAGCACGCCGACGACCTCGAAGGAGATGTTCCGGATCGAGATCGTCCGGCCGACGAGTTCGGCGGTTTCGGTGTTCAGCACCGCCGGCACCGCGCCCCCGAGCACGGCGACGCGTCGGCGGCCGCGGTTCTCGGACTCATCGAAGAAGCGACCGAGTTCGAGCGCATGATTCTCGACGTCCACGTAGTTCGGCGTCGTGCCAAGAATCCGAACGCTCGCGTTGTTGCGTCCGAACTGGACCTGCAACTGTCCCTGCATCTCCGGGGCGACCTCCACCAGAGCCGGGGCCCCCCGCCGAACCGCCTCGACGTCTTCGGTCGTCAACCGCGCGTTCGACCCGCCGCGCACGCCGCGGAACATCCCCTGCCCGGGGCGAACCGTGAGTACGTTGGTGCCGAGCGACTCGATCTGGTTCTCGACCTGCTGCTGAGCGCCCTCCCCGAGGGCGACCATCGTGATCACGGCGCCGACCCCGATCACGATCCCGAGCATGGTCAGGAACGAGCGCAGCTTGTTGGCGCGGATCGCATCCATCGCGACCCGAAGAATCTCGAAGAAGATCATCGGACGATCATCACCTTCCCCCGATGCCCGGCAGCGCTGTTCGGCTGCGGATTCGGTCCAGGAACTCCTGCTGCGCGATGAGCGAGGTGGGCACGGCGACGATCTCCTCGCCCTCCTCGAGCCCGCGGACGATCTGCGTGTGGTCGAAGTCGCTGAGGCCGATCATGACCGGCTTCAGATCGAGGAGGCCGTTCGCGTCGTACCGGAACACGAAGGCCGGGCGAGGCTCGTCGGGCCGCCGCGCCTGGCCGCCCCGGGCGCCACCGGGTCCGCCGCCTCCCTGGCCGCGGAACTGCTGCATCATCCGCCGCCGCTCCTCGTCGGACATGTTCTGGAAGACGCGCATGCGCTCCTCCTGCGACATCGACTGGAACTCCGACATCGGAACCCCGCCGATCATCGGCTCCTCCTCGCCCTCCGCCGTTCCGTCTTCCGACGCACCCTCCGGCCGATCCTGGCTCTGGAAGTCGCGCAGCAGCGCGTTGACATCGGCGTCGATCTCGAGAGCCCGGACGATCTGGACAGCCTCCTGCTGGGACTTGATGCCGCTGTTCGCCACCGCGAGCACGTCCTCCTGCCGCCCGATCACGACTTCGACGTCCGCGTTCATCCCCGGCCGCAGCAGATCCTCCTCGTTGGAGATGCGCGTGAGCACGGCGAACATGGTCACGTTCTGTTCGACCACCGCCTGCGGTTCGATCTTGAGGACGGACCCCCGGAAGGTCCGGTTGGGGTACGCTTCCACGGTGATGTCGGCGGGCAGTCCCGGCTGGAGCCGGCCGATGTCCGTCTCGTCGACGAGCATGCGCACCTGGACCTCGGTGAGATCGGCCATCCGCATCAGCACGGTGCCGCCGGTGAGGTCGCGTGTCCCCGTGACGACCTGCCCCTGCTCCACCGTCCGCTCCACGATGGTTCCGGTGATCGGAGCCCGGAGCGTCACGTCGTCCAGCTTGTCCCTGGCGAGTTCGAGGTTGGTCGTGGCGCGGACCAGGGAAGCTCTCGCGTTCGCCGCCGAGAGGATCGCGTTCTCCAGCTCCTCCGAGGTCACGATATCGGACTCGTGGAGCGCCTCCACCCGCTCAAGCTGGCGTTCCGCGACATCCGCCTGGGCCTCGGCCACGTCCAGATCGGCCTGCGCCTGGGCGTGCGCGTTGTTCACGTCGCGCGGGTCGATCCGCACGAGGAGCGTTCCCAGCTCGACGTTGTCCCCGAGTTCGACGGGCAACTGGAGAACCTCGCCGCCCGCCTGCGACTTGACCTCGATCACGCGGATCGGTTCGACCGTCCCGGTCGCCTCGACGCTGGAGACGATGGTCTGGCGCCCCGCGGTCAGCGTCTGGAGCGTCTGCTCGGGTTCGTTGGCCTCGCCGGTCGCACAACCGGTGACCGCAAGCCCAAGCGCCGTGAAGACCGTGGCGTAGCCCAAGGGGGCGCATCGCGGGGGGAGGCGACGCCGGGAGCGTTCGAATATGGACATCGGAATCTCGTCTCGTATCGGGTCCGTGAACGGGCCAGCGGCGCGGCGGAACCGCGCCGTCGTAGCACGCTGAGAGGACACCCCGCGCGGGTCCGACGTTGAAGAAGAGATACGTCGTGCGGCGGGAGCCGTCAGGGTTGCTGGTCGAGCCTCCGGCCGAGGAGCGCCTCGATCCCGGCGACCTCGACCTCGTAGCGGAACTGACCCGAGACGAGATCGACCTCCGCCTGCGTAAGCGTGATCTGCGCGTCCTGAAGCTCGAGGATGGTTGCGAGGCCGAGCTGGTACCGCTCCTGCACGACCCGGAGGCTCTCTTCGCTGAGTTCGACGGTCTGCTCCGCGAGATCCACTCCCGCGAGCGCGGACTGGGCCGTCGCGTAGCGCGCGTCGAGCAGCGAACTGAGGTTCAGCCGCTCGGCCCGTTCCTGCTGCCGGGCCTGATCCGCCGCGGCCCGGGCGCGGAACACCTGCGTCTCGCGCTGGAAGCCGTTGAAGAGGGGATAGCTGCCCGAGATGCCGATCGACCACGAACGGTTGGAGGGCGGGAAGTCCTGATTCGCCCACCCGTAGCCGCCACCCAGGGAGATCGTGGGGAGGTAGCTGGAGCGCGCGCCCGAGACCGCCGCCTCGGCTGCCTCGACGGCGGCGGAGGCGGCCTGCAGTGAGGGAGCCGTCACATCGGCCATCGCGAACAGTTCGTCGCGCGTGAAGGGGATCGCGGCCATCGCGAGTTCCGCCTCGGCGGTCGGCCCCACGAGCGTTTCCGAGCCGACGACCTCGGTGAGTTCGAAGGTTCGCGTGCGCGCGAGGTTCTGCGCCTCCAGAAGCGCGAGTTGCGCGTTGTTGAGGTCGACCTGCGAGCGGAGGGAGTCCGAGCGCGTCGCCCGTCCCAGCTCCAGCTGCTGTCTGACGAATTCGAGCTGGTCCGCCTGCCGCTGGACGCGGCGTTCCTCGACGGCGACGAGTTCGCGCGCCGCGACGTTCGCCGAGTACGCCTGTTTCACCGCCTGGATGACCTGGAACTCGGCCTCGCGATAGCGGGCGTTCTGCTCCGCCACGCCAAGTCGGGCGCTCTTCAGGTTCGTGAACCGGCTCCAGCCGTCGAAGAGCGTGTATCCGGCCCTGAGCTGAGTGGAGTAGCTCGTCGCGACGATCCCCTGGCTGAGCGCGTCGAGCCGTCCGGTGGACGAGTTCGAGTAGCTGAAGCTCGCACTCAGATTCGGAAGGAGCGCCCCGTAAGCGCTCAGCCGGTTGTGCTCGGCCATCTCGATCTGCGAGTAGGCCTGGAGCAACTGCGGGTTGCGGCGCAGCGCGATCTCGACCGCTTCGTCAACCGTGATCTGGCGGACGTTGTCGCTTGCCTGTACCTGCGCCTCGGCCATCCGGGGCGACGCTGCCGCAAGCAGAGCCGCCGGCAGCAGGACAAACCCCCATCGACGAAGACCGGCGCTCGGCCGGCCTCCGCACCCTGATCTATGTCGAATGGTCATCGTTTCCTCGCCCCGTGAGGGGCTGATTTGACGTCTCTCGGTTGTCAGTTGTTTCGCTGCGGGTCGTCGCGCCCCTGGGACCCCCGTTCACCGCCGCGCTCTCGCCCGTTCCCGTAGCGCTGCCGCAGCAACTGCCGATAATCCTCACCCTGCTCCTCCGTCAGCGCCGACTCGATCTGCGTCCGGACCGAATCCATCAACGTCCGGTAGCTCCCGCGCAACGTCCGCATCCCGTCGCGGTAGTGATCGAGGAAGCCCTCGATCTGCGACCGTTGCTCGGCAGTCAAACCCAGTTCATCGGCGAATTGCTCGATCGTGGTCTGCCGTCCCCGCGACCCGTCATCGCGATCCCGCGTTTCGGGAGATGTAGTCTCCGCTGGCGGCTCGCCCACGGCTGCGTCGGCGAACAGATCGAGGCGGTCCGCCGCCACGCCGACTGCGGCGCCCGCCGCGAAGACGAGCGTCAGGAGCAGGATCGCCCGGAATCTTGAAGTGTCCATACGCACCCGGTTCGTGTCGCGTTTCAGCGAGTTACGGATTGATGAGCGCGGCCGTCAGCACCGCGTCGCGGCTCGGCTCGACAAGGTCGATGAGCAGCGCGGGCGGGGCTTCGGCATCCGGCGCCAGCGAGCGCACCAGCCCGACCGGCTCCGGATCCACGTCTGCGGCGAACGCGGGCGCATCCGGCAGGGAGATGCGGTACAACAGAACGCCGGCCGCAACGAGCAGGCCCGCGGCCAGCGGCGCGAGCGCCGCGGACCAGCTTGCCGTCACGTCGAGCCAGGAGAGGGGCCGCCGCTCGAACAGCGCCTCCGCCGCGGCCATCACGCTCCGGCGCAGACGGCGCCGCGTGACGTCATCGGGCCGCAGGGGCTCGAGATACTCGGCCCACGCGGGCCCGCGCCCGCCGTCCCGACTCTGATCTCTCCTATTCATCCTCATCTGCTCCTCCGGCGCCGGAGGCGGGCGCTTCGCCGAGAAGGCGGCGCAGCGCGTGCCTGCCGTGATGAAGGTTCGCCCTCGAAGTTCCGACCGCGATCCCGAGAATCTTCGCGATCTCCGCGTGATCGTACCCCTCAAGGTCGTACATCATGACTGCCGTTCTCTGTCGTTCCGGAAGCTGCCCGAGCGCGTCGAGCACCCGCTTCCGGGCGTGCCTCCGCTCGAATTCACGATGCGGATCGTCCCGCGACGCCGCCGTGTCCGTCAGCTCCGAATGGGTCCGCAGAAGCTCACGCCGCCGGAGGTTCAGGCACGTGCTCCTCAGCACGCGATAGAACCACGGACCGAAGCGGCTTCCCGGCCGCAACTGCCCGATCCGCTCGAGGGCGCGAATGAACGCGGCCTGCACCGCGTCTTCCGCGTCCTGCTCGTGGCGCAGAATCGACAGCGCCACCGCGTAGGCCGGGTCCGTGTATCTCGTCACGAACAGGGAAAACGCCCGCGAATCGCCGGCCTGCACGGCCTCTACGAGGCCCGGCTCGTCCGCGCCGGGATCCGGCGGCTCCACAGGTCCGGAGCCGGGGCCGGTCGCGTCGCCCGGCGATCCGTTACGCGTTCGCGTTTCCTCCGCCAAAGGCATCCCCATCGCTTGGGTAACACGCCCTCGATGCCGGCCGTTGCACCGGCTCCGGGCGGCGTTTGCCCCGGCGCTTGTTCCTTCACCGTGGCCGTCGCATCTTCGGCTCCGTGAACAACGAAACGCAAGCCCGGCCCGCCGCCGCCGAAACGCCCGATCGAGCCCACGCTCTGGCGGGCCGAACCCTCATCCAGGAACGCATCCGCGGCATGAAAAAGGTCGTGGGGCGACGGCTCTCGCCCGGCGACATCGTCCTCAGGAAGGCACCTCCCGAAGTGCGGCGCCATCTCTTCGAGGAAGCGTGCGAGCTGTACTGGAACGAGATGAGTTGGGAGGAGATCACCGAAGAGGAACTCATCGGAGACGAAGAACTCACGGAGATGATCTTCCCCGGGCTGCTCGCGCTCATCGACGCGTTCCTTCCGAAGGCTCCGAACGGGGAGCCGGATCGAGACCGCGAGCACCGCGACGTCGTCCACGATTTTCTGGATTGGCTGGCCGCTCGGCTCGTGACCCTGCGCGAGGCGCGGCCCGCCGCGGAGGACGCGAGGGCGCGGAACCTCCGCCAGAAGAATGTGACCGATGCCCTCATCGACCTCATCGCGTTTCGCGTGTGCGCACTGACGACCGACGAGATCGAGACCTACCAGAACGCCTGAATTCCATTCGAAGAAAAGACGGATGAATACGATCGTCTGCATGAAGCGCGTGCCGGACTCGGCCACGCGGGTGAGAGTGACCCCCGACGGCGCGGGACTGGATCCGGCCGGCGTCAAGTATGTCGTGAACCCCTACGACGAGTTCGCGCTCGAGGATGCGATCCGCCGCAAGGAAGAGGCGGGGGAGGGGAAGGTGACGGTCGTCGCGCTCGGCCCCCCGGAGACCGCCGAGTCGATTCGCCAGGCGCTCGCGATGGGGGCGGATGAGGGCATCCTGCTCGCGTGCGCCGGCTCGCACGACGCGCTCTCCGTGGCGCGGGCGCTCGCCGACGAGATTCGCGGTCGCGAATACGACCTCGTGCTGTTCGGGAAGCAGGCGATCGATGACGACAACATGCAGGTCCCGCAGATGGTGGCCGAGTTTCTGGGCCTCCCGTGCGCGACCGTCGTCGTCGGCCTCGAGATCGCCGGAAGGGAGGCGACGGCCCGCCGCGAGGTCGAAGGCGGCCACGAGGTCGTCGAGTTCTCGCTGCCGGCCGTCGTGTCGACGCAGAAGGGGCTCAACGAGCCGCGGTATCCGAGCCTCAAGGGAATCATGGCGGCGAAGCGGAAGCCTCTCGAGGAACGGGAGGTGACGCTCGATGCGCCGACCATCGAATTCCTCCGCCTCGACGAACCGCCGGCGCCGGCCGCGGGCCGGGTCGTCGGAGAGGGGGTGGACGCCGTGCCGGAGCTGGTGCGGGCGTTGCGCGATGAAGCGGGGGTGCTCTGATGCCCGGGGCGCTGGCGTACACCGAGATCCGCGAGGGAACGGTGAGCCGGGCCTCGCGGGAGGCGGTCGGGCTCGCGCGGCGGATCGCCGCGGACGCGGGGGGAGAGACCCACGCCGTCGCGCTCGGTCCTCCCGGTACGGAGGCGGCGGCCGCGCAACTCGCCGGCTTCGGCGCCGACCGTACCTGGGTCGGCGAATGCGAGGCTCTCGCGCTGTGCCAGCCGGACATCGCCGCGGCGGCCATCGCCCGGCTCGTCGAGGCGGGGGACTACGACGCCGTGATCTTCGCGGCGACCGCGCAGGGGAGGGACATCGCTCCGCGCGTCGGTGCGCGGCTCGGACGGAGCGTGGCCTCGGAAGTCATCGAGTGCCGGCGGGAGGACGGCGCCATCGTCGTCCGCCGGCCCATGTACGCCGGGAAGGCGATCGCGACCCTGCGCTTCACCCCGGGTCCGGCCGTGATGACGATCCGGGCCAACGTCTTCGCGCCGGTCGAGGAGAGCGCGGCGGGGCAGATGTCGAGCCTGGATCTCGAGGGTCTCGAGGGCCGGGTGCGGACGACCGCCCTGGAGCAGGGGGATCGCGACCGGCTCGACGTGAGCGAGGCGACGACGATCGTCTCGGGCGGCCGCGGGATGCAGGGGCCGGAGCACTGGCCGCTGCTCGAGGAGCTCGTGGAAGCGCTCGGCGAAGAGGCTGCGCTCGGCGCAAGCCGGGCGGTGGTGGATGCGGGCTGGCGGCCGCATGGCGAACAGGTGGGCCAGACCGGCAAGACCGTGTCGCCCAACCTGTACTTCGCGGTCGGGATCAGCGGGGCGATCCAGCACCTGGCCGGGATGCGCACGGCCAAGGTCATCGTGGCGATCAACCGCGATGCGGATGCGCCGATCTTCGGGGTCGCGGACTACGGTCTCGTGGGGGACGTGTTCGAGGTGCTGCCCGCGCTCACCGAGGCGGTTCGCGAAGCCCGCCAGGGCAGTTGAGTCCGGATCGGCCGGCATGAGTCTCCGGGCCGTGCGCGAGGACATCGCGCGTTGGGCGAGGCAGGGCGACCCCATCGCCATGGCGACGCTCATCGCCGTGCGCCGGTCGGCCCCGCTGCCCCCGGGCGCGCGGTTCGCGATCTCGGCCGCCGGGGAGCTGAGCGGCTCGATCTCGAGCGGGTGCGTGGAGGGCGACCTGCACGAACGGCTCTCCGCGCTGCTGGGCGGCGGCGCGCCGGCCTCCGTCACGTACGGAATCACGGACGAGATGGCCGCGGGCGTGGGCCTGTCCTGCGGCGGGGAGATCGACGTCCTCCTCGACCACTACGATCCCGGCGACCCCGTCTGGCATCGCCTCTGGCAGCTCCAGGAGGCCGGCGCCCCGGGCGTCCTCCTCACCGGCGCGGCGCCGCCCACGCGCTCGCGGCAACTCCTCCTCGAACCGGACCGGTCGATGGGAACGCTCGGGTCCGCCGAACTCGACCGGGCGGCCCGCTCCCGCGTCGACGATTGGCTCGGTAGATCGGACGCCCGGGTCGTCGAACTCGTGCGGGACGATCCGGGCAGCCTCGTCTTCGTCGAGTCCTTCTCCCCTCCCCCGCGGCTCGTCATCGTGGGGGCGACCCCGATCGGGCATGCGCTGTGCGCCATGGCGCACAGCGCCGGCTTCGAGGTCTTGGTCGTGGATCCGCGCGAGGCCTTCCTGCGGCCGGAGCGGTTTCCGGATGCCGCGTCGCTCGATGCGCGCTGGCCGGACGAGGCAATGGCCGCGCTCGATCTCGACCCCCGAACGAGCGTCGTCATCCTCACGCACGACGAGAAGCTGGATGAGCCCGCGCTCGAGACGGCGCTCACCTCCCGCTGCGGCTACATCGGCCTCCTGGGCGGACGCCGGACGCAGCAGCAACGTCGAGCCGCGCTCCTCGCGCGCGGGCTGGACGAGGCGGCATGCGACCGCATCCACGGTCCGGTCGGGCTGCGGATCGGTGCCCGCTCGCCCGCGCAGATCGCCGTCTCCATCCTCGCGCAGCTCATCGCCCTCGACAGAGCGCCCTGACGCCGGCGCGGGATCGCGCCGCCGGTTCAGTCGCGTTCAGTCGCGCGCGCGCCGGATCTTCCACCGATCCACCACGCGCCGCCCCCGCACGACCTCGAAGCGATCGAAGTGCGCGACCGTGAGGCAGGCGTGATTCGGAAGGACGCGGATTTTCTCGCCGACGGCGAACCGCCCGGACAGACGCCCGTGTTCCTGGCTCACGGAGGTCACGCGATTCTCGCTCAGCTCCTGTCCGGACGTGTCGCGGAAGAGGCGGCCGTAGTGAGGCGGGTCGTCCGGCCCCACATCCTTGGACAGGGCGAGCGCGCCGCAGTCCGCGATCGCCCCGCCGGATCCTTGGCGCGCGGAGACGACCGTCGCGAGCACCGTGACCGCGCAGTCGCTCACCGCGCAAGATCCCAGCCGCGTCTGGGTGTAGTCGTAGAGCGCGTAGTTTCCCGGCCGGGCCTCGTCGACCCCCTCCAGCGTCTCGACCCGGCTCATCCCGGGGGTCGAACCGAGCGAGAGCACCCCCGGTTCGAGCCCCGCCGCGCGGAGCGCGCGACCCACCTCGACCATCGCCCGTCGCTCTTCCTCCGCCAGCGCGGCGATGGCGGCGGGCGAACCCGCTCCGTAGGTGTGGCCGGCGTGCGTTAGGCAGCCGCGCAGGACGAGCCGGTCCGCGCGTGAGATCCGCCTCGCGATCTCGACGACCCGGCCGCTGTCGTGCGGGACGCCGGAGCGCCCGTAGCCGCAGTCGATTTCGAGCCATACCGGGAAGGGGGCACCCGCGGCTTCGAGCGCCTCGACGGTCGTGAGGGAGTCCACGGTCACGCCGAGTTCGACGCGCCGGGAGAGCGCGGCCGCCTCGCCGATCCGTGAGAGATTGAGGGGAAAGGCCCACACGATGTCATCGAAGCCCGCCTCCGCGAAAATTCGGGCCTCCGCGAGCGTGGAAACGGCGATGCCCGACGCGCCGCGCGATCGCTGGAGTTCGGCGATCTCAACGCACTTGTGCGTCTTCACGTGGGGGCGAAGCCGAACGCCGAGGGCGTCCGTGCGTTCCTGCATGACCCGGAGATTGTTCTCCAGGACATCGAGATCGAGGACAAGCGCCGGAGTGCGGAGATCGGACAGGTTCGGCGCGTGGGTGGCAGCGTTCCCGGCGTTCACGCCTCAAAGGTAGTTGGGGGATCACCGTTCCGCTAAGTTGGAACTGCCGATCCTGATCACGAACGAAGAGGGTCGCGGGCCGATGGCGGGTCGAGTGACCGCAAAGCCGTAGAGGTCGTCTTATTCACGAAGAGAAGATCTTTCGGATCGGGCCGGAAGGTCGGGTTCCGGACGATGAACCGAGCGACGCGGATGTCGTGACCGCCGTAATCGAAGGCGATCGCGAGGCGTACGGGGTTCTCGTGCGCCGGTACAAGGACGTGCTGTACCGCTACGCGGAGCGCATGACCGGGCGCGCGGACGACGCCGCGGATATCGTGCAGCGCACGTTCATTCGCGGCTTTCGGAGCCTCGACCGCTGCCGTGACCGGGAACGGGTGGGAGGCTGGTTGTTTCGGATCGCCGTCAACCTGTGCAAGGATCAGTTGAAGGGGCGGGCACGGCGGGAGGTGTCGCTGGAGGCGGCCGGCCCGCTGACGGCGACGCGGGGTCTTCCCGAGGCGCGCGCCGAACGGGCGGAAATACGGGAACAGATATACCGGGCCTTGCAGTCGCTGAGCGAAGAACAGCGTGAAGCTTTCGTCCTCAAGCACGTCGAGGGCTGGTCGTACGAAGAGATGGCTGAGAGACTTGGAGCGTCGGTGTCCGCGTTGAAGATGCGCGTCCATCGGGCTCGGGATCAGTTACAGGTGCTGTTAGAGAACTACCGATGAACGACGATCTGAAGCTGTACCTGGATGGAGAAATCGACCGGTCGGAACTCTCGCGGGAGTTTCGCAGGGAAGCCGAGCGGTGGGATGCCCTCCTTTCGGACGTGCGGGATTCGGGGGTGCAGGGAGCTCCGGTCGGACTCGAGTCGAGGGTCATGGCCGAGGTTCGCCAGGAGAGGCGGCGGCCCTTGCCGAGTCTCGTGGACTGGTGGGTGCATCCCCGCTCCGTGCGCGTCCGGCCGTGGCTGGGACTCGCGGCTGCCGCGGTGCTTGCAACGTTCTTCCTCTTGCCGCGGGAGAACGTATACACCGAGCCGGCGGGGGCGGCGACGGCGCTCGTGGGTGAAGAAGTCCACTACGTGCAGTTCCGTCTCGAGGCGCCCGGCGCGGCGTCGGTCCACGTTGCGGGCGACTTCAACGACTGGCAGCCGGAGGTCGCGCTGGCCGATCCCTACGGGACCGGCGTGTGGACCGGTCGGGTGAAGCTCCCGCCCGGCGTGCACAAGTACATGTTCCTCGTGGACGGCGAGACCTGGATCACGGATCCGCACGCGGAACGTTATGTGGAGGACGGTTACGGCAACCAGAATGCCGTGATCGCCATCACGGGCGGCGCGGGCGCCCGCTCGCTGGCCCCCTAGCCAGAGCAGGCAGCCCGTGGCAAGAGCCCTGTGGCGCCGTTCTCCCGCGGCCGTGTGCCTCGGCGCAATCCTGCTCGGGCTCGCGATGCCGCTTGCGGGTCAGGACACGCGCGCGCGCTTCAGCCGTCATTTGGGCGCGGTCTACGCGGCGCGTACCCTTTCCGTCATTGAGGCGGGTGTCCAGGACGGTCTGCCCCGAGGTCTCCTGATCGACAAGGCCATGGAGGGCGTGGCGAAGGGGATGTCTCCGGAGGTCGTCCTCGCCGCCGTCGACACCTTCGCCGCGGAGTTGCGGGATGCGGCGTCCGTCGTCGGTCCGGGGGCGGCGCCGATCGCGCTCGAGAAAGCCGCGGATGCCCTTCGCCGCGGCGTGGGGCGCGAGCTTCTGATGCGGCTGGGACGTGATCGCGCCGATTTTGCTCTCCTGGTCGTCTCCCTCGAGGAGTTGCTGGACGCCGGCGTGGAACGGGGTCTGGCGGAAGATCTCCTGCGTTACGCGGTGGCCGAGGAGTTCGACAGCGATGCGGTCCTCCGACTGCCCGCCAGCGTGAAACTGCTCATTCGGGAGTGCGGCGATGGTCAGCCCGACTCCTGCTGGTCGCAGGCGAGCATGAGGGAGTGCGCCCGCGTGATGCCGACGCGGCCGTGCCCGACTCGAACGCTTGCGGAGGCGGCCCGCTCGGCCGCGGCGCGGCTCCTGCTGGCCCGTTCCCCGCCTCCCCGCAGCTGGCGGATTTCCGCGACACCACACTAGCAGCCCTCCCGGTCTCTGCCGTATACTCTCGGACTTTCCGGCGGCCGAGCCCGCCGACGCAGGGTTTCGCCATGGGCTGCTGGCCCACGGATCTCGCCCGCGGATCTCGCCCACGGATGATGGAGAGGGCCTTGGCAGCCAGAGTGACCGCGGCGGTCACGGGTACCGGGAGCTACCTGCCGCCGGACAGCATCGACAACTTCCAGCTTCTCGCCATGGGTACGCTGCGCGAGTCGTTCGACGCCGGGCAGGCGCGATCCGCGCTCAGGGGTGTCGAGGGTGTCAACGGGCTATCGGCCCCCGAGGTCTTCGATCAGTGGGCCTACCAGTTGACCGGCATCCGGTCCCGGCGGCGGATTCCGCCGGAAAGCGATCTGACGACCGAGGACATGTGTGCCCGGGCGGGGCTCGCCGCGCTGCAGGCGGCCGGACGCGAGCCGGACGAGATCGATCAGCTCTACGTCGCGACCGTGTCGCCCTCCGACGAAGTTCCGAACAGTGCCTGTACCGTGGCGACGAAGATCGGGAATCCACGATTGGGGGGCTTCGCGATCAACGCGGCCTGCGCCGGCTTCGTGTACGGCGTGGGGGCGGCCTGGTCGGCGATCGTCAGCGGCATGGCGGAGCGGGTCCTGGTGGTTTCGGGCGACGCCCTCACGCGCCTCGTGGACTACACGGACGTACGGACGGCCGTGCTCTTCGGCGACGGAGCCGGGGCGGTCGTGCTCGAGCGGAGCGAAACGGACCACGGCGTGCTCGGTCCGATGGCGGCGTCCGGCTGGTTCGCCCGCGACCCGCTGTACCTCGTCGGGCAGAGCTGGCGGGACGATCGGGACCGGATCCCCATTCTCCACATGGAAGGCGGGCCAAGGATCGTCCGCAACGCGATCGTCAAGATGGCCGAAGTGGGCGATCAGGCGCTTCAGAAGGCGGGTCTCGACTGGTCCCACGTGGACTTCGTGATTCCTCACCAGGCGAACGCGCGGATCACGCATGGCCTCGAGCAGAGGCTGGAACTCCCGAAAGGGCGCGTCGTCCACAACATCGTCAACTACGGCAACATGTCCGCCTCGACCGTCGCCGTGACGCTCGATGAGGTCGTCCGCGGAAAGCACGGACCCGTACCGGACCCGGCCACGATCGTTCTCACCTCGATCGGCGGCGGCTACACGATGGCGGCGGCGGTCGTCCGCATCTGATTCGGCGGGCGGTCCGGCCGCCCGTGGCGGAACCCCGCGTCAGGCGGGACTCGCCCACTCCCTGAGCGGAATCACGTCGACGCGATCCCCGGCGCCTATGGCGTCCGTCCCGACGGGGATCGCGAGCAGGCCGTCGGCCAGCATGGACCCCAGGTTGCCCGAACCCTGCGGACCGCTCAGACGAGCCGTGAGGACGCCGGACTCGGCGGATCCGATGAGCACGCGCACGAACGAGAGCACGTCCCGGGGCCCGCGCAGGTCGTGTGCCGCGACGCACTGCAGCGGTCGCCGGCAGGGGCGCGCGAACCCCGCCATTTTGCGGATCGCCGGCCTTACGAGCGTTTCGTACGTGACGAGCGCCGAGGCCGGGTTGCCCGGGACGCCCCAGAAGGGCCGGCCGCCGAGCAGGCCGAAGACGGCGGCGCTGCCGGGGCGCATCCGCAGGCGCCAGAAGGAGCGCTCGAAGCCGAGTTCGTCGAGTACCTGCTTCACATAGTCGTGTTCGCCGACGCTCACGCCGGCCGCGGAGACGATCGCGTCGCAGGCTCCGGCCCGCGCGAGACAACGGTGCAGGTCGTCGGGATCGTCCCGGGCGATGCCGAGCGCCACCGGTTCCGCCCCGGAATCCGCGATCTGGGCGGCCAGCGCGTGCCCGTTCGAGTTCATGATCTTCCGCCCGGCCCGCACCTCGTCGAATTCATCGAAATCCGCGAGTTCATCTCCGTTCGCGAGCACGCCGACGCGGGGTCTCCGGCCCACGTCCACCTGGTCGAGGCCGGCCGACGCGAGCAGCGCCACCGCTGCCGCCCCAAGCTCCTCGCCACGCTCCACCACCGTGTCCCCCTCCTTCACGTCCTCCCCGAGGAAACGGATGTGCCGCTCCCCGTCCGCATCGTCGAATATGCTCACGCGCTCGTCCGGGCCGCCGTCCGTGTGCTCCACGCGGACGACGCCCGTGGCGCCCTCCGGCACCGGCGCCCCCGTCATCACGCGCGCCACGGAGCCGGGCTCCAGCGGCCCGCTCGGAAAGGCGCCGGCCGGGATGTCGTCGGAGATCGGAAGGACCATGGGCCGTTCCGGGCTCGCGCCGCGAACCTCGTCGATCCGCACCGCGAATCCGTCCATGGCGCTGTTGTCCCAGGGCGGGTGCGGGGCGACGGCTTTCGCGTCGCGTGCGAGGGAGCGGCCGAGGGCGGCAGAGAGCGGAACGCGCTCCGTCTCCAGCGGCGACACGGCGTCGAGCACGAGAGCGAGCGCCTCGTCGAAGGAGATCCAGTCCGCGTCGTTCATGTCTCACCGCCGAGAGGATGCGCCACCGAAAGCTAGAAGTAATACCAGATGGAGATGCTGAACTCCGGGTTGTGGCCCCACACGGAACTCTGCGGCGCCGGCGCTCCGGAGGCGTCGAACAGCTCCAGAGTGGTCCCGAAGAGGAATCCGTCCGGAGACGTCACGCGGACCAGGTAGTCGCGGACCTCGAAGCCGATCCCGATCGTCTCCGACGGAAAGATCTCGAACCCCAGCCCCACGAAGATGTGCGGCGCGGTGGAGATGTCGTACCTGAAGGGTTCGAGCGCCTGGTCGGCGAGGAACTCGGAGGCTCCCTCGTCGACCCCGAACACGAAGCCGCCGCCGATGAGCCCGTAGGGGTGGATCCCGTTCCACGTCCGCGCTCCGGTGAGGCCGATCTGCGCGCCGAGGTCGGCCCGCAGCCAGCCCGCGGCGACGGTGTCGACGACCATCGGTCCCGCCGGGTCGAGGACGTCCAGCGTCCATCGGTCCGCCGCCCCGTACGTGGCTCCAAGCTCGAGGGAAAGGGGGCTCGATGCCCGGACGCGCATTCTGGCGCCCGCCACGTTGGTGGGCCCCTGCGCGAACTCGAGCCGCCCCCGGTTCCCCGCGTGGTGGCCCCCGAAAAGGCCGACGCGGAAGCCCTTCTCGCGCCAGCGGAAGGGTGAATCGATGCGTTCGGCCTGCGCCTCGAGCGTCGCCGGAACTCCGGCGAACAGGGCGAGGCCGACGACGAGGATCAGTCTGTTTGACACTGGGTCGACGCGGATTCCATATCTTGGATGAGTCGGATCTCGAACGGGAACGGCCCCATCACGAGAGTCTCGCGACGGGGTCGCGGCGCGAGGAATGTAGGTGGAGAACCGGGTCCTAACCAGAAAAACGTTTCGTCGCGGCCGCCTGCGACGCCGGCTTCTCCTGCCGGTCGTCCTGGCGTGTGCGTACGCGCCGCCCCACGCGGCCGCTCAGGTGCGCGAGGTCGTCATCGACGGCGAGGTCTTCCGGAGGACGGCGGACGGCCGTCGGCTGGCCGAACTCGCGCTGCGCACGCCGGTCATCCTCAAGCGTACCGAAGGGATCTGGGCGGAGATCGAGATCGAGGGCTGGGTCCCGTCCGGCTCGGTCGCGCCGTCCACGCGCGAGGGCCACAACGGCGTCATCGCCAGCCGGGGAGGCGAACGTCTCAGGTCCGAACCCGCCGGGTCCGTGACCGGACTGCTCCTCGAGGGCTTCCTCGTCGATCGGCTTGAGGAACGGGGCGACTGGAGCCGCATTCGCCGTTCGGGCTGGGTACGCGAGGCCGCCCTCGGGGCGAGCGACGCGGCCGGTGGCGAAGCCGGCGTCCTGTCCGGCGTTTCGGCTGCGGCGCTGAGCGCGAACCCGGACGACTACGCCGGCGCGACCCTCCAATGGACCGTCCGGTTTCTGTCGCTGGAACGGGCCGAACCGGAACGGATCGACTTCTACGAGGGGGAGCCCTTCCTGCTCGCGCGGGCCCCCGACCCCGGGGACGGCCTGGTCTACATCGCCGTCCCTCCCGACTTGCTGGCTGCGGCCGAAAAACTCCGGCCCCTCCAGACCCTCGACGTGCTCGTGAAGGTCCGGACGGGCCGGTCGGCGCTACTGAGGGTCCCGATCCTGGACCTGCTCGAACTCTACTGAGCCGATTCCGGTCCGGGACCCTCCGCGGGGCCGGGCAGGCGGAGAGCCGCTACCGGTTCCCCTGGTTCCCCTCGCTCTCGGCCTCGTTCAGGAAGGCCTCGGCCTCCATCAGGCCGGCGTGCGCAAGGCCGCTCCAAAGATTTGCGACCCTGGCGTAGGCCTCGGCGGCGAGCACCGCGTCGCCGTTGGCGGCGTGCGCGCGGGCCAGGCCGAGGAGCGAACGCGGCCGGTTCGGCATCCGCAGCAGCGACGTCTCGAACTTCTCGACCGCCTTGTCCGGCATCCCGAGTTCGAGCAGCAGCTCGCCGTAGAGTTCGTGCAGCGGCTTGACCGGGCTCGCGGAGCCGCGCGGCGGCGCCATGCTCATGACCTCCGCCTCGGCCTCGTCCATGAGACCGATGGCCACGTCCGGATGGCCCATCGCGGCGTGCCGGAGCGCCCCGACCTGCTTGTGCATGACGTGCGTGTAGCCCTCGCCGTCCGACAGTTCCTTCAGGGCGGCCTCCGCCTCGGTCACGATCGCCTGGTCGCCCATGCGGTGGGCGCTGAGTCCCGTGGCGAGGAGTTCGTGCGCCGGGGAGTCTTCGGTGATCGGCCTCGTCTCCCACTGCTCGGTCTCGACGATGTAGCGCGCCTTGAGGAGCGAGACCGCGTTCTGCGCCCGCGCGATGCCGGCCGCGCCGCGCGCCCCGCCCGTCGTCGCGAAGCCCTCGTTGTCGACCATGTCCGCGAGCCGGTCCATCCACAGCCGCGCCTTGTCGTAGTCGCCGCGCTGGAGGTCGCCGTACTGGCCCCAGTCGAGCGAGTGCACCGCGTCGCCCACCGCGTCGCCGGGCTGCCACAGCTCCTGCGCCACATCGTAGGCGGACTGGTTGTTGCCGGACACGCGCTCCCACATCCCGTGCTGGATGAAGATGTGCGTCGGCATGTGCCGCGCATGGGAAACCGCCGGCGCGATGTCCGCGAAGGCGTAGGCCGCGTCCAGGGCGAGCGGGGCCATGATCGGATTGTCGAAGGAGTGGATCGTGTAGTGCGCCGCGCCCGGGTGCAGCGGGTTGTCGTTGAACAGCCGTAGCGCGATCGCTCCCGCCATCACGTTCCAGCGCTGGCTCAGGTCGCGCGTCGCCGCCGTCGCGCTGAGGAGGGACAGCGCGTAGAAGGCCGCGATCTCCGGGTCCTCCGGATAGGCCTCGTACAGGTCGCGCATCGCCTCCATGTACCCCACGCGCCGGTCGACGTGATCGGCCTCGCTCCACAGGATCTCGACCGCCTTGATGAAGCCCTTCTCACGGTCGGTCGGCGCCTTGGCCAGCCGCTCCGCGGGTGTGGCGCCCAGTCGCTCGAGCGCCTTGCGCGGATCCGTGGGGTCCATTTGGGAAACGAGCGGGTGGTTATAGGCGAGCGACTCGCCCCAGTAGGCCATCGCGAAGTCCGGGTCCAGTTCCTGTGCCGCGTGGAACTGCTCCCGCGCCTGCTTCCAGCCGAAGCTGTGCAGGATCGCCACGCCCCGGAGGAAGCGCTCCTGCGCCTCGCCCGTCGCGGAGGTCGGGAAGGTGATCGATCCGACCTCGTCGAACTGAGCCTCGACCTGCGCGGGAACCGCCGACAGCATCGCGCCGAGGAGGAACGCCGGAAGCATCATGGACCATCTTTTCATCGTACTATCCCTCTCAGGAAGAAACGCCGGCCTGTTTCGTCCGGCACTGCACTGAAATCACGGTGTCAAAACCGGAAGCGGGCGGCAAGGCGTCATGCCGTGTCGCCGCATCTCTCGCCGCCTCACGCGTCCGGAAGTTCGTAGTCGATCGTCAGCGTGTGCGCTCCGTCGCCATCGACGGCGATCTCGACGGAACCCGTCAGTCCGGTCAGATCGCCGGTCGCCGAACCCGGCACGATCTGTCCGCCCGTCTGTTCGCGGCCGCTCGCGCTCAGCCCCCAGTGCTGCATGACGAACGTCCCCTCCCGTCCGCCGAGCGCTCCCCGCACGACCTCGCGAGCGATGTAGCCCGCTCCGGCGGTGATGTCCGCCACATCCGCCTGGCACATGAGGAGCCGGGCCTCGCTCTCCGCCACGAGGTCCCCGCCGAACCGCTTCAGGACGGTGGCGTGCGAGAGGGTCGGCCCCCCGTCGCCGGACTCGGGTTCGCCCTGATCCCAGCCGGTGACCTCGAAGGAGGCGACCGCGCGCGTCATGCTGTTCTCGCTAGAGCTCCGCGATGGCGGCGGACAGGTTGTCGAGGGCACGCTGCACGAGCGTGCGCGAAGTCGCGATGTTCATCCGCATGTGCCTCTCGCCGCCGGTCCCGTAGCTGGGTCCGTTGTTGAGATAGATACGCGCGTTCTCGGCGAGCCAGCGCTGCAGGACGCTCTCCGGCGACACCGGATCCGCGGCCGTCCGGTTCTCGTAATCCGCCTTCCCCTGCGCGTCGATGCGGTCCATCAACCCGCCCATGTCGAGCCACGCGAGGAAGGTGCCCTGCGCCTTCGTGTACTTCACGCCCGGCACGTTCTCGCGAATGTAGGCCTCGGTGAGGTCGTGGTTGCCATCGAGGTAGACGAGGAGCTGGTCGAGCCATTCATCGCCCTCGTTGTTGGCGGCGCGGGCGGCGTACATGCCCAGCGTGCTGAGGTCCGCCCGCGTGTACTGGCGCAGGCGCGTCATGAAGGAGGGGTTGGTCGAGAAGTACCAGGCGACCTTGTTGGCCGCGAGACTGAAGGTCTTGCTGTTCGATTTGAAGGTGACGCTGTTGTCGACGACCTTCGGATCGAGGCTGGCGAACGGCGTGTACTTCTGTCCCTTCGTCACGAAATCGCAGTGGATCTCGTCGGAGAGCACCGGCACGCGGTGCTCGAGACAGATCTCGCCCATGCGCGTCATGTCTTCCGCCGACCAGCAGTTTCCGGTCGGGTTCTGCGGGTTGCAGAGGATGAAGGCGTGAACCCGCTGAACGCGGCGCTCGAAGTCGTCCCAGTCGATCTCGTAGACGCCGTCGACGACCTTCATCTCGCTGTCCTCGGCGACGTTCCGCGCGAAGCGCAGGTCCGAGTAGAAGCCGTTGTAGGTGGGGGTCGTCATGAGGACCCGGCTGCCCGGAGGCGCGAAGGTGTGCAGTCCCGCGATGATTCCCGGGTGGACGCCCGACGTCCAGACGATCGTCGAGGGGTCGATGTCGAGGTCGTAGCGGCGCTGGTTCCAGGCCACGACCGCATCGGTGAAGGAGCTGTCGCGGTGCTGGTAGCCCCAGTTCTCGTGTGCGGAGCGCTCCGCGATCGCCCGGGTGATGCACGGTGCGGCGCGGAAGTCCATGTCGGCGATCCCCATGCCGACCTCGAGCTCCGGGCCGAACTGCTCGATGGCGCGGTCCCACTTGACGCAGTCGGTCCCGCGCCTGTCGTAGATCTCGTCGAAGTCGAACTCCTCGCGGGCGGCGAGCCCGGCCGGGGCGACACCGGTCGCGGCCACCTCGCTCGCGAGCGCCGAACGCGCGCCCACGGCGCCCAGAACGGCGGTGGCTCCTGTGCTCTTGAGAAACGCCCGGCGGTTCAGACCGTGATTCCGCAGCATTGCACGCCCTCCTCGGATATTTCCCTCGCGGCGGATCGAGGCCGCCCATCCGATTCAGGGTGGTCGAAACGTCCCGCTCAGGCAAGACGGAGGGGCGTCGGGCGTTGCCTCCGGCGGTCGTCACCCGAGGCGCCCGAGGCGGGCCGTACTCTCGGACACGCCGGCCTCAACGCCCGCCTCCCGGTACAGGTCGTGGGCCTCGCGCCACAGTTGGCGGGCCTGGCCGGCCTCGTCGAGCGCCTCGCACAGGATGGCTGCGGACCGCACGGCATTGGCCACATCGAGCGGCGGGGCGGCCGGATCCGCCCGGTACAGCGGCAGCGCCTCCGCATAGCATCGGCGCGCCTTGTCGAGCTCGCCCATCTCTCGGAGGACATCCCCCAGGTGGCGCACCGTGTGGGCGTGAACGAGCCGATCGTCGCCGCGCCGGCAGTGCGGGACGGCTTCGAGGTAGAGGCGCATGGCCATATCGAGCCGCCCCATGTCCCGCTCGATGTTCGCCTGTCCGTGAAGGGCGCGGGCGAGCGCGACGGGGTCCTCGCCGAAGCGGGCGAGCGCCACGGCCGCTTTCATGTGCCGCATCGCCTCGTCCGCCTGCTCCGCGCGCCGCGCCGCCATCCCCTGCCGGACGAGCGACTCGACGACATCCCGGGGCGCATCGCCGCTTTCCGGGGGAACCCCTTTCGACATGGACCTACCCTCCGCGTGGAACGGGAGCCGAGGAATGGCCGGACAGGATCCGCCACCCTCCCGTCTCGTGGACCCACAGCATCGTCACGGCGCCCGCGTAGCTGAACTCGAATCCACCCTCCCCGCCGAGGGTGCTCTCAAAGCGGGACCGCACCTGGGCGAGGCCGGGCGCCAGCGGCTCGATGTCCGTGTCCGAGTACTCCGTCGTGATCCGCATCCCCGGACCGAGATCCGCGAGGGCGGTGCGTACGTCGTCGGCGGACTCGTAGCGCAATTCCCCGTTCTCGTAGAAGCGGAACGCAGGGGACTCCGAATAGAAATTACCCGCTGCCTCCCAGGCCGACGCGATCCCCATGGCGCGGAACTCCTCGAGAGTGGCCGCCACGCTGTCGCGGATCGCCTCGGCGTGTGCTTCGGTCAAGGGCGGGCGAGGCGACTGGCATCCGAAGCCGAGCCAGATGGCAAGGCCGGCCAGACACGCGCCTGACAGCGGGCGCGGGCGATGCGAGCGCGGCCGGAGTCTCAGTTGTCCTCCCGTGCAGGGGTCGATCGATGGTGCGGCCGAGGTTGTGGGCCGCTGCAACGTAAATGGGCCCGGCGCGCCGCGCATGCGGCTTGCGGAGGGTCCTCGGGGGGGTCCAGCTTTGCACCTTCGCACCTCCCACCTCGCCCCAGGAGTTCGATGATGAGGATCTTCCGCAGCCTTCCCGTCCTCTTTGCTCTGGCGTCGGCTGCCGCCGTGCCTCCGCCGCTGGCCGCCCAGGATGAGGAAGAGAAGGCCGGGCTCGACATCTCGCAGGGGTACATCCTGCCTGATGCGACGGTGCAGGATCTCTTCGCGACCGACCCCAACTACGCGACGCTGGACCATGTGAGTCCGGACGGCGACCACTTCGTCGTCCCGCTCTCCACCGAGCTTTCGACGCTGGCCGAGGTGGGGGAGGAGACGCTGCGCCTCGGGATGCTGGAACTCCGGGCGCGCACGGACCGCCCGTGGCACCTGGACATCTACGGCCTGTACGGCTTCCGCTTCTACTCGCTGAGCGCGCGCGCCTTTACGGACGTGGACCTGCCCGAGGGGATCTACGTGAGCGACCTCACGTGGTCGCCGGACGGTTCGCGGCTCGCGTTCCTCGCGCACCTCGAGGAGCGCACGGAGGTCTGGATCGCCGGGACGGGCGACGGCAGCGTGACGCCGGCCGGCGATGTCCACGTGATCAGCTCCATCGGAACCTCGTCGAGGGGCCAGGGATCCGCGCCCTCCCGCATGCTGCAGTGGACGGCTTCAGGTTCGGTCCTCACGCTGGCGGAGCCGGTGGACCGCGGATCTCCGCCGCCGGCTCCGGGGCTGCCGTCGGGACCGACGATCCGCCACACGCGGGCGGAGGCGACGCCGACGCGCACGATGCCCTTCCTGTTGGAAGACGCGCACGGCGCGGACCTGTTCGAGTACCACACGCGCAGCCAGATCGTGGAACTGACGCCCGGCGGGTCGCCGCGAGCGGTCGGGGAGCCGGGCATGTGGGAGTCGCTGTCGGTGAGTCCCGACGGACGTCATGTGATCGCGACGCGGTTGACCCGTCCCTTTTCCTACATCGCGAGCTACACCGGCTTCCCGCGCGTCACCGAGGTGCTCGACGTGGAGAACGGGGACGTGCTCGCCACGCTGGAGGAGCGCGAACTGCGGGAGAGCGGTCGCGGCGGCGGACCGGGAGGCGGGGGCAGCGACCCGCGCGCATGGTCGTGGCGTCCGGACGGGAGCGGGATCTCCTACCTGCACCGCGCGGAGGCCGGGGACGACATGGAGGGCGGGGACGGCGCGGCGGGTGCGGACGAGGACCGTCCCGACCGGATCATGCTGCTGCGCGCGCCGTTCGATGGAGATGCGGAGGTCGTGGCGACGAGCGAGGACCGGATCTCGGACGTCACGTACTCCGCGGACGGCCGCCACGCCTTCGCCGCGGTGCGCCGGGGCGGGGATGCCGGGCTCGTGCACTACGGGCTGGGCGGAAGCGATCCGGAAGGACACACGCTCGTCCCCTTCCACGATCCCGGCGATGCGCTCGAACTCCCGGGTAACCTCCTCACGGCGCGGAGCGGGAACGGGATCGAGTACGCGTGGGTGTCGTCCGATGGGGGCAGCGCCTACCTGCGCGGCGATGGCTGGAAGGAGGATTTCCGGCCGCAGCCCTTCGTCGACCGGCTGTCGATCCCCGATGGGGCCACGGAGCGCCTGTTCGAGGGGTCGCGCGACAGCTTCGACCAGCCGCTGGTCCCGCTCGACGCCGATCTGGACCGCATGGTCGTGAGCCGGGAAGGGAAGAACACGTTCCCGGACAGCTACCTGCGGACCCGGGGCGGCGGGCTGGAGAATCTGACGCGGAACGTGGATCCGTTCCCGCAGCTCACCGCCGCGCGGCGCATCGACTTCGAGTTCACCCGCCGCGACGGGCTCGAGATCCAGGGGCGGGTGTCGCTGCCCGTCGACTACGTCGAAGGCACGCGCGTGCCCGCCATCTTCTGGACCTATCCCCGCGAGTACCGGAGCGAGGACGACTTCGACAACGCGACGATCCGCGCGCGCAACCTCAACGCGTACACGAACGTGACCTGGCTGCGCTGGTCCGACATCTGGCTCACGCAAGGGTACGCGCTCGTCTATCCCGACATCCCGATCGTGGGCGAGAACTACAACGACTACTACATCTCGAACATGGTCGACGGGATGTACGCCGCGATGCGGGCGGTCGACGCGCTCGGCGTCGTCGATATGGACCGGATCGGGCACGGCGGCCACAGCTACGGCGCCTTCGCGACCGCGAACTTCCTCGCCCACACGCCCTTCTTCAAGGCGGGGATCGCGGGGGACGGCGCCTACAACCGCTCGCTCACGCCGATGGGCTTCCAGGCCGAGCCGCGCGATATCTGGGAAGCGCCCCACGTCTACATGGAGATGTCCCCGTTCTTCAAGGCGGACCAGATCAACACCCCGCTCCTTCTCTACCACGGGGCGGACGACAACAACTCGGGCACCTACCCCATCCAGTCGAGGCGCATGATCCAGGCGCTCACCGGACTCGGGAAGACGGCGGCGCTGTTCGAGTACCCCTTCGAGTCGCACACGCCGCGCGCGATCGAGAACAACCTCGACATGTGGGCGCGCTGGATCGACTGGTTCGACCAGTACGTGAAGGGCGTGGGGAAGGACGACGCGCGCACGACGACCGACTCGCCGGGCCCGGGCGAGACCGGGAAGTAGGGGAGCGGCGCCGCCGTGTGGGGAGCGATCATCGGAGACATCGTGGGCTCGGTGTACGAAGGGCGAGGGAAGGGCGCAGCAGCACTTGCACGAAGAGTTTCGTTGGATTGCACCGAGGGTTGCGACATGGCGGGAAGCGGACTCGGCGTCTACGCCCTTCGTGCAATTGGCGGATCTGATGGCTGGAATGGCGGCGTACACCCGTACGAAAGCAAGCATCGTCAAGGAACTGTTTGCCGAGGAATCAGGCGGTCAGATGGACCTTCTTCCTCGCAAGGTTCCGGTCTTGAGGGCAGCAACTCGCACTGACAAAGGCCGAGTGCAGGTCGTGTCGCACCTGTATCGTGAGTATAAAGCTCGCAAACTGGGAGTGTCGCTCAGAACGGACGGATACCTCCGTACACACGACGGTCGGCATCCTGTGAACCGTCCGCTTCAGCCGGAGGGCGTGATCCTCGCCCGAACGACGTACTGGACGTCGAAGGCGTCCGTCGCGACGGCCCAGAACGCGTCGCCCTGGACGATGGGGACCAGGAACGGCAGGGGGCTCAACTCCGGAGAGGTCACCCGCCCGACGTAGGCGCCGTCCGACGAGAAGAGGTCCCAGGTGGCTTCGGCGCCGTTGGCGTCGGCCGGAGGCGTGCGAACCCAGATATTGCCTTCCGCCGAGGTGAAGAGGTTGGCGATGGCGGGTTTGACGTCCGGGATCTTGGACCAGTCGCGGTCGGTGTCCGCGCCCTGCTCCCGAAGGTATTCCCGGACCCCTTCGATGGCGGCGCTCCGTTCTTCCCGCGTGACGGGGAGGTGTGGTTTCCGGGCGGCCACGAGGAATACCGTGTCCCCGGCCAGGCTCTGTCTCGTGAGGCGATAGCCCTCCGGGTCGTGCTCGTGAGCGCCGACCCAGACCGTCCCCTCGCGGTCGTAGTACCGGACGCCTCCAGGATAGTAGGGGACACTCATGAGGCCGGCGCGACGCCCGTCACGCGACTCCCAGGCGAAACTGGACGGAGTGGAGTCTTCCCCCTGCCGTGCCGCATCCCGCGCCGATAGCCCGTCGGATTCCGGCCCGGGCTGCGAGATCGACTCCACGAGTTCCATGTTCAGGTCGTAGATTTCGAAGCCCTGTGGCCGCAGGGTAGGACGCACGATCCGGCCATCCGCCGTCATGGTACCCAGCCAGATGTAGGCGTAGAAGGCGAAGTTGTGGCGGAAGGACTCCACGAAACCGGTGGCGGGGTCGAACACCGACAGGCGGCTGTTGGACGGGTCCGTGACCCAGAGGCGGCCGCCCGGATCGAGCATCAGCCCGTGGGCGCCGCGAAACTCCCCGGGGCCTTCTCCCTCACCCCCGTAGGTGGCGCGAGGCGAGCCGTCCGCCGCGAACACGCGGACTTCCTGGGCCTGCGAGTCCAGCACCGCGAATCCGCCATCGGGCAGCGCGGCCAGACCCCTGAGTTCGCCGAAGACGTCGGGGCCGTCTCCGTCCGCGGATCCGACCCGAAGCTCTTCGACGAGCGTCCAGGCCGGCCCCGGATCGGCGGGAAGCGTGTTCGTGACGCGCTCGATGCCCGAGGGCAACGTCTCTCTCGTCGTGACCCCGCCCCCGCCGATACCCGTTGATCGCTGTTGGGCGCAGGCGGTCGCGACGAGCGTCAAGCCCGCGGTCGCGACCGACACCCGTGCGTTTCGGGTTCTTCTCGTGCGCCGTGCCGTTCCGGCCATGCTCCGCTCCTCCGTGAGGGGGCCCCGGTGAATATGACCGGCGAGCCGCGTGTTGGTTCCCGGCGTGGACCCCGGAGAGGGTGGGTCGGTCGCCGCGGGCCGGCCCGGTCAGCTACCGAGGACGGGGCGGGTCAGCCGCCAAGCGCGGGGTCGGCGAGCGCGCGGAGGTCGGGACGGTCCTTTGGATCGAGTTGGCGGAAGTGGTGGCGGAGTTCGAGCATCGCGTTAATGGCGCCGCGCACATGGTCTTCGGGGGACCAGGGCATCCCGTTCAGCACCCTGCTGAGCCAGTCCGACACATCGGACCAGCGCCAGAACCGGTAACGGCTGTCGGGGTCGTTCACGGGAGACGGAAACCCGCCCGGTCCGCGGACCCCCGTCACCCACAGCCGGACGCACTCGCGGGAGCGGCCGATACGCTCGGCGATCTCGGACATCGAGACCAGGTCCAGGTCAGCGATCCGAACTACCTGGAGACCGGAAACCGATTCGGCATCCGCGACCGCCGAGAGGATTGCCGCATGGAGACTCGCCGCCTCGCGGTCAAAATCCATGACCGGAATTCCGTTCGTGATTCCGATCGTCGCGTCATCGCATCCGGCTTCGTAGAGGGTGTTGAACACGTCCGGATCGTCGATATCCACGCCTTCGACGATCAACGTGAAGCTATGGGTTGTCATTCCTCGACTCCTGTCCCTCTCCGTGAAGACACTGGCGCACCACCTGTCGGAGTCTCTTGGCATGATCGCCAGGATTCCGCGGTGTGGACGCGCTGGACTTGCTGCAGGGGCGAGTCCCGGTCGCCGGGCAGTACATCACGCCCCAGCTGTGTCCGGAGGATTTCGGTACGACGGTCCAGCCGGCCTTGCGTGCGGCGGCCAGTGCCTTCTCGATGTCCTTCTTCGGGTGCCTCCGGAGCCTGATCATGCCCCACGGTGTTGCGTCGTGTCAACACCGTATCAACGGGCACGCGCGGGCCGAATGGCGTGGTTCAAGCGGTCTGGTAGACGATCCTGCCTTCTCGCAGCGCCGGTTTGATAACTAGCGCATGCGTGTCCTTGTATCTTTCCACATCATCAGGAGTTACGACGACGATGTCGACTGCGGCTTCGACGCCGTACAGTTCTTCGTAGATGTCCCCCATGACGTCCCAGTGGTTATCGCACTGTTTGACGACGAGGAGATTGACATCGCTGTGCGGGCCCATCTCTCCTCGGGCGGCAGAGCCGAAGAGGACGACTTTTTCCGGTTGAGATGCGGCGACGATTCGCCGGACGATCTCTTCCAGCGTCACGTCGTCGAGCGACTGTCCGGCGTCGCGCGTCGTCGATTCCTTCGCGTCGGGCATCCGCACCTGCCTTGAGACGTTCACGGACATGCATGGGTCACGTAAGCGTGTCCCGGACAAGATAACAGGGCTTTGGGGGTGGCGGGGCGGGCGACGGTCATTCCGGTGCGGGACGGCGCGCGAGCCAGCTGTCCAGGCTGAGGCGGTCGTCCTCGAACAGGAGGAGGACGATGACGAGCAGGAGCGTGCGCGGGATCACGTGCGCGCTGAAGATGTAGAGGGGTTCGGCGAGCAGGTGGCCGAAGGTGACGAGGATGAGGACCCCGCCCAGCCCCAGCGCCGCGAGTCGGCGCCGCCAGCCCGCCAGCATCAGCGCCCCGCAGACGAGTTCGATGAACGGGATCGCGACCCCGGCGGTCCACAGTGACCAGGCGGGCAGGAACGTGTCGGCGTAGGCCTCCACGAACAGGCCCCGCGCGTGCTGGACGGCCCCGAGTTCGAACACCTTCCAGAACCCGGCCATGAAGAAGATGAGGCCGAGGATCGTCCGCGCCGTGAACGCCGCCCAGCTCCTCGGCGCGAGCGCCTCTCCCGTGTCGGATTCCCGGTTCATGAGTCGAAAGTATCCGGCGGTGGCCCGGTCGGCGACGCGGCCCGGGGCTCTTGCATCCCGTTTCGAACCGCCTAGATTGGCCGGTCCGATTTTCGGTTTTTCTTCGGTTTTTGGGTTTGGAAGAGTCGCATGGACGCAGGTCGCGGGAGCCGGATGGCGCTCTGCCTCTGGTGGCCGGGGTTCGAGCTGGAACTGGAGCGGGTCCGGACGCCGTCGCTCGCGGACCCGCCGCTCGCGCTGCCGACGGTGGGGGACCGCCGCCGCATCGAGATGGGGTGCGCGCTCGCGGCCTCCTTCGGAGTCGAGCCGGGGATGATCGTCTCGCAGGCGATCGCGCTCTGCCCCTCGCTCGTCCTTTGCGAACCGGATCCGGATTTCCACGACGCGGCGCGCGACCGGATCGCGGAAATCCTCCGCGGATGGAGTCCGGTCGTTGAGTGCTTGGCCGCGCGGGGGCGGTTCTTCGTGGGAGTCGATGGACTCGAACGGCTGTACGGTCCGCCGGAGCGTCAGATCGCGGGGCTCCGGGCGAGGCTCGAGGCGCTGTCGCCGTGGCTCGCGGCGAGCGCCCGGATCGGCTGCGCGCCGGGGAAGTTCGCGGCCTGGGTCGCGGCGCGGTCTGCGGAGTCTGCCCGGTCGACGGGGTCGGCGGGCTCCGGTCGGCCGGGCGCGGCCGTCTGCGTGGCGCCGGCCGACCTCGCCGCGTTTCTGGCCCCGCAGCCGGTCGATGTGCTGCCGGTGTCGCCGCGCATGGTCGAGCGGCTGAAGCGGCTCGGGGTCGAGCGGCTGGCGGGGATCGTGCGCATGCCCGAGCCGGCGCTCGTGTCGCAGTTCGGGGCCGATGGGCGCCGGGCGCTCGCCTGGGCGCGGGGGACGCGCATCGATCGTGTGCGGCCGGAGGCGCCGGCCCGGCCGATTCGCGTCGCGCTCGACTTTCCGAGCCCGATCGGGCAGCTCGAACTGCTGCACGCCGCGCTCGACCGGCTCATCGGTCGCGCGCTCGCGCATCCGCGGCGGCGAGGCAAGAGCGTCCGGGGGCTCAGAGTGTCGGCGAGCCTCGAGGATGGCGGCTCCTGGTCCATTCGCGCGATTGCCCGGGAACCCACGAGCGAGCCCGAACGGCTCGGGGCGTTCCTCCGCTCGCGGATCGCGCTCGACCGGCCCTGCCGCGCGGTCGAGACGCTGCGGCTCGAACTCTTCCGCTTCGGCCCGGCGAGCGCGCAGACCGGGCTTTTCGACCCGAAGGCCGGCGCGCCCCGCGCCTTCGGTTCGCTGGAGACAAAGGATGGCGAACTGCTGCCCGCGTTCCGGCGCGCCGCGCGCGTGCTGCGGCTGCGGCTTGGCGCTGCCGCGCTGTACCGGGTGCTCGAACTCGAGCCGAACTCCCGGCTCCCCGAGCGCCGGCACGCGCTCATGGAAATCGCATAGAGTGGCGAAGCCGTCCGCGGGGAAGCTGCGGCCGCTCAACCGCCCGCGGCCGGTGCGGGTCCGGCTCGGCGGCGCCGGGGTGCCCGTGAGCCTCGAGATCCGGGGGCGCTGGCGACGGATCGGCGACGTGTTCGACCAGTGGCGGATCGACGACGAGTGGTGGAGGGAACCGATCTCGCGCGTCTACTTCTCGATTCTGCTCGAGAACGGCGCCCACCTCACGGCGTACCACGATCTGATGCGGGATCGCTGGTTCCTGCAGCCGGAATAGCCGCCGTGGACGCTCGGCCGCGCGTGACCCCCGGGAGCGGCGTCGACTACGTCGAACTGCACGCGCACTCCGCCTACTCCTTTCTCGATGGGGCGTCGCGGCCCGAGGAACTCGCGGCGCGCGCGCTCGAACTGGGCTATCCCGCGCTCGCGCTCACCGACCACGACGGGCTGTACGGCTCGATGGAATTCGCGCAGTTCGCCCGCGCCCACGGACTCCAGCCGATCACGGGCGCCGAACTCACCCTCGCCTCGCCGTTCGCGGAGGAGGAATCCGACGAAGCGGTCGACGACTGCCACGTCACGGTGCTGGCGGAGAGCGCGGCGGGATACGCGAACCTGTGCCGGCTCATCACCCGGGCGCACATGGAGAGTCCGCGCGGGGAACCCCGGCTCGACCTCGACGCGCTCCTCGAGCGGCCCGAGGGGCTCATCCTCCTCACCGGGTGCCGCCGGAGTCCCCTCCTCGCGGCGCTCGAACGGGGGACGGACGAGGCCGAGCGACTGGCGGGCCGCCTGCGCGACACCTTCGGTCCCGGCAGCCTCTTCATCGAACTCCAGAACAATGCGGTCCACGGCGATCTCGCGCGCGGCCGGTCGCTGGGCGCGCTGGCCGACCGGGTCCGCATCCCGGTCGTGGCCACGGGCAACGTCCACTACCACGTTGCCGACCGGCACCGTCTCCAGGACATCCTGGTCGCGATCCGGAACCGGACGACAGTCGACGATTCGCACGAACTCCGCCGCCCCAACGCCTGCTTCCATCTCGCCTCCCCCGGGGAGATGGCGTGGCGCTTCGCATCACGGCCCGACGCGCTCCGCAACACGCGCGCGATCGCCGAACGCTGTGGCGACTTCGATCTCACGGCCGATCTCGGCTACCGCTTCCCCGACTTCAAGGGGAGCGGCTTCGCCCCCGCCATGCGCGTACTCCACCAGGTCTGCCGCAGGGCGTTCGAGATCCGCTATCCCCCCGGCAGCCGATACCGCCGCGAAGCCGAGGAACGGCTCGCCACCGAACTCGCGCTCGTCGACCGCCACGACCTGGCCGGGTTCTTCCTCGTCTATCACGACATCCTCGAACTCGCCCGGGAGGTCGCGCACCGCGTGCGGGGCGACTCGATGCCGCGCCAACTGCTCCCCCCCGGCCGGGGTCGCGGGTCCTCGGTCTCCTCCATCATCTGTTATCTGATCGGACTCTCCCACGTGGATCCGGTGCGGACGAACCTCTTTCTCGGCCGGTTCCTGAACGACGCCATGGAGAGCGTCCCGGACATCGACATCGACTTTGCGCGCGATATTCGCGAAGAACTGATCCTCGCGGTCTACGAACGCTACGGGTACGACCATGTCGGGCTCGTGTGCACCTTCCCCACCTACCGCACGCGCTCGATCGTGCGCGAACTGGGCAAGGCGCTCAGCCTCCCGGCCGGCGACGTGGAGAAGCTGGCCAAGCTCGCCGAACCCGGAGAGGACGGGTTCATGGCCGAACTGGAGCGCATCCCCGGCCTCGAAGCGCGCGCGAACTCGCGGATCTGGCGGGCCTTCGCCGAACTGGCCGAGGAGATCAGGGGACTCCCGCGGCACATCTCCCAGCACGTGGGCGGGATGATCATCTCGAGCCGGCCGCTGGTGGAGATCGTCCCGCTCGAGCCCGCCGCGTGGGAGGGGCGCGTCCTCTGCCAGTGGGACAAGGACTCCTGCGACGACGCGCGCTTCATCAAGATCGATTTCCTCGCGCTCGGGATGCTGTCGCTCGTCGAGGAGGCGGTGGAGACGATCCACGCGCGCTACGGCGAGGCCCCCGACCTCTCCCGCATCGACTACGAGGACGAGAGGATCTACGACCGCATCTGTTCGGGAGACACGGTGGGCCTCTTCCAGGTCGAAAGCCGCGCGCAGATCCAGATGCTGCGGCGGGTGCGGCCCCGGAACCTGGGCGACCTCGCGGTCCAGGTCGCGATCGTGCGGCCGGGTCCGATCGTCGGCGGGGCGGTGAACCCCTACGTCCGGCGGCGCGAGCAGCTGCGCAGGGACCCGGACTACGTCGTCCCCTACGACCATCCGCTGCTCGAGGAGGTGCTCGGCGAGACGCTGGGCGTGATCATCTTCCAGGACCAGGTGCTGCAGGTGTGCAAGGCGCTCGCGGGTTTCAGCGACGGGCAGGCCGAGGGGCTGCGGCGCGCCATGAGCCGCAAGCGCTCGCGCGAGGCGCTGCTGGGGTACTGGACGGCGTTCCGGGACGGCGCGGCGGCGAAGGGGGTCGGCGGCCCCACGGCGAAGAAGGTGTTCGAGCAGGTCGTCGCGTTCTCGGAATTCGGGTTCCCGAAGTCGCACGCGGTGGCGTTCGGGCTCCTCGCCTTCCAGTCCGCCTGGCTCCGCGACCGCTATCCGGCCGAATACTACGTGGGGCTCTTCAACAACCAGCCGATGGGGTTCTATTCACTCGATGCGATCGGGCGCGACGCGCGCCGGCACGGGGTCGGCGTCCTGCTGCCGGACCTGAACGTCAGCCGGGTCGTCTGCACCGCCGAGGGGGACGATGTCCGGATCGGACTCGGCATGGTCCGCGACTGGGGGACGGAGGCGGCCGAACTCGTGGTGGCCGAGCGCGAGCGCGGCGGACCGTTCGCGTCGCTGCCCGATTTTCTGCGCCGCACCCCGGCCGCGCTCAAGCGGGCCGCGATCGAGAACCTGATCTGGGTCGGGGGGCTCGACTCGCTGGGGATCGAACGCCGCGATCTGCTGTGGCAGACGGGGCTCTGGCTGGGCCCGGAGGCCGAGACGGAGGCGGAGCGCCGGCGCCGCGAACTCGCGACGAACGCCGCGGGGCTGGGCGGGGACGCGCCGCCCGTTCGCGGACGCCGAAGCGCCGACCGCTCGGACCAGGGCCAGATCGAACTCGCGCTCGACGACCCCTGTGCGGATCTGCGGTTCGCGGGCACGCACGACATGGAGAAGATGATCGCGGAGTACCGCATCCTCTCCCTCGCCGCCTCGCTCCATCATCCGTTCGCGCTCGTGGGAGACCACCTGCCCGAGCGCACGGTCTCCTCGGCGCGCTTCCCCGACCTCCCCAACGGGAGCCAGGTCCGGGTGGCGGGGATCGTGGTGGCCCGCCAGCGCCCGCATACGGCCCGCGGATACATCTTCATCCTCATGGAGGACGAGTTCGGACCCATCAACGCGATCGTGAGGCCCGAGGTCTATCGGGAGTGCCGCGCCGCGATCCGCCTCGAACCCTTCCTCTACATCGATGGCGCGCTCCAGAAGGACGGCGCGACGTACAACGTGCTCGCCGAGGGGGTGTATCCCCTGCGCCTGAGCCCCGAACTCCGCCTGAGCCGCGAGACGGTCCCCGCCGTGGAGGGAGAGGACGAGGCGCCCGCCCCGCCGGTTCAGTTGGACACCAGGGCGGTAACGCCGGGCGAGTTGCAAACCCGGACGCTGCCGGAAGCGCCCGAAACACCGGCAGAACCGATCCGAGCGGGCTCCCCTCCGAACCGGATCGCAGCCACAGCTGATCGGCTCGCCAAGCCAGATCCGTTCACGTACCTGGAGGCGCTCAGACGCGACCCGCCCCCCACCATGAGCTGGGGCCGCGGCGGCGGCTGCCGTTGAAGCCTACGAGGCGCGGCTGGCGGAGGATCTTCGCATGGCAACGTGGATCACGTATAGTTTTAGCTAATGCCGCAGCAAACCCTTGTCGTCGGGGCCGTCACGCACGTGGCGGCGGGTTTCATGCTGCTCGCCGGGAGCGTTCCGGCCGGTGCGCAGTCCGAGGCGGGAACGGTGGTGTGCGTGGGGAGCGAGCTGTCCACGCCGCGGACGCCGGATCCCGACCGCCGCTTCGGCTGGGAGGGCGTGACCGTCGTCTACCGGTCCGATGTGGCGCTGGCCTACCGGGTCGGCGTCCCGCTCGATGACCGGCAGGGCGTGGAACGAGCCCTGCGCTCGGAACTCGGCGACCACGCGGAAGTTTCGTGTGCCTGGTCGAACCGGGGTGACCATCACGTCGCGATCACCAGGTACACGTCGGCGGTCCGTCTCGCCCCGACGTTGGATCCGGACGGCTCCGCGTTCCGGCGTTTTGGCATCGGATTCGGGGCGAGCGCGGAGGCTGCCGATACGAACGCGACGACCGGTAACGATCATTTCGCGAGGTACTACGACGGGGGCGGCTACGAAGTCCTCGCCCGGGAAAGCTGGGGCGTCGAGGAAGGCGGCGCGGCGCCCGGGACGGCGGACCGGCCCCCGGCACAGGTATTCGAGGTGTTCGCCACGTTCCGCGACTGCGCGTTCTGTCCGGAGATGGTCGTGGTGCCGCCCGGAACGTTCACGATGGGCTCCCCGGAGTCCGAGGAGTTCCGGGACGCGGCCGAAGGTCCGCAGCACTCGGTGACGATCGAGGCTGCATTCGCGGTCGGCGTGCACGAAGTCACGTTCGCGGAGTGGGACGCGTGCGTGCGGATGGGAGGGTGCCGCTACACGCCGGCCGACCGGCGCTGGGGCCGCGAGCGTCGTCCGGTGATCCACGTGAGTTGGGAGGACGCGCAGGCGTACGTGTCATGGCTTTCAGGACTGACGGGACAGCGATACCGGCTTCCGAGCGAGGCGGAGTGGGAGTACGTGGCGCGGGCCGGCACGGTGACGGCCCGGTACTGGGGGGAGGACGTATCGAAGCTGTGCCGCTACGCGAACGGAGCCGCGCGGCGCCCCGGGCGCCTCCGGTGGGCGGGTCTCTCCGGCTACACGCCCGACGGACCGTGTGCCGACGACTACGGAACCACGGCGCCGGTCGGCTCCTTCGCGCCGAACGCGTTCGGGCTGTACGACGTGCTGGGGAACGTGTCGGAGTGGACGCAGGACTGCTGGAACCGCAGCTACGCGGGCGCTCCGGCGGATGGGAGCGCCTGGGAATCCGGGGATTGCGACCGTCGCGTCCTCCGCGGCGGGTCCTGGTTCATCGGCGTGTGGTTCCTCCGCTCCGCCAACCGGTCCAGAAACCTCCCCGACACCAGGGACATGTACTACGGATTCCGCGTGGCCCGGACGCTCCCCTGACGTCGTGCGGGAGCGGCGCGGCCGCGTAGCAGGGCCGCGTAGCAGGGGGGTCAGTTGCCCGGCGTAGCTTCGAGCGTTTCCAGCCAGCGATAGCCGTGGGCCGGGACGTTCGGCGACCCGGTCATGCCTTCGGGGAACATGTCGAACCTCTCGGCGCGCAGGCGGTAGTCGACTTCGTGCCGGGGCTGGAAGCCCACGATCTCGCCGCGGTAGGGGGCGCCGTTGACGACCTTGCAGTAGCCCGGATGGCCATCGCCGCACTCCACCCGATGGCGACGGACCGTGATCTCCTCTTCGGCGCCGGCCGCCCTGGCCCTCGAGACGACGTCGCTCAGGACGTACCGGCCATCGCCGTACCGGTGGGTTTCCAGGACGTAGTGATAGCCGCCCTCGTATTCGAAACTGTTGATGAGGTCGTCGTACGGCGCACCGTTCACCACCGGACAGAAATCATCGCTCCGGGCGCATATGACCCGCGCGGGTCCCACCGAGAGGGTTGCCGGCGTGGATGGCGCCGGGGTCTTCTCCAGTTGCTCCAGCAGGCGGTATGCGTACGCGCCGGCATCCTGCGGCGGTTCTCCCCCATCCCATGGATCGTACTTGCCGATCCGCAGTCGGTAGTCGTAGCCGGCCTCGTATTCGAATCCCTCGATTCCGTCGTAGAAGAACTCGCCGTTGACCACCATGCACGATCGCAGGCCCACGCCGTAGCACTTGGCCAGGGTGGGGCCGACGGTCACTTCCACGGTCTCGAGGTATGCGGACTCGCCGGGCCCAGTGGAACCGCCGCAGCCGGCAACGACCAGGGCCGGGAGCAGAACGAAAGCAAAGCTTCTGCCGCGAATGGGAGTTCTCCTTTCTCAACCGGGTCTCCGGCGATTCGACCGATAATCGTACCCGTCAGCCGCTCGGGGGTTCTCGCGCGGCGAACTTCCTGCCGACCCGATTCCGCGTCCGGCGTCCCGGCGGCCGCCGGTGTATCATGTCACACCATGAAACGGCATACGGCGGGGGAAGGGCGCACGTCTGAACCCATGCACGAAGGAGAGCGGGAGGCGGCGGGCCGCGGCGAGCCCCGAATCGTGGACAAGCCCTGGGGGCGCGAGGTGTGGTACGCCCACACGGACCGCTACGCGGGGAAGGTCCTCGAAGTCGAAAAGGGGCACGTCCTCTCGCTGCAGAAGCACCTCGTGAAGCACGAGACGATGCTGCTCCAGTCCGGGCGCATGCTTTTTACGCTCAACGACGAAGTCTTCGAGTGGCTCCCGGGCGAGGTCGTCTCCATTCCGCCCGGCAACGTGCACCGCATGGAGGCGCTCGAGGACAGCGTCATCCTCGAGGTGAGCACGCCGGAACTGGACGACCTGGTGCGCCTCGAGGACCGCTACGGACGCGCCGGCCGGAAGGGCTGCTGACGGCTAACGCAGCGCGTCGAGGATCTCCGATTCGCGGTCCGGCACCTTCGCCGTTGACCGTGTGCGGCACTATGGGGTATCTACGGGCATGAAAAACAAGCCTGCGCAGCAGTCGGACCTCGGCCCCCTGATCCGCGAGGTCGAATCGCGCCTCCCGGACGCGCCCGGCGAAGCCGTCCGCAATCTCTCCCGCCGTCTCTTCAGCCGCGGCTACGCGCACATCGCGGATGGACGTCCGGTCCGCGCTCTGGCGGACGACGTCGCAGCCCTCTACCGCCTGCTGGCCGGCGCCGCCGACGGCGAAATCGCGATCCGTCTCGCCTGGGACGAGGACGATCCATCGCGCGGCGTCCTCCAGACGGTGATGGAGGACCGGCCCTTCATCGTCGACACGCTGCGCGAGTACCTCCACTCGGCTGGGATCGACATTCCGCACCTGCTCCACCCGGTCGTCGTGGTGGACCGGGACGCCTCCGGCCGCGTGCTCGACATCCGCGACCACTCCGCCGAAGGCACGCGCGTGTCGGTCGTCCACATCGTGCTCGACGACGCGCACCACGCCGAAATCCGCGAGACGCTGGAAGCCGAGGTACGGCAGCGCCTCGAACTCGTGAGGGCGGTCACCGCGGACTTCTCCTCCATGATCGAGCAGGTGGGGACGCTCGTCAGCGAACTCGAGACCAAGCGGGTCGAGACGCCGTGGCGCAGCGCCGAATTCGAGGAGATCCAGGACCTCCTTCGCTGGCTCGTGGACCCCGGGTTCGTCTTCCTCGGCTATCGCGCGTACCACATCGAGACGGATGACGCCGGCCGCGACTGGATCCGCGTCGACGAGGGGAGCGGGCTCGGGATCCTCCGGGACGACGACAAATCGAAATACCACGAACCCCGGCCCCTGGACGAACTCCCCGCCTACCTCCGCGCCCGGGTGCTGGGCGGCCCGCTTCTCATCATCTCCAAGACCAACGCCCAGAGTCCGATTCGGCGCAACGTCCGCATGGACTACGTGGGCATCAAGCGTCTGCGCCCCGACGGGACGGTGTACGGCGAGTACCGGTTCCTCGGCCTGTTCACCGCGAAGGCGTTCTCGCAGGACGCCTCCTCCATCCCGATCCTGCGCCGCAAGCTGCGCGAGATCCTCCAGCTGGAAGCCGCGCCCCCGGGGTCGCACGACTACAACGTCATCCTGGGGACCTTCAACTCGATGCCGAAGGAGGAACTGTTCCTCGCCTCGGTGGAGGAGATCCGCTCGGTCGTCGACGCGGTCATGGCGACCGGAGGCGGGGATGATGTGCGGGTCACGGCGCGCCCCGACCAGCTCGGCCGCGGCGTCCAGCTCATGGTCATCCTCCCCCGGACGCATTTCTCCGGGCAGGTGCGGAGGCGGCTGCAGGCGGCGCTGATCGAGGCTTACCGGGGGACGCTCCTCAACTACCACCTCGCGCTCGGCCAGGGCGACCAGGCGCGCCTCCACTTCTATCTGGCCCACGACCCGGACGAGGTGGGGTCGGTCGACCTCGACGCCGTCCAGGCCAAGGTCCGCTCGATCGTCCGCACCTGGGAGGAGCGTCTCGAGGACGCGCTCGATGCCGTCCACGGCCCTTCGCGGGGCCACCAGCTCGCGACGCATGTCGTGCGCTTCTCGACCGGCTACCAGGCGGCGATGGACATCGACACCGCCGTCGAGGACGTGGCGTGTCTCGCGCGGCTGGCCGAGACGGGCGAGAGCCAGGTGCTGCTCAAACGGTCGCTGACGGAAGCGGACGGGCGGCACTACCAGCTGCGGCTGTACGCCCGCAAGGGTCACTACGTCCTGAGCGACGTGATCCCCACGCTCGAGAACCTGGGGCTCCGGGTGCTCGACTCGCTCCGCTTCACGATCCAGCTCAAGGACGAGACGCCCGACGCCACGGAGGAGACGTTCGCGGCGCGCGTCCAGTCCTTCGAGGCCGAGGCTCGGCGCGCCGGCGACCTCGACATCGCGGCGGCGCAGGACCGGATCGGAGACATGCTGCGGGCCATCCGGGCGGGAATCGCCGAAGATGACCGGCTGAACGAACTCATCGTGACCGCCGGTCTCACATGGCGGGAGGTATCCGTCCTCCGGGCCTATGCGGGCTACACCTTCCGCATCGGCGCCGTCGCCGCCCCCACCGGCGGCCAGTTTCCGCTCACGGCGTACCCCGGGATCGCACGCTGCATCTTCAGGGCCTTCGAGGCGCGCTTCGATCCGGAGGCGCAGGAGGGGGCGGCCGACACGATGCGGCGTCTGAAGCGCGAGTTCGCGCGGGCGCTGGCTTCGGTGCGCGGGATCGAGGACGACCGAACGCTGCGGCGGATGATGGAACTCGTCCACGCCACCGTGCGCACGAACCACTACCGGGGCGAGTTGCGCCGGTCGCCCCTCCTCGCGCTCAAGATCTCGAGCCGCCCCGTCGACTTCATTCCGAAGCCGAAGCCGAAGCACGAGGTCTACCTGCGCGGCCCTCGGACGGAGGCCGCCCACCTGCGCATGGACGACGTGGCGCGCGGCGGGATCAGGTGGAGCGACCGCTACGGGGACTTCCGGGTGGAAGTGCTCGGGCTCGTGAAGACGCAGAGGGTGAAGAACGCCGTCATCGTGCCCAGCGGCGCGAAGGGCGCCTTCATCGTGAAGGGCCTGCCCGATGAGCGCGAGGCGCGGCTTGCGGCGGGGCTGGACAGCTACCGGGACTTCATTCGCGGGCTGCTGGAAGTCTCCGACGACGTCGTCGATGGCGAAGTGACGCAACCCCGGGGGATGGTGATCCACGACGGACCCGACCCGTACCTCGTCGTGGCGGCGGACAAGGGGACGGCGAAGAACTCGGATACGGCCAATGAACTCGCGGCGGAAGCGGGCTTCTGGCTCGACGACGCCTTCGCCTCCGGCGGATCGCAGGGGTACGACCACAAGAAGGAGGGAATCACGGCCCGCGGTGCGTGGGAATGCGTGAAGCGCCACTTCCGGGAAGCGGACATCGATTACGAGAACGAACCCTTCACGGCGGTCGGCATCGGGGACATGAGCGGCGACGTGTTCGGCAACGGCATGCTGCTCAGCAAGCAGATCCAGCTCGTCGCAGCCTTCGATCACCGCGACATCTTCCTCGATCCGAACCCGGATCCGGAGGCGTCGTGGGAGGAGCGGAAACGGCTGTTCGAGCTCCCGGCCTCGTCGTGGGCCGACTACGACGCCGAGCTTCTGAGCGAAGGGGGTGGCGTCTACGACCGTACGGAGAAGCAGATCCACCTCTCGCCGCAGATCCGGGAGCGCCTCGGCATCGATCACGAGGAGATGAACGGGAACGAGCTGATCCGCGCGATTCTGTCGGCGCCGGTCGACCTCCTCTGGAATGGCGGCATCGGCACGTACGTGAAGGCGAGTTCGGAGCGCCACGCCGATGTCGGCGACCCGAGCGGCGATCCCACGCGGGTCGATGCGACGGGCATTCGGGCGCGGGTCGTGGGCGAGGGTGGCAATCTCGGCTTCACGCAGCGCGCGCGGGTCGAATACGCGCTCCGCGAGGGGAGCATCAACACCGATGCCGTGGACAACTCCGCCGGGGTCGACATGTCCGACCACGAGGTCAACCTCAAGATCCTCCTCGGCGCGCCGCTGTCGCGCGGGGGGATCGACTACGAGGCGCGAAACGATTTGCTCCGGGAGTGCACGGATGAGGTCGCGTGGAAGGTCCTCCGCAACACGTACAGCCAGAGCCTCGCGATCAGCCTCGACTACATCCGGGCGCGGCGCACGCCCGCCGCATTCCGCGAGGTGATCCAGCGTTTCGAGCGGGAGGGGATCCTCGATCCGGCCCTCGAATACCTGCCGGCGGGCGAGGAACTCATCGAACGGGAGAACGTCGGGGCGCACCTCACGAGGCCGGAACTCGCGACGGTCATGGCCTACTCGAAGCTCCACCTCAAGCACGCGCTCACGGAGTCCAGCGTGTCCCGCGACCCGGCCATGATGGAACTGGTGGAGGACTACTTTCCCTTCGGGGCGCTGAAGGAGGTCGAGACATCGGACCTCGAGGAACACCGGCTGCGCCCGAACATCTCGAGCATGCTGCTGACGAACCGCTTCGTGGACCGCATGGGCGCCACGAGCCATATCCGGCTCATGGAGGAGACCGGCCGCGCCGCCGCGACCGTCGCCCGCACCTGGTACGTCGCGTCACGGATCGCGGACGCCGAGGACCTGTACGAGCGGCTGCGCGTCGCCGACGTCCGGATGCGGAGCGGGGCGCAGAACGAGTGCTACCTCGCCATGGCCGACGCGCTGACGCGCGCGACTCGATGGCTCCTGCAGCGGACCAACCCCGCGGAGCCGATCAGCGAGGCGATCGAGTGGCTGCACGATCCCGTGCGGGCGGTCCGCGACGCCCTGCCGGAACTGCTCACCTCGGAGCGGCGGGAACGTTTCGAGTCCACCTGCTCGCTGCACGAGATGGACGGACTCGATCCGGAGGGCGCGGCGCAACTCGCGACCTTCCGCTACGTGGACGAACTGCTGCCGATCGCCAGCCTCATCCGCGAAACGGGCGCCGGCACGCGCGAGGTCGGCGCCGTGTACTTCGGCCTCGCCGAGGAGATCGACTTCCCCTGGCTGCGGAGCCGCGTCTACTCGCAGGCCACGGACGATCCGTGGGACCAGAGGGCGGCGCGCATCCTCGTCACGCGACTCGAGCTGGCCCGTTCCCGCATGGCGGCGCAGATCATCGTCCGTGCCGAGGCGTCGACGACGGAAGACGCGATGCGGTCCTTCCGGCGCCGGAACGCCGTGGGGTTGAGCCGAATTCGGAACGTGATCGCCGACGTCCGGAGCACGGGCGCGGAACTCCCCGGGCTCGTCGTGGCCGTCGATGCCGTCAACGATCCGGGGATCCTGGAACCCCCGGACCGCTGATCGGCTCAGGCAGCCGGACCGCGGCTGCCCTCAACTGCGGCTAGTAGTTGATGTACTGCTCGAGCTCCCACTCGGAGACCGACGCCACGTAGTCGCTCCACTCGGACTTCTTGCGGCTCACGAACTGCCCGAAGATGTGGTCGCCGAGCGCGTCCTTCATTACGTCGTTCGCCTCGAGTTCCTCCACCGCCTCGCCGAGGTTGGCGGGCAGCACTTCGAGCCCGATCTTCGCGCGCTGCTCGTCGGTCAGCTGCCACACGTTCGTGTCGAGCGGCGGCCCCGGATCGATCTGGTTCTCGATGCCGTCGAGACCGGCGGCGAGCTGGACGGCCGTCGCCAGGTAGCCGTTGCAGGACGGGTCGGGCATGCGGAACTCGAGCCGCGTGCCGACGCCGCGCTGCTCAGGGATGCGGATCATCGGCGAGCGGTTCCGCTGCGACCACGCGATGGAGATCGGCGCCTCGTAGCCGGGCACGAGCCGCTTGTAGCTGTTCACGATCGGGTTGGTGACCGCCGCGATGGCCCGCGCGTGCTTCTTCAGGCCGCCGATGTAGTGGAGCATCACATCGGCCAGCTCGTAGTCGGCGTTCGCGTCGTGGAAGATGTTCTTCCCGTCCTTGAACAGCGACTGGTGCGTGTGCATGCCGGAGCCGTTCGCGCCGAAGATGGGCTTGGGCATGAACGTCGCGTGGAGCCCGTGCGCGAGCGCGACGTTGCGAACGATGAACTTGAAGGTCATGAGGTCGTCGGCGGTGCGCAGCGCTTCCCCGTACTTGTAGTCGATCTCGTGCTGGCCCTCGGCGACTTCGTGGTGCGCGGCCTCGATGTCGAGGCCCATCGCCTCCATGGCGGTGACCATCTCGCGCCGCGCCCGCTCGGCGAGGTCCGACGGCGTGAGGTCGAAGTACCCGCCATCGTCGTGGGTGACGAAATTGCAGCTGCCGTCCTCGTTCGTCTTGAAGAGGAAGAACTCCGCCTCGACGGCGGAATACATCGTGTAACCCATCGCTTCGGCCCTGGCGACGACGCGCTTCAGCGCCGCGCGCGGGCAGCCGCCGAACGGCTTGTTGTACGGGCGCCGCACGTCGCAGTACATCTGGGCCACCCGGGCGTCCGGGTTCCCCCACGGGAAGACCCGGAACGTGTCCAGATCCGGCCGGAGGAGCATGTCGCTCTCCTCGATGCGGACGTAGCCGCCGATCGACGATCCGTCGAACATGACCTTGGCGTCGAACCCGTCTTCGAGCTTGCTCGCCGGAACCTCGACGTTCTTCGCGAAGCCGTCGATGTCGATGAAGATGAGACGAAGGAAACGGACGTTCAGATCCTCGCAGAGCTTCAGGATCGCGTCCCGGTCGCCGGTGGCGACGGTGCTCCCGTAGTCGTCGTATCGAATGTGCGAGGGGTGTTCACTGGGTGCCGCAAAAACGGCGTCGGACATGGCGCGACCTCCGGGTCACTTGGGGGCGTTAGCAGGCCGTGGCAAAAGCCCCGCTGCGGCCTGCTGAGGGGGGTTCGTACGTCCGGCTCCGCGCCTGGCGGTCGGGCACGACCCGCAATGTCGCGAGGCACTATGGGGAGCGGATCGGCCATCGTCAACCTCGCCCGCCGCCGACCGACCATCGGCGGCCCCGCCGCGGTCACCGCCAACTCCACAGCCGGACGGTTTCCGGCTTCCGGGCGCATGCCACGGCGCCCGTGAAACCGTCCCCCGGCAAGAGGTCCATCAACCACCAGGAACGCCCGTCGAGTTCCCCGCGAATCGTGTCGACGCGGTTCAGCGGACGCGACAGACCGAGTCCGGCGGCCTTGAGGATCGACTCCTTCCGGGCCCAGATCCGGAAGAACTCCGGCCTCGCCGCCGGGGTTTCCCAGTCGGACCGGAGGCGCCGTTCCTCGGGGGAAAGGTGGTCGCGGGCGAGGCCCCCCGGGTAGCTGAGCGGCCGGATGCGTTCGATGTCGACGCCGGTCTCGCCGAGTTGGCCCACCGCGCAGAGCGCGAGTCCGCCCGAGTGGCTGAGGTTGAAGAAGAACGGGGGAGCATCGCCGGCCCCGTCGCTCCCTTGTGCCGACACCAGCCGGGGCTTTCCGTGCTCTCCGTACTCCAGCGCCAACTCGCCGGGCGGAACGCGCAGGTACCCGGAGAGGAGGCGTCGCAGCGCGATGCGGGCGCAACGGAAGCGGGCGCGCGCCTTCGCGTTGACGAGTCGCTCGGCGCGGGCCCGCTCGTCCGGACTCAGGAGGGCGTCGTCGCCGGACCCCTCACAGGCGGAAAGGTCGATTCTCCAGACATGAAGGTCGGACCCCGGCAGCGCCGGGGGACGGGCGCCCGCAGGCCAGTCCCCGCCGTTCAGAGGGCGGCGTACCAGTCGAGCGTGGACCGAAGACCTTCGATGAGCGTCCAGCGGGGTTCGTATCCCAGCCGTTCCCGAGCTTTCGAGACGTCCGCGTAGGAATGCCGCACGTCACCGACCCGGAAGCGCTCGTACACCGGTTCGGCGTTTCCCACATCCGGCCGCTTCTTCGCGAGCCCCGACCGAATGAGGGCGAACAACTCGTTCAGCGTCGTCGGATCTCCCGCGGCGACGTTGTAGACGCCCAGCGCCGCCCCCGCCCCCGTCGTGGCGGCGAGCAGGTTCGCCTGTACCACGTTGTCGATGTAGCAGTAATCCCGGGTCGTCTTCCCGTCCCCGTAGATCTGGCACGGCTCTCCCGCGAGCATCCGCAGCGTCCAGCGCGGTATGACCGCGGCGTAAGGTCCGTTGGGCGCCTGCCTCCTGCCGAAGACGTTGAAGTAGCGGAGTCCGACGACCTCGATGTTGTAGCTGCGGCGGTACATCTCCGCGTACAACTCGTTGACCCGCTTCGTGGCCGCATACGGGGATGCCGGGTTTCCGATGCGCGCTTCCACCTTCGGGAGGTAGGGCGAATCCCCGTACACCGAACTCGAGGAGGCGTAGACGAGGCGGGAGACGCCGGCGTCGCGGGCTGCGTCCAGCACGTTGATGAACCCCTCGACGTTGCGGGCATACGTCTCCTGCGGCTCCTTGACGGATCGGGGCACCGAACCCAGCGCGGCCTGGTGCAGCACGATGTCGACATCGCGGCATGCCTCGATGACCGCGTCGGCATCGACGACGTCCCGCTCCAGGAAGCGGCACCGGTCCGCCGGGGCGCCCGAGGCCGCCACGGCTTCGTCGATGTTGCCGCGGTTTCCGGTCGAGAGGTCGTCGAGCGCCACGACCTCCTGTCCCAGCGCGAGGAGCCGCTCGACGAGGTGCGATCCGATGAACCCGGCGCCCCCCGTGACCAGCCATCGTCGAGGGGCCGCGGCGAGTGCTTCGCAGGCGAGATCATAGGCCGTTTTCACGCGCTACATGTTATGCTTGCGGCGGCGGACGGCGGAACCCCTCGCGCCGCTGCGCGCGCTGCATACTTGAAACCTGCCCCCTGTCGGGCGGAGTATGAGGGGGACCGGCGAAGGAACGCGCGGCGGGTTCGGACGACCACGGAGTCGGAAGGCGCCATGGCCGAAGAAGGCATGAACGAGATCCTGAGGAAGAAGATCTGGAGGAAGCTCCAGGCTCTCCCCGAGGACAAGCAGTACGAGGTCGTCGATTTCATCGACTATCTCGCGTCGAAGTACGCCTCCCGGCCGGCGGCCGGCGCGGATCCGTTCCAGCACTTCGCCGAATCCGTCCATCGGGGGCTGCGGAGGACGCGGGCCTCGACCACCGCGGTCAAGGGCACGATGAAAGTGCTCGGTGCGGCCGACCGCGTGATCGACTCGTTCCGCGAAGCCGGGCGGGGATTCCTCGCCGAACTCGAAGCGGGAAGCCCGGAACCGGAACCCCGGGAGGATCGCCCTCCGCCCGAGACGCGCGAGATCGTCGTCGACCCCTAGGACGGCGTCGGCGGGCGGCGACCGTCCGCTCGTTGACGTCGCGCGGGCCGTCGCCTACGATGGCGCATGGAAGCTCCCACGCCGCGCTCCAGCCGCGAAGCGCTGACCTTCGACGACGTTCTGCTTGCACCCGGGCATGCGCTCGTTCATCCGGCGGATGTCGACGTCTCCACTCGCCTGACCCAGCGCATCCGACTCCAGATTCCGCTGCTTTCCGCCGCCATGGACACGGTGACGGAATCCCGCATGGCCATCGCCCTCGCACGCGAGGGCGGGATCGGCATCATCCACAAGAACATGCCGATCGAAGCCCAGGCCCGGCAGGTCGACCGGGTGAAACGGTCCGAGAGCGGGATGATTCTGGATCCCATCACGCTCGGACCCGACGCCACGCTGGGCGAAGCCCGCAGGCGGATGAGGGACTTCTCGATCAGCGGGGTCCCGATCGTGGGCGACGACGGCGCCCTCGTCGGGATTCTGACCAACCGGGACCTGGTGTTCGAAACCGACCTCTCGCGGCCGGTGCGGGAGGTGATGACGAGCGAGAATCTTGTGACGGCGCCCACCGGGACCTCGCTCGAGGAGGCCGAAGAGATTCTCCGCCAGCACAAGATCGAGAAGCTCCCCGTGGTGGGAGAGGACGGGCGGCTCGCCGGACTCATCACGGTCAAGGACATCTTCAAGCGGCGGCAGTTTCCCAACGCGACGAAGGACGGCCACGGACGGCTCCGCGTAGGGGCGGCCGTGGGGGCGAGCCGGAATGAACTCGAGCGGGCACGGGAACTTGCCGGGGCCGGAGTGGACGTCATCGTCGTCGACACCGCGCACGGACACTCGGAGGGCGTCCTCGAGGCCGTCACCCGGGTGCGGGAGGCGCTCCCCGACATCGATCTCATTGCCGGCAACGTCGCGACCCGCGAAGGGGCGGCGATGCTCGTCGAGCGGGGGGTGAACGCGGTCAAGGTCGGCGTGGGGCCGGGATCCATCTGCACGACGCGCGTCGTCACGGGTGTCGGCGTGCCTCAGATCACCGCGATCGAGGACAGCGTGGCGGGGGCCGAGGGCCGGGTGCCGGTCATTGGCGACGGCGGCATCAAGTATTCCGGCGATCTCGTGAAGGCGGTCGCGGCGGGGGCGGAGACGTGCATGCTCGGGTCCATGTTCGCGGGCACCGACGAGAGCCCGGGGGAGACCTTCCTCCTCGAGGGCCGGCGGTTCAAGGTGATCCGCGGCATGGGTTCGCTGGCGGCCATGCAGGCCGGCTCGGCCGACCGGTATTTCCAGGAGGGATCGTCCGCCCAGAAGCTGGTCCCCGAGGGGATCGAAGGCCGGGTGCCCTACAAGGGTCCGGTGGCGGACACCGTGTTCCAGCTCGTCGGCGGTCTTCGCAGCGGCATGGGTTACTGCGGCGCCGCCGACATCGACGAACTCCGCCGGGATGCCCGCTTCCTCCGCATCACCTCCGGCGGACTCCGGGAGTCCCATCCGCACGATGTCGTGATCACGCGCGAAGCCCCCAACTACCACGTCTAACGGCCCGTGGCAAAACCCTGCTGCGTTCGAGCGGCGATGCATCTCGCCAGAAACGCTTCGCAGCCGGGTCGATCTCGACACGGCACAGCCGGTTCGGTACCATTATCCGCGTGTTGTCCGGTCCTGCTTCCGGAGCGACGCCCTGGCGGAGTGGAGGGGCCTGGGGGTAGCAGCACCAGAGTTGTGGCACCAAGGGGGGATTTGCCGTCTGATGACCTATCGATCATCGAGAACGCCCGTCCCTGCGTGCCTTCATTGGGTCGGTCTTCTGCTCGCGGCGTTCGTGCTGCACGGCTGCGCGCTCACCCAGCGTACACCCGAACTCGGCCCGGCCCCGGACACCGCGAACGTCGAACAGGGGGCGCCCGGGGCCGGCGCGGCGGATCCACCCGAGGCGACCCGGCAGCCGGGAGACGCTGCCGCGTCGGCTCCGGACGACGAGTTGATGCCGGAGGATCCGGTCGTGCCGGACCCGGCGGACGACACGGACGCCGAGCCGACGGCGGCGGAGATCGATCGCGCGATCCGCGAGATCCTCGGCGGCGACCCGATGGGGCTGGTTCACGAAGGAGAGGATCCGCGCGTTTTCAGGCTCGAGATGAACGAGCGCGTCCAATCGTGGGTCCACTACTTCCAGACGGCCATCGGCGAACGCTTCGCGACCTACCTCGGCCGCAAGACCCGTTACGAGCCCATGATTCGCCGGAAGCTGCGCGAGGCGGGGCTGCCGCAGGACCTCATCTACCTTTCGCTCATCGAGAGCGGGATGAATCCGAACGCCTACAGCCGCGCGAGCGCGGTCGGTCTGTGGCAGTTCATCTCGGGCACGGGGCGCCAGTACGGCCTCGAGATATCCTACTGGATCGACGAACGGAGAGATCCGGAGAAGGCGACGGACGCCGCAGTCCGACACCTCAAGGATCTTTATGAGGAGTTCGGCTCCTGGTACCTCGCCGCGGCGGCCTACAACGGAGGACCGAACCGGGTCCGCCGCGGGCTCCGCACCGTGCCGGGCGCGACGTTCTGGGATCTCGCCGACCGTCGTCTGCTGCTGCGCGAGACGCGGGACTACGTGCCGAAGATCATCGCGGCGGCCATGATCGGACACGATCCCGCGCGTTACGGGTTCCCGGATCCCGAGAGAGAGAGGATCCCGGAGTACGCGAAGGTACGCGTGCCCGACGCGACGAGCTTCGACGTCCTGGCGGAGGCCGCCGGGACCGACGAGGAGACGATCAACCTCCTCAACCCCGAGTTTCCGCGCGACGTGACCCCGCCGAACCGCGAGGTCGAGGTTCGGGTCCCGGTCGAGGGCGCCGTCCGGTTCGCGGCGCGGTATGCGGCCGTGCCGGCGGATGAGCGGGTGACGTGGACGTTTCACACGGTTCAGCGCGGTCACACGCTGGGGTGGATCGGACAGCAGTACGGCGTGTCGGTGGCGGCGCTGCGCGCGGCGAACGGCAACCTGAACCCGCGTCGCCTGCAGATCGGCCAGGAACTCGTGATTCCCCGGTCGGCGCGGGCCTCCGGCGCATCGATCGCGCGGAGTTCGAACGCCCGCCCGCTCACCGCGCGGACGAACGCCGAGGGGACGACCGTCGTCACGGTGCAGCGCGGGCAGACGCTGGACGTGATCGCGCAGCGATACGGCGTGTCGGTGGCGGCGTTGCGGGCCGCGAACGGCAATGTGAATCCGCGACGCCTGCAGATCGGCCAGGAGTTGCTGATTCCGCGGACGGGCCGGTCGACGGGAACGGGTTCGGCCGCGTCCGCGAGCAACGGCGCCGGGCCTGTGACGATCGTGGTCCGGCCGGGTGATTCGCTATGGCTGATCGCCCGCCGACATTCGGTATCGACGCGCGACCTCATCGAATGGAATCGCCTTTCCTCGACCCGGATCCACCCCGGCGACCGGCTCGAGATCCGGCGCTGAGCCTTCGCGGGCGGGGCCGGACAGCGGATAGAGGACCGCACCGCCCGGCTCCCCCTGCTCCCCGGGCCGCCGCGGCAGGCCGTTGCGCGTGTCGACGATGATCCGTGCCCTCTCGAGCACGAGACCGTAGTCCACCTGCGGGTGATCCGTGATGACGACCGTGGCGTGGCTCGATGCGAGCGACTCCGCCGTCAGGGGCTGCGATTCGAGGTTTCCGCCCTCCAGCGCCAGCCGCGGCACGAACGGATCGTGGTATGAGACCTCGGAGCCCTGGCGGCGCAGAAGCTCGATGACGTCGAGCGCCGGACTCTCGCGGACATCGCCGACGCCCGGCTTGTAGGCGACGCCCAGCAGCAGGACGCGGCTGCCGTTCAGCGGCCGCCGGTGCCGGTTGAGCGCCTGCGCGACGCGGTCCACGACGTAGCGCGGCATCTCGGCGTTGACCTCGGCGGCGAGTTCGATGAAGCGGGTCCGGTACTGGAGCGTCCGCATCTTCCAGGCGAGGTACTGCGGGTCGATCGGGAGGCAGTGACCGCCCAGCCCGGGGCCGGGCGTGAAACGCATGAAGCCGTACGGCTTCGTCGCCGCGGCCTCGACGACCTCGCCGATGTCGATCCCCAGACGATCCGCGATGACCGCCATCTCGTTCACGAGACCGATGTTCACGGCGCGGAAGGTGTTCTCGAGCAGCTTCGTGAGTTCCGCGACCTCGGGCGACGAAACGCTCACGACCTCGTCGATGACTTTCTCGTAGAGGCCATCGGCGAGTTCGCGGCAGGAGGCGGTCAATCCGCCCACGACCTTCGGCGTGTTCGTGAAGGTGTAGGTGGGATTGCCGGGGTCTACGCGCTCGGGGCTGAAGGCGACGAAGAATTCCTTTCCCGCGGTGAGTCCGCCCTGTTCGAGTTCCGGCTGCAGGAGTTCCCGGGTCGTGCCCGGGTAGGTGGTCGACTCGAGGACGATGAGTTGACCGGGCCGGAGGCCGTCGCGGATGTGCCCGAGCGCGTCGAGTATGTGGGAAACGTCGGGATCGCCGGTCTTCCCGAGCGGGGTGGGGACGCAGATGATGACGGCGTCCATCTCCGCGAGCCGGCCGAAGTCCGTTGTCGCATCGAGGAGGCCGCTCTCGACGGCGGCGGCGACGGTTCGCGCCGGGACATCGCCGATGTGGGAGTCGCCACGCCTTACCCGCCGGACGACACGCTCGTCGATATCGAACCCCAGCGTCCGAAAGCCTGCGCCGGAGAACGCCGTGACGACCGGAAGACCGACATAGCCGAGCCCGAGCACGCCCACCCGGGCCGTGCCCGACTCGATCTTCTTCCGGAGCGCCTCCCGGTGGCTCACCGCGTCCCCCGTATCCGCATCACTTCGCGTCCGCCTTCCAGGTGCCGGATCGTCCCCCGCGCTTCTCGAGGAGTCGAATCGGCCCCAGCGTCATGCCCCGGTCGATCGCCTTGCACATGTCGTAGAGGGCGAGCAGGCCGGCCGCGACGCCGGCCATCGCCTCCATCTCGACGCCCGTGCGCCACTCCGCCGAGGCCCGCACGCTGAGCCGGTAAGCCGGCGGCGTCTCCTCGGCTTCGAGATCGACATCGACCGCGTCGAGCGGGATCGGATGGCAGAGCGGAACGAGCGCGGACGCCGCCTTGGCCCCCTGGATCGCCGCGAGACGGGCCACGGCGAGCGCCTCTCCCTTCTCGACCTCGCCCTCCCGGATGGCATCGAGCGTCGCACGGCGCATTCGGATCCGGCCCTCGGCCACGGCCACGCGTCGCGTGAGAGGTTTCTCTCCCACGTCGACCATTCGCACCCGCCCTTCCGGATCCAGATGTGTGAGTCCGTCCACGAAGCTGCCTCCCGTCACAGACTTCTCAGTACCCCCGCAAACTGCGGTGTTCCCGCCGTCCGGCCAGTGGGGCGACCGGCGAAGGCCGCGCTCATCTCCTCGAGCAGGAGGGCTGTCGTCGCTTGCGGATTCAGGTTGCGGCCCACCCCTTCCATGGCCGCATCGACGGCCCCGAGGGCTTCGAGGACCGCGCCTTCCGCCGGGCCGCCGCCCGCGGCCCCGGCGCCCCGGCCGCTCGCTGAATCGAGCGCCGCGTCGGGGGCTCCGGCGGCGATGCAGAGCATGTCCCGAAGGCGGATGCGCAACGCCTCGAGCGCCGGCTCCAACTCCCCTCGCGCGCCGCGCGCGGAGTAGCGGGACGCGGCGCGATAGCGCGCCTGCGGCGAACCATCGAGGGCGGCGGCCAGCAGGCCGTCCGCGGCGGCCCCCGATTCACCGGCCTCGGAGTCGACGAGCGTGCGCGCCCGGTAGACCGCGCCGCCGGCCCGCCGGGCGACCGCCCGTGCGCGGTCGTCATCGCGAACGCCGAGGTGTTCCGTCACATAGGCCGCGACGCGTTCGGTCGGCAGCGGCGCGATGCGGAGCGGCACCGTGCGGGACCGGATCGTCGGCAGAAGGGCGTCCGGACGGCCGCTCGTGAGGACGATGTAGGCGAACGGCGGCGGCTCCTCCAGGAGCTTGAGAAAGGCGTTCGCCGCCTCGGGGCTCGCGCTCTGCGGCACCATCCGTTCCGCGTCCTCGATCACGAACACCGACCGGCGCGCCATCGACGGACGCCGCGACGCCTGGTCCCGGATGTTCTCCACGGCGGCCACGTAGAGTCCCGTGACCGCGTCCGGGTCCAGGCGCGCATGCAGATCCTCCCGCAGCAGAGCGAGACGCTCGTGCCGCTGCGCCTCGATGGCCTCCCGCAGCCTGGCCCGCGAGGCGGCCCGCTTCGGGCGCGGCATCGGGAAGTGGAGGTGGATGTCCGGGTGTTCCAGCCGCGCCGCCATGCGGCAGGGCCGGCACGCTTCACAGGGCACATCCCCCGCCTCTGCCGGCTCGCACTGGAGCGCGCGCGCGATCCACAGCGCCAGCGAACGCTTGCCGACGCCCTCCGGGCCGTGGACGAGAAGCGACTGCGGCAGTCTCCGGCCCGCGACCGCGCTCGCCAGCCGTTGCAGGAGGTCCTCCTGTCCCCAGGGACGCTCGGCGTTCACGGGCGGCCCCTCAGCCACCGGACCGGATCCACCGCGCGGGGCCCCACCGTCCCCGGCTCGTAGATCTGGAACTCGATGTGCGGCCGGGTGGCGTCCCCGCCCACGTGTCCGATCGCCTGTCCCTCGCCGACCGCCTGTCCCTCGCCGACCGTGACGTCGCGGAGCTTCTGATAGGACGAGTAGAAACCCCCGCCGTGATCGAGGATCACCGTCAGTCCCGAGGCGCGCGCCGCCACGGAGGCGACGGTGCCGCGGTCCACCGCGTTCACGGGCGTGCCGCGCGGGGCCGCGATCCCGATCCCTTCCCGCGGGATCGTCGTGCGTCCTTCCCGTTCGGGTCCGAAGCGCCAGAGGACCTCCCCTTCGACGGGCCAGGCGAGGCGCCCGAGATCCCCGGTCGTCAGCGATGGAACCGACGCCGCGCCCGCCTCGCGCTCCGCCGAGCGGCGTCGTTCTTCCAGCCCCGCCATGAGCGCGCGCAGCTCGGCTTCTTCCGCCGCCAGCCGGGCCAGCGTCGACTGCGCCTCGTCGCGGCGGTCGGCGAATCGGCGCAACCGCTCCTGCCGCTGCCGCTCCAACCTCTCCAACTCGTCGTATTCCCGGCGATTCTCCGCTCGCACGCGCGCGATCCGGTCGCCTTCCCGGCTCAGTCCGCCGCGCAGCTCCGCGAGGGTGTCCTCCAGCTTCCTCACGTCCTCCACGAGCATGCGGTCGAAGACGGCGATGTCGCGGAGATACCTGTAGCGATTGAGCAGGTCCGAGAACGACCGGGAGGAGAGGAGCACCTCGACGGTGCGGAGGGGGCCGCGCTTGTAGATGTCGCGGAGCCGTGCCCGCAGCACGACCTGGCGCGCCGCGAGTTCGTCGCGCGTGAGCAGCATCTCGCGCGTCATGGCCGTGAGCTGATCCGAGAGGGCGAGCCGTTGAACGTCGAACTCGGCCAGGAGGCTCGCCGAGGCGGCGATCTGTCGTTCGATGTTCACGAGTTCGGCCGAGTCGCCGGTGACCTGGCCTGCGATCCCCTCGAGTTCCCGGCGCAGCCGCTGTCGTTCCTCGCGGATGAGTTCGAGCCGTCCCTCGCTCTCCTCCAGGCGGCGCCGCACATCCGGCGACTCCTGCGCGATCGCGGGAAGGGGCGCGGCCCATGCCGGGCTCGTCGCGACGGCGAAGCTCACGGCCCCGACGAGCCGCGCCGCCCACGCGCGGCCTCGCAGCCCCCCGGGCCGCCCGGGACTCCGCCCCCCGGACGGACGGCTAGGACGGGCCATACGCGCGTCCCACTTCACGGTGCACGGAGTAGGCGGCTGCGAGCAGGCCGAGGAGGGCGGCGGCGGCGACGCCGGCCGCGGTCCAGAGGTGCGGGAGCCACGCGAGCGATTCGATGGCGGCGAAACGGATGGGGAAGACGACGTACGCCAGCCGCGTCACGCCGAGCGCCAGCAGCCCGCCCGCGAGCCCGGTGACCGCGCCTTCGAGAAGGAATGGCCGCTGGATATAGCCTTCCCGCGCGCCCACGATCTGCATGATCTCGATCTCTTCACCGCGCGCGAGGATGGCCATGCGCACCGTCGTGACGATGAGAAGCACCGCGATCAGCGCGAATCCGCCGCCCAGAGCCAGCGCGATCCCCGTCGCCGCGCTCCGCAGCGCGAAGAGGCGCTCCACCCACTCATCCCCGAACCGCGCTTCCTCGATGAACGGGTACGCCGCGAGCGTGCCCGCGGTCTCCGACACCGTTTCCGGAGTGCGGAAGCCCTCACGGAGCCGGAGGTGAAACGAGGCCGGAAGCGGGTTCACCCGCAGTTCCCCGTAGACGTCCGAGAACTCGACGAGATCGCGCCGTGCCCGCTCCAGCGCCTCGTCCTTCGATACGTAGCGCACCGATTCCACCGCCGGGAGCGCCTCCAACTCCCGCCGGGCGGCCCGCACCTGTTCCGAGCCCGCGTCATCGAGCAGGTAGCCGACGACCTCCACGCGGCGTTCCACGTCGCCGATCGCACCGCCGATATTGTGCGCAACGAGCCCGAAGAGGCCGAGGATCACGAGGCTGAGCCCGATCGCTCCAATGGAGAGGACGCACAGCAGAGGGGTGCGCCGGAAGCCGGCGAGCGCCTCGCGCATGGATCTCATGCGGCGGAATCGCGGGCAAGTCGCCCGTCCTCCAGCTCGAGTCGACGGATGTCCGGGTGTCGGCGCACGAAGTCCGCGTCGTGCGTGGCCATGAGCACGGCCGTGCCGAGCCGGTTCAGCATCCGGAACAGCTCGAACACTCCCCCTGCGGCGTCGGGATCGAGGTTGCCCGTGGGCTCGTCCGCGAGAAGGATCCGCGGTTCCGTGGCGAGGGCGCGCGCCACCGCGACGCGCTGCCGTTCACCGCCCGACAGCTCCGATGGTCGCGCGCGGTGGCGGGCGGCGAGCCCGACCTGACTCAGCAGCCGCTGGACGCGCCCCGCGATCTCGCGTCGCGGGGTCCCGATGACTTCGAGCGCGAAGGCCACGTTCTCCGCGGCGGTCAGCCGTTCCAGCAGCTTGAAATCCTGAAACACGAACCCCACGCGCCGTCGCAGCGCCGGAATATCCCGGCGGCGGACCCGCCTCGAGTTGTAGCGTGAGACCTGAACCTCGCCTTCGGTCGGCCGGGTCTGGAAGTGGATCAGTTCCAGCACCGTCGACTTGCCCGCCCCCGAGGGTCCGGTGAGGAAGGCGAACTCCCCCTTCCGGAGACGGAAGGACACCCCCCGAAGCGCGTCTCCGGAGCGCGGATAGGCCTTCGAGACACCTCTCAGCGAGATCATCCCGCAGCAACCCGCGCCGCGCAGAACCGGGCGCAGAGGTCGATGGCGGCCCGCATCGCTCCCGGATCCGCGATCCCGCGGCCCGCGATGTCCATCGCCGTGCCGTGATCCGGAGAAGTTCGCGGGAAGGGAAGCCCCGCCGTCACGTTCACGCCTTCGTTCATCGCGATCGTCTTCAGCACTGCGAGCCCCACGTCGTGGTAGGGCGTCACGACGAGATCCGCCTCCCCCGAGAGCGCCTTCAGGAAGACGGTGTCCCCGGGGAAGATGCCGAGGATTTCCACGCCGGGGTCCGCAGCGAGCCGCGCGAGCGCCGGCGCGAACACCTCGATCTCCTCATCGCCGAAGAGTCCGCCTTCGCCCGCGTGCGGATTGAGCCCCGCGAAGGCGAGGCGGGGCCGCTCGATCCCCCACCAGGCGCGCAGCGCTTCGATCGCGATCTGCGATCTGCGTGCGAAAAGGTCCACATTGAGCACGGAGGGCACGTCGCGCAGGGGGAGATGCGCGGTGAGGAGCGCCAGGCGCAGCGATCCGCCGAGGGGCGTGCGCTCGGCGGACATCATCATCGTGACCTCGTGCGCTCCGGCCAGTTCCTGGAGAAACTCCGTGTGACCCGGGTGCGCGTACCCCGCGGCCCGCAGCGCGGTCTTGCTGATCGGAGCCGTGACGATCCCGTCGATCTCTCCCGCCTGCGCCATCGCCACGGCCCGTTCGATGGCCCGCCCCGACAGCACGCCCGCGAGCCGCTCGCCGCCCGTGGGGTCCCAGTCTCCTACCGTCTCCCGGGGCACTCCTTCCAGGTGAGCCTCCACCTCGCCGAGCGACCGCGGCCCCACGAGGACCGCTTCGATCCCGTCCATCCCCGAGAACGAGGAGAGCGCCGCCGCGGTCACCTCCGGCCCGATCCCGCGCGGATCCCCCAGCGTGATCCCGAGGCGCGGCATGTGGGTCATCCCCCTCAGAATCTCACATCGATGTAGGTGTTGGCACGCACCTCCCGGAGAATGATGTCGATCTGCTTGCGGGTGCGGAGGCTCTGCCGGATCTGATCCCGCACGTCGCCGATCTCGATCGGGCCCTCGGGACGGAACGTCAGGACATGGACGAGCCCGAACTCGGTGGGACCGCCGCGCTCCATCGGCAGCGGCCCGTACACCGTCCCCTCCGTCGGGGCGGTGAGTCCGGACTCGGCGCCCGCGCCCGTGAACTGGCTGACGAGACTTGCGAGCGAGACGTCGTCGAAGCGGATCGCCTCATCCGCCACCTGTCCGCGGAACAGCGCCACGAGCCGCTCCGGGTCCGAGCCCGCCCGCAGGCTGTCCGCGATCTGAATCGCGAGCGTCCGGGCCTCCTCGATGTCCTCTTCCTTGATCTCGGGACGCAGGAGGATGTGACGCAGAAAACGCTCGGACCCCCGCTGGCGCTCGATCTTGATGAAGTGGAGCCCGAACTGCGTCTGCACCGGACCCACCGTCTGGCCGGGGCGTGTCGTCCACGCCGCGTCGCCGAACGGCTTCACGAGCAGATCGCGGCTCATCCAGCCCAACTCGCCGCCCTGCTCCCTGGTCCCTTCATCGTCGGAATGGCGGCGGGCGAGGACGGAGAACTCCTCCTCGTCGTTCGCGAAGTCGTTCTGAACGCGGATCGTGCGCGCCAGGACGCTGTCCCGCGCCTCGCCGCTCGGCAGCGGCGTGACCACGAGCCGGTTGAACGAGACGAGTGCGGGGCGGGGCGGCTGGTTCTGCGCGAACTCCTCGAACGCGGCCTCGACCTCCTCCTCGCTGACGATGACCGGCGGCAGATCCGTGCGCTGCTCGAGTTCGAACCGGTAGGCCTGGCGCAGCCCCTCGGCATGAGCCTGGGAGCGGAGCATCTGGCGGAACTGGAGCATGTTCATGCCCGTCTCCTCCACCGCCAGCATCATCTCATCATCCGAGGAGAACAGGGATCGTCTCTCCGCGAAATAGCTGTCCGCCATCTCGGTCACCCGATCCTCGGGCACCGTGACGCCCGCGTTCTTCGCCTGCTGGAGGTAGATGAGGTCGTCGATCATCGCCTCGAGCACTTCGCGGGCGAACGCGTCCCAGCGTTCGGTCCCTTCGGGCGGAACGCGCGCGCCGCGGGCCTGCAACTGGTAGAGCGTGACCTGGATGTCGGAGAACAGGACCGCCGTGTCGCCGACGACGGCCACGATCCGGTCCAGCGGTTCCACGCCGGGGGGAAACTCCGTCGTCGGCACGGTGTCGGCCGCCGCGGGCTCGTTCTCCTGAAGCCCGGAGAGCGGGGCGATGAGGGTGAGGGTCGCCGCGAGCAGACAGGCTCCGGCCCGCAGGGACTTCATTCCCGGATTGATATCGATCACGCTAGACTCCTCCCGCGGTCACCGCAGTTCTCGTCTCCTTCGCCTCCGCGCGCCCCGGCGCCGCCAGGATCCCCAGGGCTTCCGCCAGCATCGGCAGGAGGGGCTCGGTTCCCGCTCGTCGCAGGACCAACGATAACGGTTCGAGCCGCCGTACTTCAACGTGCAACTGGCGGTCCGCGAGCGCGTTCGTGAGGAGCCTGAGCCGCGGCGAGGCCGTCGCTTCGAACGAGATTCGGGCGTCGTCGTCGGAGGCCCGGATCCAGTCCGCGCCGATCGCCGCCCCGAGAATCCGGAGTTCCGCCGCCGCGATCAGACGCGCCGCGGGGGGAGGAAGGCGACCGAAGCGATCCTCGAGTTCCGCGCGGAACGACTTCACCTCTTCCCACTTCGTGAGACGCGAGAGGCGGCGATAGAGATGCATCTTCACCGGGGACCCGGCGACGTAGGCATCGGGGAGGAACGATTCTCCGTCCACGGAGACGCGGGCGCGCGGCACGGGGTCCGGGGAGTCTCCCTTCAATCGCCTGAGCGTGCTCTCGACGAGCCGCTGCCACGTCTCGATCCCCACCGCGGTCGCGAAGCCGCTCTGCTCTCCGCCCAGCAGGTTCCCCGCCCCCCGCAACTCGAGGTCCTTGAGCGCGACCTGGTACCCCGAGCCCAGTTCCGTGTGGTGCTCCAGGACGCGCAGCCGCTCCGCCGCGTCCGGGGCGACGTCGGAGGGGACGACGAGATAGCAGTAGGCCCGGCGGTGCGAGCGGCCGACCCGCCCCCGCAGCTGGTAGAGCTGGGCGAGGCCGAAGTTCTGGGCCCGGTGGACGATCATCGTGTTCGCGGACGGGACGTCGAGTCCGTTCTCGATGATGGACGTGCAGATGAGGAGATCGAGCTCGCCGCGGACGAAGCGGTGCATCACGTCCTCGAGTTCGCGCTCCGGCATCTGGCCGTGCGCGATCGCGGCCCGCGCTTCGGGCATCAGCCTTTCGACCCGGCTCGCGACGGCGCGGATCGTCTCGACGCGGTCGTGGACGAAGAACACCTGGCCGCCGCGGTCGAACTCGCGCCGCAGCGCCTCCTCCAGGATCCCGTCATCCCAGGACAGCACGTGCGTGATGATCGGCATGCGGTTTCGCGGCGGCGTGCGGATCGTGGAGAGGTCGCGCAGCCCGCCGAGCGCGAGGTGAAGGGTCCGGGGGATGGGCGTCGCCGTGAGGGTGAGGACGTCCACGGTCTCGCGGTACTCCTTCAGCCGCTCCTTCTGGCGGACGCCGAAACGCTGCTCCTCGTCGACGATGAGGAGGCCCAGGTCGCGGAATTCGACGTCGCGCGAGAGGAGCCGGTGCGTGCCGATGACGATGTCGATGGTCCCGGCCCGGAGCCCCGCGACGACCTCGCGCTGCTCGCGGGGGGTGCGGAAGCGCGACAACCCTTCCACGTGCACGGGGAAGCCCGCGAGGCGCTCGCGGAAGGTCGTGAGGTGCTGGTCCGCGAGGATCGTGGTCGGGGCGAGCACGGCGACCTGCGCGCCGTCCTGTACCGCCTTGAACGCCGCGCGGATCGCGACCTCCGTCTTCCCGAAGCCGACGTCCCCGCACACGAGACGGTCCATCGGGACCGGCGCCTCGAGATCCCGGCGGACGGCCTCCCAGGCGCCGAGTTGATCCGGCGTCTCATCGTAGAGGAAGGCGGATTCCATCTCGCGCTGCCACGCGGTCTCGGCGGGGAAGGCGCGGCCGGGCGACATCTTGCGGCGCGCGTAGAGTTGGAGGAGTTCGACCGCCGTGGCCTCGATCGCCGCGACCGTCCGGTTCCGGAGTTGCTTCCACTTCCGCCGGCCGAGCTTGTGGACCGTGGGCGGCCGGGCGTCGGAGCCGGCGGCGCTCCAGCGTTCGATGAGGTCCAGCCGGTAGTGCGGGAGTCTCAGGATTTCGCCGTCGGCGTAGCGGATCTCCATCGTCTCGATCGTCTCGCCGCGCACTTCGACGCGCTCGAGGCCCATGTAGCGGCCGATCCCGTGCTCCATGTGAACCACGTAGTCTCCGGGTTCGATGGCCGCGATGGACTCGATGGTCGCGGCGCCGCGCAGCCGGACGCGGTGGCGGCGATACCGCCGCCGAAACACCTCGTGGTCCGTGAGGACGAGCAGGGTGCCGGGAACCCCGACCCTGAACCCGCCGCTGAGCGATCCGATGGCGAGGGCGACCTCGCGGGCGAGCGCGGCGCCCCCGCGTTCGGTGAGGATCTCCTCCAGCCGCTCGACCTGGCCGTCGTTGTCGCAGAAGACGATGAATCGTTCTCCGCGGGCCCGCGCCGTACCGATCTCCGCCACGAGCCGCTTCATGTCGCGGTCTATGGCGGGCGGAGGTTCGACGGGAAGCCGAATCGCGGTCGGCGCCTCCTGCTCCGGGGCCGTGAATTCGAGACGGCGGAACGTCGCGAGCCGCTGCTCCGCCTCGGAGGGCGGGAGGACGATGGATTCGGCCGGCTCCGCCCCGGCGCCGACGCGCTTCCTCGCGTCCCGGACCTCATCCCACAGGCGTGCGCGGGCCCGGACGCCCCCTTCAGGGTCGAGGATCAGAGCCAGCGCCGTCGGAGGCAGCGACTCGACGAGGGCGCGCCGCTCCACGTCGCCCGCCGTTTCCGAGCTCCGCAGCGCGACCGGAAGGACATCCACGCTCTCCAGGGGTTCGGTGGAACGCTGCGTGAGCGCGTCGAAGCGGCGCACGGACTCCACCTCGTCGCCCCAGAGTTCGATCCGGAGCGGCGCGGGATGTCCGAACGGGAACAGATCCACGATCCCGCCGCGGATCGCGTAGTCCCCGACTTCGCGCACCGTGTGGGTGCGGTCGAATCCCATCTCCTCTAGACGGTGGCCGAGTTCAGCCAGCGGGTGCGCGGCCCCGCGCCGGACCGTGAGTGCGAGGCTCGTGCCGCGGCCGACGGGGATCGGCGCGCGCTCGGCGAGCGCGCGGGCCGTCGTCGTGAGGATGCGGCAGCGCCCGGCGAGGAGCGCCCCCGTGGCCTCCACGCGCTGGGCCTCGATCTCGACATGAGGGTCTGCATCTTCGTACGGGAGGGCCTCTCGCTGCGGACAACAGCGGGCGCCGCTCGCGCCGAGCGTGCGGAGATCCTCGTGGAGCGCGTCGGCCCGCTCGGGAGTCTCGGCGACGAGGACGACCGGGGCGCCGACGGCCAGGTCGTCGAGCGCCAGTGCGAGCGCGGCGGGTCCCGCACCCGGGAGCGGGTGGACGAACGCACGGGCATCACGCCGCGAGAGCGCCTCCGGGACTCCGGCGGCTCGCACGGTTTTGAGGAACGACGATCGAATCAGTTCGACGCGCCCGATGTCACCTCGCTCCCTTCACCGTCCGCGCTCGGGCGGCGCGACCGGCCCGGCGTCGCCAGGTACAGCTCGATCCCGATCAGCGCGAGCGCGAGCGCGATCAGCCACGGGGCCATGTCCCGGCCCCGCCGCGCTCGAAAGATACCGTCTTCCCAGGCGCTCGCGTCGGGACCTGCCGTGAATACCGGCCGGCCGGCGAACAGTTCCTCGAGTTCGCGCCGCGCCATCGGCGTGGGATCGGCCTCCTCCGCCGGCACGTTCGCCGCGAAGTGCGTTTCCACGCCCGCCCCGTCGCTCCCGGTACCCCGGACCGCATACACCCCCGCCCTGAGCGGCGTGAATCGCGCTCCGCCCTCCACGCCGCGCACCGTCCCGTCGGGGGATTCCACCTCGCTCGCCCACTCCGGGAGGGTCAGCGGCCGCCCCGCCCCGAAATCGGCGAAGGGCCAGGTGGCCAGGTGCGACCAGTGCACGAGGAGCGCTTCGAGGAAGGGGACCATGGCGGGACGCGCGGGGAGATCGCTCGCGTCGGCCGTCAGCGGCGAAGCGACGATCAACGCCATCCGGTCGTCCGACTCCGTGCGGATGAGCCAGGGTTCTCCGTCTTCCGTGCGCAGCAGCGCCGTGTCGGCGGCGGATCCGCCGCCCGTCGCGCGAAGGAGGTAGCGCTGCCGGACCCGGACTCCCGACAGCGAGAACGCGGCCTCCGGCTCCGCGAGTCCGAGGTCGCCCGATCCCGCATCGACGCGCGCCTGCCAGGCGATCCCGACGGAGGCCAGTCCCTGGTTGAACGCCGCGAGATCCACCGGGTCCGAAGGTGGAACGAAGACGATGGTCCCCGCGCTCTCCCACGGCGCGCCGACGCTCGCGTCCCCGTCCACGACCGCGACGGCCCCGTTTCCTCCCGCTCCCAGCCGCCCTCCGTCGCGGAGCGTTTCGATCCCGAGTCCGACGAAGCTTGCCGCGTCGCCGTGGAAGCGGACCGTGGGAGGAGGCACGATCCGGATCGCGAAGTAGCGCAGATCGTCGGCCCGCGCGCCGGCGGGGTTCACCTCCAGCCGCCCCTCGTGCAGCCCCGGCCCGAGTTCGGGCAGGCCGAGGACGGCGCTCGCTCCCCACGGGGCCCGGGCGGCGCCGGCGAGCCGTCCGTCGAGTTCGAGGCGGATGTCGGCTTCCGCCGCGACGCCGTCCGGCGGCTCCGGCGGCTCGGCCGGCCCGCTGCGCGCGCTCCGCACGATGACGCCGTGTCCCGTCCCCGACGGTGCGGTCGTGCCGCCGGTGAGTTCGACATCGACGAGCGCGCCGTTCGGCTCGGCCGGCGGCCGAGGCGCGTAGGCCACGAGGGGGGCGGCATCGCCGGCCGCCGCCGGGGCGGTCCGCAGCGCCGCCGCCTGGAGGTCCGACAGCAGCTGGATCTCGCGCCGCCGCTCGCCGTCGGCCGGGAGCGCCGCGGCGGCCCGCGCCACGGCGGCGGCCAGGTCGGCCGCGCCGTCCGTCGGCCGGATTTGTCCGAGCGCCGGCGCGGCGCGCCCCGCGGAGACGCCGGCCGCGAGCGGTTCCCCGACGGTGGGGAAGAGCCACACGCGGTCTTCCGGGCGGGCCGCGGCGAGCGCCGACCGGGCGAGCTCCACGAGCGACTCGAACAGGAGGCGGTCCTCGTCCAGCCGCCCGACGCTCGCCGAGTTGTCCACGATGAGCGCGAGGTCCGTCGGCTCGTGGTCGTGGGCGCCGCCCCGCCCGATGAGCGGACCCGCCGCCGCGAGCGCGAGTGCGATCAGGAGGCCGATCCGCACGGCGAGCAGGAGCAGGTCCGAGGCCGCGAGCGACCTCGAGCGCGCGTCTTCCGCGCGGCTCAGGTAGCGGAGCGCCGGAAACGACACGCGCCGGTCGGTCTGGCGCCGCCGCAGGTGGAGGATGAGGGGCACGACGCCGCTCAGCCCGAGCGCCAGCGCCGACAGGTAGAGGAAACTCAAGCCACCCCGGCTCCCGTCATCCGCCGGCCCGCCTGCGCATGAACTGCCGCAGCGCGAGCCCGAGGGGAGTGTCCGTCGTGAGGAGCGCGTAGTCGGCCCCCCAGCGCAGCGCCTCCTTGCGCCAGCCGTCGACCGCCGCCTCGACCGCCTCCCGGTACTGCCTGCGGAGCGCCGCGGAGTTGGCGCCGAGTTCCTCGCCCGTCTCGGGGTCGAAGAAGATCGCCTCCCCCTCCGCCGGAAGTTCCCGCTCGCCGGGGTCCATGATGTGGAACAGGATCACCTCATGGCCGCGGTGCCGGAGATAGCGCAGCGACATCCGCGTCGTATCCGGGTCCACGAGCAGGTCCGAGATGAGCACGACGAGGCCCCGCCGCTGAAGCCGCCCCGCGATCTCCTTGAGCGCGGAACCCGCATCGGTCCGGCCATCGGCGGAGAGGCGCGTGAGTTCGCCCAGCAGCCGGCGCCAGTGGCGGCGCGTGGTGCGCGGGGCCATGTGCGCCCGCAGCGCCTCGTCGAAGGCGATGAGTCCCGTCGCGTCTCCCTGCTGCACGAGGAGCAGCGAAAGCGAGGCTGCGAGCAACCGCGCGTAGGCCAGCTTGGTCGGAAAGCGCTCCTCATCCGACACCCAGCCCATCGACCGGCTCACGTCGACGAGGAGGTAGGCCCGCAGGTTCGTCTCCTCCTCGTATTGCTTGATGAAGAGGCGGTCCGTCCTCGCGTAGGCCTTCCAGTCCAGGTACCGGAGATCATCGCCGTGATTGTAGGGACGATCCTCGGCGAACTCGGCGGAGAAGCCGCGCTTCGGCGAGTCGTGGAGCCCGATGAGAAACCCCTCGACGATATGGCGCGCCACGAGTTCGAGGTGCGAAAGCCCCACGATCTCGCGCGGACTCGCGAGGTCGAGGCGCTGCCGGGAAGCTTCGAGAGCGGGGGTGAGAGTTGCGGTACCTTCGGTCATCGGAAAACACTAGCAGCATGTGGCGGAGCCCCGCCACACGTCGCGGACTCGCCCTCGGTCGAACGTCTCTCCGGGAAGGAAGCGGATGAAAAGGAAGCTGCCGGGAATCGCGCGGCCCGCCGCGGTGTGGGTCCCGCTGCTGGCCCTCGCGGCCTTACCCGCGGGCATCTCCGCGCAGAACGAGGCCGGAGCGGCGACCATCACCGCGGACGACCTGCGGCTTCGCATCGGCGCCCTGGCGCACGACTCGATGCGCGGCCGGGCGACGCCGAGCCCGGAACTCGACAAGGCGGCGCGGCACATCGCCCGCCGTTTCGAGGAGTTCGGCCTCCAGCCGGCGGACGGCGACAGCTATCTGCAGGAGTATCCGCTGACCGCTTCCCGAGCCGGCTCCCCCGACCGGCAGCTGCTCGAGATCGACGGTCCTGGCGGCGGCACGATCGACGTGTCCGACTACCTCGCCGTTCCCGGCGGCCGCGGCGAGGCCGCGGGTCCGCTCGCGATCGTCACGACAGGCGGCGCGGACCCGCCCACCGGCGCCGTCGTGGTCATGCGGGTCACGCCCGAGGACACGCGGCGAGGCCTCGAATCCGTCCGCGGCATCCTCGATGGCGGGGCGGTCGCCGTCCTGCTCGCGGTCGATGCGCCGGACGACTACTTCGCCGGCATCCGGCGCTTCTACGAGCGGGAGCGGCTGGCCGTCGGCATGCCGGAGGAACTCGGCGCCCCGGTCGCGCTCGTCCGGACGCACGCGCTCCCCGAGGCGCTCCGCGCGGCCCTCGCTTCCGGCGCGGGCACGAACGCCTACGAGGCGACGGTGCGCACGCATTCCGTATTCCGCGAGGAGAGGGCCTTCAACACGATCGGCTGGATCGAGGGTTCGGATCCCGACCTTCGCGGCGAGTTCGTCGTCTTCACGGCCCACATGGATCACGTGGGAGTGGGGCGGCCCGTCGACGGGGACTCCATCTACAACGGCGCCGATGACGATGCCTCCGGAACCGCGGCGATCATCGAACTCGCGCAGGCGTTCGCGTCGCTGGAAACGCCGCCGCGCCGCTCCCTCGTATTCCTGACCGTGAGCGGGGAGGAGCGCGGACTTCTCGGCTCCGGGTGGTATGCGGAGAACCCGCTGTTCCCCCTCGGGGCGACGGTCGCCAACCTCAACATCGACATGATCGGACGGAACTGGCGCGACACCGTCGTGGCGATCGGCGCCAACGAGTCGACGCTCGGCACGACACTTCGCCAGACGCTGCGGGAGCACCCGGAACTCGGGCTCGAGATGATCGACGACCCGTGGCCGGAGGAAAATTTCTATTTTCGCTCGGACCACTACAATTTTGCGCGGAAGGGCGTGCCCGTTCTCTTCTTCTTCACGGGTACGCACGAAGACTATCACGGCCCCAACGACGAACCGGACCGGATTCTCTACGACAAGACGGCGCGCATCACGCGTCTCATCTTTCATCTCGGGCAGCGCGTCGCCGACGCCGAGCAGCGGCCCGAGTGGGATCCGGCCGCATACCGGCGGGTTGTAGGGGGCAGCGGCCGATAGGTGCCAGCAGGAGAGTGAGTGACATGTCGGAGCAGGATCAACAGCCGTACGTCGTCGTGGAACGCCGGGCGTCCGGGGTCGTCGCATTTCTCTGCGGCGCCCTCGTGGGTGCGGGCGTCGCGCTGCTCCTGGCGCCGAAATCCGGACGCGAGACGCAGGCCGATCTCAAGGAGGGGGCCCGCCGGCTCAGGGAAGGGACGGGGGAGCGGCTCACGGACCTCCGCGACACGCTCGGGGAACGCTACGACCGCACGCGCGATCGGGTGGAAACGCAGGTGGGGACCTTCCGCCGGAACGTCGCCGACCGCCAGAAGAAGGCGGGGGAGGCGATCAAGGCGGGGAAGGACGCGGCCCGGCAGGCCCGATCCGACCTCGAAGCGCGCGTCTCCGAGTCCAAGGAGGCCTACCGAGCAGCGCTGGCGGAAGGCGGGGACCCGGAGGGCCACCCGGAGGATGGATCGGGAGACGCAACCGGAGACGAGACGGGCGAAGCGCCGGAGGCCGACGAGAAAGCCGGAGACGCGGACGGCGGGGCGTCCCGGGAGTGAGCCGTGGGCGATCGCGATGGGGTCCGGGTCATCGCCCGCAACAGGAAGGCTCGACACGACTACGAGGTGCTCGAACAGTTCGAGGCGGGACTCGTGCTGCGGGGCGCGGAGGTGAAGTCGCTCCGCGACGGGAAGGCGAGCTTCACGGACTCGTACGGGCGGATCGACGGCAGGGAGGCGTGGCTCCATAATCTCCACATTCCTCCGTACGACAAGGCGACGATCGACGCCCCCGATCCGGTGCGTCGGCGTAAGCTCCTGCTCAAGAGGCGGGAGATCGATCGCCTGCGCTCGAAGACGCGGGAGAGCGGGCTGACGCTCGTGCCGCTGGACATCCATTTTCGGCGCGGCTTCGCCAAGGTCACGCTGGGGCTGGCGCGGGGGAAGAAGCACCGGGATCGGCGGGAGGATCTGAAGAGGAAGACGATGCAGCGGGAGGCCGAGCGGGCGAAGAGGGAGGCGGCGCGTGGGGGTTGACCGGGGAGCCGTCGGCGGACGCGACCGGGTCGGCGCGCGCCGGCGGATCGCGGTGGCCGCCGTCGTCGTCGCGCAGGCCGTGCTCTCCGGGACCCTGACGGGAATCGCCGCGCAGGAGCCCCCCGAGACGGTTCAGGCGCAGGTTTCGGGCCGCACCGTGAGCGTCGCCATCGCGCGGCACCGGGCCTACCCCGCCGTCGATGCGGCGGATCTTTCGCTCGCCCTGGAGAGCGTCCTCGAAGACGTCACGTGGACCGGCGTCTTCCTTCGGGCCCGCCTCCGCGGAGAGGCGGTCGCGTTCGAGGCGGAGTCTCCCTTCTTCCGACACGGGGGACGCGCGCTGCAGCTTGCGAACCCGCCCTACGAGGAGGGCGGCGCCTTCTGGCTTCCGGCGGAGTTCGTCACGCGGTGGGTGTCGGAGGGACCGCCGCCCGTCGCCGCCGCGTCCGAGGGATCCGAGGGGTCCGAGGCGTCCGCCGCATCCGCGGCGTCTCCGTCCCCCCCGCCGGCCGCCGACCCGTTGCCGGCCCGCGTCGACCCGACGGCGCCGTGGCGCGTGATCATCGACCCGGGGCACGGCGGCCGGGACCCGGGAACGCTCGGCAGCGCGAGCTACGAAAAGGACATCGTGCTCGCGATCGGAAGACAACTGTACGACGAGCTTGAAGGGCGCGAGATGTTCGAGCCTCACCTGACTCGCGAGACGGATGTCTACGTGGACCTCGACGTGCGGTCCCGGTTCGCGGTGGACCGGGCCGGGGATCTCTTCGTCTCGATCCACGCCAACGCCGCGGCGGACGAGCGCGCGCGCGGGTTCGAGACCATCTTCCTCGGGGAGGCCCGCTCGGAGGAGGCGCGAGAGGTCGCGCTGCGGGAGAACCGCGGACCCGAGGTGGATGACGCCGGGGGTTCGCCCTCCGACGTTCAGTTCATCCTCGCGGGAATGGACCGTAATGAAAATTATGCGGAGTCACGGCTCTTCGCCGGGTTCGTGCAGAACTCGATCCGGAGCGTCCGGCGCGGCGGGGCCCCCGACCGCGGCGTCATTCAGGGTCCGTGGTGGGTGCTCCTCGGGGCGCTCGTGCGCATGCCGTCGGTGATCGTCGAAGTCGGTTTTCTCTCGAACGATGAAGAGGAGCGCTACCTGAACGGCGCGGAAGGACAGGGAGCCATCGCGCGGGCGATCGCGGACGCGATCGTCGCGTACCGGGAGGACGTGCTGCGCCGGTACGCTTCCGCGCCGGAGCCGGGGTGCTGAGCGCCGGCGGCGGTGTGGCCGTGGAGCGCGCGGCGCCCGTGAGCCGGCGGGCGACGCTGCTCTCCACGCGCTTCGTGGCCCGCGATACCTGGTGGCAGGAGTTCGACTGCCCGGACATCGCGGCCGCCTCGCTCCCCGGGCAGTTCGTCATGCTCGGCGTCGGGCTCGACGAGCCGGGGGCCTGGCTCCTCCCGCGTCCGTTCAGCGTCGGCTGGACGGGCCCCGGCGGCGAGGTCGGCATCCTCCTGCGCGCCTACGGACAGGGCACCCGGGCGCTCGCGAAGCTGGAGGTCGGGCAGACCGCCCTCCTCCTCGGCCCGCTGGGCCGCCCCTTCGACACGGAGGGCGCGGATGTCGAGTGCGTCGCGGGCGGCGTCGGGCTCGCCCCGTTCATCTTCCTCGCGGCGCGCGAGGCGGCCGCCGGGCGGCACGTGCGGCTCATCTACGGAGAACGGGACGCCGGAGCCGTCTTCGACCCCGCGCTCATCGCCCGTCTCACGGATCACGACCCGGAGTTGTTCACGGAAGACGGGAGCGCCGGCCGGAAGGGGCTCGTGACCGCGGGCCTCGACCCGGCGTCGAGCGCGCTCCTCCTCGGCTGCGGTCCGACGCCGCTCCTGCGGGCGCTCGCCGCCTTCGCGCGCGAACACGGCCGCCGGCTCCAGGTCTCCGTGGAGGAGCACATGGGCTGCGGGATCGGCACCTGCCAGGGGTGTGTCGTGCGGGGGGCGGACGGACGCTGGGTGAAGGCGTGCATCGAGGGCTCCGTCTTCCCCGCGGAGGAACTCGACTGGGGGGCGATCTGACCCCGGCCGCGGCGTCCCCGGGCCTCGTCCAGCGCGTCTTCGGGGCGGAGTTCCCCAGTCCCGTGCTCCTGGCGTCGGGCACGTGCGGCTACGGGCAGGAATACGCGGATCTCATCCCCCTCGACGAGATCGGCGGACTCGTCACGAAGGCGGTGAGCCTCGAGCCGCGCCCCGGCAACCCGCCGCACCGCGTCGCGGAGACGCCCGGCGGGATGATCAACGCGATCGGCCTCGAGAACCCCGGACTGCACGGCTTCATCGCGGAGAAACTCCCCTGGCTGCGCGAGCACCTCCGCCGCGCGCAGGTGTTCGTGAACGTCGTCGGGCACTCGGCGGAGGACTTCGCCGCCGTCGTGAGCGGACTCGACGGAGAGGACGGCTTCCTCGGGTACGAGATCAACGTCTCCTGTCCGAACGTGAAGGGCGGCACGATGTTCGGCACCGACGAAAGGGCGCTGGCCGACCTCGTGGCGCGGCTCCGCGGCTGCACGGAGCGGCCGCTCGTGATCAAGCTCACGCCCAACGTCCCCGACGTCGGCGACTTCGCCCGCATCTGCGAGGAGGCGGGGGCCGACGGCCTGAGCGCGATCAACACCTTCCCCGGGATGGTCGTCGACATCTCGCGCCGCGAACCCCTCATCGGCAACCGGTCCGGCGGCGTGAGCGGGCCCGCGATCCTCCCCATGGGCGTCTACGCGACGTGGCGGGCGCGGCAGACGTGCGGGCTCCCGATCATGGGGATCGGGGGGATCCGCAACGCGGAGGACGCGTTGCAGTACGTCCTCGCCGGCGCCTGTCTCGTCCAGATCGGGACGGCGTCGTTCGTCGATCCGGGCGCGGCGGTGGCGGTCCACGAGGGGATCTCGGAGTACCTGCAGGCGAACGGGATCGCGCGCCTCGAGGATCTCGTGGGGGCCCTCCAGGCCGGGCGGGGCAGGGGCCCCGCGATCCCGGCGGGCTGATGAGTCCCGGCAGGGCGCTGGTCGACCTCGCGTCGGCGCTCTTCGTCGAGTGGCACGGCGAACCGCCGGTGGACATCCGCCCCGTCGCCTCGGACGGCTCCGCCCGCAGCTACTGGCGTCTCACCGCCGGGGACGGGGCATCCGCCGTGGGCGCCCACGGGCCCGACCCGATGGAGAACCGGGCCTTTCTCTCCTACTCCCGCACGCTGCGCGAACTCGGACTGCCCGTGCCGGAGGTGTACGGAGCGGACGAGGCGTCCGGCGTGTGGCTCCTCGAGGATCTCGGAGACACGACCCTCTTCGACGCGATCAAGGAGGCGCGCGACCCGGGATCCGACGCCCTCCCCGACGCCGTCCTCCCCCTCTATCGGCAGGTGCTCGAGATCCTGCCGCGCTTCCAGGTCGAGGGAGGGAAGCGGATCGACTTCCGGCGGGCCTATCCCCGGGCGGCGTTCGACCGGCAGTCCATCCTCTGGGACCTCAACTACTTCAAGTACCACTTCCTCAAGCTCGCGCACATCCCCTTCAACGAGGCGCACCTGGAGCGCGACTTCTCGCGGCTCGCGCGCCACCTGCTCGCCGGCGACCGGTCGTGGTTCCTGTACCGCGACCTCCAGTCCCGGAACGTGATGGTGCGGCAGGGGCCGGAGGGTCCGGAACCCTGGTTCATCGACTACCAGGGGGGACGGCGCGGGGCGCTGCAGTACGACGTGGCGTCGCTTCTCTACGACTCGAAGGCGAACCTCGCGGACCGGCACCGGAAGGCGCTGCTCGATCACTACATCGGCGTCATCGAATCGCACGGCGTCGCCCGGCGCGAGGAGTTCCTCGAACTCTGGCCGGGGTACGTGCTCGTGCGCCTGCTGCAGGCGCTCGGGGCCTACGGCTACCGGGGATTCTTCGAGCGAAAGCCGCGGTTCCTGCAGAGCGTGCCCTACGCGGCGGAGAACCTGCGGGGGCTGCTCGAGAGAGGTCTGCCCGTGAACGTGCCCGAGCTCGAGGGGGCGCTGCGCGCGATCGTCGACCGCTGGGGTCGCACGGGGGAGGCGCCGGCGGTCGAGGGAGGGCTGGAGGTGACGGTCTCGAGCTTCCGGTATCCCGGCGGCTATCCGGCGGACACGTCGGGTCACGGCGGAGGATACGTGTTCGACTGCCGCGGGCTCCCGAACCCGGGCCGGGAGGAGGCGTACCGCGACCTCACGGGTCTCGATGAGGAGACGGTCACGTTCATCTCGGCGCGTCCGGAGGCGCAGGAGTTCTGGGAACGGGTCCGGGGGATCGTCGACGCGCACATCGCCAACTACCTGGAGCGCGGGTTCCACAGCCTGAGCGTGCATTTCGGGTGTACGGGCGGGCAGCACCGCTCGGTGTACATGGCGGAGCGGCTGCGCCGGCACCTGAGCGTGCGCTTCCCCGGCGTTCGCGTGGAGGTCACGCACCGGGAATCGGCGGACTGGCCCCGCCGTCCCGCGAGGGTCTGAGACGCGTGGAGGCGATGATCTTCGCGGCGGGCCGGGGACGCCGCCTGCGGCCGCTCACCGACGCGACGCCCAAGGCGCTCGTCGACTTCGGCGGCGTCCCTCTGCTGGAGCGCGTCGCCGGGAACCTCGTCGCGGCGGGCGCGCACCGGCTGATCGTGAACGCGCACTATCTCGCCGAGCAGGTGGCGGCGTGGGCCGAGGCGTCGTCGCTGGGCGTCCCCGTGTTCGTGTCGCGGGAGGACGAGGAGTCGCCGGCTCCGCTGGACACGAGCGGTGGGCTCTTCCACGCGCGGTCGCTGTTCGAGGGGCGGGAACCCTTCCTCCTCCACAACTGCGATGTCGCGACCGACGTCGACCTCGCCGCGCTGTATCGCGCGCACGTCGAGGGGGAGGCGCGGGACGGGCGGCTCGCCACGCTCGCGATCGCGGAGCGGGGGACGTCGCGCCCTCTCCTGGTGGACGGCCGGGGCGTCTGCGGGCGCGCGAACCGGGACGAGGGGTGGGAAGTCGTCGCGCGCGAGCCGTCGAGTGCGGACGAAGCCCGGGAGTACGGCTTCTGCGGCATCCACGCGATCGCGCCGCGCGTGTTCGAACGCTACGCGGAAGGAGGCGTCTTCTCGATCATGGATTCGTACATGGACTGGATCGGAGACGGGGAGCACGTCGCCGTGTTCGACGCGACGGGCGCGGCGTGGTACGACATCGGGACGCCCGAGCGGCTGGACGCCGCGCGGCGCGCCTTCGGGGCGAGCGCTTCGGCGGACGGCGCCGCCGCGGCGGAGGCGGCCCCTTCGGCGGGACGGCGCGGCGCATGAGGGCGATCCGGATCCGGGAGCCCGGCGGCCCGGAGGTCCTCGAACTCGTGGAGAGGGACGACCCGGTCGCGGGTGCGGGCGAGGTGCGGGTGCGCGTGCGGTGCGCGGGGATCAACCGGGCCGACCTCCTGCAGCGGATGGGCCGCTATCCGGCGCCGGCGGACGCTCCGGCGGATATCCCGGGACTCGAGTTCGCCGGGGAGATCGAGGCGGTCGGGGCCGGCGTCACCGGCTGGTCCGCGGGCGACCGCGCGATGGGCATTCTGGGCGGCGGCGGATACGCCGAGCGCGTGACGGTGCCGGCCGGGCAGCTCCTGCCCGTCCCGCCGACGCTGAACTGGACCGAGGCCGGAGCGATCCCGGAGGTCTTCCTCACCGCGGCGGACGCCCTCATCGAGCGCGGCCGTCTGCGCCCCGGCGAGTGCGTGCTCGTGCACACGGCCGGCGGCGGCGTGGGAACCGCCGCCCTGCAGCTCGCCCGGGCGGCGGGAGCGGGCTCGATCATCGCCACGGCGTCGGCGGCCAAGCTCGACCGCATCCGCGAAGCCGGACTGCCGCACAACCTCGCCGTCGACCGCCGGGCCGGCTCCTTCGCCGACGAGGTCGCCAGCCACACCGACCGGGCCGGCGCCGACGTCATCCTGGACACCGTCGGCGCCCCCTACTGGGAGGCGAACATCGCCAGCCTCGCCACCCTCGGCCGCCTCGTCATCGTCGGCGTCATGGGCGGCATGAAGGTCGAGGCCAACCTCCGAACCCTCATGGGGAAGCGCGCGACCGTCGTCGGCACCGTCCTCCGCGCGCGCTCGAAGGCGGAGAAGGCGACGCTCACGGAGATGTTCGCGACCCGCTTCCTCCCCGGCTTCACGGCGCCGGAGGGCGACCCCTCCCATCTCCGCCCCGTCATCGACCGCGTCTTCCCCCTCGCCGATGCCGCCGAGGCCCACCGCTACGTCGAGTCCAACCAATCCTTCGGCAAAGTCCTCCTCAACACCGACGCCTGATGGTCCTCCGGCTTCCGCGATGCGGCATGTGGACTTAGTTTGATAAACTAAGTTCAAGGAGAATCGATGCGTACCGTCAACATGCACGAAGCCAAGACGCACCTTTCCCGTCTCGTCCAGGCGGCCGTGGACGGCGAACCGTTCGTCATCGCGCGGGCAGGCAAACCCCTGGTCAAGGTCACTTCGATTGAGGCCCGCGGGGGAGCCGAGGTGCGCCGCACGGGATTCATGGCCGGAGAAATCTCCGTTCCTGACGACTTCGACCGCATGGGTTCGGCGGAGATTGAAGCGATGTTCGAGGGCGATGAAGTCACGTTGCGAGACGCGTGACGGTGCTCCTCGACACGCACGTTCTGCTGTGGGCCGCGGGCGCGCCGGACCGGCTGCCGTCCGATGCGCGGGCTGTGATCGAGGATCCGGAGACGACCCTCGTCTACAGCGTCGCCTCGGTGTGGGAAATCGCGATCAAGAGCGGACTGGGACGGACCGACTTCCGCGTCGATCCGCGCGTCCTCCGCCGGAGATTGCTGGCCAACGACTATACCGAACTGCCGGTGACCGGCTCCCACGCGGCGGTCGTGGACCTCTTGCCGCCCATCCACAAGGATCCCTTCGACCGGCTCCTGGTCGCCCAGGCGCAACTCGAGGGACTGACGCTCTGGACGGTCGACGAAACCCTCGCGCGCTACTCCGGCCCGATTCGCGTTATCTAGCCGCCGCTCACGGCGGGCAGTGTCACACGCACCATGGAGCCGAGCGGCGTTCAACGTGGGCGCCTCGGTGCGTTGGCCCGCTGACGGCGGGGCGGTATCATCCCGGCCATGCAGGTCTGGATCGGCACGAGCGGCTACAGCTATCCCGCGTGGAAGGGCAGCTTCTACCCGGAGGATCTCCCCAACAGGGAGATGTTGTCCTTCTACGGCCGCCAGCTTGGGGCCGTCGAGATCAACAACACCTTCTACCGCATGCCGCGCGAGAGCGTGCTCGAAAACTGGGCCGACGCGGTGCCCGACGGATTCCGCTTCGCGCTCAAGGCTTCGCGCCGCATCACGCACTTCAAGCGGTTGCAGAACGCGGAGGAGGAAACGGAGTATCTCGTGCAGACGGCGTCGGTGATGGCGGATCGCGCGGGCGTCATCCTCTACCAGCTTCCGCCCAACTTCAAGCGGGACGATGAACGGCTCGCGCGTTTCGTGGACCAGCTTCCGAACCCCGGCACCTCCGCCTTCGAGTTCCGGCACGCCTCGTGGCTCGACGAGGCGGTGTTCGACATCCTTCGGGCCCGGAACTCCGCCCTCTGTCTCGCCGAAACGGATGAAGGAGAAGACGCGCCGCTCGTCGAGACGGCGAACTGGACCTACCTCCGCCTGCGCCGGAGCGCGTACTCCACGGAGGAGCTGGAAGCCTGGGCCGAACGACTGCGCGCCTCGGGCTGGGACCGGGTCTACGCCTTCTTCAAGCACGAAGATGCCGGCGTCGGTCCCGCGCTCGCCGGACAGTTCACGGAGATGATGGCGGAGACAACGGCGGAGATGACGGAGGGGACGCGCGCATGACCCGGGTCGTCGGCCAGTTGCTGCTCGTCAACATCCTCATGTACGTGCTCACGCGCGGCAATCCGGCCCTGTTCCGGGAGCTGTGGCTCGTCCCCGCGCAGGTCCTGACCAAACCCTGGACGCTCCTCACCTACCAGTTCCTGCACGACCTGGGCGGCCTGTCCCACATCCTCTTCAACATGCTCGCGCTCTTCTTCTTCGGGCGGAAGCTGGAGATGCTCCTGGGATCGAGGAGCTTTCTCAAGCTCTATCTCACCGCGGGGTTCGCGGGGGCCCTGGTTCACATCCTGTGGACCCTGCTCGCGATGTCGCAGGGCGGTCTCTACGTGCCGATGGTCGGCGCATCGGCGGCGGTCTACGGCGTGCTCTTCGGCTACGCCAAATACTGGCCCCGCGACCGCGTGCTGCTCTGGATGGTCGTCCCGGTGCAGGTGCGCCACCTCGTCATCGGGTTGACGGTCCTCTCGCTGTGGCTGGGGCTGGGTGGCGCAGGCGGGGGGGTGGCGCACTTCGCGCACCTGGGCGGGTTCCTCGGCGGCTGGCTCTTTCTGAGGCTGCGGGCCACGCGCTCGGCGGCGGCTCAGTTCCGCAAGAAAGCCGAGAGTCCCGGCGTCCGCATGGGAGAGCGGGAGTTGAACACGAAGTGGGGGCGCATCGATCCGAGCGCCATGCATCCCGTGAACCGGGCCGAGTACGAGCGCATCGCCGACAAGCTCAAGGCCGCGGGGTGGTCCGCCCTCACCGACCGCGAGCGCACGTTCGTCGAGAGATTCGGCGGAGGCTTCGGCTAAGCGGGACTGGTTGGGCGTCTTTCCCTTGCTCCATCTGGTGACTTGGTGCTATGGTGACAGCCTCGGTATCTTGGGAGCCCGACAACGGCAGGACGACGACATGCCCCGTCTCACCATCCGCCTGAGCCCCCGAACGCATCGCGCCCTGAAGGAAGCTTCAGTTCGGCAGGGTCGCTCGATGGGTGCGATCATCGAAGAGAGCCTGGAGTTGAGAGGCGTCCGACCGATCAGCACGGCCAAGGAGATTGTGGCCAGGGCCCGCGGGCGCGCCGAACTGACAGCGGACGAAGCCATGGCCGTGGCGGTCCGCGAAACGGGGCTCCATCGCGAGGGACGGTAGAGGCGTCAGGTTGGAGTCGTGACCCCGGCCGTCTTTGTGGTGGACACAAACGTGGTCGTCTCCGCGCTGATCACGTCGGATGCGACGAGTCCCACCGCAAAAATCCTGGACGCCATGCTCGATGGGGGTCTCCTCTACCTCATGTCCGAGGATCTGATCGCGGAATACGCGACGGTGTTGCGGCGCCCCGCGCTCGCGGAGCTCCACGGCTTGAGTGAACGGGAGATCGACAGACTCCTGACCGAACTCACCGCAAACGCGATATGGCGCGAACCCGCAGCGGGCGGCGGGGCGCCGGACGCCCGCGACAATCACCTCTGGGCTCTACTTGCCAGCCACGCCGGCAGTCGGCTTGTCACTGGCGACCGCCTCCTCCTCGACAACCCTCCCGCGGGCACTCCCGTCCTGACGCCCCGCGACCTTGCCGGACGGAAACGGGGGTAGAAGGCCCATGGACGGACGGATCCTTTTCCTGCCCGGCGATGGGATCGGCCCCGAAGTTCTTCTCGAGGCGCGGCGCGTGCTGGAGGCCGTCGGCGCGATCCATGGCCACCGTTTCGACGTCATCGAAGCCCCGATCGGCGACGGCGCGCGGGAGCGGTTCGGCGACCCGCTGCCGGAGGAAACGCGGGCGCTCGCCGTCGAGGTCGACGCCGTACTCGTGGGCGCGGTCGGACTCTCGGTGCGCTCCGTGGATGGGGGGCGGGTCGACGCCTCCAGAGGGCTGCTGGATCTGCGGCGGCTGCTCGGAAACCACGCGAATATCCGGCCTGTGGCCGTGCCCGACGCGCTCGTGGAGCGGTCTCCCCTTCGTCCCGAATGCGTCCGCGGCGTGGACCTCGTCGTCGTCCGCGAACTGCTCGGCGGCATCTATTACGGGCGTCCGCGGGGGGTCGAGGACGGCGTCGCCTACGACACCGAGATCTATACGGAGGAGGAGGTTCGGCGGATCTCCGTGTCCGCGTTCGAACTCGCGCGCACGCGGCGGAGGAAGGTGACGTCGATCGACAAGGCGAATGTCCTGGAGTCGTCGATCTTCTGGCGCCGGATCGCCGAGGAAGTGTCGCGCGACTATCCGGATATCGAGTTTTCGAGCATGCTCGTGGACAATTGCGCGATGCAGTTGATCCAGAATCCGCGCCAGTTCGACGTGCTGCTGACGAGCAACATGTTCGGCGACATTCTGAGCGACGAGGCGGCGGTGCTCGTGGGGAGCCTGGGCATGCTGCCGTCGGCGAGCGTGGGCGGCGAGATCGGTCTCTACGAGCCGGTCCACGGCGCGGCGCCGGACATCGCGGGGCGGGGGATCGCCAACCCCGTCGGCGCGATCCTCTCCGTCGCGATGATGCTCGAACTCACCTTCGCGCTGCCGGAGGAGGCGGGCGCGGTGCGGGCGGCCGTCGACCGCGTGCTCGAAGACGGATACGGCACCGCGGATCTCCACGCCGACGGCGGCCGCGCGGCGGTGTCCACGGCGCGGATGGGCGAGTTGATCGTCGAAGCCCTGGGTGTGGCGGGCGCCGCCGGCGTGTGACCGGTATCTTTCAGGCGGTCGCCGGGGGCATCCCGATTCAGCGGGATTGAGAGCGTACCCCATGAACCTGATCCGGCTCATACCGGCGTAGGGAGCGCGGCCCGTGCGGGGCAGCGTCCCCGCCCGGCGTCGACCGTCCCCCGTCCGGCGACGACGCGGGTGTGCCGGGGAAACGACGCCGGTCATGATCGACCCCCTCGCCGTCCCGACTCCGTATGAAGGAGCCTTCCCCAATTCCACGCGGGTCTTCGCGGCTGGCCCCGGTGGCCTTCGCGTCCCCATGCGGGAGATCGCGCTCTCCGGCGGCGAGGCGCCGCTACGGGTCTACGACACCAGCGGTCCGGGCGGGTGCGATGTGCGCGAGGGCCTGCCGCTTCTGCGCGACGAGTGGATCCGCGCCCGCGACGTGCGTTCGACGGGGCGCTCCGCCACGGCCGTCCGCGGGCCGCGCGACGACGCCATGGAACTGCCCTCGACCCTCGTTCGCGAAACGCGGCGGGGAAACGGTCCCGTCACGCAGATGCACCATGCCCGCCGCGGCGAGATCACGCCGGAGATGGCGTTCATCGCCGTGCGGGAGGGCATGGACCCGTCCTTCGTGCGCGACGAAGTGGCGCGGGGTCGCGCGATCATCCCCGCCAACGTCAACCACCCCGAACTCGAGCCCATGATCATCGGGCGCGGCTTCAAGGTGAAGATCAACGCCAACATCGGGAACTCCGCCGTCACCTCTTCGATCGAGGAGGAGGTGGAGAAGCTCCGCTGGGCGACGCTGTGGGGCGCCGACACGGTGATGGACCTCTCCACGGGGAGGAACATCCACGCCACGCGGGAGTGGATCCTCCGCAACTCCCCCGTCCCCATCGGCACCGTGCCCGTCTACCAGGCGCTGGAGAAGGTGGGCGGCGTCCCCGAAGAACTTACGTGGGAGGTCTACCGCGACACCCTCGTCGAACAGTGCGAGCAGGGGGTGGACTACTTCACCGTACACGCGGGGCTGCGGCTCCGGTACGTGCCGCTCACGGCGGAGCGGGTGACGGGGATCGTGAGCCGCGGCGGATCCATCATCGCCAAGTGGTGCATGGCCCACCACCGGGAGAACTTCCTCTACACGCACTTCCGCGAGTTGTGCGAGATCGTGCGCGAATACGACGTGTCGCTGTCGCTGGGAGACGGGCTGCGGCCGGGGTCGATCGCCGACGCCAACGACGAGGCGCAGTTCGCCGAGTTGCGCACGCAGGGCGAACTCACGCGGATCGCGTGGGAATACGACGTGCAGGTCATGAACGAGGGCCCGGGGCACGTCCCCATGCACCTGATCCGCGAGAACATGGACAAGCAGCTCGAGTGGTGCGACGAGGCGCCCTTCTACACGCTGGGGCCGCTGACGACGGACATCGCGCCCGGCTACGACCACATCACGAGCGCGATCGGCGCGGCGACGATCGGCTGGCACGGCACGGCGATGCTGTGCTACGTGACGCCCAAGGAGCACCTCGGGCTCCCCGATCGCGACGACGTGAAGGCCGGCGTCATCGCGTACCGGATCGCGGCGCACGCGGCGGACCTCGCGCGCGGGCACCCCGGCGCGCAGGCGTGGGACGACGCGATCTCGAAGGCGCGCTTCGAGTTCCGGTGGGAGGACCAGTTCAACCTCTCGCTCGACCCGGTGACCGCGCGCGCCTTCCACGACGAGACGCTCCCGGCGGAGGGCGCGAAGATCGCCCACTTCTGCTCGATGTGCGGCCCGAAGTTCTGCGCGATGAAGATCAGCGAGGACGTGCGCCGCTACGCCCGCGAGCGCGGTCTGGACACCGCCGAAGCCATCGAGCGGGGGATGAACGAGAAGGCGGCCGAGTTCCGCCGCGCGGCGGCGGCTTCGAACATCCCGGGTGCCTGACGCGCTCGGAGTGGAATCGGAGCGGCTTGAACGCATATATTCTATGAAGGGAGATGTGACGGGCCGAGGGCCACCACCGTCAATCATGGTGAGCCAGGGCCCGATCAGGGAGGAAGGGAGGACGGGATGTTCGACCGACGAAATGTGACCGCAGTGCTCCTCGCGGCCGCGCTCGCGGCCGGCTGCAGCGAGGGAACGACGGAGCCACCTGCCACGGCGGAGCCGCTTTCCGCAGCCGAGTCCATGGCGCTGTTCGAGGCGATGCGGGCGCTTCAGAGTGACACGGCTGCCACGATCATCGGCGGCTCCGAGAACAGCGTCGTGATCGCATGTCCCCTCGGAGGACAGCTCCGGCGTACGGTGATGTATGCGGACGAATCGGCGGCGGACACGCTGAGGTTGGCGTGGGACCTCGCGGCCGCACCCGCCGAATGCCGGTTCTCGAGCGGGGGATTGCAGTTCACGGTGGACGGCGCCCCGGAGGTCCGCGACCGCGGCGCCTTCGTCATCGTCGGTTTCCTCGAGCAGTTCAGGCTCGAAGGATCGGTAAGCGGCAGGCTGGACTGGCGGCTCGACGACCGGGCCGGATCCTGCGACATGGACCTGACCTGGAGCGGGGAGCCGGACCTTTCCGGCACGGAACCGTCCGTGGCAGGACTCCTGACGGGCACGGTGTGCGGCCACGACGCCGAAATCCCGGTGGAGAGCATTCCCGGTTCCGGCGGCTGACCATCATGGAGCGGAGCGAGGCGGGTCGGGGCCCGCTGATTGCTCCTAAACCACCTCGGCCCTGGCGCTCGGCGAGCGGACATCCGCTCGGGGCTCCGCGAAGCTCTCAGTCGGGGGAGCGTCGGATCCACGATCTGACGGCAGATCCGGCGTTGTGCCCTTCCAGGCTTCGAGCGCGGCCTTCTGGAGGCCGACGATGTCGCGCTCCATCCATTCGAAGTCACCCGCCATGATATCCTGCGCGATGCGGTAGTCCGCCGCGTCGTGGTTCGAGCGGATGCGGCGGAAGAGTTCGCCCACGCGGCGGCGTGACCCGGCCGCGAACGAATCGGCGAGGCGGACGGCCTCCCGGGCCTCTTCGCGCGCCCCCTCGCCTTCGCGGCGTCGCAGCATGTCGGCCCTCGTGACGGCCGCCGCGATCGCGAACAGTTCCGCGCCGACGTCGATGACGCGGAAGAGGAGTCCCTGGCGCCGCTCGAGTTTGGGCCCGTGGCGGAGTATGAGGTGGAAGGTCGTCCGCGCGAGCTTGCGGCTGTTGCGCTCGACGAAACGCAGGTGCTTCGCCAGGCGCCCGTGGTTCGCGAAGCGCGGCGGCAGGCTCCAGCCGATCCAGGTCGACGGATACCAGGTGGCGTAGAACCACGCGGCCCGCGGCAGAACCTTGAGCTTGGCGCCAAGGCCGAGGCGCGGGTCGACGAGACCGCCCGCGATCTGAAGGTGCCGGTCCACGGCCTCGCGGGCCATGAACAGGCGCAGGATCTCGCTCGATCCCTCGAAGATCCGGTTGATGCGGAAGTCGCGCAGCCAGCGCTCGACGGCGACGGGTTCCTCGCCCCGCGCCGTGAGCGAGTCGGCCGTCTCGTAGCCGCGTCCGCCCCGCACCTGCAGGGCGTCGTCCACGAGTTGCCAGCCCGTCTCCGTGTTCCAGAGCTTCGCCATCGCGGCCTCGAGCCGGATGTCGTAGCCGCCCCGGTCCGCCATCGACTGCGTGAGGTCGGCGATCGCGGACATGGCGTAGGTCCGCGTCGCAATCGAGGTCAGGTAGTGCGCGATCGTCTCGTGCTTGCCGACCGGCACGCCCCACTGGATCCGCTCCGCGCACCAGCGGCGGCACGCCTCGAGCGCGGCCTGCGCTCCACCCACCGACGAGGCCGGGATCGTGAGCCGCCCCGTGTTCAGCGTCATGAGCGCGAGCTTGAGTCCGCTCCCTTCCTTCCAGAGCAGGTTCCCGGCAGGCACGCGGACGTTCGTGAAGCGGATGATCCCGTTCTCGAGCGCCTTCAGTCCCATGAAATGGCAGCGCCGCACGATCTCGACGCCCGGCCAGTCGCGCTCGACGATGAAGGCGGAGATGCGGCCCGTGTCCGGGTGGCGCGCCATCACGACGTAGAGTTCGGCCAGGGTGCCGTTCGTGCACCACAGCTTCTCGCCGTTCAGGATGAAGGCGGATCCGTCTTCCGTGCGCTCGGCGGAGGTCGTGAGCCGGGCCGGATCCGAACCCACGTCGTTCTCGGTGAGGGCGAAGGCGCTGACGGCCCCCTTCGCGAGCCGGGGGAAATACGCCTCCTTCTGCGCCTCGGTCCCGAACATCTTGAGCGGCTGTCCCACGCCGATCGACTGATGCGCGGAGAGGAGGGCGACGACGTTCCCGTCCACCGAGCCCACGACCCGCATCGCGTTCGCGTACTCCGTCTGGTTGAACCCGAGGCCGCCGTACTTCTCCGGCACCTTGATGCCGAAGGCGCCACGCTCGGCGAGCGACCGCACGACCTCCGGCGGGATCTTGCCGTCCCGGTCGATGCCGTCCGAGTCCACCTCGTCCCGCAGGAAGACCCGCAGATCCTCCGTCCACGCGCGGGCGCGCTCGGAGATGAAGTCGTCGGGGTCGGGATAGGGGTGGATCGCGTCGAGCCGGAGCTTCCCGAGAAAGAGGTTCCGGACGAAGGTCCGCCCCGTCCAGTCGGTCTCGCGCGCGGCCTCGGCGACCTTCCGGGCTTCGGCCTCGCTGACGTGGGTTTTTCCGCTCGCGTCTGTATGTGTGGACATGTGAATCTTCCGCCTCTCGTGCCTCATATCGGGACGCCGCCACGGGAGGACGACACTCCTGCAAAGCTACCCCGCGCGATGCGTTCGCGACAAACCGACGGGTCGCGTCGCACGGACCCTCCTTCGTACCCTTGAGCGTCCCAAACGGACCTCCGCCCGCTTCGAAAGGCCGCCGCGAGTGAACTCGACCCCTCGAACCCCGCCCGTCGCGCGCCGGGAGATCGTCTCCTGGGCGATGTACGACTTCGCCCACTCGGCGTTCGGCACGATCATCGTGACCTTCATCTTCTCCGCCTACTTCGCGCGGTCGATCGCGCCCGACGCCGTCCTGGGGGGTGTCTGGTGGACGCGCGCGGTCACCGTCTCCGCCGTCACGACCGCGCTCATCATGCCGGTGGTGGGCGCGATGGGGGACTTCGGCGGCCTCAAGAAGCGGTTCCTGCTCATCGCCACGGCGGTCTGCGTGGCCCTGACCGCGGGTCTGTTCCGCATGGGGCCGGGAGATGCGTGGATCGCCGCGCTCATGTTCATCGGCGCCAGCGTCGCCTACGAGTCGATGCAGTCGCTCGCCAACGCGTTCCTTCCCGAGATCTCCACGCGCGAGAACATGGGACGGATATCCGGGCTGGGCTGGGGTCTCGGGTACTTCGGCGGCCTCCTCTGCCTCGTTCCGGCACTGGGAATGGTCAGCGGCTGGCTGCCGGAGGACGGAGGGCTGAACGTGCGGTCCACGAACCTCCTCGCCGCCGGCTGGCTCCTCGTGTTCTCGATTCCGACCTTTCTCTTCCTTCGGGAGCGGCAGCCCCGCCGCCGCGCGTCACTCGGCACCTACGCACGGATGGGCTTCGGCCGCATCGCGGACACGGCCCGGGACCTGAGGCGCTATCGCCAGGCGGTCCGCCTGCTCGTCGCGCGTCTCGTCTACAACGACGGGCTCGCGACGGCCTTTGCCATGGCGGCGATCTTCGCGGCGGCCGAGTTCGGGATGGAGACGGCGGATCTCCTCATCGTCGGCATCGTCGTGAACGCGACGGCGGGCGCGAGCGCGATCGGCTTCGGCTTCGTCCAGGACCGGATCGGCGGGAAGCGGACGATCGCGGTCACGCTCGTGCTGCTGATGGTGGCGATCGGCATGGCATGGACCGCGCGGGATCTCCCGATGTTCTGGGCCGCGGCGATCCTTCTGGGGCTGATGGTGGGGCCGAACCAGGCGGGGAGCCGCGCGCTCCTCGGTTCGTTCGTGCCCGAGAGCAAGCAGGGCGAACTGTTCGGCTTCTACGCCTTCTCCGGCCGGCTTTCCGCCGCGGCGGGGCCCCTCTCCTACGGGCTGATCCTCGGCGCCACGGGGAGCCACCGCTGGGCCATCGCCTCCATCCTCGTGTTTCTCGCCGCGGGGCTGCTGCTGTTGCTGCGGGTGGACGAGGAGGAAGGCGTGAAGCTGGCGACCGCTCGGCACGAGATGTAGAACCCGTAAGGCTGTTCCTCCCAGAGCGCGCCGGACTGGGTGGTGGGGCCGCCCCAGCGACACGAACGGGGCCGCCTGCGGCCCGGAGTCCGTCGGCCAGGTCCTCGTCGGTCGCCGTCACCACCACCGTCTGTGTCCGGTTCCAGTTCGTCGTCGTGAACGTTGTGAAGCTGGACGCGATATCTTGAGGTGCTATATAAGTAGATGTAATACTTATCATATCATGGGCCGCCGTCACCGGGATGGCGGGTCATGACGACCTCAAGCGTTCACGCGATCAACCATGAGGATCTCCCCTTCCGGGGCTGCGCTGGGACTGGGGCTGGCCCTCCTCGGCGCCTGTGGCGGCGAGGAACCCGTCACCGTTGAGCCGGTCGAGCCGCAGCCGAACCGCGCGCCCGTGGTGGTGTCGGCGATCGGAGCGGGGGAGGTGGAGGTGAACGGGACGCTGGTGGTGGATGCGTCGCCGCATTTCAGCGACCCGGACGGGGACGCGCTGGAGTACGAGGCCTCGTCGTCGGCGCCCTGGCTGGCGTCGGTCGCGGTCTCCGGGGCCGCGTTGACACTGACGGGGGTGTCGGTGGGGGAGGTGGAGGTGGCGGTGACGGCGCGGGACCGGGAGGGACTGGCCGTGTCGCAATCGTTCACGGTCACCGTGACACCGATCGGCGAGTGGGGACCGGCGAACACGTTCGGGTTCTACACGTTTCCGGACTCGCTCTATCCGATGGCGCGCATCGAGTGGACGATGCTTCCGATACAGGCGCCGGCGGAGAGCCTGCACGAGAAGGGGCTGCTGCACTACTGGGCGATGCAGTTTCTTCATGACGATCAGGGCAGGCTGGCGGGCTATGCCGGTCTCCAGTCGCAGGGTCTGTTCAAGAATGAGCCGCTCGACCGTCGCGTCGTGAACTTCGCGATATGGGACTCGGATGCCACGAACACCGAGGCGATGGTGGATACCGAGAACGACGAGTGCCGCTGCCACCAGATCATGCTTCCGTACGAGTGGGAGGAGGGGACGCCCTATCGGTTCGTCGCGGATACCGGCCCGTCCGGCGAGACGGACGAGTATCGGTGGTGGGGTCTGTGGGTGACGAACCTGGTCACCGACTCCACCACGTTCGTGGGCGAGACACGGTCGTGGCGGCGACGCATCGAGGATCCTCCCGTCTCATGGGGCGAGGACCTTCACTGGTGGCGGACGGCAGTGGGAAATGAGGCCTATGAGTGCGAGGATTTTGAGTCCTCGTCGCTGGCGGTCCTGGACGTGCTGGCCGACCGCGTCCCGCCCGCCTCCGTTCACGCCCTCACCAGTGGCGGAACGGAGGTGACGGGTTCGAATGGGCACCGGACCACGGTCTGCGATTCGGCGGTGGCCTACTCACTCGGGACCGATGTACAGCACAACCTCGGCTACTGGTCCACTCCGCCGGAGAACGTACTCGGGAAGTAGTCTGCTGCCGCCCCGACTCCATCGAGGGCCGCGCGATCCGGCGGACCGGCGCGTCGTATGTCTACGCCCGGCTAGCGCTGCAAACGCGCGGCGGCGGCGAGGGCCCGGCGCAGGAGGGCGTGCTCGATCGCCGCGGTCGGGGACGCCGCGTCGGCGAGCGAATCGGCGCGGGCGCGCATCGAAGCGATGGTGACGGTCTCGAAGGCGCCGGGCACGGGGCCGCCATCGGGGCTTTCCGCCGCGGCGTCGAACAGGAACCGCACCAGCCGATCGTCGGGGTCGAAGGGACGGCCCTGGCCGAGCGATGCCGGCCACAGGAGCGCGGCCTCCAGGTGACGGCGAGCGACCGGACGGTCCCCGGCCTCCAGTTCGTCGAGTGCGGCCCCGACGTGCGCGAATTCGTACAGGCGGTGGGCCTCGCCGGAGTTCTCCGAGGGAAGGACGTGCGTGTCGCCGAGGATCCGGATCGCTTCGCCGTGCTCGCCGGCCTGGAGGAGTCCCCGCACATGGAGGAGGGCGAGGTTGAAGTCGCCCGGGAAGCGTTCCCGTCCCCGGCCTGACGCCTCGCGCGCCTCCGTCCAGCGTCCCGTTTCCTGGAGGTGCCGAATGAGGGAGATGTGGAGGAGGCGGTTGTCGGGATCCACCTCGACCGCGCGCCGGAAATCGGGGCCGGGATCGCCGCTCGTGGCCCTCGCCAGGTGCGCGCGCGCCGCGTAGGCGGGTCCGTAGTCGGGGTCGTCGCCGAGGGAGGCCAGGACCTCGGCCGCTTCGGCGTCGCGGTCGAGCGCCCACAGGTTCAGGCCCAGCAGGTAACGCCAACCCCAGTGCGCGTCCTCGCGGGCCGCCCAGCGCAGGACGGGCAGGGTCTCGGGGCGGTAGGGGAAGGCGAAGGCGGGATCGGCTCCCGCCCGCAGCAGTTCGGCGTCGCCGCGCAGGAAGGCGAGCCACGCGGCGGCAACGGGACCGCCGCCCACTTCCTCCGCCAACTCCAGCAGGCGCGCGGCATCGCCGGGCAGCCCGCGGTTCGCGTAGCCCACGGCGAGTTCCAGCAGCGTCTGCCCCGGATACTCGCTCCGCATCGACGCGGCGAGGCGAGTCGCTTCGGCGCCGCCAGCCGTCTCGTCGCCCTCGGCGCGCGCCGCGAGATAGCGCTCGGCCAGCACGAAGTGGTTCAGCGGGTCAAGCTCCAGAAGCTCCGCCCGCGCGCGCGCCGCGCCGGTTTCGTCCCCCGCCAGGCGCGCCGCGATCGCAAGCACCTCGCGGGCGGGAATGCTCACGCGGTCGTGGTCGAGCGCGAGCCCGGCGTGACGGCGCGCCCCTGCCAGGTCGCCGGCCTCGAGCGCCAGTTCCGCCAGCCGAGTGCGCGCCGCGGCCCGGAAGCCGACCGACCGGGCGGCCCAGCCGAACGAGTCGAGTGCATCGGCCCGGCGCCCGAGGGCGAGATACAGGTTGCCGGCGAGGAAGTTGGCCTCGGCATCGTACGTGTCGAGCTGGAGCACGCGCCGCGCGTGGGCGAGGCCCTCCTCGTAGCGGGCCGACCTCAGCCCCAGCGCGCCCAGCCCCAGCAGCGCCTCCCGGTTCCAGGGCTCCGCCGCGAGCGCCCGTTCGTACAGCGTCCGCGCCTCCGCGTAGCGGCGGCCCCGCGCGAGTTCCCGCGCCTCGAACACCAGGCGGTCCGTCTCCGGGAGGGCGTCCCAAGCCTCGGCGTTCGTCGCAAACGGCCGGGACACCGACGGCTCTCCGCCGAATCCGCAGACCCCGGCGAGACCGGTCGCCCCCGGGGTCGAGCAGGCTTCCAGGCCGAGCCGGGGCAGTGAAACGCGCCACGGCTGCACGGGCGCGACACCGAACTCCACCTCCAGCGGCTCAAGCGGTTCGAGCGCCACCGCCCGCGCGCCGACCTGTTCGCCGCCGGACCACGCGGTCACCGTGTCGGCCCCGGCGCCGAACGCCTGGACCACCACCCGCAGGCGGTCGCTCTCCCGTTCCACGTGCATGGCGCCGTGAGGAGACGCGTCGGTGAGGCCGCCCGTCCCTTCCAGCGGGAACCACGTCTCGGTCCAGCGGCTGGCCGAGAGGGGATCGAACGCGCCCTGCGAGATCGGGTTGCGGTCCGCACCCGGCGAGTACTGCACGTGCAGCCGTCCCGCCTGAAACTCGACGTACTGTCCGTCCGTGTCGGTGAGCAGCTCCTCCCAGATGCCGCCCGCCGGCGAGAGCGCCCACAGCCACATCTTGCGTCCGGGCATCTCCTCGTGCGGGGCCCAGTGCCCCCACCCGTAGTCCTCGTCGTGATAGTAGCCGCCGAAGAAGTCGTTCAGCGCCCCCACCACGTGGTAGGACTTGTGTCCCCCGAACGCGTTGTTGCGGTACAGGGGAAGGAATCGCCCCTCTTCATCCTCGGGCCACGGGCGCACCCGGCCGGAATGCTCCAGGTAGGCGTCCCCCGGCACGAAGAGTTCCAGGTCGTCCTGGGCGAAGGCCGCGGCCGTCATCCAGTTGTAGTAGGGCTGCTCCAGCGGGGTCGGGTTGTACCACAGGACGCGCGTCTCGAAGGCGGCGCGGTCCGGCGGAAGGCGGATCTCGACCCTCCACGGCGTGCGCGCCGGGAGATCGGTGGCGCCGACGATCGTGCTCACGCTCCCGTCCGCGTTCTCCCGCACGAGATAGTCGACGGGCGTGGCCGTGGCCGGCGTATGCCCGATGACGCCGAAGTTGAACTCGAGGCCGCCCGAGGTCCACGGTCCGCGCAGCGCGATGTCCCGGAACTTCATCACTTCGTTCCGATAGATGAACTCGTGGCCCGTCTCCTTCACCACGGCCCCCCACACCTTGCCGCCCACCTCGGGAAGGACGAAGACCTCGACGAGGTCGTTCTCCATCGTCACGACCTTCCACTCCCGGGGCTCCGACGTCGCGGCGTACCCCTCGAACGTGTGGTAGGGATACAGCCGGCGGTCGGTGGCCAGCACCGGCACGGGGTTCGGATCCGAGAACGGGTACGTGTCGAGGACGCGCACCTCCTCGGAGATTCGCGCGCGCGGTCCGGGGGCGTCGCACGATACGATGGCCAGCGCAGCACACAGCATTGCCGCGCTCCGCAAACTGTGGGGAACGCTCGACATTCTTCTATCGCCGCTGGTCAACGAACTCCTGAACGGTCAAGCCGACGTCCCGGGCGATGCGTCGGAGCAGTACAGGCGAGACGTCACGGCCACCATGGACCGGGACGGTGGTTGCGCGGCCATCAGGATGGCGGAACCGCTTGTGCGACCCACGCTGTCGCACTTCCTCGAAACCGAGGCCGACGAGGATCGAAATGACTTCGCGTGGTTTGAGGACGGGGACCGGCGGCACCCGAACCTATGCCAGGACAACGGTCTGCGTGCCGACGTATTCGCCGACGAGTGCGGGTGTCCCTTCCTCGAGAAGCATGGCGATCACCTCCTTGAGATTCCGGTTGAGTTCCTCAAGGGTCTCACCTTGGCTGTGCGCACCCTGGAACCCAGGTACGTAGCCCACGTACAGGCCCGTGTCGGGGCAGCGCTCCACGACGGCAGTGTAAGTTTGCATCAATAAGATCCCGTCCTTGTTCGCCCCCGCCATTCTAGCCATCGCCCGTCGGGACGGCCAACGGCACACCGCAGGCCATGGAGTCGATCCGGCTCGTGTCGGACCGGACGAGGAACCGGAACCCGAGCAATCTCCCAAGTCGGATCGGTCGCCGTTACGAGGTTACGGTGGCGCCGTCGGCGGCGTCGGCAACGAACAGCGCGCGGCGATCGACCCCTCCGCGGGGGGCGTAGAAACGATCGATCAGCGCCTCGATCACGGCCTTCGCCCGGTTCGCGCGGCAGAGCGCCACGACGCAGCCGCCGAATCCCGCGCCCGTGAGCCGCGCGCCGGCCGCGCCCGCGTCGAGCGCCACGCCCACGATCTCGTCGAGTGCCTGCGTGCTCACGCTGAAGTCATCGCGCAGGCTCGCGTGCGATGCGTTCATCAACCGGCCGAAGGCGGCCATGTTCTCGCTGCGAAGCGCGCGCTCGGCCTCGATCACCCGGCGACCCTCCGTGGCCACGTGCCGGAAGCGCCTCGACAACGTGAGCGGCAGGGACCTCCCGGCTCCGGCCAGGATGGATGCGAACTCGTCCTCGTCGGCTTCCACCACCTCCGGCCAGGATGTCCGGCCAACCCGTTCGAGGGCCTCCGCGCACTCGGCGCGCCGCTCGTTGTACAACTCGCGTACCGCGCCGGCCTTCTCCGCCCGCGCCAGCGACGAGGCGACCACCCACCGCCATCCCTCCGGCACCGGCACCGGCGTCACGCGCAGCGGCCCGAAGTCGATCCGCAGCGCGTGCCCTTCCTTCCCGCAGAGCGACGCCGCCTGGTCCATCCCGCCGCCCTGCACCCCGACGAAACGCTCGGCGCGGGCGAGGAGCGCCGCGAGTTCCAGCGCCTCCACCTCCGCTTCGTTGGCGTGCAGCAGGGCCAGCGCGGACGCCACCACGAGTGCGGACGAGGACGACAACCCCTCCGCCACCGGCACGGTGCCCGTGACCGTTCCGCGGATGCCTCGCTGCAGTCCCACACCGTGGTCCAGCAACCCCCTGGCCGCGGCCCTCACGTAGTTCGACCAGTGTCCCCGGGGTGCGGATTCGATCGCGCGGTCCAGCCGAAAGGCGAACGAACCGTGGGCGGCGTCGCCTTCGAGTTCGACTGTCGCGTGCTCGGCCCCCTCGAACTCCAGTTGGACGTGCCGGTCGAGAGCCATCGGCAGCACGGGCAGACCGTTGTAGTCGATGTGCTCTCCGATCAGGTTGATGCGCCCCGGAGCGGTCGCGACCCCGCCGGGCGGCGCCTGCGGCGGACCGAAGAGTGACGCCTGCGCCGCGCGGAGCGGCTCCGGGCGAACGTGCGGGGTCCAGAGATCGACGGGATACGCGCCGGCCTCGGTCAGTTGCCGGAGCGAAGCGGCGACGCGCTCGCGGTCTTCGGGGAAGGTGACCCCCATCCACCCCGGCCCCACGGGCACGAGGCCGCAGCGCGTCCGTTCGGCGGCGGCCAGATCGCCGACGGCTTCCGACAGGTAGAATTCGTCCTCGATCCCCGGGGAGGCCGCGAGGAAGTCCCGGAAGCGCTCCTCGAGCAGGGGCAGGATCTCGGGGAAGAATCCCCACAGGCCCATGCACGCCGGACTGTCCGCGTCCACCCGGACTGCCGCGCCCGAGGCGGTGCGCCCGACGACGCCGGGCGGGGCGGCCGGGGACTCGGGGCCGTCGCCCGTCCGCGCCGCGTCGCCGTCGAGGCGCAGGTCCAGGCCTTCGGTCATGCGGAGCAGCGTGCCGTCGGGCCCCGTTTCGCACAGGCCGCGCGACACGCCGCCGAAGGTCGAAAGGGTGTCGGCCAGGGGGGAGGTCGCCACGAAGGCGCGGATGCCCGGGGGAGAAGCCGCGAGCGCGTGCGCCAGACGCTCGTGCGCGACCCGCCCGTAGAAGTCGTCCGCGTTGCAGACGGCGAACGGGCTCTGGCGGGGCAGGGCGGTCGCCGCGGCCAGCACGGCGAATCCCGTGCCCCAGGGCCGGACGCGCCCGGGCGGCGGGAGGGGGACCAGGTCGGCGTCAACGAGGCGCTGGCAGGCGAACGAGAGCGAGAGCCCCGCAACCCGCAGCGGGGTCAGGCGGGCCTCGAACTCGTCTTGCTGGCTTTCGCGGACCACGATCACGAAACGCCCGAACCCCGCGCGCACGGCGTCGTACACGGCGTATTCGAGGAGCGACGCGCCGCCCGGCCCCACCGGTTCGAGCTGCTTGGCGCGGCCGAACCGCGTGGATCGCCCGGCGGCGAGGATCACCAGCGTCGGCCGCTCCGGTCGGTCGGCCGGCCGCGCGCCGCCGACCGGCCCGGTCCCGCTCACCGGGACAACTCGACCGTTCGCGCCTCGCCCGCGACGCGGAGCCCTTCAACGCGCGCCCGGCCGGCGGCGCCGGCGGTGGCAGCCCCGCGAGCGACGAACGCGGGCAGGCGGGAACCGATGCGCAATCCGCGCCATGGACAGGCGTCGACGAACTCCTCGATCGCGCCCAGCGCGAACAGCGGCCCCCAGCCCTGGAAGCGGCGGCCCCGCCCGCGGCCGGTGCGCGCGTCGAAGTTCTCGCGACAAAACCCCGTGCGCCGGCGGTCGGCGAGAAACATGAGCGCCCCTTTCCACGCCAGCTCGCTGGCGAATTCGTCGAAGCCGTAGCGCCGCAGTCCCTGCAGCACGAGGTAATTCATGGGCGGCCAGATGGAGCCGCGCCAGTACTGCTGTTCGTCGAACGCGGGGTCGTCGCGCGAGATCGTGGGCAGCATCCACTCTCCCCGGAAACGCGCGGGATCGCGCAGCGCGCCGACCATGCGCCGCGCCTGCCGCGCCGACGGCACGCCGGCGATCAGGGGAAGGAAGTTCGACGACGCCACGCGCGGCGAGTGGCCCCCGGGCAGTTCGTCCAGGTAGAGCCCGGCCGCGTCGGACCACAGCACCCGGTTCATCGCCGCGACGAGGCGGCGACGCTCACCCTCCAGCCAAGCCCCCTCCTCCGGGTCGCCGAGGATGCGGGCGATCCGCGCCAGGCACTCGAGGTCCAGCGCGCGGTAGCTGCACAGATCGACCGCGGACATGGCGAGGGTTTCCCGCTGCGGATCCCATTCCACGTCGTCCCACAGCGGGAGGTCGTCCTGGCCCGATTCCCACGCCGCCCGCTGGTGTCCGCTCGCGCCGACTTCCCACTCCGGGAGCCGCCCGCGCTCCGGGACCAGGGCGGTATCCGAGCCCCACGCGAACAGGCCGGGCGTGAGACCCTCCCGGCGCGGGCGCCCGCCCTTGTCGGCCACCCACCAGTCGTTCCACGCGCGGAGCCCCGGCCAGGCGGCCGCCAGCGCGTCCTCATCGGGGCACGCGAGGTGCAGCTTCAGCGCCGCGAACGATCCGACCGGGGGCTGCGAGCGGTCGGGCGTGCCGCCGAAACGGCTCCTCCAGTTGGGCACGTTCCCGTTCGGGTAGCGCGACTCGAGCCCGGCGAGGAGGACGTCCCAGGCGAGGGGTCCTGACGCGGTGGCGAGCGCGAGGGCGTTGAAGAAGGAATCCCACCCGAACACCGTCCAATCGTCGGGCTCCGGCGCGCAGTCCCGGTCGCCGTCCAGCGGTTCCCCGTCCCCCTGCGCGTCGCCTCTCCGCGCGCCATCCCTCGGCTTCGGGAAGATCCAGCGGCGTCCGGCCGGCGCGTACATGCGTCCGGTTTCCGGCTGCAGGAGGACGGTCCACATCAGGTTGTCCGCGACGGCCTCGACGAGTCCTTCCGCGGCCCCCGACGAACGCGGACGGCGACCGTCCCAGTCGGCGCGCGCGTCGTCGATCCAGCGGTCCAGCCCGGGCAGGAGGCGGCCGGCGCGGTCCAGGGCGGCCGCGGATCGGGACGGCGCCCTCGGTGCGCCCCTCGGCTCCCACGTGACTACGGTGGCCACTCGTCCGCCTGCCTGGGGCTCGAACGCGGCGGCGATCTCCATGTCTCCGAGCCCCGCGTGCCAGCCGTCGGACGCTTCCTCCCACGTCGTCTTCCATCCCCACGGATCGTCGCCCACCAGCTCCACCCGCCCCGGCGCACGCGCCACCGCCCGCAGCGCCACGGCATCCTCGCGGCGCGACCACTCCAGGATGAGCGTGTTCTCCCTGGGGCGCGAAGCGGGCGAAGGCTCGGCGGCGAGGTCGAACTCCATTCGCGCGTAGCATCCATCCGGCGCGTGGGGACCGACGCGGGAGACCATCCAGTACCAGTCCTCAAGGTCCCGGCGCTCACCGTCGATGGTGGTGAAGACGAGCCGGAGTCCAATCCCGTCGCCGGGTCCCGCCGCAAACACGAGTCCGGCCCAGCGGCGCGCCTCGAGCGCCCCGACCCGCATCGAGGTTCGGCTATCCGAGATGAAGCCTGATCACCCTGGGTCGGGCATCAGCATCGAAGTGGCAGTGAACGGCGTCCCTGACCATGGCTTTGAGGTCGGCCCAGTCATCCCCCTGGGTGAAAATGCTGTGGCCAAGCGCCCGGGCGTCGTAACCGCCTTCGGCGGCTATCGTCACCTCGAAGATGATCTCGGATGAATGCATCAGATACCCTTCGTCGAGTCTCGGTCCCCGGAAGTTACCGGATCGTTCCAGGTCAACAAGCGGACATCGCAGGAGAAGGGACGAGACCCGATGAGCCTGACTCCGGCGGCGGCCGGATGCGTCGGATTCACGAGTACGTTGCTCTCTTCGGGAACGAGCACGGATGGAACCCTCAGCAGCAGTTCTTCCCCCCTCCCGGCCCATTCTCTACCGATCGCCTGGCATTCGGGCGGTGGCGGAGTCTGCCGCCAATCGGCGGGCAGACTTGATGGAGCATAGTCGAGTTCCGGGGCATCGTCCGGAACGTCAAGGATTCCCCTCCCGCTGCTCTCGACCCGTAGTATGTTCAGGTGCGATTTGCCGAGCGGCGCCGTTGCCCTATGGGTTGGTGCTTTCGCGGGATGCGTTTGAGAACCGATGAGGGGGTCGATGGCCAGGGTTCTTGAAGTCAAGGCGTGTGACGGATACCGGATCTGGATACGGTTCGACGATGGTTGTGTCGGCGAGATAGATCTGTCCGACCTCGCGGGCGATGGCGTCTTCCAGGCTTGGTGCGAGCGGCAATTCTTCCGCCAAGTCCACGTGGCGCGGCACGGTACCGTCGCCTGGTCGGACGAGATTGAACTATGCCCCGACTCGCTGTACATGGAGTTGACCGGCAAGTCTCCGCGGCAGGTGTTCCCGGGACTCGACCGGCTGGTATCCCATGCCTAAGTCTCCCGTTTCTACGGGATCGTCATCCGCATGTACTTCCGCGAACACGGGCCGGGCTAGCGGATTCCCTCCAGCTGGATGCCGCGCACGAAATAGCGCTGGGTGAAGAGGAACAGGAGCGCGATGGGCAGCACCGCGACGACGCCGGCCGCCATCTGGTAGGGCCAGTTGATCTCGTACGTCGAATGGAAGGCGGCGATCCCCACCTCGACCACGCGCATCTCCATCGAGCGGGTCACGAGGAGCGGCCACAAAAGGTTCTTCCACGCGTCGACGAACGCGAACAGGGCGAGCGTGGCCACGGCGGGCTTCGCGAGCGGCAGGGCGACGCTCCAGAAGATGCGCACGCGTCCGGCCCCGTCCACGCGCGCGGCGTCCTCCAGTTCCCTGGGCACCGTCCGGAAATACTGCCGCATGAGGAAGATGCCCCACACGGAGACGAGTTCCGTGGAGACGAGCCCCTGGTAGGTGTCGATCCAGCCGAGGGCCTCGATCATGAGGAAGCGGGGGATGAGCACGACGACCGCGGGCACCATCATCGTCGACAGGAAGAGCATGAAGAGCCCGTCCCGCCCGGGAAACTCGAGGCGGGCGAAGGCGTACCCGGCCGTGGCCGAGGTCGCGACCTGTCCCGCCGCCACCGCCGTCGCGAACACGAGCGAGTTCAGGAAGTAGCGCCCGAAGGGCTGGACCGTCAGCGCCTCGGGATAGTTCGACCAGCGGGGCGCGCGCGGCAGGAGGCCCCCGCCGGCGAACACCTCGAGCTGTCCCATGAGGCTCGTCAGGCCCATCCACGCGAAGGGCGCCGCCATGACGAGGCATGCCGCGGCGAGCAGGAGCCCGCGCGCCGTCCGGGGGAGGGTGCGCTCAGGCATGGGCGCGCCGCGCATCGAGGAAGCGGAAGTGCAGCCAGGTGGCGACGAAGACGACCGCGAACAGCATCCAGCTCATCGCCGCCGCATTGCCGAACTGCAGGAACTCCCACGCCTCGCGGTAGATGTGATAGACGGCGACGTCCGTGGCGCCCAGCGGGCCGCCCTCGGTCATCACGTAGACGAGTCCGAACACCTGGAAGGAGCCGATGACGGACGTGACGAGCACGAAGAACAGGGTGTGGCGCAGGCCGGGCAGGGTGACGTGGCGGAAGCGCTGCCACGGCCCCGCGCCGTCGACCCGGGCCGCGTCGTACCAGTCGCGCGGGATGGCGGCGAGGCCTGCTTGAAAAATAACCATCTGATAGCCCACGACCATCCAGATGCCGATCATCATGAGGCTGACGAGCGCGGTGTCGGGCGACGTGAGCCAGGGGACGGACTCGAGCCCGGCGCGCTCCAGACCGCGGTTCAGCAGTCCGTACCGGTCGCTCAGCAGCCACTTCCACACCACCGCGATCGCCGCCACGCTCGTGATGCCGGGCAGGAAGAGGGCGAGCCGGGCCCAGCGCATGGCGCGGCGCGACCCCCGGGTGAGGAGCGCCAGGGCGAGCGCGATGGCCATCGCGGCGGGCACGTGCAGCGTGAACAGCGCCGTGTTCCCGATCGCCGACCACCATTCGCCGTCCCCGAGCAGCCTCGCGTAGTTGTCGAGTCCGAGGAAGAGCGGCGCGGGGTCGATGAGGCGCCATTCGTGCAGCGAGATCCACAGGGAGAAGAGGAGCGGCCCGAGGGTGAACGCGAGGATGAGGGCCGCCGCCGGGGCGAGGAGGCCCCACGCCGCCAGCGTTCGGCGCAGGGCGCGGCGGCGGGCCGCGAGCTGCGCGAGGTGGAGCGCCAGCGCCACGAGCAGGGCGGCAAGCGCGGCCGCGGCGGCCAGCGGGAGGGCGGGCGAGGCGGTGCGCTCGTACCCGAGGAAGGCGAGGTGGACGTCGGCGGTGCCGGCCGCGTGCCAGGTGGCGCCGTCCGCTTCCACCGTGTAAGGCGCGCCCGCGGGCGCGTCGGCGGGCAGCGCCGTGCTTCGGTCGGGCCGCGCGGCGATCGCCGCCGCGACGCCGGGCGGCATCGTCCACTGCGCGTCCGCGGCCTCCAGCGAACGGTCCTCGGCCCACGAGAGGTGGGCGACCCGGGCGGCGCGGGCCGGATCCGCGCCGGTCGCCATGGCGAATTCGACGGCTCGCGCGCCCTGAGCCACCGTGGCGGCGCTCAGCGCGCGGAGTTCGCGATCCGCCCACCTCCCGGCGGCGACCGTCGTCAGGGCGACGCAGCCGATGGAGAGGAGCGCGATGCCGGTCGGGTAGTGCCGGACCGTCGCCCCGCGGCGCCGTCTCGCGGCCCAGCCGGCGATGAGCGCCGTGCCCGCCAGGGCGATGGCGACGGCGCCGCCGGGGAAGGTCGCCCATGGGCCGCCCGTCCGGCGCGGCTCGACCGCGATCCAGGCGGCGGGGTCGAGCGCGCCCGCCTCATAGGCGTAGGCCCCGGCCCGGCCACCTCCGTCGTCCGCGCCAAGGATCGTCGCCCGTTCACCGAGGAGTCCGGCGACCGCCTGGTTGAGACCCCCCTCCTCCCACAGCGCGGCGGCCATGCGCGCCTCGGCTCCCGCCGCGGCCGTCCGCGCGCCCGCCACCCGGCCCGCGGCCACGGCCAGAACCAGCCCGAGGCCGCCGGCGAGGACGATAGCGGCGAGGGCTGCGAGGACCGGCTGCCGGGTCCCGTTCACCATTCGAATTCGGCGTCGATGCGGCGGGCCACGTCGGAGGCGCTCGACGCGAGGGGCTCTCCCCGCACCAGCCGGCGGTCCATGATCTCCACCGCCAGCGCCTCGACGCGGGAAAAGTCGCGCACCCGCGCGCCCCAGGTCATCCGGGCGCCGCCGACGAGCGCGATGAACGCGTCCTCGACTCCCGTGCGGTCCGCCGCGGCGATCTCCGCGGCCACGTCGATCCGCGAGGGAATGGCGAGTCCCGACCGCGCCCGGATGCGCTGGGCTTCGGGCGAGGCGAGGAAGCCGGCGAGGTCGATGGCGCGCCGCAGGTTCGACGCGTTGGGGGGCACCGCCCACCCTGAGGCGTAGAGCACGCTGGTCGCCGCCGTCCGCGAGGGATGGTGCGGAATGGGGACGATGGCCAGGTCCAGCGCGCCCGCCTCCACCAGGTCGCGGAACACGGGGAGGGTCCAGTGGCCCGAGAGGAGGAACGCCTGTCCCCCCGAAGCGAAGCGCGCCTCCCGCGCGGGGTCTCCCTGCTGGACGAATTGCGCGCCCGGCGTGAGGCCGTCCTCCGCCAGCGCCGTCAGGAAGCGGTACGCCTCCAGCGCCTCCGGCCCGTCCAGGTATCCCGCCGCGCGGCTTCCGCCCGGCGCAAGAATGTCGCCTCCCGCCGACCACACGAACGGAACCCACTGGTACAGGTTGCGCGGGAAGTCGAACCCGAACACGTCCGGCCGGCCGTCCCCGTCAGTGTCCGCCACGACCGCCTCCGCTGCGCGTCGGAAGTCCGCCCAGGTCCAACCGGCCGAGGGTGCCGCGACCGACGGCGCAGTTACCGGCGGCGGTGCGGCTGGCGGTGCGGCGGGCGACAGCGCCGCCGGCAGGAGGTTCTCGACGCCCGCGGCGGCGAGCACGTTCCGGTTCGCGTACAGGACCATCGGCGTGAAGTCCTTCGGCAGCGCGAACATGGACTGGCCCCGGCGAAACGCCTCGGCCACCTGCCCGAACACGCTGTCCGGCCGAAAGCCGAGCGCCTCCTGGTATGGCGCGAGGTCCAGCGCCAGCCCGCGCTCCACGAAGGTGGGGATGTCGGGCGAATCCATGAGGTAGACGTCGGGTGGACGCCCCGCCGCGATCGAGGTCAGCAGCCGCTCCTCGTATCCGTTGGGGGCGGATTCGAGCACGACCCGCACGCCGGGGTGCAGGGCTTCGTAGCGGTCGGCGACCTGCCGCTCGATCTCGAGTTCGTGGCCTCCGGCCCAGAGGGCTACGCGCAGCACGGTGTCGGACCCGCCGGGGGCGCACGCGACCGCCGTGGAGGCGACGGCGAAGACGACGGCCGAGACGACGGCCGAGACGACGGCCGTGGCCCCGCCGGTGGCTGGGCGAAGGGGCCGGCGCGTGCGCAGCGGCGAACTCGTCATCGTGAGCCCGGCGGGTCCATGGGCCGCGGCGCGGCCTCCTCGCGGCGGCCGTCCGGACCGAACAGGTGGCTGCGCTCCCATGCGACCGAGACGCTCACGCGGTCGCCGGGGTCGACGCGCAGGGCGGGGGGCGCGCGCGCCACCCAGGCCGCGTCGCCGGGGCCGTCCAGATGCACCCGCTGCTCGCTCCCCAGCGCCTCCACGCGGAGCACGGTCGCGCGGAAGCCGGCCGCTTCGCCTTCGCCCTCCCTCGTCCTCGCGACCGCCAGATCCTCCGGTCGCACGCCGAGCGAAGCCCGGTCGACCCCCGACGGCGCCCGGAGCGTGAACGGGCCGCCCGCGAGGCGCCCCGCATCGTCCCGGGCCAGGGCGATCCGGTTGATGGGCGGCGACCCTACGAACCCGGCGACGAACAGGTTGGCCGGCCGACGATAGACCTCCTCCGGCGTGCCCACCTGGTGGAGCCGGCCCCGATCCATGACCGCGACCCGCTGGCCCAGCGACAGGGCTTCCACCTGGTCGTGCGTCACGAAGATCATCGTCGTGCCGAGGCGCCGGTGCAGGGCGGCGATCTCGTCGCGGGTCCGCAGCCTCAGCTCCGCGTCGAGGTTCGAGAGCGGCTCGTCGAACAGGAACACGCCGGGATCGCGGACCATCGCCCGTCCCAGGGCCACTCGCTGGCGCTGTCCCCCGGACAACTCGCCGGGCTTCCGCGACAGCAGTTCGGCGAGCCCGAGCGCGGCTGCGGCCTCCGCGACGCGCCGCTCGATCCCGGCTCGCGGAGTCCCGCGCACGCGCAGGCCGAAGCCCAGGTTCCCGGCCACCGTCATGTGCGGGTAGAGGGCGTAGCTCTGGAACACCATCGCCACGTCCCGGGCGCCCGGTTCGACGTCGTCCACCCGCCGTCCCCCGATCCACACCTCCCCGGCGGTGGGTTCGATCAGTCCGGCGATGAGGCGCAGCAGGGTGCTCTTGCCGCACCCCGACGGGCCCACCAGCACCATCAGCTCCCCGGGCCGGACCTCGAGGTCGAGCGCCCGGACAGCCGCGACCTCGCCGTACCGCTTCTCCACGCCGCGCAGTTCGACGCCCTGCGGGGCGCGACTCACGGAGCCCTGCGATGCACGGCTCACGGCGCCCACGGGACGCGCAGCGCCTCGCCGCGCGGCCCCTCCAGCCGCTCTCCGTCCACCGTGGCGCTCACACGCCGGGGTTCCACCTCCACGCACACGGTCCGCCCCCTCGCGACGACGGGTCCCAGCGACACGCGCTCGGGACCGCCCGGCAGCGGCCGCACATCGATGCCCGACGCGTCCACGTGGAGCCCCGCGAATCCGCGCGCCAGCAGATCGAGGATCCACGAGTGCTGGTAGTCGTCGATGCCCCGGAAGTGGCACGCCCGGCCCGTATGCGGGTGGTAGTGCTCGAAGCAGTTGGGGCGCGAGGGATCGCCGTCGGTGAACATCATGCGCGCGAAGCGGTTGAGCATGTCCGCCGCCAGCGCGCCGGCCCGCGCGCTCCCGCCGCGCCAGCAACGCACCAGCCCCTCGATCACATGGCTGGTCGTCATCGGCCAGACGCGTCCGTTCCACGGACAGTTGCGGCGCTTCCCCCGCCAGATCCCCTCCGCGGAGAATCGCGGATCGTCCACGCTCGACGAGGGCAGCGGGAAACGCGTGCCGAACGTTCGGGGATCCTCGAGGTGGTCGAGCAGGGCGTCGAGGCGGGCCCCGTCCACCCGGCCGGTGAGCAGCGGATAGAACCCCACCGCGGCCTTCACGCCGGTGCGCTCGCCGGTGCGCCCGTCCACATCGGTGAACAGCCCGGTCGTCGTCGACCACATGCGTTCATCGATCGCCTTCCAGCAGCGGTCCGCGAGCCCACGCCACTCGGCCTCGTCACCCGGCCGATCCAGGCGGTGCGCCACGGCGGCGAGGGCGCGAAACAACTGGTGCGCGTACACGGTGACGTCGATCCCCTTGAGGCGGAGCCGGGGACTCCACCCCGCCACGTCGGCCTCCCCGTCCACGGCCATGTAGCGCGACATGTACTCCTGTCCCGTCTCGAAGTGGTTCGTGACGGTGAACATGCCCGACACCTCGGGGTCGCGCTCCGCCGTCAGCCAGCGGGCGTAGCGCGACAGCCCCTCGTAGCAGCGGGCCCGCGCCGCCGCATCCGGGTGCATGTCATCGACCGCGAGCAGCGCGTCGCCCCAGTTGGCGTGGTAGAAATCGGTGCCCTCGAGGCGCTCGGGATAGAGGCGGCCGTGGAAGGAGCCATCGGGCTTCCCGTTGTCGACGAAGTTCAGGAGCGAGCCCCACGCCTCCCGTCCGCCCTTCCGCCAGCGCATCTCCATCATGTGGCACTGCGCGCTGTAGGCGATCGGTACGTGGAAGTACTCCGGCCCCTCGGCGATGGCGGGATGCCGCACCGGGCCCCATCGACCCTCGATGCGGTTCAGGCCGAGGCCGTAGATGCGATAGTCGAAATAGCGGTCGAGGTACGGGTCGCCGCTCTCGAAATGCGGGAAACCGCCGAAGAAGGACTCCCAGGCGGACGCCGTCCCGGACGCCGAGGCCGGGTCCCGGGCTTCGGCGCCCCGGAGGCGGAGGGTCAGGCGGAAGGTCGGAGGCCCGTCGTCGTCGATTCCTTCGAGCGGAAGCGCAACGGCGATCCAGATCCACCCGGGGCGACCGACCCCCGGATCGGCGTTCGGGTCGGGGGGCGGGCCGGACGCGGCGCCGGCATGTGCGGCGGCCGCCCTCCCCGGGGCATCGACACCCTCCGCGAAGGGCGAATGCCGCCATTCGGGCGCGGCGCGCCCCTCGGATGGGACGATGCGGCGCCATGCGGGCGAAACGGAGCCCGCGAGTTCCATGCACAGGACCAGTTCCCGCCCGCGCCGGTCCGAGACGGTCCGCGTCCAGCCCACCCCGGCCGTCGTGGGTTCCACCCCATCCGTCGCGTCCGCCGGCTGCGCGGTGAAGGCGACGACGCAGCCCTCGAGGTCGGCCGGGACGTGCCACGAGGATTCCAGGATGCCGCCCGGCAGCACCTGGCGGCGCTCCTCGAAGGTGAAGCCGCGCCCGTCCGACCACGTGGCGACCAGCCGTCCGGGCCACCACCGGCGCGGCGTCGGCTCGCGACCGCCCGGGCCGCCGGCAGCGCCTCCGAGCGGGGCTTCCGTCCCGTCGCCGCCAACGAGCGCCACCGAGAACCCCGGGCCGACCTCGTGCTGCAACAGGTGAACCGGGTCCCAGAACCCGGGCCGGTGCAGCCACCGCGGGAACGGCGGCGCCCACACCACGCCGTCCAGCCCGCCCAGGAACCACTTGTCATCGCGCTCCAGCGCCGCGATGCGAGCCCGGGGGGAAGCGGCGGGACGGGACGGGGGGGCGTTCATCGGAACAGCATCGAACCGGAGGCCGCGCCGGTCAACGGCCCGACGGCTCCGGCACCACCGCGCGGCGCCTCGGAGCAGAGCCGTTTGACACTTCCCCCCGGCCAGGCGCGTAAACGCGCACAGACCCCCACAAACCCTGCGTTCAGCGTCTGGAGGAAAGAGATGTTCTGGAATCGTCGCTCACTCGGCCGTCCCTCGCGGCGGATCGCCCTCGCGGGCGCCCTCTTCTGCGGCCTCACGTCGGCGGGTTGCATCTTCGTGGGTGACAGCGAGTCGCGGGACGAAGCGGAGGAAGTGCGGGAAGATCTGCACGATGCCGCCGACGACATCGCGGCAACCATCACCGACGCGGTGGAGGAGATCGGCGAGCACATGTCCGACTTCGCCGAGGAACTGGGCGGCGAAACGCTGGTCGATCGGCCGATCCCCTTCCGCGAGTTCTACGACTTCCTGCCCGAGCGGGCCGGGGGCCTGAGACGGACCTCGCGCGAGGGGGAGACGGGCGGCGCTCTGGGGTTCCACATGTCCGTGGCCGAGGCCGAGTACGAGGGGAGGAGCGGGGCCGAGGTCGAGGTCTCCATCGCCGACATCGGCGCGATGCCGGTGATCGGTTCGGAGGGCTTCCTGGATTGGCTCGATCTCTCGGTCGACGAGGAGAGCGACCGGGGGTGGGCGCGCACGATCGAGTACGAGGGCTATCCGGCCATGGAGGAGTTCCGCCGGACGCGCGGCGACCGCGGACGCGCGGAGTTCACATGGTTCGTCGAGAGTCGCTTCGTCGTCGTGCTGGACGCACGGGACGTGACGATCGACGAACTCCACGAGCTTCGAGACGCGATCGACACCGACGCCCTGTCCGACCTGCGCGACCGCGAAGGGCGATAGCGGCGGGTCAACCGTCTCGGCGCGACGCTACACTAGCGGTCCCAGTCCGCGGGGTCGGGGATCCCGCGGCTGACCTGTACCTGCAGGTCGGGATCGAGGGACAGTGCCTCGGCCACGCCGCGGGCCAGTGAAGCGGCCGCGAGGGCGGTGCGCGGCACCTCGCGGAGGAGGGCGCGGACGCGGCGGGTCACCGGATCCAGCACGAGCGCCGCGGTCCGGCCACTCTCGTCGTCCAGCGTGGCCGATCCGCCGGGCCCCGAGAGGGTGAGGCTCGCCAGTTGCACGGCCCACCCGGACCGAACCGGCAGCGCGAAGGCGAAGCTCGACGATCCGTCCCCGTCGCCGATCCGGGGCATGTCGAAGCGCAACTCGAAGAGGTCCCGGCCCGCCGCGTCGCGCCCGCGGATCGTGTATTCGCCTTCAAACCCTGGTAGCGCCGGTGGAGCGTCGAGGATGAAGGCCGGCTCCAGGTACGGAACCCCCGCGTTGTCGATGCCGCCCCAGAGCAGGAGCGTCCGGTCACGCCCGTCCATCGCCGCATCCCCGGCGGCAGCCGCGCCTTCCGCCCGCAGCCGGCGGCGCATCGCGTTGAAGAAGTGGTAGTCCCCGATCCAGTGCAAGGGCGGACAGTATCCCATGAGATCCGGGGAGTCCGGCGGAACGAGCCTCCCGCCGTCGCGAAAATCGTAGCCCCACGCGCCGATCAGCCCGCCGGGGACGGGATACCAGGGATCGACGCCGTATGCGTTACACGGGGCGTGGCCGAGGCTCAGGTTGTGCCCGAATTCGTGCGCGATGATGTCGGCACGAGGGTCCGAGAACGTCACGAAGCCGGGGCTGTGGGCCAGGCCGCCTCCGTCGCTGTTCGCCATCGTCCCCATGTAGTACCCGGTCCCGCCTTCCGCGGCACGGATCGCGGCCGTCTCGCCGAGCAGGACGCCCTGGTTTCGGGAAGACGTCGTGACCGGTTCGTGCCTGGTGAGGGAGAAATCTCCGATCGGCAGGAACGTACGCGTTTCCCAGAGCAGCTCGTGCTCCGGGGTCAGATTCTGGACGATGTCGACGATCGACCGGTCTGGACTGGGACCATACAGGAACGGCACCACCGTGACATCGAACGTGGGCATCCGCCGAACGTCCACCGGCAGGCGCCCCGCTTCGGGGATGCGCCGCGTGAGTCCGAGCGCCGGGTCGAGCGTCGCGTCCGGGTCCGTCTCGACGACGACCTCCAGACCCGGCTGCACGACCTGTCCGGGGATGACGGCGTTGGCCGATGCCTCCAGCGACCCCTCGTCGACCTTGACCGGTACGGGGTTCGATTGTGCGGGGATGTCGGCGACGTGCACCTCCGCGCCGTCCACGTAGAACCGGGCCCGGACGCGCGGGAAGTCGACAGCCGAACCTTCGGGCGCCGTCAGGAACACGCGGAGAAGCGCCGAGTCGCCGGCGACGAGCGGCACGGGGAAGCCCGCGGACTGGACCGCCTGGGTCAGGAGCACGGCGCCATCGTGCCCGCAGGGGGAGACGCGATGTCTGCGCAGCCGCTCCAGCCAGTCCGCGAACGCGCGCTCGGCGGGGGCGCAGAGGGCCGTGCCGCCCAGATGAAGTTCGCTGAGCGAGGAGAGCGCCGTCAGCGATGCCGGCAGCGGACCGGACAATCCGGCGTTCCCCGACAGATTGAGAAAGCGCAGCGCCGCCAGGCGCTCGAACGTCTCCGGCACGGGTCCCTCAAGGTCGTTGTGCATGAACAGCAGGACCTCGAGCGCGGTGAGGTTCCCCAGTTCGGGCGGCATCGGTCCCGTGAGATCGTTGTCGCTCAGGTCCAGCCGACGCAGCGTGCGGAGGTCGCCCAGCGCGGCCGGGATCGGCCCCTCGAAGCCGTTGCGGCTGAGATCCAGTTGGTCCAGGTAGCTGAAGTTGCCGAGCCACGGCGGGATCTCGCCGTCGAAACGGTTGTCGTGAAGATTCAGCAGGAGGAGGGTCGGCAGCCGCCCCAACTCCGCCGGGATGGTCCCCTCGAGTTCGTTTCGTGACAGCGTGAGGGTATGGAGCCGGTCGAGGTCTCCGAGCTCCGCGGGGAGATGTCCCCGGAGCCCGTTGAATTCGAGGTCGAGATCCGTCACCCGCCCGTCCTCGTCCACGCTCACGCCGTACCACGTGTCGAGCGGGCGCCCCGTCAGCCAGTTGTCGTCGTGGATCCAGCCCTCGCCGCCCGTCGCTTCGTAGAGCGCCCGGAGGACGACGTGGTCCGCCGTCACGGGCTCGGGCACGAGGACCCTGAAGTCCAGTCGGGCCTGCTGCGCCCCGGGATCGCGGGCCCGGATCGTCACCTGAGCTTCTCCCGGAGCCACTCCGACGACGGTGACGGCCGCGTCCGAAAGCGAGACGGAGGCGACGCCGGCGTCGGAGGTCTGGGCCGAGAACGTCAGGGCGTCCCCGTCCGGATCCGTGAAATAGGCCCCCGCGTCCACCGTGAGCGTGTCGCCGGCCGCCAGTTCCTGCGGCGGGATCGTGCTCGTCGGCGTCGGACGGCGGTTGGGAGTTGCCGTGGGCGGCGCCGTGGCTTCGTCGCCGCACGCCCCGGCCGAGACGATGGCGAGCGCCAGCAGGCCCGCCGATACGACGGACGAGGCTCTTCGTGGCCGGCTCACGGCGCGACGCGGCTGGCCCAGGGGACGACGCGGCCGGCTCAAGGGGCGCCGCGGCCGGCTCACGGGCCGGCGTGAGACAGCTGGCGCTCCAGATCCTCGATCGCCGACCGCTCCCGGTCGGAACTCTCGATGATGTGGTCCGCGAGGTACTCGATATTGTCCACGGGCGCCTCCCCCGCGAGCGACTTGATCCCCACCGTGGCGACCCCTCCGAGCGCCTCCGCGATGGTTTGGGCCTCGGCCACGAACTGCAGCGCGAGCGCCTGGATCGTACCCTCGGCTTCGGCGATGACGACATCGGCCTTGCCCGACAGCTCCTCGAGGCGCCGCGATTCCTCGATGTCGCGGTTGCAGCGGTCCATGACCGCCAGCCGGGCGTCGCAATCATTATAGAACTTGCGGAGCGCCGCCGCCCGCGCGTCGAGTTTCCCGACGGCTTCCGCGAGCTTCGCTTCGAGTCGGTCCGCGACCCGGCCCTGCGTCCGCGCGAGTTCGCTCTCCGGTTCGCCGCGAAGACGTTCGCGCCAGTACGCGGCGGAACGCTGCGCCTCATCCGCCGCCCGGGTGAGTTCCGACCGTGCCCGCCCCCACTCCGAGCCCCTTCCCATCGTCCGCTCGCGGTGCGCCTGGATTCGCTCCCGGAACTCCGTCACCGCGAACTCGTGCACACGAAGCACGGCCCAGGGCTCGCGCCGCCGGTAGGCGGCGATTCCGTCCTCCGCCTCCTTCCGGATCGCGGACCGCCTCTGCCGGGCGGGACGGGCCTTGCCGAGCCCGTTGAGCGCCCAGAGCACCGCCGCGACGCCCAGAACTCCGAACATCCCCGGCCCGCCGCTGACGACGCCCGCGTAGCACGACCCCACGATGACGAGCGGGACGACCCAGTGCGTGACCGACCGGGTATCCCTGTCTCTGGTCCGCGCCCGCGCCACCTCCGCATCGAGTTCGCGCTCGGCCGCCCTCGCCTCCCGCTCGAAGCAGCGGCGGGCGAGGGCGTCTATTGAAACGTCGGCCGCGCTCAAGAGGCGCCGCTTCGGCCGATCAGCTCGTGGCGCGCGGCGGGGTGCGCACGATCACGCCCGGTACGCCAGCCTCGCGCAAACGGTTGTTGAACTCGGCCACGTCCGTGTCGATGATCTGCTGGAGCGTGCCCAGCCACCCGCCGAGTTCCTCCTCGAGTTCGGCGGCGCGGACCGCCGCCACCGCGTTCGGGCGGTCGTAGGTCGACGCGATGTAGCCGTACAGGTTGGCGATCTCGTTGTCGAGCATGGGCGGGAAGTTGAGCATGTCCTGCCCCGAGCGGTTCCTCGTCTGGAAGAGCTCCTCCTCCACGTCCGTGAGCTTCTCGCCCGCGGCGTCCGCCATCTCGGTGAAGTCATCGCCGTAGCCGGCCTCCTCCACGGACTCCGCGATGTCGCTCATCTGCGACCGGATCGACCGCGCCTCGCGCACGGCGTCGTGCGACTGCTGCAGAAGACCGCGCACCCGGACCATCAGGTCGTGCTGCTGCCGCAGATCCGCGACCGTGACCTGGTCGGCCACCCGCGGGTCGATGTGGACCGCCAGCGGCTGCGTCTGCGTCGCCTCGCCCGCCGTCAGACGCACCTCATAGCGCCCGGGCACGGCGGGCACACGCCCCGTGAAGCCCCAGATCCGGGCGCCCTGCACGAGGTCGGGCCCCTCTCCCTGGAGATTCCACACCATCCGGTTCATGCCCGCGCTCGTCTGCAGGCGGTCCGGCGACCAGCTCGACCCGCGCCCGATCGCGGCCTTCGCCTCATCGTCCCATGAACCGGGATTCGAGGAGTAGACCCGCACGACCTCTCCCCCCCCATCCACGATCTCGAGGTCGATCGTCTCCTCCATCCCCTCGCCGAGCGCGAAGTAGATCGACGCCCCGCTTGGGAAGACGCCCTGCGCGCGCACCGCATCGCGCGGCGTGTAGAGGTGGACGTCGGACGCCAGCGTGGCCGCCGACATCGTCCGCAGCGGCGTCACGTCGTCGAGGATCCAGAACGAGCGGCCCTGCGTCCCCATGACGAGGTCGCCCTCGTGCACCTGCATGTCCGTGATCGGCGTGACCGGCAGGTTCTGCTGGAAGCGCTGCCAGCTGTCGCCGCCGTCGAAGCTCACGTAGAGCCCGAATTCGGTGCCCGCGTAGAGGAGCCCCTCCCGCACGGGATCCTCCCGCACGACGCGCACGAAGTGGCCCGGCTCGATCCCGTTCGCCGAGAGGCGGGTCCAGCTCTCACCGTAGTCGTCCGTGCGCCACATGTACGGCGTGACGTCCTGCATCCGGTAGCGGTAGACGGCGACGTGCGCCCGCCCCGGCCCGTGCGCCGAGAGGTCGATCATGTTGACGGTCGAGAACTCCGGCAGGTCGCCCGGCGTCACGTCCACCCAGCTCTCCCCGTCGTCCCGCGACACGTGGATGAGGCCGTCGTCCGAGCCCGCCCACAGGACGCCCGCCTCGTGCGGAGATTCCTCGAAGGCGAAGACCGTCCCGTACATCTCCACCCCGGTGTTGTCCCACGTGATGCGCCCGCCCGCGTGCTCCATCTTCGTCGTGTCGTTGCGCGTGAGGTCGGGGCTGATCGTCTCCCACGAGTATCCGGCGTCCGATGTCCGGTTCACGAACTGGGACGTGTGATAGATGACGTCCGGGTTGTGCGGGGAGATCCGGATCGGCGCGTTCCACTGGAAGCGGTGCTTCATCGTCTTCGGCGCCTGCCCCAGCTGGAGCTGCGGATAGAGAAGCATCTGCCGCACGTCGCCCGTCTCGCGGTCCACCCGGTTGATGCTGCCGCCGTAGCAGCCCGCGTACGTCACGTTGGGGTTCCGCGGGTCGATCGCGATATGGCCGCTCTCGCAGCCCCCCACCGCGGCCCAGTGCTGCGGCGCCTGCACCGCCGGCATCCCGCGGCTCGGCACCATGATCGTGGAGTTGTCCTGCTGCGAGCCGTACACGCGGTAGGGGAACTGGTTGTCGACGAACACCCGGTACATCTCGGCCGTGACCTGGTTGTAGTAGGTGGACCAGCTCTCCGCGCCGGTCGTCGTCACCTGCCCGCCGCCGTCGTTCGCCACGACCTGGAAGTCGGGGTCCTCGTAGTTGATCCAGAGGTCGTGCACATCCCCGTGCGGGACGCCGTAGCTCTGCCACGTCACGCCCCCGTCGACCGACTTGTTGTAGCCCACGTTGAGGGCGTAGACCGTGTTCTCATCCACCGGGTCCGCGTAGATGTGCGTGTAGTACCACGCCCGCTGCAGGAGTCCGCGGTCGCTGTTCACCCGCCGCCAGGTGTCGCCGCCGTCCTCGGAGCGGTAGACGCCGCCGCGGTCGTCGGACGCCTCGATGAGCACCCACACGCGGTCGGGATTCGCCCGCGAGACGGTGACGGCGGACTTGCCGACGAGGCCGGTGGGGAGCCCGCCCTCGAGCCGGTCCCAGGTATCCCCGCCATCGGTCGACCGGAAGACGCCGGACTCCTCCGAACCCGACGTCGCGGTCCAGGGCTTCCGCTCGGCCCGCCACGCCGAAGCGAAGACGATGCGCGGATTCGACGGGTTGATCGCGAGGTCCACGGCGCCCGTGGAGTCGGAGATCGCGAGGACGTGGTCCCACGTGTCGCCGCCGTCCGTCGTGCGGAACACGCCGCGCTCCGGGTTGGGGCCGAACGGGTCGCCGAGCGCCGCCACGAAGGCGATGTCGGCATCGTGCGGGTGGACCTTGATGTCGCCGATCTGGCCCGAGTTCGGGAGCCCGATGTGCGTCCACGAGTCGCCCCCGTTGGTGCTGCGGTAGATGCCGATTCCCTTCGAGATGTTGCCGCGGATGCAGGACGAACCCGTGCCCACGTAGATGACGTTCGCGTCGCTGTCCGCCACGTCGATCGACCCGATGGCGCCTGTCCCGATATAACCGTCGGAGATGTTGCGCCAGTTGAGGCCGGCGTCGTCCGTGCGCCACACGCCCCCACCGGTCGCACCCATGAAGTAGGTGAGCGGCTGCTCGGTGATCCCCGCCACGGCGGTGCTGCGGCCTCCCCGGGGCGGCCCGATCGAGCGGAAACCGAGACCCGCGACGTCGGCGGAGTCGAAGACCACCGCCTCCTGGGCTGCGAGCGCCGAGGGCGCGGCGGCGAAGTCCGCCGCGACGAAGACGGCTGCGGCGAGGGTGAAAGTGGTCGGCGTGAGGATGGCCAGCTTGCGCATGGGGCTGTCGCTCCTGTTACGGCGGCACATTTGATTCGCTGCGGTTTCGGCGGATCTCCCGAACGCCATGTCCGGTCGAACCGCGGCTCGCAAACGTAGATGGACGATGGCCGCCGCGACAATCACGCCGCCGGGCGACATCGGATCACAACCCTCAGGCGCCGCTCCCTGCTTCGGTGAAGAAATCACGCAGGCGGCGGATCACGAGGGCGTCCTCCCCTTCGCGGAGGAGGCGGGTGCGGACCGTCATCAGGTAGGCGAGGCGGGGCTCCCCGGCCATGAGTCCGGCTTTGGCCTCCTCGGTCGTGAGGGGGATGACCTCGGGGTCCCAGGTGAGTTCCACGTCCTCGTAGCCCGCCGTATTCGCCACGACCTCGGCGGTGAGGCCGGGGACGTCGGCGAGACCCGCGGCGATGCGACGGGCCATGTCGGACCAGCCCGCGACCCACGACTCGACATCGCGCGCCACGTAGCGGTCGAGGGCGACCAGGAGACCGACGATCTCCTCCTTTCCCACCTTCATGCCCCGGCCGATGCCATCGTTCGGCGAGGCGTTCAGACGGGCCGCTTCGACGAGGTGCGCCCGCCCGGCGAGGATGCCGGACGACTGCGGGCCACCGATCCCCTTGCCGCCGCTGATCACGATCAGGTCGGCCCCCGCCTCGACGAACTCCACGAGACCCACCCCGGTCGGGAGGTCCGATGCCATGTCCACGAGCACGGGGACGCCCGCCGCGCGCCCGATCTCGATCTGCTCGCGCACCGTCATGACTTCGGGCCCGGGCGCCGGCGCCCAGTCCACCGGGGCCGGAGGCGCGAACATCGTCTGGCGTTCGGCCGTCGCGAGGGCGGCGATCATCGCCGTCCGCTCCGAGAGCGCGGCGCGGAAGTCCTCCCGCGTCTCTGCCTCGACGATTGTCATCCCCGCGTCCCGGTACGCCCGGTCGTACCCGAACCGGTGCGGCGTCTGGATCAGACACTCGCACCTGGGCCACGTGGGGAGGGGAAGGGCGTGAACCCGCTCCGGATCCGTGCCGGTCAGGCAGCCCGCGGCCCCGAGCACCATGGCTGAGAACCCGCCCGCCGTGACGAGCGCGGCCTCGGTCCCGAGCCGTTCCGCGATCCGCGCCCCCGCCGCCTCGAGCAACTCGTTCATGTCGACGAAGAACTCGTTCGCCTCGGCCATCGCCGCGATGACCTCGGCATCCATGCGCCCGCCGCCCAGCCGGGAGACGTGCTCGTGAGCCGGAAGGTGCGGCCGGACGCCGAGAAGACGCGTGTAGATGTTGTCGCGGTAGCGGGCTTCGAGTGCGTCTGGATCGGTCGGCCACTCCGCGCCCACGCCCTGCCCGCCGTCCCCCGTCCCGCACCCCGAGAGGCCGATCGTGAGCCCCGCCGCCCCTGCACCCGACCGGATCACGAACCCCCGCCGGTCGACCGTCACCGGCCCTCACCTTCCCCGGTGTCCTCCGAGGCCCCCGTTCGGTACCGCACGTAGCTCTCGAGTACGCGGTTCATTCGCGTCTGGTAGCCCTTCCCCGGAGCCTTGAAATAGGCCAGCACGGACCGTTTGACGCGCATCGTGATCTGGTCGGTGAGATCCGGTTCGACAAGCTCCGCCCGCTCCCAGAATCCCTCGTCCAGTTCCGGGATGTCGCTGAAGTCGATGCGCTCGTCCTTCACCGCCGCGATCTGCTCGGGCGTGAGAGGTCTATCGTAGCGTCCGCTCATGGTAGACTCTCCTTTCCTTCCGCGATGCCGGGCGGGCGGAGATCAGACGGATGCGCCCACGGCGCTCGGTGTGGGCCACCACGATCAGCGCTCCAGGCTCCACGCGGCCAATGCTTACGTGGCGATCCTCGCCGTAGTCTTGGCGACGGTCGAGCGACGTTGCGACGGTCCCCTCGAAGATGCGTTTGGCGGTGTCGAACCCGATGCCGTGTTTGCGAATGTTCGTCTGGTTCTTGATCTCGTCCCATTCGAATTCCATCGACTCGATTATATGTATAGATTGTAGTTACAGCAAGCACATCCGTCCAGGGTGTCCGGATCCTTGAGGCCGAGCCGCCAACGTGCGATGGTGGAGCATCATGAAGATTACGCTGAACCTCGACTCGGACGTTTACCGCGCTTTGGAGAGCCTGGCGCGAGAGCGTGGCGAGAGCCTGGGCGCGGTCGCCTCGGCGCTGATCCGCCGAGCGTTGCGGACACCTGTTGCCGCGACCTCGAGCGGCCCGGTATCCCGGATCAGCGGGTTTCCGGTGTTCGACGTGCCCGAAGACGCCCCTCTCATCACGCCCGAGATGGTGGCAGAGGCGTTGGACGAGACCTGACCTGATCCAGCCGGGAGCCTCGGACGCGGTCGAGCTGATTCCGTAGCCGCTAGAGCTGTTTGACCTCTTCGGTGATGCTGGCGAGGGCGTCGGAGGCGTCGCCGAAGAACATGCGGTTGTTCCGCAGGTAGAAGAGCGGGTTGTCGATGCCCGCGTAGCCCACCGAGAGCGAGCGCTTGATGACGATGCACGTCTTCGCGCGGTCCGTCTCGATGATCGGCATGCCTCCGATCGGGCTCGAGGGGTCGTCGCGCGCGAGGGGGTTCACGACGTCGTTCGCCCCCACGACCACGGCGACGTCGATGTTCTCCATGTCCGGGTTCACGTCCTCGGGCTCGCACAGCTGCTCGTACGGCACGTTCGCCTCGGCGAGGAGGACGTTCATGTGGCCGGGCATCCGCCCCGCCACCGGGTGCACGCAGTAGCGCACCGAGACGCCGCGTTCCGTCAGCAGGTCTGCCAGTTCGCGCACCCGGTGCTGCGCCTGAGCCACCGCGAGACCGTAGCCGGGGACGAAGATCACCTGCGACGCGTAGCCAAGGACCATGGCGGAGTCCTCGGCCTCGATCGGCGTCGCCACCCGGTCGCCGTCCGCCGCGCGCCCCGCCGTCGCCGACCCCGTCCCGAAGGCGCTGAACAGGACGTTCGCGAGCGAGCGGTTCATCGCGCGGCACATGATGCCGGTGAGGATGAGTCCCGACGCCCCGACCAGCGCGCCGGAAATGATGAGCGCATTGTTTTCAAGCACGAACCCGGCCGACGCCGCCGCGAGCCCCGAGTAGGAGTTGAGCAGCGCCACCACGACCGGCATGTCCGCGCCCCCGATCGGGATCACGAAGAGGACGCCGAGGATGAGGGCGGCCGCGATCAGACTCCAGTAGAAGACGAGGTTCGACTCGAAGCCGACCAGGTAGACTGCCAGCACCACCGCGAAGCCCAGGAGGATGCCGGCGGAGAACTTCACGAGCGGGTTCGAGATCGCGTTGCCGGTCACGAATCCCTGCAGCTTCCCGAACGCGATCATGCTGCCGGAGAAGGTGACGGCGCCGATCAGCGTCCCGGCCATGATCGACACCCCGGAGTCGATGGCGAGCGTCTCCGAGCCGCTCACGCGAAGGTACTCCCCGACCGCGACGAGACCGGACGCGGCCCCGCCGAAGCCGTTGAAGACCGCGACCATCTCCGGCATGGCGGTCATCTTCACCGTCCGGGCCATGACCGCGCCGATCAGGCCGCCGACGGCGACGCCGACGATGATCCACGTGTAGTCCAGGCCGCTCTCGAGCAGCGTCGCGATCACCGCGAGCAGCATGCCGATCGCGGCGAGCCGGTTGCCGCCCGCCGCCGTATCCGGATGGCTGAGCCGCTTGATCCCGAGGATGAAGAGGACGGCGGACGCCAGGTAGGCGAGCGGGATGATTGTCGAGAATCCTGACATTTCCATCGCTCAGCTCGCGTCCTTGCTCTTGAACATCTGGAGCATGCGGTCGGTGACGAGAAAGCCGCCGACGACGTTGATCGTGGCGAGGATCAGCGCCGCCAGCCCGATCCACCGCATGAGGTTCGCGTCTCCGGCGCGTCCGATCACGAGCAGCGCGCCCACGATCGAGATCCCGGAGATCGCGTTCGATCCCGACATGAGCGGCGTGTGCAGCGTGGGCGGCACCTTCGTGATGAGTTCGAACCCCACGAACATCGCGAGCACGAACACATACAGTCCGATCAGGAGCGTTCCGTCCATCGGCCAGGCCTCGTCGTTGAGTTTCGCCCGGGGTCGACGGCCCCGGGCTCCGTCGTCATTTGCGCGTCAGGCGCCGAACCGGACCTCTCCCGCGTGCGTCACGCAGCAGGGTCCGATCACATCGTCCTCCAGGTCCACCGCGACCCCGTCCTCCCCGAACATCGGCTTCACGAGCGCGGAGAGGTTGCGGCCGAGCAACTGGCTGGCGTGGTAGGGAAGCGAGCCCGGCACGTTGAGCGGTGCGTGAATCGTCACGCCGCGCTTCACGACCGTCTCCCCGGGCGCCGACAGCGAGCAGTTGCCGCCGGCCTCGCCCGCGAGATCGACGATCACCGAGCCCTCCTTCATCCGGTCCACCACGTCGTCGGTGATCAGCACGGGCGCGCGGCGTCCCGGCACCAGCGCCGTCGTGATGACGACGTCCGCCCGCGCGACGTGCTGCGCGAGCAGTTCCCGCTGCCGCGCCTGCTCCGCCTCCTCGAGTTCCTTCGCGTAGCCGCCCTCGGTCTCGGCGTCCTCCGCCGCGCCCTCCCCCGCGCCCTCGTCGAGGTCCACGAACTTGGCGCCGAGGCTCTCGACCTCCTCGCGCACCGCGGCGCGGATGTCGTAACCCCACGTGTCCGCGCCGAGCCGGCGGGCCGTCGCGATCGCCTGCAGCCCCGCGACCCCCGCCCCCAGCACGAGCACGCGCGCCGGCGAGAGCGTCCCCGCCGCCGTCATGAGGAGGGGAAAGATGCGCCCGAGCGAGTTCGCGCCGAGGAGGACGGCCTTGTATCCCGCCAGGTTGCTCTGCGACGAGAGGGCGTCCATCGACTGCGCGCGCGTGATCCTCGGCACGAGTTCCAGCGCCAGCGTCGTGACCCCGCCCGCGGCGAGGCGCTCGATCAGCGCCGCGTTCTCGTGCGGGCGCAGGAGGCACGCGAGGACCGTGCCTTCCCGAAGTCCGTCCGCCTCGGCCTCCGACGGCGGGGCGACCTTGAACACGACGTCCGCCTCGCCCAGCAGCCGGCCCGCATCGGGGACAATCTCCACGCCCGCATCCTCGTAGGCCGCATCCGGGAAGCCGGCCGCCCGTCCCGCTCCCGCCTCGACGGCGATCGAAACGTCATCGGAGAGCAGGCGTTTCGCCCCGTCCGGCGTGAGGGCGACCCGCGACTCCCCGGCGGCGGTCTCCCGCGGGACACAGATTCGAACGCTCAAGGGCGACTCCCATTATCCACGGTGTTGATCCACGGTCCTGCTGTGTATGCGGCGGCGCCGCGAATCTTGACCGCACGACCGCCGTGCGCAACGCACCGCGCCCCCGAGTGTGGCGCCGCGCACTTCCGCGACACCGCACCGGATTGCGCCGCCGCCCCGGCGAGTGCCTATTCTCCGAAAGTCCCAGCCCCAGGAGGACCGCATGTTTCGCCGTTCGTTCGCCGCTCTGGCGGTGCTCATCCCCGCCCTTTCGATCGCCGCCGCCCACGACGTCGCCGCCCAGGACGCGGTCGCGCTCGCCATCGCGCCCATCCCCACGGAAGCGGAGCAGGCGACCGCGAAGGTCCTCCAGAAGCAGGGAGACGAGTGGGTGACGCTGCGCGAGGGCGCCGGACCCTTCATCTGCATCGCCGACGACCCCGCCGTCGACGGGTTCCACTCCGCCTGCTACCACGACTCGCTCGAGACGTACATGGCGCGCGGCCGCGAACTCACCGCGCAGGGCGTCACGGGCCGGGAGAACGTCGAGATGCGGATGGCCGAGATCGAGGCGGGCACGCTGGAGATGCCGAGTTACGCCTTCCTGCACGCGATCTACGCCGCCGAAGGGTGGTCCGGGGACATGGAGGCGGTCCAGCGGCACCAGGCCGTCATCTACACGCCCTTCGCGACGGCCGAGGACCTGGGCCTCCCCACGGTGGCGACGCGGGGCGCGTGGCTGATGGGAGCCGGCACGGCGAACGCCCACGTCATGATCACGCCCTGACCGGCCCTCACCCACACCGCACGGCGAACCGCAGGCCATGGCCGAGATCACACGACACCAGTTGAGCGCCCTTCTCCTCAGCGCGCTCCGCGACCGGGGACTGGGCGCGCGCGACCTCTTCGAGGGCCGCCAGGAGCCGCTCTCCTGGTTCTTCCGCGTCGTCGCCTACGACCAGTCCGAACTCGACATCCTCGAATCCGGCGCGCTCGACACCCTCCACGCCCCGTCCGCGATGGTCGAACTCGTCATCGACGAGATGGCGCTCGGACTCGCCAACATCGGCAGCGAGGGACTCGGCACCTACCTCGCTCCGCAGGAAGACCCGATTCCCGGCCGCGACGGGCTCGAACTCGGTCCCGAGGTGATGCTCGGCTACGTCCACATCGACGTCGCCCCTCCCGCCCTCTGGCTGGACGAGCGGGAGTCGAACCCCACGCGGAACGACGCGCTCGCGTCCCGGCTCTCCAAGGTCGCGCAGGAGGTGGGGGCCGTCTCCGACACCGTCGAGGTGCACATCGAGGGCGCCCTCGACCCCGAGGGCGGGTGGACCGACCCGAAGGAGAACGTCCGACCCGCCGGCGTGGCGGTCCACTTCACCTTCGACATCCCGCTCGCCGGCACCGGGAAACGGGAACTCGCGGCCGTCTTCGCGCGCGCCGCCGACGGGGCCCGCGACGCGGTGGAGGGGATGCGGTCCGTCTTCCGCGGAGACCACGAATAGCCGCCCGCGGCAAACCCCGCTTCCGCGTTCCTCCCGCCGCAGCCCTCGCCGCCGGCCTCTTCGCCGCCTGCGACGCCTCCGCCCCGCCCGCCTCGATCGACTGGATCGAGGGGGACGGAACCCGCGTGCGCCTCCTCTCCTTCGAGGGCGAGCCCGAGGGAGGCTTCACCCCGCTGTCGCCCCGGAGGACGGGGATCGAGGCGGTCCCCACCGTCTTCCGCGAGGCGAGGCTCGCGAACCGAACCCTCATCCACGGCGTCGGCGTGGCGCTCGGGGACGTGGACGGGGACGGCTGGGTCGACCTCTACCTCTGCATGCTCGACCGGCCGAACGTCCTCTACCGCAACCTCGGAGGCTGGCGCTTCGAGGACGTGACGGAGCGCTCCGGGGCCGGCCTCGGGGACCGGCTGTCGCGGGGCGCCGTCCTCGCCGATGCGGACGGCGACGGCGACCTCGACCTCTTCGTGGCCGTACACGGGGGGACGAACGCGCTCCTCCTGAACGACGGAAGCGGGGTCTTCGAGGAGGTGGACGCCGGGTTCGAGGGAGAGTGGGGGAGCAGCACGCTCGCCCTCGCCGACATCGACGGGGACGAGGACCTCGACGCGTACTTCGCGAACTACAAGACGGTCCAGGGGGACGATCTCTTCAGCCCCGAGGAGCGAAGGCCGCGCGAGATCGCCGAGCGCGTCGGCGACGAGTTCGTGCTCCGCCCCCCCTTCGACGAGCACTACCGGCTCGAACTCCAGGGCGAGGGCGTGCTGCGCTTCGAACTCGCGGACCCCGATGAACTCTACCTGAACGATGGATCCGGGGGCTTCGCGCCGGTCGACCTTGCGGGCGGGGTCTTCCGGGAGGCGGGTGGCGAGCCGGTCTCCGCCGTCCCCCGGGACTGGGGGCTCGTCGCGAGGTTCTTCGACGCGGATGACGACGGGGACGCGGACCTCTTCGTCGCCAACGACCTGGGCAGCCGGGACGGGTTCTGGCTCAACGAGGGGGGCACGTTCACCGCCGCGTCGGGACTCGCCTTCCGCACCGAGAGCACCTCGTCGATGGGGGTCGACTTCGCCGACATCGATGGAGACGGCGACACGGACTTCGTGACGACGGAGATGCTCTCGCCCGATCCGGTGAGGAGGCGGGAGCAGGTCGCCCTCGCCGTGCCCGGGTGGACGCCCCCCGGCGGGCACGCGACGCGGGTCTCCGCCGACCGGAACACGCTGCAGCTCAACCGGGGCGACGGGACGTGGGCCGAGACGGCGCGGGCGGCGGGGCTCGACGCCTCGGAATGGACCTGGGGCGCGATGTTCCTCGACGTCGACCTCGACGGCTACGAAGACCTGCTGGTAACGAACGGGCACGCGTGGGACCCGCTCGACGGGGACACGCAGGAGGCGCTGCGGACCCGCCGCATCCAGGTGGACTGGCGCGAGGAACTCGGGGTGTTTCCGCCGCTCCGGCTGCGGAACCTCGCCTTCCGCAACCTCGGCGACGGCGCCTTCGCCGACATGACCCGGAGCTGGGGCTACGGGACGGAGCCGGACGTGAGCCACGGGATCGCGGCGGCGGACTTCGACCGCGACGGCGACCGGGACGTCGTGATCACGCGGCTGGACGAACCGCCCCTCGTCCTGCGCAACGACGCCGGGCGGGCGCGGGTCGCCCTGCGCGTGCTCGGGGCGGGCGGCAACACGCAGGCGATCGGGGCGCGCGTCGTGCTCGCGGGTGCGCCGCCGGAGCAGACGCGCCAGGTGACCGCGGGCGGCATGTATCTCTCCGGGTCGGATCCCGGGCTCACCTTCGCGATGGGCGACGCCGAGGCCGCAGAAGCGAGGATCGTCTGGCCCTCGGGGCGGAGTCGGACCGTCCGCGTGGTCGCGAACCGCGCCTACGAGGTGTGGCCGCCGCCCGACGGCACGGCGGCGGAGGGCGGCGATGCCGGGGCGGGAAGCGGCGGGCTGCTCTTCGCGGCGGCGGAGACGGTCGGGCGGCACGGCGAGTCCGCCTTCGATGAGCTGGCCCGGCAGCCGCTCGTGCCGCTCGAGCTGTCCCGGAGCGGCCCGGGCGTGGCGTGGGTGGATGCGGACGCGGACGGCGACCCGGACCTGCTCGTCGGGGCGGGGGCGGGAGGCCGCGCCCAGCTCGCCGTCAACGAAGCCGGGCGGCTGGCGGACCCCGTGCCCATCGGCGCCCCCGCCGCCGGCGACCACACGTCCATCATCGCGCTTCCCGCGGCCGGCCGCCCGGTCATCATCGCGGGCGTCAGCTCCTGGGAAGCCCGTTCGCCCGACGACCTCGACGCGATTCCGCCCCTCGCCCGCCTCGATCCGGGCCCCGCGCCGGCCGTCCCCCCGAGCAACCACGCGACCGGGCCCCTGGCGGCCGCCGATGTCGACGGAGACGGCGACCTCGACCTCTTCGCCGGCGCCCGCGCGACCCCCGGCGCCTACCCACTGCCCGCCGACTCGAGGCTGCTCCTCGCCGAGGGCGGCGACTGGGTCGTCGACGCGGAGGCCGCCGAGACGCTGCGGCAGATCGGCCTCGTCTCGGGGGCCGTGTTCTCCGACGTGGATGGCGATGGCGATCCCGACCTCCTCCTCGCGCTGGAGTGGGGCCCCGTGCGGCTCCTGGAAAACGACGGGGGGCGCTTCAGCGACGCGACGGACGCCTGGGGCCTCGGCGCGCACACCGGCCGCTGGAACGGGATCGCGACGGGCGATTTCAATGCGGACGGCCGCCCGGACCTCGCGGTGACGGCGTGGGGAGCGAACACCGGGCGCTTCGCGAGCGCCGAGCGGCCGGTCGGCGTCGTCGCCTCGGACTTCGACGGGAACGGGCTCGTCGACCTCATCGAGTTCGAGACCGGGGCGGACGGCGTCCGGCGGCCCGCGCGCGACTTTCTCACGCTCGGCACGACGCTCCCCTTCCTGCGGCGCGCGGCCCCGACGTTCGAAGCTTTCGCCCGAAGTTCCGTCGACGACCTGCTCGGAACGGGACGCACGGGACTCTACCGGACGAGCGCCGCGACGCTGCTCCACACCGTCTTCCTCAACGTCGGCGGGCGGTTCGAGCCGCGCCCGCTGCCGGCGGCCGCCCAACTCGCCCCCGCCTTCGGCGTCGCGGTGGCGGATTTCGACCGGGACGGCCGCGAGGACCTCTTCCTTGCGCAGAACCATTTCGCGACGCCGGAGGGCCTCGGACGCCACGACGCGGGGCGCGGAGTCGTGCTGCTCGGCGACGGCGCGGGCGGGTTCAGCGCCCTCGACGCGGCGCGGAGCGGGGTCGAGGTGTACGGGGACGCCCGCGCGGCCGCCGTGGCCGACTTCGACGCGGACGGGCGCTGGGACCTGGCCGTCGGGCAGAACGGAGCCGAGACCGTCATCTTTCGGGGACGGGGCGGGGCGCCCGGGCTGCGGGTCCGGCTGTCCGCCGGCGCATGGCTGCGCCCGAGGTACGCCGATGGGAGCGAGGGTCCCGCCCGGGAGATCCAGTTCGGGAGCGGCTATTGGTCCTTCAACGGGTCCGTGCAGGTGCTGGGGCGCGCCGCGGAGATCCGCGCCCTCACGGTACGCTGGCCCGACGGCGCCGAGGAGACGTTCCCGGTGGAGACCGGGGCGGGGGAGGTTACGCTGAGACGAGGCGAAGGCTCGTGAACTCTGACGACGCGGCCACCGCCGGGCGGGCCCCCGCGCGGGCTCAGGTGCGGGCGCGGACGCGGGCACGGGTCCGACGCGCGTGGGCAGCGGCGGCGCTGTTCGCCATCGCGCTGCCCGCCGGCTGCGGAGAACGCGCCGCCGATGCGCCCGACCCCCCCGGCGCCACCAACCTTACGGCCGGGACGCGCGAGATGGCCGCCCGCCTGCTCGCGCTGGCCGACTCGGCGGACCCGCTGCTGGACGAGCAACTCAACACCGCGCGCCTCCGCTACCTCACGAACCTGCCGCCGTCGGCGGATGGCGCGGAGATGCTCGTCCGCGCCGCGAACGCCGCGCGGGAACTCCTGAATGCGGGACACACCCAGCCCGCGCTCGAACAGTTCATCTTCGTCGACCAGACGCTGGAAGGGATTCCCGCCGAGCCCTTCCCCGGCTTCCGCCGCTCCATCGAGGAACTCATCGGGATCGCCTTCCTCCGCCTCGGCGCCGAACTCGCATGCCCCCCCTCGGGGCCCGCCGCGGGCACCGTGGAGCCGGCCCTCGAGCGCTCCCCGTGCTGGCCCGCCGTCCCCCCGACCGCCTCCGGCCCCGCGACCGCCCCCGCCTCGGATTCGGCGCGCGCGGCGCTCAACGCGGCGGTCGGGTGGCACCGGTCGCTCCTGCAGTTGCGCCCCGACGACCTGCGCGCGCGCTGGGTGCTGAACCTCGCCGCCATGGCCGCCGGCGCGTGGCCCGACAGCGTCCCGCCCGAGTACCGGATCGAGGGGGCCGCCGTGGGCGGGGCCGGGGCGTTCCCCCGCTTCGAGGACGTGGCCCCGCGGGCGGGGCTGGACGCCGTCTCCCTCTCCGGCGGCGCGATCGTCGACGACCTCAACGGCGACGGCCTGCCCGACGTGATGACCTCCTCCCGCGGCCTCCTGCACCAGCTCCGCTACTTCGAGAGCGACGGCGCGGGCGGCTTCGTCGACCGGACGGCCGAGGCCGGGCTCGAGGGCCTCCTCGGCGGGCTCAACCTCGTCCACGCCGACTACGACAACGACGGCGACGCGGACGTCTTCGTCCTCCGGGGCGGCTGGCTCGTCCAGCCCCTCCCCAACTCCCTCCTGCGCAACGACGGCGGCGTCTTCTCCGACGTGACGCGGGAGGCCGGACTCCTCTCCGAGCACCCGACCCAGACCGGCTCGTGGGCCGATTTCGACGGCGACGGGTGGCTCGACCTCTTCATCGGGAACGAGTCGAGGGACAGCCTGACGCACCGCAGCGAACTCTACCGGAACCGCGGCGACGGCACCTTCGAGGAAGTCACAGCCGACGTCGGCCTCGGCGTCGCCGGTTTCGTGAAGGGCGTCACGTGGGGGGACTACGACAACGACGGCCGCCCAGACCTCTATCTCTCGATCCTCCACGCCTCCAACCGCCTCTACCGGAACCTTGGCCCCGGCGACGGCGGAGGCTGGGCCTTCGAGGATGTGACCGCGGCGGCCGGCGTCGGCGAACCGCTGGCGAGCTTCCCGACCTGGTTCTGGGACTACGACAACGACGGGTGGCTCGACATCTACGTCGCGGGCTACGCCGCGCAGACCGCCGATCTCGTGCGCGAGATGACCGGCGAACCGCACTCCGCCGAACTCCCCCGCCTCTACCGCAACCAGGGGGACGGCGCCTTCGCCGACGTCACGGCCGCGCAGGGTCTCGACCGGATCATGTACGCGATGGGATCGAACTACGGCGATCTCGACGGCGACGGCCGGCTCGACTTCCTCGTCGGCACCGGCGATCCCGACCTCCGGCAGCTGATGCCGAACCGGATGTTCCGCAACCTCGGCGACGGCTTCGAGGAGATCACCGGCGCGGGCGGGTTCGGGAGCCTGCACAAGGGCCACGGCGTCTCCTTCGTGGACATCGACAACGACGGCGACACCGACGTCCACATCCAGCTCGGGGGCGCGAACGAGGGGGACCTCTCGCCGAACGCCCTGTACGAGAACCCGGGGTTCGACCACCGCTGGATCGCGCTCACGCTGGTGGGCGAGCGGGCGAACCGGCCCGGAATCGGCGCCCGCATCACGGTGACCGTCGAGGGTCCGGAGGGGACGAGACGGATCCACCGCCGGGCCGGCACGGGGGGGAGCTTCGGGTCGAACCCGCTGCGACAGGAGATCGGGCTGGGCCGGGCGACCCGGATCGAGTCCGTCGAGATCCGCTGGCCGGGTTCGGGCACCGTCGACCGCCTCACCGGCCTCGCCCTCGATCGCGCCTACCGCATCCGGGAGGGTGCCGGGATCGCCGAACCGCTGGATCGCCCCGGGATCCGCCTCGGCGGCTAGGGCCCGTCCCCTCCCTTGAGTATCAGGAGCGTGTCGATCGCCGACGAGAAAGTGCCGAAGTCTGCCGCGCCCCGGAGGGCCACGCTGTCGCCGAGGATGAAGTAGGGCGTGCTCTGGATCCCCGCCTGGGTGACGCTCGTGTAGTCGCGGAGGACGAGCGGGGCGAGCGTGCTGTTGCGGACGCAGGAGCCGAACGACTCGGGGTCGATGTCGATCTCCTCGGCGTACCCGACGAACAGCTCGTAGGGGTCGGCCGCGCCGCTCCACTCGTCCTGCCGCTCGAACAGGATGTCGTGCATGGCCCAGAACCTGCCCACGGCCCCCGCGCAGTACGCCGCCTCGGTGGACACGAAGGCCTCCGCATGGCCGGGATTCGCGTAGGCGATCCACAGGTAGCTGACCTTCCCCGACTGGATGTAGGCGCTGTCGAGCCTCCCGAGCGTCTGCACGTGAAACTGCCGGCAGTAGGGGCACTGGAAGTCGGAGATCTCCACCACCCGGACGGGCGCCCCCTCTTCTCCCTTGATCCGGCTGCGGTCGGCGCGCTCGCGGGCCACGTGGGCATCGGGCGGCACGACGGCGCGCTCCTGCATGCTCCCGGCCTCGGCCTCCGCGGCACAGCCTGCGGAGAGGACGATGCCGGAATAGAGGCCGGCGACGGACAGGAAGCGTCCGATACGGAATCTGGCGTTCAACCCGGTTCTCCCGGTGAAAGGTCGGCGGCGGCCCGATGGAGCGCATCGAGCGCGTCGTCCAGGTGGCGCTCCTCCGTGTGAACGCTCCCGACGGACAACCGTACAGTATAACGTCCGTGCAGTTCCGTGTGCGAGAGAAACGAGCGTCCCCCCGCGTTGACCCGGGAGATGATCTCGCGGTTCAGCCGCGCCTCGACCGCCGCGTCGCCTTCCCGCGCGGCCCGGAAGCAGACGGTGCTGAAGGAGACGGGTGCGGCGAGTTCGAAGGCGCCGCCCTCGACGAGCCGGGCCGCGGCGGCTTCGGCCATCGCGATGTGCCGGCGCATCGTCTCGGCCAGGCCGTCCGTCCCCGCGCACCGGAAGAGCACCCACAGCTTGAGCCCGCGGAAGCGGCGGCCGAGCGCGAGACCGATGTCCATGAGGTCCGTCTCGTCGTCCTCGGATTCGAGATAGGTCGGCGTGAGCGCGAGCGAAGCCCGGAAGGGGGCGACGTCGCGGTACAGGAGCACCGAACAGTCGAGCGAGGTCCCGAGCCACTTGTGGGGGTTGAGGACGATGGAGTCGGCCGCCTCCCACCCGCGGAAGTGGGGCCGCTGCTCCGGGATCATCGCCGCGGGTCCCGCGTAGGCGGCGTCCACGTGCAGCCAGACACCGTGCCGTTCGGCGATCGGGGCGAGGGCGGGGACGGGGTCGACGCTCGCCGTGGAGGTCGTGCCGATCGTCGCGCACACCATGGCGGGCCGGATCCCTCTCGCGAGGTCGTCGGCGATGGCCGCCTCGAGCGCGTCCGCGCGCATGCGGAAGGCGGCGTCCGTCTCGATGCGGCGGACGGAGCGCCGGCCGAGTCCGGCGGCGATGGCGGATTTCTCCACGGAGGAGTGGGATTGCTCGGAGGTGTAGACGGCGAGCGCGGGGCCTCCGGGGAGTCCGTCGTCGCGCACGCCGTCGCCCGCCCGCTCCCGGGCCGCGAGCAGCGCCGTGAAGGTGGAGGTCGACGCGGTGTCGAAGATGAGCCCGGAGAAGGTGTCCGGGAGGCCGACGGCCTGCCGCAGCCAGTCGACGGCGGTCCGCTCGACTTCGGTCGCGGCGGGGGAGGTTCGCCACAACATTGCGTTCACCCCGACGGCGGCGACGAGGAGTTCCGCCGCGATGCTCGGCGCCCGCGTGGAACTCGAGAAATAGGCGAGGAAGCCCGGATGATTCCAGTGCGTGAGACCGGAGACGATGTGCTCGTCGAAGTCGGCGAGCACGCGCTCGAAGGGTTCCGGGGCGCGCGGCGGGGCCTTCGCGAGGGCGCGGCGGACGTCGCCGGGCTGGACGTCGGGGAGGACGGGTCGTTCCTCGACGCGCTTCCGGTAGTCGACGGTCCACTCCGCCGCGCGTACGAGCGCCTCGCGCAGGGTGTCCCCGCTCCAGTCCGCGGCGGTGGCGGCTTCGGCGGCCTCGCGGGCGGCTTCGCCGTGCGGTCGATCGATATGGTCCGGCATGCAAGCTCCTGACTCGCTGGAGTCTTTGTGGCTGCTGTTGGCGGATCTCCGGGTCGCGATCGACGAGGAGATCGAGGCGGTCGCGGCCGACCTCTCACGCCGCCGCCTGGACCGGCCGATTCCGGCGCTCTCCGGACGCCTGCGAGGAGACGCGGGGACGGGCCATCGCTACACCTTCCAGGTCGCGGGGGGAACATACGACATCCGCGCGGACGACCGCGTGCGCATCCACGCCGGCGGGCGGGAGGCGCTCGGGACGGTCCACCGTTTCGACCGCACGCTCGGGCTCCTGCAGGCGGTGAGCCCGGAGTGGCTCGGCGAACGCCTGGACGGCGCCGAACTCGAGTTCGATCCGACGTGGCTCCTGCGCGAACTCTCGCAACGGCTGGTCGAGGTGGGCCGGGATCCGGAGGACTTCTTCCCGGATACCGTGCTCGGGGCCTTCGGCCGGCGGCCTCCGAGCCTCGGCCGGGAGTCTGCGCGGCTCGAGTCGTCCGACGACCTGAACGAGCCGCAGCGCGACGCCCTGGAACGGGTGCTCGGGAGCAGCGCGCAGCTGGTCTGGGGTCCGCCGGGGACCGGCAAGTCGCGCCTGGTAGCGCGCGCGGCGCTGGAACTCGCGGTCCGGGGACGGGTGCTCGTCGCGGCGACGACGAACGGGGCCGTGGACGAGATCGCGCGCCGCCTCGCCTCGGTGGCCGACCCGGTCATGCTCGGCCGCGACCGGATCATCCGCGTGGGGTTCGACCTCGGGGCCGCGCCGGACACGCGCATCGACCTGGGGGCGGTGCTCGCGCGGCGGATCGAGGGCGGCGCTGGCGGGGTGGACCGCACGCTCGCGGAGCACGAGGCGCGGCTGGGGGCTCGTCCGCCGGCCGCGGGGCGTGAGGGGCGGCCGGGGGCCCGCGCGCCGGACGGGGGGCGCGAGGAGGCCCCGGTCCTGAGTCCCTACGCCCGCGCCGGACGCCTGCTCGCGCTCGCGCGTACGCGCAATGATGCGGAGTCCGCCCGCACTCTGGGCCGCGCCATGCTCGAGATCGCGCGCCAGGCGGAACTCGCGCTGGAGGAGGCGGCCATCGTCCTCACGACTTTCGCCCGGCTCTCGATCCGGGAGGAACTCCGCGAACTGAGGTTCGAGTCCCTGCTCATCGACGAGGCGAGCACGGCGCCGCTCCCGTATGTGGCGCTCGCAGCCTCGAGGGTCGCCGGCCCCGCGATCGCCGTCGGCGACTTCCAGCAACTTCCTCCCGTCGTGTCGAGCACGGCCCCCGCGGCGGTGCGCTGGCTGCGCACGGACCTGTTCCGGGAAGCCGGCGTCGTGGACGAGACCGCGTCGCTGCCGTCGCCCAACGACGGGTTGTGCGCGATGCTCGATCTCCAGTACCGCATGGTGCCCGACATCCGCCAACTGGTGAGCGAGTTCTTCTACGGCGGACGGCTGAGGGACGCGCCGGAGATCACCGAGCGCGCGGCGGGCCGGGCCGCCCCCGCCACCGGCCCCACTACCGTCGGCGGCACCACTGCCGGCGCCGTGACGGTCCTAGACACGAGCGGTCTCGATCCGCGGGTCGAACGTGTGGACGGCTCGCGGCGGAACCGCACTCACGCCGAGGCCGTGGCGGACTTCGTGGGCGTCGCGGCCCGCGACGGGATCGACGACATCGCCGTGGTCTCGCCCTACCGCGCGCAGACCCGCCACCTGAGCGATCTCGTCCGGCGCCGGCTCGGCCGCGCCGCGCCCGCCAATCTCGAGGTGAGCACAATCCACCGATTCCAGGGGAGGGAGAAGCGCCTCGTGATCATCGACACGGTGGACGCGCCCCCCGGCCGCAGCTGGTTCCTTGACGAGCGGCGGAACCGGGACTTCCCCCGGCTGCTCAACGTCGCCCTCTCCCGGGCGCGCGAGCGTCTCGTGATCGTCGCGACCGTCGCCGGGCTGCGGCGAACGCTCCCCCGCGAAGCCCTCCTGAACCGTCTCCTCGCCCACGTCGAGCAATCCGGCACCCGCATCGACGCCGCCCCCGCCGATCTCTGGCACGGCCGCTGACCCGGGGACGCGAGCCAAAATCCGATTTTCACTCGCGAATCGTTACGGGAAATGGCCATCCGGTCGACAGATTTTTGAAAAAAATACGACTCGCGCTCATTCGAGGTTGACGACCCAAAAAAATCTTTTTAGAATCAAGGCGTGCTAAGGGAGGCGGCACCGACCGACCGGAGGTCGAGGCCGATGACCGCACCGCGAGTTGCCCGACGCGAGATCGCGAAACCGGGGCGGAAGTCCCGGGCCGGAGGGAGCGGAGTTCCGGCGACGGAACGAAGCGACCGAAGGAAGAGGGATCGAGCGCAGCTGGTTGGGCAGACGGTACCAGGCTCGCGGCGAGGTTCTGGAAGACCGCGCAAGCTACCAGGACCCGGCGGTAGTTGGCCGTAAACAAGCTTCCTTGCTCAGCCCCTGACACCTTCGGGTGGCCAGGGGCTGAGTACATCTACCCCGGTTTGCACGTCTTTATACGTCCTCGCCACCCCCCCCTTCCACTCCTTCCTGTACCCCCGTTCACTCCCCCCCTGGTGCCGCCGCGCGCGGCCGCGGATCGGCGGCGGGAGGTTTCCATCGCCGCGAGGACGCGGCGGTTCCCGGGAAGGGGCCGATTACCGAACACACCCGGTTCTCTATTTTTTCAAAAAAAGCGATGTTCAAATTATGTCCATATTCTGTCCAAAAACCGTGGATTGTCCCGCGCGGGAGCGGGGGCGAGGCGCCGGGAGTCGCTCGGGAGCCACGGCTGTCGCATCTTCTCGTGGTTCACCGCCTTTAGCGTGCTGTGGAAAACCGGCCTGCCACGGACGGCCGGGCTTGAGGATGGGACGACGCAATTGCGAGTCGTGATTCAGCGAGTCAGCGAGGCCCGCGTGAGGGTCGGGGGCGAGGTCGTTGGGGCGATCGGCCTCGGACTCGTCGTGCTCGTGGGATTCGCGGCGGACGACACCGAGGCGCAGATGACCTGGATGGCGGACAAGCTCTGGGGCCTGAGGGTGTTCGCGGACGAGGAGGGCCGCATGAACCGCTCCGCCCATGACGCCGGCGGGGCGCTCCTCATCGTGTCCCAGTTCACGCTGTACGGCGACGCGTCGCGGGGCCGGCGTCCGTCCTTCACGGGGGCGGCGCGACCGGAGGCCGCAAGCGCGCTTTACGACCGCTTCGTCGAGCTGTGCCGGGCGAGCGGCGAGGTCGCGGAAGGGGAATTCGGGGCGATGATGGAAGTGGAGCTGACGAACGACGGTCCGGTGACCCTCCTGCTGGAGCGGTGAGGTTGCGTCCGCTGCGGATCGGAGTCATCGGCTCGGGGGAGGCGGCGCCGGCGGAGGCGGGCCTGGCTCACGCCGTGGGAGCGGCCCTCGCCCGCGCAGGGGCCATCGTGGTCTGCGGCGGGATGGGCGGCGTCATGCGGGCGGCGGCGGACGGCGCTTCGTCGGAAGGCGGGACCGTGGTGGGGATTCTGCCAGGTTCGGACGCGGGCGCCGCGGCCCCCGGCGTCACGATCCCGATCCCGACCGGGCTGGGCGAGGCGCGTAACGTCATCGTCGTGCGGGCCTCGGAAGCGGTGGTCGCGATCGCCGGTGAGTGGGGCACCCTCAGCGAGGCGGCCTTCTCCCGGAAGTTCGGCGTGCCGGTGATCGGGCTCGCGACATCGCTGCCGGAGGGTGTCGTCGACGAGACGGCCGGGGATGCGGCGGATGCGGCGGCGCGGGCCCTCGAACTCGCGGAGGCCAAGCGGGAGCGGCGTCAGCGGAGGGAGGTAAACGGGTGACCGGATTCGTCCTCTTCGGCGGCATCCTCGTCGTGCTCCTCGTCACGATCATCTGGGCCGCGATCCGATCCGGCGAAGATACGGGCGCCTCGCTCGGCGCCGCGGAGCGCCGCGACGCCGCCATAGAGGCGCTGCGGGACCTCGAACTCGAGTACCGGACCGGCAAGCTCCGCGAAGACGAGTACCGCTCCACGCGCGCCCGCCTCGAGCGGGCGGCCATCGACGCCCGTGACGCCGCCGCCCGGGGCCGGCCGCCCGAACCGCCCCCCGCACCCGCGAAGGCCCCACCATCCCCCCGCCCATGCCCCGAATGCGCCGCCCCCCTGACCGGCGACGAGTCCTTCTGCCCCACCTGCGGATTCGACCTCTCAAGCTGAGCTTCTAGCTCGCCTCGAAAGCCGGTTGTCCCGTGTCGAGAACCGCCTCGACCGCATCATGGAAATCCTGCCCGGCAGTCCCGGCGCGAGGCCCCCGGAGAAGGGCCCGCGGCAGACGCCCCTCGGGCGCGTTGAACCCCTGTTGAGACGTCGTTCCATCCTGATCCTGGGCGGCCGGATTTCGCGGTTGGAGAAAAACCGAAGAAATTGCGAAAGGTCGTCCGGCGTAGTATCGTCAATTTCCGTCGCGGCGGGTGACCGACATCCCCGGCATCGGCCCTGCGGACCCTTCGGAATCGGGAGAGCGTGAAATGGGTGTGGAGATGGATCGGGAACAGAAGAAGGCGTTGTCCGTGGCCCTCAACCAGATCGAACGGGCCCACGGCAAGGGAGCCATCATGCGGCTCGGAACCGAAGGAGCGCGGGTGCGGATCCCGGCGATTTCGACGGGGGCGATCAACCTGGACCACAGCACCGGGATCGGCGGCATCCCGAGGTCGCGCGTCACCGAGATCTTCGGTCCGGAGTCCTCGGGCAAGACCACCCTCACCCTCCACGTCATCGCGAACGCGCAGAAGGATGGGGGCGTGGCGGCGTTCATCGACGCGGAGCACGCGCTCGACGTGGGGTACGCGCAGAAGCTGGGCGTCGATGTCGAAAACCTGCTGGTGTCGCAGCCCGATACGGGCGAGCAGGCGCTCGAGATCGCCGAGGTCCTCGTCCGTTCCGGCGCGCTCGACGTCATCGTGGTGGACTCGGTCGCCGCGCTCGTGCCGCGAGCCGAGATCGAAGGAGAGATGGGCGACTCGCACGTCGGCCTTCAGGCGCGGCTGATGTCGCAGGCCCTCCGCAAGCTCACGGGTGCGATCGGGCGCTCGAACACCGCGGTCATCTTCACGAACCAGATTCGCGAGAAGATCGGCGTCATGTACGGGAACCCCGAGACCACGACGGGCGGCCGGGCGCTGAAGTTCTACTCCTCGCTCCGACTCGACATCCGCCGGATCGCCTCCATCAAGGAAGGGAACAACCTCGTCGGCAGCCGGACGCGCGTGAAGATCGTCAAGAACAAGTGCGCGCCGCCGTTCAAGCAGGCCGAGTTCGACATCATGTTCAACCAGGGCGTGAGCCGGGAGGGTCTGCTCGTGGACATGGGCGAGAGCATCGGCATCGTGAGTCGCGCGGGCGCCTGGTACTCGTACGGCGGAGACGTCCGGCTCGGGCAGGGGCGCGAGAACTCGAAGACCTTCCTGCGTGAGAACCCGGACATCGCCGAGGAGATCGAGGCCCGGATCCGCGAGGAACTCGGCATGACGGTCCCCGAGTCGGACAAGGCCGAGGCCGCGGCGGGAGCGGGAGCCGAAAAGGAAGGGTCGACGAACTCCCGACCGCCCTCGAAGCAGGCCGCCCGGAGCTGAATAGCGAGATCACCGGCCTCGTCCCGGTCAAACGCCGTTCCGGCTGGACCGAAGTCCAGTTGGACGGCGTTTCTCTCTGCCGGCTTCCCGACGAGGACGTCCACAGACTCCGGCTCGACGTCGGGCTCCGGCTCGGGTCAGCGGAACTCGAAGCGGTCCAGGCCGCGGGCGGGCGCGCCGAAGCGATGTCGGTCGGGCTGCGCTACCTTTCGGTGCGCCCGAGGAGTCGCCGGGAGGTGGAACGCCGGCTGCGGCGGGACCGGATCGACCCGGCGGCGATTCAACACGCACTGGAACGTCTCGCGGCGCTGGGGTATCTCGACGACGCGCAGTTCGCTGCCAGCTTCGCGCGGGACCGTATCCGGCTCCGGCCCTGTGGAACCCGTCGCATGCAGTCCGACCTTCTCTCCCGGGGTGTGTCGCGGGAGGATGCGGATCGCGGCATCCGCGAAGCGATGGCGGAGGAGGGCGCGACGGAGGAGGAGTTGCTCCAGCGCGTCGCGACGGCCCGGGCGCGGAGGCTGACGGGGGCGGACCCGGCAAAGGCGCGTCGACGGCTGTTCGACTACCTGGCCAGACGCGGGTTCGCCGCGGGCAGCATCCGCGCCTGGATCGAGGTCAACTGGCAGGCTGAGGATACAGGATGAAGGCGGACGAACTCCGGCGGAGTTTCATCTCCTACTTCGAGCGGCAGGGGCACGAGCATCGGCCCAGCGGCCCGCTCGTCCCGGCGGATGACCCGACCCTCATGTTCACGAATGCCGGGATGGTGCAGTTCAAGGGCATCTTCACGGGCGAGACGGAGCGCCCGAGCCCCCCTCGCGCCGTCACGTCGCAGAAATGCCTCCGCGTGAGCGGCAAGCACAACGACCTCGAGGAAGTGGGGCGGACCGCGCGCCACCACACCTTCTTCGAGATGCTCGGGAACTTCTCCTTCGGCGACTACTTCAAGCGCGATGCGATCGACTTCGCCTGGGAGTGGGTGACCGGGGACCTCGGCCTGGAGCCGGACCGCCTGTGGGCCACGGTCCACCACAACGACGACGACGCGTTCAAGCTCTGGCTGGACCGGACCTCGATCCCGGAGTCGCGGATCCGGCGCATGGGGGACAAGGACAACTTCTGGCAGATGGGCGACACGGGTCCGTGCGGTCCCTGCTCGGAGCTGCACTACGACCTGCGGGCGGACCGCGACGACCGCATCACCGACGCGCAGTTCGAGGCGGCGGGCGAGGCGGACGCGATCATCGAGTTCTGGAATCTCGTCTTCATGCAGTTCGACCGCGCGCCGGACGGCACGGACACGCCGCTCCCCGCGCCCTCGATCGACACGGGCGCCGGACTCGAGCGCATCGCGGCGCTGCTGCAGGGCGTGGGAACGAACTACCACACGGACCTCTTCCTCCCGATCATCGAAGCGGCGGAGGAGGGGCTCGGGATCGAGTATTCGCGGGCGCCGGAAGACTGGGAGGAGGGGGTTGCCTTCCGCGTCCTCGCGGATCACGCGCGGGCCGTCGCGTTCCTGCTCGCCGATGGCGTCTTCCCCTCGAACGAGAAGCGGGGATACGTGCTGCGGCGGATCCTGCGCCGGGCGGTCAGGCACTACTGGCTGCTCGGCCGGCGCGACCCGCTCCTGCACGATCTCGTCGGCGTCGTGTCGGATCGCATGTCGGCCACCTTCCCCGAACTGGAGGCGCGGCGCGAGCACCTGCTCACCACGACGCGGGCGGAGGAGGAACTCTTTCTCTCGACGATCGAGGGCGGCATGCGCGAGATCGACCGCGCGATGCCGGAGGGAGGCTCGGGCACGGTGGCGGGCGGCGTCGCCTTCAAACTCAAGGACACGTACGGCATCCCCGAGGACCTCACCGGCCTCATCGCCCGCGAACGCGGCTACGACGTGGACTGGAAGGGCTTCAACGAGGCGCTTGAGGCGCAGCGCACCCGCTCGCGCAGCGTCGTTCGCTCGGGGAGCGGCCAACCGCTGACCTTCAATTTGAGCCTCGGAAAGGCGAAGGGGACGACGAGTCAGGAGTTCGTCGGCTATTCGGACCTCAAGATCGAGACGGACTGTCGCCGGTGGTCCGAGGACGGGCAGCACGCGTTCCTGCTGGAGCGGAATCCCTTCTACCTGGAGAGCGGGGGGCAGGTCTCCGATACCGGGCGCGTCGTCGGGGACGGCTGGGCGGTCGACATCTCCACGGTTTTGGACGCCGATGGGCGGACCGTGGTCGCCGGGTCGCTGGCCGAAGGCTTGCTTCCCGAGGCCGACGGTGTGGTCGAGGATTACGTGTGCGCGCAGGTGGACCCGTCGCGGCGCGAGACGGAGCGGAATCACACGGCGACGCACCTGTTGCACGCCGCGCTCCGCAACCGGCTCGGCGAGCACGTGCAGCAGGCCGGATCGCTCGTGGCTCCGGACCGGCTGCGCTTCGATTTTAGTCACAGGGGTCCGCTGACTCCGGCGGAACGGGCGGACATCGAAGCGGAGGTGACGGAGGCGATCCTCGGGAACCACGACGTCGACGCGTCGGAGCGGGGCTACGACGAGGCGATCGCCGCCGGAGCCATGGCCCTGTTCGGCGAGAAGTACGGGGACATCGTGCGCGTGATCGAAGTGCCGGGCCTCAGTCTGGAACTGTGCGGCGGCACGCACGTCCGCACCACGGGGCAGATCGGGATGTTCCGGATCGTGTCCGAGACGGGCGTCGCGGCGGGGATCCGGCGCATCGAGGCGGTGACGGGGCAGGGGGCCTACCTGCGCGAACTCGAGCGGGATCGGCTCCTGACGGAGCTTGCCGCGCGGCTGCGCTGCCAGCCGGCGGATCTGGCGGCCCGCATGGACCGGCTCCTTGAAGAACGCGACGCCCTCGCCGAAGAGGTTCGGGGGCGGAGAGGGGACGCCGCGGAGCAACAGTTGGAGACACTGCTCGCCGGCGCCGGTGCGACGGGTGCGGCGGACGCGAACGGGGCCCGCTTCGTGTCGGGGCGCCTGGAGGTGCCGGCGGGCACCGACCTCGGGGCGCTCGGCGACCGCCTGCGCGGCGGGATGGGATCGGGCGCCGCCGTCGTTCACGTCGTGTTCCCGGACGAGGACCGGCACGCGTTCATCTCGGTCGTCTCCGACGACCTCATCCGACTCGGCGTGAAGGCGGGCGACCTCGTCCGCGTCTCGAGCCGGGCGACGGGTTCCGGCGGCGGCGGCGGCGCGCGCTTCGCGCAGGGCGGCGTGGGCGATCCGTCGCGGACGGAAGACGGGCTCGGAGCGGCGAGGGCCTGGGCCTCCGAGCGGGTTCCCGCCCTGGCCGGTGGCTGACGTGCCGGCCGAAAGCGGCGCCCTCACGCTCGAGACGTGGCTCGCGCGGCGGCTCGAGAGCGCGCCGCCGGAGCTGGCGGAAGCGGTGTGGCCGCTGGTTCGGGAGCGTCTGGCGGAGGGCGACGATGGGCTTGTCCAAGCGTCACTCGACGCGCTGGCGGCGGCGACCGAGGGCGAGGCCACCCGCGCCGACGCGGTGACCCTGCTCGCCGCAGACGCAATTCTCACCTACGCGCTCGAAGCCTCCGCGGACCCGGCCCTGGGAGGGAGCGCCGCGCAGGCAAGCGAACTCGCTGCGAGGATCGGTCCGGGTGGGCTGATCGGCGAACGATTCGACGAAGAAAACCAGGAGGAGATGACGGAATGATATCCAGGGTGCCGGGGTTGCCCGGTCTCGCGGGCAAGCGCCTGCTCGTCACCGGAGGTTCGCGCGGAATCGGACGCGCCACCGTGCGGTGTCTCGCGGCGTCCGGCGCGTCCGTCGGCGTCGCCTATCACCGGGCGGAGGCCGAGGGACGGCAGGCGGTCGAGGAGGCGTACTCGCTCGCCCCGGACGGGCGTCACTGGTGCGCCGGCGCGGACCTGGCCGACCCCGCGGAGTGTCGGACGCTCTTCGAGCGCGCCGACGCCGAGTTCGGCGGACTCGACGGGTTCGTGGGCAACGCCGGGATCTGGAACGTGGACGCGCGGCCGCTCGAGTCGCTCGAGGCGGACGAGTGGCGACGGATGATCGAGACGAACCTCACGTCGATCTACGCGAGCACGCGGGAAGCGGCGGCGCGCCTGCAGGCGGACGGGAGGATCGTCCTCGTCTCCTCGACGGCGTCGCAGCGGGGAGAGGCGGAGCACAGCCACTACGCCGCGTCGAAGGGCGCAATCAACGCCTTCTGCAAGTCGGTCGCGACCGAACTCGGTCCGAGGTCGATCAACGTGAACGCCGTCGCCCCCGGCTGGGTCGACACGGACATGTCTTCGCCGGCGCTTCAGGGAGAGGCCGGGCAGGCCGCGCTGACTCTCATTCCTCTCGGGCGCGTCGCCACCGCCGAGGACATCGCCGGGCCCATCTGCTTCCTCCTCTCCGACGCGGCCCGGCACATCACGGGCGAGATCCTCAACGTGAACGGCGGCAGCGTGCTGTGCGGCTGAGAATGCCGTGAGCGCGATCGATCCGGGCCGATTGTTCCCGACGCCCGGCTTCCGCCGTATCGCGGCACGGCTCGAAGCCGCGGGTTACGAGGCCTGGGCCGTGGGCGGCGCGATCCGCGACGCCTACGTCCGTCAGATCGGAACGAAGCCCGACCTGCCCGATCCGGGTTGGGAGGACCTCACGACGGACGCACGCCCGGAGGACGTCATGCGTCTCTTCCCGAGGACAGTTCCGGTCGGGGTGTCGCACGGGACCGTGAAGGTGCTCGACGGGGACGACGGCTACGAGGTGACGACCTTCCGGCGCGACGTCGAGACGGACGGCCGCCACGCGCGGGTGGCCTTCGCCGATTCCATCGGGGAGGACCTGAGCCGCCGGGACTTCACGGCGAACGCGATCGCCTGGCGCCCCGCCTCCGACGAGGTGCGCGACGACTGGGACGGCGCCGAAGACATCGAGGACGGGATCCTGCGCGCTGTGGGAGAACCCGAAGCGCGCTTCCGCGAGGACTACCTGCGCATCCTGCGCGGCTTCCGCTTCGCGGGCCGCTTCGAGTGGGCGATCGAGGTCCGCACGGACGAGGCGATGCGGGAGGCCGTGGACGGCCTGTCCGGGCTGTCGGGCGAGCGCGTGCGCGAAGAGCTGCTCAAGGTCATGGCGGATCCGAAGCCCTCGACGGCGCTGGAGCTGTACGCGACCTGCGGGGCGCTGGGCCACTGGTACCCGGAGCTGGTGGAGCTCGCGGCCGCCGGCGACGCGTGGCGGTCCGCGCTCGGCGCCGTCGATGCGGCCCCGGCGCACGCCGCGAACGTACGCCTCGCGAGCCTGCTCGTGGCCGCTTCCGAGACGCCCGAGGGGCGGGCCGAGGCCGCCGAATCGCTCCTCTCCCGGCTGAAGTTCTCCAACGCGGACCGGCGCTACATCACGCGGCTCGCCCGGCTGTACCTCCCCTTCGTAGGGGCGCTGGACTCCGCGGCAGAGCACCGCCGCTGGCTCGCATCGGTCGGCGACGCCTGGGAGGACCTGTTCGAGTTGCACTTCGCCGTCGCCCGCGCCGCGGGGGAGCCGCGGGCGAAGCGCTACCTGGAGGCGACCCGGGAGCGCGTCCGGGAGGAGCGCGAGGGAGATCCGGCCCTCGACCTCGCGGGTCTCGCGGTCAAGGGAGACGACCTCCTCGCGCTCGGCATGTCGCCGGGTCCGATCGTTCGGATGCTGCTCGAGGAGTTGCTCGAACAGGTCCTCGAGGATCCCGCCCGCAACGAGCGCGAGCCGCTCCTCGAGGAGGCCCGCCGGCTGATCGAGATTGGCTCGCTCGCCGAGGCGTCGCGCCCCCGCGACACGCCCGCCGCCGGCAACGGGCTCCCCGAAGCCGATGACTGACGAGCCGAGCCTTTTCCCCGAGGCGGAACCGCGCGCCGGGCCGGTGCACGCGGACGCCGGCGGATCGGGGGCCGCCGGGGCCCGGGACGCGGGCCTCGCCGGCTCCCCGCTCGCCGCCCGCATGCGCCCGCGCACGCTGCAGGAGTTCGTCGGACAGCCGACGCTCGTCGGCGAGAACCGGCCCCTGCGCCAACTCATCGAGAGCGGACGCGTCCCGAGCCTCATCTTCTGGGGCCCGCCGGGCACCGGTAAGACCACCCTCGCCGGGCTGCTCGCCAGCCGCATGGAGGCCGCGTTCATCCCCTTCTCCGCCGTGACCGAGGGAATCCCCCGCGTCCGCCGCATCCTGGAGGAGGCGAAGGCGCGCCGCGCCGCGACCGGCCGCGGCACCGTCCTGTTCGTCGATGAGATCCACCGCTTCAACCGGGCGCAGCAGGATGCCCTTCTCCCGCACGTCGAGCGCGGCGCCATCACCCTCATCGGGGCCACGACGGAGAACCCCAGCTTCGAGGTCGTCGGCCCGCTCCTCTCCCGAACGCGGGTCTTCGTCCTCGAACCGCTGGCGCCGGAAGACGTCGCGGAGATCTGCGCCCGCGCGCTCCGCGACCGGGAGCGTGGACTCGGAGACACGGGCCTCTCCATCGACGAGGACGCCCTGGCCCGGCTCGGGACCGAATCGGACGGGGACGCCCGCCGCGCCCTGAACGCCCTCGAGACGGCCGCGGACCTGGCTGGCGTGGACGGTGTCCCCGCGATCTCCGAGGACCACGTGGCGGCGGCGCTCCAGAAACGGTTCGCGCGGTACGACAAGTCCGGCGAGGAGCACTTCAATCTCATCTCCGCCCTGCACAAGGCCGTGCGCGGCTCGGATGCGGACGCCGCGCTCTACTGGCTCGCGCGCATGCTCGACGGCGGCGAGGATCCCATGTACCTGGCCCGCCGCATCGTGCGTATGGCGGCCGAGGACATCGGACTCGCGGATCCCGGAGCGCTGGCGGTCACGATCGCGGCGCGCGACGCGTACCACTTTCTCGGCAGCCCCGAGGGAGACCTGGCGCTGGCCCAGGCGGTCACGTACCTGGCTATCGCCCCGAAATCGAACGCGGTCTACCGGGCCTTCGGCGGCGCCGCCCGCGCCGCGCGCGAAACGCCGGCCGAGCCAGTCCCGTTCCATATCCGGAACGCGCCCACGCGGCTCATGAAGGAACTCGGGTACGGATCGGGGTATCGCTACGATCACGACGAGGAAGACGGCGTGGCCGCCCAGTCCTACCTTCCGGAGTCGCTGCGCGGAAAGCGCTGGTACGATCCGGTCGAGCGCGGCTGGGAGGTGAACGCGAGGCGCAGGCTCGAAGCGATTCGCGGCAGCCGGGCGCGGGCCGCGGCGGAAGCCGATCCCGTGAGAGAGACGGGAGCCGACGCCGGGGCCGGGACGGACGCCGAGACGACGGAGGAGCATCGATCGACAGACTGACGTCGGACCGGGTGGCGGAGCGCGCGATTCTCGTGGGCGCGCCGCCCCCCGACATGCCCCAGGAGACGGTGGACGAACACCTCGAGGAACTCGCCCGCCTCGCGGGGACGGCGGGAGCCGATGTCCGGGGCGCCGTCGTCCAGCGTTTGCGCACCCCGAACGCCTCGACCTTCATCGGCAAGGGGAAGGTCGAACGCCTGGGGCGGACGCTCCGGGAGCACGACGCGACGCTCGCCATCTTCGACGAGGAACTCACTCCCGCCCAGGGCTCGAATCTCGAAGCGGCGCTCGGCGTGCGCGCGCTCGACCGGACCGAACTCATCCTCGACATCTTCGCGCTCCGCGCCCGGACCTCGGAGGCGAAGCTCCAGGTCGAACTCGCCCAGCTCCAGTACCTGCGGACGCGGTTGAAGCGGATGTGGACCCACCTCTCGCGGGAGGGCGGAGGCATCGGCGCGCGCGGGCCCGGCGAGCAGCAGATCGAGACGGACCGCCGCCTCATCGACCGGCGCCTGGCCCGGCTGCGGCGCAAGCTCGACCACATTGCGCGGGCCCGCGTCACGCAGCGTCGGGCGCGGAGCGAGCAGTTCACCGTGGCGCTCACGGGCTATACGAACGCGGGCAAATCCTCCATCCTGCGCGCGCTCTCGGGCTCGGACGTCTTCGTGGAGGACCGGCTGTTCGCGACGGTGGACTCGGCGACCCGGGTTTGCGATCTCGAAGGTCCGGGGCCGATCCTCCTCACGGACACGGTGGGGTTCATCCGGAAGCTGCCGCATCATCTCGTGGCGTCCTTCCGGGCGACGATGGAGGAACTCGCCGAGGCCGACCTCCTGCTGCACGTGATCGACGCCTCGTCGCCGAGCCGGGATGAGCAGCGCGAGGCCGTGGAGGGAGTGCTGGCGGAGGCCGGCGTGGCGGACCGCCCGGTGATCGAGGTCTTCAACAAGGTCGACCGGCTCACGCACGAGGAGGAGCGGGCGCTGCGCGAGCGGGCCGCGGCGGGCGGACGGCCGCACGTCCTGACTTCGATCATGGAGCAGGATGGGCTGAAGCCGTTGCAGGAGGCTCTTCAGGCGGCGATGCGGGCCCGCCTCGAGACGGTGCGGGTGAGTCTGCCCGTCGGGGACGGCGCGCGGCTCGCCGAGGCGTACCGGGAGGGCGAGGTGCTGGAGCGCGCGTACGAAGCCGGGTGCGTGGTCATCGTGGCCCGCGTGCCCGCCGGAGTGGCCGGCCGCTGGCGGGAGAGCGGTCTGGTCGTGGAGCGGGCCGACGCCGCCTGACGAGGCGGACGGTCGAGTCGAAAACGGGAGCACATCATGGCGAACAGCAGCTTTTCGCATCTGGTCGACTGCCGGCTCTGCGTGAACATCGACCACGTGGCGACGGTCCGGCAGGCGCGCGGCACGGACGAACCCGACCCGGTGCGCGCCGCCGTGCTCGCCGAACTGGGCGGCGCGAACGGGATCACCGTGCACCTCCGCGAGGACCGCCGGCACATCCAGGACCGCGACGTGGAACTGCTGCAGCAGACCGTCCGCACCTTCGTGAACCTCGAACTCGCGGCGGAGGAGGAGGTGCTCGCCCTCGCCGAACGGTGGCGGCCGGCCCAGGCGACCCTCGTCCCCGAGAAGAGGGAGGAACTCACGACGGAGGGCGGGCTGGACCTGTCCGCCGATCCGGCCCGCATCGCCGCCGCCGTGGCGCGGCTGCAGGACGCCGGGATCCGCACGTCGCTCTTCATCGACCCCCACCCCGCGGCGGTCGACGGTTCGGCCGAGGCGGGCGCCGCCGCGATCGAACTGCACACGGGCGAGTACGCGAACGCCCCGGACCAGGCGAACGCCGACCGCGAACTCGCGCGGCTGGAGGATGCCGCGGCCCGGGCCGAGGCGGCCGGCCTCGGCGTGCACGCCGGACACGGGCTCACCTATGAGAACGTGCAGCCGGTGGCGGCGATCGCCGAGTGCGAGGAACTGAACATCGGCCACTCGATCGTGAGCCGCTCCGTGCTCGTGGGGATGGAGCGCGCGGTGCTCGAGATGTCGGAACTCGTGCGCGAGGCGCGCGGGTGAGAGGCCGTCTCACAGTCCTCATCGGCGTCCTCGTCTCCGTCGCGCTCCTCATCTGGGCGCTGCGGGACGTCTCGGCCGCCGAACTCCTGAGGCACCTGAGCGAGGCGAACGTCTGGCTCCTGATCGCCGCGACGGTCGTCGCCACGCTCACGTTCAACCTCCGGGCGATCCGGTGGGATATCCTCCTCCGCGCCTCGAACGGACACCTGCCGTTCGGTTCGCGCTACGCGGCCGTGTGCATCGGCTTCATGGCGAACAACGTCCTGCCCGGCCGGCTCGGAGAGTTCGCCCGCGCCTACTCGCTGTCGCAGATCACGCCCGTGCCCCTGAGCGCCGCGCTCGCCTCGCTCGTCGTGGAGCGCCTGCTCGACGCGATCGTCCTCATGGTGTTCCTCGTCCCCGCCTTCTTCATCGTCGGGGTCGACGAAGCCGCTTCCGGGACGCTGCGGGACCTGTTCACCGTCGGCGTCATCCTCGTCTCCGCGAGCCTGATCGCGCTCGCCCTCCTCGTCCGCTCGCCGGACCGCTTCCTCCGGCTCGCGGCCACGTGGTTCCACCGGGTCGCGCCCGACCGCGTCGCCGACCGCGTCATGGACGTGCTCTCCGCCTTCGTGGACGGCCTCGGGGCGCTGCGCCACGCCCACGTCTTCGCCCGTGCGATGCTGTGGTCGTTCGCCGTGTGGGCCTGGAACGCCTTCTCGTTCTTCCTCGGCTTCCTCGCCTTCGGGATTCTCACGCCCGGGTTCCTCGGCGCGCTCGTCCTCCAGACGACGATCAGCTTCGCCGTCGCGATCCCGTCGACGCCGGGGTTCTTCGGACCGTTCGAGACCGCGGCCCGCGTCGCGCTCGAACTCCACCACATCGAGCCCGCGAGGATCATCAGCTTCGCCGCGGGCTACCACATCCTCACCTTCCTGCCGATCACGGTGCTGGGGATCTGGTACATGCGACGCCTGGGGATCAGCCGGAAAGAGTTCGGTGGGGGCAAGCCCCCGGCGCCGGAGACTCCGGCCCCGGAGACCTTTCCCCCGGAGACCTCGCCGCCGGAGACCTCGGAGTGACGAGGGCCGGAGAGGCGGCGGGCGCCGGGGAGATCGGGACGGCCGAGGCGCACGCGAAGATCAACCTGCGCCTCCGCGTGTTCGCGAGGGACGCAACGGGCTTCCACGGCGTCGAGACCGTGCTCGCGCGCACGAGCCTCTCCGACACGGTGACTCTCTCGGAGCCCGACACCCGCGCAGCCCGCCCGAAGGAAGCCGCGTCGGAAGGCGCCGCGTCGGGGGGAGCCGCGTGGCAGGGGGCCGGACAGGGCGTCGCGCTCTCCGTCGACGGGCCGCTCGCCGAAGGGGTGCCGGAGGGTCCCGACAACCTGTGCTGGCAGGCCGCTGCGGCGTTTCTCGACCGGGCGTTCCGGAGACGGGCGCGGCCCGCCGTGCATATCCACCTCACGAAACGGATCCCGATGGGGAGCGGACTCGGGGGCGGAAGCGCGGACGCGGGCGCGACGCTCCGCCTGCTCGCGGACCGCTGGCCCCGCCTGGAGACGCGGGAACTCGTCGACATCGCCGGCGAGATCGGCAGCGACGTGCCCTTCGCCCTCCTTGGCGTCCCGATGGCGCTGGGCTGGGAACGCGGCCGCCGGCTTCTCCCGCTCCGCCCGCCGCGGCCCCGTCCCGCGTTGCTCGTCTGCTCCGGGATCCACGTTTCCACGCCGGAGGCGTACGGTTGGCTCGGGAGGACGGAAGCGGACGCGGGAGGGGCTTCGGTGTTTCCCGGCGCGACGCGGCTGGCGGAGTGGGAATCGCTCGAGCGCCTGGCCCGAAACGACCTCGAGGCGCCCGTCCTTTCCCGGCACCCGGAGCTGTCGGAACTCCTCGATCAACTTCGCTCGTCCGACCCGGCGGTGGCCGCGATGACGGGATCGGGCTCGGCGCTGTTCGCGATCTTCCGCGACGAGATGGAGCGCGCCCGCGCCCGCCGAACGCTGGCCGCCCGCGAGGGCGCCGACGGCCTCCGAATTCTGGACGTCTCACTCCCCGTCTGAGCCCGATCCGGTACCTGTCCCGAGGCCCATCCGAGGCCTGTTCGAGCCCCATCCGGGACGTCGGCGCTGTTTGACGCCGCTTGCCGGATCGCGCCATCTTCGGCGCCTCTGGCCCCTCGTCTAATGGCAAGACACCGGCCTTTGGAGCCGATGATCCAGGTTCGACCCCTGGGGGGCCAATCCCATGCCTGATTCCCATTCCCGCCCCGCCGGCCGGGCCAATCGACTCGCGCAGGAGAAGAGTCCCTACCTTCTCCAGCACGCCTTCAATCCCGTGGACTGGGTTCCGTGGGGGGAGGAGGCCTTCGCGCGCGCCCGAGACGAGGACCGTCCGATCTTCCTCTCCATCGGCTACGCGACCTGCCACTGGTGCCACGTCATGGAGCGCGAGTCCTTCGAGGACGAGGACGTGGCTGCGCTCCTCAACCGCGACTTCGTGTCGATCAAGGTGGACCGGGAGGAGCGTCCCGACATAGACGGCGTCTACATGACGGCGTGCCAGCTCATGACGGGGCAGGGGGGGTGGCCCCTCACGATCGTGATGACGCCGGACAAGCAGCCCTTCTTCGCCGGGACGTATTTCCCGCGCGAGAGCATGGCGGGGCGGGCGGGGATGCTGGACCTGCTGCCCCGGCTGGCCGAGCTGTGGCGGGAGCGGCGGGCGGATGTCGAGGCGGCGGGGGCCTCGGCGCTGGCGGCCATCCGTGAGGTCGAGGTCCGCGGGCTGGGTTCCGGGGCGGGCGCGCTGGACGAGGAGGCGCTCCGCCGCGGCTTCAGCGAGCTGCGGGCCCGTTTCGACCCTCACCAGGGAGGGTTCTCCCGGGCTCCGAAGTTTCCGGCGCCGCACCAGCTCCTCTTCCTCCTGCGCTGGAGCGACCGCACCGGCGACCGGCGCGGCGTGGAGATGGTGGAGAAGACGCTCGTCTCCATGAGGCGGGGAGGCGTCTTCGATCACGTCGGATACGGCTTCCACCGCTACTCGACGGATGCCCGCTGGCTCGTCCCGCACTTCGAGAAGATGCTGTACGACCAGGCGCTCCTCGCCATGGCGTACACGGAGCTGTGGCAGATGACGGGCGACGACGCGCACCGGACGGTGGCCCGCGAGATCTACGAGTACGTGGCGCGCGACCTCACGGACGCGGAGGGCGGCTTCTATTCCGCGGAGGACGCGGACAGCGAGGGGCGCGAAGGGGCGTTCTACGTGTGGACGCGGGACGAGTTCGACGAGGCGCTGTCGGAGGCGCTGGGGGAGGACGCGGCCGGCCTTGCGCGGCGCGCCTTCCGGATCGAGGCGCGCGGCAACTTCGCGGACGAGGCGTCGGGGCTCCGGACCGGCGAGAACATCCTGCATGCCGGAGAAACGCCCGCCGAGATCGCGGCGGCGCTGGGGGAGGACGCCGCCGGCGTCGAGAAACGGCTGGAGGAGGCGCGGCGCGTCCTGTTCGAGAAGCGGACGACGCGGGAGCGCCCGCTGCTCGACGACAAGATCCTGACGGACTGGAACGGGCTCATGATCGCGGCGCTGGCGCGGAGTGGCATCGCCTTCGGCGACGAATCGCTCGTCGCGGCGGGGGCGCGGGCGGCGGACTTCATCCTCGAGCGGTTGCGCGACGACGAGGGACAGCTGCTCCACCGCTACCGGGACGGGGACGCGGCCATCCCCGCGGGCGCGGCGGACCACGCCTGCCTCATCTGGGGGTTGATCGAGCTGTACGCGGCGACGTTCGACCCGCGCTGGCTCCGGGCGGCGCGCGAACTGCTCGACCCGCTCCTGGAACGCTTCTGGGACCCCGACCGGCACGGCGTGTTCAACGTGGACGCGACGCAGACGGACGTGCCCGTCCGGCAGAAGGAGCTGTACGACGGGGCCACGCCCTCGGCCAACGCGACGACGTGGTACGTGCTCCTCCGGCTCGGCCGGCTCACGGGGGACCTCGAACTCCTGGACCGGGCGGAGGCGCTGCGCGGGGCGCTCGCCGGTCCCGTCGGCGGCGCGCCTTCCGCGCACACGATGTCGCTCGTCGCGCTCGATCTCGCGCTGGGGCCGGCGCAGGAAGTCGTCGTGGCCGGTGACCCCGACGAGCCCGGCACGCGGCGCATGCTCGCCGCGCTCGCCGACCGCTACGGCCCCCGCACGGCCGTCCTCTTCAAGCCGGCGGGCAGCCCGAGGGAAGCGCCCGGCGGGCCCGCGGCGGAGGCGCTCACGGAGATCGCTCCCTTCACCGCGCCGCACGATCTCCTGGACGGGAAGGCGACGGCGTACGTTTGCACCGGCTTCGCGTGCCGGCGTCCGACGACCGACGTTGCGGAGATGCTGAAGCAGCTCGACTGACACACACTGGAGTTCGAGGCATGGGCCTGGACCAGACCATCTACGGAAACACGCTTTCGGCCTGGCTGATCGCCGCCGGCATCTACGCCGTCACGACCCTCGCGCTGTGGCTGCTCGAACGCTACGCGCTGCGGGCCTTCGCGCGCTTCGCGAGCCAGACCCGGACCTCGCTCGACGATCTCGTCGCGCATGTGCTCGGCGAGACGAAGTTCGGCCTCATCCTCTTCGTCGGGCTCTTCGCCGCCTCGCTCGTCCTCGAACTCGATCCGACCGTCGCGCTCGTGATTCGGCGCGCCGCGGTCATCGCCGTCGTAGTCCAGGGCGGGATGTGGGCGAACGCCGCGATCGCCTTCTGGGTGCGGCGGTTCGTGGACGCCACGGCGGGCGAGGACGCGGAGGCCGTGACCATGGTCGGCGCGCTCTCCTTCGTGGGACGGCTCGCCGTGTGGTCCGTCGTCCTCCTCCTCATCCTCGACAACCTCGGGGTCGAAGTCGCGGCCCTCCTCGCGGGCCTCGGGATCGGAGGCATCGCCGTCGCCCTCGCGGCGCAGAACGTTCTCGGAGACCTGCTCGCATCGCTCTCCATCATCCTCGACAAGCCCTTCGTCATCGGCGACTTCCTCGTCATCGGCGACTTCCAGGGCTCGGTGGAGCACATCGGCCTCAAGACGACCCGGTTGCGGAGCCTCGGGGGCGAGCAACTCATCCTCGGAAACAGCGACGTGATCAACACCCGGATCCGGAACCTCGGGCGCATGGCGGACCGGCGCGGGGCGCTGAAGATCGGCGTGACCTACGACACGCCGCGCGACCTCCTCACCCAGATCCCCGGCTGGATCGAGGAGATCGTGGGGGCCCAGGAGGAGACTCGCTTCGACCGCTGTCACCTCTCGGGCTTCGCGGACTCCGCGATCGAGTTCGACACCATCTTCTACATGACCGTCCCCGAGTACGACCGCTTCATGGACGCGAAGCAGGCGGTGCTGCTCGCGCTTCACGAGCGGTTCGACCGGCACGGCGTCGAAATCGCCTACCCGACGCAGGTCGTCTACACGATCCCCGCAGCTCCGGAGGCTCGTTGACAGGAACCCGCGTGAATCGATAGTCTGGGCGGCTGTCGCCGTGGGGTCCGTCCCTGTGGCACACGGGTTCGGGACCCACACAGTTTCTCTCCATTCCGGCAGGGCCTTCGCGCGCGGCATGCGCGCGGGAGCGACGAGCGCCGGAACCAGACCAGCGAGCCAGTCGACACGCATGGACACCACGGACTTCTCGTTCCATACGAGTCCGATCATGCTGCTCTCGGGTACGGCGAATCCCGCCCTCGCGCAGGGGATCGCCGACGTGCTCGGAGAGCGGCTCTGCGACGTCACGATCAAGCGGTTCGCCGACGGCGAGATCTTCGTGCGCATCGACGAAAACGTCCGCGGACGCGACGTCTTCCTCATCCAGCCCACGAACCCGCCCGCGGAGAACGTGCTCGAACTCCTGATCCTCATCGACGCGGCGAAGCGCGCCTCGGCGGCGAGGGTCACGGCGGTCGTCCCCTATTACGGGTACGGCCGCTCCGACCGGAAGGATCAGCCTCGCGTGTCGATCGCGGCGAAGCTGCTCGCGAACCTGATGACGGCCGCCGGCGCGGACCGCGTCCTCTCGATCGACTTCCACCAGCACCAGATCCAGGGCTTCTTCGACATCCCCGTCGACCACCTGTACGCGGCCCCGGTTTTTCGGCGCTACTACGAGATGAAGAAGCTGGACAACCTGGTCGTCGTCGCGACGGATGTGAGCGCGGCGAAGATGGCGCGCGGCTACGCCCGCCGCCTCGGAGGAGATCTCGCGATCATCGACAAGCGGCGTCCGGCGCCGAACGAGGCGGAAGTCTCGAACATCGTGGGTGAGGTCGAGGGGAAGCACTGCATCGTACCCGACGACATGATCGACACGGCGGGGACGATGGTGTCGGCCATCGAGGTGCTCAAGGAGCGCGGCGCGCTGGACGTCTACGTCCTCGCCACGCACCCCCTCTTCTCGGGGCCGGCGCTCGAGCGCCTCGGGTCGGCGGACGTGAAGGAGATCACGGTGACGGACACCGTGCCGCTCGCTCCGGGAGTGCGGGAAGCGCTCCCCAACCTGACCGTGCTTTCCGTGGCGAGCCTGCTCGCGCAGGCCATCGAGAGCACGCACACGAACAGTTCCGTAAGCATGTTGTTCAAGTAGGAGATAAGATGACGAACGAATCCGCCAAATTGACGGCGCGGACGCGGTCGACGTCCGGAAAGGGCGCCGCGAGGCAGCTTCGCCGGAGCGGCCAGTTGCCCGCCGTCGTGTACGGGCGCCGCGATGAGACCGAGTCGCTCGCGCTGGACACGCACGAGCTTTCGCGCCTGCTGAGCAAGATCCATGCGGCCACGACGGTGATCGACCTGGAGGTCGACGGCGGCGAGCCGCGCCCGGTCCTGATCCGCGAGATCCAGCGCCACCCGTATCGACCCCAGCTTCTGCACGTGGACTTCTTCGAGATCCGCGCGGACGTGAAGATCCGCGTGCCGGTGCCGGTCCACCTCGTGGAGACGCCGGCCGGCGTGGAGATGGGCGGCATGTTGCAGTTCCTCCGGCACGAACTCGAGGTCGAGTGTCTGCCGAACGAGATCCCATCCGGATTCGAAGTCGACGTCTCGGCCCTCGAAATCGGCGACTCGCTTCACGTCTCGGACGTAGATGCGGGCGGGGTCGAGATCCTCGAAGACGAAACGGTCACGATCTGCACGGTCGTGCCGCCGGCCCTCGAGGAAGAAGAGGAAGTGGACGAGGAACTCGACGAGGAAGTGGAAGTGGAAGGCGAGGAGGCCGAGGCCGCGGGCGACGAACCGGAGGAGGACTGAGCGGGACGGCGGGATCCGGTCCGCGCCGGCGCCGTGCGCCTGCTCCTCGCGCTGGGAAACCCCGGCGCGAAGTACCGGGATACGCGACACAACATCGGTTGGTGGTTCGCCGATCGCCTGGCGCTCGGGTGGGGCGGCGAACCGTTTCGCGCGGACGGCGCCACGGCCTGGACGACGGGAGCGGCACGGCCCGGAGTCGAGATCCACAAGCCGCTGACGTACATGAACCGGAGCGGCGAGTCGCTGGCCGAGCTGCTCGCCGCGCGCCGCTTCGACCCCGCGGCGGACATGCTCGTCCTCGTCGACGATGTCGCGCTGCCGGCGGGTCGCTTTCGCCTGCGGGCGAGGGGGTCGCCGGGCGGGCATAACGGCCTCGCCTCGATATCGGCGAGTCTCGGTTCCGACGATTACGGCCGCCTCAGGCTCGGCGTCGGACGGCCGCCGGACGAACGCATCGACCTCGCGGCCTGGGTGTTGTCACGGATGCCGCGAGCGGAGGAAGAGGAAGCGCTGGGGGCCTTCCCCCGGGCCGCGGAAGCGGTGGAGTACTGGCTGGAACATGGCGTGGAAGCGGCGATGAACCGCTTCAACCGTCCGGGGTGAGCCCCGCGGATGAGGCGATAGTCACGAGATAGTCGAGGGACAGGCAAGGGAGCAGGGAACGTGGTCGGAAACTTGGTCGGGAACATCGATTTTGCGATCTGGCTCGGCGTGATCGGGCTCTTCTTCTCCTTCGCGCTCTTCATGTACGTGAAGGCGCAGCCCGTCGGAAACGAGAAGATGGCCGAGCTGTCGGAGGCGATCCACTCGGGCGCGATGGCGTTTCTGCGGCGGGAGTACACGGTGCTGCTGCCGTTCATCATCGTCGTCGCGGCCCTCCTCTTCTGGCTCGTGGGCCCGCACACGGCGGTGGCCTACGCGCTGGGTGCGGCCTGCTCGATCCTGGCGGGCTTCTTCGGGATGAAGGCGGCGACGGCGGCCAACGTCCGGACCTCCGAGGCGGCGCGCGCGGACGGCCAGGCCAAGGCGCTCCGGGTCGCCTTCTCCGGCGGGGCCGTGATGGGCATCGCGGTGGCGGCGCTCGGCCTGCTCGGAATCGGCGCCGTGATCCTGATCTACGATCCCCAGGCGACCGGCTTCCGCCCCTTTGGCGAGATCATCTCGGGCTTCGCGATGGGCGCCTCCTCGATCGCGCTCTTCGCGCGCGTGGGCGGCGGCATCTACACGAAGGCGGCCGACGTCGGCGCGGACCTCGTGGGCAAGGTCGAAGCCGGCATCCCGGAGGACGACCCCCGCAACCCGGCGACGATCGCGGACAACGTGGGCGACAACGTCGGCGACGTGGCGGGGATGGGGGCGGACATCTTCGAGTCGTACGTCGGCTCCGTCATCGCCACCATCGTCATCGGCGTGACGAGCGCGATGATCCTCGACGGGGCGCGGCTCCAGGCCGTGTCGCTGCCGGTCCTCTACATCATGGCCGGCTTCCTGGCGAGCGCCGTCGGCGTCCTCGCCATCCGCGTCCTGGAGCGCATGAGCCCCGCGGCGGCCCTCCGCTGGGCGCCGATCATCGGGGCCGTGATCTTCTGGGTCGTGGCGTACGCGATCACGGTGAACCTCCAGATCTTCGACGCCGCGGCGCAGGGCAAGTGGGTCTTCATCCACCCGAACGCCGGCCCCTTCTGGGCCATGCTCTTCGGCTCCCTCGTCGGCATCGCGATCGGCCTCGTGACGGAGTACTACACGGCGGAGAAGCCGATCCGGCGCATCGCCTCGGCCTCCGAGACCGGCTCCGCGACGAACATCATCACGGGACTCGCGGTCGGGATGGAGTCGACCGCGATCCCCATGCTCCTGATCTCCGCCGCCATCTTCCTCGCCTTCAACTTCGCGGGACTGTACGGGATCGGGATCGCCGCCGTGGGGATGCTGGCCACGGTCGGCGTGACGATGTCCGTGGACGCGTACGGCCCGGTGGCGGACAACGCGGGCGGCATCTCGGAGATGGCGGAGCTGGGGCCCGAGGTTCGCTCGGTGACCGACTCGCTCGACTCGCTCGGCAACACGACGGCGGCGATCGGGAAGGGCTTCGCGGTCGGCTCCGCCGCGCTCACGGCGCTGGCCCTCTTCTCCGCCTACGCGAACGCGGTGGGTCTGCGCGAGACCGGGATCAACCTCATCGATCCGCTCGTCGTGATGGGACTCTTCATCGGCGGCGTGACGCCCTTCTTCATCGCCGCGCTGACGATGACGGCGGTGGGCCGCGCCGCGGCAGGCATGGTGGCGGAGGTCCGTCGCCAGTTCCGCGAGATCCCGGGAATCATGGAGGGGACGGCGAAGCCGGATTCGGCGCGCTGCGTGGACATCTCCACGAAGGCGGCGCTCCGCGAGATGATCGTGCCGGGCCTGGTGGCCATCATCGTCCCCATCATGGTCGGCCGCTTCCTCGGCGTCGCGGCGCTCGGCGGCTCGCTGGCCGGCGCGACCGTGAGCGGCGTGCTGCTCGCGCTCTTCATGGCGAACTCCGGGGGCGCGTGGGACAACGCGAAGAAGTACATCGAGACCGGAGCCCACGGGGGGAAGGGGTCCGACCCGCACAAGGCGGCCGTGGTCGGCGACACGGTGGGCGATCCCTTCAAGGACACGTCCGGGCCGTCGATGAACATCGTCGTGAAGCTGATGAGCGTCGTCTCGCTCGTCCTCGCGCCCTGGTTCGTGGACGTGCACGGGATGGCCGCCGCGGCGCCGGAAGCCGTGGAGACCGCCCTCGCCGCCGTCGGCGGGGTGCTGCGGACGCTCGGACTCTTCTAGCCGTCGGGTACGGCCGCCGGACGCGGATCGGCGGTCGCCTTGACAGCGGCGCTACATTAGCTGCTACTGCCTCTACATACGGCTTCGCCGCCCTGCGGCGGGCCGACAAGACACAGACTCCTGCTCCGACCGCGGGTCGGGGCCGACCAGACCGAGGGAGTTCTCCATGCGCGATTACGAAATCGTGTACATCTTCCGTGTGAGCCTGACCTCCGAGGACATCGAGGCGAAGCTCAAGCGGTTCCACGCCATCATCGCGGACGACGGTCCGGGCGAAGTCACCGCCTCCGTCCACTGGGGCAAGCGTCAACTCGCCTACCCCATCCAGAAGCAGCCGAACGGCTACTATGTCGTGGCCCGGTTCACTTCGTCGCCCGATCCGCTCCGGGAGTTGGAGCGCGTGCTGAAGCTCGAGGATGACCTCCTCCGGTACCTGATCGTGATCCAGGAACATCCGTGGCCGCTTCCCGATCCGGCGCCGACGGCCCCCAAGCCGGAGGAAGCCGGGGCCGGGGAAGCCGACGCAGAGGAAGCCGACGCGGAGGAAGCGTCCGAAGCCGAGGAGACCGGGGAAACGGACGGCGCCGAGGCGGAGGAGGCTGACGAAGCGCCGGCCGACGAAGCGGCGGACGAGGCCGAAGAAGCCGCCGACGAGGCTGCCGGCGAGACCGAAGCCGAAGCCGACGCCGAAGCGGCGGACGAGGCTGACGAAGCGGCGGACGACGCCGACGAAGCGGCCGACGATGCTCCCGCCGAAGCCGAGGCCGAAGCGGAAGAGGAGGCGCCGGCGGACGATGCGGATACGGAGCAGGACGACGCGGACGCGGACGCCGGGGAACCGGAAGAGTCCGCCGACGCGAAGGAGGAATAGATGGCCTTTCGAAAGGCGTGCCGGTGCTGTGAGACCCGGATCGTCGGCGTGGACTACAAGGATGAACGCGCGCTGGATCGCTATATCTCGGATCGCGGCAAGATCCTGCCGCGGCGAGCCACGGGGTCGTGCGCGCGGCACCAGCGGGCGGTGACGGTGGCGATCAAGCGGGCGAGATACCTCGCGTTACTGCCGTACATCCGCGGCTACCACGACTAGCTCGACCCCGGCATGGGGCCGCTGAGGGAGCGCTGGAGCGGCCTCTGGCCGGCTGCGGGTCTCCTCCTGCTGGTCATGCTGCTGTCGCCGCTGAATTCGTCGCCGCTTGGGCTCATGGCCATCGTCGGCGTACCCGCGGCCGTGGCGATTCTGACCTTCGAGCCGCCCCAGTCCGGGTCGGCCGCCCTGGCACTGCTCCTCCTGGCGGGAGCGGCGCTCGGGTTTCGGGAGGCGGGGCCGCTGTGGTTCATCGAACGCGGCTGGGCGGTGCTTCTGGCCGGCGGGTTCGCCCTCGGCACGGCGCTGGCGCCGGATCGGCCGGTATTCGACCGGTCGCTGGCGGCGGTCGCGATCGCGGGAGCCACGGTGGCGGCTCTCGCCGTGCTGCGGCCCGGGCTCCCCGCGGATCTCGACTGGCAGATCACGGCGCAGTTCAGCCGGGCGCTGGCCGTGGTTGATTTCAATGCATGGGGCGGTCGGTCGGTGGAAGCGACGGTGCGCGGCATCGTGAGCGTGTGGGAGGCTGTGTACCCGGCCATGCTCGCGCTCGCTTCGATCTCGGCCCTCGGGGTCGCCGGCTACATCCTCGGGCGAATCCGGGGAGAACGGAGACCGCTTCCGCCGCTGCGGGAGTTCCGGTTCGGCGATCACCTGGTCTGGGTGCTCGTGCTGGGGCTCGCGCTGCTCGTCCTCCCCGCGGGGGCGTGGGCGGAGCGCGCGGGCGGCAACATGGTGACGGTGATGGGCGGCCTCTATCTGCTCCGAGGTCTTGCGGTGCTCGTGTGGTTGGGGGCTTCCGTGCTAAGCTCGGGCTGGGCGGTCGGCGCGTGGGTGCTCGCGGCGCTGGTCCTCTACCCGGTGACGGCGGGTGCGGCCCTCGTCATGGGAATCAGCGATACGTGGCTGGACCTGCGTTCGCGTCCGGGGGTGAAGACGGACGGCGCGTGAACCCCCTGGCTCGGGCGGACGCGTACAATGGTCAGCCGGTGGATACAACTGGAGGGACCGATGGTGGAAGTGATTCTAAGAAAGGACGTCACGGATCTCGGCCTCGCGGGCGAGATGGTGAACGTGCGGCCGGGGTATGCGCGCAATTACCTGATTCCTCAGGGGATCGCGCTCGTGGCGACGGAGGGGAACCGGCGGCGGTTCGAGGAGGAACGGCGCCAGGTCGAGCAGTCCGCCGAGCGGGAGCGCGAAGCGGCCCAGGAACTGGCGGGCGAACTCGAGGGCAGGGAAGTGAGCTTCGTCCGCAGGGCGAGCGAGAGCGGCCGCCTGTTCGGTTCGGTCACGGCCGCGGACCTCGCGGACGAACTGGAGAAGGAGGGCGTCGCCGTGGACCGTCGCGCAATCCGGCTCGAAGATCCGATCAAGGACCTCGGCGAACACGAAGTCCCGGTGAGAGTCCACATGGACATCGTGCCGACGCTCAAGGTGTCCGTGGTCGCCGAGGAATAGCGGGCCGCAACCGATGATGCGCGATCCGCTCCCGCTGGAAGAGGTGTGGCGCCGGCTCTCCGAACGGGGAGACCCCTCCGCGGAACTCCGCAGCGTGGCGGAGGCCGCGCTCGAGAGAAACGCGCGCTTCCCGACGATCCTCGATCTGCGGGGGCTGTCGGACGTCACCGACTTCTTCGTCATCGCGACGGGCGACTCCGACACGCACGCCCGCGCGATCAGCGAGAACATCCTCGATCGAACGCGCGAGGACGGCTTCCGTCCGGTCGGCGTGGAAGGGCTGAACCAGGGTCGCTGGGTGCTGATCGACTACGTGGGCCTCATCGTGCACGTCTTCCTGGGCGAGGTCAGGGAGTTCTATCGGCTCGAGCGGCTGTGGGGCGACGCCCCCCTCTTCGAACTGGAGTGAATCGGGTTCGTGGCCGTTCCGTGACCGGAGGTACGGCGCTAGCTTTGAGGGCCATGAATCGTTCTTCCTCTCGCTTCGTGGTGCGCGGGGCGAAGTTGCCGGCTGCGCTCCTTCTCGCGCTGGGCGTCGGGGGTGCGTCGGCCGCCTGCGGAAGCCCCCCGGAAGATCAGCCCGCCCCCCTCGAAGGGCCATCCCTCGTCTCCGGCACGTCGTTCGAGCGGTACGGGCTTCTCGTCATTCCGCGCGACGGCGGAGTCGCGGAGTTCCGCGCGATCGAGAATCCGTCCACCGTGCGCTGGACCGGACGCCTGTCGCTCGAAGGCGTCACGGCGGCCCATTCGCTCGGTTCCGCCGCCGTGCTGCGACGGGGGCGGCAGCTCAGCCTCTACACGACCTCGCCGGTGGAGGCCGAGACCCCGCTTCCCGACGCCCCCGCCGAGGCGCGCTGGATCCCGTCGCCCGCCGGGGGCGCCTTCGTGTCCGGGGACCGGATCCTCGCCGTCACCCTCACCGGCACCGCGGAGGTCACCGCCGGCGGCGCCGTGCACTGGGCGGCCCCCGCCGCGGGAGACCGGGTCGTCGCCCTCTTCGAAGGGGCGGACGGAGCTGAACTCGCGGTCTGGGAAGCCGGGGAATCGCGGCCCGCGGCGACGCGGGCGGTCGGTACGAGAGGCCCCGTCGCGCTCGCGGGGTGGGGTCGGACGATCGTGACGGCGTCCGGGGATGGCCGGGGACTCACGGAGTGGTCGATCCCCGGGCTCGAGCCGGCCGAAGGGGCGGAGATCGGCGGCGCGCCGTCGGCTCTGGCCATCTCCCCCTCGCAGCACCGCGTGTTCGCGGCGTCGGTCGACCGGCCGCGCTTCACGGTCATCGATCGCTATGACTGGCAGGAGGTCGGGTCCTCGCGACCGGATGCGCCCCTCGAGACGTTGCGGCCCGGCATGACGGGAGACCGGCTCGTCGCCTGGGATGGCTCGAACGCCTGGTCCGCGAGGGCGGGGGAAGCCGGCCTGGACGCGGTGCCCGGAGAGTGGCGGGCGGACCTGCCGCTCGCGCTTCCGGGTGGAGCGGTCCTGCTGTCCGCGGAGAGCGGCCTCGGTCTCCTTCGCCCGGACGGCGGAGTCGCCGCCGTGGAGGGCCCCGCCGACGCCTGGTGGCTCCCGTTCCGCTGGGGGCGCCGCCTGCCCGTCGCGTCCGCCGCCGTCGTGCCGGAGGACACGCTGGAAGATGCCGAGGAGGCGCTGGACGCGCTCGCCGACAGCGTTCCGCCCGGCCCCCGCATCGGACTGTTGACGGTGGGGAGGGTGGGGAGGATGTCGGACGGGAGCCCGGCACTCCTCGATGATCTCGCGCCCGCTCCGCTGCCCGAGCTTCCCGGCGGCTTCTACGCCGTCGCGCTCTCCTCGCGGCAGGCGGCTGCGCTCGGGCAGATGCGCGAACTCCTAGACGGCTCGGGCTACTCGACGCACGTGCTGCGGCGAATGGATGAGGCCGGCGACATGTGGCATCGGCTCCTCGTGGGTCCGTATGAGACGCTCTCCGACGCGGAGGGCGCGGCACTCGATTTGCTGCGGGAGAGAGGGATCGACGCGTGGATTCACGAGGAGGGAGATCAGGCGATGAGGCGAGGCCCGTGAGCGCCGGCGCCGCCCCGTTCACGTGGGAACTGCCCGAGGATGCGCGGATCGTGGCGCTCGTCTTCGAGCGTTCGGAGGCCGAGCGGAGCGCGACGGTCGTCGACACGATCGCGACCTCCTTCGCCCGCCGCCGGGGACGGACGCTCGTCCTGAACTCCGAATCCGCGCCGTCGCCCCTCGACGAACTGGCCGGCGCACCCGAGCGGGCCGAGTCCCGCGGCATGGCGGAGTTCCTCGCGGGCCAGTCACGACTTGCCCGGGTGGCCGTGCGGCGCGCGGACTGCCCCTACGTATATCTGCCGGCGGGACAGGTGCCGGAAGGGGTAGTCGGTCTGCTGGAATCCCCTGCGCTCGCTCGCTTCGTTTCTCGCGTGAAGGAGGAGGACGGGACGCTCTTCATCGTCATGTCCGAACGCGGGCAGCCCTCCGCCGGTCTGCTCGATCTCCTCGACGGGTACGTCGCCGTCGGAAGCGTTTCGGTCGAGGATCACGGCATGCAGTGCCACGGCCACGTGCCCTTCGAGTCGAGCGTCGCGCCCACGCCGGCTGTGGCGTCCGAGCCCGAGCCGGAGTCCGAGCCGGAGCACGAACCCGAGGCCGTGGAAGACGCGGCCGAGTCCCAGCCGGAACCCGCGCCCACACCGGCCGTCGAGCCCGAGCCTGACGCGGCTCCGGCGGACTGGACGCCGGCACGCGCGAAAGCCCGGAGCCGCCGCCCGCGTGGGCCGCTCGTCGCGGCGCTGGCGATCGCGGCGCTGGCGGTCGGGAACGGGTGGGCGTACAGGAACGGGTGGTTCGACAACGCGATCTCCCGTGTCGGGTCGATGATCGCGGCCCGGGATGAGGCTCCGGCGGCGGCTCCGGCGGCGGCTCCGGCGACGGAGACGACGCGCGTGGAGACGCCCGTGGAGGACGGCCCGGCCGCCGCAGACGCGGGCACGCCGACGGATCCGTCGGATGTCGCCGCGCCGACGGACCCGCCGGAGGTCTCCGCGCCGGGTCCCGTCGCGCAGGCGCCGGACGCGTCCACGGTCGCGGCCGCCTTCGAGTCGGCCGCCGAGCGGCCGTACTCCGTGCTCCTCGGGAGCTTCAGCGATCCTGCCGAGGCGGCGGAGCGCGTGGCGGAGATCCGCGCGCTTCACGGAGGCGTGCTGTACTTCATGGCCCCCACGACGATCCGGGAGGTCCGGTATCAGCGGATCCTCGCCGGGGCCGTCGCGAGCGAGACGGAGGCTTCCGCCCTCATGAACGAACTCGCGGCGGTGGGCGTGGCCGAGGAGGCGAACGCATGGCTCCTCCGTCCCGTGCGACTCGCGTACGATCTCGGCGTGTTCACGGATCCCGCGGAGATGGAGGCGCGGATCGCCGAACTCGCGTCGCTCGGCATCCCCGCGTACAGCCTGTGGACGGCGCTCGACGGCATGCCGGTCTTCAGGGTGTACGGCGGCGCGTACGAGAACGAGGAGGCGGCCGCCCCCATGAGCGATGCACTGGACGCCGCCGGCGAAAGCGCGACGCTCGTCGTGAGGCGCGGCGCCACTCCTTCAACCCCCTGAGCGCGCTTGAAGATCAAGGCTCTGACGCTGCGCGGATTCAAGTCGTTCGCCGACCGGACGCGGATCGAACTGCACCAGGGCATCACCGCCGTCGTCGGCCCGAACGGCTGCGGAAAATCGAACCTCTCCGACGCGCTGCGCTGGGTTCTGGGAGAACAGCGCCCCACCGCCATCCGAGGGTCCCGCATGGAGGAGGCGATCTTCGGGGGCACGGAGGCGCGGCAGCCCATCCACCGGGCGGAAGTCCTGCTCGAACTCTCGAACGAGGACGGCGTGCTCCCGGTGCCGTACGCCGATGTCGCGATCGGCCGCACGGTCTACCGCGGAGGCGAGAGCGAATACACGCTCAACGGAACGGCCTGCCGGCTCAAGGACATCCTGGATCTGTGCCGGGACACCGGGCTGGGCTCGAACGCCTACGCGATGATCGAAGGCCGCATGGTCGACGCGATCCTCTCGGACCGCGCCGAGGAGCGCCGGACGCTGTTCGAGGAAGCGGCGGGCATCGGGCGCTACAAGGACCGCCGCCGGATCGCGACCCGCCGGCTCGAACAGGCGGACAGCGATCTGCAGCGGCTCGAGGACGTGCTGATCGAGGTTGGGTCCAAGGTCCGCTCGCTCGCGCAACAGCGCGGACGGGCGGAGCGCCACGCGAAGCTCCGGGCCCGGCTCCTGCAACTCGAGATCGCCGTCGCCGACGCCCGACTCGAGGAGACGACCCGGCGGCTGGCCGAGGCACGCGCGGAACTCGAGCGCCTCGAGCCGGACGCGGGGCCGGACCATGTGGATCTGGGTACGGCGGAGACCCGGGCGGAAACGCTTCGCCTGGAGTACACGGACATGGAGCGGGAACGGGCCGGTCTGGCGCGAAGCCTTGAGGACGCTCGGCGCGCCGTGGAGGAGCAGGAGCGCACCCGCCTCCTCGCCGGGGCGAGAGCTTCGAGCGCGCGCGACCGGCTGACGACCCTCGAGGTGGAAGTGCGCCGGAACGAACGCCGGCGCGAGGACCTCCGGGAACGGGTGGAGGCAGCGCGGTCCGCCCTGAAGGAGGGGCAGTCGCTCGCCGCCGAGGGCGCCTCCGAAGCGGCTCAACTCGAGCTTCGGGCGGAGGCTCTGACCGAGACGGCCCGCGATGCCGCGCGCGAGCGCGACGCCGCGAGGGAAGCGCTCGAGGAAGCGCGACGCGAGGTGGAACGCTGGCGGCTCGAACTCAGCGTGAAGGAGGTTCGGGCCCGCGACCGCAGCGAGGAACTTGAACGCCGACGGCCCGCACTCGATGCGCTCGCGGCCCAGGAGGGCGGACTCCGGGCGGAGGCGGAGGGTGCGTCGGAACGGGAGGCGCAGGCGGGCCGGACGCTGGAGGAGGCGCGCGACCGGCTGCGAACGGCGCGTGACGCCGCGTCCTCCGCGGACGGGGCGCTGAGTCGAGCCCGCGAAGAAGCGGCCGACCTCGAGGGACGCCTCGCCACTGCGCGCGCTCGCGCCTCGAGTCTCGGGTCTCTGGTGGGGTCGAGCGCTCTCCTCCCCGAGGCCGTCGCCCACCTGCTGGAGGACCGGAGCGCGATCCCCGGGCTTCACGGCGCGCTGTCGGAGTTCATGGAGGTGTCCGCTCCGTGGGCAGCGGCGGTCGAGTCTCAGCTCGGCCCGTACCTGCACGGCGTCGTCGTGAGCGACGGGGCCGCGGTGCGGGCGGTCGAGGCGTGGCTCGCACGGCGGGAGGGAGAGGAAGGCATCCTGGTGCTCCCGCTCGATCCGGGCCCGCTCCCGGAGCAGGTGGAGGCCGACGCGCCGCTCATGCGACACGTCGACGCGAAGGGGGCCGGCGCGGTCTGGGTGAAAGCGCTGCTCGCCGGCATCGAAGTCGCGTCAGGCGGTGAACTCACGCCGCGCCCGCACCCCTGGGTGGACCCCGAGGGGAGCCGCCAGGATCGGTGGGGCGGGATCTACGTGGGAGGGGTGAGTTCGGAGGGGCTCCTGAGCCGGCGGGCCGAACATCGGGCGCTGCGGGCGGAAGTCGATGCGCTGGAAGCGGATCGCGCGCGGTCGCGGGAGGCGGTGAAGGAGCTGGGGGCCGGAGCCGCCGAGGCGGTCGCGCAGGTGAACGCGCTGCAGCGCTCGGTGTCCGATGCCGAGTCGACCCGCCGCGAAGCCGAAGCCGACCGGACCTCCGCGGAGGCGCGGCTCGTCCGGCTGGGCGACGAGCGTCGCGAACTCGCCGGCCGCATCGAACAACTGGAAGCGTTCAGCGACCATGAGGTGTCGCTCTCGGCGGACGAGGACGCGCGCGGCGGCGAACTCGACCGGGAGGTTTCGCGGTCGTCCTCCGCATACGCGGACGCGCGAGAGAAGGCCGAGGCTACCCGCGCCGCCGCCGACACGGGGAGGGCCGAACTGCACGACGCGCAGTTGGCGCAGGCGCGGCGGGAGGCGGAGGTCGAGAATCGACGCGGAGTGGAGGGCCGCCTCGCCGAGGCCGCCGCCGACGCGGAGGAGCGGTCGCGGTCACTGACGCGGGAGGTGGACGGCCTCCACGCGTCGATCGCGGATAGCGAGGCGCAGTCGGAGGAGGTCGAAGCGTCCATCGGCGCCGCGCTCGAAACGAGGACGCGGCGTGAGGCGGACCTCGCCGCGCTGGAGCGACGAATCGCCGAACGCCGCGGACGACTGGACAGACTCGAATCCGAGCTGAGCGAGGCACGGCGGCGCGAGCGCGAGCGCGTGGAGGCCCGGCATCGCCTTGAACTGGAGATCGCGCAGCTGGAGGCCCGGGAGTCCGCGATTCGGGGCCGCGTGGAAGCGGAGTGGGACGCACCGCTCGCCGAACTCCGCGAGCGCGTCGACCCCGTCGACGATGCGGCGCCCGCCGAGTGGGAACCGGAACTCGAGCGCGTCCGGCGCTCCATCGCCCGCATCGGCCCGGTCAACCTCCTCGCGCAGCAGGAATACGAGGAAGAGCAGCAGCGTCTCGAATTCCTGACGGGACAGCGCGACGACCTGACCCGCGCGCGCGACGACCTCCGCACCTCGATCCGCCGGATCAACCGGGAGGCGACCTCCGCGCTCATGGAGACGTTCGAGCAGGTGAGGACCAACTTCCATCGAACCTTCGATTCCCTCTTCGAGGGCGGACAGTGCGATCTCCGGTTCGAGAATCCCGACGACGCCCTGGACTCCCCGATCGAGATTTCGGCCAGCCCCCGCGGCAAGAAGACGCAACGGATTCACCTGCTCTCCGGCGGTGAACGGGCCCTGACCGCGCTCGCCCTGCTGTTCGCGATCTACCTCGCGAAGCCGAGCCCGTTCTGCCTGCTGGACGAGGTCGACGCGCCGCTCGACGAAACGAACATCCTCCGGTTCGTCGGCATGTTGAAGGAATTCAAGGAGGAGACGCAGTTCATCGTCATCACCCACAATCCGCGGACCATCGAGAACGCCGACTGGATCTACGGCGTGACGATGCAGGAGGCGGGCGTCTCCTCGATCGTCGGTGTGGAGTTCAACTCCGCCACGCAGGTGGCGTGAGCGAGGCGGAACCCGCGCGAGACGCGCCGGACGGCGCGGCGGCGGATGAACTCATCGTCGTCGGGTGCGGGACCGTCGTCCCGGAAGCGGACCGGGCGGCCTCCTCCTACTGGGTCTCGTCCCCGGGCACGGAATCCGCGCCAGACACGCGCATCCTCTTCGACTGCGGTCCCGGAGCGCTGCAGGCGCTGGCCCGGCTCGGCCTCCCGTGGGGGAAGATCACCGACCTCGCGATCACCCACTTTCACGCGGATCACGTCGGCGCCCTCCCGGGACTCTTCTTCGCGCTGAAACACGGTCTCGCCCGACCCCGCAACCGGCCGCTCACGGTGTGGGGTCCGGCGGGCACGCGCGGGTTCCTCCAGAAGCTTGCGGGCGCCTGCGGGGATTTCGTCCTCGATCCCGGTTTCTCCGTCCTCGTCGAGGAACTCTCGCCGGGCGAGGCACGGGACCTGAGCGGAGGTCCGCGGCTCGAAGCCCACAAGACGCCGCACACCGAGGAGAGCGTCGCGTGGCGGCTCGACGGTGGGGCGTTCAGCTTCGGCTACACGGGCGACACGGGACCGTCCACGGCACTGGGCTCGTTCATGCGCGGGGTGAACGCCCTCGTCTGCGAGTGCTCGCTCCCCGATTCGCAGGCGACGGACAACCACCTCACGCCCGCCCGCGTCGCCGAGTTGGCCGCCGCCGCGTGCCCGCGTCTCCTCGTGCTCACGCACATCTACCCGCACTTCCGAATGGGCCACGACGTTTCGCGTCTCGTGGCCGAGGCCGGATACGCCGGCGCTACGTGCATCGCGAGGGAGGGGCTTGGCGTCTCGTTGACGAACGGGTGACGCCAGTGGAGTATCCTGCTCCTGTCGGCGCCGCGGCGAGCGGACCGGAGAGTCACGGTCCAGCCGCGCCGGAGGCGCGCGCGACGGGCGAAGGTCACTCACAGGGGGAACGATGCTGGTGGTCATGAAGCACGGCGCCACGGACGGGCAGGTCGAGGACGTGGTCCGCGCGATAGAGGACATGGGATACCGGGCCCGGCCCATGCCGGGTGCCCAGCGCACGACCGTGGGCCTGGTCGGCAACGATGGGCGCGTCGAGGAGAGCCGGCTCGTGGGGATCGAGGGCGTCCTCCGCGTCATCCACGTATCGCCGCCGTACAAGCAGGTCAGCCGGGAATGGTGGCCCGAGGACACGGTCGTCGAGCTGCCCAACGGCGTGCGGATCGGCGAGCGGGACATCGTCGTCATGGCCGGTCCGTGCTCGGTGGAATCGCGCGAACAGATTCTGGAGACCGCCCACCGGGTCGCGGAGGCCGGGGCGACCGCGCTGCGCGGGGGAGCCTTCAAGCCGAGGACCTCGCCCTATTCCTTCCAGGGGCTGGGGGAAGAGGGGTTGCAGTTGCTCGCCCGCGCGCGCGAGGAGACGGGCCTCGCGGTCGTCACCGAGGCGCTGGACACGGAGAGCATGGGCCTCGTCGCGGAGTACGCCGACGTCATCCAGATCGGCGCGCGGAACATGCAGAACTACTCGCTGCTGCGGGCGGCGGGCCGTGCCGGCAAACCGGTCCTCCTCAAGCGGGGGATGTCCGCGACGATCAAGGAGTTGCTGCTCGCCGCGGAGTACATCGTGGCCGAGGGCGAATCGCGCGTGATGCTGTGCGAGCGCGGCGTCCGCAACTTCGACACGCACGCGCGGAACCTCTTCGACCTCACCGCCATCGTGACGATCCACGAGTTGTCGCACCTCCCGATCGTCGCGGACCCCAGCCACGGCACGGGGGCCCGGTCGAAGGTCGGACCGATGGCCCGAGCCGCGGTCGCGGCGGGCGCGGACGCCCTGATCCTCGAAGTCCATCCCGATCCCGCGACCGCGGCGTCGGACGGCCAGCAGTCTCTCACCTTCGAGCAGTTCGACGCGCTGATGGTCGAGCTTCACGCGATCGCGGAGGCCATCGGCCGGCGGATCGCGCGCGCTCCGGTCGCCGCCCACGGCTGACGGGGCACGGGGCGTCCGGCCCCCGACGAAGCACGGCCTCGGCAGCCTCGGCGAGCGAATCGCCGCGCGCCACCTGGCGGACGCGGGGTACGAGATCCTCGATCGCAACTGGCGCGTGGGGCGGCTGGAGATCGATCTCGTCATCAGGGACGGCGACACGGTGGCCTTCGTCGAAGTGAAGACCCGCCGCCCCGGCGTGCAGACGCCCGAGGAGGCGCTCTCCCGCGCCCAGCGGGGCAGGATCCGCCGCGCGGCCGGAGCGTGGCTCAGCCGGCATCCCGGCGCCGCCGCGGAGGCCCGCTTCGACGTCGTCGCGGTGGAGGTCGATCGCCGCGGAGCGTCCCGGGTCCGGCACATCCCGGAAGCCTTCTACGGCGACGACGCATGACGGATTTTTCTGGCCGCTGCCCCCGCGGGCCGATAAGATAACGGTGCCCCAGGCCCGTGGGGCCGGAGCGCGTAAATCCCGTCAGGACCGTGAAGGTAGCAGCGGTAAGCGTGTGACGGTCGCCACGGCCCGCCTGGGGTCGTTCGCCCGACGCCGGTGGCGTCCTCGCGTCGCGGGACGCGGGCGCCCTCAGACCCGAAGGAGTCGAACCCGGCCGGGGCCGTGACCCCCGGCCGACCCAGATGGCTCACGAGCCCCTGTACCGCACCGCGCTGGCCAGAACCTACCGGCCCCGACGCTTCTCGGAGCTGGTCGGACAGGACCACATCGGGTCCACGCTGAAGGCCGCCATCGAGTCCGGGCGCGTCGGCCACGCGTATCTCTTCTGCGGTCCGCGCGGGGTCGGGAAGACGACGACCGCGCGCATTCTCGCGATGGCCCTGAACTGCCCCGACCGCTCCGGCGGCGAACCGTGCGGCACGTGTCCCTCGTGCGAGCGGATCTGGTCCGGCGGCGCCTCGCTCGATGTCGTGGAGATCGACGCGGCGAGCCACCGGGGCGTCGAGGACGCGCGGGATCTCCGCCGCCGGGCCGCGTACGCGCCCACGAGCGAGGAGCGCTACAAGGTCTACATCCTCGACGAGGCGCACATGCTCACGCGCGATGCGTGGAATGCGCTCCTGAAGATCCTCGAGGAGCCGCCGCCACGCGTGATCTTCGCCTTCGCCACCACCGAGCCGCAGAAGATCGAGCGCGGCGCGGCCCCCGTCATGTCCCGGTGCCAGCGATTCGACTTCCGGCGGGTCTCCGTCCGGGACATCGCGGGCCGGCTGGAGGCGGTGCTCGAGGCGGAGGGAATCCCGGCCGAGCCGGGGGCGCTGCGGGCGATCGCGCGCCGGGCCGAGGGCGGCGTCCGCGACGCGCTCTCCTCCCTCGACCAGGTGCTCTCCTTCCGGGGCGACGCGGTGGAACTCGCGGATGTCGGCCGCATGCTCGGGCTCGTCGATGAAGATCGATATCTGGCGTTCTTCGAAATCGCGGCCAACGGGGATCGCGCCGGGGTGTTCGCCTTCGTCCAGGATCTCCTCGACGATGGGCACGACTCCGCGGAGTTTCTGCGCGGGCTCGGCGACGCGCTGCGCACCCTCCTGGTGCTGAGGCTCGATCCGGAGGCCGAGGCGGTCGAACTCCTGCCGGAGTCGCGGGAGCGTTTCCTCACCGCCGCCGAGGCTCTGGTCCCGGCGGACCTGCTGAGGATGCTCGCCGCCCTCAGCGAGTTCGAGGCCTCCGGCATGCTCCACCGGTCCTCCCAGCCGCGCATCCAGCTCGAGGTTCTGCTCCTGCGTCTCGTCCGCATGGAATCGACCGTCGAACTCGAGGAACTCCTGGCGGCCCTGGGCGCCCCCGACGGCGAGCCCGCGTCCCGGACGCGCACGCCGAATCCGCCCCGGCGCCAGCGCGGGAACCGTCCCTCGCCACGCGCCGCCGCTCCCCCGGACCGGTCGCCGGCCCCGCAGCCCGCGCCGGCCCAGAAGCCCGCGCCACCCCGGCAGCCCGCGCCGCCCCCGCAGTCCGCGCCGGCCCCGCGGCCCGCGCCCCCCCCTCCGCCGCCCGCCGAGGCCGGAGAGACGGCGCCGTCATCCCCGGTCCGCGACGCGTGGGCCGCGGCGGTCGCCGAGACGCAGGGGCTGGGCGGCGTGTCCGGGCTGGCTCTGCGCGGCACCGAAGTTGCCGGCCTCGTGGAGGACGAGCTTCGGCTCCGCGTCCAGGCCGGGTGGCGCGAGGAGCTCGAGGAACTGCTGAAGGACGATTCGCGCTCCGGCGCCCTCCGCGCGAATCTCGCGGAACGCCTGGGGCTGCCGACCGTCAGCTTCGCGATCGTCGACCACAAGGGCGGCCGCATGACCGCCGGGGAAGCGGCCCGGACGCGGGTCGAGCGGCTGCTGGACGGAAACCCGCAACTCCGGGAAGCCGTGAAGGAACTCGACCTCACCCTGAAGGAGTAGAAGAACAGGAGAATCGGAGTGGACGGCGTGAACATCCAGCAGTTGATGCAACTCAGTCAGCAGATGCAGTCGCGCATGAGCGATATGCAGGAGAAGCTCGCGCGCGAGACGCTGGTCGCGGCCTCGGGCGGTGGGATGGTCGAGGTGACGGTGGATGGTCAGGGGAACGTCAAGGGCGTCTCCATCGACCCCGCCGTCGTGGACCCGGAAGAGGTCGAGATGCTCGAGGACCTCATCGTCGCCGCGGCCTCCGCGGCGCAGCGGCGGGCGAAGGACCGAATGGAGAGCGAGATGCGTCAGGCGGCGGGAGGCCTGCCGCTGCCGGGTCTGGGCAACATCCTCGGCGGTCCGTGAACGCCATCGAAGCGCTCGTGGGTGAACTCGGCCGGCTCCCCGGGATCGGTCGCAAGACCGCGCGGCGGCTCACCTATCACCTGCTCAAGAGTTCGAAGGACGACACCCGGCGGCTGGCGCGGGCCATTGAACGGGTCGCGGCGGAGGTCCGCGTGTGCGGCGCCTGCGGCAACCTCAGCGACATGGAGCCGTGCGAATACTGCCGCAGTCCGAGGCGCGATCCGGCGCAGGTGTGCGTCGTGGAGGAGGCCTCGGACATTCCGGCGATCGAGAACTCGGGGAACTTCGCGGGGTTGTATCATGTACTTGGCGGGCGGTTGTCCCCTCTCGACGGGGTGGGGCCCGAAGACCTGAACATCCGGGCCCTGCTTCGGCGTCTCGACACGCCCGTCCGGGAGGTGATCATCGCGACGAACGCGAGCGTCGAGGGAGAGGCGACGGCGACGTACCTGCAGCGCCTGCTCGCCTCGGCCGCCGATGTCACGGTCACTCGCCTCGCGCGCGGGCTGCCCGTGGGGGGGGACCTCGAGTACGCCGACGGAGTGACGATCGCCGAAGCCTTCGCCGGCCGACGGGAGATGTAGCAGCGATGACGACTCGAATCGAATACGAGGATGCGGACCGCCGTTCCGCGACGGGCTGGAAGATCGCGGCCGCGGCCCTGCTGGGCGCCGCCGCCGCCGTCGGCCTCGGGATCTATCTCGCGCGGGACCAGATGCGCCGCCACCGGCGCGAACTGTTCAGTCCGCACCCGCTCCGACGCCTGGCGGCCCTGGGATACCTGAAGTCGCACCCGTCCGTGGACGATCTGCCGCTGCTGAGAGATTATCTGGCATGGGAGGAGCGGACGCTCCTCCGCAAGCGCGCGACGGCGGTCCTGGAGAGCCTCGAGAGCGTGCTCGCAAGCGACGAAGTCCTGGAGAGCGGAGACCCACACTGAATCTCCCGAACGCGATTACCACGGGCCGGATCCTCGCGGCTCCCGTCGTGACGGCGCTGCTCCTGCAGCCTCGGCCGGCGCCGCGCATGATCGCGTTCGTCGTGTTCGTCCTCGCCGCGCTCTCGGATCTGTGGGACGGACACCTGGCCCGCGCCCGCGGCGAGGTGACCTCCTTCGGCAAGATCGTCGACCCGCTGGCCGACAAACTGCTGCTCGTCGCCGCCCTCATCCCCGTCTACACCATCAATCTCGGGCAGGCGGGCACCCCCTCTCTCCCCCTGTTCCGCGTCATTCCGCTCTGGGCCATCGTCGTCTTCCTGGGGCGCGAGGCGCTGATCACGCTGCTGCGGTCCTTCGCCGCGCGGCGCGGGCGGATCGTCGCGGCGCAGATCCTGGGCAAGAGGAAGGCGCTCGCACAGAACATCTTCATCGGCTCCGCGATTCTCTGGGTCGCGTTCCTGACGCCCGGCTTCGTGGCCCCCGGCGGCTGGGCGTGGCAGTGGTTCTCCGCCTTCCACGGCTGGTTCACCACGACCTTCCTCACCCTCGCCGTGTTGCTCACGCTGGCCTCCGCCGTGACCTACCTGGGGATGTTCTCGCGCGTCATGGCCGGTCGCCATTCGTAAGGGCGGTCCGTCGCTGTTGGAGGCCGCCGCGACGCTCATCGAAGGCCTGCGCGAGAGGGGTCACACCCTCGTGCTCGCCGAGAGCTGCACGGGCGGCCTGATCGGCGCCGCCCTCACCGCCGTACCCGGAGCTTCGAAGGTTTTGTGGGGTGGGCTGATAAGCTACGATGACGACGCCAAGAGGGAGCTGCTGAAGGTGTCGGAGGCGTCGCTCCGCCGCTACGGCGCCGTTTCGCGGGCGGTGGCGGAGGAGATGGCCGCCGGGGCGCGGCGCGTGGCGGAGAGCACCTGGTCCATCGCCGTCACGGGAATCGCCGGGCCCTCGGGCGGATCCGCCGACAAGCCCGTGGGCACGGTGTGGATCGCCCACGACGGCCCCTCCCGCGCCGCGCGGTGCCACCGCTTCGCGGGGAGCCGGGACGAGATCCGGGAAGCGGCCGCGCTGGAAGCGATCCGCTGGCTGGATTCACGGCTTTGACGAGCAACTTCGAAGGATATTCGATGGGAACGAAGGATCTGGAACAGGAGATGGAGAGCGCGGTGCCGGAGGATGCCGCTCCGGGGGACGCCGGCGACGCCGCGGAGCCGGATGCGCCTGAGCCGGACGCGGCCGAAGAGGCTCCGGAAACGCCCGGGCACGTGGACGAGGTCGGTCCGCCCGAGTCCGCCGAGGATCTCGGACCGGAGGGAGAACTCGCCGCTCTGCAGGACCGCCACCTCCGGCTCGCGGCGGAGTTCGACAATTTCCGGCGCCGGACGAGAGGCGAATTGAGCGATGCGGGAGAGCGGGCGCGCGCGGAACTCGCCGGCAAGCTGCTCGAAACCATGGATGACCTGCAGCGCGTGGCCGATACGCCGCTCGAGGGCACGACGACCGAGGCCCTGCACGAGGGGATCGGGCTCGTGGCCCGGAAGTTCGCGAAGGTCCTCTCCGACAACGGCGTGGAACCGGTGAACCCCGTGGGCGAGCGCTTCGACCCCAACCTCCACGACGCGCTGATGATGACCCCGACGGACGACCCGGAGCAGGACGAGCTCGTGTCGCACGTCGTCCTCATCGGATACCGGCTCGGCGACCGGCTGCTCCGCCCCGCGCGCGTCACGGTCTACCGCCACGAAGCGGAAGCTTCCTGATCCGATGGCGACGCAGACGAAGGACTACTACAAGATTCTCGGGGTCGCGGAGAACGCGAGCGAGGACGAGATCCGGAAGGCCTACCGCAAGCTCGCGAAGGAGCACCACCCGGACGCGAACGCGGGCGATCCGAAGTCGACGGAGAAGTTCAAGGAGGTGTCGGAGGCGCACGGCGTCCTCTCCGACCCGGACAAGCGCAAGAAGTACGACCGCGTGCGGAAGTACGGCGGCCTCGGCGCGTTCGGACCCGGCCAGCCGGGCGGAGCCCCCGGTGGGGCCGGCAACTTCAAGTTCGAGGACCTGTCCGACCTGGGCGGGATCGGCGGCATCTTCTCCTCCATCTTCGATTTCGGAAAGAAGGCGAAGCCGGAGAAGGAGGGGCCGAAGCGGGGCCGCAACGTCGAATACCTGGTGACGGTGCCGCTCCGCACCGCGGCGCGGGGCGGCCGGGTCGCGGTCACGGTGCCGATCAACGAGGAGTGCGCGACGTGCGACGGGGATGGCGCGGCTCCCGGCACCTCGCTGGTGCGCTGCGCCGAGTGCGATGGCAAGGGCGAGGTCACGTTCGGGCAGGGCGGGTTCTCCGTCACGCGCCCGTGCCCGGTGTGCATGCGCCGAGGGATGGTGCCGGAGACGCCGTGCTCGAGCTGTTCCGGGCGCGGCCAGGTGAACACGCGGCGCAAGCTCAGCGTCAAGGTGCCCGCGGGGGTCGAGAGCGGCTCGCGCGTCCGCATCTCCGGCAAGGGCGAACGCGGTCCGGGCGGCGGCCCCGCAGGCGACCTCATCATCAAGTTCCAGGTCGACCCCGACCGCTTCTTCACCCGCGACGGGCTCGACCTCGCCTGCGAGGTGCCGATCAACGTGGCGCAGGCGATCCTCGGCTCGAAGGTGAAGGTGAGGACGATCGGCGGGAACAAGGTCGTGCTCAGAATCCCGCCGGGCACGCAGAGCGGCACCACGTTCCGGATAAGGGGCCAGGGCATCCGGCGCGGCGACAACCGGGGCGACCAGCTCGTCAAGGTCGTCGTGGAAACGCCCGACCTCTCCGGCGAGGGCCTGAAGACGGTCCAGGATCTCGCGAAACAGGAGGGCCTCTCCTACTGACCCGCGGTGCCGGCCGCCCGTGGCGCCCCGGCGTCGGCCGCCAGCGCCCGGCGCCGACCCTCAGTTCGAGACGATGACGCCGCCGCCGAGGACCCGTCCGTCCCGGTAGAGCACGGCGCTCTGGCCGGGCGTGATGGCCGACTGCGGGACGGGCAACTCCAGCGAGAAGCCGGTCGGCGTCGCCTCGATGACCTCCGCGTCGACGATCGCGGCCCCGTGCCGGATCCGCACGCCGATGCGCTCGCCTCCGTCGGGAGGCTCGGCCAGCCAGTTCGCGCCCTCCGCGCCGATGCGCGAGCGGGCCAGGGAGGCCCGCGGCCCGATGATGACGTCGCGCGACTCCGGCCGGATCTCGAGCACGAACATCGGCTCGGGAAAGCCGCCCGGGAGTCCCTTGCGCTGTCCCACGGTGTAGTGCGCGTAGCCGGGGTGCTCGCCCGCGTCGGAGCCGTCCTCGAAGCGGATGGCGCCGGGTGACAGGGCAGGGTGGTCTTCCGGCAGGTACCGGCGCAGGACCCCTGCGTAGTCGTTGTCGGGGACGAAGCAGATCTCGAACGACTCCGGCTTGTCCGCCGTGTCGAGGCCGAGCCGCCGCGCCTCCGCGCGGACCTGCGGCTTCGTCAGCTCGCCGACCGGCAGGAGCAGGCGGTCGAGCGCCTCGCGGGGCATCCCCCACAGGAAGTACGTCTGGTCCTTGTGGTCGTCCGCGCCGAGGTGGAGTTCCGGAGGGCCGGAGCCGGGTCGGACCACGCGCGCATAGTGCCCCGTCGCCAGCCAGCGGCAGTCCAGCGCGTCCGCCCGCACGAGGAGATCCCGGAACTTCGTGAAGCTGTTGCAGCGGACGCACGGGATCGGCGTGCGGCCGGCCGCGTACTCCGACACGAAGTCGTCGATCACGTCGCGCGTGAAGTCCTCCTCCACGTCGAACACGTGGTGCGGCATGTCGAGCTGGGCGGCGACGGACTTGGCGTCCGCGATCCCGTCGAGGCCGCAGCAGGTGCGCGTCGGTCCCTCGCTGCCGGTGTAGCAGAAGGTCTTCATCGTCACGCCGATGATCGGTCGGCCCTCGCGCGCCAGCAGCGCCGCGGTGAGCGACGAGTCCACGCCGCCGGACATGGCGACGAGCACGGAGTCCGCGAGGCGGCTCGGGGCGATCATGGGGTGGGAGCGCTCAGGCCGTGAGGGCGACGACCCGCGCCGCCACCCGCGCAAGCGCGTCCGCCGCCGCGTCGACGTCCGCCCGGGAGGTGTCGTGGCCGAAGCTGAAGCGCACGGCCGCGTACGGGACATCGCTGGTGATCCCGATCGCGTCCAGCACGTCGGAGCCGACGCTCGAGTCGGAGCCGCAGGCCGATCCGCCCGAGGCCGCGATCCCCTCGAAGTCGAGGGAGACGAGCACGGCACCGCTGTCACACCCCGGAATCCCGATGCTGACGAGATTCGGCATCCGCAGCGGCGCGTCGCCGGCATGGATCCGGGCGTCCGGGATCTCCGCCCGGATCCGCGCCTCGAGGTGATCGCGCAGCGCGGTCCAGCGCGCGACCTCCACCTCGCGGTCCTCGAGCGCGAGCGCGAGCGCGGCCGCGAAGCCCGTCGCGCCGATCGGATTCTGCGTGCCCGGCCACATGGACCGTTCCTGGCCCCCTCCGTAGCTGAGCGGCTCCAGCGTCACCCCCGGCCGCAGGTACAGGAGGCCGATCCCCACCGGCCCGCCGAGCTTGTGCGCCGTCGCCGAGAGGAGATCGACCGGCGTCCGCTCCAGATCGCAGTCCACCTTTCCCAGCGCCTGAACGGCGTCCGTGTGCACGAGCGCCCCGTACTCGTGGCCCAGCTCCACGATCTCCCCCATCGCCTGGACCGTGCCGATCTCGTTGTTCGCCCACATCACCGAGATCAGCGTCGGCGCGTCCGGGTCCGCCGCGAGTTCCCGCCGCAGCGACCCGAGATCGATCGTCCCCGACCCGTCCACGGGAATCCGCGCGACGCGGGCTCCCTCCACCGCGCCGCGGTCCGCCGCCTCGAGGCATGCCTTGTGCTCGATCTCGGAAACGAACACGCGCGGGCTCCGCCCCGAATTCGACCGGACGAAGCCGAGGATCGCGAGGTTGTCGGACTGCGTGCCGCCGCCCGTGAAGTAGATGGATGACCGCGCGCACCCGAGCAGATCCGCGATCCGCCCGCGCGCGACCTCGAGGCAGCGATGGGCCCGCCGTCCCGGGGCATGCGCGCTCGCGGGATTGAAGCCGTGCCGCAGCTCCGCCCCCATCGCCTCCCATACCTCCGGCCGCATGGGCCAGGTCGCCGCGTAGTCGAGGTAAAGTCGCTCTTCTTCCCGCTGTGTCATCGTCGTTTTCGGTCCGGATTCGCCCGTCGAGCAGAGAGCGTCTATTGTGTCGAAGCTTCAAACGACGCCGCAACTCGGGATGGAGTACATGGAGCCACCACGTTCCGCGCCGGGGCCGACCCCCCCGGCGCCAAGCCCCACAGGGCCCACGTCCGACGAGCAGAGCATACCACCGCTCGGGGCCCCGGTGTTCCGCACCACCGTACACGGACTCGCTTTCGAAGACCGCGCCCGCCACCTCGACACGGTAAGTCCGCAGGAGGAACTCCTCCTCATCCCCGACCCGCCCGGAGGCGAACCCGACGATGTCTGGGTCCACATCCGCGATGGCGACCCGGTCGGCCACCTCCCGAGGGAGATCGGCGCCTGGCTCGCCCCCTGGATGCGGCGCGGCGGCGCGGCACGCGTGCAGGTGATCAAGGTGGGCGCCGAGTCGGTCCCGAGCTGGAAGCGTCTCCTCGTCGAGGTTCGCTGCGGCTGACGGCCCCGGCGCCTTCTTGCAGCGGGCGCCTTCTTACAACGAGCGGACTCCGAGGCGTGTGACATCGCTCACGCGCATCGTCTCGTCCGTATGGAACGGTTCCCCGTGCGGTGCGCGGATCAGCGAGCCGTAGTGTCGCGACGCGGTCTCGATGCGTTCGACGAGCGGCTGTCCGGTGGGGAAGATCTCGCCCGCCGCGGTCGAGCCCTGGAACTGTGACGCGTAGCACCGCACCGCCTCGACCTTGCGCTGGAACTGCTCTTCGGTGAGCGGGACGACGAAGGTCGGCTTCACCGCGTCCTCCCGATACGCCATGGCGTAGAGGATCTTCTCCGGCCGCCTGCCCGGTCCGCCGTCGTACTCCCGCAGTCCGGCGAGGAAACAGGCATCGCGGGCAAGTTCGGAGGCGACCCGATGATCCGGATGACGGCCGCGCGGATACGGCAGGATCACGGTCGCCGGAGCGAGGTCCCGCAGGTGCCCCACGACGATCCCCCGCGCCTCCAGCGAGTTCTCGAGCCGCGCATCCGGGAGCCCGGCGCTGACCCGGACCCCGACCCCCAGCGCCGCCGCCGCCCGGTCCGCCTCCTCCGCCCGCAACTCCGGAGTCCCGCGCGAGGCCATCTCGCCCCGCGTCAGGTCCAGGATCCCGGTCCGGTACCCCTGTTCCGCCGCGCGCGCCAGCGTCCCGCCGCAGGTGAGCTCGGCATCGTCCGGATGCGCCGCGATCGCAAGGAGGTCCAGAGGTGGTTCGGTCATCGGGCGGTCAGCCGCTCGCCTTTCGGTCGCCTACTCGTAGCGCAGCGCTTCGATCGGATCCAGCGCCGCGGCCCGCGAAGCCGGGTAGAGTCCGAAACCGATCCCGGTGAGCACCGATGCCGCAAGGGCCGCCACGATGGACCACAGCGGCACGACCGCGGGCAGCGGCGTCAACCCGTTCACGGCCCACACGATCGCGCCGCCCAGCAGCATCCCGGTCGCTCCACCGAGCAGCGTGAGCGTGGCCGCTTCGACCAGAAACTGCCACATGATGTCCCGCCGCCGGCCGCCCATCGCCTTCCGCAACCCGATCTCCCGCGTCCGCTCGGTCACGGAGATCATCATAATGCCGATGACCCCCACGCCCCCGACCATCAGCCCGATGCTCGAAAGGCCGACCATGGCCGCAAACAGGACCCCCGTGAGCTGCCCCCACAACTCCAGCAGCTGGTCTTCGGTCATGATCGCGAAGTCGTCCTCCTCGCCCGGCTTCAGGTTTCGGAGCTGCCGCATGCGTGCGTGGGTCGCATCGATCGCCATCTGCAGTTCCATCTCGGGCTCCGGCCGAACCACGAAGCTGATCATGCGATCCCAGACTCGCAGCACCTTGTCGGCCGTCGCGAACGGCACCCACACCCAGTGCGTCGCCAGACCGGCGAAGAGGTTGGGCGCCACCCGGTAGATCCCGATCACCCGGAAGACGGCGGCCTCGTTGCCCCGCCCGATCCGGATCTCCCGGTCGAGCGGGTCGCGGTTCCCGAACAGGTCGACCGCCGTCGCCGAATCGATCACCGTCACCTGTGCCCGCCGGTCGGCTTCCGCCCGCGTGAACCAGCGGCCAGCCATGATGTCGCCGCCGTCGATCTCCAGATAGTCGGCGCCGGCCCCCAGGAGCGAGATCTCGACCCGTTCGCTCTCGACCCTCGCCTCGTAGCTCTCCTGGCTCAGGTCCACGAACGCTGCGGCGCTCAGGATCCCGGGTATGCGGCCCAGTTCCTCGGCCCACTGCGGATCGAGCGGGTCATTCTTGAGAAAGTCGGGCTCTTCTTCGTCGAGCGGGCCCGCCAGATTGGTGGAGGTGAAGTCGAAGTGAGCCACCCAGAAGGTCGTGATGCCGCGCGGCGACATGAGTTCCGAGAAGCTGCCGTTGATGCCGGTGATGACCGCCGCCATGACCATCACGACGAGCACGCCGATCGTCACCCCGAGAATCGTCAGGCAACTCCGGACCTTGTTGGCTCCGATCGAGTCGAAGGCGACCGCGATCCCCTCGGTGACCGTCGCATGGAAACCCATCCCGCCGCCACGGCGCGCCCTCATGACCTACTCGTGGCGCAGCGCTTCGATGGGATCGAGGGCCGCTGCCCGCGAGGCCGGGTAGAGTCCGAACCCCACCCCGGTGAGGATCGAAGCGAGCAGCGCGGCCAGGATCGACCACAGCGGCACGACTGCGGGCAGGGGTGTCCACTGGTTCACGCCCCAGACGAGCAGGCCCCCGATCAGCATCCCCGTCGCCCCGCCGAGCAGCGTGAGCGTGGCGGCCTCGACGAGGAACTGCCACATGATGTCCCGCCGCCGGCTGCCCATCGCCTTGCGCAGTCCGATCTCGCGGGTCCGTTCCGTCACCGAGATCATCATGATCCCGATGACGCCGACGCCCCCGACGAGGAGGCCGATGCTCGACAGACCCACCATGGCCGCAAACAGGATGCCCGTCAGCTGGCCCCACAGCGACATCATCTGGTCGGAGGTGATGAACGCGAAGTCGTCCTCCTCGCCCGGCTTCAATCCGCGCAACTGCCGCATGCGCGCGCGGGTCGCGTCCAATGCCGTCTCGAGATCCGTGTCGGCGTCCGGCCGCACCAGCAGGGCGACCTGGCGGTCCCACACCCGCAACACCTTGTCCGCCGTCGGGAACGGGAGCCACACATAGTGCGTCGCCAGGCCCGCGAAGAGGTTGGCCGGCGGGCGGTACACGCCGATGACCCGGACTCTGGATCCTTCGTTGCCTCGGGAGATCCGGATGTCGCGTCCGAGCGGATCCCGGCTCCCGAACAACCCCACGGCCGTGGCCGAGTCGATGGCGACGACCGCGGCGCGCCGATCCGCCTCCAAATGCGTGAACCAGCGGCCCGAGATGATGTCGCCGCTCGAGATCTCGAGGTAATCGGCCCCCACGCCGTAGAGGGAAATCTCGACGCGCTCCGATCCCACGCTCGCCTCGTAGCCCGACCCTGCCAGGTCTACCATCGCCGCCGCGCTACGGATTTCCGGAATCCGCGCAATGTCCTTCGCCCACTCCGGTTTCAGAGGCGGGTTCCTGAAGAAATCGTTCTCCGCATCGTCGAGCGGACCGGCGGTGAAGTCGAACGACGAGAAGTCGAAATGCACGACGTTGAACGTCGTCATCCCGTTTGGGGCGACCAGGTCCGAGAAGCTCCGGTTGATCCCGGTGATGACCGCAGCCATCACCATTACCACGAGCACTCCGATGGTCACGCCGAGGATCGTGAGTCCGCTCCGCACCTTGTTCGCGCCGAGCGAATCGAAGGCGACGGCGATCCCCTCCGTGATCGTCGAGACGAAACCCATGCCACCCCGGCGCGACGCCTTCATTGCGGCAGCGTCACTCGAACCTGAGGGCTTCGATCGGGTCGAGCCGGGCCGCCCGATACGCGGGATAGAGTCCGGAGGCGATACCGACGCCGAGTCCGAGAACGAGCGAGACGATCATCGCGGGAACCGAGACCGCTGCCGGGAGCGACCAGAGTCTTTCGACAAGGAACGCCAGCCCGAATCCGGTCCCGATGCCGAGCGCCGCCCCCGCGATCGAGAGGGTGGAGGCTTCGGTCAGGAATTGGAACAGAACGTCCCGCCGCCGCGCCCCGAGGGACTTGCGGAGTCCGATCTCTCGCGTCCGGTCCGTGACCGAGAGCAGCATGATGTTCATGATCACGATCCCCCCGACGACGAGCGAGATCCCGACCAGTCCGGGCAGAGCGGTCATGAGGATGCTGTTTATCGTCGCCCATACGTCAAGCACGGCGCTGGACGTGTCGATGCCGAAGTCGTTGGGCTGGGACGGCCGCAGCCGGCGGTAGGTCCGCATCGCCCCCTCGACTTCGGCCATCGCCGGTTCGAGTTCCTCGGCCGAATTGACCTTGACCGTGATGCCGTCGACCTCCAGCCGCCGGCTCGTCACCGTGCGCTGAAAGGTCTCGAACGGGATGAGGATGGCGGCATCTCGGATATTCCCCGCGAAACCGCCCTGCTCCTCCAGGACGCCGACGACCCGGAAGCGGTGTCCTCCCGCCCGGATGCGCTTGTCGATGGGCGAGGTGGTGGGGAAGAGCCGCTCGGCGATCTGGGATCCGATGACGGCGACCGCGAGCGCCTGGTTATCGTCGATGGCGGTGAGGCCGCGGCCTTCCTCCACGTCCCACCCCTGGACCGCCTCATATTCCGGCGAGCCTCCGATAATGCGCACATTGCGCCGCTCGTATTGACCGTAACGAACCGATCCGGCGAACGAATTGGCGTAGTAGGCGAGGTAACGGGCGTTCGGCGCCGCGTCCTGCACGACCTCCACTTCGCGCATGGTCAGTTCGGGATTGCTCCGCCACCGCCGACGCTCCGCTTCGTCGATCTCCCCGGTCTGAATCTGCGGCCGCCGGACGACGGTGAAGGTGTTCACGCCGAAGAGGGAACCGGCGAAGTCGTCCCGCACGTAGCTGTTGATGCCCTCGACGATCGCGATCACGGCGATGAGGAAGGTGATCCCGATGCTGATGCCGAGGAGCGCGAAGAACGACTTCAGCTTCTGCGCCCGGACCTGCTGCAGCGAGAGGCGGATGCCCTCCCAGAATCTCATCGGCGGGGAGTCGCGCGGCCGCTAGCGGCCGCCGTCGGCGGGGGGCGTGGGCGGCGGCGCCCACGGGTTCGAGATGGGACGCCGCGTTCCCGGAGCCGGAGGCGCGGCCTCTGGCGGCACCGGGTCCATCGGAGCGGCCGTCGGCGGCGGTGCCGGAGCGGTCTCCAGGGGTGGCGCCGGCGAGGGAGCGGGCGGGAGCTCGGCCTCCCGGGACGGTGCTGGAGCGGGCTCGGCCTCCGGGGACGGCTCGGGCGCGGCCTCGGCCTCCGGGCTCGGCGGCGGGTCCGCCGCGGGCGGAGCCGCCGTGGGCTTCTTGAGGCCGCGCGCGAGGTAGTAGTCCACCGACATCTGCGCCTCGACCTTGCCGTCAACGAGCGTGATCACGCGCTGGGAGCGGGCCGCGATGTCGTACTCGTGCGTGACCATGATGATGGTCTGGCCGTTCTCGTGGAGCGTGTCGAAGACATCCATTATCTCCTCGGAGGTCGAGGAGTCGAGGTTGCCCGTCGGTTCGTCCGCGAGGAGGATCGAGGGGTCGTTGACGAGCGCCCTCGCGATGGCCACGCGCTGGCGCTGACCGCCGGACAGTTCGTTGGGCTTGTGGTCCATCCGGTCGGCCAACTGCACGATCTCGAGCGCGTGAGCCGCCCTCCGCTGCCGGTCCTTGCTCGATACCCCCGCGTAGATCAGCGGCAACTCCACGTTGTGCAGCGCCGTCGCCCGCGGCAGGAGGTTGAACGTCTGGAACACGAAGCCGATCTCGCGGTTTCGAATCCGGGCCAGGTTGTCGTCGCTCAGATCCTGGACCGCCTGCCCGTTGAGGACGTATTCCCCGCTCGTCGGGGAGTCGAGGCAGCCGATCATGTTCATGAGCGTCGACTTGCCCGAACCCGAGGGCCCCATGATCGACACGTATTCGTTCCGGAGGATCTCGATGTCCACACCCGCCAGCGCGTGCACCGTCTCCGTGCCCATCACGTAGTCCTTCCGGAGATCGCGCGTGACGATCATCGACGTCATCTGTCCGTTCCCGCTCATCGTCCGTCCTCTCCGTTGACCGCGGCATCGCTCCCTCCGCTGCCGCTGTCGCCGTTGACGGAGGCCGCGGGGGCCGGCCCGTCGATCCGGATCCGGCTTCCGTCGCTGAGTTCGCGGATCGCCTGGAACGAGCCGGAGACGACCGTCGTGCCAAGTTCGATCCCGGACACGACCTCGAAATAGTTCTCTCCGGCGATGCCGATCTCCACGGGCCGGAAGCGGACGATGTCACCCTCCACGACGAAGACGCCCTCGATATCCCGCACCGCGTCGGAGCCCGGGGCGCTCGGCAGATTCTCGTTCGGGATCGCCTCGTACTCATCCGCATCCATCAGTGTCAGCGCCGTGATGGGGATGCTGGGTACCTGATCACGCGTGGCCGTGATCACGTCGGCCGTGGCCGAAAGATCGGGCCGGATCCCCTCGGGGGGCGCGCGCAGCTCGATCTTCACCTCGAAGTCGATCGCCTGGGCCGAACCGCCGGACGTGGCGGGATTCAGCGGGACGATCGAGCTGTTGCCGATCTCGGTGACGGTCCCCACGAAACGGCGGTTCGGAAAGGCGTCGATCTCGACGTAGGCGGAGTCGCCGATCACGATGTCGGGCACGTCCGTTTCGTCCACCTCGATCACGGCCTCCATGACGGAGAGGTCGGCGACCGTCAGCAGCACCGTACCCGGATTGTTCATCGTTCCGACGATCGCGGTCTCGCCGCGCTCGACGTTCAGCCGCGTGATCCGGCCCGACATGGGCGCCCGGATCGTCGTCTTCCCGAGCCGGTCGCGCTCCTGCGCGAGGTTCGCCTCGGCCTGTTCGACCTGGTACTGGGCGGCTTCGAGAAGGCGCGACTGGACATCGGCGTTCGTCACCGCCTGCTCGACCTCGGCATCGGTCACGAAGTCCGTCCCGCGCGCCTGAAGCGCCGTCATGCGGTCCGCGTCCCGCTGGGCCTGCTGGTAGGCCGCATCCTGCTGGGCTCGGCTGGCCTGGGCCTGCGCCAGCGCGGCCTCGGCACGCTGCACGGCGGCCCGAAACAGCTCCGGGTCGATCTGGAGCAGGAGGGCCCCCTCCTCCACGTCCTGCCCTTCCTCCACCGGGAGTTCGATGATCCTCCCGGCGACATCCGTCGTAATCTGAACCTGCGTCTTCGGTTCTATGTGGCCCGTCGCGGAGACGTCGTCGATGAGATCGCGCAGCCCCACGGCCTCCACGCGGACTTCGACGGCGCCACGCCCTTCCCGCTGCATGGCGAGGAATCCCATGGTCGCGAGAAGCCCAACCACGACGACCGCGATGATCGCTTTCTTCATCCTGTACAACGACCTTTATTTCGAGACTCGGCGGGCGGTCCGGGCGACAGCATGGCCCGCCCCCGGATGTACTTCATCGGTACGTCACGGGTACGTCGAGGCGACCCGCGCGGTTTCACCCTGCTAACCGGCCAGACCGGCGAGGAGACCCGAGAACACCGCGATCGCCGCCACGAAGATCAGGTAGAGCACGAGCAGGTACGTCGTGCCCGCCGCCACGGACCGGCCCGGATAGAAGCGGCTCACCGCCACCCCCAGCACCCCGCAGGTCCAAACAGAGAAGACGTTGATTCCGTTTAGGAACCTGCCGATGAACCCCTCCATCTCGGGCAGGAAGAGACCGGGCGAGAGCGTCGTGATCTCGGCGCCGACCGCCATCAGCCCGATGGAGACGACACCGCCCGCCGTCCCAATGTACGAGGCATGCGCGGCGGCGCTCAAAAGCTGCTTGAAACTGGCTTCGCCCCCGAGGATGACGTTGAACGCGATGAGGAGGAGTCCCGCGACGAGCGAGAGTACGATGGGCGTCGCGATGAGCACGGTCACGATGCCGCCGACCGGTCCCTGCGACATGGCGCCGTCGACTTGCTGCTCGAGGAGCGCCGGGTCCTGCACGAACCTCTCGAACTGGGCTTCCATCATGTCCCGCATAACCTCTTCCGGGACGATGACAGGGGTCAGCAACTGCAGCGCGATGCTCAGGCCGATCAGCGCCAGGGTGGCGCCCATCCAGGCCGGCCGCTGGCGGAGTGCATCGAACAGCGCCGCCGGCGAGACGAAGACCTGCACGATGCGCACGGGCAGGGAGGGGATCGCGTGCTCCTCCACCGATGCGTCGGACGATTCCGGATGGTGTTCCATCTTCTCCTCCAGTCTGTCTCAGCCCTCGTCTGGTCCGTCTCAGCCCTCGGTCGGGGCGCGCAGGGCCTCGCGGCCCGCGGCGTCCACGACGCGGAGCAGCCGGTCGTCCGCGTCGAGCCATACCCGGTGCCGGGCGCCTTCCACGTCCACCTCGTAACGGGTCGCGTCCACCGACTCGTCGCCGAGCGAAACGCGCTCCTCCGTCCACCCGGTCAGGCGCGCGGTCACAGTCCGGCCGTCCAGGGGCAGGATCGCTTTCATGCGCCCGTCCGGCGCGTCTCTGAGCGCACGCACGAGGACGAGATAGTGGTGCGCGATCCCCGGCTCGAGAATCGCGGCCGCATCCTGGACCGGATACTCCTTCCAGCGCTCGCCCTCCGGGGTCGCGAAGTGGAAGCGGACCCGGTCGGGGAAGCGCTCCCCGCTCACAACAGCCGATACACCTTCGCGAATCTCGTATTTCACCGGAAGCAGGTCGAGGTCCAGCTGGAGCCGCACCTGCCAGGCGGCCCGCTGCACCCTCTCGACGCTGGCGAACGCGTTCACCGTGGACCCGGTCTGCCAGATCCGGAAGCGCTCCGTCCCCACGCGGCGCCCCGCTTCGCGCAGGTACAGATGACCGGCGTCGAGTTCCTGCGCGGCCAGCGGAAGGGGGTCCGGAAGGCCGGCGAGGAGCGGACTCAGCAGGAGCGCCCCGAGCACCCGTACCCTGCGCGATGACCTCACTCTCTTCTCCACTCTTCGCCTCGTTCCCGGGCCGTTTGAGAACCGGTTGAGACCGATGCCGATCCTCGACTCACGGTGAAGTTACAAGGCTGCGCGGACGGGAGCGACGAAGAATGCCGGAGTGGGTGGGTTCGGCCTCGGTGATGTCGGCGGCGGTGATGGGGCTCGACGTGCGGGCGGTGAGCGTCGAGGTGTCGCTGATCAGGGGGACGCCGATGATGCAGATCGTCGGTCTCGCGCAGAGCGCCGTCCGCGAGGGCCGTGAACGAATCCGGGCCGCCGCGGCGCAGCTGGGCCTTCACGTTCCCGGGCTGCGAATCACGGTGAATCTGGCGCCGGCGGACCTCCCCAAGACGGGGGCTGCCCTGGATCTGCCGATCATGCTCGGGATCCTCTGCGCGAAGGGGGATCTCCCCCGGCGTGCCCTCGACGGGACGCTGGCGGTGGGCGAACTCGGGCTCGACGGTTCGCTGCGCTCGATCGGGGGCGCCCTTCCCATCGCGCTGTTCGCGGCCGCGGATCCTCGTGTCTCGCGCCTCCTCCTGCCGGCCGCGAATCTGCGGGAAGCGTCGGCTGCGGAAGGGGTCGCCGTGGGCGGTTCGGAATCGCTGACGCACGTCCTCACGGCCCTGAAGCGCGGGTCCCGGTTGCCTCCCCCGTTGGCGCTCCTGCGTCCCTCCGTTCGGAGCTCGGGCGAGTCCCGGGCCGAGAACGGCGGGTTCGACCTTTCCGCCCTGAAGGGGCAGCCGGCGGCGAAGCGGGCGCTGGAGATCGCGGCCGCGGGCGGACACAACCTGCTCCTGTCGGGCTGCCCGGGCTCCGGAAAGACGAGTCTCGCACGCTGCCTCCCCGGCCTCCTCCCTCTCCTCGACGTCAGGGAGGCGGTGGACGTGACGGCGATCCACAGCGTCGCCGGCCTCCTGGCCGACGGTTCCGGACTCAAGCGCGCCCGGCCCTTCCGGGCGCCGCACCATTCCATCAGCGAGGCCGGGCTCATCGGCGGCGGGAGCCGCCCGCGCCCGGGCGAGGTATCGCTCGCGCATCACGGCGTGCTCTTCCTCGATGAACTCCCGGAGTTCGGCCGCCGCACGCTGGAGGCCCTGCGCCAGCCGATCGAGGAAGGGCAGGTGCGGATCGTCCGCGCGGCCGGGGCCGCCTGCTTTCCCGCCGAGTTCACGCTCGTGGCCGCGATGAACCCCTGTCCGTGCGGCTTCCGGGGCGAGCCGGGCCGCTGCCGCTGCCAGGAGGAAAGCGTGCAGCGCTACCGCCGCCGGGTCAGCGGACCGCTCCTGGACCGGATCGACATGCTCGTCGAAGTTCCGGCCGTGCGCTGGGAGGAACTCGCGGATGCGGCGCCCGGCGAGACGAGCGCGGCCGTGCGGGCCCGGGTGTCGAAGGCCCGCGCCCACGCCGCCCGTCGCCACGGAACGACGAATGCGCGGATCCCGCCCGTCCGCCTCGAGGAGGCGTGCGGGATCGACCGCGGCGGCCGCTCGCTCCTGAGGAAGGCCGTGACGCATCTCGGCCTGACGGCCCGCGGCTACCACCGCGCGCTCCGCGTCTCCCGGACCATCGCGGATCTGGAGGGACGGGCCCGCGTATCCGAGGACCACGTCGCCGAGGCGATCCGTTTCCGCGGACCCAGCTAGCGTCGCGCGGCGGCCGGGAGCTCGGCGCAGAGGCCGGCTTCCACTGGCTCGGAGGCGGGAGCCTCGCCCCTTCCGAGCGCGAGGAAGTTCCCGAGCAGTCGGCGTCCCCCCGCCGTGAGCACGGCTTCCGGATGGAACTGCACGCCCCACAGCGGCCACGACTCGTGCTCGAGGGCCATGACTTCGCCCTCCTCCGTGCGGGCCGTGACCCGGAGGCCGGCCCCGGGTTCGCCGGGATCCACGATCAGCGAATGGTAGCGGGTGACCTCGAGCGGCGAGGGGAGGCCCGCAAACAGCCCTCGCCCTTCGTGCCGGATCGCCGACAGGCGGCCGTGCATCGGATGCGCGGCCCGGAGGACGCGTCCGCCCGTCGCCGCGGCGATACACTGGTGTCCGAGACAGACGCCGAGAATCGGGATCTCCGCGCCCACCGCCCGGATCACCCCGACGGAAGCGCCGGCTTCGGCGGGCGTGCAGGGACCCGGCGAGATGACGATGTGCGAGAAGCCTTCGTCCCCGAGGGTCCCCGGCTCGACGTCGTCGTTGCGCCGCACGCGCACGGTCTCCCCAAGTTCCTCGAGATACCGCGCGAGGTTGAAGGCGAACGAATCGTAGTTGTCGATGAGGAGGATCATGGCAGCCGCAGGATATGTTGCCCCCGACGCCCGGTCGAGGCTCTTCGTCGCCGTCCTCCTCCCCTCCGCGATCCGCGCGGAGCTGACGCGCGCGACGGCGGCGCTGCGGGCGCTGGAGGGGGTGCGGCCGGTGCGCCGGGAGCAACTGCACCTCACGCTGCGGTTCATCGGAGAGGTCGACCGCGGCCTCGAGGCGCCGCTCGCACGGGCGATCTCCGCCGCGACCGGGGGGCTGCGGCGCTTCCCGATCCGGCTGCGCGCCGCCGGCGTCTTCCCGTCCCACCGGCGTGCCCGCGTCCTGTGGGTCGGCGTCGAGGAGGCTCCGCCGCTCTCCGCGCTGCGGCGATCCGTGGAGGAGGCCGTGGTGGGTGTCGGCGTGGCCCCCGATCGGCGTCCCTTCCGCCCGCACGTGACGGTGGGCCGAATCCGCCGCCCCCGGCCACCCGTAGGTTTGGCGGGGGCCATCGCGGGTGTCCGCTTCGAGGCCACGGTCGACGTCCGGCACGTGTCACTGATGCGGAGCGAACTTCTCTCCAGCGGAGCACGGCACACCGAAGTCGCCGCCTGCCGACTGGCGGGCGGCGCCGATGACGCCCGGCGCGCACGGCGCTAGCTTTTCCTCTTTACCCGATTCCGGTCGGAGGCGGTCGACATGGGGTTCTTCCGGAAGCTCTTCACAGGCCTGGGTTTTCTCATTTTCCTCCTGATTCTGCTGCTCGCCGGCTGGATCTTCCGGGAGGACATCGAGGCGTGGCTCTCGAACGTCGGCGCGGATGAGATCGTCGTCGTCGAGTCCGCGCCCGAATTCGGCCCCGAGGCGGCGGCGGACGTGGACGCGGCGCTGCAGGAAGTGGCGGCCGGCGGCGGGGCGGCCGAGACGCGGTTCACCGAGACGGACCTTCAGAGCTACGTTCGCTACGAGTTGACCCCCCGGCTGCCGGCGGGCGTCGGCGAGCCCGCCGTCGAACTGCGCGACTCGACCGTCGCCTTTTCCGTCGTGCTCGACTTCACCCAACTCCCGATCGCCGCGGACATGGCGGAGAGCCTGGCGACGATGCTCGGGGATTCCGCCCGGGTCGCCGGAGAGGTCCTCCCGCGGGTGGGGGAGAGCGGCGAGGGGGGGCTTCACATCGTGAGTCTCCAGGCGGGCGTCCTCCCGGTGCCCCCGATGATGCTCGGCATGGCCGCGCAGCAGTTGGGGTTGCGTGCGGACGGACGAACCGTGCTCTTCGACATCCCCGAGACGGTCGTCGACGTCCGGGTGGAAGACGGGGAGATCATCCTCCTGATGAATCGCTAGCAGCGGAGTTCCTCCGGCCATGGCTGAGAAGTTCCTCAACTACGTCGCGGGCGAGTGGGTCGCGCCCGCCACCGGCGAGTACATCGAGAACCGGAACCCGGCGCGCACGTCGGACCTCATCGGCCTCTTTCCGGACGCCGGCGCGTCGGAGCTGGACGCGGCCGTGGCCTCCGCGCAGCGCGGCTTCGAGCGGTGGTCCAGGACGCCGGCCCCGGAGCGGGGTCTGGTGCTGAAGACGGCGGGGGACCTGCTCACGCGGCACAAGGAGGACCTCGCGCGCACGGCCACGCGCGAGATGGGCAAGGTGCTCGACGAAACGCGCGGCGACGTCCAGGAGGCCATCGACACGGCCTACTACGCAGCGGTGGAAGGCCGGCGCCTCTTCGGACGGACGGCGCCCTCCGAGCTGCGGAGCAAGTGGGCGATGTCGTTCCGGCGTCCGATCGGCGTGTTCGGGATCATCACCCCCTTCAACTTCCCGGTTGCGGTCCCGAGTTGGAAGATCTTCCCTGCGCTGCTCTGCGGGAACAGCATCATCTACAAGCCCTCGGAGGATGTGCCCCACAGCGCGCACCGGTTCGTGGAAATCCTGCTCGAGGCCGGCCTGCCGCCCGAGTGCGTGCAGTTGCTGCACGGCCGCGGGGAGACGATCGGACGCGCCATCGTCGAACACCCCGGCGTCCCCGGGCTCTCCTTCACCGGATCCACCGAGACGGGCAGCCGGATCGGCGAGGTCGCGGGGCGGATGCACAAGCGTCTCTCCCTCGAGATGGGCGGCAAGAACGCACAGATCGTCATGTCGGATGCGGATCTCGACCTCGCCCTCGAGGGCGTGTTGTGGGGCGCCTTCGGCACGACGGGGCAGCGCTGCACCGCGACGAGCCGGCTCCTCGTGCAGAGCGAGGTCCACGACGAGTTCGTGGAGAGACTGTGCTACGAAGCGCGCTCCCTCCGCCTCGGCGACGGGCAGGAGGCCGGCGTCGACGTGGGTCCGCTCATCCACGAGGCGGCTCGCGAGAAGTGCGAACGCTACATCGCGATCGCCCGCGACGAGGGGGCGACGGTCGCGACGGGGGGCGGGCGGCCGGCGGAGAGCGGCCTCGCCGACGGCTGGTTCTTCGAGCCGACGGTTCTCGCGGGCGTCGAACGGGAACACCGGGCCGCGCGCGAGGAAATCTTCGGGCCGGTGCTCTCCGTGATCCGCTTCGACACGATCGACGAAGCCTTCGATATCAACAACGAAGTTCCATACGGGCTCTCGTCGTCGATCTACACGCGGGATGTGACCGCGTCCTTCCGCGCCGTGGAGGAACTCGACAACGGCATCACCTACGTGAACGCGCCCACCATCGGCGCGGAGGCGCACCTCCCCTTCGGCGGCGTCAAGAACACGGGCAACGGGCACCGTGAAGGGGGGTGGGAAGTCTACGAGTTCTACACGGAAACGAAGGTGGCGTACGTCGATTACAGCGGCACGCTGCAGCGCGCGCAGATCGATGTCGATTGGTGAGACGGGGAGGTGAGACCGCGTTGAGGTCCTTCCGTACATCACAGAGTGCGGCCGGCCCGGATTCGGGTGACACCGGGCCGCGAACGGGACCGCCAAGCACCGGCTTGTGGAACAGGGAAGGGTGGAATGGAGGAACGACCGACTGAAGGAATGGAGGAGGGCGCCGCGGAGCCTCGGCGGGTCCGCAGGTTTCGGGCTCCCACGATCCGGGCGCGGCGGGGTCGCGACGCGTCCGTCGGCCGGTGGATGTGGGAATGGACCAAGTCCATCTTCGTCGCCCTCGTGCTGTTTCTCTTCATCCGGACCTTCGTCGTGGAGGCCTTCCAGATCCCGACCGCCTCGATGGAGAACACGCTTCTGATCGGCGACTTCCTCCTCGTCAACAAGATGGTGTACGGAGCCGAAATCCCCGGCACCGACCTGGAGCTTCCCGCCTTCGGCGAGCCCTCGCGCGGCGACGTCATCGTGTTCGCGCCGCCCGAGTCCGCCGAACAGCCCCCGCGCACGAACTACGTGAAGCGGATCGTCGGAATGCCGGGAGATACGCTGCGCATGCGGCGGGCGCGGCTCTTCGTGAACGGGGTTCCGTTCGAGGAGCCCTACGTGAAGGCCGCGTCGAACTTCCCCGACGCCCCGAGCCCGAAGTTCGCGTGGCAGCGCCGATTCCTGACCGATGGCGCGCGCCGCTCCGGGGCGGTGACGACGCGAAACAACTGGGGTCCTCTCGTGGTGCCCGGAGACAGCTACTTCGTCATGGGCGACAACCGGTCGAACTCCGAGGACTCCCGCTACTGGGGCTTCGTGCCCAGGGATGCGATCCGGGGGAGACCCTTCCTGGTGTACTATTCGTACGCTCGCGAGCCGAGGGGCCCCTGGTCCTGGCTCACCGAGATCCGCTGGGGCCGGATTCTGCGCGGCGTCGACTGAGCTCGACCCGGAATGGTCCGCATATTCGAACGCTACCTGACGGACATCGGTCGCGAGACCCTGCTCGACGCGGAAGCCGAAGTGGAACTGGCGCGGCGAAGTCGGGCCGGCGACCAGGCGGCGCGGGTACGGCTCGTCAGCGCGAATCTCCGCTTCGTCGTGTCGGTCGCGCGCGGCTACCGAGGCCGCGGGGTTCCGTTGGCCGACCTCGTGAACGAGGGGAATCTGGGACTCGTGCGCGCCGCCGACCGGTTCGATCCGGAGCGCGGCGTCCGTTTCATCAGCTACGCGCATTACTGGGTGCGGCGGGCCATGACGCAGGCCATCGCCGACTACGGCGATCATCGGCCGCGCGGCGAACCCGGCCCGCACCGCTTTTCCCTCGACGAGATGGCCCCCGGGGGCACCTGCACCTTCGAGGAACTCCTGGCGGACGAACAGGCGCCCGAGCCCGGAGCCGGACTGATTCGGGAGCGGCTGCAGGACGCCATCGAGGCTAGCCTGGCCGACCTTCCGCCGCTCGAGTCGGAGGTCGTGCGCCGCTACTTCGGTCTGGGCTTCGAGCGACCGCAGACGCCGACCGAGATCTCGGTGGCCCTCGACGTGTCCCGCGAGCGGACGCGCCAACTCAAGGAGCGCGGCCTTGCGCGGCTGCGCGCGGGCGCCGAGCGGTCCGGGCTCGTTCGCCATGTCGGCGACGGCGCGCCCCGGGCCGGAAACGCCCCGCGCAGGGACGGGTCGCCCTCTCGTCCCGCCTCTCGCCTCGTTCGAAGAAGCGCCTCCACACGCGATTGACTTCATGCGAAGCGCTGAATAGCTTCACGGGCTATCATTTTCACGCGCTCGGCATCCGTCCCGCCGGGCGGTTTTTTTGAGGTGGGCAGAACGAATGAAGACGTACTCGGTGAAGGCGGGGGAGATTGAGCGGGACTGGTACGTGGTCGACGCCGCGGATCAGGTTCTCGGCCGTCTCGCGACGAGGATCGCGTCCGTCCTTCGCGGAAAGCACAAGCCGATCTACAGCACGCACCTCGACACCGGCGACTACGTCGTCGTGGTGAACGCGGAGCGTGTGCGGCTGACGGGGAACAAGGCGGATCAGAAGGAATACTTCCGGCATTCCGGCTACATGGGCGGAGAGCGCTTCATTCCCTTCCGGCGCATGCTCGATCGGCACCCCGACCGGGTGATCAAGCTGGCCGTGAAGGGCATGCTGCCGAAGAACACGCTCGGACGGCAGATGCTCGGAAAGTTGAGAGTGTACGCGGGGCCGGAGCATCCTCACGCGCCTCAGCGCCCGCGCCCCTTCGACGCGATCGCGGAATAGAGCGGCAGCGCGCCCGGGGACGACGGAGCGCACAGGGACTGCCAGGGAGACGAGAGTTGGCGGAAACGGAACAGGTCCAGTCGGTCGGACGTCGGAAGAAGTCGGTGTCCCGCATCACGATGAAGCGTGGCGTGGGCACTGTGAATGTGAATGGCCGGGCGTTCGAAGAGTATTTCACGATCCCGCGACACCGTTCGCTTGTCGCGGCGCCCCTCGACGTCACCGGGACGCGAGCGTCGTACGACATCGCCGTCCGGGTCCGCGGGGGAGGCATCACCGGCCAGGCGGAGGCCACGCGCCTGGGCATCGCGCGCGCCCTCCTCGCGATGGATGAGGACCGCCGGCGCACGTTGCGGTCCCACGGCATGCTGACCCGGGATCCCCGCATCGTCGAGCGGAAGAAGCCGGGTCGTCCCAAGGCGCGCAAGCGCTTCCAGTTCTCCAAACGATAGCGGGAAGGCGGAAAGCCGAGCGCATGGGCGTCGAGTTGCAGGACCTCCTGAAGGCGGGCGTACACTTCGGACACCAGACACATCGCTGGAATCCGAAGATGCGCAAGTACATCTTCGCCGAGTGCGGCGGGATCTACCTCATCGATCTCAAGAAGACGCAGCGGGAGCTCGAACGGGCTCACGAACTCGTGCGCGAGACGATCGTCGGGGGCAAGTCCGTGCTCTTCGTCTGCACGAAGCCCCAGCTCGCCCGCGTCGTGCGGGGAGAGGCCGAGCGGTGCGGTTCCTTCTACGTCACGGAACGCTGGCTCGGCGGGATGCTCACGAACTTCCAGACGATCAAGAAGAACATCGCGCGCCTGAAGGAACTCGAGCGCGGCGTCGAGGAGGGGGCGTTCGAGTTCTACACGAAGAAGGAACGGCTGCTCCTCGAGCGGGAGCGCCAGAAGCTCGACCGTTATCTGTCCGGCATCAAGGAGATGTCACGGCTGCCGGGGCTCGTGTTCGTGGTGGATTCGACCCGCGAGGACATCGCGGTGCGCGAGGCGAACCGCCTCGGCATCCCGGTCGTCGCGATCGCGGACACGAATGCGGATCCGGATCTCCTCACGATCGCCATCGCGGGCAACGATGACGCGATTCGCTCCGTCTCCCTGATCACGCGCTCGGTCGCGGATGTCGTGGAGGCCGCGCGCCGCGAGATTCCGGAGGTGGGGCGGGAAGAGGCCGAGTCGCAGGCGTACACGTATTCGAGCGACGCCGGCGGGGTCGCCGACGCCGCCGGCAGTTCGCGCCGACGGAGGCCGAGGCGAAAGCCGCGTCCGGAAGTCATCGCACAGCGGCTGCACCATCCGGCCGTGATAGAGAGCGCCGAGGGTGGAGCCGAGCCGGCCGAGGGCGAGGCGAAGGCCGAAGCGGCCGACAACCCGGAGCCCGAGGCGGCCGATAACCCGGAGCCCGCGGCGGACGCCGGATCGGAGGGTGCCGAAGCGGCAGTTGCCGGAGAGGTGGAGTCAGAAGAGAAGTGACCGCAAGGGGCCACTTCGGTGGCCCTTTTTTTTGGCAAGGAGATATGGAAACCATGACGCAGATCACGGCCGGGGCGGTGAAGGCTCTCCGCGACCGGACAGGCGCCGGGATGATGGACTGCAAGCGCGCGCTCATCGAATCGGACGGAGATACGGAGCGGGCCGTGGACCTGCTCAGGAAGGCGGGCGCGGCGAAGGCGGCGAAGCGCGTGGCGCGCGCGGTTTCGGAGGGCACGATCCGCATCGCGATGCGCGACGGGTCCGCTTCGATGGTCGAAGTGCTGAGCGAAACGGACTTCGTCGCGCGCAGCGAGGCGTTCGAGGACTTCTCGCGGGACCTGGCGGACCGGCTGCTCGACCTCCCGGTGCCGGACGGGGAGACCGTGCAGGGTGCGGCTCTGCTTCAGTTCGAGGGGGGAGACGCGATCGAGAGCCGCCTCAACGAGCTGCGGGTCCAGGTCGGAGAGAACGTCCAGGTCGGACGCGGCGTGCGCTACGATCTCGGTGCGGACGGGGCCTTCGCGTCCTACGTCCACTTCGGGAATCGCATCGGCGTGCTGCTGGAGGTCTCGGACTCCGGCGACGCGGCGACGGAGGCGGCCCGCGGGATCGCGATGCATGCCGCGGCCACGAATCCCCGGGGCGTGTCGCCGGACGACATTCCCGAGGCGGAGGTCGAACGCGAGCGCAAGCTGCTGACCGAACAGGCGCTGGAGCAGGGCAAGCCGGCCTCGATCACGGAGAAAATCGTGGAGGGCCGCATGCGCAAGTTCTACGAGGAGAACGCGCTCCTCTGGCAGGCCTACGTGCGGGATCCGGACCTGACGGTGAAGGACGTCCTGGGCAAGGCGGGAGAGGACCTGGCGGTTCGGCGGTTCGTCCGCTTCGAGGTGGGCGGCTGAGTTCCGACGGGATTCCCGGGGGCGCGGGCGAACTGAAGTATCGCCGCGCCCTCGTGAAGCTCTCCGGCGAGTCGCTCGCCGGGAACCGGGGGTTCGGCATCGATCCGCCGGTCATTGAGGAACTCACGCACGAAATCGGTCGCGTCCACCGGAGCGGCGTGAGCCTCGGGCTCGTCGTAGGCGGCGGGAACATCATGCGGGGCACGGTGGCGAGCGCGCGCGGCATGGATCGGGTGAGCGCGGACTACATGGGCATGCTCGCGACCGTGATCAACGCGATGGCGCTTCAGGACATGCTCGAACAGTCCGGCGTGGAGACGCGGGTGATGTCCGCCATCCGGATGGAGGAACTCGCGGAGCCTTACATCCGGCGACGCGCGCTGCGCCATCTCGAGAAGAGAAGGGTCGTGATCTTCGCGGGAGGTACGGGAAACCCGTATTTTTCCACTGATACGGCGGCCGTGCTCCGGGCGATCGAGATGGAAGCCGACGTGATCATGAAGGCGACGCGGGTCGACGGCGTGTACACGGCGGACCCGGAGACCGACCCGGATGCCTCGCTTATCGACGAGATCGGCTATCTCGAGGTGATGACCCGTGAACTCGGCGTCATGGACGCGGCGGCGATCTCCCTGTGCAAGGACAACTCGCTGCCCATCGTCGTCTTGAACATCAAGCGGCCGGGTGCAATCCTGGCAGCGTTGCAAGGCGAGAGGATCGGAACCCTCGTCGCGTAGGCATTAGGGCCTTTGATCGGAGGGGACGGTGCCGGAGGAGACGCTGGAGAATGCGGTCCTGGCGATGGAAAGTGCGATCGAGGCGATCGCGCGGGAATTCGCCACCGTTCGTACGGGCAAGGCGACGACGGCGATCCTCGACGGCGTGAGGGTCGAGGCGTACGGGTCGATCGTGCAGTTGCGGCAGGTGGCGAACGTCAGCGCCCCCGAGCCGACGATGCTCCTGGTGCAGCCGTACGACCCGAACATCGCCCGGGATGTCGCGCGGGCGATCCAGAGCGGCGACCTTGGGCTCAACCCTTCGGTGGACGGCGCCGTCGTCCGGGTCCCCATTCCTCCGCTGACCGAGGAGCGTCGGCGCGAATTCGTCAAGATCCTCCACCGGATGGCGGAAGAGGGGCGGGTCTCGATCCGGCACGCGAGGCACGAAGCGCGGGACCGGCTCCTGAAGATGCAGCGGGACGGGGAGGTTGGTGAGGACATCGCCCGCCGCACGATGGGCGAAGTCCAGACGCATACCGACGAATACGTGAAGAAGATCGACACGATGCTGGCGCGCAGGGAAGCGGAGGTGATGGAGGTTTGAGCGGATCGAAGGACGTCACGGGCGCTCTGCGCGCATACGTCGCCGGGCGGGATCGCGTCTGGGAGCACGGGCGCAAGCTCGGCCGGTCCGGGCCGGCCTCCGCGGACCCCTCTCCCGACTCCCGGCCGGAGATCGCCTTCGGGGAGTTGCCGGCGCGACCGAAGTTCGGCGTCTCCGTGGCCGAGCAACTGGACTTCCGCCGCGGCCCGGCGGCGTGGCGCGACCGCCCCCCTCACGGAGAGTCCTGACGCCCCGCGCCGAAGCCCCGTCAGCTCCGGGCGCCGGCGTGGCCGCGCGCCTGCGGGGCGTGCTCCGGGCGGCTCCGGAGCTACTGCCTCGAGACTCGCGCGTCCTCGTGGCCTTCTCCGGCGGATCGGACTCGCTCGCGCTCCTGCATCTCCTCCGCGCGCTGGGCGAATCCTGGCCGCTGAAGCTGCGCGCGGCCCACTTCGACCACGGACTCCGGCCGGAAAGCGCCGCGTGGGCCTCGAGGGCGGCGGAACTGTGCCGCCGAGCCGGAGTGCCGTGCGACGTGGGCCGGACGGACGGACTCGCGGGCGGCCCGGCGGAATGGCGGGCGGCCCGATATGCGTTCCTGGCCGAGGCGCGGCGTCAGGCCGGGGCGGATCGCGTCGCCCTCGCGCACCAGCGCGACGACCACGTGGAGACGGTGTTGCTGAACCTCCTGCGCGGCCCCGGCTTTCGCGGGCTGGCCGGCATCCCCGCGCGCCGCGGCGCATTCGTGCGTCCACTGCTCGGCTTCGCGCGCGAGGAGCTGAGAGGCTATCTGCGGAGCACGGGACGGGAGTGGGAGGAAGACCCGGCAAACCGGAACCCCCGCTACCGCCGCTCGCGGGTGCGGCACGGGCTGCTCCCCGCGCTGGCCGCCGAGGAGCCGTCCGCGCACCGGCTGCTGGCGGAACTCGGACGGAACGCCCTGGTCGCCGAAGGCGGGCTGGAAGCGGCCGCCCGGCGGCTCCTCGCCGCCGCGGGATGCCGGGAAAGCGCCGACGGAGCGCAAATTGCCCGGTCCCGATTGCTGGGGTATGATCGGGCGGCTCGCGGACGCATGTTGCGGCACGTCGCCCGGGACATGGGTTTCCGGGTGTCCCGGCGCGGAACCCGGACGGGCGGGGCCTTCGTACGCACGGGGGAGAGCGGACGCGGAGTGGACATCGCGGCGGGCCTGCGGGTCGAGCGGGAGTTCGACCGGATTCATGTGCGACGCGCGCGAGAGGTGCCGCTCGACCGCGAACTCGACATCGACCGGACGCGGGTGCGGCGGGCGGGCCGGGGGGCGATCCGCGTCGGCGGCATCGCTTACGAGGTGCGCTGGAGCACCCTCGAGGGCACGGAGCGCTGGGCGACCGCCTTCCCCGTCGACAGGGTCCGGTTCCCGATCCGCGTACGGGGGCCGCAACCCGGAGACCGGATCCGCACGCGGGCCGGGTCGCGAAAGGTCGCGAAGCTGCTGATGGAGCGCCGCGTGCCGGCCTCGGATCGTTCGGGGGTGCCGGTCGTCGTGGACGCTGACCGAAGGGTGCTCTGGGTAGCCGGACACTCCCGGGCGGCGGTGGAACCGGTCGACTCCGGAGGAGCGTGGTTCGCCATTGGATTCACAGAGCGCCGGGACCGGCACGATGAGCGCCGCGGAACGTGAGTTCGCGGAGTACACCGGGGGCGAGCCCCTCGGACGCATCGTCTACTCCGCGTCGGAAATCGCGGCCCGCGTCGCCGGCATGGGAGCGGAGATCACCGCCGCGTACCCGCCGGACGCCGACATCCTGCTGCTCGGACTGCTCAAGGGGTCGTTCGTGTTCCTCGGCGACCTGGTCCGCCAGATCCGGCGTCCGCTGCAGGTCGACTTCCTCGTCGCGTCGAGCTACGGCAAGGGCATGAAGAGTTCAGGCAGCGTGGAACTGCTCTACGACCCGCGGGCCCCGATGGCCGGCCGGCACATCATCATCATCGAGGACATCGTCGACAGCGGCACCACGCTGAACCAGTTGTGCGGCGGGATCGCCGATCGAGGTCCCGCGTCCCTCGAGATCTGCGCGCTCCTCCACAAGCGCATCGCGCCGGATCTCGAGTGGGAGCCGCGGTGGGTTGGCTTCAATGCACCAAATGAGTTCCTTGTGGGGTATGGATTGGATCATGGGGAGGATTTTCGTCACCTTCCGTTCATCGCGTGTCCCCGTACGTGAGTTGTACGCGGGACGGTCTCGGGCGAGACATCGGAGCCGGAACAGGTCGGAATAGATCAAAATGAGACAAGAACAGCCGCAGAGGCCGGACGGCAGCGATTCCTCGGGCCGCATGCATCGATGGCTCAGGACGGCGTCGTTCTGGGCCCTGCTGATTCTGATCCCCGTCGCCCTCCTCCAGTTCATGGGAGGCGCCAGGGAGGGTCGGGAGACGCTGAGTTACACGCAGTTCCGCGAGCAGATCACGCAGCAGAACGTAGAGTCGATCCAGGTGCGCCTCGGCACCGGCGAGGTGGAGGGCAGTCTCAGGAGCGCGATCACCGTCGACGAGACGGAAGTCGCGAACTTCCATCTTCTGCTGCCGACGCGGGAGATCGGCGACGCCCTCATGAGCGAGCTCCTCGAGGCGGACATCACGATCGAGACGCTTCCCGCGCGCAGCAACTGGCTCAACGTATTCATCTCGATCCTCCCCTGGATCTTCATCATCGGGCTCTGGCTCTTCGTCATCCGGCAGATGCAGGCCGGAGGATCGCGGGCGTTCAGTTTCGGGAAGTCGAAGGCCCGGCTCCTGAGCGGCGACACGCCGAAGATCACCTTCGCGGACGTCGCGGGGTGCGATGAGGCGAAGGACGAACTGCAGGAGATCATCGAGTTCCTCAAGGATCCGCGGAAGTTCTCGCGCCTGGGAGGACGCCTGCCGAAGGGCGCGCTCCTCGTCGGGCCGCCGGGGACCGGAAAGACGCTCCTCGCGAGGGCCGTCGCCGGGGAGGCCGGACGACCGTTCTTCTCGATGTCCGGTTCCGACTTCGTCGAGATGTTCGTCGGCGTGGGCGCCTCCCGCGTCCGCGATCTCTTCGAGCAGGGGAAGGCCCAGGCGCCCTGCATCATTTTCATCGACGAGATCGACGCCGTCGGACGCCACCGGGGCGCCGGTCTCGGGGGCGGGCACGACGAGCGGGAACAGACGCTGAACCAGCTGCTCGTGGAGATGGACGGGTTCGAGTCGACCGAAGGGGTGATCCTCCTCGCGGCGACGAACCGGCCCGATGTGCTCGATCCCGCGCTCCTGCGTCCGGGTCGCTTCGACCGCCAGATCGTCGTCGACAATCCCGACATCAAGGGACGCGAGGGGATCTTCCAGGTACACACGCAGGACATCCCGCTCGCCGACGACGTCGACCTCGCCGTGCTGGCGAAGGGGACCCCCGGCCTCTCGGGCGCGGACATCGAGAACGTCGTGAACGAGGCCGCCCTCATCGCGGCGCGGGACGACAAGGATCGCGTCTACATGGAGGAGTTCGAGCGGGCCAAGGACAAGGTCATGCTCGGCACCGAGCGCCGGAGCATGGTGATCTCCGAGGAAGAGCGCCGCGTCACGGCGTACCACGAGGCGGGGCATGCCGTGGTCGCCCTCCGCGTCCCGGGTCTGGACCCGCTCCACAAGGTGACGATCGTCCCGCGCGGCCGCGCCCTCGGCATCACGGCCTCGCTCCCCGAGGAGGACCGCCACAACTACACGAAGGAATGGCTCGAGGGCCAGCTCAAGATGCTCTTCGGCGGACGCGTGGCCGAAGAGATGATGTTCGGCGATGGCAAGATCACGACCGGCGCGGGCAACGACATCGAGCGCGCGACGGATCTTGCGCGCCGCATGGTCACGCAGTTCGGGATGTCGCCCGCCGTGGGCGCGATGTCCGTGGGGGACCGGGAACAGGAGGTCTTTCTGGGCCGGGACCTCTCGCAGCGCCGCGAGGTCAGCGAGAAGACGGCCGAACTCGTGGACGGCGAGATCAAGCGGATCCTGGATGAGTCCTACGCCGCCACGGGTACCGTCCTCGAGGAGAACCAGCCGCTGCTCGAGGCGATCGCGAAGGCGCTGCTGGAGCGGGAGACGCTCGATTCGGAAGACATCAAGCTGCTCGAGGAGGGCAGGGAGTTGCCGGCCCTGGTGTCGGAACCCGCCCAGCCGGCGCCGCAGCCGGCGGCCATCGAGACGGCGCCGCAGCGCGAGCGTCCGCTGGAGGGTGCGGGGGGCGAGCCCGCCCCGGCGCCCGCCTGACGGGGCTGAGGGGCTGACGGGGCGCGGCGCGCGGATGGGGCTCTCGGCGGTCGGGCCGGCGCGCACCTGGCGGACGGGCGATCGCGAGATCTCCCTGGAATCACCCGTGATCGCGGGGATACTGAACGTCACGCCCGATTCGTTCTCGGATGGCGGCCGGTTCAGCGAGCCTCGGAAGGCGATCGCGCGAGGCCGGCAGATCGCGGCAGAGGGAGCGGCGATCCTCGATATCGGGGCCGAGTCCACCCGCCCCGGTGCCGATCCGGTGTCGGCGGACGAGGAGTGGGCCCGGCTCGAACCGGTGCTCCGCGGACTTCGTGACCTCCCGATCCCCGTCTCCGTGGACACGCACAAGCTCGAGGTGGCGGAGCGAGCGGTGAACGCGGGCGCCTCGGCGATCAACGACGTGACGGCCCTGCGCGCCGATCCGGCGCTTGCGGGGCTCGCGGCCCGCACGGGCGTCGGGCTCGTCCTCATGCACATGCGCGGCACACCCCGAACCATGCAGCTCGACACCGACTACGGCGACGTCGTGGCGGAGGTCCGCGGCGCCCTCGCCGACGCGCGGCGGGCGGCGCTCGACGCGGGCTGCGAGCCGGATCAGATCGCGGTCGACCCGGGGATCGGCTTCGGCAAGTCGCTGGACGGCAATCTCGAGCTGCTGGCCCGGCTCGACGAGATCGCGTCGCTCGGAGCACCGGTGTGGGTCGGCCCGTCGCGCAAGTCCTTTCTTGGGGCGCTGCTCGATGTGGGGCCGGCCGAGCGCGTCACGGCCTCCGTCGCGGCGTGTCTGGCCGCGGCGCGGCGCGGCGCCGATGTGCTCCGCGTGCACGATGTTCGCGAGATGCGTCAGGCGCTCGACGTCGACGGCGCGATCGAGGCCCGCCGGACCGGCGACGTTCGCGGCGCCCGTCCGTCCGCCCGCCCGCGCGCGGCTGGAGGCCGCAGGTGATGGACGCCTTCTGGAACTACCTGCGCCTCCTGCAGATCGATCTTCTGGACGTCTTCGAGATCACCGTCGTCGCGGTGCTCATCTACCGGGTGCTCATCCTCTGGTCCGGCACGCGGGCGTTCCAGATGCTGTTCGGCCTCGTCCTGCTCGCGGCGGTCTACGCGGCGGCGGGATGGCTCAGCCTCGACCTCATCCGGTCGATTCTCTCGCAAGCTTTCACCTACGGCGCCTTCGCGCTCATCGTCGTCTTTCACCCCGAGCTGCGGAACGCGCTCGCCCGGATCGGCCGAAGCCGCGTGCTGAGTGCGCTGACCCGGCTGCAGGAGCGGAGCGAGGCGGTCGCGGATGAGATCGCGAAGGCGGCGGAGGAGCTGTCCCGCGCCCGGACCGGGGCGATCATCGCGATCGAACGTGAACTGTCCCTGGAGGAGTACATCGAGAAGACCGGGACGCGCCTCCGGGCCGATGTGTCGTCCAGCCTGCTCGTGTCTCTGTTCACGCCCAAGTCGCCCCTCCACGATGGGGCGGTCGTCGTGCGCGACGGGCAGATCGTGGCCGCCGGCGTCCATCTCCCGCTCACGCAGTATCCCCTCAGCGACCGGACGCTGGGGACCCGGCACCGGGCCACGCTCGGCCTTTCGGAGGAGACCGACGCGTACGTCGTCGTCGTGTCCGAGGAGACCAGCCAGATTTCGCTGGCCCGTCGTGGCGTCCTGCGCAGGAACCTGGCGCCGCAACAGCTCCGGGACCATCTGGCGGCCGACGTCGCGGCACCTGAACTGGGCCGCCCCGGCGCGGATCTGGACGCGGAGTCCGCGGATCGGCCGGATGGACCCAAACGGTTTGACGAGGCTCCGTCCGTCCCCTAAACTTTTCGAGTTGCGACCAGACCGGGAATCTGGCGACAAATCCCTCACGGGCAGGCGATATGGACAATCAGTACGAGCTGCTGACTCTGTTCACCGATGGCGGGTTCATGATGTACCCCCTCGTCCTCTGCTCGCTGATCGCGATCGGCGTGATGCTGGCCAAGGCGTGGACGCTGTGGATCGCCCACCGCGATTCGAGGAAGCTGCTCGACGAGATCGAGAACCTCGGCGTGACCGGCCGCCTCGGCGAAGCGATTACGACGGCCGAGGAAACGCGGGGACCCGTCGCCGCAATCCTCCTCGCCGGCCTGCGCCGCCTCCGCGACCGCGGCAGCGAGGCGCGCTCCGACGGCAAGGACATCCAGAAGGCGATCGCCACGACGGGCGTGATCGAGCTCGACTTCCTCGAGCGCGGCCTCACGGTCCTGGGCACGATCGCCAACGTCGCCCCCATGCTTGGCTTCCTCGGAACCGTGATCGGGATGATCCTCGCCTTCCAGGCCATCGAGATCGCGGGACAGGTCGAGCCGGGGCTCGTCGCCGGCGGCATCAAGGTGGCGCTCATCACCACCGCCACCGGACTCTCGATCGCGATCCCCGTCAACATCGGCTACAACTTTTTCGTCACCCGCATCGATCGTCTCATCCTCGACATGGAGGAGGGGGCGCAGGAGGTGCTCGGGCTTATCTGGGACCTCGAGGATCGGGGCGCGCGGGCGAGCTGACGAGCCCGGGTCGCAGATCGACGCGACAAACGGAGAAAGAAGTCCACAATGGCGATCATGAAACGCAAGCAGAAGGTGTCGGACGAGATCCCGACCTCTTCGATGGCGGACATCGCGTTCCTCCTCCTGGTCTTCTTCCTCACGACGACGGTGTTCAACGAGGAACGGGGACTGCCGATCGTGCTCCCGGAGCAGGCCGAGGAGCAGGATGTGTCGGGGCGGAACCTGATCTTCTTCATCGTGCAGCCTGACGGCCGCGTCATCGTGCGCCGGGGCGAGAGCGAACAGGAACAAGTCGTGGCGCACACGCAGGTGGCGAACATCCTGCGCACCGAACTGGCGGGCAACGAGAATCTCATCGCCGCCATTCAGACCCACCCCAACGCGCCCTATCGTCACATGGTCAACGTGCTCGATGAGGTGAAGCTGGCGGGCGCCGAGCGAATCTCGCTACAGGAGATGGAGAACTAGATGGCCATCAAGGACAGCGGCTTCAAGAAAAAGTCCGGGTCGGACGGGTCGATCCCGACCTCTTCGATGGCGGACATCGCGTTCCTCCTCCTCATCTTCTTCATGGTCACGACGGTCTTCCGGAAGGACCGGAACCGGCAGATCGAGTGGACGACCGCCGAGGCCACCGAGAAGATCGACGAAAAGCGGCAGAACATCCTCCACCTCTGGGTTCAGCGCGACGGTTCGGTCTGGATCAACGACGTGCTGACGCCGTTCGAGGACATCTCGGAGACCGTTCGGCCGATCTACGCGGAGAACCGTGAACTCGTGATCGCGATTCGCGGCGACTCCGAAGTGCCTTATCAGCAGATCAATACGATTACGGAAGAACTGCAGGCGTCCGGCGCGGTGCGCGTCACCTTCGCCACGCGACTCGAGCAGCGCGCGATGCGCGCTCGGCGCTAGCAGCGGCAGCCACACCACGGGCTTCAGGAGACCGGGAGAGAAACGATGGAAGAGACCGGAATTCGGCTCACCGCGAACGACCAGTTCAAGCGGGCGAGCACCAACTGGACGCAGATCGGGTTGATGGTTGCCGTCACGCTCCACTTCGGACTGTTCGTCCTCGTCCAACCGTTCGAGGCGGAGGATCTCGGTACGGTGGTCGATGAAATCGAGGCGGTGTCGTTGCCGCCCGAGGTGAAGATCCCGCCGCCGCCGGAACAGATCGCCCGTCCGGCCACCCCGCGGGTCGCTTCGGTCGACATCTCCGAGGATATCACGATCGCGGAAACGACCTTCGAGTCGTTCACGACGGATAACGCCCTGCCCCCGCCTCCCGAGACCGGGAGTCCGGCGGACCGGCCGTCCTTCATCGCGTACGACACGCCTCCCGTGATGCTGAACTCCGGCGAGGTTCAGCAGATCCTGCAGCGGGACTATCCGCGCACGCTGAAGGATGCGGGCATCGGGGGCCGGGTCGAACTCTGGCTCTACGTGACGGAGGGCGGAACCGTCGAGAACTTCGAGGTGAAGACCTCCTCGGGTAACGGCCTGCTCGACGAGGCGGCGGGGAAACTTGTCCCGACCATGCGATTCACGCCGGCGAAGAACCGCGACAAGGTCACGGCGGTCTGGGTCTCCCAGTGGGTGACGTTCCAGGTGATCTAGATTACGGAGACACGACACCAGCCGTCCCGCAGCTTCTGAGGCGACGGCAAGCGCCCGGCGACGCCAAAGCGACGCCGGGCGCTCGTTTTTTGCGGTCCGGCGGGTGCCGTCCGGACCCCCGGCGGATGGCTCGCATCGCCGGGCGCGGGCCCGTAGACTGTGCCGCGTGACGAAAGATCAGGTCGAGGCCCGGCTGGCCGAGGTGACAGAGCGCATCGAGGCTGCGGCGAGGCGGGCCGGACGGCGCGCGAGCGACGTCGAGATTCTCCCCGTGACGAAGGGGCATCCCGCCCGGGGAATCGAGGTCGTGAAGGCTCTCGGCGTGGGCCGAATCGGCGAGAACCGGGTTCCGGAAGCCGAAGCCAAGCGGTTGGAGCTGGGGCCGACGCCCGGCGTCGCGTGGCACCTGATCGGTCGGCTGCAGCGCAACAAGGCGCGGCGTGCGGTCCGGCTGTTCGATGTCGTCGAGTCTGTGGACAGCGTGCGGCTCGCGAGCACGTTGAACCGGATCGTCGGGGAGGAACGGCGCGAACCGGTCGAGGTGCTCGTGCAGGTGAACACGTCGGGGGAGGCGGCGAAGGCCGGCCTGGGCCCGGACGTGGCGCTCGACGCGGTGGCCGAGATCTGTGAACTGCCCGGTCTGCGGGTGGCCGGACTGATGACGATGGCGCCGTTTACCGAGGACGAGGCCGTGGTCCGGCCCGCGTTCCTCGGTGCGGCGCGGCTGCTGGAACGCTGCCGCGCGGAGATTCCGGATTTTGAGGGCAAGGCGCTCTCGATGGGGATGAGCAACGACTTCGAGATCGCGATCGAGGAGGGGAGCACGCGGGTGCGACTCGGCACGGTGCTACTGGGGGAGAGATGATCGACCTGACACCGCTTGACGTCCGCAAGAAGAAGGACGACTTCAGGCGTTCCGTGCGCGGGTACGATGCACAGCAGGTCGATGCGTTCCTCGCGGTCGTGGCGGATTGCCTTGAACGCCACGTGCGCGAGCACGTCGTGCTCAGCGACCGGATCGAGCAGCAGAAACACCAGTTGGAGAGCTACCGGGCCCGCGAGAAGGCCCTCAATGAAGCGCTCCTGGCCGCGCAGGAGTTGCGCGAGGAGGCCCGCCTGCAGTCCGAGCGCGACGCGGCCGTGCGGCTCCGCGAGGCCGAGATGCGCGCGGACGCCGTGCTCGCCGACGCGGAGCGGGCCGTCCGTCTCTGCCACGACAAGATCGAAGATCTGAAGGCGACCCGGGGCCGCTTCCTCGCCGCGCTGCGGAAACTGTTCGAGCGCTTCGACGAATACCTCGACTTCGAGGATGAACGGTTCGGGGACGGAGCCGGCGATCTCGACCGGTTCATCGAGCGGCTGCGAGGAGGGAGCGGAGACGGGGCGCGCGAGGTCGCCGCTGCCGAGCCCATCGCTGCCGAGCCTGTCGCTCCGGAGTCCGATACCGAGCCCCCGCCTCCATCGATTAGCCGGGTCGACGCCGGCGGTTCGGGCGCCGCGTCGACCTGACCGCAGCACCCCGCTGCGCACGCCCGCCGTTCCGACGACTGCGTCGACCATCCAGGAACAACCAGACGGAGCACCTCCATGGCCTACCGGCCGATACCGGAGTCCGTACGCGGGCTCGAAGCCGAAGTCCTCGGAAGCTGGGAGGAAGAGAAGACCTTCGAGCGCAGCCTCGCGGCCCGGGAGGCTGCGCCGGACTTCGTGTTCTACGAGGGGCCGCCGACCGCGAACGCCGCGCCCGGCGTCCACCACATCCTTGCCCGCACGATCAAGGACGCGGTGGCCCGATACCGCACCATGTCCGGTTACCACGTGCCGCGGAAGGCGGGCTGGGACACCCACGGACTGCCGGTGGAACTCGAGGTTGAGCGCTCGCTCGGCATCTCCGGCAAGCCGGACATCGAGCGTTACGGAATCCGGAAGTTCAACGACAAGTGCCGGAACAACGTATTCCGCTACCAGGACGCCTGGGAGCGGCTGTCGCGGCACATCGGCTACTGGCTGGACTACGGCGACCCGTACGTCACGTACTCGAAGGAGTTCATCGAGTCGGGCTGGTGGGCGCTCTCGGAGATTGAGAAGCGCGGCCTGCTGTACAGGGGGTACCGCGTCATCCCGACGTGTCCGCGCTGCGGCACCGGCCTCTCGAGCCACGAGGTGGCCCAGGGTTACCGCGACGTGACCGAGCCCGCGGTCTACATGAAGTTCCATCTCGTCGATGACCCGGACGGCGCGCGGATCCTGAGCTGGACCACGACTCCCTGGACGCTTCCGGGGAACCTGGGCCTCGCGGTGGGGCCCGACATCCCCTACGCCCGCGTCCGCATCCTGCCCGAGGGCGCGGACGGCGGCACGACCCCCGCGCGGGCGCACGACGGGCCCGGTGGTGCTTCGCCGGGAGAGGTGCTCATCCTGGCCCGCGACCGCGTCGCCGAGGTGCTGCGGCACCAATATGAGATCATCGGGGAGGTGCGCGCCGACGAACTCGCCGGGCGGCGCTACCGCCCGCTCTTCCCGAACGCGGTGGACGGCGCCGGCTCCGATACCGCGTGGACGGTGCTGGAGGCGGACTTCGTCACGGTCGATGAGGGGACGGGCGTCGTCCACACCGCGGTGATGTACGGGGAGGACGACTTTCGGCTGGGCGAGGCGGCGGGACTGCCGATGCAGCACACGGTCGGCGGGGACGGGCGCTTTCTCGACACCGTGCCGGGCGGACTCGCCGGGATGCACGTGAAGGATCGAGAGACCGAACGCGCGCTCCGCGACTGGGCCGTCGCGCACGACCAGCTTTATCTGCGCGAGATGTATGAACACAGCTATCCCCACTGCTGGCGCTGCGACGATGCGCTTCTCTACATGGCGCGCGATTCGTGGTACATCCGGACGACCGCCGTGAAGTCGCGCCTGCTCGAGCACAACGCGTCCATCGACTGGCATCCACCCGAGACGGGATCCGGCCGCATGGGCGAGTGGCTGCAGAACAACATCGACTGGGCGCTCTCGCGCGAGCGTTACTGGGGCACCCCCCTGCCCATCTGGCTCTGCTCCGAGTGCGAACACCGGGAGGTGCTCGGATCCTTCGCGGAGCTGGGGCGCCGCGTCGGCGGCCTGCCCGAAGACTTCGATCCCCACCGGCCGGGGATCGACGGATACGAATGGTGCTGCGCCGTCGACGCATGCTGCGGCACGATGCGGCGCGTCCCGGAAGTCGCCGACGCGTGGTTCGACTCCGGCTCCATGCCCTACGCCCAGTGGCACTATCCGTTCGAGAACCGGCAAACCTTCGAGCGCTACTTCCCGGCCGACTACATCGCCGAGGGCGTCGATCAGACGCGCGGCTGGTTCTACTCGCTCCTCGCGCTGTCCACCATCCTCTTCGATCGCGCGCCGTTCCGGGCCGTCGTCGTCAACGACCAGGTGCTCGACGCGAAGGGGCGGAAGATGTCGAAGTCGCGGGGCAACGCGGTGGATCCGCGCGACGCGCTCGACACGTACGGGGCCGATGTCACGCGCTTCTACTTCCTCTCGGGGTCCAACCCCTGGGTGCCGAAGCGGTGGGACCCGTCGGCGCTGCGCGAGACCGACCGCAAGCTGTTCGCCACGCTCCGTCACACGTATCGCTTCTTCGCCCTCTACGCGAACGAGGAGGGGTGGTCTCACACCGCGTCCTCGGCGGCCCCCGTTTCCGGCCGAAGCGACCTCGACCGCTGGGTGCTCGCCCGCCTCGACCGGGTCGTGCGGCTCGTGGGGGAAGCGCTGGAGTCGTTCGATCTCACGGCCGGCGCGCGCGCCATCCAGGAGTTCGTGCTCGACGACGTGTCGAACTGGTACGTGCGCCGGAGCCGCGACCGCTTCTGGGCGACGCAGCCGGGGACCGAGGCCGCGAGCGCCGACGCCTTCGCGACGCTCCACGAATGTCTCGCCACGACCGCGCGGCTGCTCGCCCCGTACGCCCCGTTCATGTCCGATTGGCTGTACCGGGCGCTCACGGACGAAGCGTCCGTCCACCTGGCGGACTTCCCGGAGCCGGAAGGGCATTCGGAGCCCGAACTCGAACAGGCGATGGACGACGTCCGGCGCCTGGTGGCGCTGGGCCGCGCCGCGCGGGAAAAGGCGGGGGTCCGGATTCGGCAGCCGCTGCAGACGCTGCACGCGGTTCTGCCGGAGGGACGGGCGCTCGCGGACCCGATGGCGGCGCTTGCGATGGAAGAACTCAACGTTAAAAAGGTTGTGTCGCTGGGGGATAGCGAAGATCTTACCCGGCTATACGCGAAGCCGCGGTTCGGGGCGCTGGGTCCGAAACACGGAGCGCGCACGCCGGCCGTCGCGGCCGGGATCGCGGATCTGGATGCGGTAGCCCTGAGAAGGCTCAGGGACGGGGAGCCGCTCGACATCGAGATCGGAGGCGAACGGGTTCAGGTGTCGCCCGAAGACCTCGTGATTCAGGAGGAGACGCTCACCGATCTCGCCGTGGCGGCGGGAGGTGGTTACCTCGCGGCCCTGGATACCGAGATCGATGATGCGCTGCGAGCCGAAGGTTACGCGCGGGAGATCGTGAACCGCGTCCAGCGGCTGCGGCGCGATGCGGGGCTCGAAGTCGCCGACCGCATCCGCCTCGGCGTGGCGGGCCCGCAGGATCTGGAACGGGCCGTGTCGGCGTATGCGGCCTACGTTGCCGGCGAGACGCTGGCCGTGGAAGTGCAGACGGGGTCGGTGCCCCGGGGAGGCCTGAGTACGGCCGTGGTGAAGATCGACGACGTCGAGGTCCGCATCGGAATCGGCGGGGTCGACGAACGCGCTTGAGAAGGATGAACGCGGAACAACGGAAGCACATCGAGAAGAGACTGCTGGCGGCCCGGTCGCGCGCGACGCGGGAACTCGGCCAGTACGACGACTCGTTTACGAGTTCCCTTCAGGGAGCGGACAGCGATCTGGCCGCCTACAGCTTCCACATGGCGGACCAGGGGACGGACGCCATGGAGCGCGAGAAGGCGTTCCTGTTCGCGAGCAAGGAGGGTCGGCTGCTCTACCACATCGACGAGGCGCTGAGGCGGCTCTATCGGAACCCGGAGCAATTCGGAAGGTGCGAGGACTGCGACGAGGAGATCAGCTTCGAGCGGCTCGACGCCCTCCCGCACGCGCGGCTCTGCATCCGGTGCAAGGAGAAGGAGGAGACGGGTGCCTGAAGCTCCCGGACGCGATCTCGCCGTCCGCCTCTGGCTGACGCTCGTTCCGATCGTCGTCATCCTCGCGCTGGACATCGTGACCAAGGCATGGGTCATGAACACGTTCGAACTGTACGAGCGGACCCCGGTGATCGGCGACTTCTTCCGCTTCACCTACACGCACAACCGCGGCGCGGCCTTCGGGCTCGACATCGGCGAACATTCCCGGATCTTCTTTCTCGTCCTCTCCCTGATCGCGCTCGGCGTACTCGGCATCATCTACCGCGCGACCCCGTCCTCCGACCGGCTTCGCATCCTCGCCATCTCGCTCGTATCCGCCGGCGCGCTCGGCAACATCTGGGATCGCATCCGGCTGGAAGCCGGCGTCGTCGACTTCCTCGACTTCGGCATCGGTGCGAGCCGTTTCCCCATCTTCAACATCGCGGATTCCGCCGTGACGGTCGGTGCGGTGCTGCTGCTGATCTCGTTCTGGCTCGAGGGCCGGCGCGAGAGGGAGGTGGCGGCTGCGGCGGCGGAGGCGACCCCCGAGTGAAGTGAGTCCGCCCGAATCCGATGCGGAGGGTGCGGGCGGGCGGCGGCTCATCGAGATCTGCGAGGGCGAGGACGCGGCCGGCGACCGGCTCGACCGCCTGCTGGCCGAACGTCTCTCGCTGAGCCGGGCCCAAGTCGTGCAACTCATCTCCGACGGCCGGGTGACCGTCGACGGACAGGTCCCAAAGAAACGGTATCGGCCGCGGGCGGGAGATCGGATCGAGGTCGAACTGCCGCCCCCGGTTTCCACCCGGCTGGAGCCCGAGGACATCCCCGTCAAAGTCCGATACGCGGACGACGACCTCGCGGTGGTCGAGAAGCCGGCAGGACTCGTCGTCCACCCCGCGCCCGGCCATCCGGGCGGCACGCTCGTGAACGCCCTCCTCTTTCACCTCGGCGGGCTGTCGAGCATCGGCGGGGACCGCCGGCCCGGGATCGTGCACCGGCTGGACAAGGACACGAGCGGGCTCATACTCGTCGCGCGCCGGGACGAGGCGCATCGAGCGCTTTCCGCCGCGCTCCACCGCCGCGAGGTCGAGCGCGGGTACGTCGCCGCAGTCTGGGGACACCTCGACGAGGAGCGCTTCACGGTCGATCGCCCGATCGGGCGCGACCCGCGCGACCGGAAGCGGATGGCCGTGCGCGAGACCGGACGGCCCGCGGTCACGCACTTCAAGCGCCTGGAACGCTGGAACGCCGCGGAGCTGCTCGCCGTCCGGCTCGCCACGGGGAGGACGCACCAGATTCGGGTGCACCTCGGATCGCTCGGACACCCGGTTGTCGCGGACCCCATCTACGGGCCGCACTGGGAACGTGGCTTCGGCGGCGCGGGCGGCCGCTGGGCCGGAGAGCTCCGGCGCCGGGCCGGGCGACTCTTCCTGCACGCCGCGCACCTCGCGTTCGAGCACCCCGGGACCGGCGAGGCGCTGTCCTTCGCCTCGCCGCTGCCTTCGCCGCTCCTGGAGGCCTCGGAATGGGCCCGGGCGAGTTCGTGAAGTGCTCCAGGCGCGCCGGGAATGCGCCCCCATCGTGGTTGACGCATGTCGGGGGGACATCTAGCGTCCCCGCATGAATCAGCGAAGACGCGACCGGAGGAGTGGGGACGCCCCCGCGCGGGGCCTCCAGTTCGGAGTGGCCAACTACGTGGCGTTCGCGCTCGGCCTCACGTCGATCGCCGCCGGATACGTGCTGCTCGACCGGGGATCCGTGACGGCCGCGCCGCTCCTGCTCATCCTGGGCTATGCGGTGTTCCTGCCCGCCGGACTGATCCTCGGCTGGCGCCGGCTCAGCTAGCGCCGGCTCGGCCAGCAAGGGCTGGGCCAGCGGGAGTCGGCCCGGGGAGGCCCCGCCGCAACGCCGCGCGGGTGGCCACGATTCGGGGCGAATAGCTCAGCCGGTTCAGAGCGCCTGCCTTACAAGCAGGAGGTCGGGGGTTCGAATCCCTCTTCGCCCATTGAACTTACGCGATCCGGAGGGTCCTCCGCCCCTCCAACCAACCATCCCGGGAGAAACTCTCATGAAGTTGCCGCGCAGCGCATTCCGGCTCGCCCTCGCACTCTTCGCCCTTCTCGCCGCCACACCGGTCGCTACCACGCCGGCGCAGGCCCAAAGCCCCGCCGCCATCTCGGCTGCGCTGGGCGACATCGAGTGGCGACACATCGGTCCCGTGAACATGGGCGGACGGGTGTCCGCCATCATCGGCGTACCGGGCGATCCGCGGACCTTCTGGGTCGGAGCGGCCAACGGGGGCGTCTGGAAGACCACCAACGGCGGAGTGACCTTCGAGCATCAGTGGGACGACGAGAACACCTACTCGGTCGGGGCGCTGACGCTTGCTCCCTCCGACCACAACGTCGTCTGGCTCGGCTCCGGCGAGGGCGACCCGCGCAACTCGGTCTCGTACGGCGACGGCGTGTACCGTTCGACCGATGGCGGCGCCACCTGGACCCACCTCGGCCTCGACGACAGCGAACGCATCAAGCGCATCGTCGTCGACCCGCGCGACCCCGATGTCGCCCTGGTCTGCGCGATGGGCCACGAATGGGGCCCCAACCGGGAGCGCGGCGTCTTCCGCACGACCGACGGTGGCCAGACGTGGGACCACGTGCTGTTCATCGACGAGGACACAGGGTGCTCGGACATCGACATCGACCTGACGAACCCCCGCAACGTCTACGCGGGTATGTGGACCTTCCGCCGTCTGCCGTGGCGTTTTGACGACGGGGGCAGGGAGACGGCGCTTTACGTCTCGCGCGACGGCGGCATCTCGTGGAAGAAGATCACGACGACGCCGGACGAGCCCATGGCCCGCATCGGCATCAGCGTGGCGCAGTCCCGTCCGAACATCGTCTACCTGATCACCGAATACCCCACCGCCGGCACGCTCTTCATGTCCGACGACTACGGCGAGACCTGGGAGATGGTCAACGACAACAAGAACCAGCTCAACTTCCGGCCCTTCTACTACTCCGACGTCTACGTCGACCCGTCCGACCACGAGACGCTGTACACGCTCTCGGGCGGGCTGTCGAAATCGACCGACGGGGGCCGGACCTTCGAGCGCATCGCCAACGACGTGCACGGCGACCACCAGGCGTACTGGATCGACCCGGAAGACGGCGAGCGGATCCTCTCGGGCTCGGACGGCGGGATGCAGGTGTCGTACGACGGAGGCGCCAACTTCCACATCTTCCGCAACTTCAGCCTCGCGCAGTACTACCACATCTTCGTCGACGACCGCGACCCGTACTACGTGTGCGGCGGGCTGCAGGACAACGGCAACTGGTGCGGGCCGAGCCGGCTCAACGACCGCCGCGGCATCCTGCCCGGCTATTTCTACACCGTCTCCGGCGGCGACGGCTTCTACACCGTGCCGGTGCCGGGTCAGCCGAACCTGATCTACTCGAACGCGCAGGGCGGCTACTTCCGCATCACGGACACGAACTCGGGGCAGATGCGGTCGATCGAACCGTGGCCGCTCATGATCGGCTCGGTGGGGCAGGGCATGTACCAGGCGAGGTACCGTTTCAACTGGGACGCGCCGATCGTCATCTCGCCGCACGACCCGGCCACGGTGTACTGGGGCGGCAACGTCGTCTTCCGCAGCAACGACTACGGCCACTCGTGGGACGTGATCAGCCCCGACCTCACCACCGACGACCCGGAGAAGCAGCTCGATTCAGGCGGCGAGATCTACCTGGACAACACCGCGGCGGAATTCCACACGACGATCCTCACCATCGCCGAGGACGAGTTCGAGCCGGGTGTGATCTGGGTCGGCACCGACGACGGTAACGTGCAGATCACGCGCGACAACGGCGCGACGTGGACGAACGTCCGCGACCGCGTGCCCGGCCTGCCCGCCGAGACCTGGATCGGCAACATCGAGGCATCACCCACGGATGCCGGCACCGCGTACATGGCCGTCGACAACCACCGCCTCGACGACTTCACCCCGCACCTGTGGGAGACGCGCGACTACGGGCAGACGTGGCGAGACATTTCCGCCGGGCTCCCCCAGGACGACTACGTGAAGGTCGTGCGGCAGCATCCCTCGAACCCGGACCTGCTCTTCGTCGGCATGGAGCGCGGCATCTTCGCGTCGTGGGACCGCGGCGACACGTGGGTGGACATCCGCGGCAACCTTCCGCGCGTGTCGGTGCGGGGCGTGAAGATCCAGCGCCAGTACAACGACCTCGTCATCGGCACGCACGGGCGCGGCGCGTTCATCCTCGACGACATCCAGCCCATGGTCGAGCTGACCGCGGCCATCGGCCAGGACGCCCATCTCTTCGACATCCGCACGGCGACGGAGTGGGAGATGTGGGGCCGCACCAGCAACTTCGGCCAGAGCCGTTTTGCGGGGGAGAACCCCGCCCCCGGCGCGTGGATCCACTTCCACCTCTCGGAGGACGCCGCGGAGGCTGCGGGCAACTCGGTCGACGTGCGTATCACGGACCGCAGCGGCACGCTCGTGCGCGAGTTCCAGCACCGTGACGTCACGTCGGGCCTCAACCGCGCGATCTGGGACCTCCGCTGGACCGGCGCGGAGCCGATTCCGGGACAGGGTCCTCCGGGCGGAGGGTTCTTCTTCTTCGGCCCGACGGGCCCGCCCGCCGTCCCGGGCACCTACACGGCGACGATCGATGTGGGCGGCACGGAGCTGTCGAAGGACTTCCAGCTTCGCGGCGACCCCAACGTGGCGGCCTCGCAGGCCGTGTACGACGAGCGCTTCACCGCGGCCATGCGCGCACGCGACCTCGAGACGCAACTCAATCGGATGATGGGCACGATCATCGATCTGGACGGACAGATCGACGGACTCCTCGAGTCCATCGAAGGCAAGGACCTGTCCAACGAAGAACAGGTGAGAGCCGTCGCCGACGATGCTCAGAGTCAGCTGACGGCGGTGTCGAGCGAAGTGCGGCGTCCGCCGGGATCGATGGGCTACCGCGATTGGCCGCGCCTCATCGAGCAGCTTCGCAACATCTCCCGCGCGGTCTCGGGCCCGCAGGCGCGACCGACGGTCGGGCAGATGGACGTGCTGACGGAGATCGAAGCCGGCGCCGCTCAGCGGGCCGAGGAGCTCTCCGGCATCGTGAACGGCGTGATCGCCGACCTCAACGACCTCCTGGAGGACGCGCCGAAGATCATTACGAACTGGCGGCGGGTGGTGATCAGCTGATCGCATGTGGTTTCTGATCGGCACGCTCTCGCGCTGGGCGTTGTTCACGGGCCTCCTCGTCGCGGTGGGGGCGGTGGCCTTCAAGCTGGTCATCCTCAGACGCTTTCCGGGGTTCGCGCCGGAGGAGGATGGAGCTGCGGGCGTGGCGCCCGAGAGGCTGGCCGCCGGGATCGGCGGCCTCGCGGTACTGCTCGCCGGCGCGGGCACGCTGGGTCGGCTCGCGGCGGAGGCGAGCGTCTTTCGCGATCCGTTCGAACCGCTGGGGGCGGAGCTTCGCCTGCTTGTGATGGGGACCTCCTGGGGGCGGGCGTGGCTCGCACAGGTCGCGGCGGTCGTTCTCTCCGGGCTGGCCTTCGCGCTCGCCGCCGCGCGGGGCGCCCGGGCGGAATTCGGCTGGATCGCGGCCACGGCGGGGGTGGCCCTCCTCGCGTACACGCCGGCGCTGGCCGGGCATGCGGTCGGAGCCGAACACTTCGTCACTCCCGCGATCACCGCCGACATCTTCCACATGGTGGCGGGGGGCGTGTGGCTGGGCACGCTGGCCGTGATGGCCGGAGTCCTCTATCTCGGCCGGCGCCGCGGGGCTTCGCCGTCGAAGCGCCGCATCGTCGACTGGATCACGGCCTTCTCGCCGCTCGCGCTGGGCTCGGCGGCCGTCATCGCGGTCACCGGACTCTTCGCGGCATGGCTCCATCTCGGAGCAGTCTCGGCGCTCTGGACCGAACCCTGGGGGCGGACGCTGAGTCTGAAGCTCTTCGTCGTCCTCGCGATCGCGGGCTGCGGCGCGTACAACTGGCGGCGCGCTCGCGGCCGGGTCGCGGAAGCCGGGGATCCGCCCCGTCTCCCGCCGACCGTCACCGTCGAACTGAGCGCGGCAGGTCTTCTGCTCCTCGTCACCGCCGTCCTCACCGGCACGACGCCCCCGGCCCATTGAAGCCGGTGAGACACTCGGTGAGACACGCATTGGCGGGTTCCGGACGGTGACCGCGATCGCCGGACTCCGGGTGAACGGAGACCGACTCTGGGGGCGCCTCGAGGAGTTGGCGCGGATCGGCGCCACTCCTGCCGGGGGCGTCCACCGCCTCGCCCTGAGCGACGAGGACCGTCGGGCGCGCGACCTCTTCCGCGGGTGGGCCGAGTCGCTGGGCCTCGCGGTGTCCGTCGACGGGATCGGCAACATGTTCGCCCGCCGGGACGGGACCGGCGGCGCCGCGGCCGAAGGCCGACCCCCTCTCGTGCTCGGGAGTCACCTCGACAGCCAGCCGACGGGTGGACGGTTCGACGGGCCGCTCGGCGTCCTCGCGGCGCTGGAGGTTGCGGAAACGCTCGAGGAGCACGGGGTTCGGACGGCTCGTCCGATCGAAGTCGTAAACTGGACGAACGAGGAGGGCGCCCGCTTTCCTCCCGCGATGATGGGCTCGGGCGTGTTTTCCGGCCGCTTTGCCCTCGCGGACGCCCTCGGCGCGACGGACGCGGACGGGGTCACGGTCTCCGGCGCCATCGACCGCATCGGCTGCCGCGGCCCGCTCGCCGTCGGGGGCCGCCCGATCGCCGCCGCTCTCGAATTGCACATCGAGCAGGGCCCGATTCTCGAGGAGAACGGATGCGAGATCGGCGTGGTGACCGGCGTGCAGGGCGCCCGCTGGTTCGACCTGACGATCGTGGGCGAGGAGGCGCACGCGGGGTCGACGCCGCTGTCCCGGCGGACGGATCCGGTGGCCGTGTTCGGGCGGTTTCTCGTCGACGCGTATCGCCGCATCGAACGCGATTTCGCGCCGCACGGACGGCTGACCTTCGGGGTTCTGGCCGCGGAGCCGGCGTCGCGGAACACGGTGCCCGGACGGGTCGCCGTCAGCGTGGACCTCCGTCACCCCGACGACTCGACCCTCGACGAGATGGAAGACGGTCTGCGCGAGGCGGCGAACCGCGCCTGTCTCGAACGCGGGGCGGCGTGGCGGCTCGATGACGTCTGGCGCTCTCCTCCCGTGCGGTTTTCCGATCGGTGCATCGACGCGGTCCGCGCGGCGGCGGATCTCTGCGGCTATTCCTCCATGCCGATCGTGGCCGGCGCCGGCCATGATTCCGTGCACACGAACGACATCGCGCCGACGGGGATGATCTTCGTCCCCTGCGAAGACGGCATCAGCCACAACGAGGCGGAGAACATCACGCCCGCACAGGCGGAGGCGGGCGCCAACGTCCTCCTGCACGCGGCGCTCGGACTCGTGGAGCCGCCGCCGGCTGATATGTTGTCCGCGCCGACAAACCAACCAGGAGGCGCCGCGTGACCGCCACGACGAACCCCGCCACGGCGAACCCCGCCGGGACCGCCACGGCTCAATGGCAGGACATCGACCGACGCCATCACGTCCACCCCTTCATCGACCCGCGGATCGTCGCCGAGAAGGGGACGCGGGTGATCGTGGGCGCTGAGGGCCGCCACCTCATCGACTCCGATGGCCGGCGCATCCTCGACGGCATGGGCGGTCTGTGGTGCGTGAATCTCGGCTACGGACGTGAGGAACTTGCGAGGGCGGCGTACGACCAGATGGTCGAACTCCCCTACTACAACACGTTCTTCCGTTCGGCGCCCCCGGCCACGATCGAGCTGTCGCGCGTCCTCGCTGAACTCACGCCCGGCGTGATCGCGCACACCTTCTTCTCGAGCTCCGGTTCCGAGGCGAACGACACCATCGTCCGCCTCGTCCGCCGGTACTGGGACCTCCGCGGAAAACCCGAAAAGAAGACGTTCATCAGCCGAACCTACGCGTATCACGGCAGCACGATGGCCGCCGCCAGTCTGGGCGGTTTCGAGGCCATGCACGCGGTGGGCGACCTGCCGTTGCCCGGCTTCGAGCACGTGATGCCCCCGTACTGGTTCGCCATGGGAGCGCCCGACGAGACGCCGGAAGAGACCGGCGCGCGGGCGGCGCGGGCGGTGGAGGAGAAGATCGCCGAACTCGGTGCGGATCGCGTGGCGGCGTTCATCGGCGAGCCCGTCATCGGCGCCGGAGGCGTCATCGTGCCGCCGGACAATTACTGGCCCGAGATCCAGCGCATCTGCCGCGCGAACGATGTGCTTGTGGTCTGCGACGAGGTGATCACCGGCTTCGGCCGCACGGGCGAGTGGTTCGGCGCCGAGAAGTTCGGGATCGAGGCCGACCTCATGACGATCGCCAAGGGACTCACGTCCGGCTATCTGCCGATGTCCGCCGTGCTCATGACCGATGCGGTGTTCGACGTCCTGGCCGAAGGCGGGGTGATCCCGCACGGCTACACCTATTCGGGGCACCCGGTCTCCGCCGCCGTGGCGCTGGAGAATCTCCGGATCATGAGGGAGGAAGGCGTCGTCGACCGGGTGAGGGAGGACACCGGCCCCTACTTCCAGGCGCGGTTGAGGGAGTTGAACGATCACCCGCTCGTGGGCGAAGTGCGGGGCGTCGGACTCGTGGCCAGCGTCGAACTCTCGAAGGACAAGACGACCCGGGAGCTGTTCGAGCCCATGGGCGAGGTGGGCGCCCTCTGTCACGAGCACCTCTACGACGAAGGGGTCGTGTTCCGCGCCATGCGCGACGTCATCTGCACGAGTCCGCCGCTCACGATCACGCGCGACGAGGTCGACGAACTCGTGACGAAGGCCCGGGCGGGCATCGATCGGACGGCGAGGGATCTCGGCATGATGTAATGGGACCCCACGGCCGGCGCGCGGGGGCCGTCTTCAGACCCCTTCGAGCGTCTCCGCCATGAGGTGCCGGACCACGGCCCGCACGTCGCCGGTCTCCTCGTACACGGCGAGCTGCCGCTGCGAACTCGACCCTTCCCTGAGGATCCGGAGCGCGTATTCCACCTCCGCGCGGGTTCCGAGTTCGTCGACCACGTCGTCGAGGAACCACTCGATGAGTTCGACGATCAGGTCGGTGGCGGGGTGCTCGCTCTGCCGTCCGAAATCGATGAGCTTTCCCGTCAGCCCGTACCGGGCGGCGCGCCACTTGTTCTCCGCGAGGAGGACTTCGGGGTAGAGGCGAAAGGTGAGGTTGTCCCGCCGCAGCTTCCAGAGTTTCGCAACCAGCGCCTGGAAGATGGCGGCGATGCACACGACCTCCTCCACGCGCGTGCACATGTCGCATACGCGGAATTCGAGCGTCGGGAACTTGTGGTTGGGACGCACATCCCACCAGATCTTCGTCGGGTCCGGGATCGTGTTCGAGCGGACCATCGTCTCGATGAAGTGATTGTACTCGCTCCAGCCTCCGAAGCTCATCGGGATGCCCGTGCGCGGAAAGTTGCGCCAGATGATGCTTCGGTACGAATGAAGCCCCGTCTTCGACCCCTCCCAGAAGGGGGAACTGGTGGAGAGGGCGAGGACGTGCGGAAGGAAGTACCGCGAGACGTTCATCGCGTCGACCATGAAGTCCCGATCCTCGATGCCCACATGGATGTGGGTGCCGAAGATCAGGTTCCGTTCGGCGACCTGCTGCAGATCCTCCCGCAGTCCGACGTAACGGTCGAGCGGCGTGATGTCCTGCTGCTCCCAGGTCGAGAAGGGGTGCGTCCCCGCGGCCACGATGGCGAGCCCCTTCTCGGCGACGGTGCCGCTGACGAGGCGTCGCATGCGCACGACCTCCTCGCGCGCCTCCGCCACATCCCGGCAGACCTCGCTCGCCGTCTCCACGCACGCCTGGTGAAGTTCCGGGTGGATCTGCCCGCGCGTCTCCGGATCACCTTCGAGAATCTCGGTGATGAACGACGTGAGTTCGCCGGTCTCCGGATGGACGACCTGGTACTCCTCTTCGATCCCGAGCGTGAGTGAAGGCGCTTTCATGTGACCCTCTCCGGGAGAGCGTTTCGAAGCCGCGGGGGCAAGCTACTTTCGAGGATCGCCGGGGGCCATGTATGTTCCCCCGTCCCCAACCCGACCCGGTTTCCCGACACGGAGGCTCCACTGATGGACTGGCTCTTCGCAATCTGCATCTTCTGGCTTGTGGCTGCGGTCTTCTTCGGCGGCCTCTACGACGCGGAGACCGGATCGCCCGGCCGCCAGGTGCTGGGGCTTCTGCTCAACTTCGTCGTTTTCCTCGGCATCTTCGCCGTGCTGCGGCTCGCGCTCGGCGGCCTGGGCGGGGAGAGCGCATTCCTGCGCACCGTGTGGGGGACCGTCGTGCCCACGGCCCTGCCGACGATGCTGCTCGGCCGGATCGGGAACGTGGTCTTCAAGCTCGCGGGCGTCACGATGACGCGAAAAGTGTTCTCGGCGGACGCTCACTAGCAGGCCCTTCAGCGGGCGATATCGAGCGCCACACTTGCAATCCCGCGATGGCGGGCGAATTATGCGCCCGGATCGCTCGTCGGAGCTTACTTTCAACAGGGAGAACCCAGGATGACCAAAGACGATTTCGCGGCGAAGCTCGCCTCACAGGCCGGCCTGAGCAAAGCCAGCGCCAGGGATGTGATCGACTGCATTTTCTCGACGGATTCGGGCAAAGGGATCATCGCAGGCGAGCTTGACGCCGGCCGCGACTTCACGGTCACCGGCTTCGGCACGTTCGGCACCCGGCACCGCAAGGCGCGCATGGGTCGGAACCCGCAGACCGGCCAGTCGATTCAGATTGCGGCCATGAACGTTCCCACCTTCAAGGCGGGCAAGGGGCTCAAGGACCGCGTCCGAGCCTAGATCGGTTATCGCGACGGGATCCGGAGTCCGCCGGGTCCCGTCGCGATCACTTTCGATCTCCGTCTCTTCGTTCTTCCGTCACAACCTGAGCAGCCCCGGGAGCGTCCTCAGCGCTTCGAGGCTGTGTCCCGACTGGAAGTAGTCCACGAACGGGAGCGCGGTGCGCATGCCCCGGGCCTCGGGCGCGTAGCGCGAACTCTCGAGGAGGGGATTGAGCCAGATGACCCGGCGCGCCCGCCGCTGAATCCAGCCCATGGCGCGCCGGAGGGGTTCCACCTCGCCCTGGTCGAGTCCGTCGGAGAGGATGATCACGAGCGTCCGCCGACCGAGCATCCGCCGGCCGTGGCGGGTCACGAACGTCTCCAGGCACTCGCCGATCCGCGTCCCGCTCGACCAGCCGCGCGCCCGCAGACGGTCCAGCGCGGGATCGATCTCTTCGCCGGCCAGCCAGGGCGTGAGGTGCGTGAGGCGTGTGCTGAAGGCGAAGGTCTGGATGTCTCGCGCGCGCCCGCACCCCAATAGGAAACGCAGCAGGAAGCGGCTGTAGCGCTCCATCGAGCCGCTCACGTCGCACAGGACGACGAGTTGCGGCGGTACGTGCCGTCGCCGTCGCCGCGCCAGCCGAACGAGTTCGCCCTCGTGCGCGACGAGCGATCTCAGCGTTCTCCGGACGTCGATCGGTCCCCGGCGGCCGCCGGGCTCGAGTCGGCGGCTGCGTCGTGTGGACAGCCGCACCATCAGCCGCTCGAGCCAGGCGTCGACCTCGCGCAGCTCCTCGTCGCCGATCGAGGCGAAGGAGCGCCGCGCGAGCGAGTGGGCGGCGCTGTAGACGGCGCCGATCGGGCGCTCCGCGGAGTTCGGCTCGTCGCGAACGTCCTCGCCGAGATCGTCGCGAGCCATCGGCGGCGGCCCGTCCGGCCCGGAAGGCGTGCCGGCCGGCTGGCGAGCCCCCCGGTCCCGCGCGGCCTTCGAGAGGAGATCCTCGACGGCGGATGACGGCTGTACTCCCCGCCACCACGCGGGGAAGCAGCGCTCGAAGACCTCGAGGTCCGCGGCACTCGAGCAGAATGCCGCGCGGAGGCCCGCTCTCACGTCCTCCACATCTTCCGTATCGATGTGCGGAAGCGCGGCGACGGCCGTCGTGGACTCTGAAAGCGCGCAGGCCACCCCTTCGCCGCGCAGTCGCCGGCTCAGGTCGACGACGCGCTCCGGCGTCAACTCCCGCCGTCCCCCGATGAGGCGAGCAGTTCCCCCAGCCGCTCCTCCGTCAGCCCGGCCAGGTCGTTCGGGTCCTTCACGAGCGCCCCGATCGCGTCGCGCGCCGCCGCCGGGCGCAGCGGGCCCGGCCCCAGGTGCTCGAGGGCCGCGGCGAAGTCCAGCGTCTCCGCCACGCCGGGGGGCTTTGCGAGCCGCTCGCGCCGCAGCCGCTGGGCCAGCTTCACGGCCTCCCGCGCCCGGGCGGCCGCGATGTCCGGGCGCCGCCGCCGCAGAATCTCGACCTCCCGCGCCGGCTCGGGATAATCGATCCACAGATAGAGGCAGCGCCGCCGCAGCGCGTCGGACAGCTCGCGCGTCCCGTTCGAGGTGAGTACGACGACGGGCCGCGTCCGGGCCTCGACCGTGCCCAGCTCCGGGATCGAGACCTGGAAGTCCGACAGCAACTCGAGCAGGAACGCCTCGAACTCCTCGTCCGCCCGGTCCACCTCGTCGATGAGAAGGACCGGACGCGTCTCGCAGCGAATCGCGCGCAGGAGGGGCCGCTCGAGAAGGAACTCCGGGCCGAAGATCGTGCGCTGGACCGCCTCGGCATCGCGGTCGCCGTCCTGCAGGCGGATGTGGAGGAGCTGCTTCTGGTAGTTCCACTCGTAGAGGGCCGTGGGAAGGTCGAGCCCCTCGTAGCACTGGAGACGGATGAGTTCCGCCTCGAGCCACGTGGCGACCGCCTTGGCGATCTCGGTCTTGCCGACGCCGGCGGCCCCCTCGACGAGGAGCGGCTTCTCCATGGCGAGGCCGAGATGGACCGCCGTCGCGATCCCCCGGTCGGCGATGTAGCCCACCGCCTCGAGTTCCTCGATGATCTTCGCGATGTCCGGTTGCAAGGCGACGACCTCCCGGTTGCGGGTGCGACGCGGCAATCTCAGCTTCCGGTGGAAGCCGATCCGCGGTAGAGCCGCTCCCGGCAATATAACCGCTCCCCCGGAGACCACGCCCGACCGTGATCCGTCCCCGTCCGGCTCCGCTCCGCGACAGACGCAAACGCCCGAGGAACGACGATGGCGATCGAGATAGAAAAGAGTTTCGAGGTTCCGCAGACCGTGGATGAGGTCTGGAGCTTCCTGACGGATCCCGAGCGCATCGTCGAGTGCCTGCCGGGCGCGACGCTGCTCGAGGCCGTTGACGAGCGTACGTACCGCGGCGAGATCGGGCTCAAGCTCGGCCCCATCGGGACCCGCTTCCTGGGCGAGATCCGCTTCGACGAACTCGATGCCCAACGCCATCACATGAAGATGACGGGAGAGGGGCGGGATCGACGGGGCAGTGGCAACGTGAGAATGACGATGTTGAGCCATCTCCAGTCTGTAGAAGAGGAAGGGGTCGGAGGAACCCGGATATGGGTGTCGCAGTCCATCGCGCTGACCGGACGGCTTGCGTCGTTCGGGCGCGGCGGCGTGATTCAATCGGTGTCGAATGTTATGTTCAATCGCTTCACGGGCTGTGTGCGTGAGAAGCTCGCGCAGTGATCCGCGGATCACGACTTGCGCGCGGCGGCGGCTTGCATTAATCGACCTTGATACCCTTGTTTCGAAGTGATGCCGGTTTTGGTGTGTCGCACGGCCCTGTGATCCGTGCGCTGTCTGTTGCACGAACCGTTCGAGGTACTCGATGAGAAGCACGCGGAACATTCTCCCGTGGGTGGCGGCCGGGGTCGCCGTCCTCTCCCTTCCGGCGGCGCCTCGGGCGCTCGAAGCGCAGACGAGCGACCTGCTGATCCTGGTCGCGCCCGTCACGGCGACGGAGCCGGTCGACCGCCGTTTCGGGGAGCGCATCGCCGAGGAAATCCGGGATGCGCTCAGGATCTTCCCCGGCTACATCGCGATCGAACGCGATGATGCCCGCGATCTGATCGACGACTTCGATCTCGACGAGAGAACGATGACCCCGATCGACTGGCGGCAGCTGGGGATGCAGATGAATGCCGCCCTCGTCATGACCGGGACGGCGGTCACGGCCGCCGGAGGGGTTGAGGTCGACGTCACCTTCGTCGAGCCCCGGAGCGGGGACGAACTCCCGATGGAGCCGTTCACGGTGGCGGACGACGACTCCCACGAGGAGGCGGCCGCCCAGATCGTGGGGCAGCTCGGGCAGGGCGTCGACTACCTCCGTTCGCTCGCCTTCTGCGGCGACTACCTCGCTTCGGAACAGCCCATGGACGCGATCTCCAACTGCAACGCAGCCCTGGCGCTGAACCCCGACAGCGACCGGGCACACTATCTGCGCGGTCGCGCACACATGCTCAACGAGGCGTGGGGCGATGCGGTCGTCGACCTGCAACGCGTCGTCGACAACAACGCGTCGGACACCGACGCCCTCGAATCGCTCGCGTTCACGTACGCCCAGCTGGGCGACGGCGCCGCGTCGCTTCGCTACTACCAGCAGTATCTCGACTTCCGGCCCGACGACGTCGAGAAGCGGCTGCGGATCGCCTACGAGCTGACGCAGGCCGGGCGCTGGGCCGAGACCGTGCAACTCCTTCAGGACGGCGTGGAGCGCGCGCCGGACAACGTGGACCTCCTCGAGTACCTGACGGGGGCGTCGCTTGAGGCCGGACAGACGGCGGGCGAGGTCACCGATGTGGCGATGCTCCGCGTGGCTGTCGAGACGTCCGACAAGCTGGTCGCGCTGCAGGGCGACGCCGTGACCCCCTCGACGCTCTCCAACGCGACGAACGCGTACATGCTCATTGAGGAGTACGACGACGCGCTCGCCTTCTCGGACCGGGCGCTCGAATCGATCTCCGGTTCGGACGGCAACGGCGAGGGCGAGATGTCCCGCGAGGAGCTGCTCGCGCAGGTGCACTCTTCACGCGCAACGATCTATGATCGGATGGAGAATCCGGCCATGGGCGTGGCGGAGCTGGAGCAGGCGCTTGCATACGACCCGGACGTGCCGAACGGACGGCAGCGCCTTGCAGCGCTCAAGCTGAAGACCGGTGACACCGAGGGTGCGGTCGCGGACTTCCGCACCGCGGTGGAAAACGGGGCGGATGCGAACCAGGTGGGCAACGCGATCTTCAGCCTGGGATACAACAATTACTATTTGGCGCAAACCAGAGTCGAGTATGGCTCGATCGACCTGGGCGAGCTCAATGCGGCACTCGAACTGCTGGACGTTGCCACGGAATTCGTCCAGAACATGGAGCTCTCTCAGCAGATCCACTTCTACCTCGCGTACGGGTACTTCCTCCAGGGGAGCGCCTACGACAGCCGAAATGAAGCGGACATGGCCTGCGCGCCGGCGCGCACCGCCCTCGGCGCCTTCCAGCGCGTGAGTCCGCACCTGGCGCAGGCGGGTACGGTACAGGCTGGCAACCAGGAGCAGATCCGCGTTGCGATCGATCAGCAATTGTACCGCCAGGAGTCGATCATCGAGGAGTCTTGTGATCGCTCGTAACCCGGCGGCGCCCGCCATGGGAACCTGATGCTCGAGACCCTCGCGCCCGGCCCGCTTCGCTGCGGGTCGGGCGTTTTTTTTCGCGCGGCGATGGTATGAAATGGGGAGAAAAGGGGTTGACACCCATCACCAGGGTGCGTAAGGTGGAATCCGGTGGGTGGAAACGGGTCGTTCTGGGAGGGACACCCTCGAAGAATGTCGAAGGCACGATTTGCCAGGCTTTCTGGGGAGTTATCGACATCAACTCGACTCGCAGGGTCGGGTCAGCCTACCGGCGCCTTTTCGAAGGGGCCGGGAACGGGAGCCGTTCGTCCTCCTCAAGACGCAACCCGACGCGCTGTCGCTCTACCCGGAAGACGCCTGGACTGGCGTGCAGGACGAACTCCGGGAGATGTCGAGACGGCAACCGCATTTCCGCCCGCAGCTGCTTCGCATCACGGCGGACGCCGTTCAGGTCTCGCCGGACGCGCAGGGAAGGATCCTGATACCGGAGAGGATGAGAAAAGCGGTCGCGCTCGGGAGTGAAGCTCTGGTCGTCGGCGCGATCAGCCATGTCCAGATCTGGAATCCGGAGACGTTCGAGCGGGTTACGAGTGCGACGGACGAGGACTTCGACCGATTGATAGAGACGGTGTTCGCCTGACGGGTTTTCCGATCACGGCACGGTGGGGGGAGTCGAGGAAGCCGACGGAGTGACAGAGGAGACGTTTCAGCACACGCCGGTCATGCCGGATGAGGTGCTGCGGTGGCTTCGCCCGGAGTGCGGAGGCGTCTTCCTGGATGCGACGGTCGGCGGTGCGGGGCATGCGATCCGGCTGCTTGAAGCCGGGTCGGCCGTGCGCGTGATCGGGATCGATCAGGATGCGGAGGCGATCGAGGCCGCGAGGCGGAGGCTCGCCTCTGCAGGCGAACGGGTGAAGCTGATACGGGCGAACTTCAGGAACGTGGCTCGTCCCGGGTTCGCCGACGAGATGGACGGTCTGGCGGGAGCCCTGATGGACCTGGGCGTCTCGTCGCACCAGATCGACAGGCAGGAGCGCGGTTTTTCGTTCCGTCCGGGCACGCCGTTGCGCATGCGGATGGACGAGAGGGCGCGCGCGACATGGTCCGCAGCCGAGCTGTTGAATCGGGCGGACGAACGCGAGTTGGGCCGGGTCTTCCGTGATGGGGAAGAGCGTAGGTGGCGGACGCTCTCACGTGAGGTGGTGCGGCGGAGGAAGATCCGGCCCTTCAGCACGAGCGACGACCTCGTGGCCGTGTTGTCGGCGGTCCTGGGTCGTTCGGCGCGGGAGAAACAGAAGGCCAGGCTGTTCCAGGCTCTGCGGATCGCGGTCAACGACGAGTTGGCCGCGCTGAGCGAGGGGCTCGAAGGGATACGGGGCCGGCTCGCTCCGGGTGGGCGGTTGGCGGTGCTTTCGTACCACTCGCTGGAGGACCGGTTGGTGAAGGACGCCTTCCGAGACTGGTCCGCCGACTGCCGGTGCCCTCCGGGTCTCCCGGAGTGCCGGTGCCGGGGAAGGTCGCTGGGGCGGACGCTGACGCGCCGGCCTCTGCGCCCCTCGGCCGAGGAGGTCGGCGGGAATCCGCGGGCGCGCAGTGCGCGACTCCGGGTGTGGGAGAAGCGCGGGACGGACAAGCAGGCGGGCGGCGCATGAACCACTGGAGCGGGAGCGTACGGAGGATCCGTCGCAGAACCCTGATCCGGTGGATGACGGCCGCAACGGCCGTCATCGCGCTGGCAGTTTCGCTGGTGAGCGTGGTCCGCCGGGGCGAGGAGGGACGGAGATTGACGGCCGAACTTCGAGGACTCGAGGCGGAGGATCGGATCGTCACGGACCGGATCGACGCGGCGCGGACGAGAGTCGATTCACTCGCGGCGCCGGCGCGGATCGAACGCGAGGCGGAGGCGCTCGGGCTGCAGCGGGCAGCGGAAGAGCAACTGCTGCAGGTCGACGCCGGAACCTCGCCGGCTGAAGAAGAGGTGGACGTCTCCGGCAGGGGAGCGGACAGGTGACGCGTTTCGGCATTCACAGCACGACGCAGCTCGAGGGCCTTGCGGGCGATGCGCAGGAGGCGGCGCTCGCACGGACGCAGCGCATCCGGCATCGTGCGCTGGGCGTCGCGTTCACCCTCGTCGCGCTGGCCTATGCCGTGCGTCTCGGCGACCTCCAGATCCTCGAGAGCGAGGCGCATCGCGCGAGGCAGGTTGCGCAGAGCGCGGAGTGGGAGTCGTTGCCCGCGGTGCGCGGGCGGATTCTGGATCGGCACGGCCGCGTCCTCGCGGCGCCGGACACACGCTACCAGGCTTTCCTCGCCGTTAACGAACTGCGTGTCGACCGGGCGGAGGCCATCGAGACGGTGGCCGCGGTCGTGCCCGTGGCGTCGGAGCGCCGAAGCGCCATCGCGGAAGCGACGGGCGGCTGGTCTCTCGTCGCGAGCGACGTGAGCGACGAAGAGCGCGTGCGGCTGCAGCGGACGATCGGGCAGGGGATCTACTTCGAGAGCCGATCAGCGAGAGAATACCCCCGCAGCATGGGCCGCCGTCTCATCGGCGCCATGGGGTCCGATGGCAAGGGCGGAACGGGCCTCGAGGCCGATCTCGACTTCTGGCTCGTCGGCGAGCCCGGCCGCGCCGAGGTTCGACTCGATGGCCATCGCAACGCGTACCGTCCCCCCGGCGGACAGGTCATCGATGCGGTGCCCGGACACGACGTCGTGCTCACGCTCGACGCCGAGCTCCAGCGGATCGCCGAGAACGAACTCGCGCGCGCGCTCGCAAAGACGGGGGCGAGCGGGGGCGACATCGTCCTCCTCGATCCGCGTACCGGTGAGATTCTCGCGCTGGCGAGCGAACGCACCGACGGAGCGGTCGACCAGATCTCAGGTCTCAGCGATCCCTACGAACCCGGCTCCACGCTGAAGCCGTTCCTTCTCGCGTCCCTCCTGAGCGAGGGTGTCGTCGATCTGGACGAGATCGTGGATGTGGAGGACGGGAGGCTACGGATCGGCTCGAGAGTGATCACGGACGTCTACGGCTACGACACGCTCAGCGTGCGACGGGTCATCTCCAAATCGAGCAATGTGGGGGCCGCGAAGCTGTCCGCGCGTCTGACGCCGGCAGTCCAGCATCGCTACCTGCGCGACTTCGGTTTCGGCATGCGGACGCAGCTGGAGTATCTCTCGGAGTCGCCGGGACGCCTCAGCCGGCCCGAGTCGTGGACCTCGCTCAGCCCCGCTTCGCTCGCGATGGGGTACGAGATCTCCGCCACATCCCTGCAACTCGCCCTGGCCTACGGCGCCATCGCGAACGGCGGCGTGCTGATGCGGCCGAGCCTCGTCAGAGAGATACGGGACCCGTCCGGGCGCATGGTGCGGCGCTTCGACCCGACCCCCGTGCGGCGCGTCATATCCGAGGAGGTGGCGGCGGCGGTTCGCGGCGTGCTGGAGGAGGTCGTCCGGGACGGAACCGGAACGCTCGCGAGCATGGCGCGGTTCGCGGTCGCCGGAAAGACCGGAACGGCCCGCCTCGCCGTGAACGGCCGCTACGCACCGGGACGCCACCGCGCCTCCTTCGTCGGCTTCGCGCCGGCGGATGACCCGCGACTCGTCATCCTCACGCGACTTGAAGATCCGCAGGGCGAGGTCTACTACGGGGGCGCGATCGCGGCGCCCACCAGCCAGGCGACCCTCAAGGCGGCGCTCGCGGCCGACGGCGTGCAGGTGGATCCGCGTCTCGTCGTTTCCGACGCCCGTCCCCGGCCGTGGTCCGGCGCCGCGGCCGGCACGCCGGAAGGCGCCGTCATCTTCGCCTCCAGCGGCACGGGCGCAGCCGGCACGGCCGACGGGATCGACACGAGCAGAGGTGTCGTCGCCCTGCCGGACCTGGCCGGATTGTCCGCCCGGGCAGCGGCCGCGCGCCTGCACGCGCTCGGCCTCCGCGTGGAATGGCGCGGACAGGGGAGCGTCGCGGGACAGAGCCCCGCGCCCGGGAGCGAGCTGCTTCGGGGTGAGACCGTCGTGCTGAGATAGCCGGGATGGCCTCGCGCGATGGCCTCGCGCGATGATCCGGGGAAAGAGGAGCGAACGTAGAAGGGTCTCTGGAATACAAGGTTGGAGGGAGGTTAACCACTGGACTTTGCCGCAACAGACAGCAACGAACCGACAGGTTGAGCGCAGGCTTGACGAACGGGGCCTCGAACCGCAGTGGAGAGGGGTTCCCCCCGCGGAGTTTCCCGCGTTGCGCTCGGACTCCCGCCTGGTCGGCGCCGGCGACCTCTTCTGCGCGATTCCGGGGACGCGTGTCGATGGCCACGCCTTCCTGGAAGCCGCCAGGCGTGCCGGGGCCGGCGCCGCCGTCGTCGAGCGCGTCGCCGATGTCGACCTCCCGCAACTGGCCGTCCGCGACGCTCGAGCGGCCGTATCCCACCTCGCCGCGCTCTTCGCCGGCGACCCCGGCGAAGCGCTCCGCCTCGTCGGTATCACGGGGACCAACGGGAAGTCGACCACCGCGTGGCTCACGCGCTGGATCCTGGACGATCTGGGACCCGCCGCGGCATTGGGCACCCTGGGGACCGTATCCATCGACGGCGAGGTCGGAGCTCCGGGGCTGACGACCCCCGATCCGATCGATCTGGCCCTCGAACTCGCCGCGTTGCGGGCGGGTGGCGCCGAGGCGGCGGTTCTCGAGGTTTCGTCGCACGCGCTCGACCAGCGCCGCGCGGATGGCTTCTCCTTCGATGCCGTGGGCTTCACGAGCTTCAGTCGCGAACACCTCGAATATCATCCCGATCTCAGCGCGTATCGGGAGGCCAAGCTGCGCCTGCTCGACTTGCTTGCGCCGGGCGGCGTCTGCGCGGTGAACGACGATGAGCCCGCCTGGAAAGAGGTCGCTCCGCCGAACGCCACGACGCTCCGCTACGGCTTCGAGTCGACGGCCGACCTGTGGCCGGATCGACTCGTCCTCTACGCGGGGGGCGCGCGCTTCACATTGCGGGCGCCGGGCGAGGCCGCCGCCGTGTCGCTGCCGCTTCCGGCCGATTTCAACGTGCGCAACGCCCTCGCGGCCGCAGCGATCGCGTGGGGCTTCGGCATGCCGCTCGAACGGATCGCCGCGCGACTCACCGAGGCGCCTTCCGTGCCCGGGCGCATGGAAGTACTCTCGCGCGAGCCGGTTCTCGTGGTCCGCGATTTCGCGCACAACCCGGATTCGTGCGAGCGGGCGCTCTCCTCGTTGCGGCAGATCGTGCCGGGCCGGGTCATCGCCCTCCTCGGCTGCGGCGGCGACCGGGACCCGGGCAAGCGGCCGCAGATGGGGAGCATCCTCGCGCGCCTGGCCGATGTTGCGATCGTCACGAGCGACAATCCCCGGTCGGAAGATCCATCGGAGATCTGCCGCCAGATGGTCGTCGGACTCCCGCCGGACAGCTACGAGATCGTCGTCGACCGACGAGAGGCGATTGCGCGGGGACTCGCCGAGGCCGGCCCGGCCGACGCGGTCGCGCTCCTCGGCAAGGGACACGAGACGTACCAGATCATCGACGGAGAGCGACTGCCCTTCGACGAGCGCCGGATCGTCGAGGACCTCCTCCCCGCACGTCCGGACGCACCCGAGCTGCCCGGAGGGAAGGCGTGACGGCGGCCACGCAGGCTCCGGCGTTGCGGTCGGGCTGGATCCGGGCGACGCTCCGCCTGGACGTCGGCGGCGCCGGGAGCCCGGGCGACAGCGGAGAGCGGGCGTACACCGGGGTCTCGTGCGACTCGAGGACGCTGAAGCCCGGGGAGCTGTTCGTCGCGCTCGCCGGGGCACGGCACGACGCCGCCGATTTCCTCCCCCAGGCGGCGGCCCGGGGCGCGCCGGGCGCGATCGTTCGCGCCGGACGGGAAGATCCCGCGCTCGGGATGGCGTACTTTCCCGTCGCCGACCCTCTGAGGGCGCTCGGCGATCTCGCGGCCCGGGCCCGGCGCGAATCCGGCGCCACCGTCGTGGCGATCACGGGCAGTTCGGGCAAGACGACCGTGAAGGAGATGATCGCCTGCGCCCTCTCCGGATCCCGCCGCGTGTACCGCACGGAAGGGAACTACAACAGCCAGGTGGGGCTTCCCCTCACGATCCTGCGCGCCCCTCCCGATGCGGACGCCTGGGTTCTGGAAGTGGGGGCGAGCGAGCCCGGGGAGATCGCTCGACTGGCGGAGATCGCGCGGCCCGATCACGTCGTCATCACGACCGTCGGCGCCGCGCACCTCGAGTATTTCGGGGATGTGGAAGGCGTCCTGCGCGAAAAGATGGCGCTCGCGCACGGCGCCTCGGGCCGCGGCGCGCTCGTCGTGGGGGAGGAACCCGCGATCCTCGCGGAGGCCGCCCGGGCCCACCGGCACGACGCGATCGTGGCCGGCTTCGGACCCGGGGCCGACTTCGCCCCCGAGACTTACGCGGTCGAAGCGGACCGGATCGAGTTCCGCCGCGGCGGCACGCGCGTCGCGCTGGGCGTGGGTGGCGAGCACCACCTGCGGGACGCGCTGATCGCGGCGGCGCTGGCGGAATCGCTGGAGGTGCCGCCCGCCGCCGCCGCCCGGGGGCTGTCGCGCTACGAACCGCTCGGCCTGCGCGGCGCGTTGCGCCGCATCGGAAGCCTGACGGTGCTGGCGGACTGCTACAACGCCAACCCGGATTCGTTTCGCGCGGCGATCGCCCAGACGCGCGATCTGCTCCCGGGACGCCGCCGCGCCGTGTTCGCGGGCTCGATGCTCGAACTCGGCTCCCAGGAGGCGAAGGCGCACCGCGAGATCGGCGACGAGATGCGGGCGGCGGGGTTCGACGTCATCGCGGCGACGGGCCTCTTCTGCGACGCGCCGTTCGAAGGCGTGCAAGGTCATGCCCTGATCCGGGCGGAGGACCCCGAAGCGGCCCTGCGGCCCTTCGCGGACGCCCTGGAAGGAGATGAGGTCGTGCTCGTAAAGGGCTCGCGCGGCGCCCGCCTCGAGCGGGTCATCGACGAACTGGAAGCCCGTTTCGGAGGGGGCGCCTGATGCTCTACCACTTCCTCTTCCCGCTCGCGGACCAGCATATCCTGTTCAACGTCTTCCAGTACATCTCGTTCCGCGCGGCCGGCGCCATGGTGACGGCCCTCCTCACCGCGTTCATCATCGGACCGGGCGTGATCCGCAAACTCAGGAAGCACGGCATCGGCCAGATCGTGCGGGCGGAGGGGCCGGCCACGCACCTGGTGAAGGCGGGCACGCCGACGATGGGCGGCATCATCATCCTCGCCGCCTGTCTCCTGCCCACCCTCCTCTGGGCACGCCTGGACAACACGTACGTGTGGGTCGCCCTCGTCGTCACCGCCTGGATGGGCGCGATCGGCTTCATGGACGACTATCTGAAGATCGTGCGCCGTCACTCGCGCGGCCTGATCGCGCGGTACAAGCTCATCTGGCAGTTCGTGCTGGGCCTGGCGCTCGGCGGGTTCCTCCTCTGGCAGCCCCTGTCCTCCTACGGGGCGACTCAGACGATGCTCCCGTTCTTCAAGGATCTGACGGTCGTCATCGAGGTGGCAATTTTCCCGCTCTTCGTCGCCATCGTCGTGGCGGGAAGCGCGAACACGGTGAACCTGACGGACGGTCTCGACGGGCTGGCCACGGGACTCGCCGCGATCGCCGCGCTCACATTCGGCGCCTTCGCCTACGCGATCGGCCGGGTGGACACGTCGGCCTACCTCGGCGTCCTGTACCTGAACGGGGCGGGGGAACTGTCGGTGTTCTGCGCCGCGCTGGCGGGGGCGGCGATCGGCTTTCTCTGGTTCAACGCCCATCCGGCAGAGGTCATCATGGGCGACACCGGGTCGCTCGCTCTCGGAGGCGCGATCGGCGCCGTCGCCGTGCTCCTGAAGTCGGAATTCCTCCTCGTCATCGTCGGGGGCGTGTTCGTCCTCGAAGGGTTGTCCGTGATGCTCCAGACCGGATGGTTCAAATTCAGTCGCCGGCGTTGGGGCGAGGGCCGCCGGATCCTGCGCATGGCCCCGCTCCATCACCACTTCGAGAAACTCGGCTGGCCGGAGACGCGCGTCGTCGCGCGGTTCTACATCCTTGGCGTCATCTGCGCGCTCCTCGGCCTGGCGACGCTCAAGATCCGCTGATGGCAGACGACCGACGTCCTCCGCTCTTCGGGCCCGGCGAGCCCGTGGCCGTCCTCGGGCTCGGCGTGTCGGGGACCGCCGCGGCGCGTCTCCTGCACGCGCTCGGAGCGGACGTATATGCGAGCGACGCGTTCGAGGGGCCCCGCCAGCGCGAGGCCGTGGAAGCCCTCACCGCCGAGGGCATCGACGCGGAGGTGGGACAGCACGACGTGGAGCGAATCCTGAATGCCGACCTCGTCGTGACGAGTCCGGGAATATCGCCGACGGCCGAAATCCGGCGGACGGTGGCGGACGCGGGGGTGCCCACCGTGGCCGAAATCGAGGTCGCCTATCGCCACCTCCGCTCGCGGGTCATCGGAATCACGGGCACGAACGGCAAGACGACGACCACCGCGCTCTGCGGGCACCTGCTGCAAGAGGCCGGCGTGGACGCGCTCACCGCGGGGAACATCGGCCGGCCGCTCTCCGAGATTCCGCTGATGAAGCGACAGCCGGACTGGCTCGTGGTCGAACTGAGTTCCTTCCAGCTCGCCGACCTCCGGGCGTTCAGGCCCGAGGTCGGCCTGCTCGTGAACCTCGCGGCGGACCACCTCGACTGGTATTCGAGCATCGAGCGCTACTACGAGGACAAGGCGCGTCTGTTCGCGAACGCCAATGAGGACAGTCGATGGGTCCTGAACGGGGATGACGACGATGTGCTCGCCATGGCGGAACCGGCCGCCGGGCGCCGCTACATCGCTTCGATCGAGCCGCACGATGAACCGGGAGCGTGGCTGGATGAAGCCGGGAGACTCGTCCAGCGTCTCGAGGCCGGGGGGTCCCCACAGCCGTGGATCGCGGCCGGCGAGCTGCAACTGGTCGGCGACCACAATGTCATGAACGCGCTCATGGCGGGCCTTGGGGCGGCGCTCGCCGGATGCGAGGCCCCGGCGATCGGAGCCGGACTCGCCTCCTTCCAGGGACTTCCCCATCGCCTCCAGAGAGTGGGCGAGTTCGAGAGCGTGCTGTGGATCAACGATTCCAAGGGAACGAACGTCTCCGCGACCCGCGTGGCCCTCAACGCCTTCCATCGGCCGCTCGTGGCGCTCCTCGGAGGCCGGCACAAGGGCGAGTCGTACCGATCGCTCGCGCCCGCGCTGCGCGAGAACGCACGGGCCCTGATCGCGTTCGGAGAGGCCGCGCCGCAGATCGTGCGGGAGCTGGGCGATGTGGCGCCGGTCGAGGTCGCCCGCGGCTTTCCGCAACTCGTGCGCCTCGCTCGCGAGGCGGCCCAGCCCGGCGATGTCGTCCTCTTCTCCCCCGCCTGCTCCAGCTTCGACATGTTCCCGGACTACCGGAAGCGCGGCCGGATCTTCGAAGCGTGCGTCCGCGAATCGTATGAGGGACCGGCCTCGGAGCGGGCGACGTGACGGATCACGCCCTCTCGCGGGAACTCCCGCGCGTTCAGGAGTTCGCCGGTTCGCCGGCGTGGGTGCGGAATGCGCTCATCGGGATCACGCTCGTCCTCGTCGTGTTCGGGCTTCTCTCCGTCTATTCCGCGAGCTCCTTCGCGGCGCAGCAGAGCGGACTGCCCGGAAACCATGTGCTCATGAGCCAGCTGGCCCGCGCCGCCGTCGGCGTCGTGGCGCTGATCGTCGCCGCCTTCATCGATTATCGCGTGTACAGGCGGCTCGCGTGGCCGATCCTCGGAGCGGTGGCGGCCCTCCTCGTCGTCATGATCCTCCCATTCACGACGGATATCGCGCCCGCCCGGAACGGGTCCCGCCGATGGCTGATGCTCGGGCCGGCGACCTTCCAGCCCTCGGAACTCGCCAAGGTGGCCGTCGTCTTCTGGACGGCCGCGCTCGCCGTTCGCAAGCAGCGGGCCTTCGGGAGTTTCCGGAGCGGAGTGCTCCCGTTCATCCTCGTCCTGGGTCCCCTGCTCGTCCTCATCGCGGCGGAGCCGCACCTCTCGGCGACGCTGATCACGGCGGCGCTGGCGGCGACCGTGCTCTTCGCGGCCGGCATGCGCATCCGGCATTTTCTCCTCCTCGCGCTGCCCATCGGCGCCGGGGTGGCGTGGCTCGTGCGCTCGAACAGCTACCAGCTCGCGCGGATCCTCGCGTTTCTCAATCCGGAGGCCGATACGTCGGGCGCCGGCTACCAGTTGCAGCAGGCGCAGATTGCGATCGGCTCGGGCGGGATCCTGGGCGCCGGCTATGGCGAGAGCACACAGAAGCTCCACTACCTGCCCGAAGCGCAGAACGACTTCATCTATCCGATTATCGCGGAAGAATGGGGGTTCGTGGGCGCGGTCACGATGATCGTCCTCTTCCTTGCCTGGACGCACCTCGGATTCCGGATCGCGAAGTCCGCCCCGGATCTGTTCGGGCGCCTGATTGCGATCGGGCTCACGGCGATCATCGCCATCGGAGCGTTCGGACACATCGGAATCACGATGGGGCTGCTGCCCACGACGGGCGTGAGCCTCCCCTTCATCAGTTCCGGCGGCACGGGGCTCGTCATCGCGCTCGCAGTCACGGGCGTCCTGCTCAACGTCGCTTCGCGGCGGAGATGCTGAGGCATGGCGTCGCCTCGTATCCTGCTCGCGGGAGGCGGCACGGGCGGCCACCTGTATCCCGCCCTGAACCTGGCCGCGGCCTTCGGTCGGCTGGCCCCCGAGGTCGAATGCGTGTTCCTGGGCGGACGGCGGGGGCTGGAGGCCCGCGTGCTGCCTGACGCCGGGTACGAGTTCCGGCTCCTGCCGCTGCAACCGCTGTACCGGCAGCGGCCATGGCGGAACTGGCGTCTGTTCGCGTCGGCTCCGGCCGTCCTCGCCGGCGTGCGGCGCGCGTTCCGGGATTTTGATCCGCGGCTCGTCGTGGGCACGGGGGGGTATGTGGCGGGGCCCGCGCTTGCGGGAGCCCGCCTGCGCGGAGTCCCGGCGGCGATCCAGGAACAGAATGCGGCGCCCGGGCTCGTGACGCGCCTGTTCGCGCCGGGCGTCGACCAGGTCCACCTCGGATACCCCGAGGCCGAGGCCCGGCTCCGGGTCGGGGGCCGCACGCGCCTGAGCGCGCTGGGGAACCCCGTCGCCCCCGCGATGGACGGTACGGCGGACGCCGGCGATTCGAGCCGCCCGGCTCCGGCCCGCTTCGACTGGCCCGCGGGCCGGAACCTCCTCGTCTTCGGCGGAAGCCAGGGCGCGCTCGGCCTCAACCGCGCCTTTCTGCGAGACCTGGAGTGGGCGGCGCGGGACGCCTCGGCGTGGCCGGACGACATCTCGGTCGTGTGGATCGCCGGACCGGCGCACGCGGCCGAACTCTCCGCGCGCACGTCGAAGCTCCCCTTCGCGGACCGCGTGCGCGTCGTGTCCTACATCGATGACCTGGGCCGACAGCTGGACAGGGTGACGCTGGCGCTGTGCCGGTCGGGCGCGATGTCGCTCGCCGAATTGTGCGCCGCGGGCCGACCGGCCGTGCTCGTGCCGCTCCCGACCTCCGCGGGGGGGCACCAGCTGACGAACGCCCGGGCGCTGGCGGCGGCGGGCGCCGCGGAGGTTCGCGAGGAGGGGAGCGTCGAGGCCGGCGAGTTGTGGTCGCTCTGTCGCGATATCCTCACCGACGATGGGCGCCTGGCCCGGATGTCGGCGGCCGCCGAGAGCCGTGGCCGGCCGGACGCGGCCCTCGAGATCGCCCGCGAGATGCTCACGCTCCTGGATCGGCGCGCGGCGTGACGGGGGCGGCGATGGCTGCGCCCCGTCCGGCGGGGACCGCGGATCTCCCGGCACCCGGGGCCCACGTCCATCTGATGGGGATCGGCGGCGCCGGCATGCGCGGACTCGCTCTTCTGTTCGACCGTGCCGGCTACGTCGTGAGCGGGTGCGACCGCGCCCCGGCGGATGCGCTCGGCGACCTTGCGGCGAAAGGGATCCGGGTCGAGCGGGGGCACTCCGTCGCCCACCTGTCCGGGGTCGATCTGCTCGTTCGAAGTTCGGCCGTGCCGGCAGACGAGCCGGAGGTCGTCGAAGCGGAAGTCGCGGGCATACCGGTGATGCGCAGGGCCCGGGCGCTCGGCGCCCTCCTCAACGGGCAGGCGATGGTCGGCGTTGCGGGGACGCACGGGAAGACGACGATCACCGCGATGACCGGGCACGCGGCGGCCGCGGCCGGGCTCGATCCCCTCGTCCTCGTCGGCGGCCGGGTCGATGCGTGGAAGGGGTTCACGCGGCTGGGGGATGGCCCCGCCATCGTGGAAGCCGACGAATTCGACCGCTCCTTCCTCGAACTCCATCCCACGCTTGCCGTGATCAGCTCGCTCGAGCCTGAACATCTCGACACCTACGGAGACTGGGAGCATCTCCGCTCCGCGTTCGCGGAGTTCGCCGGGCGGACCCGGCACGCGGAAGGTTTCATCTACTGCCACGATGACGAGGGCGCCCGCGAACTCGCGGAGGCCTCCGGGTTCTCCGGAACGGGGCGCGGCTTCGGGTACGGTTTCGGGGACGGAGCCTGGTGCAGGCTCGAAGAGGCGGGGCCGCGCACACTGCGCCTCTGCTGGCCGGACGGGTCGGTCGATCTCACGCTCCGCGTGCCGGGGCGCCACAACCAGCTCAACGCCGCGGCGGCCTTCCTCGCCACGCTGCGGCTCGGCGGCGATCCGCGGGCGGCGGCGCGCGGGCTCGGCGAGTTCCGCGGCGTGGCCCGCCGGCTCGAGATGATCGCGGCGTGGCCCGACCTCACGGTCTTCGACGACTACGCGCACCATCCGACCGAGGTCGCGGCATCGCTTGATGCGCTACGGGAAGCCTATCCCGACGCCCGGCTGACGGTCGTCTTTCAGCCGCACCTGTTCACCCGGACGCGCGACTTCGCGGACGCGTTCACCCGCGCCCTGACGACCGCGGACGAGGCGCGCGTGCTTCCCATCTATCCCGCGCGTGAAGCGCCGCTTCCGGGCGTCACCTCGGAGCTGATCATCGGCGGGGCTGGCGCGACCGCGGCGCCGATCGACCGGAAGGACGCGCTGGAGCTCGTGCCGGCGGAGGTCGGCGCCGAAGAAGCGGTGCTCGTCTTCATGGGCGCCGGCGACGTCACCGACCTCGCGCACGCGGCGGTCCAGCGGCGGGCGGGCGATGCGGTGGGAACGTGACGTCCCGCTCGCGCCCCTGGTCCGCTACCGAATCGGCGGACCGGCCGCGCGGCTCGCGCGACCCCGGTCGATCGCGGAGCTGGACGCCGCGCTGCGCGATACGTCCGGCCGTGGCTGCCGCGTGCTGGGGACCGGCGCGAACCTCCTCATCGGGGACGGCGGGGTGGCGGAGCCCGTCCTCGTCCTCGAGGGCGAGTTCGGGACCGTCCGGGTCGGGGCGACCGCCATCGAAGCGGGGGCCGGCGCCCGTTTGCCCGCCTTGGCCCAGGCCGCACGCCGCCACGGACGGGCGGGGTTCCATTTCCTGGAGGCCGTCCCCGGCACCCTCGGCGGAGGCCTGCGGATGAATGCCGGGTCGAGGGACGAGGGACTCTGGGACCGCGTCGAATGGGCGGAAGCCGTGACTCCCGAGGGCGAACTCGTGCGGGTCCGGCGCGAGGAGGCGCAGCCCGCGTATCGCCACGTGCGCGTGCCGGCCGACTGGGTGTTCGTGCGCGCGCGCCTCGACGCGAAGCCGGCCGAGGCGGACGCCGTTCGCGAGGCACACCTGAACTTCCGCGAACGAAAAGTTCGGGATCAGGTGTACGACCTGCCCTCGGTGGGTTCGACCTGGAAGAACCCGGGTCCGCCGCATCCGCCGGCCTGGAAGATCGTCGACGAGGTGGAAATGAGAGGGGCTCGGGTCGGGGGCGCCCGGATCCACGAGCGGCACGCGAACTTCATCGTCAATCTCGGCGGGGCGCGCGCCGCGGACGTGATCGGACTCATGGCGGAGACTCGCCGCCGCGCCCTCGCGCGTCTCCGCGTGGCACTGGAGCCGGAGATCCACCTGTGGGGGTTCGATCCCGCGCAGCTCGCCCGTGTGGGGGCCGCATGATCTCCCCCGGGGCGTCGCGCTCCCGACGCATCACCCGCCGCGGACGCCGCAGGCTCCTCTTCGCCCTGATGGCCGCCTCGATCGGCCTTTCCGTTCCCATCTGGGTGCCGCCCCTCCTCGCGGCGCTGTCCGCGTTTCAGGTTGCGGAACTCCACGTGACCGGGACCGAGCACATCCCGCCCGACGAGATCAGGGCGCTCGCCGTCACCCCGGACGCGTCCGTGTGGGACGACCCCGCGACATGGGAGGAGCGCGTCCGCGCACATCCCATGGTGCGCGAGGCCACGGCGCGCCGACAGGGCTTCAACACCCTCGAGATCGCCATCGTGGAGCGACGTCCGATCGCGCTCGTGGCGACGCCCGAACTGCGTCCCGTGAGCGCGGACGGTTACGTGCTGCCGCTCGACCCCTCCTCCGAGTCGCTCGACCTGCCGATCGTCCGGGGTCCGGTCGAAACGGAGGGCGGTTTCGTGACGGACCCGGGGATGCGGGAACTCATCCTCGCGCTCGCGCGCATGGATCGGACGCGGAGCGACTTCATGTCGCTCGTCTCCGAGGTCGGGGCCGCGGCGGAAGGGGGATACCGTTTCCTGCTCCTGCCCGGCGCCGGGGCGGACGTCGTGCTTCTGCCCGGCGAGGAGCCCCTGCGCGCCCTAGACCGGGTATCCATCGCGCTCGGGCAGATCGAGGATCGACGCGTCGCACGTGCGGACGCGCGTTTCAGAGGCCAAGTTGTACTGACGCGCGTGGAGGAGCGATGATTCAGGGGGCGGGCATCGTCGGGGTGGATGTGGGGTCGACCAAAACCTGTGCGGTCGTCGCTGCGGTGCATCCGGGTCGCCAGCCCACCGACCCGCTCGAGATTCTCGGCCTCGGCGTCACGCGTTCCGACGGCATGAACGGCCCGGACATCGGGAACATCGAGGCGGCGACCCAGGCCGTTCGCACCGCCGTCAGACAGGCGGAAGCCACGGCCGGCCGCGAAGTCGAAGCCGCCTACGTGAGCGTGCCGAGCGGGAGCGTCCGGACGTCCCGATCGAAGGGCGTGCTTCAGGTCTCCGGCTCGGAGATCACGCCCGCCGACGTCAAGCGCGTGCAGGAGGTGGGCCGGGCCGTTCCGATCCCGCCCGGCCACGAGTTGATACACGCCCTGTCCCAGCAGTACACCGTCGACCATCGTGACGGGATCCGGGATCCCGTCGGCATGGCCGGAGCCCGTCTCGAGGCGGACCTCTGCATCGTGACGGCGGACGTGGCGATCTGCCACGACATCTCGAAGGTCGTCGACCGCGCGGGGTACCGGCCGGACGAGCTGGTCATGGCGCCGCTTGCCACGGCGCTCGCCGTGCTTGAGGATGCCGAGCGCGAGGCCGGCGTGGCCCTCGTCGAGGTCGGGGGCGCGACGACGGACGTACTCGTGTACGGGGGACACCGCCTCCTTCACGCGGCGACGCTGCCGTGGGGCGGATCGATCGTGACGCGGGATATCGCGCGCGGCCTCGGCGTTCACGAAGACGAAGCCGCGCAACTCAAGGAGCGACACGGCGGAGCGTTGCGCGACCGGGCCGATTCGCAGGAGCTGCTCGACGTCGCGGGGGCCCGCCACGGACGCGCTCGACGTGTGTCGCGCGAGCTGCTGCTGCACATTATCGAACAACGGTTGGACGAAATCCTGGGTCTGGTTTACGAGGAACTGGAGACGAGCGGAACGCTGGGCGGACTCGAGGCGGGGATCGTGTTGAGCGGCGGCGGCGTCTCGCTCGCGCACGCGGAGGACCTGGCCCGTTCCGTCTTCAATCTGCCTGTTCGTACCGGTATTCCTTCGCTCGGTCTCGCAGGCATGGCGGAGGGCGTCGCGCGTCCGTCGTACAGCACCGCCGCGGGACTGGCGCTGTACGGCGCATCGCGGGCCTCGGCCGGAGGGTTGGTGGGAGCGACCCGCGCGTTCGCAAGAGTCGGTGGGTGGCTACGGGAGTTTTTCTGATGGGAGGGAGGGGAGATATGGTCTTCGCGTTCGACGAAAACGGCGTGCGTAACGCAAAAATGAAGGTCGTCGGCGTGGGTGGCGCCGGCGGCAATGCCGTCAACCGCATGATCGACGAGGAACTCGATGGCGTGGAGTTCATCGCGGTCAACACCGATGCCCAGGCACTGAAGGAATCCGGCGCCCACCTCAGAGTCCAGATCGGGAAGGAACTCACGCGAGGCCTGGGGGCCGGCGCCCGTCCCGAGATCGGGCGGCAGGCGATTTCCGAGAGTTCCGAAGAGATACGATCGGTGATCGCGGGTGCGGACCTCGTCTTCGTCACGGCGGGGATGGGTGGAGGCACGGGCACGGGCGCGGCCCCGATCATCGGCGGCATGGCGCGGGAGATGGGGTCGCTCTGCATCGCGATCGTCACCCGCCCCTTCCATTTCGAGGGCAAGAAGCGGATGCGGCATGCCGAGATCGGGCTGCGGGAACTCCGGCGCGCGGTGGACACGATGATCGTCGTGCCGAACGAGCGTCTGCTCGCCGTCGTGGGAAAGGAGATGACCTTCCGCCAGGCGCTCAAGAAGGCGGACGAGGTGCTCCTCCAGGCGACCCAGGGGATCTCCGACCTGATCTCCGTGACCGGCGAAGTGAACGTGGACTTCGCGGACGTCCGTACGGTGATGTCGAACCGCGGGGCCGCCCTCATGGGAACCGGCAGCGCGACGGGCGAGGACCGCGCGGTGGAGGCGGCGCAGCAGGCCATTTGCTCGCCCCTCCTCGACAACGTATCCATCAACGGCGCCACGGGCGTCCTCATCAACATCAGCGGCGGCCCCGATCTGACGATCGATGAGGTCACGACGATCAACTCGATCATTCAGGAGGCTGCGGGCGACGAAGGCGAGATGATCTTCGGCGTCGTGCACGATCCCCAGCTCGAGGGCAAGCTCCGCGTGACGGTGATTGCGACGGGCTTCGGAGATATGGAGGAGGACGAGCCGGCGCCGGTGGCGGAGCGGGTGATCCCCGCGCGCAAGCCGTCGCCGCTGTCTCCCGCGACCCCGGTGGTCATCGGCTCGAAGTACGAGCGTCCGAGTGTGTTCGACGATCGGTCGGCGCCGCCGACGCAACCGGAGTCCGAACCCGTCGAAGCCCCCGTGGAGGTGAAGCAGGCGGGCATCGCGTTCGAGGCGCTCGCGGCCGAGGAGCCGACAGCCGAGCCCGTGTTCGAGTCGCCGACCGAGTCCGAGCCGGAACCGGAGCCGGAGCCTGCGCTCGAGGTGCCGGTGTCCGAGGGATCGATGCCCGAAGGCATGGGGTACGAAGCCGAACCGGCGACACCGGACCCGACCGCGGAGGAAGTGACGGCCGAGGTGGAGCCCGAAGTGCAGGACCGCGACGCGTGGACCGATACCCGCGTCGAGTTCGAGGATCTCGAGATCCCGACTTTCATTCGGCGACAGATGGACTGAGCACGCTTGAGAACAAGACTTGCTGCTGCGGTTGGACTCGCCCTCGCGGGGATCCTGGTCGTCGGTTGGGCCGCGTTTGGCTCCCGGGCCGGGCGGACGGAGGCCGTCAAGGTCGTCGAAGTGCCTACGCCACCTGCGCCCGTCACCCTGGTACATCGTCTGCAGCGGGGCGAGACCCTGGGCGATGTGTTCGAGGACCATGGCCTGAGCCCCGCAGCGACGCACGCCATCGCGGAGGCGATGGGCGAATTCGAGAGTCCGCGCCGGCTGCGGCCCGGCGTCGCGATTCACTTCGTGAGCAGACCCGGCGAGTCTCCGGCGCGCATCCGCGTCCACCTCGACCCCGACCGCATCCTCCACCTGTGGTCCGGCGACGGGGCCGCGCCCTTGTGGTCGGCCCGGCTGGACTCGGTGCAGGTCGTACGAGACACGCTGCTCCTCGCGGGTCTCATCCAGTCGAACCTGTTCGACGCGGAGATGTCGGGGGACGTGGAGGCGCTCGGCGACGGGGAACGCTTCGATGTGGCGTACCGCATCTCGCAGGTCTTCGCCTGGCAGATCGACTTCTGGCGGGATCTGCGCCGGAATGACGCCTACCGGCTTCTCATCGAGCGAGAGGTGCGGCCGGACGGGTCCGTGCGCGACGCCACGGTGCTCGCCGCGGACTTCCGGAACGACCGGCGGGTCCTCACGGGCGTGCGATTCGAGCATGCCGCGGCCGAGCGCGCGGAGTACTACGACGAAGCGGGCGAAGCTCTCCGGGGCCAGTTCCTGCTCGCGCCCCTGGATATCGTCCGTGTGACGAGCGGCTACAACCTCAGGCGCTTCCACCCGGTGCTCCGGCGCACCCGGCCGCATCTCGGCGTCGACTACGGGGCGGCGAGAGGCACGCCCGTGCGCGCGACGGGAGCGGGACGCGTGACGCGGGCGGGGTGGTGGGGCAACTACGGGAACGCCGTCGAGATTCGTCACGCGAACAACATCCGCACCCGATACGCGCACCTGGCCAACGTCGCGCGCGGCGTGGCGACCGGGACCCAGGTGGAACAGGGGCAGGTCATCGGATATGTGGGCGACACCGGTCTCGCGACCGCGCCTCACCTTCACTACGAGTTTCTCCGGAACGGCGCGCAGGTGAACCCGGCCCGTCTGCAGTTGCCGGGGGCCGACCCGGTCCCCACCGAGCTGCGCGAGCAGTTCGAGGCGGTTCAGCACGCCGTGCTCGCGCGGTTGCGAAGCCTTCCGATGCCCGTCCATCCCACGCAGCGCGCTCGCCGCACACAGGATTGAGCCCCGGCCTCTGGCTTCTCGTCGCGCTTGGCGCAGTCGCACTCGCCGGCTGGGCCTATGGCACGCGTGAGGAACGTGTCGCGGGGCGCACCGGTCCCGCCGCCGTCCGGGCGGTGGCCGTCTTCCTGATTCTGGGCGCGCTCGCCTTGCCCGCGTTGCGCGGCAGCGGTGTCGGGATGCCCGAACGCGTCGTGCTTCTCGACGTCTCGCGCAGCATGACGCTCCCGGTCCGCGCCGGAGACGCCGGCGGGGCGACGCGGCTCGACTCGGCCCTGGCCCTGCTTCCCGAACTCGCGCCGGATCGGGTCTACCTGTTCGGAGACGGCCCCGTCCCCGCCCGGCTCGATTCGCTGGACACGCTCGGAGCGACGCACGACGCGAGCCGGCTCGAACCGGCCCTGCAGGCCGCGCGCCTGGGCGGAGCCGACAGCGTGTGGGTGCTCACCGACGGCGAGTTGACGGATCGTGACGCGGCTCGCGAGACGGCCACGGGGCTGGGCCTCGGGGTACTTGAACTCCGGGTCGCCGCGATGGAGCCCCGGGTGGCGCTCGCGGCGCTGCAAACGCCGGAGCGGACCCGAGCTGGCGATACCGTCCGTGCCACGCTCGAGTTTCACGCCGGCGGGGGATCGGGCGGCGGGGGCGGGTTGCCCGACAGCGTGAGCTTCCAGATCGAGCGCGACGGCACGGTCGTTGCGGCCGTGCGGGCGCCCCGCCCGGCCGCCGGACGGACGGGTCGCGCCCGGATCACCTTCGTGCCGCGGGACGAAGGCGCCGAATCCGCCTGGCGGCGCTATGACGCCGTGCTCGTCGATCCGCCGGATCCCTTCGGCATCTCCGGCCGGACGGGCGCGTGGATCGAAGTCTCGGAATCCTCCGCCGGGGCCGTGCTCGTGTCGCTGGCCCCCGACTGGGAGGCGCGTTTCCTCGTCCCCGCCCTCGACCGGCTCGTCCTGGGCGGAGCGCGCGGCTACCTGCGCCTTGCGGATGGCCGTTTTCTCGAGATGGGCGCCAGCCCGCGCATCGTCGAAGCGTCGCGGGTGCGCGAAGCGGCACAGGGCGCCCGGCTGCTTGCCGTCCAGGCCTCGCCGGAGGATCTGCCGCCGTGGCTGGCCGGCGCGCTGCGGGCTCATGCGCGAACGCTCTTCTTCACGGGGGGGCCGGGTGAGGTGCCGGGAGTGGCGGCGCGCGTGACGGGTCCCCTGCCCGGGGAGTGGTACCCCGCCGGGCCGGTGCCCGCGAGCCCTTCGGCGGCGCTCCTCGCCGAGGCCGATCTGGATCTCCTGCCTCCGGTCCGCGAACTCTACGCCGTGGAGCCCGCAGGGAGATGGTCGGTGATCAATGCGAGCCGGAACCGGCGCGGCGAGCGTAGGCCGCTCCTCACGGTCGGCGAAGACGGGACGCGCCGGTGGGCGCTTTCCGCGGCCGCCGACTGGTGGCGCTGGTCGCTGCGGGGGGACGAGCCGCGCAGGGTCTACGAGGGCGTGTTCAGCGGCGTCGTCGGCTGGCTCGTCGAGGACGCGACGCCCCGGCTCGCCTCGCTCGTGCGGACGCCGGCCCCCGGCGAGCCGCAGGTGTGGCGCATCCGCCCCGGATCTGCGGACCTCACGATCCGGCTGCTCGATGAGACGGGCGCGGAGGTGTGGAGCGAATCCATCGCGGATCCCCCCGCCGAGATCGTCGGTCCCGGCCTCCCGCCCGGTCGCTACGAGGCGCTCCTGACGGCGACCGGCCCCGACGGGTCCGTCGAACTCGGCCGACCGGTCGACGTCGAGCCCGATCCCCGCGAGTTTCTCCCCGGGCCCCCATCGGAACCGCTCGCCATCGGTGCGCAGCCTTCTCCCCGGGCGCCGGTCGAAGTCCGGTCGCCCCGGCCCGTGTGGCCGTTCCTCCTCGCCGTCCTGCTCCTGTGCGGGGAGTGGGTGTGGCGGCACCGGATCGGACTCCGGTGACCGGAACTCTGCGCCGCCCGAAACGAGGCCTGTGGCGGCGGATCGTCGACTTCGCGCTCACGGACGTGAACACGCTCGTCGACGGCGGGCTCGACGGCGCCGCCATCGAGCGCCTGGAGGAAGTCCTGCTCGAAGCGGACTTCGGGGTCGACATCACGCTCGAACTCGTCGAGGCGCTCGAGCGGGCGGCGAGCCGCGGCGCGATCGCGACGGAGGGCGATCTGCGCGATACGCTGAGGGCGCGGCTCGCCGAGACGCTGGCCGCCGCCGAGCCGCCCGCCGGCGGGCTGGCCGCCGCCTCGCCGCCGCGCGGCGGGGCGCCGGGGGTCCTCCTTCTCGTGGGCGTGAACGGCGTGGGGAAGACGACGACCGCGGCGAAGCTTGCCGCGCGCCTGCAGGCCGGGGGAGGCCGCGTGCTGCTCGCCGCGGCGGACACGTTCCGGGCGGGGGCGCAGGAGCAGCTCCGGGCGTGGGCGGAACGGCTGCAGACCGATTTCGTCGGGGGAACGCCCGGAGCGGACCCGGCCTCCGTGGCGTTTGACGCGGTGGCGGCGGCGCGCGCGCGGGATGCCGCCTGGGTGCTCGTCGACACCGCCGGCCGGCTCCACACGCAGGACGATCTGATGCGCGAACTGGTCAAGATCGATCGAGTGCTCGGCCGACAGGTGGAGGGCGCGCCGTACGAGCGGCTGCTGGTCGTCGACGCCACCTCCGGGCAGAACGTGATGAACCAGGCGCGACAGTTCGGGACGTCGCTCGACCTCACGGGCCTCGTGCTCGCGAAGTTCGACAGCACGGCGCGCGCCGGCACGGTCGTCTCCGTCGCGCGCGAACTCTCCGTCCCCGTCCGCTTCCTCGGCGTCGGGGAGTCCCCGGAGGATCTCGAGGAGTTCTCGCCCGACCGGTATCTCGACAAGATCCTCGCACCGGAGCCGTGATCGCGTGACGGCCGGGCGCTCCATCCTGCGGGGATCCGTGCAGTACCTGAAGGGCGTGGGCCCCCGGCGGGCGGAGCGCTTCGCGAAGATCGACGTTCACACGGGGCAGGACCTCCTCTACCACCTTCCGTACCGGTACGAGGACGCGACCACGGTCGACGCGATCTCCGAGTTGAAGGTCGGCCAGGATGCGACGGTCATCGGTCGCGTGGTCTCGAAGGGCGTCATCCCCACGCGGCGCCGGTTGCGCGTCTTCCGGGCCGTGCTCCGGGACGAGAGCGGCCACATCGAGTGCGCCTGGCCGGGACGCCCGTGGCTCGACCGCACGATCGACAAGGGCGACCTGCTGCTCGCCGCCGGACCCGTGCGCTTCTACCACGGCAAGCAACTCCAGCCGCGCGAACACACCGTGCTGGCCCGAGCCTCCGACGAGAGAGGCGTCTCCGGCGACCGATCCGCGGACTCCGGGGAGCGTCCCGCCGGGGGGCGGGTGTTTCCCGTCTATCCCGCCACCGAGGGGCTCACACACCGGCAGATCCGCGCCGTCATCGAACTGAACCTCTCCCGTCTCCTCTCCGATCTCGGGGACGACGACCCGATTCCGGGCGGCTGGCTCGAGGAACTCTCCCTCCCCCCGCTCGCGGAGGCCCTCCGCACGCTGCACGGCCCGTCCGCCGTCGCCCAGGTCGGGCGCTGCCAGCGGCGCCTCGCCTTCGAGGAACTCTTCTTTCTCCAGCTTCTCCACGCCCGGGCCCGGGCGCGCCTCCGCCACGAGGTCCGCGGCATCGCCTTCGACGCTCCGGCCACGCTCACCCGCGCGCTGCTGGAGGCCCTCCCCTTCGAGCTCACGGCGGCCCAGCGCCGCGCCTGGTCCGAGATCGAGGCCGACATGGCCCGGCCCGCGCCGATGAACCGCTTGCTGCAGGGGGATGTCGGAAGCGGGAAGACGGTGGTGGCCGCGCTCGCCATGCTCAAGGCGATCGAGGCGGGACGCCAGGCGGCGATCATGGCCCCGACGGAGCTGCTGGCAGAGCAGCACCGGCGCACCTTCGTGAAGATGCTCGGCCCCCTCGGCGTGGAGCCCGAACTCCTGACCGGCGCCGTCACCGGGAAGGCGCGGCGGGAAACCCTGGAGCGGATCGCGGCCGGCGACGCCCGTCTCGTCGTCGGGACGCACGCCCTGATCCAGGAGGGCGTCGACTTCGCGTCCCCGGGACTCGTTGTCATCGACGAACAGCACCGCTTCGGCGTCGAGCAGCGCCGCCGGCTCCGGGAGACCGGCGAGGCCCCCGACGCCCTCGTGATGTCCGCGACGCCGATCCCCCGCAGTCTCGCCCTCGTCCTCTACGGCGACCTCGACCTCTCGATCATCGACGAACTTCCCCCCGGCCGACGGCCGATCCGGACCGCCGTGCGCGGTCCCGAAAGCCGCGACGCCGCGTTCGACTTCCTCGGCGACCAGCTCGCGGCGGGCCGCCAGGCGTACGTCATCTATCCTCTCGTCGAGGAGTCCGAAGCCCTCGAGGCCCGCGCCGCCACGGTCATGTTCGAGCAACTCCAGGCCCGTTTCCCGGACGCCGCCGTGCGCCTCCTGCACGGACGCCTCTCCTCTGCCGAGAAGGACGACGCGATGCGGAGCTTCCTCGCGGGCGACACGAACCTCCTCGTCGCGACCACCGTCATCGAGGTGGGCATCGACGTCCCCAACGCGACCGTGATGATCATCGAGGACGCCGAGCGTTTCGGCCTCGCGCAGCTCCACCAGCTGCGGGGACGCGTCGGGCGCGGCGCCGAGCAGTCCTACTGCATCGTCTTCCACGCCTCCGAGACGCCATCGGAGAGGCTCGTCGCCTTCAAAAAGAAGACCGACGGCTTCGAACTCGCCGAGGAGGACCTCAGGATCCGCGGCCAGGGCGACCTCTTCGGCAAGGAACAGCACGGCGCCGTGCTCCTCCGGTTCGCGCAACTCGACCGCGACGTCGACCTGCTGGAGGCCGCGCGCCGGCGAGCCCGCGCCATCGTCGACGCGGACCCCGGGCTCTCGAAGCCGGCCCACCGCCGGTTCCGCCACGAACTCGATCTCCGCTACGCCCAGCGGGAGGCCCTCTACCACGTCGGCTGACCCGGCCGGCGCCCCGGCGGTCGCGTTTGCCCCGTCCCGAAGGGAGCCGCAACTTGTCGCCGCACATGTCCGAACACACCGTCACCATACGCGAATTGCCCGCCCGCATCGGGGAGGAAGTCCGCCTCCGCGGCTGGGTCCGGCGCCTCCGCTCCAGCGGCAAGATCTCCTTTCTCGTGCTTCGCGACGGCACGGACGAGATCCAGTGCGTCTTCGTGCGCAACGAGGTCGCGCCCGAGGTGTGGGAGCCGCTGACCACCGTGGGGCACGAGGCGTGCGTCGCCGTGACGGGGGTCGTTCGCTCCGATGCCCGCGCGCCCTCCGGCGTCGAACTCACCGGGTCGGACTTCGAAGTCCTGGGCCCGTCGACCGACTTTCCGATCCAGCCCAAGGAGCACGGCGTCGATTTCCTCCTCGAGAACCGCCACCTGTGGCTGCGGAGCGCGCGGCAGATCGCGATCATGCGCATCCGGGACGAAGTCATCCGGGCGATCCACGACTTCCTCCACCACGAGGGGTTCGTTCACGTCGACACCCCCATCCTCACCGGCGCCATCGGCGAGTCGGCGGGCACCCTGTTCGAGACCGAGTACTTCGATCTCGGCACGGCGTACCTCGCGCAGACGGGGCAGCTTTACGTGGAGGCCGCCGCCGCGGCGCTCGGCAAGGTGTACTGCTTCGGCCCCACCTTCCGGGCCGAGAAGTCGAAGACGCGCCGGCACCTGACCGAGTTCTGGATGGTGGAACCCGAAGCCCCCTGGATCGACTCCGACGGGAACATGGCGCTCCAGGAGCGCTTCATCTGCTGGATCGTGAAGCGCGTCCTCTTCAACCAGCGCGAACAACTCGAGGCGCTGGGCCGCGACATCTCGAAACTCGAGGCCATCCAGCCTCCGTTCGACCGGATCAGCTACACCGACGCCGTCGCCTTCCTGCAGTCGAAGGGGAGCGACATCGAATGGGGTTCGGATCTCGGCGCCACGGCGGAGACCGTGCTCGTCGAGGGCCGGGACAGGCCGCTCTTCGTGTTCGACTATCCGAAGGGGGTCAAGGCCTTCTACATGAAGGAAAACCCGGAGGATCCCCGCACGGTGAAGTGCAACGACATGCTCGCGCCCGAGGGATACGGCGAGGTCATCGGCGGCAGCCAGCGGGAGGACGACCACGACAAGCTCCTCGCGCGCATCCGCGAGGAAGGGCTCCCGGAGGCGTCCTACGACTGGTATCTGGACCTGAGAAAATACGGGACCTTTACACACAGCGGGTTCGGACTGGGGGTCGAGCGCACGGTGACGTGGATGTGCGGGATCGATCACCTGCGCGAGACGATCGCGTTCCCCCGCATGATGACCCGCATCACGCCATGAACCGGCCCGGAGCCACGACCCGGTGCGAGGCGATGGCGGCAGGCTGCGAAGGAGCTTCGAAGGAGGAGAAATGACAGGGAAACAGCTTTTCGGCACGACTCTCACGCCGGCCGCGGCGCCGGTGACGGTCCTCGGGTTCGCGATGGTCCTCGGCCTCGCGGCGGTCCTCGTGCCCGCGACGCCGCTCGCGGCGCAGGAGCACGCGGAGATGTCCGAGATGATGCACTCCGTCGAGTACCTGGGCGGACGGCCCAACTCGCCCTTCTCCGAGGCCGTACGGGTCGGGAACGTCCTCTACCTTTCCGGCAAGCTCGGGACCGTGCCCGGAGAGGGACTCGTCGAGGGCGGGATCATCCCCGAGACGCAGCAGACGATGCGGAACATCGGGGATGCGCTCGAGCGCTACGGCTCGTCGCTCGACCAGGTCGTGAAGTGCACCGTCTTCCTGGCCGACATCGCCGATTTCCGGGACATGAGCCGCACGTACATGGAGTTCTTCCCCAACCATCGGCCGGCGCGCAGCGCGTTGGCGGTGGGCGGCCTGGTGCTGGACGCGCGCGTGGAGATCGAGTGCATCGCCACCGTCGGCCTCCCGGGCGGCGGCGACGGGGACGGCGGCTCATAGACGCCCGGCGCACGATCCCGTGATCCGCCTCACCTGCCTCGGCTTCGTCGTCGGCGCGATCGTGTTCGCGGCGCTCGGAATGTGGATGAACACCCAGATCGAGTTCCCGGCGTTCTCGAACCTCCACCCCGTCGGGGTCCTCGCCCTCATCGGCGGCACGACGTCGGGCCTAGTGAGCCCCCTCCTCTTCGGCCGCATGGAGGCTCGCCGCCGTCGCCGCAAGAAAGGCGACTCAAAATAATGCGGGTGGGGTCGCTCGCCGTGTGGATTGCGGCAATGCTGGTCGTGGTCGGGGCCGGACCCATCGGAGCGCTGCAGGAGGCTGCGTGCGGGGGCCGCGGGTCGCTATCGGTGGAGGTGCGCGACGATTCCGGGCTGGTTCCGATACCGGGCGCGGCGGTGGCGGTCCGCTGGTCGGCGGCGGAGGGACGGCCGGTCCGGGAGGCTGCGGATGCCGAGGGACGGCTCGTGCTCTGCGTTCCGCCCGACGTGCAAGGGGCTGTCCTGTGGGCCGAGTTCGGCGACGCCTCGAGCGAGGAAGCGGCGGTAGCCTTGCGTCCGGGCGCGGTGACCGCGGTCGAACTCCAGCTTCTGTTCGGAGCTTCGGCCACGGGGCGCGTCCTCGGCCAAGTGCGGGACGCGCGGAACGACCGACCCGTCGCCGCAGCCTCGGTGTCCGTCCCGGGCCGGCCCGAGGCGGCACAGAGCAACAGCCGCGGGTACTTCGTGCTCAGCGGGCTGCCGGTGGGCGAGCACGAGCTTTCGGTTCGACACCTCGGCTACGCGCCCTTGGTCCAGCAGGTGGCAGTAGCGCGAGGCCTCACGACCGAGGCCATGATCGGGCTGTCGCCGGACCCGGTGGAACTGGCGCCGCTGGTCGCGGTCGCCACGAGGTCCCGTCGCCTGGAGATCACGGGATTCTACGAACGCAGGGAGTGGGGGGAACTCACGGGTGGCGGCGAGTTCTTCACGGCGGAGGACATCGAACGCCGCAACCCGATGCGGATTTCGCACATGATCGCGGACGTTCCCGGAGTCAGGCTGGGCAACTGCGGTGTGCAGGCGCACGGCTGCCATCTGTACAGCACAAGGGCATCGGCGGGGTTCTCGGGCCAGGGTTGCAAGTTGAACGTCTACATTGACGGGACCCTGGTCATCCGGGGGAGTGACGAGCGCCATGCCTCCGAAGAGGTGCCACTTTCGATCCTGCGAATGAGCCGCATGACCAGGGAGAACGAGACCGTCAACGATTTGGTCCTCCCGGTCGAGATCGAGGGGCTCGAGGTGTACACGGGAGGCGCGTCGCTACCGGCCGAGTTCTCCGGCTACGACGCTCGCTGCGGCGCCGTCGTGATCACGACGAAATAGGTTCCGACGCGCCGCCGCTGCGGGAATCGCGACGCGCAACTCCAGCCCGAGACGTTCCCGCGGGAACGTCTTATCCCGTTTCTCCGGACTCGGCGAAGCGCCGCAGGGTCCCTGCGTCGAGCCGGTGTCCGCCGGGATAGGTGTGGGATGTGAACGCGACGCCTGCCGCCCGGAGGCGCGCCTCATGGGCCTCGATGGCGGCCCGGTCGAAGTACTCGTCCTCGTCCCCCACGACGAGGTGGAGGTCGGCGGCGGAGAGCGTGGCCCCGTGCTCGCTCAGGTCGAGGTCGGGGGGGACGGTGGAGCCCCACAGGATCGCCCGGTCGATGCGGGCCCGGCCGAACGCGAGCCAGCGGCAGAGCGTATGGACCCCCTGGGAGAACCCGAGCCCGACGATCCGCGGCGGCGCCGATCCGCCCGACGTCTGTCGTGACTCCTCGGCGAGTACATGCGCGTGGAGCCGGTCCAGGTAGCCGACGTAGTCCTCGATGTCCGTGAGGCGGTCTTCGCTCGTCATCCACGAGGCGCCCACCTTGCGCGACTCGTGTTCGATGTAATGCCGGTGTAGCCCCTCGGGGGCGACGATGCACCGGGCGCCCGCGTGGATCGGCTGGAAGTAGCGCAGGAAGCGGTGGGCGAGCTGGTGGTATCCGTGCAGGGCGAACCAGATCTCGGTTACCGGCCGCTCGTGCGGCTCGAGCACGGCGAATCGCACCCGCCGCTCGATCGTGATGTGTCTGGGTTCAACCGTCACCGCGCCTCCCGGCCCGCCGACCCCAGGTCGCGGGCTGCCAGGGTTCGAGGGGGTGATAGATTGCGACATGGCTTCCGAGTTCGTCTACACGCGGCGCGTGGAGTTCGCGGATACGGACACCGCGAACCTCATCCACTTCACGGCGCTCCTGAAGTTCATGGAGGAGGCCGAGCACGCCCTCTACCGGTCGTTCGACCTCGTCGGCTTTCAATGGAGCGAGGACTCCATGTTCGGGATGCCGCGCGTCTCCGTCTCGTGCGACTACCTGGGCGCCGTCCGCTACGGCGACGAGGTCGACGTGAGACTCCGGGTGCGCGAAGTGCGCCGCAAGGCGATCCGCTACGCGGCGGACTTCACGGTCGAACGCTCAGGGGGACGGGAAGTCGTGGCGCGCAGCGACTGGACCGTCGTCTGCGCCCGCCGCGAGCACGGCAGCCAGGACTGGCAGGGCGTAGAGATCCCGCCGCCGCTCAAAGAGCGCCTGCAGGCGATGCTGGCTTCCCGCCGCTAGCGGCGGCCTTCATCCCGAAAGGCGAGGATCTACTCGACCGAGAGGCTGCCGAATCGCTCGCGAAGCGCCCTTAGTCTCGCGATCGCGGCGTCCACCGCCTGCAGATGTGCCTTCGCCTCGAACGTATCTACTTCACGCATCCCCTCACCCTCCGCTACCGTCACGAGCCAGCCAACAATCTAGCTCAGTGGGGTGCGTCGGGAGGAGTCAGGAGGAGAAGCGGCGGCGTCGAGTACGGTGACGACGTGGCGGGCCGTTGCGTTGGCGAGGTCGGCGACCTGGTGGCGGCAGCTTGTGCCGTTGGCGACGAGCCATTCGTCGTCGGCGAGAGCGCGGACGGTGGGGAGGAGTTCGAGTTCGGCGACCTGCCGCGAGGTTTCGGCGTGCTCCGCCTCGTAGCCGAAGGAGCCGGCCATGCCGCAGCAGCCGGCGGGGATTGCTTCGACCTCGAGGTCGGGGATCGCGCGGAGGACATCCAGCGTCGGGCCGTCCGCGCCGAAGGCCTTCTCGTGGCAGTGGCCGTGGACGCGGACGCGCCGGACGGGAAGGGGAGCGAGGTCGAGCCGGTCGAGCGCCGCCGCTTCGACGAGCCATTCGGTCAGCAGCCGAGCCCGGTCCGCGACCGCCGCGGCCTCTGGCCCCGCGTCCAGCGCGGGCAGTTCGTCGCGCAGCGTGAGCAGACATGACGGTTCGAGCCCCACCACTGGGATCCCCCGCGCGACGAAGCGGTTCAGCGCCCGGACCGTGCGGTCGAGTTCGGTCCGCGCCTCCTCGACGAGACCCGCGTTGAGGAAGGTGCGCCCGCAGCAGAGCGGTCGGCCCGCGGTGACGGCCTCCTCCACCCGGTAGCCCGCCCGTGCCAGCATCCGAACGGCGGCGCGGGCGTTCTCCGGCTCGAAATAGCGCGTGAAGGTGTCGACGAAGAGCGCGACGCTCGGCGCCCCGTTCCCCTGGGCGGGAAGCTGGGCGGGAAGCCCGGCGGGAGGCCGGGAGGGCAGGGAAAACGGCTGCGACGACCAGCGCGGGAGCGGCCGGTCGGCCGCCAGACCCCCGACGCGTTCCCCGAGGCGCGCGAGCGCGGGGATCCGGTTCCGCAGGTTGACGAGCGGGGCCGCGCGCGCGACGAGCGGCGCGTAGCGGGGGAGGTACGCGAGCGCCCGGTCCCGGGGCGAGAGCGGTTGCTCGGCGCGCCGGCGGTGCAGGAACTCCACCTTCATGCGCGCCATGTCCACGCCCGTCGGACACTCGCGGCGGCACCCCTTGCAGCCCAGGCAGAGGTCCATCGCCTCGTACAGCTCCGGCGACGTCCACGGGTCCTCCCCCAGCTGTCCCGAGAGCGCCAGCCGCAGGGCGTTGGCCCGCCCCCGCGTGGAATGTCGTTCGTCGCTCGTGGCGCGGAAGGACGGGCACATCACCCCCGGACTCCGCTTGAGGCACGTCCCGTTGTTGTTGCACATGTCGACGGCCGGCGAGAAGCCGCCCCACGCCCCCCAGTCGAGCGCCGTCGGCAGCCTTCGGGTCTCCAGCCCGTAGCGGGCCCGCAGGAGCGAGGGCTCGTTCATGCGGGGCGGGTCGACGATCTTGCCGGGGTTCAGGACATCCTCCGGATCGAAGCGGCGCTTGATCTCTCCGAAGGCGGAGACGAGGCGCGCGCCCAGCATCGGTTCGAGGAACTCCGACCGGATCCAGCCGTCGCCGTGCTCGCCGGAATGGGACCCGCCCAACTCACCCGCGAGCGCGAAGGCGTCCACCGCGATCGCGCGCAACCGCTCCACATCGTCCCCGTCCCGCAGGTCGAGCGCAGGCCGCACATGGAGACAGCCGACGGACGCGTGCGCGTACCACACGGCGTGGGTGGCGTGGCGATCGATGATCTCCGTCAGCCGGCGATACCACTCCGGCAGCCGTTCGAGCGGGATCGCGCAGTCCTCGATGAAGGCGAGCGGTTTGCGCGCGGCGGGCTGGGACATCGAAATGCTGAGCCCCGCCTTCCGCATCGCCCAGATGCGGGCCTGGAAGTCGGGGGATTCCGCGCGGGTGACGCCCACGGCGATCCCGCCCAGCGCGGATTCGAGCCGCGAGAGGGAGGTTGAGACCCGCTCCGGGTCGTCCCCGGCGAACTCGACCACGAGGATGTCGCGCGGCGGGCCGCTCCCGTCCTCACCGAGCTGTCGGAGCACCCGCTCGAAACTCGGCATCTGCGCGGCCAGCCCGAGTACAGTCGCGTCGAACAGTTCGACCGCCGTCGGCTCGAGCGCGACGATCGCCGGCACCGCGGCCAGCGCCTCGCCGGTCCCGTCGAAGCGGCACACGCCGAGCGCGCGCACGGCGGGAATGGGCTGAAGGTCGAGTTCGAGCGCGGTGAAGAGCGCGAGCGTTCCCTCGGAACCCACGAGGAGATCCGACAGCCCGGCACTCTCGCGGCCCAGACGGTGGAGCGCATAGCCGGCCACGTGCCGCGGGACGTCCGGCACCCGCCGCGCCAGCTCGTCCGCCTCGCGCCGGTAGAGCGCCCGCATGTCGGCTCCGAGGCCGCCCCCGGCCGCCGCGCCCGGCGTGGCGTCGCGGCGGAACTCGACCCGCCGGCCATCCGCGAGCACCGCCTCGATGCCGCGAACGTGCTCGACCATGTGGCCGTACCGCACCGACCGCGATCCCGCGCTGTTGTTGCCGGCCATGCCCCCCAGCGTCGCCCGGCTCGCCGTCGCCACATCGATCGGGAAGAAGAGCCCGTGCGGCCGCAGGAACGCGTTCAGCCGGTCCAGCACGATCCCCGGTTCGACGACCACGCGCCGGGCGCCCGGATCGAAGTCGAGCACCCCGTCCAGCCCCCGGCTCGTGTCGAGGATCAGCCCCCGCCCGATCGACTGGCCGCTCTGCGACGTCCCCGCCCCGCGCACGACGACCGACGTCCCGTGTTCGCCCGCGAGTTCCACCGCCCGCCGCACGTCGGCGGCGGATTCCGGGAACACGACCCCCAGCGGCTCCACCTGGTAGATCGACGCGTCCGTGCTGTACAGCCCGCGCGTGAAACGGTCGAACCGGACCTCTCCCCGAAGCCCCGCCCGAAGTCGAGCTTCGAGCCGGGCCTCGCGTCGAGGGTCGAGTCCGGGCCGGGGCCGTTGCGAACCGGCGCGGTCGTGAGAGATTGGGCGGGTCACGAGCCAAGTTGTATCGGCGGAAGCCCCGACCTGACAAGAGCGAGCCACCTTTGACCTACCGCGGCGGCAGACACTTCCTCCAGCTTCCGGGCCCCACCCCGGTGCCCGAGCGCGTATTCCAGGCCATGAACCGGTCCGTCATCGACCACCGCGGACCCGCGTTCGGCGAGATGGTGCTCGGCCTGTTCGAGGGACTCGAATGGGTGTTCGGAGACCCCGCGCACGTCTTCATCTTCCCCTCCTCCGCGACCGGGTGCTGGGAGAGTGCCCTCGCCAACGTCCTTTCCCCCGGCGACCGCGTCCTCCTCTGGAACAACGGGTTCTTCGCCTCGAAGTGGGGAGAGGTGGGACGGGCCCTCGGCCTGCGGGTGGAGGCCATCGACGGGGATTGGCGGCGCCCCGCGGACCCGGAGAGAATAGCGGCGCGGCTCGCGGACGATCGGGAGCGGCGGATCCGCGCCGTGCTCGTCGTCCACAACGAGACCTCCACGGGCGTCACCAGCGACATCGCCGCCGTGCGGGAGGCGCTCGACGAAACCGGCCATCCCGCCCTCTTCATGGTCGACACCGTCTCCTCGCTCGCCGCCACCCCCTACCGGCAGGCGGAGTGGGGCGTGGACGTCACCGTCTGCGGCTCCCAGAAGGGACTCATGCTCCCGCCGGGCCTCGGGTTCTGCGCCGTGAGCGAGAAGGCGCTCGCCCGCCACCGCGCGAGCCCGGGGGCGCCGCGCTCGTACTTCGACTGGACGGCGATGCTGAGGGACAACGAGGGCGGCTACTTCCCCTACACGCCGCCCACGACGCTCCTCTACGGGCTCGAGGCATCGCTCGCGCTGCTGCGGGAAGAGGGGGCCGACGCCACCTTCTCCCGCCACGCCCGCCACGCCGGGGCCACGCGCCGGGCCGTCGCCGCGTGGGGTCTGCGTAACTACTGTCAGGACCCGAAGGCGGTGTCGAGCGCCGGGACGACCGTGATGGTGGGGGACGGGGAGGACGCGGACGCGTTCCGTCTCGTCGTGCTCGAACGCTTCGACATGTCGCTGGGGACGGGTCTCGGTCCCCTCAAGGGGAAGGTGTTCCGGATCGGACACCTCGGGGACCTCAACGAACTCACGCTGATGGGAGCGCTGGCCGGGGTGGAAATGGGACTGAAGATGAGCCGAATCGCGCACGAACCCGGCGGCCTGTCCGCCGCCGCCGACTTCCTGGCCGAGGCATGAAGCGGCCTGCGGGACGGACTCCGGTGCTCGCCGTCGCGGCGCTCCTCTCCTTCGGGTGCGGGGGAGAGGGCGGGGAACCGGGGGTCGTCGAACTCTCCCTCGGCCACGTCGGCTCCCCCGGCTCGCTCTACGACGTGACGGCCAACGAGTTCGCGCGCCGCGTGAACGAACGGCTCGCCGGCCGGGCCGAACTCCACGTCTACGGCGCGAGCCAGCTCGGCGGCGACGATGCGATGCTTCAGCGGCTGCGGCTCGGCACGCTCGACATGTCCATCCCCTCCACGATCATGTCCTCGATGGTCGACGCCTTCGGCCTGTTCGAGATGCCGTACCTCGTCCGCGACCGCGAGCACATGAAGCGGATCGAGGAGGCCGTCGTGTGGCCGGAGTTGGCCCCGCGCGCGGAGGAGGGCGGTTACCGCGTCCTCGCCGTGTGGGAGAACGGGTTCCGTCACATCACGAACTCCCGCCGACCCATCCACGGGCCGGAGGATCTGAGCGGGATCAAGCTGCGCACGCCGCGGGGCGTGTGGCGCGTGAAGCTCTTCCAGGCGCTTGGCGCGAACCCGACGCCGATGCCCTTCTCCGAGGTCTTCGTCGCGCTCCAGACGGGCGTGATGGACGGACAGGAGAACCCGCTCACGCAGGTGACGAGTTCCAAGCTGCACGAGGTGCAGGACTACCTCTCCCTCACCGGACACGTGTACAGCCCGGCCTTCGTCACGACGGGGGCCGGGCCCTGGGAGCGTCACCCGGAGGACGTTCGCTCCGAGGTGGAGGCGATCGCGCGGGAGATGCAGGCCTTCGTGTACGAGACGGCCGCGCGCATGGACGAGGAGTTGCTCGCCGAACTCGAGGCCACGGCGATGGAGATCAACGAGGCGGATCCGGCGCGCTTCGAGTCCGCCAGCGAGCCCGTGTACGAGGAGTTCGCGGCGACCGTCGAAGGCGGACAGTCCCTCATCGACCGGGCGCGCGCGGCCGGAGCCCCGGAGGCCGGCTCATAACCGGGCCATGGTGAAGACGGGCGTCCGGCGCTTCCTCGAGGGGGCGGTGCTCGTCCTCCTCGCGGCGCTCGCCATCGTCGTCGTGGTGGGCGTCGGGTTCCGGAAGGCGGGGGCCGCGCTCGTGTGGTACGACGAGGTCGCCTCGATCCTCCTCGCCTGGCTCACCTACTACGGGGCGGCGCTCGCGGCGCTCCGCCGGGCGCACATCGGCGTGCCCACGCTGGCCCAGCGTCTGACGGGGCGCTCGCGGCTCGCCGTCGTGCTCGTGGCCGAGAGCGCGATCATCGCCTTCTTCGCCGCGGTCGCGTGGGCCGGGTGGCAGGTCGTACGCGTGCTCGAGGGGACGACGCTCGTGAGCCTGCCCTCCGTGCCCGCCGCGCTCGCGCAGTCCGTGATCCCCATCGGGGCGGTCCTCTTCATCCTCGCCCAGCTGCTGAGCCTGAAGGACGCGCTTTCGCCGGGGGACGCCCTATCCCCGGAGGGCGCCCCTTCCCCGGAGGAACCCTGCTCGGACGAGGCGGTCCCGGCCAGGGAGGGGGAGCCGTGACGCTCCTCCTGCTCTTCGTCGGTCTGCTGCTCCTCATCGCCCTGGGCATCCCCATCGCGGTCGCGCTCGGGATCGTCGCGCTCGTCGCCATGCTCGCCTCGGGCGGCGTCGCCATGCTCCCCAACGCGGGTCTCGTGCTGTTCGACGGGGCGACCTCCTTCCCGCTCATCGCGATCCCGCTCTTCATCCTCGCGGGCGCGATCATGAACGCGACCGGGATCTCGCGCCGGCTCATCGCCTTCGCCTCCGCCCTCGTCGGGTTCATCCGCGGCGGCCTCTCGATGGTCGGCATCTCCGCCTCCCTCTTCTTCGCCGAGATCTCGGGCTCCGCCGTGGCCGACGTCGCCGCGCTCGGCTCCATCCTCATCCCGGCCATGAAGAAGCGCGGCTACCGGACACCCTTCGCCGCGGCCGTGATGTCCTCCTCGGCCACGCTCGCCGTCATCATCCCGCCGTCCATCCCCATGATCCTGTATGGCGTCATGGCGGAAGCTTCGGTCGTCGAACTGTTCGTCGCCGGCATCGTGCCCGGGGTGCTCGGCGGCCTGCTCCTGATGTTCGTCGCCTGGCTCTACGCCCGGCGCCACGACTTCCCGGTCGAGGGACGGTTCGAACTCCGCCGCGTGTGGACGACGGCGCGCGAGGCGGGGTGGGCGCTTCTCCTGCCCGCGATCATCCTCGGCGGGATCTTCAGCGGCTGGGTGACGGCGACGGAGGGGGCGGGGCTCGCGGTCGTCGCCTCGCTCGTCGTGGGCGGTCTCGTCTACCGCGAGCTCGACCTCGCCCACCTGCGCGAGGCGATGCTCGAGGGCGGCGTGCAGACCGCCGTCGTCATGCTCCTCGTCGCGACCTCCGCCCTGCTCGGCGACTACCTCACGGAACAGCGGCTCCCGCAGCAGGTCGCGGCCGGGATCATGGGGCTCACCGAGAGCAAGTGGCTCATCCTCGCGCTGCTCAACGTCTTCTTCCTCGTCATCGGCCTCTTCCTGCACTCGGCTGCGGCGATCATCCTCGTCGTCCCCATCGTGATGCCGCTCGTGCGCGCGGCGGGGATCGACCCGGTGCACTTCGGCCTCATCGTCACGCTCAACCTCGGCATCGGCCAGCAGACACCCCCGGTGGCCAGCGTGCTCGTGACCGCCTGCTCCGTCGCGAAGGCGGACATCTGGGAGGTGAGCAAGGTCAACCTCCGCTTCGTCGCCGTCCTCGTCGCCGTCCTGCTCCTCGTCACGTACGTGCCTGCGATCCCCCTCGCCCTCGTGAACGTCTTCTACCACTGATGTGACGGGCGGCCGCCACGAGCCGTCGTAGGATGGGGTGTACATCTTCGGCCTGAGTGCGGGACAAGCGAAAGGAAGGTCCATGGACCGCGGACCCGGGGGATTGATGGTCTCGACCGTGCTCCTTCTTGGCCTCGGCGCCGACCCGGCCTCCGCACTGCAAGCTGTGGCACAACCGCCTGAAGACTGCGGAGACAGAGCCTCGCTTGCAGTCACCGTCCGGGACGATTCCGGGCAGATTCCGATCCCCAACGCCACCGTCGTCCTGCGCTGGATAGATGCGGTCCGCAGGCCTTTGCGGGAAGCCGCCGATACCGACGGCGAGCTGCTTCTCTGCGTTCCGCCGGACGCCACAACAGCCACGCTGTGGGCCGAGTTCGGCGACGCTTCGAGCGCGGAAGCGAACGTCGCCCTCGCACCGGGATACGCGCACGAGGTGGAACTCCGGCTCCTGCTGGAGGAGGTGAAGACGGGCCGCCTTATCGGTCGGGTGATGGATGCGCGAACCAAACAGCCCGTGGCCGTGGCCGAAGTTTCCGTTCCGAGCCGAGCCGGGATGGTCTCGAGCAACCGGAGAGGCAATTTCGTCCTCAGCGCGCTGCCCGTGGGAGAACATGAACTGTCCGTCCGACATATCGGGTATGCTCCGCTCTCTCACCCGGTCACGATCCGGCAGGGCACTACCACGGAGATCGAGATCGGCCTGTCGGCGGACCCCGTGGAACTGGCGCCCCTGGTCGCAACGGTGGAGAGGTCTCGGCGCCTGGAGATCAAGGGGTTCTACGAGAGAAAGCACTGGGGTGAGCTGCTCGGCCTCGGCACGTTCTTTACCGAGGAGGACATTGAACGATGGCGCCCCCTTCACGTCAGCCACCTCGTCAGCATGCTGGTCCCGAGCGTTGGGCCGGGGCTGGTGAACCGGAGAGGCTTCTCGGGACTGAACCGGACCTGCCGCATGGCCGTGTACCTGGACGGCTTCGTGGTCGGGCGCGATCTGGACTCGTTCGTGAAGCCGATCGAGGTGGGCGGGATCGAGGTCTACAAGGGGCTGGCGAGTACCCCGGCCGAGTTCCCGGGCCGGTGTGGTGCCGTAGTCGTGTGGACGAAATGAGTCCGGTGTCGACTCGACGCGTCCAGGCGGTCGCGTCGTGCGTCGCGCTGGCCGCCCTGCTTGTACTTCCCTCGGCCGCGACGGCGCAGCGGATCAGCGGGACGGTGCGGGAGGCCGACGGGGGCCGGCTGATCCCGGGAGGCTTCATCAGCCTGCTCGATCAGGCCGGCGAGGCCGTTGGGGCCGACTTCACGGCGGCAAATGGTGCCTTCTCGTTCCTGGCGCCCGGTCCCGGCGAGTACCGCATCCGCGTCGAGCGGATCGGATACGCGAACTGGGTCACCGAGCCCTACGCCGTCGCCGCCGGCCAGCCTCTCGCGATCACCGTTGAAGTCCCGGTGCAGCCGGTGCGGCTCGGTGACCTTCGCGTGGAGGTGACGGGGGTCTGTCTCGACGACCCCCGGCGGGGCGAGGCGCTCGCCGCGGCGTGGGAGGAAGCGCGCAAGGCGCTCGAAACGGCAGTCTGGGCCGAGGATCGGGGCGAACTCGCGTTCACGCTTACCGAATACGAACGCACCCTCGATCCCCGTTCACTCGCCACCCTGAGCTCGGAAACCCACACGCGGCGGAACGTACCCCTCCCGCCCTTCCGAAGCCTGCCCGCGCGGCAGCTCGTGGCCGAGGGCTACGCCATCGTCAACCGGGACTCCTCGGTCTTCTATGCGCCCGACGCGACCGTCCTCCTGTCGGAGGAGTTCCGGGATGCGCACTGCTTCGGCCTGAGGCGTGACGAGGTGGAGGGCGAGACGAGACTCGGCATCACGTTCCGTCCCCGGAGTGGGACCGACGTCATCGACATCGAAGGGACGCTGTGGCTCGACGAGACGACCGCCGCCCTCCGCGAGGTCGAGTTGCGCTACCGCAACGTTCCGCTGCCACGGGGGACGGATCGGCGCCGGGTGGGCGCGAACCTCCAGTTCGACCGGGTGCCGGACGGCCCGTTCTACATCCGCGACTGGTGGATCCGTTTTCCGATCAGAGGGCGTTCGCTGCGGCCGGTCCTGACCGGCCTGACCGGAGAACCCGAGGCCGTGCTCGCGGCGTACCGGCAGACGGGCGGCAGCGTCGGGGAGGCTTTCGCGGACGGACGCCGGTTCGGGACCAGTGGGGGCGTCGTCGCCGGCGTCGTGCGCGACAGCACGAGCGGCGAGGCACTCATCGGGGCGGACATCGTGCTGCGCGACTGGGATGACGCGGCGGGCCCCGACTCCCGGCCGGCGGCTGCCGAGGCACCGTTCAGCGCGGTCACCGACGAGGCCGGTGCGTTCCGCGTGACGGGGCTGCCGGATGGAGTCTACGCGCTCGGCGTGGACCATCCGAGGCTGCAGGCGGCGGGTGTGCGGCTGAAGGAAACACGCGTGGTTGTCGAGGATCGGGCCAGCGAGGCACTCGAAGTGTGGACACCCTCTGCCGAAACCGTCTTCACGCGGATCTGCCCGCGTTTGCCCTCCTACGGGAGCAGGGGCGCCGTCGTCGGCGTGGCGCGCGACTTCGACACCGGACTCCCGGTCCCGGGGGTCGGGATCGAGGCGCTGTGGCGGGAGTGGAGCATCCGGTTGGTGGGACGGTCGTTCGATGTCACGGAGCGGACCGACAGTGCCCGTGACGTGTCCGGGGAGCAAGGTGAATTCGCGCTCTGCCGCGTGCCCTTGGGGGAGCCGGTCTTCCTCCGGCAAGCGGGGGCGGATGAAGGACTGGAGTTCGACCTGATCACTCGCGTCGCCTGGCGGGACGTGCGGGTCGACCCTCGGCTCTCCCCGACGTCTCCGGAGGACACGGCACTGCAGGCCACCGAGCTGACCCACGAAATCGAACTGCCGCCCCTGGAGGAGACACACACCGGACGGCTCCTCGGCCGGGTGCGCGATGCCCGGAGCCAGCGTCCCGTGGCGGCGGCCGCCGTGTCCGTCACGGGCCGCCCGGAGCGGGAGCAAAGCGACCGCAGAGGCCACTTCGTCCTGGGCGCACTCCCCGTGGGCGAGTACGAACTGTCGGTCCGGCACATCGGCTACGCACCGCTGAACCACAGCGTGACCGTAAGCCGGGGGCGCACCACCGAGGTCGACGTGAGTCTCACGCCCGACCCCGTGGAACTCCCGCCCCTGGTGGCGACGGTCACGAGGCTCCGCCGACTGGAGACGCAGGGCTTCTACGAACGGAAGAACTGGGGTGAACTCACCGGCCTCGGCACCTTCTTCACCGTCGAGGACATCGAGCGCCGGAACCCGATGCGCATCACCGACCTGATCGCGGACGCGCCGGGAGTTCGCGTCCACTGCCAGGGAAACCGGTGCAGGGTGTTCAGCAGGAGGGTCTCGGTCGGGTTCGGCGGCGCCGGTTGCGAACTCAACGTGTTGGTGGACGGCGTGCCGGTCATTCGGTCGAGCGACGGCCGCTGGGGCGGAAACCCCGCGTCCGTCAATGATTTCGTCCTCCCGATCGAGGTCGGCGGCGTCGAGGTGTACAGCGGCGCGGCAGCGCTCGCCGCGGAGTTTTCCGGCTTCGACGGCCGCTGCGGCGCCGTCGTGATCTGGACGAAGTAGATCCGACTCCGTGACCATCGCCGCGTTTTTCTTCGGGGGCCGTCGACGCGATGTAAGATTTTTCGAGCCGGAGGCGTTTGTGTTAATCGAGAGCGCCGTTTTCTCGGGCGCTTTTCGGTGACGAACGGCAAACCCAAAGGAGAGAAGACATGCGACGCAACGGCGGCCGCGGTGTCATCCGTCTCGACTAGACGCGCGCGAATGACGGCTCCGCGCGGAGCCACGCGAAGCACTCGGCGGGCCTGCTCCCGTAGCCCGGGGCAGGCCGCCGTGCGATGGATCTAGCGCGGCCGACACGTCACGTCGGCGACGCCCCCGTCACCGGCGCCATCGGCAGCGAACGCCTTCCAATTTCCGACGGCGTCCTCCGAAATCTCCTCACTCCTATCGCATTGTCAGCGCATCACTTATCGATCCGACAACCCTCCTTGAAGGCTCGTTTCGCCCAAAAACACCGGAAGGAGCCGAGCCAAGTTTTGCCCTCGGGCGGGCCATTAATAGTAGAGGGATGATCCGCGCCGGCACCGTCGGCTCGGGCACAGGGGCCGACGACGAGAAAGAGATTCTCCGTGGAGAGAGTCACGAAAGCACGCCTTGTTGCGCGAGGTGGCGCGGTTTGATGACCGCAGCCCAGGAGCAGCGATGGTTGGAAAGGGCGGCGCGTGGCGACCGGGAAGCGTTGCGGTCCCTGTACGAGGAGTACTCGGGGCAGTTGTTCGCTGTCGCGTACCGTTTGACGGAGTCGTCCGCCGATGCTCGCGATGTACTGCACGATGTCTTTTGCGAGCTGACCGAGATGATTCGGGGCTTCGACGGCAAGCGGCCCCTGGGCCCGTGGCTTCGTTCCGTGACGGCTCACGCGGCCCTCAAACACATGCGGTCGGAGCAGAGACGGCATGACCTCGCGATCGGTGCGGCCCCGGACGATCTGGAGGTCATCGCGTCGCCGGAATCAAGCGTCCTGGATTCGATCGCGGTGGAACGCGCGATGTCTTCGCTCCCGGACGAACTGCGGGCGGTAGTCGCTCTCAAGGAGATGGAGGGGTACTCGCACCGGGAGGTCGCCGAGTTTCTCCAGATCGCGCGCACGACGTCGGAGGGACGGTTGTACAGGGCGCGGAAGCGGCTTCGCGCCATGCTTTTCGAGCGGTAGGGAGTTGTAAGATGGATTGCTGCACACGCGACACGTACATCGACGACCGGACGCTGAATCGCTACGCGGACGGTGAACTGCCCCCGCGGGCCGCCGCCGCCGTCCGGCGACACCTTCGTTCATGCGCGGTCTGCCGGCGCGAGGTTCAGCAGATTCGCGCGCTGAGTGCCGCGCTTCGTGCCGTTCCGGCGCCAAGGCCACCCGCTGGACTGTTCGAGGAGATGTTCCCCGAGGAAACGGATCCCCCACCCCCCATCCTCCTCCCGGAGACGCAGCCGGTCGCCTCCTCCCGACGTCTGGCCGTCTTGGGAGGGGCCTGCCTGCTGGTACTGATCGCGGCCGTCCTCGTGTTGACGCTTGGACCCCAGCGGGCCATGGCCGGCTCGAGCACGCTGAGCTTCGACTGGGAGGAGCCGAGCGCGCTGACACTCCGGTACGAAACGATCTCGCTGCTGGCAGCGGAACCCGGCCTCCGGGCGCGGCTGCGATACTGGGTGCCGGACCCGTTCCGCTTCGCCCAGACAGAACCTGGGTACCGCGTAGTCGAACTCTCGCGCGAGGAACCGGGCGTCTTCTCGGGAGCGGTCGCTCTGCCCCCCGGCACCGTGTATGCCGCCGCCACCGTCGAAGACCTCGACGGAGAACACATCGACAGCGATTTCGGCCGGTCGTGGGAATACCTCGAGACGGACGCGCGCGGCCAGGCGACGCTGGACGCCCGCCTCTACCAGGTGCTGGCCACCGCGGACCAGAATCCCCGAAGGGTCGTGGAAGCGATCGAGCGCGGGTTATCGGACTACCCCCAGCGACCCGAGCTGTGGGTCGCCCACCTCCTGTACGGGGAAGCGGCTCTTTCCGAGGGTTCGGCAGAGGTCTCGCTGCACGCGCATCGGGCGCGCCTTGAGCGCTTGGACAGGGCCGCGCGGCAGCGAGACCCCGGGCCGGGCGAGATGCACGCCCTGCGACTCTACGCCCGCCTGCTCGGCCGGGAAGACATGGAGGCCCACTGGCGGAGCGAACTCACGGCCCGTTTTCCCCGGCACGAGTACGCGTCGCAGATCCGGCTGGAGGCGATCCAGCGGTCGTCGATGTCCCATGCGGAGAAGCTGGATGCGCTGGACCGGAGCTGGAGGCTCGCACCCATGCCCTCGGTGGCGCAGGTCGGACTTCAGCTCTCCTACGAGATTACCGATCCGGCCTTTACCAGAGCCTGGCTCCGGAGGTACGCAGCCGCCTCCGTGTTTCGAGATTCGCGGCTCGATGTCGAAGTGGCGGAACGCATGGCTGCGGTGCCGACTCTTGGGATGATCGCCGAAAATTGGATCCTTCAACTGTTGAGTGGGCAGCCGGACTGGCTTGGTACGGATCGGTCACTTGCGGGCACGCGAGCCAACTTCGAGGCCGAAGCCGCCGAGAGTCTGGCCCGCCTGCATGTGCTCCTCGGACGGCTGCGGGTGGCCCGAGGAGACCGGACAGGGGCGCTCGAGGCGTTCGAGCACGCCGCCGAACTCAGTTGGGACCCCCGTGTGTTCGTGGAACTCGCCGAATTCCATGCGGAGGCCGGGTCGACGACTCGCGCGGCCGAGTTGCTGGCGCTCGCTCAGGCGGACCCGGTCATCCCGCTCGAGCCCTACATGCCCGACGTAGAAGACTGGGCGACCGCACCGACGGAAACCGACTTGGCCGTAGCCCGCGCGGCGTGGCGAGAGCACTTGGCATCGTCCCTGCTCGATGAGCGGGTCAACGGAGGCGCGAGGCTTGAGGTTTCGCCCGGTGAGGAGAAGACGCTGCGGGAGCTGACCGATGGCGATGTAACGCTGGTTGTCCAGAGCGTTCGACCGACCTACGTCCCGAGAGAGAGCCTGGATCTACTGAGGGTCAACGTACCGGAACTGGCGGCGGCAGGTGCGCGGGCGCTGCTGGTCGCCGTCGAACCCGATTCCGGGAGCGGGGCTTGGACCGTCCCAGCTATTGGTGCGGATTCGACGCTCCCCTTCCTTCACGACGAACGCTCCGAAGTCTGGAAAGCTCTGGGCGCCTGGCGGGAGGTGCAGTTCTTCGTCGTGGACGGGGGTGGCGCCCTGCGGTATCGCGGCGAGGCTCTCGCGACCGCGCTCCGTATCGCACTCGTGCTGGGAGATCACTCCCCGGCGTCGGTGAGATAACCGACAACGCTTCGATTCTGGAGGAACGACAATGAGCATGAAACGCTTCTTGGCCACGGTGGCGTTCGCGGTGATCATGGCGGCCATCCCGGTTACCGCCGACCCGAACGCCCCTGTTGGTCTTGGGTTATCCACCGCCTCGTGCGCGGAAGCGGGGTGTGGCAGCATCTCCAAGGTGGACTGCATCTGTCCGGACATGCAGGAAAAAAACCGGAAGCCGCGGTGCGTTGCGCCGGGCTGGTAGGGGCGCGATGAGGCCAACGGCCGTCGGGGTTCTGGCGACCCTGTCGATCGCTGCCTGTCGTCAGGCGGAACCGGCCACGGTCGACACAGGCAGCCTCTCCGAGCTCACGCCGGACGCCGTCTTCGCGGACGATTCGCTGGGTTGGATCGTCGAGATCGCGTTGGCCGGGGATCGCGTGGTGGCGCTGGATGCGCTGCTGGAGCCGGCGGTTCACGTCGTCGATCTCGAGAGGCCGGGGCGTCTCGGTTCCTACGGCCTCGAGGGCGACGGGCCGGGCGAGTTCAAGGACCCCGAGCAGATCGTGACCGGGGCCGGGGAATCGCCCGACGAGGTCTGGATCCTCGATGGCATCCATCAGCGCCTGACACGGTTGTCCCTGCCGGAGATAGAAACGGGGGCCGAAGTGAGCCCCGAAACCGTTCCGCTGAACGGTCCGAACGCCGGAGCGCTCGTGCGCACCTCCGACGGGACGTGGTTCGCCGGTGGTTGGATCACGGACGGTCGCATCGGTCGCTACCACGCGGACCGGAGCTACGACCGCACCATCCTGGGCTTCCCGCCCGACGTCGTGGACGTGCCGGGAACGACGCTCCCGCAAGCGTACGAGAGCTGGGTAGTGGCCGATCCCGAGGGGGAACGGCTGGCCGCCGCGACGCTCCTGGGCGGCCTGCTTGAGATCTTCGACCATGACGGCGTTCCGATCGCCCGGGCGGCGGTGCCCGAACCCTTCCGGCCCGCGTGGGCCCAGGGCCGGTCTCGCAACGGACGGGCGGTCATGGCCGTGAGCCCCGAGACCCGCTACGGCTTCACGGACCTCGCCGCCACCCGACGCTACGCGTTGATAATCGCCACGCCGCTATCTGCGGTGTCGGTGCCGGAAACCGAAACCCCGACACGAGCGGCCACGTTCGAGTCCGGCGGTGCGACGGTGGTCTGCACGATCTTCACCGATGCTGACGGAGCGAGGGTTTCGAACTGCACGGCCCTAGCGAATGCGATTGCAGCTGCGATCGCAGCCCAGTGCGAAGAACATGGCGGGGAACTCGGGCATTTCGACATGGTCACATGCTTCTACCTCGGGGGTGGGTACTATCTCGTTCGAGTGGAGGCTTCGTGCGTATATTGAGTTCCGCATCACTAGCGTTTGGTTCGCTGGTCTGGGCGGCGTCGGTTACCGCCGCCCAGGCTGGCAATCTCCGCTTGGTCGAGGAACTCCGGTTGGGTCGTGTCGAGGGGTTGGAGTCCGACATGTTCAGCGATATCCACGACCTCACCGTTGACGGCGATGGCCGGATCTACGTGGTTGATCCGGGCATGCAAAACGTGCGTGTGTTCGACCGCGATGGACAACTCGTCCGTGAGATTGCGCCCGAGGGCGAAGGCCCCGGCGAACGTCGTCACCGCCGCATGTCGTACGCCGGTCTCACCAGCGTGACGTGGGACCCGAACCGTGGGTGGCTCTGGATTGATGACGGCTATCAGCGGCAGGTGATGGACTCGCTCGGGGTGGAGCACAGGCGAGACATGCGCACCACTAATTTCTACACCAACCCGGATATCCCGGTTGGCAAGATCGTGCAGGTCGATACGCAGGGCCACATCTATGAATACCAGCGCCTACCCATCGGGGACACCACTGTCTCATACGTCGCCCGTGGCGTCCCGACGGCGGAGTACGGCGTGGTGCTCAGCGATACGCTTACAATTGATTCTCGGGTTCTCGCGATTGGTGAGACTCGAACGACCGAGAGGGTGATCGGCTTCGCCCGCGCCAGCATTGCCGTTTCCGATAAACGACCCGAGCGCGATGAACACGTCTGGACCGTCTCGACAGCGCGCGGCACGGTCTGGATATCCGTTAGCGAGAGACGCCAGCTTCACGAGATGGCTTTCACGGGCGATACGCTCCGTACGCTCGATCTGGAGATCGCACCGGCCGAGTTGGATGTCTCGCCCGAGGGCTGGGTGTGGATTCGCCACGCCGGTGCCAACGCCGAAACTACATGGAATCTGCTGGATAACTGCGGAGAACGCCGGGGTTCCGTTTCACTCCCCGTTTCCGTCTCGTTGACGCACGTCGGTCGTGGCGGCGTGGTACATGTGGTGTGGTCGGATGATCTCGACATCGAGTACATCATGCGCCTACGCATGGAAGGTGGTGTAGACCGCGGGACGTGCCAGGTAAACCACTAGTCCGGTGCGCCCGAGAAGCCGGTTTCCGAGTGGGAGTTACCCCGGCGGTCTCAAGTGGTCAACGCAACGGTCTTGGCGAAGACCTCACATGGTTTCAGCCAGCCGAGGGTTTGTCGAGGGCGGCCATTGAGCTGCCGGGCGACGGCGTTGAGGTCGTCCTGTGAGTGGGCGGAGAGATCGGTACCCTTGGGGAAGTATTGACGGAGCAGGCCGTTGGTGTTCTCGCTGGTCCCGCGTTGCCAGGGGCTGCGCGGATCGCAGAAGTAAACCGATACGCCGCTCTCGATGCTGAAGCGGACGTGCTCGGCCATCTCCTTGCCCTGGTCCCACGTGAGCGAGCGCTTCAGCTGGTCCGGCAGCGTGATCATCTGTTCGACCAGGGCGCGCCGTACGTGTGGCGCAGTCCGCCCCTCGGGCAGGTGAAGGAGAAGCACGTAGCGGCTGCGCCGCTCGACGAGGATTCCGATCGCGGAGCGTCCCAGCTTGCCGAGGACCAGATCCCCCTCCCAGTGCCCCGGTACGGCCCGATCCGCGACCTCGGCGGGCCGCTCGGAGATGGAGACCATGTCCTTCAGCCGCCCCTCTCCCGGCCTGTGCCTTGGCGACCGTCTTCGCGTCCGGCCCGTGCGCAGGCACGCCGTGAGTTCCTTTCTGAGCGCGCCGCGCGTCTGCACGTACAGCGACTGGTAGATCGTCTCGTGAGACACGCGCATGTCGGGATCCGAGGGATGGTCGAGCCGAAGGCGATGGGCAATCTGCTGTGGAGACCAGCGCTGGGCGAGCAGACGTTCCACTTCTCGTCGCAACCGGGAGCACCGGGCGAGCTTCGCCACCTTCGGGCGTCGAGCCTTCCCGGCCCGCCCGCTCTTCCGCCTTCCACGCCCGGTATCGCACTCTGGAGCCGTTGGCCGCTACTTCGCGCGAGATCGTCGAGGGCGCTCGGCCCAGACGCCCGGCGATTGCCCGGTACGAGTCTCCCGCCTTCAAGCCGCGCGAGATCTCCTCCCGCTCGGCGACGGTGAGGTGCAGCGGTGAACGATGTCGAGCCCGCGGCGGCAGTCCGCCGGTGCGGTTCAATAGCCGTTGGATCGATTTCGTCGCACACCCGACCGCCGCCGCGATCTCGGCGTGCGTCTGCCCCGCTCCGGATCCGGTCCCCGACCTCGATCCGGTCCGCTTCGCTCAGCCTCCCGTACTTCCCTCGTTGGCGCATCGCATACCTCCCGGCAGTTGGACAGCCACTGCCAAGATGTTGCGTTGACCACTTGAAACCGCCGGGGCAACTCCAGAGAAACCAAAGAACACGGAGGGATCCGATGGGTAACTGTCTGCGAAGAACGCTGCTGATGCTGCTGGTGGCATGCGTTGGCACTGCCGCAGCGGCAGATGTCGCCGAGGCACAGATCTGGTGTCCGTCTTGCGAGCCGGACGTCGGCTGTACGGTGATCGACGGAGCGGGATTACGTTGGTGTGCGAACATCGAGATATTCGATTTTGATTTCTGTGTCGGAGGTGGATCGGGTTACTGCACCGGGGATCCCCTCTCCGCATTGGATGGAACGGTGCTTCCGGGGAGTGCGGGGGCAGGCAGAGACGATCTGATATACGTACTGCCAACTGTGGATTCGGGAGTGGCTACGTTTGCGGCAGACAAAACCGGAGACAAGTGGCAGGATGGGCGGCTGTATGCGCGCGGTTGCCAAAACGTCATCGTGGCGCGGCGATATAAGGAAGCCGTAGCGTTGGAAATGCGAGCTGTGTCGGATCATATTACACTGTAGCATCGAGAAAGTGATATAGGGGTCATGCCAGTGCCAGTGCAAAGTGGAGTGCTGCGATACTGTGGTTTGGGCGCGCTTGGGTTGCTGCTTCAGGGAGTGCCATGGTTCGCGGCAGCTCAAGTACAAGTGTGGGAGCTGGTGGAGGAATACCGGTTCACGGGTTCGGAGTCATTGCCGATCGGCGACGTCCAGACGCTGGTGTCGAGTCCGGACGGAGCGGTGTTTGTGGTTGGAAGAGACGATGCGGCCATTCACGTTCTTGGGTCCACGGGTGAATATCGTGGCACGGTGGGTGGGGAGGGAGGCGGACCGGGAGAGTTTCGAGTGGCGCCATGGATCGGCATTCAGGAGGATGATGTCTTGTGGGCGCTGGACAGAATTGGACGACGGGTTACCTGGTTGACCCTGTCGGGACAGGTCCTGGATGTAAGACCTATTCCTGCTGTTTTGTCCCGTGAGGGACTGTCGACGGCGGCGATTGCGATCCTGGACAACGGGAAGGCGGTGTTTCTCGAGTCGGCGTCGAGTAGTCGGAGTATCGAATCCCTCGGACGGGGAAGAGAGGTCCAGGTGACGTCGCTGGACGGCGAAGCGGAGAATGACACAGGACCCGCCCTCAAGCTGGATGTCTCGACACTGAGCCTGCGTTTCACGCTTCCGATCGGGGTTGGCGTGGCGGCGGAACAGCCCTGGTCGACCAGAGATTTGCTGGCGGCGTCGCCACGTGGGGATGGCTTTGTGATCGTGAGGGGCCGTGGAACCGATCAGGCACTCGGGCGATATGAACTGCAATGGTTCGACGCGGACGGAACGTTGGTTACGTCACGCTCGGTCGATTTCGAGGCGGCGCCCCTGGAGCGGGAGTCGATCAACTCGTTCCTTGACGGCACGAGCGAGGGATTCGCGGAGAGGTTTGGCGTGAATGCCGGGTCGCTGAGACGCGCGATCGCGCGTGAGCTGTACACGCCGGATTACCTGCCGGGGGTCGCTACGAATAGACGCGGATGGTCAGGGGGAGGAGTGTTGATCGCCGCAGACGGAACCACTTGGGTGCAGCAGCAGGACGCCGATGGTCTCAGGTGGATCGTCTTCGACCAGACCGGGGCGACGGTTGCGGAGATTCCGGCACCCGAGGATCTGGTTCTCCATCATATCGGTGCGCAAAACGCCTGGGGCGTCCGGGAGGATGCGTTCGGTACTCCCGTAGTGTACCGATATACAATCGCTCGGGGCAAATCCAACGCTTCCGGGCGACCATCGCACCCGTCAAAGTCCATCCGATGGCGAACGGATGCACCCAAAACGGATGGACCTGACCAGAGCGACGTTAAACTGCTGCGCGTATCGACCGCTGGCGATGGACGTCACCTGATTCCATGACACCTGATTGTGTGTCATCTACTTGGGGACTTGTCGCTGCTTCGAAGAACTCTACGATTCAATGGCTCGGCGGCATGACTCCCAAAGGGGCGATCCATGTGTCCGGCGCGAGCGCGGCTTACTGAGAATCGGCCCGAGACGAAGGAGCATAGCCTTTACGCCTCGACCGGGCCACGGAGGCCATCGCCGTCGACACGTTCGACACGTGGCCCTACCCGAGCGCACCGGAGCCCACCCCATGGGTCGGCCGCTTCCGGCTCCCGGAGCCGCAAGGATGACGACGGAGATTTCCTTCTCGAACTGGATGGACTATGTCGAACTCCAAATGATTGTGAACATGGCATGCTCCCTTCAGATGCGATCGGAATGAGCCAGCGCCGCGGAGCACTATGTCGAAACTCGAGCGCAATCTGCTTCATGGCGTGGTTGGCGCTGGGTGGGCATCTCGGGGCGCAGACCGACCGCTTGATCCTCACCGAGGCGAGCCGATACGCGATGACGGCCGATGCCCAGGTGAACGGCGGCACACTGTCTCCAGACGGGGGCCAGCATCTGTTCTGGAACGACGATACCGTGTGGGTCGCGTCCACCGATCAATCCGAAGTACGCGCTGTATGCCCCGGGATCGTTCGGACTCCGCTGGGTGCGGCTTTTGTTCGCGACACAACACGGGCGGACTCTGTGGCTATCGAAGTCATTGATGGAGGTGCAGGAGAGGATATCGCGCCCCGGCTCGTGCGCTCGGTCGGCAGGCAATGTCGGACAGAGACTTGGAACGTACCGGAACCAGCCCGACCGTTGACACACGCTGCTGGCCTCTGGGCGTTCGTTACCGAGATCCCGCCCACACCTCGGGTCAAACCGCCGATGAACCGGGTGACCCTCTCGATGACCGACGGGCACACGGTGAGGCCAACAACGCTGGACCTCCCTGCTAGCTGGTCCGACAGCGTCGCGCTCGTCCTGTCGGGCACGTCGCGCGTGATCATCCTGTCGTCGCGGTTGCTTCCATTTTCTTGGATAGCCACTGACGACGCAGGCCGTGTGACGGTCGTGGGTGCGATTCCCACGAGCAATGAACTGTTCTATACGTATGATACGTGGGTGGGCACGGGCGTGTTCGCGCTCGACTCTGGTTTCGTACAAGTCTTGGCCGATCTTGAGTCTGATCGGCGCCACCTAATCATCTACGACTCCCTAGGCGCATTCAGGCGTCGAACGATACTCGATGTGCCCTTCGGCATCCTCCACACGCTACCTCATCGACAGGAACTCCTCGCGCTACGGCGGACGGATCGCTTGGAGATCCTCACTTATCGCTGGAGTTGGCAGTCGGACCGGGCCAAGGATGAACTATAACCAAGGAGTGAACTATGAACAGGATCTCGAAATGGTTCCTAGTGCTGGCAGTCACTGTCGCCGTCGGACTGGTGATGCCCAACATCGCCGAAGCGCAGGACTGTGAGAGTTGCAACAGTATCACCGGCGAGTGCGAGCCGGACCGGTGGTTCGGCGCTGATCGCTGCGTTGAGGGAGAGCACGACGGAGAACCGTGGTGCGCTTCTTGGGGCGGCCTTACGTGCGATCCACGCGTCGTCTTCAACGACGTAGGTCCAGATGGTTCCGTCCTCGGCGGAGAGGCTTTCGCAGCACGGGAGCTGGCGGCTGCCGAACTCTCATCGCATGGTCCGTCAACCCAATACACTCGGGACTGCGGTAACCGCATCGTAGGGAGATCCTACGTCGCGGTCGAGGCGGCGGACATGCGGCGAAAAACCGAGTCGATCATCATCTAGCCTAGCCCGGAATTGCTGGCGGTCGGAGGCCTTGGACGGCCCGGTGCGGACTCCGACCGCTAGCGAGAAATCAGGAAATACAGGAGGAAGAGCAGTTGACTACTTTCGCGATTCTTGGCATGCGCGTGCGGTCGGTGTGGTGTCGCACGGCGACGATACTATCGGTCGCACTGACCATCACAGGCGTAGGAGCACTCACAGCTCAGGACGGGCGCGACACGCTCGTTCATATGTTCCCTCTCACGGTCCCCGACAGTATACCTCTCACGCGGGTCGAGCAGTTGGTCCCCCGCCCGGACGGTTCGGTCTTCCTAATTGACTCGCGGACCGATGCGATCCTGGCCTTCAATCCAGACGGCGCATTCAGAACGAAGATCGGCGCGAAGGGAGAAGGGCCCGGTGAGTTGCTTTCGCCGTGGCGTCTCGGATTGCTCGGGCACGACACGTTGTGGGTGGTCGATGCGAGACGTCCTCGCCTCAATCTGTACGACGCTGTGACTGGGGCGAGCCTTGCTGATTTCGGCCCCGCCACATGGAATTCATCAGCTGGTGACGAGCCCCTTCGACCGCTCGCAGTCCTGGCTGACCACCGTGCTATTTCGGTCAAGTGGATCGAGAGGGATGTGCAGGTTGAAGTCCTTGCCGTTCCTTTGATGGGGCGACACATTCAGTCTCAACGTGTTTCCCTGGCGTCGCTCGATCTGCGGGGCAGATACTTGTCGATTCCGATACCGAGCGGCGATGGTACGCTACGCGTACGAGATCCGTTTTCTCACAGTGACATGTTCGCGGTCGATCCCTCGGGCAGATACCTGCGCGTCATTCGACGGCCCAAGCCGGTTGACGGGCGTGGCTTCTTCACCGTGGAACAAAGCAACATTCGGGAGAACATAGCAGATACGATTCGTGTTCCATATGCACCGCGGTCGGTCCAGCGCCAAGACGTGCGGGCGTGGGCAGACGGTCTCGGAGTGGTGGAACGCATGGTCGAACTCGGTGTGTTTCGAAGTAAGGCTGCGGGCGCGAGCGCGGTCCTGGACGCCCTCGGCACACCCGACTACTACCCTCCCGTTCAAAACCGGGGACGCGGCATCGTTGACGACGGCGTGCTCGTCGATTCGAAGGGCAGGCTGTGGTCTCAGATCTCGGACGTTGCCGGACGCAATAGCGATTGGGTTGTCGTTTCTGGTGGTCGTGAAGTCGTAGTGACGCGAGTGTCAGTACCCAAGGGGCTCCGACTACTGGCCGTCCACGCGGATCGGGTATGGGCCGAAGCGCAGGACGACTACGGTGTGCCGATCGTGCAGGTGCTCGAACTTCGGAGGTTGAACGGATGACTGTCTGGAACGCTACGCTGCGCGCCGCCGTGGTTGCCGGCTTCGGAGTCGGACTCATCGCGGCGCCACTAGCGGCCCAAGAGGCAGAAGCGTACTTGCGCGGGCTACTGTTGACGCAAGGGAGCGGTAGGCCCGTTCAGGGTGCTCATATCAAACTCATCGACCCGGACGACGTTGTCCTCAGCGAGGTTCTTTCGGACGGACGCGGCGCATTCAACCTGCCGATGCCCGCCGAGGGTATATACCGCCTCCAAGTCACCCGGATCGGGTACCAGTTTTGGACTTCCGACACGCTCCACGTTGCTTCGGCGCCTGAGTCTCGCGAACTGCATCTGGAAGTGCCAGTGCAGCCGATCCCATTACCTGAAATGTCGGTATCGGAGCGGAACACGTGCCCGACTACTCCCGAGGAGCGGCAGCGTGCCTTCGAGCTATATCAATCAGTTCAGCCGGCCCTAGCCTCGTCATCTCCCTCGGCAGACTTGGGAACCCTGTTAGTTCGCATGGTAAGACCGGTCATCGTCGGAAAATACCACTACTGGAGACGCGGGGGGGGACGCCGCTTCCGGCAGGACACTACAACAGTCGCCGTACCGGGATCTCTGAATTTGCTATCGGCACCGCCTACGCACCTTGCAACGCATGGGTACGCGGACGTCATTCAGGACACGTTGACCACCTTCTACGCCCCTACTGGAGAAGCACTGGCGTCACCGGAGTTTCTGTCGACGCACTGCCTCCGCCCGGTCGCTAGTGCAGACCAGGCGAGCGTTGGGCTAGGTTTCGAACCCAAACCTGGGAGGCAGGCCGTCGACGTGAAGGGCGTCCTATGGATTGATCCTATCACCAACGGACCCGAGAAGGTGGAGTTCCAATACACCTCGTTGCGTCCATTTTTGCGTCTGCACCTGCTGCCGGTCCTGAGGGCCTACGTGCTATCACGCACGTCGGACGAGATCCGTGCCGGTACGAGGTTCCGTGCGATCGAGTTTGACGAGTCCGAGTATGGCGGCGTGCTCTACTTTGAACGTGTCCTCGGCGACCAATGGCTGATTCGTGAGTGGTCGCTTAATTCGCCCACGCTCTATCGTCGCGCCGTCACGGAGCGCCGTAGCAAAATCGTTTGGCCTCTTGCCTCGCCACTTACGACCAGTGGTGTGGTTCTCGCCGTAATTCCCGGTTAGCACACGCGAGCGTGAAATCGCGCGGTGGCGCGGGGGAGGGTGACCCTCTCGTCGAATCCTTGCACTGGTCAACGTCCTCGTCTCGGTGCAGATAGGGAACGGCTTTGGGCGATGGACACGGAGGTCCCGGTCACGAACCACGCCGAGCGCGGCCAGCCCTGCATCGTCATCTCTCTCTTCCTCCGTCTCACTCCCCGTCTCCGTCTCGTTGACGCACGTCGGTCGCGGCGGTGTCGTACATGTGGTGTGGTCGGATGACCTCGGCATCGAGTACATCATGCGCCTACGAGTGGAAGGTGTTGACGGACGTCAAAAACTGCACACATCCGGGCATCGAAAATGTCCCACCTCGAAGGAGAGCGGGACTGGGGCGTGCGGCGGTCATGAGGCGGCCGAAACAGACCCCGATCTAACGAAGGCGTCCACATATGGTAATCACCTGACACCCGGCCTTGCCGAGGTCAGCGCTTCAGGCTGCGGTCTTCACCTCCTTCCTGGTTGACTTGTTCCGGTTCCGGGGCTTCCGGATCCCCTTCTTGAAGACCTGGTACGGGGTCCGCCCCTCCATGCCGCAGCCGCGGTGTCGACGGTTCCGGTTGTAGGTTCTCCAAATAGGCGTCCAGATCGGCACTCGACGGTGGACATTTACGATCGGCAGGCGGGCGTGAGGCTGTATGAGGACGTCCCGCTGCCGGAGCGTTCGCGGACCCTGGGTGGGGGCCGCTACCTGTACATGTTGCTGGACACGGATTCTCCGCCCTGGCGCATCGCGAAACTCCAGTTCCGGGATCGTATCGCTGGCGCTGCTGGTTGCCGCACCGCTCGTGGCGGTCGAGCTTCCCCAAGCGAAGCGTCACCCGCGTCCACAACGCTGGAAGTCGCTGCGACGGTGGCGTGCGCCGAGGCCGACGTGGCAAGCTCCATGGATGTCATCTCGTGTCCCGAGGAAGTTGAGGCGCGTTACTCATGCACTCGCGAAATCACCGTAGTAGTCTAAGCCTCACGGTTCTCGTTTCGGCGTTCTGCGCGGGGCCCGCCACCGCGCAGGCCGTCGAACTGAGACTGATCGAGGAGCTGCGGCTGGGGCGGTTCGAGGGGTCGGGTCCGGACGTATTCGCCGATATCGACGATCTCGCAGTCGATGACCACGGTCGGATCTTTGTGGCCGACGTGGGCTGGAGGCAGGTCCGACTGTTTGACCGTGGCGGACGGTTCGTGCGGAATCTGGCGCCGGAGGGCGACGGACCGGGCGAGAGGCGATACTGGCCTGCCGCGGTGTCGACCCGAATTACGTGGGACGCACACCGCGACCGGCTGTGGATCGATGACGGTCTACACCTTCTCGTGCTGGATTCTCTGGGAGCGGAATACGCGCGCGACACGCGGGAGCGAGGATTTCTCCCAGGCAACAGGGAACCCCTGGGGAAGGTGTTCCGAGTCGATGCGCGGGGTCGTCTGTACGAAGTTCTTCAAGGCTCACTTGGAGGCAGCGATTCCGCCTACGTCTACATGGCGCGCGGGACGGCGGACTCGGAGTACGAGTTTGTGCAGGATCGCATGCTGCGGATCGAGGCACGAGGAATTATCAGGGGACCGCCACGGACTCGGCAAACCGGGGGAGGTACCCTGACGATGACCATCCACAGCCACGAGCCTCCGCAGGTCGTCTGGGCGGTCTCGCCCGCCGGGGAGCTGTGGGGCGCCGGGATCGACGAGCCGCGCCTCTGGGAACTGTCGTTTAGGGGAGATACGCTACGCACGATGTCGTTGGCGGGCGCAGTGGGCTCGAAACGGATGGAGCTGGACATCTCGCCGGAGGGCTGGTTCTGGATACGGCGCGAGTCCGGCTCCAGTGCACGCAGTACCTGGGATCTGCTCGACAACTGCGGTGCGCACCGCGGCTCCGCATCGGTGCCGCACAACGTGTCGATGACCGAAGTCGGCTCCGACGGCCGTATCCATGTTGTGGCATCCGATGCACTGGGCGTCGAATACGTCCTGCGCCTGCGACTGGAGGCGAACGTTGAGGCCCGGCCCTGCTAGCCTACGCGCTGCTTCTCCACCCGGTCGACGTGACCAGTGGTCTCACGACGGAGTTGTCAACGGCCCCGCGGCCGTCCGGCGGTGTGGCGGTTCTTGTAGCTGCCACGAGCCTCATTTTGGCGGTCTGCGCGGGGTCCGTATCCGCGCAGACCGCCGAGGTGCGCCTGGTGGAAGAGTTGCGGCTGGGGCGGATCGAGGGGTCCGGACCCGACCTGTTCGCCGACATCCATGACCTCGCGGTCGATCCCGAAGGCCGGATCTACGTCGTGGACGTGGGATGGAAGGAGGTGCGGCTATTCGACCGTGACGGACGTTTCGTGAGACGTCTCGGGGCTGAGGGCGGGGGACCCGGGGAAAGGCCTTATCTGAACATCGGGACCACCCGGGTCACATGGGATGCGCACCGGGATCGGCTGTGGATCGATGACGGTCTGCACCGCCTGGTGCTGGATTCGCTTGGAACCGAGTACGCTCGCGCGACGCGGCCGCCCAGTTTCCTCCCCCCCAATGCAGAGCCCATTGGTACAGTCGTCGCAGTCGATGCGCAGGGCCGCCTCTACCAGTACCTCTGGGGGCCGTCGCCCAACCGGGATTCAAGGTACCGATACATGGCGCGCGCTACGGTCGACTCGGAGTATGCGATCGTACCGGACGGTACGCTTCTGATCGAGGCGGTCGCAGAGGTCGAGGACGCACCGCGGACCAGCCATAATCGGGGTGGGTCGCTGACGGTGACCGTCAAGCGCGCGGAACCGTCGAGGGTCATCGGGACCGTTTCCTCCGACGGGGAGCTATGGGTCGCCGACATCAACGGACGACACCTGCGACAGCTGTCGTTCAGGGGTGACACGCTACGCACGATCACGCCGGCAGACGTGGCAGGGGAGCCCGTATGGGCGGAACTGGACGTCTCGCCGGAGGGATGGTTCTGGCTCAGACGCGAACCGGACTCCGATGAATCCAGCACCTGGGATCTGCTGGACAACTGCGGTGCGTACCGAGGGTTCGCCTCGGTGCCGCACCGCGTGTCTCTGACCAGCGTCGGTTCCGGCGGACGCATACATGTCGTAGCGTCCGGGGCCCTCGATATCCCATTCATCTCACGGCTGCGGGTCGACATGGACGTGACCCGCCGAAGCTGCTGACCCGCACGGAGTCGCAGCTCTGTGGCCTCGGCTATCTTGGGCGCCGAGAGCGGATCGTGCCCGCGGCCCTTCTGTTCTTCTTGGCTACGCCGGGGGAAGCTCGGGGGCTGACGCCTCGCCGCCGTCCGCGTTACCCGAGCCCACCGCCCGCTGCAGGACCTCCTGGATGTCGAGGCCCAGCACCGACGCGAGCCCCTCCATCGTCCCGTAGGCGCCGCGTACGCGCTGGTTGAGCGCGTTGGAGACGCCCTCGCCCTGGCCTCCGTCCATCACGACGACGCGGTCGATGTCCACGCCCTCCACGGCGCCCACGGCGATCTCGAGCAGTTCGGGTAGCTTCTCGGCCATGAACACGGCGAACGCGGCCTCGCCTCCAGTCTGGACCTCGGCGTAGAGCCGCTTCAGGACCTCGACCTGGGCCTTCCCGCGCTCGAGGATCGGGGCCGCCTCGGCCTCCGCCCGCGCGAACGCGGCCATCTTGTCGGCCTTGGCGGGCTCGATCACGTCCGCCCGCAGACGCTGCTCCTCGCGCTCCACGCGCTTCATCTCGAGGATCTTCTCCGCCTCGACCTCGGCCTCCTGCGCCTTCACGCGCGCGATCTTCTCGGCCGTGTCGCCCTCGCGGTGCAGTTCGGCCTTGCGCACGCGCAGTTCGTTCTGGGCCTCGGCGACCTTGATCGAGGCCGCGGCCTCCCGGACCTCGGCGCGCCGCCTCGCCTCGGCCTGCGCCTCTCGCGTGTCGGCCTCCGCCTGCGCCTCGGCGATCTCCGCCGCCCGGATCGCCTCCGCCGACTTCTCCCGTCCGATCGCGTCGAGATAGCCGCGCTCGTCGCTCACGTTCTGGATCTTGAGCACGTCGAGGTGGAAGCCGAGCGATGCCAGGTCCTCTCCCGCGTCCTCCGACAGCGCCTTGGCGAACCCGAGCCTGTCCTCGTTCACGGCTTCCGGCGTCAGCGTGGCGAGCACGCCGCGCAGGTTCCCCGTGAGCGTGTCCTGCGCGAGTTCCCGCACCTCCTCCTCCGTCTTCCCGAGCAGGCGCTCCACGGCGTTGTTGAACACCCACTCGGGCTCCGAGGCGATCTTCACGTTCGCGATCGCCTCCACGCTCAGCGGGATGTTCCCCTTCGAGAAGGCGTTGTTGACGAAGACCTCGATGGGGATGGTCTCGAGGTTCATGTGCTGGACCGTCTCGATGATCGGGATCCGGAGGGTGCGTCCGCCCGAGATGGAGCGGTAGCCGACGGACTGGCCGTCGGTCAGCATGCGGTTCCGGCCCGTGATCACGGCGGCGCGGTTGGGGGGGACGATCACGATCAGGTTCTTGATCGTGACGATCGCCACGAGTACGACGACGAAGAAGACGGCCGCCATCGCGACGGGGGCGGCCAGGACATTCAGAAGGTCTTGCATTTCCACCTCGTTATTCTTCGAGAAGTTTCATGTCTACCGGCGCGACGTCCGCGATGCCGTCCGTCATGCGCACGACGACGACCGACTGTCCGGCCCGGAGCGGCAGGTCGTCGGGGCAGGTCGAATCCAGGCGGGCCCGCACGCTGTAGCGGCGCTCGCCGCGCGACACCTTCACCGTACCCGCACCGTCCGGCGCTATTTCCATCGTGACTTCGCCGGTCAGTCCGGCCATCGAACGCTCTCCGAGCGCGGTGCCGGCGCCCGAGCGCCTGATGTAACGGAACGCCGCGCCGATGAACACTCCGGAGGCGAGTCCGGTGACGCCGGCGATGGCGGCCGTGACGGCCGGACCCGTGAACCAGTGCAGGATGGCCCCGGTCGCGCCGAACCCGAACAGGGCGTAGACGATCGTCCGCAGCGAGAGGAGTTTCGCCACATCGGCCGCTCCCCCCGCGTCCAGTTCCGCGTCGACATCCACGTCGATGTCCATGCCGTCCAGGAAGTCGCCGAACACGGACAGCGCGAGGAAGCCGCCGCCGACCAGGAGACAGAAGATGTATATCGTGAACATGAGTCGCTCTCCCTTCGGAACCGGGCGCGTCGAAACCTACCGGCGCGAGGGGAAGCGGGAAAACCGCCCTGACGACGCTGCCTGCTTGATCGGGACAGCCGGGCGCGGTCTCTTCCGGGGGACCGCGCCTGGTGCTCCGGTGCGACGGCGACTTCTGATGAAAGTGTTAGCCTCCGTGGGCCATGCTGCTTCGCTACTCCGCCGGGTCATTCCTGTCGCTCTGCTGCTGTTGGGTTGTCAGCCACAGGATCGGTCAGAACCAACCCCAGAACCAGCCGCCGTCCCACCAGCCGCGCCCCCTTCGAACGCCGTGGCGTTCGAAGGGCCGCAGATTGCTGTGCAACCAGTTCGTACTCTCCATCCGGCTGCCATGCTGGCCGTGCCGGACACGACTCCGGAATCAGAGTGGCTCAACGTCGTCGCGGACATACGGTATGACGCTTCATCCGGCACGATGTTCACGATGGACAGGATGGCTGGAACGCTGGCCGAAGTGGACACATTGGGCAACCTTGTCCACCTTTACGGGCGAGGCCGCGGTGCGGGCCCTCACGAGGTCCGCGACTGGGTCGACTACAGCTTCTCGTCCTCCTCCGTCGTGTTTCTGGACCGGGGTAACCGGAAGGTGATGGTTTTTCCGCGCCTCGGCTCAATCCTGGATCCGTTTCCCGTCTCCACCACTTACCGCAGCATCGCCCTAGCAGGAGATGAGACGATCCTGTTGGCGCCGGGCACGGGTGCTCATGCGGTGGATATCTATTCCATGGCCGGTGACCCTGTGGGCGGAATTGGGGCGTTCGGCGAGTTGCCTGTTCGCTGCACGCCGGAAGAGGATTGCGAGCGGACCCGCAGAATGTGCATGGGTTGCGTCGTCCGCGTCGTAGGTGACGCCGTCGTGGTCATTAATAGGGAGATGGATCTGCTGACAGTGTACGGGGCGGAAGGAGAACCTGCGCGCTCGGTGGACCTCCGTGCCCGCATCCCCCTTCTACGGGAGTGGATCGCGACGGACGAGCCTTATCTGGCGCGCATGCAGGAGCGTGCCAACGCGCGCTCGAGCGGAGCGACCGTGGCCGTCGCACTCAAAAGCTACTTCAGCAACGCCCACACCTCTCCCGATGAACGGCTTGCCTTCTCGATCAACCCTGCCACACCCATCCTGCAGGCATCCGGCTTCCAGTATTGGCTGCTGGATATCGAAACCCTCGAGATCGAGAGCGCGATGTTCAGCGACCCTGCGCACGGCATGCGTGCGACGGGTTGGCCGACGGTGTTTGGCGTCCAGCGGGGAAGTTACGCGATCTATCGACTGGAAGGCTGAACTCAGTCGGACTCGGTCGGTCAGCCGGACCAGGTCGCGACCGTCTCGGCCACGAAGTCGTCGAATACGCGCGGCGCGTGGCCCAGCACGTGGCTCATCGTCGCGAAGTCCTCCTCCGTCGCGATGAGTCCTTCCGCGAGGAAGTGCTCGGACATGATCCGGAGGTCGCTCACGAGCCATTCCGGCAGGCTTCGGCTCGCGCGCGCCTCCCAGGCGTCGAGGTCGTCGCCGACGTACTCGATCTCGCGGCCGAGGTGTTCGCTCCACGTGCGGACGACATCCTCGCCCGTCAGTAGTTGCGGTCCGACCACCGGATACCGGATCCCCTCGTGGCCGTCGTCGAGGAGCGCGTTCACGGTGGCGTCGGCGATGTCCCGCACGTCGACCCGGTGCAGCCCCACGCACCCGAGCGGTGCGGGATAGACCCCGGCTTCGAGCGACCGCCTGAGCCACAGGTCGTTCTGGAAGTAGTGGTTCGGTTCGATCGTCGCCCACGGGACGCCGGAGGCCTCGAGCGCGGCGAGGATCTCCATCTTGCTCGCGAAGTGGGGGATGTGGGGCGCGGCGTGCGCGCGGTGCGCGGAATGGAAGACGATCCGCTCGACGCCGGCCTCCGCGGCCGCATCGACGGCCCCGATGCCGAGCCGCGCCTCCTGCCAGTGGAGGGCCGTGAGGAGGTGCATGCGCGGCACGCCTTCGAGCGCCGGGCCGAGCGTGTCGGGCCGCTCCAGGTCGCCTTGCATGAATTCGACGCCCTCGTCCGACGCCCCGGCCGACGTCCGGGTCCGGTCCGCCGAGCGCGTCAGGCACCGGACCGACGCTCCGCGGGCCACGAGGCCCTCGACGACCCGGCTCCCGACGGTCCCCGTCCCGCCGACGCAAAGCACGTCCGCCATCCATGCCTCCCGTTCTCCATTGGCTCCGACTTCCTCGATCCTGCAGGATCCCGACGATACGTGGCGCGCGGAGGGCAGGCGAGTGCCGCCCCGCGCCGCCCCGCCCGCTGCGTGTCGAGAGCGCGATGACACTCCGTTGATGGCCGCCCGGACTCTGGAGGGCGAAATCTCGGGAGGCGTGGGACGGGGGGTCCGTCCCGGAGGGTGGCGACGAGCGCGCCAGGCACGGCGGCGGCCGCGACCCGGCCTTCCGACGACCCGTGAAAGGGAGGGGACGATGAAGACGACGAAAGCGGGACGCTGGCTGCTCCTTGGCTTCAACCTCGTGCTGGCCACGGCCATCCTGGCGCAACCCGGCCGGGCCGCGTCCGCGCGAGGCGGCGACGACTGCTTCGGTGAGTGTTTCCGGGGATGGGCGGGGTGCGTTCTGGACGGCGAGTGGGGCTGCAACTACGAACTCAACGAGTGCGTGCGGGGATGCACCTTCCCCACCTGGGGTCCTTCCTCGGATCCCTATCCCTTCTGACGGAGATCACATGAAGCTCGATACCACGGGGGCCGGCTCCCGGCCCCGGCACTGGATGACACTCGCGGCGGCGATGCTGGCCGCGGCATGTCTGGACGGCGAGAACCCTGCCCCCACGGTCGGCTCGGCGGAGCCGGGAGCGGACTTCGGAGCGGACCCCGCGCACCTTCGCGCGGGGCCGCCCGTCCTGAGACTCGGAAGCGTGTCCGGGGATGGGGAGACGGATTTCCACGACATCGCCGGCGTCGTGGTGGACCGGCGGGCCGGTGTGCTGGTCGTGGCGAACCGGGGCGATGCCACGCTGCGCACGTTCACGCTCGATGGGGAGTGGCGCGGCACCCGGGGCGGCGCGGGGGGCGGTCCGCGTGAACTGGGGGAACTGACGGCGCTCTTCGGATACCGGGGCGATTCCGTTGTCGTATACGACGACGAGCGGGGCGGCGCGTCCGTCTGGCCGTACACCGGCGGGGATGTGCGACGCGTCCGGATGGTGATCCCTCCGGGGGACACCCTGCAATCCCCGCGACTGCAGGGCGCCATGGATGACGGCCGGCTGGTGTGGGCGGTTGCGAGGCCCGACCGAAGCGTCGACGAGATCGGCGAATCCCATCCCCTGCAGGTCGTCATCTTCCTGACGTCGGCCGAGGGAACGGGCTTCGACCCCGTCGCCGAGACCACGGGGGTCCGGGTCTTCAGCTATCCCGGGGACGCGTACATCTCGGGCCGCATCCCGTTCTCGCCCCAGCCGTTCGTGCTGCCCGGCGATTCGGTCCTTCTCTTCGGGTCCACGGAGCGTCCGCGCGCGGAGCGGGTGACGGGCGGCGGCATACCGCTGGCTCCGATCGAGTTCTCCGTCCCACCGGTTCCCCTGACCGCGGAGGACCGGGAGACGGCGCTCGCTCCCATCCGCGCCGAGATGAACCGTCGCCTGCCGGCCCAACTGCAGGCCCGCATCGCGGCCACGCTCGACGTGTGGGCGTTTCCCGACTCCTTCCCGCCTCTGGGAGGCGTGGTTGCGGGCGACGACGGGCGCGTCTGGGTGACGGACTACCGGTCACGAATGGACGCCCTGCGCGGCGAAGGAGAGGTCTCGACCTGGAGCGTGTACGCCGGGCCGGGAAGCCCCGGCCGGGACGTCGAGTTCCCCGGAGGCTTCGATCTGCTGTGGGCCGACGAAACGGAGGCGGCCGGGGTGGTCCGCGATGGGTTCGATGTCGAACACGTCCTGATCGTTCCGCTTCCCGCGGGCGCGAGGTCGCCGGGAACATGAAGCGGCCCGGAACCCAGGACGTCGGTCTCGCGGTGTGCTTCGTCCTCCTGGCGGTGATCGCCTTCCGCCCATCGGGCGTGGTCGGCGGCCGCCTCCGGGAGTGGAAGTCCGAGCGGCAGGTGCTCGCGCTCTATCGCGAGGAATGGCGGCAGGCCGCCGCGGGTCGGGGAAGCGTGCTCGGCAGCGGCGATGCCGCGCCCGCGATCTTCGAGTTCAGCGACTACCTCTGCCCCTTCTGCCGGCTCTCGCACGAGACCGTGAACGGGTGGGCGGCGTCGGGCGAGGCGAGGGTCGTGCTGGTTCACGTGCCCCTCTCGGACCGTTCCGCCGCTGCCGCGCGCGCGGCAATCTGCGCGGAGACCGAGGGCGCGTTCCCGCGCATGCACGACTACCTGATGACGAACGAAGACTGGAAGGCGGGGGAGGTGGACTGGGAATCCATCGCGGAGGCGGCGGACGTTCCCGCGGGAACGTCCTTCACCCGATGCCTGGACTCCGCGGCGACGACCCGCCGCCTGGCTCGCGACGCCGCGCTCGCCGACCGCTGGCGGATCACCGCGACCCCGACCTTGGTCTCGGAACACGCCCGAATCATCGGAGTCGCGTCGCAGACCGGCTTCAAGAAGCTGATCAACCGCTGAGAACCTAAGCGTAGGAAGCCGCGATGCGGGTGAGTGCGGCTTCGAGGTCGGCCATGTAGCGGGGGACGTCCGCCTCGGCGATCGGCGGGCCGTGGATCGGCGCGATCCAGGCTGGCGGATGGCGGTCCAGCATCGCGTGCAGGGCGCCCATGACCCGGTTCGGATCCGCGTAGCGCAGCCACGGCAGCGTCTGCGCATGGAATTCATGCACGCCCTCCGCGCGTCCTTCCTCCGGGAGCCGTCCCCAGTCGACGTCGCAGGCGCCCGGGGCGTGGAGCGCGCCGAAACCATCCGCGACGAACAGGGTGCGCGAGGCTTCGTCGTAGACCCAGGTCGTGTGATTTCGGTCGGCCAGCGGGGGATCGAGGACGACGAAACGCCGGCCCAGCACCTCGATCACGTCGCCGATCTTCGTGCGGCGGGCGTACGGGAGACCCTGGAGGTCGGGGTCGCCGCAGGAGGCGATGATCTCGAAGTCGCCCCAGTCCCGGCGGAAGGCGGGGATGTTGCCCGAGTGGGGATAGTCGGAGTGGGACAGAATGATGGCGCCGATACCGCGCCCGGCGGTGGCGTCGTGGATCCGGTCCGCGAGGCGCTGCCGGTGGTGGAAGGAGCCGGAGTCCATGAGGATCGCCCCCTCCGGCGCTTCGACGAGGTAGACGGAGACGTGGATGTGGCCGTTCGTCTCCGGGAAGGACTCGTGGACCCAGGAGACCCCGCCGCCCAGATCGATGACGCTCACAGGACGCCCCCGCGCCCGCCCGCCGCCACGCGCCGCACGACCTCGTTCATGCGCTCGTAGTAGGGCGCCGCGTCCTCCCCGGGGATCGGAAGTCCGTGCGCCGGTGCGAGCCCGTATCCGGCGAACTGCACGGCCAGAGCATCCGTCGCCGCCGTGACCTTGTGGGGGTGGACGTACTGGAACCAGAACATGACCCGGCCGTGGAACTCCTCGAGGCGGCCCACGTCCACGACCGTGTCGATCTCGTCCGTCCGCCGCAGGCTCTCGCCGCTCTGGTGCGGGAAGCCCATCCAGTCGACGGTGAAGAGCGTGCGGGTCGTCTCCTCGCTCATCCACGTGTGAATCGCGGCGTCGAGGAAGGTCGCCTCCGGGAAGCGGACCCGGAGCCCGCCGAGATCGATCTCGTCCTCGGGCCCCACCTTCATCGCGTCGTCCAGGTGGTAGAGCGCGTGCGTCTCGCCGGCGGCCGGGGCCACGAGTTGGCACTCCGGATAGCGCCGAAGCACCTGCATCGTGTTGCCGGCATGCGGCACGTCGGGGTGCGAGAGGGCCAGGTAGTCGAGCGGCCGCTCCCCGAGCAGTTCCTCGAGCGCCGGGAGAAGGATGTGGCCCGAGGCCGGAGAGAGCGTATCCCAGAGCAGCGTTCGCTCGCCCGTCAGCAGGTATGCGTTCTGCGGCACATAAAGTTCGTTCCCGGGCGTGTACCAGTCCGCGCCGCTCTCCAGCACCGCGCGAGCGATCCCGGCGCGGTGCCCGCCCAACTCCTGGATCCAGTGGATCCCCGGCCACACGTCGCGCCGCCAGCCCCCGCCCGTCCGCGCCGTCGGCATCGGAGCCGCGGCCGGCGTCGTCTCGGTGTCGCTTCCGGGTTCGTTCATGCGCGGCAGTCTACGCGCCCCCGGCCCGCCGCCACCAGCCCGCCCGCCACTCGAACGCAGCCGGGACTTGCCACGGGTTCCTAGTCGAGTTGAAACCGCAGCTCCGCCGCAACGTCGGCCTGCCGATGATCCCGCGTGAGGAACGAGAGTTCCGCTGGATTCGGCGCGACATACAGGGCGCACGCGAGGTGCCAGAGGTCGGCTCCACGCACATAACCGGCTCCGAGCACTGCGCGGAGTTCGGGCGTGAGTCTCCGGATGGGAAAGACCCAGTGGAATCGCGAGACGAGATGCTCGGGAACCGCACGGCGCTTACGTCGGCATACCGAGAGCAACTCCGCTTCCAGGAGGTTGGACGCATACAGGCGGTCGAAGCCGCCCAGGCGCTGGCCGATCGTCCGGGCCTCGGGTTCCCCGAAGGCGATGGCTACCACCACCGAGGTGTCGACGTACGCGGAACTCAATCGCCGCGTTCGGCCAGGAATTCGGCGAGCGTGCCCGGCAGCGGTGGCCCGGGCGTGAACGGCTCGAGCGGACCTGCGGGCGGGACGATCGCCCCCTGGCGTTCCAGTTCCGCGACCCGCGCCTCGAGCGTGGTGGGTTTCTTCGATAACGGTCGGATCTCGGCCACGGGGTCTCCCCGATAGGATATGGTCACGGTCTTCCCCTCCCGGACGTGGCGCAGCACTTCCGAGAAACGGGCCTTCGCTTCGTAGGTCGAGTAGAGCAATTTCCCCCCCACGACTGTCAGAGGATGGTCCGCTCCATCATCGGGACGTCAACTCGCGTGGGCCGCGCCGCCGCACTTCGATGGCCGACGCTCATTCTCCGCGGGCGGCCAGGAAGCGCTTCAGGGCGCCCGGCACCGGCGTACCGGGCTCGATGGGCTTCGGGTCCTTCGGACGGGGCGTGAGGATCCCTCGCCGCTCCAGGTCCGCAAGTCGTTTCTCGAGACGCGTAGCCCGTTCGGACAGGGGTCGGATCTCGGCCACGGGGTCTCCCCGATGGGATATGGTCACGGTTTTTCCCTCCCGGACGTGGCGCAGCACTTCCGAGAACCGGGCCTTCACTTCGGAGGTCGAGTAGAGCAGTCGCATCGGACCATCATAACTAGTCAGACCAGTCTTATCAATTCGCTCCGGCCTCCCGTGGCCTGTTCTCGACGAAGGGGTCACATTCCCTCCATGAATGTCAGAGGATGGTCCACTCCATCATCCGGACGTCAACTTGCGTGGGCCGCGGCGACCTTCGCGGGCGCGGCGACCTTCGCGGCCGCGGGGTGTTCGCCATCCGGGGAGGGGGCGGCGTTTCCGAGCCGGGCCATCGAGATCGTCTCCTGGGCGACGCCGGGCGGACCGACCGACCTCCTCTCGCGGGCCCTGGCCGAGGCCGCGCCGCCGCACTTCGATGGCCGGCGCGTCACCGTCATGACCCGGCAGGGCGGGGCGGGGGCCGCGGGCATGCAGTACCTGCAGGGACGGGAGGGCGACCCGCACGTGCTCGGCGTCTTCACGGCGAGCGGCACCGTGAACATGGCGACGGGGCGGATTCCGTTCTCTCCCGGGGATTTCACCCCCATCCTCCGCATCCAGATCGACCCCTTTCTGATCGCGGTGCGGGACGACAGTCCCTTCCACACGCTCGGCGACCTGTTCGCGGCGGCGCACGCCCGGCCCGGCGAGGTCTCGGTGTCGGGGTTCGGGGCGGCGTCGGCCCACTTCCTCGGCTTCGCCCGGCTGAGGGCCGCGGCGGGAGACCCGGATGTGCGCTGGATCGCGTACGAGGGGTCGGCCGACGCGGTGGTGGCGGCGCTCGGGGGACACACGGACGCCGCGCACACGAACTACAACATCGTGCGCGAGCACCTGCGGGCGGGGACGATGCGGGTGCTGGGAGTGGCGCTTCCCGTCGAGGCGCTCCCGGACACGCCGAGCTACGCGGAGCAGGGATACGACCTGACGCCGGTCCACTGGCGCGGGGTCGTGGGACCGCCGGGGCTGGATCCGGCGCTGCGCGCGGACCTGCGCGCGCGGCTGATGGCCGCGATCGAGGACCCGGGGTTCCGCGAATACATGGAGCGGGCCGCGCTCGAGTACGCGACGATGGCGGACGCGGACGCGTTCGGCGTCTGGATGGCCGAGGAGGTGGCGACGAGCCGGGACATGCTGCGGCGGCTGGGAATCCTGGATGAGTAGTGCCTCCACGGCCGGGACGACGCGGTTGGGCCTGCTCGCGGAAGCCGGACTGCTCGCCGTCGTGGCGGCGGGGGTCCTGCTGGACTCGCGCTCCTACCCGGGCTCGCTGGCCGAGGGGGCGCCGGGCCCGGCCTTCTTCCCGCGGCTGCTCGCCGTGCTGCTCATGGGCTGCGCGGCGTGGCTCGCGGTCCGGGCCGCGCGACAGCCGCCGGAGTCGGACCCGGGACGTTCCCGCGGGAACGCGGCCCCGGGCGCGGGAGCCCGCCGCGGCCTCCGCCTGGCGCTGGGAGCCGCGTGGATCGCCGTCTTCCTCCTCGCCTGGCCCCGGCTCGGGACCGTCTTGTCGGTTCCGCTCCTCGTCGCCGGGCTGATGTGGCTGACGGGCGAGCGCTCGCGGCTCGCGCTCATCGCCGTGCCGCTCGGCTTCGCCGCCTTCATCTATCTCGTGTTCATGGTGGTGCTCGGCGTGCCGCTCCCGTCCGGGTTCTGACCCGCCGCCCGTGTCCGCCTTCCTCGACGGCCTGCTGACGGCGCTCCAGCCGGGGAACCTCGCCGCGCTCCTCGCGGGGAGCCTCCTCGGCGTGTTCGCGGGCGCGATGCCGGGGCTGAGTTCGACGGTGGGACTCGCGCTCGTCCTCCCCGTCACCTTCGCGCTCGACCCGACGCCGGCGCTCCTGATGATGGTCTCGATCTACATGGCGGCGGAGTACGGCGGTTCGATCACCGCGATCGCGATCGGCGTGCCGGGGAGTTCGCCCGCGCTCGCCACGACCTTCGACGGCTACGCCATGACGCGGCGGGGCGAGGCGGGACGCGCGCTCGGGATCTCCCTCTTCTCCAGCATGAGCGGCGGGCTCCTCGGCACCGTCCTCCTCGTGCTCGCGCTGGGGCCGCTCTCGCGGGCGGCGATCGCCTTCGGGCCGGCGGAGTACTTCGGGCTCGGCGTGTTCGGGCTCTCCATCGTCGCGAACCTCGTGGGAAAGGACCCGTTCAAGGGGATCGTGAGCGCGCTCCTCGGACTCCTCTTCTTCGTGGTCGGGCTCGACGTGCTCACGGGGGCGCCGCGGCTCACGTTCGGCACGAATGCGCTCATGGACGGTCTCGGGCTCGTCCCCATGCTGATCGGCTTCTTTGCGATCGCGGAGGCACTTGCGGCGGTGACGGGCCGCCGCAGGTCGACGCCCCCCGGGAGCGGCATCGCGGGCGCCCTCCCGAAGGCCCGCGAGTTGTTCGGACTGTGGCGCACCATTCTGCGGGGATCCGCCATCGGGGGTCTCATCGGGGCCATCCCGGGGGCCGGGGCGACGATCGCCTCCATCGTCGCGTGGAACGAGGAGCGCCGGGTGTCGAAGACGCCGGAGCGGTTCGGGACGGGTCTGCCGGCGGGAATCGCGGCGCCGGAGGCCGCGAACAACTCCTGCGTGGGGGCCGCGATGATCCCGCTCCTCGCGCTCGGGATCCCCGGTTCCGCCAGCGCCGCCGTCCTCCTCGGGGGCCTGACCGTGCAGGGCGTGGCGCCGGGCCCGCTGCTCATGACCGAGCGCTCCGAACTCGTCTACGCGCTGTACGCGGGATTCGTGGTGGCGGTGCTGCTCATGCTGGCCGTGGGGCGCCTCGGGATTCCCCTCTGGACACGGGTGGTCCGGCTGCGATCGTCGATCCTGATGCCGCTCGTCGTCGCGATCTCGCTCGTAGGCACCTTCTCCCTCCGCGGCAACGCGGCGGATGCGTGGGCCGCCCTCTTCTTCGGGCTCGTCGGCTTCGCTATGCTGCGGGGCGGCTACCCGCTGGCGCCGGCGGTGCTCGGCCTCATCCTCGGTCCCATGATCGAGACGAACTATCGGCGGGCGCTGAGCCTGTCCTCGGGGTCGCACTCGGTCTTCCTGGAGAGCCCGATCAGCCTGGTGCTGCTCGCGCTGGCGGCGGTGAGCTTCGCGGCCCCGGCGGTCCGCAGCCGCCTGATTTCGGGAAGGGCGCGGGCGCCCGAACCCGAACCCGACACACACGACAACGAACCCCGGCGAGAGGAACACGAGTGAGCGCGACGCGTGCGGTCATCGACTTCATACTCGAGACATCGATCGACGATTTCCCCGAGAGACTGCTGGCCGAGGGGCGGCGGTGCGTGACGGACGGCACCGGCGTGATCCTCGCCGGCTCGACGGACGCCTGCTCGCGCATCGTCCGCGACCAGATCGCCGTGCAGGGCGGGAACCCGCAGGCGACGGTGCTGGGCCCGCCGGACGTGCGCGCCCCCGCTTCGCTCGCCGCCCGGTCGAACGGCACGGCGGGCCACGCGATGGACTTCGACGACACGCAGCTCTCGAACGCGCCGGACCGGATCTTCGGGCTCCTCACGCACCCGACGGTTGCCCCTCTGGCGGCGGGATACGCGGTGGCGGAGAGGGAAGGGGCCACGGGGGCCGAGTTCCTGGAGGCCTTCCTCATCGGGTTCGAGGTGGAGTGCAAGATCGCCGAGGCGATCGACCCGCGGCACTACATGGAGGGGTTCCACTCGACGGCGACGATCGGCACGCTCGGCGCCTGCGCCACGGCCGCGAAACTTGCCGGCCTGGGGGCGGACGACCTCGCGATGGCGCTCGGGATCGCCGCCAGCCTCTCGTCGGGGATCCGGCTCGGGTTCGGCACGATGACGAAGCCGCTCCACGCGGGCCGGGCCGCGGAAAACGGAATCCTGGCGGTCGACCTCGCCGCCCGCGGCTTCACCGCCGGGCACGACGCGCTGGAGGCGCCGTGGGGGTTCTTCCGCGTCTTCGGCGGCGGCTTCGAGCCCGAGCGGCTGGTTGGCGCCCTCGGCTCCCCGTACACGTTGCTGGACCCCGGCGTCTCCGTGAAGCCGTTCCCGTCGGGGAGCCTCGGCCACCCCAGCATGGCCGCCATGCTCGAACTCGTCACCGAGCATGACCTCGCGCCCGACGATGTCGCCGGGATCACCTTCCGCGCCGGGCACAACATCCTCAACCCGCTCCGGTATCCCGTGCCGCGCAACGAACTCGAGGCGAAGTTCTGCATCCCCTTCGTCCTCTCGAGCATCGTCCTGCGGCGGCGGGCCGGGATCCGCGAGTTCCACGACGACTTCGTCCTCTCCGACGAGGCGGCGGACATGATGCGCCGCGTGACGGTGAAGTTCGACGAGGAGATCGACGCGCGCGGCTACGACCGCATGCGGAGCGCGATCGACGTGCGGCTCCGCGACGGAACCGAGCTTCACACCGAGGCGGACACCTATCCCGGAGGACCGGAGCGGCCGCTCACCCGGGAGGAGCTGCACGGCAAGTTCCGGGACTGCGCGAGCCTCGTGATGGGCGACGCGCGGATCGACGGCGCGCTGGACCGGCTCGAACGCGTGGACGAACTCGCGCACATCGACGACCTCGTCGACGCGCTCTCGACGGCCCCGGCCCGCGCCGCCGCCGGAGTCCCCGCGTGAGATACGCGTACGACGTGCCCCGGATCGTCGCGCGGAGAGGGATGCGCCGCGCTCCCCGCGGGCTCGCCCTGCTGGGAGCGTTGTGGCTTGCGGCCTGCGGCGATGCGATCCGCTCGGGCGAGGGGACCCTGGATGCGGCGGCGGACGCGGCGGGGCGCGGACCGTACGATGCGCTCCAGGTCGAGACGGATCTCATGGTGGAGATGCGCGACGGCGTCCGCCTCGCGACCGACGTCTACCGCCCCTCGCGCGAATACGAACCCGTGGATGGGCCGTTCCCCGTCCTCCTCCACCGGACCCCGTACGACAAGACCTCGCGCGGACTCGTGGACCAGGCGCGCTGGTTCACGACGCACGGCTACGTCGTCGTGCTGCAGGACACGCGCGGGCTCTACGCCTCCGAGGGCACCTTCCAGAAGTACCACGAGTTCGACGCCCCCGACGGCTACGACACGATCGAGTGGCTCGCGGGGCTCGACTACGCGGAGCCCTCCGTCGGCATGTGGGGCACCTCCTACGGCGCCCACACGCAGGCGGACGCCGCCAAGCTGAACCCGCCGGGCCTCCGGACGCTCGTGCTCACGATGGGAGGCCTTTCCGACGCCTGGACGCACAAGGTCCGCAATCACGGGGCGCTCGAACTCGGCCAGCAGCTCGGCTGGGCCCACCTCCAGCTCGCGGCGGTGGCGGACGACCCCGAGATCCGCCTCCGGCTCGCCGAGGAGCCGCCGTCGGACTGGTTCCCCGACACGCCCTTCCGGAAGGGGGAGAACCCGCTCTCCGTCGCGCCGAATTTCGAGGACTACTACCTCACGATGCAGAACCACGGCGACTACGACGAGTATTTCCGCGGCATCGGCCGCAACTGGGTCGAGTACTACGACGAGACGTCGGACGTCCCGATGCTCCACGTCGGCGGCTGGTACGACTCGTACGCTCCGGGCACGATTCAGAGCTTCGTCGAACTCTCGCGGCGGAAGTCGTCGCCGATGACGCTCCTCATGGGCCCGTGGACGCACGGCGGGAACAGCCGGTCCCACGCCGGCGATATCGAGTTCGGGGCCGAGGCCGCGGTCGAGGATTTCTCGCGCGAGTTCCACCTGCGCTGGTTCGACCGGCACCTCCGCGGGCAGCGCGCGAACGACCTGTTCGAGAGCGACGACAGGCTCGCGGGAGAGGCCGCCGGTCCCGTCACGATCTTCGTCATGGGAGGCGGCGACGGCCGCCGGGACGGGAACGGACGCCTCTTCCACGGCGGCGAGTGGCGCACCGCGCAGAGCTGGCCGCTCGAGGGGACCGAAGCGACGCCCTTCTACCTCCGCGCGGGCGGCGGACTTACGCGCGAGGCTCCCGCCGCGGACGAGGGATCGACGTCCTACACCTACGATCCCGAGCACCCTGTACCCACGATCGGCGGGGCCTTCTCGGGCGCGCTGAAGCGGGGCGGCTACGACCAGCGCGAGCGCACCTTCCGCTCGCTCGAGGGCGGCTCCGAGAACGGCTTCTTCGCCTCCGAGGTCGACGGCCGCCGCACCGCCGACCGGCCCGACGTCCTCGTGTTCGAGACCGGGCCTCTGGCGGAGGATCTGGAGGTCATCGGCCCGGTCACCGCCACGCTGTGGACCTCGTCCAGCGCCCCCGACACCGACTTCACCGCCAAGCTCGTCGACGTCTATCCCCCGAACGAAGACTATCCCGAGGGCTTCGACCTCAACATCACCGACGGGATTCTCCGCGCCCGCTACCGGGATTCCCGCGAGCGGGAGGAGTTGATGACGCCCGGAGAGGTCTACGAGATGGAGATCCGGCTCTTCCCGACGGCCAACCTGTTCCGGGCCGGCCATCGCATCCGGCTCGAGATCTCGAGTTCCAACTATCCCCGCTTCGACGTGAACCCCAACACGGGCGAACCGCTGGGGCGCCACACGCGCATGGTCCCGGCCGACAACACCGTCCATCACGCCGCCGCCCGCGCGTCGGCGATCCACCTCCCGCTCCAAAGGAGATAGACCGTGCAAGACGTCAACTGGCTCGCCGTCCTGGTCGCCGGAGTCGTCCCCCTGGTCGTCGGCTTTCTGTGGTACGGCCCGATCTTCGGCAAGCAGTGGCTCTCGCTCATGGAGACCACCGCCGAGGAGATCCAGAAGGACTTCAATCCGGTGAAGACGCACGGGGCGAGTTTCGTCCTCTCGCTCGTCACCGCCTACGTCCTCGCGCAGCTCCTCGCCGTGATGGGCGGCTCCGGGGCGATGATCGGGGTCCACGTGGGACTGCTGGTCACGATCGGTTTCGTCCTCAACGTCGGATACCAGGGCGTGGCCTACGAGCAGCGAAAGCCCGGGATCTTCTTCCTGAGCCTCGGCTACAACGGCGTCGCCCTCATCGGGCAGGCGGTCGTGCTCGCCGTCTGGCCCTGACCGCGGCCGTTGAGGATCCGTTGATAGTCCGTTGGTGGCCTGTTTGAGGGTCCGTTGAGGATCCGTTGATGGCCGCCTGGCGGGGCTGTTGAGGATCCGTTGATCCGGAGGGGGGAGTAGAACTCGGAAGCTTGGCAAGCGCGACGACTTCAGAGTAGGTTTCCGAGTAATGGATCTGAATGAGCTGCTCCTCCGGCCCGAGGGCAAGACCCTCGAGTTCAAACGGGACCTTTCATCCCCTCGGGGATTCCTGCGCACCGTCGTGGCGTTCGCGAACACGGCGGGCGGCACCGTTCTCATCGGCGTGGAAGATCGGTCGCGGCACGTCAGGGGCGTCCGCCGCGCGCTCGACATGGAAGAGCGGGCCGCCAGCCTCATCAGCGATGCCATCCAGCCCGCGCTCTGGCCGGACCTCGAGATTCTGAGGTTCCGCAGCGCGCAGGTACTCGCCGTGCGCGTCCATCCCAGCCCTGCGCGACCGCATTTCATCGCCCGGCAGGGACTCGAGGCGGGCACGTACGTGCGGGTGGGCTCGACCAACCGCCAGGCGGACCCTCCACTGATCGCGGAGATGCGGCGTTCCGCCACGGGCGAGTCCTACGACGAGCAGCCGGTGCCGGCGCTCGACTCGGAAGCGGTGGACTTCCGAGCCGCTTCAGAGTCGTTCGCCGCGGTCCGGAAACTGAGGCGGCGCGACCTGGAGACCCTCCGCCTCGTGACCACGCATCAGGGCCGGTCCGTACCCACGGTCGCCGGCGTGCTGCTGTTCGGCGGCGACCGCCTCGAGCACTTCCCCGACGCCTGGATTCAGGCTGGCCGCTTTGCCGGGACGGTCCGGGCGGTCATCGTCGACCAGACGCGGATCGAGGGACCCCCGATCGAGGCGATCGAATCGGCCGTCTCGTTCGTGAAGAAGCACCTGCTGCACGGCGCGACCATCGGTCCGGTGCGGCGCATCGACCACTGGAATCTGCCGCCCGAGGCCGTGCGGGAAGCCATCACCAACGCCGCGGTGCATACGGATTATGCACAGCGCGGCGCCCCGATCCGCGTTGCGATCTTCGATGACCGCGTGGAGATCGAAAACCCCGGCCTGCTGCCGTTCGGGCTCACGCTGGAGGATCTGCCGCGCGGCGTCTCGAAGCTCAGGAACCGGGCGCTCGGCCGCGTCTTCCAGGAACTCGGGCTCGTGGAACAGTGGGGGAGCGGGGCGCCGCGCATGATCGACGCCTGCCGGGACGCGGGTCTGCCGGCGCCGGTCTGGGAGGAGATCGCGTTCCGGCTGCGCGTTACGCTGCGCACGGAGAAGGTGGGTCCGGCGCTGGTGGACGGCCGGGACAGCACGATCCTGCGCGTGCTGGAGAGCGGGGTCGGACACGGTACGCGCGACATCGCCGAAGCCGTGGGCCTCTCGACCCGGTCCACCCGCACGCGGCTGGCCCGGCTCGTCGAACGCGGGCTCGTGCGCGAAGTCGGCACGAGCCCGAACGATCCGCGGCGGGTCTACGTCAGGTCGCCCTCGGCCCCCCCGGACGACTTGGACGATCCCGACGACTTCCGGGGCTTGAGGACGAAGCGGTAGATGAGGTAGCCGGCGACGCCGAGTATGAGGACCGTCGGAATCCAGCCCAGGAAACTGAAGATCGTGCCCGCGGCGACCGCGGCCGCGATTCCCTCGATGCGTCCGACGATTCGGTGTCGCCGGCGGGCCTTGTCCAATTCCTGCCGGGAGTAGAGTTCGGGCAGGAGATCCGAATCCACATCCTTCATCGGGCATCCCTCATCATCAGGCATCCCTCTTCATCGGGCATCCCCCCGGTCCGGGGGCCGGAGGATTCTACGATGGCGCGGTGCGAACCGTTTCCGCCACCGCCCCCTCCGGGGCCTCTCCCGCGCACGGGGGATTCGGTAGGTTCAGGCCGTTCGACATTCCAACGGAGATTCGAAATGCGCCTTTCGACACCACGCTTCCCGGGCCCCCGAGTGCCGTCGGCCGGTCTCCTCCTGGTCCTTTTCGCGGCGCTCGGTCCGCCGCAGGCGATGGCACAGTCGACGATGCCGCCGGACGGCGGGTTCGCGGGCGCCCAGCGGACGGCCGGGTCGATGCCCGTCATCCTCCCGCTGCGCGAGCGGGCCGCCGTCATCGACCGCTGGCTGGAAGGGCGGCTCGAGACGGTCGCTCCGGAGATCATGCGGCGCGAAGGGGTGGACCTCTGGATCGTCGCCGCCCGCGAATACAACGAGGATCCGGTCATCGAGACGATGCTGCCCTCCACGTACATGGCGGCCCGTCGGCGCACCGTCCTCATCCTCCACGACCGGGGACCGGGGCAGCCGCTGGAACGGCTCGCGGTGGCCCGGTACGACATCGGTCCCTTCCCGCGCGCGTGGGATCCGGAGAGCGAGCCGGACCAGTGGGGGCGGGTGGCGGAGGTCATCGCCGAGCGCGACCCGCAGAGGATCGCGGTGAACCGCTCCTCGACCTTCGCGCTCGCGGACGGGCTCACCGGCACGGAGTACGACGGGCTGATGGCCGCGCTTCCGGCGAAATACCGCGAGCGGGTGGCCGGAAACGAGCGCCTCGCGATCGGGTGGCTCGAGACGCGGACGCCGGAGGAGATGGAGGTTTATCCCCAGATCGTGCGGATCGCGCACCGGATCATCGCCGAAGGCTTCAGCGCGAAGGTGATTCAGCCGGGCGTGACGACGACCGAGGACGTCGTGTGGTGGTATCGCGAACGGATCCTCGAACTCAAGCTCCAGACCTGGTTCCAGCCCAGCGTCTCCGTGCAGCGCCACGAGAAGTCGGGCGGCGCGAGGGAAGGGGAGGGGGATTTTTCCGGCCCTCCGGACGAGAACGTGATCCGTCCGGGCGACCTGCTGCACGTGGACTTCGGGATCAAGTACCTCCGCCTGAACACCGACACGCAGCAGCATGCCTACGTGCTGAAGCCGGGAGAGGACGCGGCCCCGGCCGGCCTCGTGCGCGCGTTCGCCGTCGGGAACCGCCTCCAGGACATCCTCACGGACAACTTCGCGGCGGGGCGTTCGGGCAACGAGATCCTCGCGGCCGCGCTCGCGCAGGCGAAGGCCGAGGGGATCGACGCGACGATCTACACGCACCCGATCGGCTTTCACGGCCACGGCGCCGGACCCACGATCGGTCTGTGGGACAACCAGGGCGGCGTTCCGGGGCGCGGCGACTATCCGCTCTTCCCGAACACGGCGCACTCGATCGAACTCAACGCGGCCGTCCCGGTCCCGGAGTGGGGCGGACAGACGGTGCGCATCATGCTCGAGGAGGACGCGTTCTTCGACGGCGAGCGCACGTGGTACATCGACGGCCGCCAGACGGATTTCTGGCTCATCCCGCGATGAGGCGGAGACTCGCCGTGAGGGCGACCCTCGCCGCGGGCGTGGTGCTCGCGCTCGGGGCCCTGGCTCCGGCGACGGGCGGCGGACTCGCCGCGCAGATGCCGGACGCGTGGGTCCTCGTGGGACAGGACGCCGAGGACTATCGCCTCAGGCTCGACCCCGAGGTGGCCCATTCCGGGTCTTCCAGCATGCGGCTCGCGGCGCGCGGCAACCGGCGCCGCAGCCAGTGGGCCGCAAGCGTGCAACTCGTCGACGCCATCGCCTACCGCGGAAAGCGGATGCGCCTCCGTGGATATCTCCGGGCCGACGACGTCGATTCCGGAGGTCTCTGGGTGCGGGTCGACGGCATCCTCGAAGGGAAGTACGCCATGCTCGCCCTGGACAACAGCGAGGACCGGCGCGTCGAGGGAACGCGGGACTGGGAGACGCGCGAGATCGTGGTGGACATCCCGCCGGAAGGCGTTACGATCCTCATCGGGGCGATGATCACGGGCGATGGAGAACTCTGGGTGGACGACCTCTCCTTCGAGGCCGTCGCCGAAGATGTGCCGCTCACGACGGAGCCGGAGGTCGTCATCACGGACCAGCCGTACGCGCGCCCGCCCGGCGTCTTTCCCACGCCCACGAACCTGGATTTTGAACGGGAGATGAAGGATCCAATGGCGAATATGGAGAATACGGAGTTGGACCGATGAGGCGCGCCGTGTTGGGGGCGCTGGCCGCGGCGGCTTTCGCGGCCGGCTGCGGCGGGGGTGAGCGCGAGGGATCCGTGGGGGACGCCGCGCGGTCCCCGGAGCCGGCGGAAGGCGCGCTCGCCTCGTACCGCCCCCTCCCGCCGCTCGAGGTCACGCACCTGGACGGCCGGCCGGCGGATCTCGGCCAGTTCCATGGCCAGGTCGTCGTCCTGAACCTGTGGGCGACCTGGTGCATCCCCTGCCGCGACGAGATGCCCGAGTTGCAGCAGATGCACGCGAAGTACGCGGGGGATCCCTTCGAGGTCGTCGGGATATCCATCGATGAAGGAGACGTTGCGCTCGTCGAGGGATTCCTCGAGGAGTTCGATATCACCTATCCGAACTTCCTCGGCGATGGTCCCGGACTCACGCAGGCGCTCGACCTCTACCCCGGGGTGCCGCACACGCTGCTCGTGGACGCGGAGGGTCTGATTCGGGCGTATTGGGGCGGCCGCTTCCATCCCTTCGAGCCGGAAACGGCGGCGCTCGTCGAGAGGGTTCTCTCGGAAGCCCGGTAACGGATGGCGATCGAGATCCGCCGGCTCCGTCCGGGGGACTGGGATCCGGTGCGGAGGATCTACGAGGAAGGGATCGCGACGGGGGACGCGACCTTCGAGACGGAATCTCCCGGCTGGGAGTCGTGGGACGCGAGCCACCTCGAGAGCTGTCGGCTCGTGGCCGAGCGGGAGGGGCGCGTCGTCGGATGGGCGGCGCTGGCCCCGGTCTCGGGACGCTGCGTGTACGGCGGCGTGGCGGAGGTGAGCGTCTACGTCGGCGGGGACGCGCGCGGGGGCGGCATCGGCCTCAGGCTCCTGACCGCGCTCGTCGAATCCTCCGAGCGAGCCGGGCTCTGGACGCTGCAGGCGGGGATCTTCCCGGAGAACGTCGCAAGCCTCCGCATCCACGAGCGAGCCGGCTTCCGCCGCGTGGGGCGGCGCGAGCGGCTGGGAAAGCTCGGCGGGCGGTGGCGCGACGTGGTTCTGCTCGAACGGCGCAGCCCTCTCGTCGGCACCTGACAGCGGGTGGCAAAAGCCCCGCTTCGTTCGAGCGGCGCTGGCCGACATTGGTGCGCCCCTTGACGTTTGGGGTCCGGCAGGCGATCATTGCGCGCGTTCGGACGAGGCCCGGAGCGTCGGGCACGGTCGAACTGAGAAGGCAGGATCGCAGGATCGGGGGGCCTCTCAACAACAGGTCGCCCCTTTTTTTTTAGTTTCTTGTCAGCGTGGCGGGTGCCACGACCCTGGCGCGGGGGAGACCGCGTCGAACAGGTCAGCGGTCGGCAGCGACGGGTTTCCCGAACTCCGACATGACTAACGAAGGAGTAGGAAATGCGTACGAGAGGTACCGTGAAGTGGTTCAACGACCAGAAGGGCTTCGGGTTCATTACCCCTGAAGAGGGTGGTAAGGACTGCTTCGTACACCACACGGCGATTCAGGCGGATGGCTTTCGCACTCTGAAGGAGGGCGAGGCCGTCGAGTTCGACGTTACGGACGGGACGAAGGGCCCGGCTGCGGAGAACGTGACCCGCGTCGCGTGATTTGCCGACCGCCACCAGGCGAACGGTGAAGTTCGGAAAGGGCCGCCCGGCGACGGGCGGCCCTTTTTTTGCTATGATCCGGGGGTGTCAACGCAGCCCGATCCCAGCCACGGAGAACGTCCGATGACCGCCGCGCGCCGCAGTACCCGAATCTCCCTCTCGTTCCTTGCCGCCGCAGTTCTCCTGTGCCTCGCCGCGCCGGTGGCCGCACAGGCGGGGGCCGAGTCCGGCCCGCTTCGCATGGAGGACATCTTCGAGGTCGAGATCGCGGGGGATCCGCAGATCTCTCCGGACGGGCGCCGCGTCGTCTACGTCCGCCAGCGTGCGGACATCATGACGGACAGCCGCTTCTCGAACCTCTGGATCGTGGGCTCCGACGGCTCGGATCACAGGCCGCTGACGACCGGGGATTTCAACGACAGCTCGCCGCGCTGGTCGCCGGACGGTACGCGACTCGCCTTCATCTCGAACCGGAGCGGGGACGCGCAGATCCACGTCCGCTGGATGGATTCGGGTGAGACCTCGGTCGTCACGAGCGTGACGGAGCCGCCGCGGTCATTCGAATGGTCGCCCGATGGGACGCGGATCGCGTTCGGCAAGCTGGTGCCGAAGCCGGCGCCGACGATCGGGGGGATGCCGACGCCGCCGGAGGGCGCGGAGTGGGCCGAGCCCGCGCAGGTCGTCGAGCGGCTCGTGTACCGCTTCGACCAGTTGGGCGATCTCCCGCACGGGTTCGTGCACGTCTTCGTCGTCCCGTCCGAGGGCGGCACGGCGCGTCAGATCACGAGCGGCGACAACCACTGGGCCGGCAACGGAATCGGCGGGACGCACTTCTCGTGGACGCCGGACGGCTCGGGCCTCGTCATGTCGCGCGATCCCCGCGGGGGCGACACGGAGAGCGTGTTCGTGGCGGACACGGAAGTGTTCGAGGTCTCCGTGGCCGACGGCACGGCGACGCAGCTCACGGACCGCCGGGGGCCGGACGACGGGCCGATCGTCTCTCCGGACGGCCGCCACATCGCCTACTTCGGCATGGACGACCGCTTCCAGGGATACCAGCTCACGCGCCTCTACGTGATGAACCGGGACGGGAGCGACCCGCGTTCGCTCTCCGAGGGACTCGACCGCGAGGTCTACGGGGCCACGTGGGCTCCCGACGGCTCGGCCCTGTACGCCCTGTACGACGACGAGGGGATGACGAAGCTTGCCCTCTTCGGCCTCGACGACGACGGGCGCGGCCACCGGGTGCTGACCGAAAACGTCGGCGGGGTCGGCCGCGCCTACGCCGGCGCGACGTACTCCGTCGCCGACGACGGCAGCTTCGCGATGAACTACACGACGCTAGCCGTCCTTTCCGAGGTCGCGACGGGCCGACCCGGGAGCGATGTCCGCGTGCTCACGGGCATCAACGACGACCTGATGGCCAAGCGCGACATCGGCGAGGTCGAGGAGATCTGGTACGAGTCCTCGCACGACGGACGTCCGATCCACGGCTGGATCATCAAGCCGCCCGGCTTCGACCCGTCCCGCGAATATCCTCTCATCCTCGAGATCCACGGGGGACCGTTCTCGAACTACGGCGCGCGCTTCGACCTCGAGAAGCAGCTGATGGCGGCGCAGGGCTACGTCGTCCTCTACACGAACCCGCGCGGGAGCACGAGCTACGGCGAGGAGTTCGGGAACCTGATCCACCACGCCTACCCCGGCGACGACTTCCATGACCTCGTCTCGGGGGTGGACGCCGTCATCGACCGCGGCTACGTGGACCCCGAGCAACTCTACGTCGTGGGCGGGAGCGGAGGCGGCGTCCTCACGGCCTGGCTCGTGGGCCGGACGGACCGCTTCCGCGCCGCGGTGTCGTGGTATCCCGTCATCAACTGGTACAGCTTCGTGCTCACCGCGGACATGGCCGCCTACGGCGTGAACTACTGGTTCCCCGGATACCCGTGGGACCACGTGGAGCACTACGAGTCGCGTTCGCTCCTGAGCGTGGTCGAGAACGTGACGACGCCGACCCGGATCGTGACGGGCGAGGAGGACTGGCGCACGCCGATGTCCGAATCCGAGCAGTACTTCAAGGCGCTCAAGCTGCTCGGGGTGGAGACGTCGCTCGTGCGCTTCCCCGACGAGCCGCACGGCATCCGCCGCCGGCCGAGCCATCACATCGGGAAGATGCTGTCGACCCTGGAGTGGTTCCGCCGCTACGCCGCCACGACTTCCTGACCGGCCAGGAGACGTCCCGATCGGCCAGGAACGGGACCCTGAGCCGAGGCTCGCGGCGGCGTCCGCTGGACAGGAGGACTTGATCTTCCTATCCTAAAGATTGTTGAATATCGAACCTCTGGAGTACGATATGCAACAATCTATACCGAGGCCACATCTCATAAGCGCCATTCAGCGGGGCCTGTCGGAGGCTCCGGTGGTGGCTCTCCTGGGCGCGCGCCAGGTCGGGAAGACGACACTTGCCGAGCAGGTCGTGTCCGCCGCGGAGTCGGCCGTCATCTTCGACCTGGAGAAGCGGGGCGAGAGGGCGGCTCTGTCGGCGACGCCCGAAATGCTGCTCCGCAACGCGGAAGGCCTCGTCGTCATCGACGAAATCCAGCGCATGCCGGAACTCTTCGAGGTCCTTCGGCCCATCTGCGACGCCCGCGACCGCAAGGCCGTGTTCCTCGTCCTGGGCAGCGCTTCGCTGGACCTGATCGAGGGGGTTTCCGAGACCCTGGCCGGCCGCGTCCAGTTCGTGGATGTGGGTGGCTTCTCGCTCGCCGAAGCCGGACCGGGGAATCAGGATCGGCTGTGGATGAGGGGCGGCTTTCCCCGGGCGTACCTCGCGCCCTCGAGCGGGGCGTGGTCCCGCTGGATGGAGTCCTTCACGCGCACCTTCCTCGAACAGGACATTCCGGGGCTGGGCTCACGGGTGTCGTCCGCGGCGCTCGGCCGCTTTTGGAGGATGCTGGCGCACTATCACGGGCAGACCTGGAATGCGGCCGAACTGGGACGCTCCATGGACGCGAGCGTGACCGCCGTGAGGAACTACCGCGATCTGCTGTCGGGTTCGTTCATGATCCGCCAACTGCCGCCGTGGTTCGAGAATCTGGGCAAGCGGCTCGTGAAGTCGCCGAAGGTCTTCATTCGCGACAGCGGCATTCTGCATTCGCTGCTGGGGATCGAGGAGATGGCCGAGTTGGCCGTGAATCCCCGGTACGGAGCCAGTTGGGAGGGGTTCGCCCTCGAGCAGACGCTCCTGGAGCACGGAGAGCGGGAGGCCTACTTCTACGGGACCCAGCGGGGGGCGGAACTGGACCTTCTGCTCCTGCGGCGAGGACGGCGCTGGGGCTTCGAGTTCAAGTGCACGGAGGCGCCCCGGACCACGAAGTCGATGCACGTCGTGATCCGGGACCTGAACCTCGAACGTCTATGGGTCGTCTACCCCGGGGATGTCGAGTATCCGCTGACCGACACCATCACCGCCCTGCCGCTGAAGCGGATCGGGGACATCTCTCTGGGTTAGCGCTGCGTCAGCGGGCGACCTGGAAGGGGACGGTTGCGACCTGGTCATCCCACCAGATCGTGAACACGCCGCCCTCCTGCGTCATGTCCATGAACGAGATCGTGAGCTGGTCGGCCGACATCATGATCGTGTCCACATCCATCGTCGTCCGCAGCACGTCGCGGTCGGGCGTGTAGCCGTAGGCCCCCCAGAGCGCGTCGTCGTTCTCCTCGCGGAAGCTCTCCTTGGCGCCCCAGTTCGAGAAGACCAGCGTCCACTCGTCCTCGGAGAGTTCCGCGAACACGCTGTACTCGCCGGCCGGCAGGCGCTCGCCGCCGAACATGAGATCGGTCTCCGTCATGAAGCGCGTGGACTGGTCCGCGCCGACGCGCCACAGCGGCGCTCCGCGGAGGAACTGCTGGCCGTACTCATCGCCCGAGCCGAACAGGTCGCGGCCGCGCAGGATGGGGCGGCCGTAGGTCACGACGACCCAGGAGCCGCTGTAGCTCCCTTCGGCGTCATAGCCGCCGCCCACCTGGGTCGCCGCCTCGCCACGCGGGCTCGCGCGACGGTCCTGGGCGTCCGCGGGCGCGGCGAAGGCAAGGGCGACGCCGAGGGCGAAACAGGGAATGGCGCGGAACATCTTCTTCATTCGTACCTCCAAGCAGGTTCAAGCGCGGCATCGCCGGCCGGCGATGCGCGAACAATCCCGAAGCGGGCCGGGCATCCTACGGTGGCGCGCGCGAACCCGAAAGCCGGGTGCGTCGCCGCGGCACGCGGCCTCCGATACAATATCGACCCATGAAGAGAACACGGCCCGCAAGAGGAACGTTTCGGCGGATCTTCACGGCCGGCTTCGCGGCAGACGCCCTGGTCTTGGCGGCGGGTGGCCTGGTCGCGGCGGCGGCGTGCGGCGGCCGGACGCCGGATATGGGGCAGACCGGAGGGACGGTCGCCGCCGACGCGGTGCGAGCGGAGATCGAGCGCGTCACGCGGCGTTGGGAAGCGTCGCTGATCGCGGGGGCGCCGGGCGAGGCCGTCGCCGATGTCTTCACGCCGGACGCGGTGCGACTCCCCTCCGGAGAGCCGGCGGTTCGGGGGCACGACGCGATCGTGCGCGCGCTGGCCGGTTCCGTGCCGCTTCGCGAGGCCCGGTTCACGATCGAGGACATCGAGGTGGACGGGAACCTGGCGTTCGCGAACGGGACGTACCGCGTGCGCGGCCCCGACGATGTCGGACTCGAAGGCAAGTTTCTCGAGGTGTGGAAGCGGCTCGAAACCGGGTGGCGTATCCACCGCGTCATGTGGGACTGACGCCCCGGTTCGACATACAACTGTGTGGGAGACTCTGACGCGATGAAAAAGATGAAGAAGACGGGAAGGGCGCCTTCGACGGACGCCGTGCACGCGGGCGAGCAGCAGCCGAGGCCCGAGGGGGCCGTCGTCACGCCGATCTACCAGACGGCGAACTACGAGTTGGGGGGCGAGGACTACCACGACATCGGGTACATACGGCTCAGCACAACGCCGAACCATCGTGTGCTGGGGGAGCGCATCGCGGCGCTGGAGGGGACGGAGGCGGCACTCGCCCTCGCGAGCGGGATGGCGGCGATCTCCGGATCGCTGCTCACGGTGCTGTCGTCGGGCGACCACGTGCTCGTGCAGGACACGCTGTACGGCGGCACGGCCGCCTTCCTGCAGCAGGATCTGCCGCGCTTCCGGATCGGGCACACGGTGATCGACCCGCAGGATCCATCCGGTTGGGCGGCCGCGCTGACGCCGACGACGCGCGCCATGTACGTGGAGACGCTCACGAATCCGCTCGTGCAGGTCGCGGATCTGGAGGCCGTCGTCGCGTTCGCGCGCGAGCACGGGCTTGTGACGCTGATCGACAACACGTTCGCGAGCCCGATCAACTTCCGGCCGGCGGAACTCGGCTTCGACCTCGTCCTCGAGAGCTGCACGAAGTACATGAACGGCCATAGCGACATCGTGGCCGGGAGCGTGGCCGGGCCGGCGGACCTCGTGCGCCGCGTGAAAATCATGCAGGACCACCTCGGGGGCTCCCTCGACCCGCACGCGGCGTTCCTGCTCGAACGGGGGCTGAAGACGCTGGGCGTGCGCGTCCGCGAGCAGAACGCGTCGGCCGGGCGGCTCGCCGCGCGGCTCGAAGCGCACCCGGCCGTGTCCGTCGTCCACTATCCGGGGCTGGCGAGCCACGCCCAGCACGAGCGGGCCGCGCGCCTGTTCGACGGCTTCGGCGGGATGATGTCGTTCGAACTCGAGGGCGGGGTCGACGCGGCGGAGGCGTTCATCTCCGCGCTCGAGATCCCGATGGTCGCGGCGAGTCTCGGGGGGCCGGAGTCGCTCGTCGTGCGGCCCGCCGCCGCCGTGCACGCGGGCATGTCCGCCGAGGAGCGGGCGAAGGCCGGCATTCGGGACGCCCTCATACGCTTCTCCACCGGGCTGGAGGCGACGGAGGATCTCGCGGCCGACCTCGATCGGGCGCTGGCGACTCTGCCCAGGGCGGTCGCGGGCCTCACCGCGTGAAGCCTCCCGGCCTGCCGGAGATCGAGGCGGCACGCGAACGGGTCTACGCGGCGGCCCTCCGCTCGCCGCTCATCCGTCTCGGCGTCGACGAGGGGCCCGAGATCTGGCTCAAGCTCGAAAACCTGCAGCCGATCGGCTCGTTCAAGATCCGTGGGTCGGCGAACGCGATCGGCTTGATTCCGCCGGCGGAGTTGGCGGCGGGGGTGTGGACGGCGAGCGCGGGGAACATGGCGCAGGGCGTCGCCTGGAACGCGCGGCGTCTCGGCGTCCCGTGCTCGGTCGTCGTCCCGGAGACGGCGCCGCGGCTCAAGCTCGACGCGATCGCCCGGCTCGGCGCGACGGCCATCAAGACCTCCGTGGCCTCCTGGTTCGAGGTGTTCCGCACGCAGCGCTTCGACGGAATGGACGGACGGTTCGTCCACGCCTTCATGGACCGCGACGTGATGGCGGGGAACGGAACCATCGCCCTCGAACTGATGGAAGATCTTCCCGACGTGGACGCGGTCGTCGTCCCCTTCGGAGGCGGCGGGCTGGCGTGCGGGATCGCGGCCGGGATGCGGGCCGTCGCTCCGGACGTTCCCGTCTTCGCGTCCGAGGTCACGGGTCAGGCCCCGTTCGCGGAATCGCTGCGCGCGGGCCGCGCCGTCTCGATCTCCTATACGCCCTCTTTCGTCGACGGAATCGGGGGGCCGCGCGTGGAACCCGCGATGTGGGAACTGGCGGAGGATCTCCTGGCGGGTTCGATCGAAATCACGCTCCGCGACACCGCCGACGCGATCCGACTGCTCACGGCCCGCAACCGCGTGGTGGCCGAGGGGGCCGGCGCTTCCTCGGTCGCGGCGGCCCTGTCGGGCGCGGCAAAGGGGGACAAAATTGTCTGCGTCGTGTCCGGGGGGAACCTGGATCCGTCCAGCATGGCCACCATCCTCGCGGGAGGCGTACCGTGAGCGGCGCCGGGATCGAGCCGTTCCCCGCCGGTCCTGAACGACCTGAAGAGGCGTAACGCATGACCGATCCGCCCGCACCCGACGAGTCCCCGGCGCACCGTTCTCCCGCGACGCTCACCGCCGCGCAGGTCTCGCAGATCCTCAAGCGGGCGGCAGAGATCGACGCCCGAGGCGATTCGATGACCGTCGAGGAGCTGGAGCGTATCGCGGGCGAGGCGGGGATCGACCCGCGCGCGACACGAACGGCGATCGCGGAACTGGTCGCGGAGAAGATGCCGGTCCCGGTTCCGGAGCCTGCACCTCCGGCTGTCGGCGGCCCTCCTGCCGGGAACCCGGCCTCCCCCTCTCCCGGACGCATCATCGCGGGCGGGGCGGTCGGCGCGGCCTTCGGCTTGCTGGTCGCACTCTCCGCACCGACTGCGATAGCGGGAGCCGGCGCCACGGTCGTCTACCTCACACTGCGCGCCGTACAGGCAATGAAGCGCGGCAGCCTGCTCGACTTCCAGCTCCAGAACTTCACGCTCTGGTTCGTGTCGTCGCTGATCCTCGGGGCTGCGCCCGAGGGGTTCTTCCTGACGTTGCTATGCTGGATCCTCACCTCGGTCGTCGGCGGATTCCTCGTCCGCTTTGGCCCTCGGGAGGAGGAGGCGAAGGACGACATCCCACAGCTCGAGGCCGGAGGCCGCTGACACGATGACGGATCCCCCGATGAAGCTCACCACGTCGCAGGTCTCTCTCATCCTTCAGCGCCGGCGGGCGGCGGAGTTCTTCCGGCGGGCCAAGGAGTTGGCGGCGACGACCGCCGACACGCCACAGACGGACAGCACCGTTCTGATCAGGGAGGACCGGGATCGATGAGAGCCCGGCACGCATCCGGTGTCTCGATGTTGCTGGTTGCGTGGACGGCCTCATGTGGCGCTCCCGCCGACGAACGCGGCGGGTCCGGTGGCGGTGCGGCGGCCTCGGGACGGGCCTCGGCGGCGCTGGAGGCGCTGCTCGACTCGGCGTGGGTCCGGGACCTGGAGACGAACCCTGTCATCCGCCTGCGGGAGGGGCTGGACGTGGAGCGGCTCCCCGCGCTGGGCTACGAGGCGGCGGAGGAGCGGGCCGCGTTCTTCCGGCGGCAACTCGACCGCGCGCTCGCCATCGACGGGGCGGCGCTCCCGGCCGATGAGCGCGTCACGCTGGAAACCCTGGTCTGGCAGGCGGAGATGGCCGTCGAGGGACACCGGTATTTCTGGCTTCGGAGCGTCCTCACCCCGTATTCGAGCGTCCTCCGCAGCTACCGCCAGATCTTCCCGCTCCTCCCGCTCGGGAATGAGGCGGATCTCGACCGTTTCGTGGCGCTCGTCGAGCAGGTTCCGTCGCACGTGCGCGATCTCGAGGATTACGTAAGGGGGCAGTTCGAGCGCGACTTCATCGTGCCGAGCCGGAACCTCGCGCCGGTCGTCGATCTCGTGCGCGCGACGGCGGGGGAGGCCGAGGGCGGTCCCTTCGCGCTCCCGGCGGATCGGAGCTCCGCGCTGGACGCCGGCCGGGTGGCGGAGGCAACGGCCCGCATCGGCCAGATCGTCCGCGATTCCATCAACCCGGCGCTCGAGGAACTCGCCGCCTTCCTCGAGGGGCCGTACGCGGCGCGCGCGCCGGCAGGCGTCGGTCTCTCGCAGTATCCGGAGGGCCGCGACTACTACCTCTATCTGACCCGCCTCCACACGACGATGGAGGTGACGCCGGAGGAGGTGCAGGCGGCCGGCCACGAACTCCTCGCCGAGTTTCGTGCGCGCATGGCGGAGATCCGCGACCGACTGGGCTGGGAGGGGAGCGCGGATGAATTCCATGCGCACCTGAAGTCGGACCCGCGCTACTTCCCGGCGTCCCACGAGGAGGTGCGCGAGCGTCTGCTGGCCGCGTCGACCCGGATGCTCGAGCGCATCGACGACTACTTCCTCGGCGTCCCCGAGGCCCCGTGGGACGCGAGGCGGCTCGCGTCCGAACTCGAGCCGGCGATGACGTACGGCTACTACGCCGCGCCCACCCCCGCGGAACCGACCGGCGTCTACTACTACAACGGCTCGAACCTGGATCAGCGGAGTTGGCTGGGGCTCGCCTCGATCTCGCTCCACGAGTTGATCTCCGGCCACCACTTCCAGATCGCGGGCCAGCGCGAGAGCGAGACGCTGCCGGACTATCGGCGAAACTCGTCGTACACGGCCTATACGGAGGGCTGGGGCTCCTACGCGTCGTTTCTGGGGTTCGAGGCGGGCGTGTACGAGAACCTGTACAGCGAGTACGGCTTCTATATCCTTGAGAGCTTCCTCGCGACCCGGCTCGTGGTGGATCCGGGGATGAACCATTTCGGCATGACCCTTGAGGAGGCACGGCAGTTCATGCGCGAGAACACGCTCGAATCGGAGACCCAGATCGCGACGGAGTCGCTGCGCTATTCCACGGATCTGCCGGGGCAGGCGCTCGCCTACCAGATGGGGAAGCGCAAGCTGCTCGACCTGCGGGCCCGGGCGGAGGATGCGCTCGGAGACGGCTTCGACATCCGCCGCTTCCACGATGTCGTGCTGCGGAACGGGTCCGTGCCCATGGTCGTGCTCGATGGGCAGGTCGATGCGTGGATCGACGGGGGCGGGCCCGGGGGCGATGGGAGCGGGGCCGGGGGCGACGGATCGTAGGGCTGCGGCGACCGCGCGCCGGCTGGACGGGCTGGATGCTCCTTCTCCTTCTCGCGACCGCGGTCGTGCTCGCCGCGTGGGCGTTCTGGTGGGAGCCCGGCCGACTCGTCGTCAACCGGACCGACCTCGAGGTGCCGGGATGGCCCGAGGGGGAGGAGACCCGCATCGCGCTCATCGCCGACCTGCACGTGGGCTCGCCGCGGAACGGCCGGGACAACCTGCGCCGCGTTGTGCGACGGGTGAACGAGACGCTCCCGGATCTCGTGCTCATCGCCGGCGATCTGACGATCGACAACGTCGTGGGCGGCCGATTCGTGCCGCCGGAGGAGATCGCCGAGGACCTCGCCGCCCTCGACGCCCGCCACGGCGTGTTCGCGGTGCTCGGGAACCACGACCGCTGGCTGTCGGCCGAGCGCGTGGAGGAGGCGCTCTCCGGGGCCGGGATCACGGTGCTCGACAACCGGGGCCAGCGCGCGCGCGTACGCGGCCACGACGTCTGGATCGCGGGCGTGGCGGATTTCTGGACGGGCCATCCGTCGGTCGAGGACGCGCTCGACGGGGTCCGCCCCGGGGAGCCCGTCATCGTCGTCACGCACAACCCGGACATCTTCCCGGAGGTGCCGGCGCGGGCCTCGCTGACGCTGGCCGGACACACGCACGGCGGGCAGGTCATCATCCCGTTCGTCGGTCCCGGGATCACCCCCTCCCGTTTCGGGGACCGGTACGCGGCGGGTCACGTGGTGGAGGACGGACGGCACCTCTTCGTGACGACCGGGGTGGGGACGAGCCGGCTCGGCGTGCGCTTCCTCGTGCCGCCCGAAATCGTCGCGCTCCGGCTCACGCGCTGCGAGTCCTGCGAGTCGCCGCCGGAGTGACTATCATGCCGCCCACGCGGGTCGCAGCACGGCTCTGCCGTGGGCTGCCAGCCCGCCGCTTGGAACCTCGAAACGGATCCGAAATCGGAGTGACACCGAACATGACGCATCAGTCGAAATCGCGCGTCCGCGGCGGGCGCGTTGGGGGCGCCGCGTGGCCCTTGGCCATCGCATGCCTGGCCCTGCTTCCCCTCGCCGCCGCCGCCCAGGAGGACAAGCTGCCGCCGCCCGAGGGCTGGCTCGCCCGCACCGATCACGGAGGCGACGGCGTGGAGGCCCTTCAGGAGATGCCGCCCGGCTGGCACGTCACGACGGGCCCGGCCGGCATCTTCTACGATCCCGGGACCCGGGCGGACGGCGACTTTCGCGTCGAGTCGACCGTCTTCCTGTTCGACCCCGAAGGCCTGAACGAAGGGTTCGGCGTCTTCATCGGCGGCACGGATCTCGAGGGAGACGGCCAGGCCTACACCTACCTCCTCATCCGGGCGGACGGGAGCGTGATCGTGAAGCGCCGGGATGGCGACGAGACCTCCACGCTCCTCGACTGGACGAAGCACGAGGCCGTCGTCACCTGGGCCGCGCGGGGCGAGGGCGCGGCGACGGCGAAGAACGTCCTCTTCGTGGAGGCCGGCGAGGAGGAGGTGATCTTCGGCGTGAACGAGCAGGAGGTGTTCCGGACGGCGAGAACGGGGCAGCACGTGGACGGCGTCGTGGGGCTGAGGGTCAACCACGGCCTCAACCTGCACTTTTCCACGCTGGAGGTGACCGATGGCTGAGTCCACCACGGGGCCCGCCGGCTCCGGGTCGGCGCGGCTCGAGGCGATCTGGCTCAAGTCGGCGCGGAAGGGCCCGATGGAGCCGGTCCCGGAAGCCACGCTCGTGGCGGGGAAGGGGTTGGAGGGAAACGTCGACCGCGGCGGCTACCGCCAGGTGACGATCCTCGACGCGGACGCGTGGGAGGCGGCGACGCGGGAGGTCGGTGTCGATCTGGCGCCGGATGCCCGCCGGGCCAACCTGCTCGTGCGGGGCGTCGACTTCAGCGAGACGGCGGACCGGGTGCTGCGGATCGCCGGCTGTCGCATCCGCATTCGCGGCGAGACGCTGCCCTGCGAACGCATGGAGGAAGCGGCGCCCGGGCTCAAGGCGGCGCTGGCACCCGACTGGCGCGGCGGCGCGTACGGGATGGTGCTCGAGGGCGGCCCCCTCGCCCTCGGCGATGCGGTGGCCTGGGAATCCTGACGGCCCCCCCCGCCTTCGGTCTCGCCGTCCTCGCGGCTTTCGCGGCGGGGTGCGGCGCACCGGCGTCCGAAGCGGGCCCGCCGACCCGGGCCGGCTCGCTCCCCGTCTTCGAGGCGGAACTCTTCCACCAGGCCGTCGGGGCCGGAGAGCCGGTCGTCGTCGTACACGGCGGGCCAGGTCTCGACCACTCCTACCTTCGTCCGTGGTTCGGGCCGCTGGCCGAGACGCATCAGGTCATCTTCTACGACCAGCGGGGCCTGGGGGCGTCGAGGGCCGTGGTGAACGCGGCGAGCCTCTCGATGGAGCGTTACCTTACGGACATCGACCGGATCCGGGAACACGTCGCGCAACGCGAGAAGGTCACGCTGCTCGCGCACTCGTGGGGAGCGATTCCGGCCCTCCTCTACGCCATGGAGCGCCCCGAGCGGCTGACGGCGATCATCCTCGTCGCGCCCGTCGAGCCCGGCAGCCGGTTTCGCGAGCAGACCGACGAGAACCAGTTGGCCCGACGGGATTCGGCCGACCTCGCGGCCATCGACTCGATCCGGGGGACGCCGGAGTTCGCGGCGCGGGAGGCGGAGGCCATCAGCCGGGTCTTCTTCCACGTCTTCCGCGGGACGTTCGCGGACGCCGGCGTGGCGGACAGCCTGCTTCGCCTCTCCCTGCACGAGCGGACGGCGAGCCAGGGCCAACTCGTCGCGACCCTGCTCATGACGCCGCTCCAGGGACTCGACTTCTGGGACCGTCTCGGCGAGATCGAGGTGCCGGTGCTCATCGTGCACGGCGCGCAGGATCCGATCCCGATGGAGATGGTGGAGGCGATGGATGAGGCTCTGCCGGACAGTCGCCTGATTCGGGTCGATGGATCGGGACACTTTCCGTTCATCGAGAAGCCGGTGCCGTTGTGGGACGCCGTGCGGGAATTCCTTCGGCAGCGGCCCCGGGAAGGATCGTGACCGCGGACGGCCCGGAGCCGGGCCTGGTGCGCGACCCCGCCGCCCTGCGCGGCGCCCTCTCCCGCCTCAATGAGGCGCGGCTCGCGCCCGAACGCAGCTTCGCCCGCCTCGGCTCCCTGCTTTCGGGGTTCGAGGAGCTTGCCAACGTCCTGCCGGGCGCGGACCGCCGGCCGGGCGAGGAGCGTCGGTCGGACGCGGCCGGCGCGCTCGCGGAACTCGAAGCGCTTCTGGCCGAACCGGGCGCCGAAGGCGGCGCTGCGACGCTGCGCGGGTATCTCGAACCGATCCTCGACCGGCTGATCGAAGCCCTGCTCGACCATCCGGAGCGGCGTCTGGCCGTGTACGGGTCCCTTCTCCCCGGCGAGAACAACCATCATCACGTGGCGACGCTTGCCGGGCGCTGGTTGGAAGGGACGGTGGAGGGTACGCTGTGCGACCGGGGCTGGGCGGCGCGACAGGGCTATCCCGGGTTCGTCCCCGGAAGCTCCGGCGACCGGGTCGCGGTGAAGGTGCTGGAAAGTCTCGCCCTCCCCGACGCATGGGAGCGGCTCGACGCCTTCGAGGGCGAGGCCTACCGGAGGATCCTTGCCCCCGTAGAAATGACGTCGCGGACCGGAGCCGGGGGAGAAACCGTGTGGCGGGTTTGCAACATCTACGAACTCACGGACCTCGCCCGCCCGGCCCGCGCGTCGGATCGCGACGGCGCCCCCGCCTGAGCGGCGGTGGGTCGTCCGCTTATTCGTCGGCCTTCACTTCCTCCCACACGGCGTCGAGCGTCGCGAGATCCGCGCTTTTCCACTCGAGGCCGCGGCGCTCCGCCAGTTCGATCATGCGCCGGCAGCGGCGCTCGAATTTCTCGACCGCGCCGAGAAGCGCGTTGGCCGGGTGGGCGCCGGCCCACCGCGAGGCGTTCACCACCGCGAAGAGCAGGTCCCCCACCTCCTCGACGACCTCCGTGCTCGCTTCCCCGATGCGGGGCGGCGCGGCCGGTCCGGGAGACCCCGACGCGTCTTCGGCCGCCGCGTGCTCGAGTTCCGCCGTCTCTTCGCGCACCTTCTCCAGGGGCCCCGCGAGATCGGGCCAGTCGAACCCGAACCCGGCCATCCGCTCCTGAGCGCGCGCCGCGCGGCTGAGCGGGTCGAGCCCGGCCGAGACGCCGTGGAAGGGATCGCCCGCAGTCTCGCGTTCCGCGGCCTTGAGCGACTCCCAGTCGGGCGGGGTGTCGGCATCGCCGTACACGTGCGGGTGGCGGGCCTCCATCTTCGCCTCGAGCGCTTCGACGACGTCGGCGGCCCCAAAGGCGCCACGCTCCTCGGCGAGCACGATCTGGAAGGCGACATTCAGGAGCAGGTCGCCGAGTTCTCCCGACAGGTCTCCGTCGTCTCCCGCCCGGATCGCGTCCGCGACTTCGTGCGCCTCCTCGAGGAGATACGGGCGGAGCGTCTGCGGCGTCTGCTTCGCGTCCCAGGGACAGCGGACGCGCAGGAAGCGGACGAGCGCGAGGACGCGGGCGAGGGCATCATCCCCTTCGCGCTCCTCTTCCGCGTGGAGAGGCTCGAGGCCGGCGGCGGTTGGCTCTTGCATGACGGCGAAGGTATCATCCCGTGGCAGGACACCGCAGGAACCTTCCCCGAACCCCCGGCGAAGCTTGACCCGCAGCCGCGAAGACCCCCCGTACCGAGCGTGGCTCGAAGTCGATCTGGCGGCGCTGTCGCGGAACGCCCGGCGCGTGGCGAGGCACGTGGCCCCCGCCCGCTTCGTCCCCATGGTCAAGGCGGACGCGTACGGCCTCGGCGCGATCGAGGTCGCCCGCGCCCTGGACCGGCTGGAGCCCTACGCCTTCGGGGTCGCGACGCCGTCGGAAGGCGCCGAACTGCGGCGGGGCGGGATCGAGCGCCGCATCATCGTCTTCGCCCCCTCGGCCACCGCCGAGATCTCCCAGCTCCTCGAGGCGCGACTCGAGAGCGCGGCGCTGAGCCTGGCATCGTTCGAGAAACTCGAGACCGGCGCACAGGCGGCGTCCACGCGGATCCCCGTCCACCTCGAGATCGATACCGGCATGGGTCGAGCGGGCCTCCCGGCGGCGGAGGCTGCGGCGTGGACGCCCGGGGTCGCGTCGATCCTCTCGCGCGGCGGGGTGACGCTGGCGAGCGTCTACACGCATTTCCATTCCGCCGGGACGGATCCGGCCGCGACGTCCCTACAGTTGACCCGCCTGCGGCGCGCCGCATCGGTCCTGGAGGAGGCCGGCGTCGAGATCCCCTTCCTGCACGCGGCGAACAGCGATGCGGTGATGGCGGATCCGCAGTATCATCTGGGGCTCGTCAGGCCGGGGATCTACCTGTACGGGGGACGGCGGGGGAGGGGCGTCGCGGGCGCGCCGGCGGACCCGGAGAGTGTGGCGCGGGTACGCGCGAGGGTGCTGGAAGTTCGTGACCTCGCGCCGGGCTCGACGGTCAGCTACGGGGCCACCTACTCGACGAAGCGTGCCGAACGTCTCGCCACTCTGGGGATCGGGTACGCGGATGGGTTGCCGTGGCGTCTGTCGAACCGGGGGCGGGCGCTCATCCGCGGAATAGGGGTGCCGATCCGGGGCGGTGTCTGCATGGACGTGACATCGGTAGACGTTTCCGGCGTGCCGGGTGTCGAAGCTGCGGACGTGGCCACGCTCCTCGGCCGTGACGGAGGGAAAGAGGTCGGGCTGGCGGATTTTGCGGAGACCGCCGGGACGATCGAATACGAAGTGCTGACGGCGATCGGACGCCGCCTGCCCCGACACTACGTGGGCGGGCCGGCCGATGCCGCGGATGGGAGCCGATGACCGAGACTCGAGTGACAGCCGGAGAGCCGCTCTCGTGGGATGATCTCGCCGCCCGGGCGAGGATCGCCCGCGAACGCGCGTACGCTCCGTATTCCGGTTTCCTCGTGGGCGCGGCGCTCGAGGCCGATGACGGCCGGGTCTTCACCGGGTGCAATGTGGAGAACGCCTCGTATCCGGTGGGGACGTGCGCGGAGCGGGTCGCGCTCGGGAACGCGGTGGTTTCGGGAGCCCGCGCCTTCTCGCGCATCGCCATCGTGACGAGCGGCGCCCGCGCGGCCCCGCCGTGCGGCATGTGTCGCCAGGCGCTCGCCGAGTTCGGCCGGAAACTCGAGGTCATGAGCGTCGGGACGAACGGGGAGTCCGTGGTCTGGCCGTTGCGGGACCTGCTGCCGGCGAACTTCTCGCTGGAGCGGATGGCCGCGCCGGCGGAGACGGGCCCGTGAACGGACGGGGGCTTGCGGCGCTCGGCACGCTGGTCGTTCCCGTCATGCTGGGTGCATGCGCGGAGGACCCGCTTTCCCTGGGCTCCGAGCAGGTGCCCGGCGCCGGCGTGGAGACGTGGGACGTCACCGTCTCCGTTGCCGAACTGTCGTCCTGGCGGGACACGACGCTGACCGGCTTCGCCCGCCCCTCCACCGCGCCGTTCGTGTACCTCTCGTCCGCGACCGACGTGTCGAGTCGCGGGCTCGCGCGCTTCAACGTCCCCGACACGATCCGGACGTTCGTCGACACGCTGCCGGCCGCGAGGTTCGAGGAGGTGGAGTTCGCGCTCCGCTTCGACACGCTCCGCTCCGAGTTCACGACCTTTCCCGTCACCGTAAGACTCGTCGAACTGGGGGAGCGCTTCGACCCGCATGGCGCGACGTGGCAGGAGGCGGCGCCCGGGGTTCCGTGGGGAGCGCCCGGGGGCAGCCTCGGCGTCGAGATCGCGTCGGCGGTGCTGGAGGCGGTCTCGGATACGCTCCTCATGACGCCGGCCGTGAGGGAGGACTCGCTGATGAAGGCGTGGCGGGAGGCGGACGGGGGCAACGGCTTCGCCATCGTGCTCGACGGCCCCGAAACGAAACTTCGCGTGACGCAGATGGTGCTCCGGTACGATCCGACCCTCGTCGGCCGGAATCTCCCGGTGCCGCAGTCCCAGGGCTGGGACGAGCGCGCGTTCATCCTGGATCCGCCACAGCCTCCGACCGGCACGGCGCTTCGCGTCGGTGGCCTCCCCGCCTCCCGCATCTACTTCGAGTTCGTGCCGCCCGGCATCCTCGGGGACGCGAGGCTCGAGGGGTCCACGGTGAGCCAGGCTGAAGTCATCCTTCATCCGCTGGCCGCGCCCGACCTCTATGCGGCGGAGCGCACGATCGAGGCCCGAAAGGTGGGGCTGCTCGGCGACCCGTTCGAGGTCGGCGAAAAGACCCCGATCGGGAGCGGGGACCTGCTCACGACGACGCTCGATCCCGACAGACTCCGCGAGGGCGAGCCGGTTCGCCTCGACATCACGCTTCTGATGGCGCGGGCCGTCCAGGATTCGCTGACGCGCATCCGGATCGGCTTCCGGGCGGATCCGGACGCGCAGGCGCTGGGCTACTGGGAGTTCGGCTCCGCCGAATCGCCGCCGGAGTTCCAGCCGCAGCTCCGCATCGTGTTCAGTTCGGCGCCCGACTTCACGGTGCCGTGATGCGAGCCGTCCGAGGGTCCCGGGGCTGGGTCCGGGCCGGCTTCGTCGCCGCCGCGCTGGCGGCCTCGCCCGTTGCCGCCTTCGCGCAGACGCCGATCACGGCTGTCGGGCTCGGGTATCCCGTCGCGCCCGTGGATGGCCGGTCGGCGGCGCTCGGCGGATCGGGCTCCGGCCTGCTCGGCGGATCGTACAGCCTCTCGAACCCGGCCGACCTTCTCCTTCACTCGGAACCCGGCTTCTCCGTCTCGCTGGCCAGCGAGGGGGTGACCCTGGAGGGCGAGGGCCACTCGCTCAACACGGGGCGGGGGCGTTTCACGACGATCCGCGCGCTCGTCCCATCCAACGACTGGGCCTTCAGCCTGGCCTTCGGCGGCGAATTCGACCAGGACTGGTCCAACATCCTGCAGGACACGCTGCGGCTGAACGACGGCGCGGTGCCCTACGAGGAGACGCGGGAGCACAACGGTGGGATCAGCACGATCGACGCGTCACTCGCGCGCCGGATCGGGCCGCTGGGCATCGGGGTCTCGGCGCAACGGCTGACCGGCTCGCTGCGGCAGTCGTTCTTCCGCCAGTTCGATGATCCGAGCGGAGGGGCTCCCGCGCTCGGCGGCATCGTGGGGGCGAGGGAGCTGTCGTGGCGCGCCTGGCGCTTCAAGACGGGCGGATCGATTCGGCTGGGCGACCGCATCGTGGCGGGCGTTTCGCTCGGGACGGGCGGGACGCTGTACGCGACCCCCGAAGCGGCGGAGGAACCCGAGGCGGAGTTCGACCTGCCGACCTCGATCGAACTCGGCGGCAGCGTGCGCGTGACGGACCAGCTCCTCCTCACCGCCGGGGGCGGCCGGGCCGGGTGGTCGGCCGTGGGATCGCGCGATGCGGCGGCCGGCTCCGCTTTCCAGTCCCACGACATCGCCTGGCTGGGGGGAGGGCTCGAGTACGGCGCGCTCTCCCTGCTGGGCGGGAGGTTGCCGCTTCGGGTCGGATGGCGGAGGACGGGGCTCCCCTTCAGCCGCGGTTCGGAAGCGATCGAAGAGTCCGCCTTCACGGGCGGCTTCGGCTGGGAGTTCCAGGAGGGACTCGCCGTATTCGATCTCGCGTTCGAGAGCGGATCGCGCGGCGACGTCGCGACGGCCGGCTTCGCGGAGAGCTTCCGGCGCGTCACGCTCTCCTTCTCCCTCCGGCAGCGCTGAAGCACCGATGGAGAGGACGGAGCTCGTCACGCTGAAGACGCCCGGCGCGGATCGTCCCCGCGAACCCCGCCCGCTCGGAGGACGGGTCTACATCGAGACCTACGGGTGTCAGATGAACATCAACGACACCGAGTTGATGGAGGGGCTGCTCGTCGACGAAGGCTTCGTAAGCGTGGACGCGCCCGAGCGCGCCGACGTCATCCTCGTGAACACGTGCGCGATTCGCGAGCACGCGGAGCAGCGCGTCCGCGGCCGGATCGGCGAACTGCAACGCCACCGGAAGCGGCGCGCCGGCCTCGTGCTGGGGGTGACGGGCTGCATGGCTCAGCGGCTGGGCCCGCGGCTCATCGAGGAAGCCGCGGGCGTGGACCTCGTGGCCGGGCCGGATGCGTACCGCGCCCTTCCGGAACTCATCGGTTCGATCCGGGCGAACGCGATCGAGCGCGGGCAGACGCTGCTCGGACTCGACGCGGAAGAGAACTACGAGGGCGTGGACAGCGTGAGGCGTGAAGGCGTGAGCGCCTGGATCACGGTCCAGCGCGGCTGCGATCACCGCTGCACCTTCTGCATCGTTCCCTACGTGAGGGGACCCGAGAAGAACCGGACGCCCGAGGCGGTCCTCGCCGAGACCCGACGCGCCGTGGAGGAGGGGTTCACCGAAGTCGTGCTCCTCGGTCAGACCGTGAACTCGTACGAGTCCGGAGACTGGAACTTCGCGACGCTGCTGCGGGCCGTGAGCCGCGTGGACGGCATCCGCCGCGTGCGTTTCACCTCGCCCCATCCCAACGACGTGACGCCGGAACTGCTCGAGGTGATGGCGGGGGAGCCGACGGTCTGCCGCCAGCTCCACCTGCCGGTGCAATCGGGCTCCGATCGCATCCTCAAGCGCATGGTCCGGCGCTACACGAGCGAAGGGTTTCTGGAGAAGGTCGAAGCCGCGCGCCGCGAGGTTCCCGGCATTGCGCTCTCCACGGACGTGATCGTCGGTTTTCCGGGGGAGGCGGAGGCGGACTTCGAGGCCACGCTGGAGCTGATGCGGGACGTCCGATTCGACGATGCCTATCTGTACAAGTACTCGCTGCGCGAAGGGACGCCGGCGACGCGCTTCCCGCCCGGGGATTTCGTGCCGGACGACGTGGGTTCGGAGCGGCTCGAACGCCTGATCGGCGAGCACCGCGCGATCCAGCGCGAGATCAACGAGTCCGAGGTGGGTTCGCGGCGCGAGGTTCTGATCGAGCGCTCCGCGCGCTCGGCGGGCGATGTACTCGGCAGGACGGAGCAGAACAAGGTCGTCGCCTTCCCCGGAGACCCCTGCCGGATCGGCACGTACGCGCAGGTCCGGCTCACGGGGACGACGGGCGCGACCTTCATGGGGCGGCCCTGCTGATGCGTTTCGTGACGCGGCTCCTCGCCTTCGTCGTCGTCATCCTCGCGGCGTTCTGGTTTTCGGTGCGGAACGGGAACGAACTCGTGAACGTCGTGCTGCCCTTCCTCCGCATCCGCGCGCCGCTCTCGCTCGTCGTCTTCGCCTGCATCCTCGGGGGGATGGGCCTCTCGGGCCTGCTCGCGTGGCGGGCCGAGCGCCGGGCCCGGCGCCTGGCACACCGGGCGGCATCGGCGCGGCTCGCGCACCAACCGCCGGCCCCGCCGGAGCCGCCCACCCCGCCGGAGCCGCCCACCCCGCCGGAGCCGCCCACTCCACCGGAGCCGCCCACTCCGCCCGCGTCGTCGAGCCCACCGGAACGATCGGAGCCGAGTCCCCTCGTTTGACGGACGGTTGATGACGTCTCCGAGCGTGGGGGTGTACCCTGCGCCCGGAGGATGATCGACGTCCCGCTCCCTATCGCCCCTGCTCCTGATCGCCCTGGCCCTTGCCGCCGGGGACGTGGCCGGGCTCGCGCTCGCCCCTGTCGACGCCGTTGCACTCCAGGCTCCCGCGGCCGTCGCGGCGGGACTTCTCTGCGTCATCGTCGGCCAGGCCGCGCTGCGGGCTGCCGGCCGGGCCCGCCCCGGCCGGGCCGGCGCCGTCCCGCCCCGCGCCACGGTGGGTCTCGCAGTCGTGCTCGCCGCCCTCGCCGGATTGCTCGCGGGTCTGCCGAGCGGCACGGCGGCGTTGCGGGCCTGCGTCGCCACGCTGGAGGCGGGCGCGCCGGCTGTGGCGGCCGGCACGCTCGCGGACGGGGTGCCGGAGCGGGGTGCGGGCCGGGAGGCCGGCCTGGTCCGGGTGTCGATCCGCGACGTTCACATCGTCTCGGGGGCGCGGATCTGCCGCCTTGGCGCGGTGCGCGCCTTCGTGCGGCCCGAAGCGGGGCGGGAAGCGGGCGCGGCGGTGCTCGCCCGGGGCACATGGCGCACGGCGGGCGGGACGAACCCGGAAGCGGCGCGAGCAGGGCTGCCCCGTCCGCCCGGGACGCTGGGCTGGATCGGCGGCGCGACGCTGGAGCCGCTGGCTGTCCCGGCGCACGCCGTGGGCCCGCGCGGTCCCGGCCGCTGGATCATCGAATGGCGCGCCGGGCTGCTCGCCCGGCTCGACGCCCGGCTCGCCCCCGAGCACCGGGCGATCGGCAGGGCGCTCCTGCTCGCCGACCGCAGCACGCTCGACCCCGCGACGAGAGAGGCGTTCGTCGGGGCCGGGATCATCCACCTGCTCGCGATCTCCGGGCTTCACGTCGGCCTGATCGGGGCTTCGCTGTCCTGGCTCATCGGCCTTCGCGTGCCCGGTCCGCGCCGGTTGCTCTACGCCGCCTGCTGCACGAGCGCGTACGTGTGCCTCATCGGCGCGCCCCCCTCGGCGGTGCGAGCCGCGCTGATGTTCTGGGGCTGGGCGCTCGCGTTCCGCCGGGCCCGCCCCGCCCGCCTCAGCGATCTTGCGGCGCTCGCGGCCACGCTCGCCATTCTGGCCGACCCGCTCATCGTGACGGATCCGGGGTTCCAGCTTTCCTTCGCCGGGTTCACCGGCGTCGTGCTCGGAGGCCGCGCACCGTTTCCGCCCTGGCTCTCCTCCCGACACCTGCGCGGGATCGGGCGAGCGCTCGCCGTGAGTTGCGGCGCGTTCCTCGTCACGGCGCCGATCGCGGCCTTTCACTTCGACCGCATCGTCATCGCATCGATCCCGGCCAGCGTGGTGGCGGGCGGGGTCGTGAGTCTCGCGCTTCCCGCGCTCGCGCTCACGCTGATCCTGCCGTGGGGTCTCTGGACCCTGTTCGCCGGCGCCGCGGACATCGCCCTCGCAGTCCTCGCGGCGATCGCGGACTTCTTCGCGGGGCTCCCGCTGAGCTGGGCGGGCCCCGGGCTCGGCCCCCGCGCATGGGGGGTCGCGGCCGCGGTCGTCGCCCTCGTGCTCGACCGGACGCGTGCCCGACGCGGCCTCGGCGTCGTCTCGGTCGGCGCCGTGCTCGCGCTCACGGTCGCATGGCCCCCGCTCCGGGCCGGCCTCGACCGGGGCACGGCGCTCGTCTGCACCCTCGCCGTGGGGCAGGGCGACGCCGCCGTCGTGCGGACCGGCGCCGGCCGATGGCTCGTCTTCGACGCGGGTCCGGGCGCGGCCTTCCGTACCGCCGGCACGGCATCCGGCCCCCCGCTGATCGCCGACGCGGGAAGCCGCGTCGTCGTGCCCTTCCTGCGCGGCAGGGGCGCCCGGACCGTGGAGCTCCTCGCCATCTCCCATCCCCACCTCGACCACTACGGCGGCGCCGGGGCGGTGTTCGAGGCCCTCCGGGTCCGTCGCGTGCTCGATCCCGGCGTCCCGGAGCCCAGCTCCCTGTATCTTGCCTTCCTCGAACGGCTTCAGATGGAGGGCGCCTCCTGGCACGCGCCCCGCGCCGGAGACCGCCTCCGGATCGACGACGTCGAACTCGAGTTTCTCTGGCCCGAGGGCCCGGCCGGCTCGGATGCGAACGAGGGCTCGCTCTCCTTCCGTCTCACGGTCGGCGATTTCCGCTACGTGAACACGGGAGACGCCGGCGTCGAAGTGGAACGCGAGATCCTGGAGCACCTCGCGCCGCTTCGCCCGGAGGCGGATCTCCTCAAGCTCGGCCACCACGGCAGCCGAACTTCCACTTCCCTCGAATGGCTGGAGGCGACGCAACCGGAAATCGCCGTGATCTCGTCGGGGACCGGGAACCGGTACGGGCACCCGCACGCCGTGACGCTGGCGCGACTCGACTCCGCCCGGGTGCCGCAGGTGTGGCGGACGGATCTCGACGGCCCTCTGTGCGTCGAGATCGACGCGCGCGGATGGCGGATCGCGGACGCGCCTTGACGCGAAAAACCGCCCCTCCGTAACCTCTCAGCCCACCCCCCCCGATTTCAGCGGAGCCAACTTGACCGGATCCATCCTCACCGTCGAACACTTCATCGCCGAGCAGGAGCGCGAATACCCTCAGGCCACGGGCGCGCTCACCGACATCCTGCTCCAGATCAGTCTCGCCGCGAAGGTCATCTCCGCGGCCGTGAATCGCGCGGGTCTCATCGACATCCTCGGCGTGATCGGGAGCACGAACGTGCACGGCGAGGAAGTGCAGAAGCTGGACGACTACGCGAACGATGTCCTCCTGAACCTGCTGAGACGCTGCGGCAGCCTCAGCGGCATGGTGTCCGAGGAAGAAGAGGGGTTCGTTCACGTTCCCGAGACCCGCGATCCCGGACCGTACATCATCGCTTTCGATCCGCTCGACGGAAGTTCGAACATCGACGTGAACATCTCCGTGGGGACGATCTTCTCCGTCTACCGCAAGCGGAGCGAGGGACGCAAGGTGCGGAAGCGCGACCTGCTTCAGCCGGGATCCGAACAGGTCGCGGCGGGATACGTCCTGTACGGCTCTTCCACGATGCTCGTCTTCACGACCGGGGCGGGCGTCCACGGCTTCACGCTCGACCCGGGGATCGGCGAGTTCCTCCTCTCGTACCGGAACCTGCGCATTCCCTCGCCCGGCAAGAACATCTACAGCATCAACGAGGCCTACTTCGACAAGTGGACGCCGGGCCAGCAGCGGCTCGTGGAGCGGTTCCGGCAGCCTCCCCCCGACGCGCCGTCGTTCTCCGCGCGCTACGTCGGGTCCATGGTCGCGGACTTCCACCGCACGCTCCTGCGCGGGGGGATCTTCATGTACCCGGGGACCATCGCGAAGCCCGAGGGGAAGCTGCGCCTGCTGTACGAGGTGGCCCCCATGGCGATGATCTGCGAGCAGGCGGGCGGCCGCTCCACCGATGGCCGGCGCCGCATCCTCGACATCGAGCCCGAGGGACTGCACCACCGCGTGCCGACCTTCCTCGGTGCCCCCGAACTCGTGGAGATGGCGGGGCGCTACCTGGCCGAGGACTGACCCGGATGGCAAACGGCCCCGCCGACAGCTGCCGGCGAGGCCGTCTTGGGTCGGGACCCCGGATCGCGTCCCGCTACGAACGTCCCGCTAGAAGTTGAACTGGAACCCCACGTTCAGGCTGCGCGGATAGCCGAGGAAGACTTCGGCGGAATCCGCGTCGTGAAGATCGCCGTCCTCGAAGTAGTTGTTGAACGACGAGGCGTCCGTGGCATCCTGGATGTAGGTCGTGTCGAAGAGGTTGTACACGTTGGCAAAGATGCGCACGCTGCTTCCGGCCACCGGGAGGATGTTGCCGAGCGAATGCGAGAGGTGCACGTCGAAGACCGAATAACCCGGCGGCTGCCAGGACTGGATTCCCCTCTCGGCCGGATCGCTGCGGTTCAGGTGATTGAACGCCGCATAGTGGTTGCCGAAGAACTTGCCCACCAGCGACATGGAGGTGCCGTCCGCCGGGAAGACCGACGCGCTGAGCGCCATCTGCCGCTGAGGCGCATCGGCCACCTTGAGACCCTGAATGTAGAAGTCCAGGAACACGGACTCGGTGAATCGGTCGTCGGGGCGATAGAAACCGGGAGCGTCCTCCAGGTACTTCCAGTTGCCGATCGAGAGCGCCCCGTCGAAGCGCACGACGTTGCTCGGCTGATAGGCTGCCTGGGCTTCGATGCCCATGTGCCGCGCGTCCACCCCCAGCAGGGTGACGAGCCCATCCACGCCCTCGACCCCGCCCAGGTCGCGGACGAAGCCTCTCTCCGTCCGATCCCTCCAGGTCGTGTGGTAGAGGTTGACGTCCAGCGACAGCGCCCGGCTGCTGGAGCGGAACTGCGTCCCCACCTCGAACGAGAGGAATTTCTCGTTCTTCGGATCGTCGTGAAGCGTGCCGCTGTTGTCGTCGATCACGCCGTCGAAGATCGGCACCTTGGAGACGATTCCCGCGTTCCCGAACAGGGACCACTCGTTGCTGAGATTGCGAACGGCGCCACCCTTGATCTGATACCCGGAGATATTGCCGCTCTCGAGTTCGAGGTTGCCGCCGCCGGGGCCGGACTTGAAGAAGTCCACGAACGTGTAGGAATTCTGGGCCCACCCGGCCATGCCGTAGAGCGATCCGCCGGTGGTCGTCTTCTCGGCCTGCACGTAGCCGCCCAGCCAGTCGACCGTATTCTCGTTGTGATAGTGGATCTTGTCGCCGAGATTGCGGTTGTGCTCGGCCTCGCTCCAGAACTCGGAGGGCGTGCAGCGGTTTCTGCTCGAGCACTCGTAGTAGGCGCCGCCCAGCAGGTCGCGCACCTCCCGGTAGTGCGCGATCTTGGCCGTGCGCCAATCGACGCCGACCTCGGCGGTGACTCCGCCGTCGAAGCTCTTGCGCAGCTTGGAGATGGCGCCCCAGGTCCGCTGGTTGTTCACCGAGTTGCGAAGGACACCGCGGGACCCGGCGGCCTCATCCCGGTTCCTCGCGATGGTGGCGTCCCAATCCGGGATGCGCTGGCCGTAATCGTAGTTCCATCGCACGGACCCGATGGTGCCCGTACCTCCTCCCGCGCCGCCGGAGAAGTAGCCCACGGTCGTCAGGCTCAGACCGTCGCCGAAGTAGGAGTACCAGTTCAGGTTGACCTGCGGCTTGTGGAAGTAATTCTCACGCTCGTTGAGAAAGCCGTCGTTGAAGCGATCTCTCCGTCCCGAGTCCGGGCCCGTGCTGTTGTACTGGGTTCCGCCATAGCTGGCGCTCACCGGGGCCACGTTGGGACTGCGGCCCCTGCCCACCGCGGGGAACTTCTCGAACGCCCCGGCGTCGAATCCGTCCAGCGTGCGCGCGAACTCCGGGTCGAGACTCGCCAGGTTGAGCTTGTAGATGTTCTGGCCGTGTCGCTGCGGCGCGCCGACCGCGTACGCCTCGAGTCGGTTGTTGGAGTTCAACTGGAACGACGTGGCCAGGTAGTAGGCCCAGGCATCGGTCCACGTGGCGTTGCCTCCCGTGAAGCCCGTGTACATGCCGTCCCCGGTCTTGCGCACGACGGAACCCGTGGCGGCGAACCTGCCCACGGGACCCGTGTTCACCACCACCGTCTCCTTCAGCAGGTTGCTGCCGAGCCCCCAGCCGCCGTTCTCGTCCAGGCTGCCGAGTCCGAACTCCTGCTTGTACATGAGGCCCGCGCCCTCGGCCGCGGGGTCGGTGATGACGTTGATCGTGCCGCCGATCGACGGCGTGGCCAGGTTGACCGCCGAAAGGCCGCGCTGGAGCTGGATGCTGGTTGCGGCATCGCCCAGCCCGTCCCAGTTGGACCAGTAGACCCACCCGTTCTCCATGTCGTTGACGGGCACGCCGTTGATCATCACGGCGGTGTTGCGCTGGTTGAAGCCGCGCACGTTGATGCGCGCGTCGCCGGCGCCGCCCCCCTGCTGGGTCGCGTAGACGCTGGGGGTAACGTTAAGCACCAGCGGAAGATCCCTGGAGCCCAGCTGGTTCTGGATCTGCGCCTTGCTCACGTTGGTAAACGCCACCGGGGTCTGCCGGTCCTGTGCCCGAGTGGCGAAGACCTCGAGGGCATTCATGGCGATCGCCTCCCGGCTCAGGCTGAAGTCCAGCGCGATGGACTGGCCGTCCTCCAGCGAGACCTCGGTCTCGGACTCGCGTCCGTATCCGATCAGGATCACCTCGACGGTGTACGGCCCGCCGGGACGAACGCCCTCCACCCGGTAGGCGCCATCGCTCCCCGACAGCGCCCCCACCTGGACCCCGGTCAGGTCGTGCGAGACCACCACCTGCGCACCCGCGACGCCGGCGCCCAGGTCATCGGTCACCCGGCCCGTAACGGTCGCAGTCTCCTGTGCCGCCAGATCGGCGGTGGAGAAGATGAGGATGAAGAGCGCGGCGCAGAGCGCCTTCAGACGAATTGTGCGTGACATCGGTCATCCTCCGGTTATGGATGCTTAGCGTGACGCGCGGCCAACCCGTGGCGCGAGCGCCCGAAATATCGTTGCCAACCGAACCTCCTGCGGCACCCGAAAAGTCGCTGACAAATGTAACGGCGGACGGCCGTTTGCGTAACGGGGACAGAACGCCGAAAGGCACGGCTATTCGTACCTCAGCGACTCCACCGGATCGAGCCGGGCCGCCTTGCGGGCGGGGAGGATGCCGGCCACCAGGCCGATCGCCATGAGGATCCCCGCGCACACCGCGGCGATCGGGGCGGAGAGCTTCGGGTTCACGATGTACTGCATCGCCGGGTCGTCGATCGGCATGGCATCGATACCCGTCACGAGCAGTGCGGCGATGGCGAGCCCCGCGAGACCCCCGCCGACGGCGATGAGGATCGCTTCGAAGAGGAACTGGCTCACGATGTGCCGCTTCCTCGCGCCCACGGCGAGCTTGACGCCGATCTCCCGCGTCCGTTCCCGCACCACGACGTACATGATGTTCGCGACGCCGACTCCCGCCACGATCAGCGTGAAGGCGCCCACGAGGCCGAGGAAGATCTGAATCCCGAGCCCGATCTGGCCCACGATCTTCTCGTCCTCGATGAAGTCCCAGATCGCGAGTGCCCGCTCGTCCGCCGCGGCGAACCGGTACCGACCGCCCAGAACCCGGTACAATTCCTGCTTGGCCACCGTCGCGTCCCTCACGTCGCGAGGCCGCAGGAGCAGGTGGTTCACGAACTCCTGGCCGTAGATGCTCCGGAACGTGGAGGCGGGGATCACGGCCCGGTCCTCGTCCGGCCCGTTGTTGCTCGAGTCCTGGAACTTCGACTCCATCACGCCGATCACGCGGAAGGGAAGCCCGTCCAGCGTGACCGTGCGCCCCACGGGCGGCGCCTCTCCGAACAGGCGTGCGGCGAGTTCGTCTCCCAGGAACAGCACCCGCCGCTTCTCGTCGATGTCGCGCTGGTTGATGAACCGGCCGCCCGGAGCGGGGAACATGCGCCGCAACTCGGAGAAGACCGGGTTCACGCCCTCCATGTAGGTCGTCGTCTGGTTCTCCCCGAGCTTCAGGTGCGTCCGGCCGCGGCCGTACGAGGGACTGCCCATCTCGAACTCCGGCACCGCGCGCAGGAGCAGGTCGAGATCTTCCTCCCGCAGCCGGATCCGCCGTCCCTTCGACAGCCCCTCGTGCTCCATGCTCGTCTGGCCGCCGTAGACCATGAAGATGCGTTCCCCGGCGTTGAGCAGCCCCGTCGAGAACTGGTTCCGGAGTCCCTGTCCGAAGGCGAGCAGGAGGACGATCGAGATCGTCCCCCACACGACGGCGAAGATCGTGAGGAAGGCGCGCGTCTTCTGGGCCCGCAGGTCGCCGAGAAACTCTTCGAGGAGGATCTTCCACATGGTTCAGACCGTTGCCGGAGCGGGGACCGCCGACAGCCCGCGGGTCAGTCGCGGAGACATTCGACGGGGTCGAGCGTTGCGGCGCGGCGCGCGGGAAAGAACCCGGCCAGCACCGCGATGAACGCGAGGAGCGCCATGGTCACCGCGGCCACCTGCAGCGAGATCGTCGGCGTACCGACGAACTCCTGCATCGGGACCAGCGACATGAGTTTCACGATTCCGAGGGAGACGACGACGCCGAGCGCCGCGCCCGCGACGACGATGAGCATGCTCTCGGTGAGGAACTGCCACAGGATGGATCGCCGCGTGGCGCCGAGCGAGCGCTTGATCCCGATCTCGTTCGTCCGCTCCCGCACGACGATGTACATGATGTTCGCGACCCCGATCCCGCCCACGCTGAGCGTGAAGCTGCCGATGATCGCGAAGAAGACCTTGAATCCCAGGAAGAGGAACCCGAACATCCGTTCCCACTCCGCCGTGTCCCATACGGCCAGCGCGTCCTCGTCGCCCGCGTTGAAGCGGTACTTCGCCCCGAGGACCTCGTAGACCTGCGCCTCCACCGCCTCCGTCCGCGACGCGTCCGCGGTCCGGTAGACGAGGTTGGAGACGAAGCGCGAGCCGAACAGGGCCGCGTGCGTACCGGCCGGGATGAACACGCGGTCCTGGTCCCGCGAGTTGTACGACGAGTTCTGGACCTTGGGTTGAAGCACGCCGATCACGGTGAAGGGCGAGTCGCCGATCCGGACCTGATCGCCGACGGGATCCGCGTCCCCGAACAGGACGCGGGCGACCTCGTCTCCGAGAAACACGACGCGTCGCCGCTCCCGCTGGTCCCGCTCGTTGATGAAGCGCCCGCCCGGGAGCGGGATGATGTTCCGCATCTCGCCGTACACGGGATAGATGCCGGTGATGTTCGGATTCACGCCGTTGCGGCCGTAGCGGACCGGCGCCGCCCGCGTCGAGTACTCCGGGCTGATCATCGTGATGTCGGGGATCCGCCGGGCGAGAATCTCCGCGTCCGCTTCCCGCAGCCGGATCGAGCGCCCCTCCCTGAACCCCGCGTGCGGCATCGTCGTGCGTCCGCCGAAGAGGATGACGATCCGGTCGCCGAGCCCGTGGAACCGCTTGATCGTCTGCCGCTCGAGCCCCACGGAGAAGGCGAGCAGCACGACGACCGCCACGGTGCCCCAGGTGATGCCGAGCACGGTGAGCGTGGTCCTGACGCGCTGGGCCGAGAGGTCGGCCCACAGCTGCCGTGCGGCGTCGAGCAGCCTCACCGGACCCCGGCTTCGCGCACCGTCACCGGCGGCGGGCGTCGCGCACTAGGTGATCTCGCGACGCGGGGGCTCCAGCACGCGCTCGCCCTCCGCGAGGCCGTCCAGCACCTCGACACTGATCCCATCGCTGAGTCCGGTGCGGATCTCGCGTTCCTCCGTCTCCTCCGGCCCCAGCCGGACCGTGACGAGCGTGCGCTCGTCCTCGAACCGGACCAGGCGCTCGGGGATGACGAGCACTTCCGAACGGCGCTCGATGATCACGTGCGCGTTGGCGGAATAGCCCGCCCGCAGCGCCGCGCCGTCCAGCGGAAGCACCGCGATCTCGACCGGGAAGAGGGTGGCGTTCTCCTCGTCGCGGCCCTTGAGCGAGATCTTCGTCAGCCGTCCCTCGATGCGCGCGTCCGGGAGCGCGCCGATCGTGATTTCCACCGGCATGCCCTCGGCGAGCCGTCCCACATCGATCTCATCCACCGTACCGCGGAAGAGCAGCTCGTCCATCTCCGCCATCGTCATGAGGGCGGTCCCTTCCTGGAACGTCGTCAGCGGGACGACGGGATCGCCGATCTCCACCATCTTCTCGAGGATGAACCCCTGAATCGGGGAAGTGATGACCGTCTCGACGGCTTCGTCGCCGATCGTCACGCGGCCCTCGGAGAGGAGGGCCAGCCGTTCCGTCGCGATCTGGACCTGGAGCGCGGCCTCGTCGTGCTGTCGAGCTACCGTCTCGTATTCCTCCTCGGACACGAATCCGCGGCCGCGCAGCGCCTCGAGCCGGTCGCGCTGCCGCTCGAGCTGCTGGAGTTCGATCTCCCGCAGCTCCACGTTGCGCCGGGCCTCGACGAGTTCGATCGGCGTGGGGTTGGGCTGGACCTCGAGGAGGGGCTGGCCCCGCTGGACGTACTCCCCGGGCTCCTTGAACATCTGCCGCACGACGCCCGCGAGCTGCGACTTCACGCTCACCTCGACCAGCGGCTCGATGCGTCCCACGGCGAGCGCCCGGTCCACGATCTCGCCACGCTCCACGGCGACGGTGCCGGTCTCGCCATCTTCGCCGTTCCCCGTGTTCGCGACCGCGAAGCCGGTGGCGCCGAGCCCGCCGATGAGGACCATGCCCCCGAGTATCTTCGTGCCTCGCTTCATCCGAACCCGCACTCCTCCGCCGGGACTGAAACCGGTCGGCCGTCCGCCCTGCCGGCTGCGGAGCGGGGACGGCCCTACGGGTGGGTCTACGGAGGGACCGGCGTTTGGTTTCGTGCGGCGCCGCCCCTGCCGGGCGGGTTGGCGGACGCTGCTAGGGCGTGGGGGATTCGATCCAGCGGGGGGCGCGCGGGATGGGCAGCGGCTGCGGCTGTGCCTCGAGGTAGGCGACGAGCGCCTCCAGGTCCGCGACTTCCAGGAGGTCGATGACTTCGGCTTCGGCGAAGACGGTGTAGCCGCCGCCTCCGCCCGAGATGAAATCGTTGGCGGTGACGACGTACCGGCCCTCGGGCGTGAGCGGCGATCCATCGTCGAGCGTCACGTCGAGAATCCGCTCGCCGAGGGGCGCCGCCGGGTCGTAGCGGACGGTGATGCCGCTCGCGTGCAGGTCGACGTCCCCCTCCCGGGCGGAGTGTTCGAGCGTCCGCAGGAGCTGCGCGCCGGTCATCGTGTGGCGGACGAGCATGTTGTTGAAGGGCTGGAGTTCGAAGAGGTCGGCGAAGGTGACCGGCCCCGCGGGCAGCGACCGGCGGATGCCGCCGTTGTTCATGAGGGCGACATCGGCCCCGCTCGCGTGCCGCTGCGCGTCGGCCACGATTCGGCCAAGCGGGAAGTCGCCGTCGCGCGGGGCGGAGAGCGCCTCGGGGAGCTCCACGACGACGCGTTCGACGAGGGCCGAGATCTCGGCGCTGTACGAGGCGACGAGCCGCTCGACGTCCGGGTCCGGCGCGACCTCGTCCGCCCACGCCTGCCGAACGCCGAGCCGGTGCGCGCTCACGGCCCCTTCGGCGCTCCGGTCGATGCGTCCGAGTCCGTACGCCGTCGTGTTCGAGTACGACTGGATGACGGGGACGCCCCGAATCTCCGTCTCGACGCGCGAGTGCGTATGCCCCGTGACCGCGTAGTCGAGGCGTTCCGTCGTCACGGCCAGCGCGTCCAGAGCCGCGCCCCGGCACGCGGGATCCGCCGCGGTTCCCGCCGCGCCGACGGTGCAGAAGGCGCCTTCGTGCATGACCGCGACCACGAAGTCCGCGCCGGCCGCCCGCACCTCCGGGATGTAGCGGTCGAGCGCGTCGGAGATCGGCCGGAAGTCGAAATCCGCCACGAGCGAGGGACGGGCGACGACGGGCGTGGACGTCGTCGTCGCGCCGACGAAGCCGACCCGGACGCCGTCCCTCTCGACGATCGTCCACGGGCGGACCCACGCGGGGTGCCGGTCGGTGCCCTTGAGGTAGATGTTCGCGCCGAGCATGGCGAAGTCCGCATCGGCCACGCGCTCCACGAGGACGTCGACGCCCCAGTCGAACTCGTGGTTCCCGATCGCGGCGGCGTCGTAGCCGATCCCGTTCATCGCTTCGATCGTCGAGCGCCCGTCCGTGAAGTTCGAGATGGGCGTGCCCTGCATGATGTCGCCGCCGGAAACGACGAACAGGGGACACTCGGGCGTTGTGGAGCGCTCCCGGGCCACGTAGCCCGCGAGGGCTGCGGACCCGCCGACGGGGCGTCCGTCCGACCAGCTCTGGGCCGCCGGCAGCAGCCGTCCGTGCGTGTCGTTCGTGGAGAAGATCAGCGCGCAGGCCGTCGGGTCCGCGGGGGCGCACGCCGGGAAGGCGGCGATGCCGGCACAGAGAAGGGCGGAGAGGGCGGATCTGACGCGGGCGGCGGGACGGCGCGGCATCAGACGGTCTGCAGCGCCTGCGCCCGGTCCAGGTCCACGAGCGGCGCGGCGTAGTTGCCGGTCCAGCAGGCGTCGCAGAAGGGACCGTGGTCCGCGACCGCGTCGCGCATACCTTCCATGCTGAGGTAGCCGAGCGACTCGACCTGCAGGTGCTGCCGGATCTCCTCGACCGTATGACTGGAGCCGATGAGTTCCTCCTTCGTCGGCATGTCGATGCCGTAGTAGCAGGGGGAACGCACCGGCGGGGAAGCGACCCGGAAATGCACCTCGCTCGCCCCCGAGTCCCGGAGGAGCCGGACGAGGCCGCTGCTCGTCGTCCCCCGGACGAGCGAATCGTCGACGACGACGATGCGCTTGCCGTCGACGAGTTCGCGCACGGGGTTGTACTTCACCCGCACCTTGAAGTCGCGCCCCGTCTGCGTCGGATGGATGAAGGTCCGGCCCACGTAGTGGTTGCGGATGAGCGCGAGTTCGAACGGGAGGCCGCTGACCTCCGAGTACCCGAGCGCCGCCGAGTTCGACGAGTCCGGCACCGCGAACACGCAGTCGGCCTCCGCCGGGTGCTCGCGGGCGAGCTGGCGGCCGAACGCGCGCCTCGCCTCGTCCACGCTGCACCCCCACACGCGCGAATCGGGACGCGCGAAGTACACGAGTTCGAACAGACAGGCGCTGGGCTCGGCGGGGGGCAGCGGCCGGAGCGATTCCACGTGGCCGTCGCGGACCTTCAGCACTTCGCCCGGTTTCACGTCGCGCACGTAGGCGGCCCCGATGATGTCGAGGGCGCACGTTTCCGATGCGAATACGACGGCTTCGCCCCGCCTGCCCATCACCATCGGCCGGAAGCCTCGCGCATCGCGTGTCGCGTACACCGTGTCGCCGATGCAGAGGAGGAGGGAGAAGGCGCCGACCAGCTGCGAAAAAGCGTCGTCGATCTTGCCGTCCAGGTCGCGGTGCCGGGAGCGGGCGATGAGGTGGACGATGACCTCGGAGTCCGCATCCGTCTGGAAGATCGAGCCGTCGCGGGCGAGCGAGCGCTTGAGCTGGTTCGCGTTCGTGAGGTTGCCGTTGTGCGCGAGCGCGAGCGGCTTGTCCTCGTACTGCACGAGGAGCGGCTGCGCGTTGCGGAGACTCGATCCTCCCGCCGTCGAATAGCGGACGTGCCCGACGGAGAGCGATCCTTCGAGCGTGCCGAGCACGTCGTCGTCGAAGACGTCCGCCACGAGGCCCATGCCCTTGTGGACCCTCGACATGCCGGATCCGTCGACCGTGACGATCCCGGCGGACTCCTGGCCGCGGTGCTGGAGCGCGTACATGGAGAGAAACGCGAGTTCGGCGGCGGCGTCGGAGCCGCTGACCGCCACGATGCCGCACTCCTCGCGCGGCTTGTCCAGTTCGAACGCTCCGCCTCCCGCGCCCCGGGCGCCGGTCGTCGGGAGTTTCCTCATGACGTGATTCCCGCCTCCTCGCTCATGCGGCGCGGGATCGCCTCCTCGTAGATCCGCGCCAGCTCGGCGGCCGGCGGGGCGATCCCGTGGCCGGCGCCGGTCAGCCGGCACGGGCTGTCCGGCCCGCCCACGACGCCCACACGCGCCACGGGCACGCCGTGAAGCCGCCCGTGCGCGGCGATCCGCTCGCCCTCGCCGGGCCGGCACGTCAGCACGACGCGCGAGTGCGACTCGCCGAACCAGCGCGCCGCAGCCGAGACGTCCGCCCCGGCGGGCGCCGCGTCGAGATCGACCGTGCAGCCGAGCGGCCCGCCTTCCGCCCGCACCGCGCACTCCGCAAGCGCGACGGCCAGCCCTCCGTCCGAGGCATCGTGCGCCGAGGCGAACGCCCCGTCCGCCGCCCCCTCGACGAGAAAGTCGACGAGGGCCGCCGCCTCTTCGAGCTTCAGCGCCGGCGGCAGGCCGGCGACGAGGCCGTGGCAGGCCGCGAGATACTCGGACCCTCCGATCTCGTCGCGGGTCGTGCCCGCGATCCAGATCTCGTCGCCTTCGCGCCGGAACGCCGAGGGGACGCGCCGTTCGAGATCCTCGATCACGCCCAGCATGCCGATGACCGGCGTGGGGTAGACCGGCTGGCCGCCCGTCTCGTTGTAGAGCGAGACGTTGCCCCCCGTCACCGGCGTGCGCAGCGCGCGGCACGCCTCTCCCATCCCTTCGACGGCCCCGGCGAGCTGGAAGTACACCTCCGGGCGCAGCGGGCTGCCGAAGTTCAGGCAGTTCGTCACGGCGAGCGGGCGCGCCCCGGAGCAGGCCACGTTGCGCGCCGCCTCGGCGACCGCCGCCCGGCCCCCGGTGCGCGGGTCGAGCCAGGTGTGGCGCCCGTTCCCGTCCGTCGAGGCCGCGAGCGCGCGCCGCTCGGCGGGCAGCCGCAGCACCGCCGCGTCGGAGCCCGGTCCCTCGAGCGTGTTCGTCTGCACCGTCGTGTCGTACTGCTCGTAAATCCAGCGCCGCGACGCGATCGACGGCGAATCGAGCAGCGTCCGCAGCGCCGTCGCCACCTCGTCGTCCGACCCGAAGGAGCCGTACGCCTCAAGGTCCGCCGCACGCGCCTCGGCCGTGGCCGGGCTCATGACCCCCTCGCGGACATACGTCGGACAATCGTCCACCAGCGGCTTCACCGGGATCTCGACGCGCGCGACGCCGTCTTCGCGCACGCGGAACATCCCGTCGTCCGTAACCTTCCCGATCGTCGCCGCCTGCAGGTCCCAGCGCTCCAACACCTCGCGCACCGCCTCCTCGTGTTCGGGCTTCGCGACGAGGAGCATCCGCTCCTGCGACTCCGAGAGGAGCATCTCGTAGGGCGTCATCCCCTTCTCCCGGACGGGGAGGTACGCCACGTCGATGTCGATCCCGGAGCCCGAGCGCGCCGCCATCTCCGTCCCGCTGGAGGTCAGTCCCGCCGCCCCCATGTCCTGGATCCCGACGAGGAGGTCCCGCTCGATGAGTTCGAGACTCGCCTCGAGAAGCAGTTTCTCGGTGAACGGATCGCCCACCTGCACCTGCGGCCGGCTGTCGACGGCCTCCTCGTCGAGTTCCTCCGACGCGAAGGTCGCCCCGTGGATCCCGTCCCGTCCCGTGCGGGCCCCGACCGCCATCACCGGATTGCCGACGCCCTCTGCCTCGCCCCGGATGAGGCGCTCGAGCGGAAGGACGCCGATGCACATCACGTTGATGAGCGGGTTCCGCTCGTAGGCCGGGTCGAAGATCGCCTCGCCCCCCACCGTGGGGACCCCGACGCAGTTGCCGTAGTCGCCGACCCCGCGCACGACCCCGTCGAAGAGGTAGCGCGACTGCGGCGAGTCGAGCGATCCGAAGTGGAGGCTGTCGAAGATGGCGATGGGCCGCGCCCCCATCGTGAACACGTCGCGCAGGATCCCGCCCGACCCCGTCGCCGCGCCCTGGTAGGGTTCGACGGCCGACGGATGGTTGTGGGACTCGATCTTGAACGCGACGCCCCACCCGCCGCCGACGTCGATGACCCCGGCGTTCTCCCCCGGACCCTGGACGACGGCGGCGCTCTCCGTGGGCAGCGTCCGGAGCAGGGGCCGCGAGTTCTTGTACCCGCAGTGCTCCGACCACATGGCGCTGAAGACGCCGAGTTCCGTGAAGGTGGGTTCCCGCCCCATGAAACCGAGGATCTGTTCCCACTCCTCCGGACTCAGCCCGTGCTCCGCCACGAGCGCAGCGCTCATGACGGGATCGCCCGGCCGGGCCTCCACGCCTTCGAGCGAGGCCCGCGTCACGCCGATACCCCCGCCCCCGCCACCGCTCCGGCCGCGAATTCCGGGGCTTCGGGCGGCGCAGCGTCGCTTCGGCCGTCGCCGGGGTGGTCCCTCCCGCGGGACACCGCGGCGAGCAGCGACTGGAACACCGCGAGTCCGTCCGTGTTGCCGAGGACGGAGAGCGAGTGGCGCTCCGGGTGCGGCATGAGCCCCAGGATGTTCCCGTCCGCGTTCACGATCCCGGCGATGTTGCGCGCCGAGCCGTTGGGGTTCGCGGCGTCCGTCGCCTGTCCGCGCCGGTCGACGTAGCGGAACACGACCCGGTTTTCCGCCTCGAGTTCGTCGAGCGTAGAGGCTTCCGCGACGAACTGGCCCTCGCCGTGCGCGATCGGGATGTGGAGCAGGTCCCCCTCGCCGTAGGCCGACGTGAACGGCGTCCCGGCGTTCTCCACGCGGAGCCCGACGTCATGACAGCGGAAGCGGAGGTTCCGGTTCCGGACGAGGGCCCCCGGCAGGAGGTGCGCCTCGCACAGCACCTGGAATCCGTTGCAGATCCCGAGCGTGAGCCCTCCGGCGCGCGCGAAGTCGATCACCTCGCGCATGATCGGGCTGAAGCGGGCGATCGCCCCCGCCCTCAGGTAGTCCCCGTAGGAGAACCCGCCCGGCAGCACGACGACGTCCACGCCCTCGAGGTCCGTCGACTTGTGCCACAGATAGGTGGCGCGCTCTCCCAGCCCGTCCGTCACCGCCCGGTACACGTCCGCATCGCAGTTCGAGCCCGGGAACCGCACGATCCCTACGTTCATCCCCGCCTCCATCCGTTCACCCCTCCCGCACGCGCACGACGTAGTCTTCGATGATCGGGTTCGCGATCAGTTGCTCGCACATCTTCTCCGTGGAGGCCATCGCGGCCTCCGGCCCGTCGGCTTCGACCTCGAGACGGATCAGCCGCCCGGCGCGCACGGAGTGGACGCCCTCGTACCCCAGGTTCCCGAGCGCGCGGCGGATCGTCTCCCCCGCCGGATCGAGGATCCCCTCGCGCGGCGTGACCCGGACATCCACGGACCAGACCCGGCTCATGCGGGCGCCTCGTAGAGTTCATGGCCCGCGATGCGCCGGAAGGCCTCCAGGTAGCGCTCCGAGGTCGTCCGGATGACCTCCTCCGGGAGCGCGGGCGCCGGCGGCGTCTTGTCCCATTCTCCGCGCCCGACGATCTCCTGCAGGTGGTCGCGCACCGGCTGCTTGTCGAGCGAAGGCTGGCCGCCTCCGATCCGGTACGAATCGGCGGGCCAGAAGCGGGAGGAATCGGGGGTCATCACCTCGTCGATGAGGATGATTCCCCCGTCCGCCCCGCGCCCGAACTCGTACTTCGTGTCGGCGAGGATGATGCCCCGCTCGCGGAGCGTGTCGCGGCCCGCGGCGTAGAGCGCGAGGCTGATGTCGCGCAGTTCCGTCGCGAGTTCCGTCCCCACGATGTCGCACATCTGCGCGAAGGTGATGTTCTCGTCGTGGAGCCCCTGCTCGGCCTTCGTCGAGGGCGAGAAGATCGGCTCCGGGTATTCCTCCGACTCCCGCAGGCCCTCCGGGAGAGGTTCGCCCGCGAGCGTCCCGTGGCGGCTGTACTCCTTCCACGCGGAGCCGGAGATGAAGCCGCGCACGATGCACTCGACGGGGAGGGGCTGCGCCTTCTCGACCAGCATGGCGCGGTGTCCCAGGCTGTCGGCGATGCCGGCGAGATCCGGGGCCGCCTCGGCGATGGCCGTGGGGGCGCTGGCGACGCGGTGGTTGTTCACGATGTCCGCCGTCCGGTCGAACCAGAAGGCGGAGAGCTGGGTGAGCACGGCCCCCTTGTGGGGGATCGGGTTCGGGATCACGCAGTCGAAGGCGCTGATGCGGTCGCTGGCGACCATCAGGATCCGGTCGTCGAGGTCGTACATCGAGCGCACCTTCCCCTTGCGGAGAAGCGGCAGCGGCAGGTCGATCTCGTGGAGCGCGGCCGGCGCGTTCGCGCCGAGCGTGGTCTGTGTCATGGTGTCCTTTCGAGTGTCCTTTCGGGGATCACGGGTTCGAGTCCGGGTCCGGTCGCGTTCCCGAAGGGGCGCGGCGTCATACGCGGACCTCCTCGGCGGGCCGCGGCGCGTCCGCGGCCTCGAACAGCGGGTCGATCCTTGCGGTCAGGAAGCGCTCGACCTGGCGGGCGGAGCGGCCGACGAGCCGGTGCGGGTCGGCGAGCGCGCGGAGATCCTCCATGCCGAGTCCAAAGGCGCCATCGGCGGCGATCCGCGCGAAGAAGTCGTTGTCCTCCGCGCCGTTGTCGAGCCGTTCGCGCGCGGCGAGCGCGTGTCCCCGCACCCGTTCGTGCAGGTCCTGCCGGTCGCCGCCCCCCCGCACGCCCGCGATGAGGATCTCCTCGGTGACCATGAAGGGGAGGGCCCGGCCCAGCCGGCGCGCCACGACGGCCGGGTGGACGACGAGCCCCGCGCTCACGTTGCGCGCGAGGATGAGGAGCGCGTCCGCCGACAGGTAGCCTTCGGGGAGCGAGATGCGGCGGTTCGCGGAGTCGTCGAGCGTGCGCTCGAACCACTGGACGGAGGCGGTCCACGACGCGTCGAGTTCCAGCGTGCAGAGGTGCCGCGCCAGCGCACAGATCCGCTCGCTCCGCATGGGGTTGCGCTTGTACGGCATCGCGGACGAGCCGATCTGGTGTTTCCCGAACGGTTCCTCGATCTCGCCGAAGGCCTGCAGGATCCGGATGTCGTGTCCGAACCGGGCCGTCGAGGCGCCGATGCCGGCGAGCGCGGCGAGCGCCCGGTGGTCGACCTTCCGCGGGTACGTCTGGCCGATCACATCGTACGTGCTGGCGAAGCCGAAGCGCGCCGCGAGCCGCTCGTTGAGCCGGTCGACTTTCCCGCCGTCCCCGTCGAACAGCTCGAGGAACGTCGCCTCCGTCCCCGTCGTGCCCCGCGCGCCCCGGAAGCGGAGTTCCGCGCGGACGGCCTCGATCTGCTCGAGGTCGAAGAGGAGGTCCTGGAGCCAGAGGCAGGCGCGCTTCCCGATCGTCGTCGGCTGGGCCGGCTGGAGGTGCGTGTAGCCGAGCGTCGGCTCGGCGGCCTGCTCGCGGGCGAAGGCCGCGAGGTCCTCGATCGTCCCCAGGAGCCGGTCGCGCACGATGTCGAGACCCTGCCGGTGCTGGATGAGGCCGTGGTTGTCGCCGACGAAGGCGCTCGTCGCGCCGAGGTGGATGTACTTCCGGGCCTCCGGGGCGACCTCGCCGAAGTGATGGACGTGCGCCATCACGTCGTGGCGGAGGTCGCGCTCGATGACGGCGATCCGGTCGAGGTCGATCTGCTCGCGCGCCGCGTGCATCGCGACGATCGCGTCGTTGGGAATCTCGACGCCGAGCGCGCGCTCCTCCTCGGCGAGCGCAATCCACAGGTCGCGCCAGACGAGCGCCTGCATGCGAGGGGAGAATATCGCCGCCATCTCGCCCGAGGCGTAGCGGTCGATGAGAGGATGTGGGTAGTGACGTTCCGCCATCAGGCGCGCAGTCCAATCCAGCCAGCGGCCCACCCGGGGCGACCTCGGTCGCCGTAAGGTCGCAGTCTAGCGGATGACGGTCCCGCGTGAAAGCCCCGGGACGGTCGTCAGCGGACGCGGAAGGGCTGGAGGTATCCGATCTCCGTCCCGCGCGCGATGTAGAGCTGCACCGAACCGTCGCGGGACGCGTAGTACTCGAAGAGTTCGCCCGCGTCCTCGGCGGAGCGCACCTCGTTGCGGTTGATGCTGAGGATGACGTCGCCCTCGCGGAGCCTCGTCCCGCGGGCCTCCTCGCCGACGGAGGCGATGAGCGCGCCGGCGTCGACCCGGAGGTTGAGTTCCTGCTGGATCTGCTGCGTGACCGTGATCAGCCGGAGCCCCGCGAGCACCTCGATCCGCTCGGCCCGCCCCGTCGGCACCTCGTCCAGCCGGAATCGCGCCTGGAGTTCGCTTCCCCCCCGCTGGAAGGTCACGTCCACCGTCGATCCCACGCCGGCGTCCACGAGTCCCACCTGCCAGTCGAGATCGTGGTTGATGACCCGCCCGTTGAGGGTCACGATCTCGTCCCCCGCCCGCAGTCCCGCGTCGGCCGCCGGCGTCCCGTCCAGGACCTCGACGACGAGCGGCCGGCCGAAGACGGATTCGGGGTCGGGCCGGTCCGTGAGCACCTGCAGTCCCGCCCAGGGCCGGCGCACGCGCCCGAACTGGAGGAGTTCGGAGGCGACGACGAGCGCCCGGTCGATGGGGATCGCGAAGCCCATCCCCTCCGATCCCCCGGAGCGCGAGAAGATCGAACTGTTCACGCCGATGACGTCGCCATCCGCGTTCGCCAGCGGGCCGCCCGAGTTGCCCGGGTTGATCGATGCGTCCGTCTGGATCATGTCGGCGTAGAGCACCTCCTGGCCGCCCGCCGCCTGGATGTCGCGCCCCACGCCGCTGACGACGCCCGAGGTGACGGTCGCCTCGGTGTTGCGGAGGGCGTAGCCCGACGGGTTCCCCAGCGCCACCGCGGGCTCTCCGATGAGGAGGTTCGAGGACGTGCCCAGCGGAGCCGCGGGCACCCGGTTGGGAGGGACCCTCACGACGGCGAGGTCGGTGAGTTCGTCGAAGCCGACGACTTCGGCCTCGAACCGCTGTCCGTCGCGGTCCACGACCTCGATACGGTCCGCTCCGCTCACGACGTGCGCGTTCGTGATGATCGTGCCCGCGTCATCGATGGCGAATCCGGAACCCAGGCCGGCCTCGACCCGGGAACGGCCGCGGCGGTTGAAGAAGCGATCGAGCATGTCCAGCGACTGGACGGTCCGCTCCGTCCGAAGGCTCACGACGGAGGGGAGCACGCGGACCGCGGCGATGACCGTGGGCGTCCGGCGCGCTCCCGAGATCTCGGCCGCCGACTGGGGAGCGGTCCGGCGCGCCGGGTCCGCCAGGGAGGTGCGGGCGAACGGGTTGTCCGCCGGCCGGCTCTCCTCCGGCTGCGGAGGCCCGTTGCCGAGCGTGGTGACGAGCGCCCCCACCCCGAGGCCGGCAAAGATCAGGACCGTGGCCGCGACGAACACGCGCGCGGCCGACGCCAGTATTCTCCTGACCCGATTTCCCTCGTTCATCGACTCCGCCACCTCGGTTTGCTCGTGAGATCTTCAGCCTTGGGCGGCACGCCGCAGGCTTGGACGGCACGCCGCCACGCGGGCGATGGCCCACACGATAACTGTACGCCAAACGACCCCCGAGGGTTCACCTTCGATGCGCCTCGGCCGGGAGCCACGGGATCCCGGGGCCGGAATTCCATTCGCCGCCGTAGCGCACGCCCGTCAGGTAGAGCCCGCCGGGTGGGGCGGGGAAGACCGGTCGCGATGCGGCTTCTCCCGCCAGCAGTCGCTCGAAGTCCTCGAACGGGCGGCGCCCCGCGGCGATTTCCACGGAAGTCCCCACCAGGTAGCGCACCATGTGGTGGAGGAAGCGGTCGGCGACGATCTCGAAGAAGAAGAAGGGGGGATGGTCGAAGCGCCAGGCGGCGCTCGCGACCCGGCAGCGCGTCCCCCGCTCGGGTTGCCCGGCGCGGGCGAACCGCTCGAATGACCGTTCCCCGGGGATGGCCGCCGCCAGCCGGGCGAGCGCGTCGCCGTCGAGCGGCCACTTCGGGATCCAGGCGCGGTCGCGCAGGAACGGCCGCCTCCGGCCCCCTTCCGCGATCACGTACCGGTAACGCCGCCGCTCCGCGCCGAAGCGCGGATGGAAATCATGCGCAGCGTGACTCACCTTCCGGACGGCGACGTCGTCGGGAAGATTGGCCCCGAGCGCCCGGGCCAGTTCCTCGGGACTCCAGCCGGGGGGCGGGCCGAACGCGATCTCCTGCGCCGTCGCGTGAACCCCGGCGTCGGTGCGGCCGGCGAGGTCGATTCGGACGGGCCGATCGAAGAGTTTCCCGAGCGCCTCCTCCACCTCGCGCTGGACGGTGCGCACCCCGGGCTGTAGTTGGGATCCGTGGAACGACGTCCCATCGTACTCGATCGTGGCCCGGAAACGGGCCGGTGGGGCCGTGGAATCCGACATGCGCGAAGATTAGCGACTTCCGGCCGACGAAGGGAAACCAGGAGGAATCGAGGTGACGAACACGATCCGGCGCGTCCTCTCCGGGGAGACCCTGGATGCCGCCGCCGCCGAAGCCGCCTTCGACCGCTTCATGAGCGGCGAGGCAACGCAGCCCGAGATGGCCGCGCTCCTTGCGGCGCTCAGGATGCGCGGGGAGACGCCCTCCGAGGTCGCCGGCGGGGTCCGCGCGCTGCGGAAGGCCATGGTGCCGCTCGCCCTGGACGATGACCGCATCGTCGACACCTGCGGGACCGGCGGCGGCACGCTGACCACGTTCAACATCTCGACCGCGGCCTCCATCGTCGCGGCGGCCGGAGGCGTCCGTATCGCGAAGCACGGAAACCGTTCGTTCACCTCGAAGTGCGGCAGCGCCGACGTGCTCGAGATCCTCAACATCCCCATTGAGCTTCCTCCCGAAGACGAGAAGCGGATCTTCGAAGAGACGGGGTTCGTGTTCATGTTCGCGCCGGCGCACCATCCGGCCATGCGGCACGTCGGCCCGGTCCGCGCCGCGCTCGGCGTGACGACGATCATGAACCTGCTCGGACCGCTCGCGAATCCGGCGGGCGTGCGCCGGCAGGTCGTCGGCGTCGCGCACCCCGCTCTTCAGCGCCTCGTCGCCGACACCCTCCTCGAACTCGGCCACGAGCGCGCGCTCGTCGTCCACGGCGAGCCGGGCATGGACGAACTGAGCCCGCTCGGCCCGACCCGGGTCTTCCGTGTCGAGGACGGGACGCTCTCCGAATTCGAGGTCGCGCCGTCCGACTTCGGCTGGCCGGAGTACGCGCCCTCCGATCTGGCGGGAGGCGAGCCGGAGGAGAACGCCGAACGGGTCCGGCGCGTCATCGGCGGCCGCGAAGCCGGAGCCGGCCGCGCGGCCGTCGTGCTCAACGCGGCCGCCGCCTTCTGGGTCGCCGGCGCCGTGGACACCCTGGAGGCCGGCGTCGCCGCTGCGGAGCAATCCATCGATTCGGGCGCCGCAGAAGCACAAGTCCAATCCCTGCAAGCGTTTCAACCGACAAGGTAATTGCGATCCGCCTGTACCCACCGGATCCGGGTGTTTCTCACCTACGCGGGCCAGTCGACCTACGCGGGCCAGTCGCGGAGGATTCGCTCGGTCTCTTCCAAGTGGTTGCTCTCGTCGCGGACGAAGTCCTCGAGCTGCACGGCGAGCCCCTTGTCTCCGTACGCCTCGGCTTCCCGCGCCCGCGTCGTGTAGCCCTGACGGCGCGCTTCTCGGCGGCCGCCACGGCTTCGAGCATCGCCCGGTTGCCGTCGGGCAGCGAGACGGGGCGCGGCGCGGTCGTGGGCTTGCCCCCGAGCGAGACGATCTTGTTGGCGAGGAACTGCGCGTGCATCTGCTCGTCGGCGACTTCGGTCAGGAAAAACTGCGACAGCTCAGTTCTTCCCTGGTCAAAATGTTCTCCTTTTGCGCCGGCTCAGCGTCTCCAGGCGGCCGCGCCGGGGAGCCCGCTGCTCACCAGGATCTGAAGGCCGGGCTCGGGGGCGCGCGCATCCGCCGCGCCGTGAGCGAGCGGACCCGTCGGCAGGTCGCGGAATACGGCCCTGACCCGTCCGGTTCCCGGATCGCGCAGGATCGCAAGCGGAGGTTCGCTTCCCTCCGTCATCTCGACGGTGCCGGCCGGCCCGGAGAGCGAGAGGCTTGCCAGTTCCGCAGCCCAATCGGCCTGCACGGGAAGCGCAACGGTGAATCGGGCCCCCCCGCCGGCGTCCGCAAGCTCCACCATCTCGAAGCTCAGCGAGAACAGCCCGGTTCCATCGGCACGCCGGCCGGACAGGGTGTACGGACCGGCGAACCGCGGTACGACCGGCGGCGCGTCGATCACGAAGGCGGGGTCGAGGTGGATGCGCCCGTCGGCCGAGACACCGCCGGACACGAGGAGCACCCGGGTGGCGGCCGGCGTTCTCTCGGCGTCGATTTCGAGCGTGTCCTGCATCCGCCAGCGAATCGCGTTCGAGAAGTGGTAATCGCTGACCCAGGTGGGGTCGCAGTACGTCATCAGGTCCGGCCGGCCGGGGGGGACGACCTCGCCGTCGCGGGGGTCGAATCCCCAGACGTCCACGTACCCGCCCGAACTGGGGAAGCTCGGGTCCACGTTTGCCGGATCCCCGCAACCGGCGTGCCTCAGGCTGAAGTTGTGTCCGAACTCGTGCGCGATGGTTTCCGCGACGCTGTGCAGATCCGGATCCAGCCTCACGACGCTCTCCTTCCCCAGGTCTTCGCCGCCGGGGATGCTGCCGATGCCTCTGGCGAAGGCGGTGGTCGGGATGATGCCCATCCAGTTTCCGACACCGGCCTCCATCACCCGCAGGCGCTGGATGTCGGCGAGGAGGTCGTAGAGATTGTTCGAGTCGACACTTACGCTTTCGTGTCTTGCGATGTCGAAGGAGGCGATCGGGAGCAGGTGTTTCGTTTGCCAGAAGATCTCGTCCTCCGGCTCCGCGCCCGAGACGAACTCCACCGCATCCGTCCTGTCGTCGCCGGTCCACACGAGCGGGACCAGGGTCACCCGGAAGGGCGGCACGTCTCTCACCTCGATGGCCGCGCGCCCCTCGCGTGGGAGACGCGTGGGTGAATGGAGCGCGGCACTCAGGGTCCCGTCGGGGTCGACCTCGACGACCATCTCGAGCCCCGGCCGGATCACGTCGGCCGGGATTTCGGCGTTCGCCGACAGCTCCAGGTCTTCGAACGCGTCGTGTTCCCATGTCGGGATCGCCGACGAGCCGGCGGGGATGTTCACCGTGTGAGTCTCCACGCCATCGACGAAGAACGTGGCCCGAACCGGCGGAATCTTCTCGGTCGTCCGGGCCGCGGACTTGACGAAGACGCGGAGGAGCGCGCCTTCGCCGGCCACGAGCGGGACCGGGTGCCAGGGCGACTGTATCGTCTGGATGAGTTGCGCCCAGTAGTGCGCCTGCTGCTGCACCCTGTCGCAGCGTTCAATGCGGTACTTGTAGAGCGATGCGGCAAGCCAGGCCCGAAAGGCCGGGGTCGAGGGCATGCAGAGACCGGTCTCCTCCGCGATCAACTCCCTGAGTCCGCTCAGCGAAGTCAGGTTTTCGGGTAGAGGGCCTGCAAGGCCATCGTTCCTCTGGAGCAGCAGGGAAACGAGCGCCTTTGCGCCGCCGAGCTCCGGTGGCAGGGGGCCGTCGAGTTCGTTGTCCCTCAAATTCAGCCTGCGGAGTTCCGTCAACGACCCGAACTCCTCCGGAACGGAACCGTCGAACCGGGCGTCGTACAGATGGATTTCCTCGATGCCGGCGAGGTTCCCCAGTTCCGGCGGGATGGGGCCGCTCATCTGGTTCCCGCCCATCCAGAGTATCTCGAGATTCTCGAGCTTCCCGATCTCGGGCGGGATGCCGCCCCTGAAGTTGTTGCCATCGACGTCCATCCGCCGCAGTTCCGTGAGTTCTCCGATATACGGCGGGATCTCGCCGTCGATGCGGTTGTGGTCCAGACGAAGCCGTTGCAGGTGGGGGAACCGTGTGATCTCGGGAGGAATCTCTCCCGAAAGGTTGTTGCGGTTCAGGTTGATGGCCGTGACCCTCCCCGTGGTCGAATCGACCGCGATGCCGTGCCAGGTCCGGAGCGGCGCGTCGGTCCCCCAGTTGTCCGAGTTCGTCCAGCTCTTTCCGCCCATGGCGTCGTAGAGCTTCATGAGGTCCGACCGTTCCTCGTTGCAGGCGATGAACTCGCCGTCCCGTGCCGGAATGGCGTTCAGCCACGCCCGGAACCCCTCGTCTCTCACCGTGCACAGCATCGTGCCGCCGTATCGCAGCGTCTGTAGGCCCAACTCCGAGAGGGACTGGGGGATCGGACCCGAAAGCTCCTCGTTACCCTCCAGGATCAGCTCGGTGAGGAAGGCCATATCGCCCAGGTTCGCCGGAAGCTGACCGTTCAGGTTGTTCTCGCTCAGGTCGAGCGTGGTCACGCGCGAGTTCGCGTCCGCGGTCACGCCGTACCAGCTGCCCACCGCCTCCTCGGACGACCAGTTGGCGTTGTCGGTCCAGTCGGCGCCGAGCGTCCCCGCGTAGATGTCCATGAGGGCCGCGCGATCCGGGCTGTGCACCGCCACCGGGGCGGCCGTCGAGACCGGCCCCGACGCAGCGGTCAGGCTCGCGTTGCCCTCCTTCAGGCCGGTCACGAGTCCCGTCGCGTTGACGGTCGCGATCGTTGGATCGCTGCTCGTCCACGTCACCGCCGCGCCGGAGATCGGCTGCGCCCGGTCGTTGAGGACGCGGGCGGTCACGCGCACCGTGTCCCCCGCCACGACGGTGACCATCTCCGGGTCCAGCGTGACCCGCACGGCCACGGGCGCCTGCGGAGTCGGCGGGGGAGGCGTCGGTTGCGGCGCGCTCGTGTCGCCGCCGCCGCATGAGACGACGAAGAGGAGGGCCCCCACGCACGACGCGACGCGGGCGGGACCGCCAATCCCGCGGCCTGAGCCTTCCGTCCTCATAGAAGAGCCTCCTTCTTGTGCCTGCGGCCCCGGGCTAGCCGGTCGGCATCGAGCCTCCTGTGTGTGGTTGCGCTGGCCCAAGAGCCACGAACGCCCTAACTATAACCATATAGCCGTTCATGTGCGATCACTGGGCGACAGGGGGCCGTATTTTGACGATATTTCAGCGATAATTCGGGATGTTGTCCGTTCAATCGGCCGGAAATCGCCTTCCGGCACGCCACCGCGACCGCAGGGAGGTGGCCCGTGAAGCTGTCGGGGCACAAATCAGCCGGGTTGCTGGCGGGCGTGTCGATTTCGGAGACGGGAACCTCCGCCCCGACGGTTTTTTGTGGGAGGTGGGTGGCCGTCGGGACGGGAACTCTCGGGGAGTCGAGAGCGGTCCTCCGTCAACTGCAGTAGGGTTGTTTCGTCCGGGCGTCAGTAGCGCCGAATGACTCCGATCACGACGCCCTGGACGGTGACCTGCGATGGGTGCAGGTACATCGGCGTGAGCGCCGGATTCGCGGGCTGAAGCCGAATCCGTCCGTGCTCCAGGTAGATCTTCTTCATGGTGGCGTTCTCGCCATCGACGAGCGCGATGACCATTTCGCCGTTGTGCGCCGTCTCCCGCGACTGGACGATGACGTAGTCGCCATCGCGGATCTGTTCGTCGATCATCGAATCGCCGCGGACCCGCAGCACGTAGTGTTCGCTCAGGGAACCGGCGATCATGTCTTCGGGAACGGAGACCGTCTCCTGCTCCTCGATGACCTCTATGGGCTGACCCGCCGCCACGTTGCCGTAAAGCGGCAGTTCGACTGCGGCGACCTGGAGCTTTCCCTCCACCAGTTCGACCGATCGACTCTCATTGTAGTTTTTCCGGATATATCCCTTCGTCTGCAGGTTCTCTAGGTGTTCGTGCACCGTCGCGAGCGAGCGGTAGCCGAACTCCTCCGCGATCTCCTCGAAGCTCGGAGAGTACCCGCGGAACCGTATGAAGCCCTCGATGAAGTCGAGCATCTCGCGCTGCCGCTTCGTAAGCGCCATCGTTTCTCACTCCGCCCGCGCTTCCGCATTGCGTGACCCGCCGCGAACTGTTGCGGTGGACCGAAGGATTACCGAAGATACCCGAACACGAACCGAAGCGCAAGCTTCCACGCGAACCCGCGCGGCCGCCGGGGTTTTTTGCGGCGGGATACGGACGGTCGCAGCTTGGCGCCCATGGCATCCGACACGATTCTCGAGGAAATCCTCGCGGCGAAGCGGGAAGAGGTCGCGCGCCTCCAGCTGTTCCGGAGCGCGATTCGCGCGCAGGCGGATGAAGCCGCGCCCCCGCGCGGTTTCGAAGCGTCGCTGCGCCGACCCGGGGAAGTCGCCGTCGTCGCGGAGTTCAAGCGCCGCTCTCCCTCCGCCGGCGACATCAATCCGTACGCCCAGGCGGCGGGCGTGGCGAGCGTGTACGCCGCCGGGGGGGCGGCCGCGATTTCGGTCCTCACCGATGAACGCTACTTCGGCGGCTCGCTGGACGATCTGAGGTCGGCGAAGGACGCCGTGGGAGTCCCCGTCCTCCGCAAGGATTTCACGCTGGATCGCGTCCAGTTGTACGAGGCGCGGGCCGCCGGCGCGGATGCGGTCCTGCTCATCGTGCGCGCGCTCGGCGACGCCCGGCTTCGCGAACTGCTCGAACTCTCGGCCGAACTCGGTCTCGGGGCGCTCGTGGAGGCGCACGACGAGGAGGAGATGGGGCGGGCGCTCGAAGCCGGGGCCCGGATCGTCGGCGTGAACGCGCGGGACCTCGCGACCTTCGAGGTGGACCTCGAGCGCTCGCTGAGCCTGATCGAGGAGCTTCCGTCCGATGTCGTGGCCGTGGCGGAGAGCGGGATCCGGTCCGCGGAGGACGCGGCGGCGGCGGGCGCCGCGGGGGCGGACGCGGTGCTCGTCGGCGGCTGGCTGATGGCGGGCGATCCGGCGGCGGGGGTCGAGGCGCTCGTCGGCCACCCCCGGCGGCCCCGGAGCGACCGGATGCAGTCGGTCGGCGCCGACGCAGCGGTCGACGACGGAGCCCCATGAGACGGGTCGGGGTGAAGATCTGCGGTCTCCGGGAGCCGCGGCACGCCACGGTGACGTCTCGCGCCGGAGCGGACTACGTGGGCGTCGTGTTCGCCGGCCGCGTGAGGGAGGTCACGGCCGAGGAAGCCGCCGCGGTCGTGGGGGCGCTCGAGGGCGGCACACGCGCCGTGGGCGTATTCCTCGACGCGGGACCGGCGGAGATCCTCCGGAAACGGGACGCCGCGGGGTTCCACGTCGCCCAGCTCGCCGGCGAGGAGCCGCCCGAAGTCTGCGACCGCCTGCGGGGCGAGGGGCTGGATGTCTGGAAGGGTCTCCGGCCCACGTCGAGCGACGCTCTGGTCCGAGGGTGGGACGAGTACCGGGAGGCGGCGGACGCGATCCTCTTGGAGGGGTTCTCGCCGCGCGGGCCCGGAGGCACCGGGACCGCCTTCCCGTACGAGTGGCTGTCGGAGCTGGCGCGGAACGGGTGTGCGCTCGCGCTCGCGGGCGGGCTGAAAGCGGCGAACGTGGCGCGGGCGATCCGCGACGTGCGTCCGGACATCGTCGATGTCTCCTCGGGCGTCGAGCGGGCTCCGGGGGAGAAGTCGATCGACCTCATCCTCGAATTCCTCGCCGAAGCGAAATGAGCAGCCCGGCCCCCGGCTGGTTCGGCGACTTCGGCGGGCAGTTCGTGCCCGAGACGCTGATCCCCGCGCTCGACGAACTCACGGCGGCGTGGGCCGAGGCCCGCGACGATCCCTCCTTCCGGGAGGCCCTCGAGGCCGGCCTCGCGCACTACGTGGGACGGCCCACGCCACTCTACCGCGCGCCGCGCCTGGGGGCGGATCTCGGACTCGACCTGTGGCTGAAGCGCGAGGACCTCAACCACACGGGCGCCCACAAGATCAACAACACGGTCGGCCAGGCGCTGCTCGCGAAGCGGATGAACAAGGCCCGGATCATCGCGGAGACCGGCGCGGGCCAGCACGGCGTGGCGACGGCCACCGCCTGCGCGGCGCTCGACTTCGAGTGCGCCGTCTACATGGGCGAGGAGGACATGCGCCGGCAGGCCCTCAACGTCGAGCGCATGGAGATGCTGGGGGCCGAGGTCATCCCGGTCTCGAGCGGGAGCCGGACGCTCAAGGACGCGACGAACGAGGCGATCCGCGACTGGGTCACGAACGTGGACACGACGCATTACATCATCGGCTCCGTCGTGGGCCCTGCGCCCTATCCGGAACTCGTCCGGGACTTTCAGCGCGTCATCGGCGACGAGACGGTCCGGCAACTCGTCGGGCACGGCGTGCAGCCGGATGCCGTCTTCGCCTGCGTCGGCGGCGGCTCCAACGCGATCGGCATCTTCACCCCCTTCATCGAGCGCAACCGCGAGGTGTCCGCCGAGTCGCGCGTCGCCCTCGTCGGCGTCGAGGCGGCGGGGCACGGCGTCGAGACCGGCCGACACTCCGCCTCGCTCACGGCCGGCGAGCCCGGGGTCCTCCACGGCAACTACAGCTACCTGCTTCAGGACGAAGACGGCCAGGTGATTCCCGCCCATTCCGTCTCCGCCGGACTCGACTATCCCGGCGTCGGCCCGGAGCACTCGTGGCTCAAGGAGACGGGACAGGTCCGCTACGAATCGGTGACGGATGAGGAGGCGCTCTCCGCCTTCCGGGACCTCTGCCGGCTGGAGGGGCTGATCCCCGCGCTCGAAAGCGCCCACGCGCTGGCGGGGCTGCGGCGGGAAGCCGCGCGCTGGGCGGGGAGGCGCGTCGTCATCTGTCTCAGCGGGCGGGGCGACAAGGATGTGGAGGAGGTCGCCCGCATCCTTGCGGCCGATGGCGAACCCGGCTCCGGCGGGCGCTGACCGTGGCCTTCATCGAATATCCGGATCCGGTGGGCATCCCCGAGGAGGACCGCGTCCCGGACGACGACAACATCATCCGCATTCACGGCGTCCACAGCCGCGTCATCCGGCTCCACTACGACCTCTACCGCGAACTCATGTACGGCCCGGGCCCCCTCTCCCGGATTCAGAGGGAGATGATCGCGGTCGTCGTGTCGGGGCTCAACGCCTGCCGTTACTGAATTGTCCATCACGGAGAGGGTCTCCGTCGTCTGCTCGAGGTCGCCGGCGCAAGCGGTTCCGATGAGAACGAACGCCTGATCGCCGCACTCGCGACGGACCACGCGACGGTCGAACTGGACGAGGCCGATCGGGCGATGCTCGACTATGCCGCGCGGCTGACGCTCGCGCCGGGCGAGGAGCACGCAGCCGCGGTCGACGGATTGAAGGCGCACGGTTTCGATGATCGAGCGATCCACGATATCTGCGCGGTCACCGCCTACTATGCGTTCGTGAACCGGATCGCCGACGGACTCGGCGTCGAACTCGAAGACGAGGGAGGCTGACGGAATTGGCCATGCTCCCGCCGACACCGCTGCAGCGCCGACCGGGCGTCCCGTCCGTCCCGGCGAATCTCGACCATCTGCTCCTGGGGACCGCCGACCTCGAGGAAGGGGTGGCGTGGGTGGCCGACCGGCTCGGCGTCGAAGCCGCGTTCGGCGGCCGCCACGCGAACCTCGGCACCGCCAACCACCTCCTCTCGCTCGGGGGTGACGTCTATCTCGAGATCCTCGGCCCGGATCCCGAAGCCCCGCCCCGCGACGAGCCGCTTCCGTTCGGGATCGAAGGACTCGCCGAGCCCCGGCTCGTCACGTGGGCCGCCCGCGGGTCCGACCTCGAGGCGCTCGTCGCGCGGGCGTCGAGCCGGGGCGTGCCGCTGGGGCCGGTGCGGCCCGGCTCCCGGCTTCGGCCGGACGGCAGCGAGCTGAGCTGGGAGATCACGGCCTTCACGGCCGTCCTCCACGACGGTCTCGTACCTTTCTTCATCGACTGGGGAACGACGCCGCACCCGGCCCGCGCCACGCCGGCGGGCGGGCGGCTGATCTCGTTCCGGGCCGAACACCCGGACCCCGCCGCGGTACGATCCACCCTCGAGTCGCTGGATCTGGCGCTCGAAGTGGACGAGGGGCCGGAGCCCGCGCTCGTCGCCGGGATCGTCGCCCCGGGCGGCGACGAAGTGGAGTTGCGTTGAACATCCGAATCCCGATTTGAATCCCGATAACGGAGTTCCATCGATGAATCATATGAATCGAGCGGCCCGGACCCTCCCGGTCCGGAGCGTTCTTGCGGCCCTGCTTCTGGCGGCGACCGGGTGCGTGGACGACCCGGAGGACCCCACCGGGCCACCGTCGGACGACGGGGCGCCGATCACGCTGGCGGCGGCCATCGCCGAGAGCGGGCGGCACAGCGCGGAGGGGACGGAAGTCGTGCGCGGGTATCGTCTCGCCGTCGAGATCCTGAACGAGAACGGGGGGATTCGCGGCCGGACGGTGCAACTGGAGATCCGTGACGACGGGAGCGACGCCCAGGCGAGCGCGCGCCTGTACGCCGGATTCATCGCATCCGGCGCCGTCGATGCCCTTCTGGGACCCTTCAGCAGCCCGATCACGGAGGCGGTCCTCGCCGTCACCGAGGCCGCGGGCGTGCCGACGGTGGCGCCCATGGCGGCGGCGCCCTCGATCTGGGCGGAACGGCAGCGGCAATGGAGCATCCAGTTGCTGACGCCGGGACCGACCTACCTGCAGGGTTCCGTGGAGGTGGCAGTGTTCGGCGGGGCGCAGACCGTGGCGATCGTGTACGAGAACTCCGCGTTTCCGGCATCGGTGGTCGAGGGCGTGCGCGAAGCGGTCCGGCGCCACGGGCTGGAGATCGTGCTGGACCGGTCCTATGACGTCGGAGCGGCCGACCACGAGGCGATCGCCGCCGCGGCGCGGGACGCCGGCGCGGATCTCTTCGTCGGCGGCGGCTACACCGCGGACGCCGCCGGCTTCGCCGCCGCCGCGCCGGCCGTGGGCTACAGGCCGGTCCTCATGAGCCTGCTCCTCGGGCCCGGTCAGCCGCGGTTCGCCGAAGAGGTGGGACAGGCCGCGCGGTGCGTCGCCGGCAACGCGCCGTGGCATCCGGCCATCCAGACCGCGGGGTTCATCGCGGACAACGAGACCTTCGTCCGCCGCTACGAGGCGGCACACGGAAAGACGCCGGGCTACCACGCGGCGGGCGGCTTCGCGGCCGTCGAACTCATGGCCGAAGGGCTCGATCAGGCGATCTCCGGGACGGGTGGCCCCGACCGCGCCGCGCTCCGCGACTTCCTGTTCTCGGCCCGGACCGGGACCATCGCGGGTCCGTACGAGGTCGCCCCCATCGACGACGCGGAGGCCGGAGCCCAGCGCGGGCTCAAGGGGCTGCAGGTCCAGTGGCAGGACGACGGCGCCGGCGGGCTCGCCCTCCGGATCGTCCACCCGTGGGCCGCCGCCAACGCGGTCCCCTGCTACATGCGCTGAAGGCGGGCCCGATGGACATCGCGCTGATCTCCGTCTCCATCGACCTCGGCGCCGGACGCCGGGGCGTGGACATGGGACCCTCCGCTCTGCGCATCGCCGGGATCAGCCGGGAGATCGAAGCCATCGGCCACCGTGTCACGGAGCTGGGCACGCTGACTGCCGGAGGGCTGGAGACCAGCGAGGCCGGCGAGAGCGAGCTGCGTTTTCTCGATGAGGTCGCGGATGTCACCGAGCGGACCCGGGCCCTGGTCCGCACAGGTCTTGACCAGGGCTGCACGCCGCTCGTGCTTGGCGGAGACCATTCGCTCTCGATCGGGTCCGTTGCGGCGTTGGCCGACCACCACCGGCCCCGGGGGGCGTCCGTCGGGGTCATATGGGTGGACGCCCACGCGGACATGAACCGCCCCGACACCACGCCCAGCGGCAACATCCACGGGATGTCGCTGGCCGTGCTGCTGGGGCACGGAGAACCGCGATTGACGCACGGTCGGGCGAGCGTCCGTCCCGAGAACGCGAGCGTCCTCGGGGCCCGGTCTCTCGATGCCGGCGAAAAGCGTCTGATCCGGGAAATCGGCGTCCGCGTATTCACGATGTCGGAGATCGACGAGCGCGGCGTGGGTCCATGCATGGACGAGGCGCTGGAACGCGCCAATGCCGAGACGGCCGGTTTCCACCTCTCGTTTGACCTCGATGCGCTCGATCCGCGGATCGCTCCGGGCGTGGGGACGCCTGTGCGCGGGGGCCTCACCTACCGCGAAGGGCACCTGGTGTGCGAGAAGGCCGCGCACTCGGGAAAGCTGCTGAGCCTCGATCTCGTCGAACTCAACCCGGTCCTCGACGACCGCAACCAGACGGCCGAACTCGGCGTCGGCATCGTCGCCTCCGCCCTCGGCGCCGCCATCCTCTAGCTCATCGCCGCCGGCCGGGTGGCCGCTCCTTCGCGGATCTCCGATACTAACAGGTTCCACCCCGGGCCGGTTACGAAGCCGAAGGAGCGAAGGATGAAGACGAAGTTCGGAAGCGCCGCCCTGTTGACAGCCATCGCCGCCGGAGTGCTCGCCGCGGACGCGGCGGCCCAGACCCGCCGGCTGTCGCTCGACCACTACATGGAGATGGAGTCGGTCTCCAACCCCCGGATCTCGCCGGACGGATCGAGGATCGTCTACACCCGCGGCTGGGTGGACAAGGTCAACGACCGCCGCGAGTCGTCCCTCTACATGATGAACGCGGACGGCACCCGGAAGCGGGCGCTCGTCGACGGCGGCGGGGCGCGCTGGTCCCCCGACGGCACGCGCATCCTCTTCACGGCGGCGGGCGAGCCCTCCGGGAGCCAGATCTTCGTGCGCTGGATGGACGAAGAGGGCGCGACGAGCCAGGTCACCCGCCTCGAGAACGGCCCGTCCTCTCCCCGCTGGTCGCCCGACGGAGAGTGGATCGCCTTCACGAGCCGGGTGAACGACCGCGCGGACTTCGCCGGCGTCGACCTCCCCTCGCGGCCGGACGGGGCGACGTGGACGACCGGGCCGAAGATCGTCGAACGCGCCGGCTACAAGCGCGACCGCCAGGGATACGTCGACACCGGCTGGACGCATGTGTTCGTCGTGCCCGCCGACGGAGGCTCCGCCCGCCAGCTCACGACGGGGGACTGGAACCACGGCGGGATCGCCTGGAGCCCCGACGGGAGCGAGATCTACTTCTCGTCCTATCGTGTTCCCGACTGGGACCGGCCGGAGCACTGGCAGGAGTCGGAGATCTACGCGGTCTCCGTGGCGTCCGGCGCGATTCGCCAGCTCACGGACCGGCGCGGCTCCGACTCGGGACCCGTTCCCTCGCCGGACGGCCGCCTCATCGCGTACAGCGTGGGGGACGAGCACCGCGACACGTACCGGAACGGCAGAATCCACGTGATGAACCGGGACGGGTCCGGCTCGCGGCTCATCTCGGGGGACTATGACCGGCAGTCCGGCGGCTTCCAGTGGGCGCCCGACGGAAGCGGCCTCTACTTCAACGTGAACCGGGAAGGGTACCGGCAGCTCCACTTCGTCTCCGTCGACGGCGGCGTCACGCAGCTCACCGAGGGGGCGCATCTCTTCTCCCTCTCCTCCTTCGCGGAGGACGGCACCGCGGTGGGCACGATCTCCACGGACCACGAGCCCGGCGACCTCTACCGGTTCTCCCTCTCGGATCCGGGCGAGGTCACCCGCCTTACGGAGGTCAACGCGGACGTGCTCCACGGCGTGACCCTCGGCGAGGTGGAGGAGGTCTGGTACGAGTCGACCGACGGCTTCCGGATCCAGGGCTGGATCGTGAAGCCGCCCGACTTCGACCCGAGTCGCGAGTATCCGCTCATGCTCGCGATCCACGGCGGGCCCCACAGCATGTACAACGGCGGGTTCAACTTCGCCTTCCAGGAACACGCCTCGAACGACTACGTCGTCCTCTACACGAACCCGCGGGGAAGTACGGGATACGGGACGGCATTCGCGAACGCGATCAACCACGACTATCCGGGCGCGGACTTTCCGGACCTCATGGGCGGCGTCGACGAGATGCTGCGGCGCGGATACGTGGACGGGGACAACCTCTTCGTGTACGGGTGCTCGGGCGGCGGCATCCTCACGTCGTATATCGTGGGGAACACGGACCGTTTCCGGGCCGCCTCGGCGAACTGTCCGATCGTGAACTGGATGTCCGCGATGGGGACGTCCGACGCCATCGGCTATCTGCGCACCTTCGAGCAGCCCTTCTGGGAAGACCCGGAGGAGTGGATGGATCGGTCGTCCATCTTCTACGTCGGGAACGTGACGACGCCGACGATGCTGATGACGGGGGAGATGGATCTGCGGACGCCCATGGGTCAGACGGAGGAGTTCTACCAGGCGCTTCACTATGAGGGCGTGCCGACGGTCATGGTGCGCTTCCAGGGGGAGTGGCACGGGACGAGTTCGCGTCCGTCGAACTTCCTGCGCACGCAGCTCTACCTGAGGAAGTGGTTCGAGCAGTGGGGGACGCACCGCGCGTCGGTCACGACGGAGGACGAGGAGGACGACGGCTCTTGAGCCTGCCGGGCGGGGTGGCGGGCACGCGTGGGCGGATCGAGGATGCGTTCGGCGAGCGCACGGCGTTCATCCCCTTTCTGTCCAGCGGTTTCCCGCGGCCGGCAGACACGCCGCGTCTGCTGGAGCGGCTGGCGGCGGACGGCGCGGACATCATCGAACTGGGGATCCCGTTCAGCGATCCGCTCGCGGACGGGCCGACGATCCAGACCGCGAGTTGGCGCGCGCTGGAGGAGGGGGTCACGGTCGAGTCGGCGCTCGATCAGCTGGCGGAAATGTCGGCCGACCTGCCGCCGGTGGTCGTCTTCTCGTACCTGAATCCGATTCTCCGCATGGGAGTGGAGCGTTTCCTGGCGCGGGCGGAGGCCGCGGGGGCGGCGGGGCTCCTCGTCACCGACCTGCCCGTGGGCTCGCACCCGGCGCTGGAGCGGCGGCTGGCTGCCGGCGCGCTCGACCTCATCCCCCTCGCGGCCCCCACCACGCCGGGGGCGCGGCTCGAGACCATCCTCGGTCACGCCTCGGGGTTCCTGTACTACATCTCCCGCCTCGGCGTGACGGGCGCGCGGAAGGCGCTGGACGCCTCGCTCGAGGACCAGGTGAGAGGGCTTCGGAAGATGGTGCGGCTGCCGGTGGCCGTGGGGTTCGGGATCTCCACCCCGGAGCAGGCCGCCGCGGTCGCGGGCATGGCGGACGGCGTCGTCGTGGGGTCCGCGCTCATCGCCGCGCTGGGCCGCGGCGAGGGTGCGTTCGGAGAGCTGTCCGCCGCCCTCGCCGCGGCCGTGCATAAAAACGACTCATGCAGGAAGGCGGAATGATGATTCGCTCGCCGCACGTCGTAGTGGTTGCGCTGTTCGCGTGCGCCAGCGTCGGATCGGTGGCGGCGCAGGACGGGTTCGGGGCCGCGGTCTGGGCGCCGGCGGCGGACGAGATCCTCGTCCTCAAACCCGAGTTCGGCCGGGGGCCCGCCTCGGTGCTCGTGTTCGAAAGGGACGGGAGCGGCTGGTCGCACGTCCAGGAGGTGTGGTCGGAGGGTTCGCTCCTCGGGGAGTCGTTCGGCCGCACCATGGCGCCGGTGGAGGGCGGATTCCTCGCGGCGAGCGGGGATCCTCAGGTGATGATCGGCGCGTACGGGTTCGCGCGCGGGACGGACGGCGCCTGGGCGGAGTCGGGCGTCCTGCCGCTCAGCGCGGAAGCCGCCGCGGCTCCCGAAGAGATGAGCATGGGCCGCGTGATGGCGATCCTGCAGCCGCCCGCGCGCGTCGTCGCGGCCGACGGAGATGTGGCGCTCGTCTCCGGGCCGGGCGGACAGGGCGCCGGGACCGTGGTCCGGATCTACGCGCGCGGGCCGGACGGCACGTGGAGCGCCGCGGGCTCGCTGGAGGCCGGAGAGCTGCGGGCGAACGCCCGGTACGGAGCGGCAATGGCGGTCCGCGGGGGGCTGGCGGCGGTCGGGGCGCCGGGACAGGGAGGTTCGGGCACGGTGTACCTGTTCGTGCGCGGGGCCGACGGGACGTGGAGCCGGGCCGCGGCGCTCGAAGCGTCCGCGCTGGGCGGGGGCGCCGGCCTGGGTTCCAGCGTCCTCTTCGTCGGCGATGACGAACTCGCCGTGGGTGCGCCCTCTGCGGATGGATCGGTCGGCCGGGTCGTGCTCTTCGCCCGCGGGGCGGGGGGCGACTGGGCCGAGGCGGCGACGCTGCGCCCGGGCGATCCGGGGCCGGGCCAGCGCTTCGGGACCGCGCTCGCCGCCGCCGGAGACGAACTGATCGTCGGAGCGCCGGGGGCGGAGGACGGCCGGGGCCGGGTCGACGCCTTCACCCGCGCGAACGCGACCGGTGAATGGCGCGCGGCCCACGCCTTCTCGCCCGAGGGCGCGGCGCTCGTCGCGGGCTTCGGGTCCGCCGTGGCCCTCCGCTCCGGCCTCGCCGTGATCGGCAGCCCCGCATCCGAGGGGAGCGCGGGGCTCGCTGCCGTCTACGAGGCCGCGGAGGACGGCTCCTGGTCGGGGCCGGTCTGGCTGCGCCCCGGGGTCCCGCCCGCCGCGGTGACATCGGCCGAGGTGCGCTGCGAGGACGATCGCGCCGCGGGCTTCGACTGCGCGGACGTCGACCTCCAGTCCTACCTCCCCCTCGCCTCGATCGGCGCCGAACCCGGGGAGCGCGTGAGCGACGCGTGGGGCTGGACGGATCCCGAGACGGGCCGCGAGTACGGCCTCGTCGGCCGTTCCGGCGGGGCCGCGATCGTCGACGTCACCGACGCCGTGAACCCCGTGTATCTCGGCGTCATCCCCGCGAACCGCAGCGGCGCCCGCGACCTCAAGGTCTACGCCGACCACCTCTTCTTCACCGGGGATGGGGCCGGCGCACACGGCCTCGTCGTCTTCGATCTCACCCGCCTGCGCGAAGTCGCGAATCCCCCCGTGGCATTCGAGCCCGACCTCCGCTGGGATGGGATCGGGAGCGCCCACAACCTCATCATCGACACCGGCGCGGGCACCGCCTTCACCGTCTCCACGAGCGGGGACGGGCACACCTGCGGCGGCGGCCTCGTGATGATCGACATTCGCGAGCCGCTCGCGCCCGAGTTCGCCGGCTGCTACACGGATACCGAGGGGCTCATCTTCCAGGGGCGGACGCACGACGCACAGTGCCTCGTGTACGACGGGCCCGACGCGGACTACCGGGGCCGGGAGCTGTGTTTCGCGTCGAACGAGACCGCGCTCCGGATCGTCGACGTCACCGACAAGTCGAACCCGCGCCCGATCTCGGCCGCGGCGTACCCCGGCGTCGCCTACATCCACCAGGGGTGGCTGAGCGACGACCGGCGCTACTTCTTCCTCGACGACGAACTCGACGAACTCGTCGGCACGACGGACCGGACGAAGACGATCGTGTGGGACGTGACGGATCTCGATGACCCGGTCGTGATCGCGGACTACTACGGACCCAACAACGCGACGGACCACAATCTCTACGTGAAGGGCGACCGGATGTACCAGGCCAACTACCAGGCCGGCTTCCGCGTCATCGACATCAGCGACCCCGAAAACCTGCGGGAAGTCGGGTATTTTGACACCACGCCCTACGGAGCCGATCCTCCCGGTTTCAACGGGGCGTGGACCGCGTTCCCCTACTTCGAGAGCGGGACCGTGGTCGTGACGAGCATGCTCGAGGGCGTATTCCTCCTCAAACCGAGGCGGACCGAACTCGTCCCCTGACGGCGGACGGACTGCGATGGGAGATCAGATGACGGCAGACGGATGCATCGTTCACTGCGGCGGAGACGGCCCGCTCCTCGTTCGGAGTCCGCTGCGCGTACGCACGCCGGGGGCGGAAGACGGCATCGAGAAGCCGAAGGCCGCCCTGTGCCGGTGCGGGAAGTCCGCGAACAAGCCGTTCTGTGACGGGGCGCACCGCGACATCGAGTTCCGGGCCTCCGGGCCGATCGACACGACGCGCGCCGTGTCCGGGTCGGAGGCGGCGACCGGGTCGGAGGCCGAAGAAATCGTCGTCACCGCGCACGCGAACGGTCCCTTGCACTTCGACGGCGTCGTGGAGATCAGCGGCGAAGGGCACGAGGGGTCCGCTCACTTCGGGCAGCCGTGGCTATGCCGCTGCGGCGCATCGAAGAACAAGCCCTTCTGCGACGGGTCCCACAAGGAGATCGGGTTCGAAGCGGAGGGCCTCTAGGGCGTGGCCGAGCCGGGGCCGCTTGCCTTCTACCCCCTCCTTTACGTGGCGTGGGCCGACGGGGAACTCGCGGCCGAAGAGCTGGAACTGCTGCACGGACACCTGCGCGAGACGGGGTTGCGCGAAGGAGCCCTCGCCGAGTGGCTGGATCCCGACGCGCCACCCTCGTCGGAGCGGCTCCTCCACCTCGTCGATGAGGTGCGGCGTCGGGCGGCGGAGGTCTCGCCCGAGCGAAAGCGATCCCTCACCGAACTCGGCATCGCGATCGCGGAGGCCGACGGGGAGCACCCGACGCGCGAGGAGCGTGCGGCCATCCTCCGCATCGAGGAGGCGCTGGGCCTGGGCGGTCCGGACGCGGTGGCGACGCTCTTCGATCCGGTGCGGCCGATCGCGCCGCTACCCGACGTCCGGCCCCGGTTCGACCCCGACGCGATGGCGCGCCTTCTCGGCGGTCCGGCTCCGGAGACCCGGCGACGCGTGTGTGCGCTCCTTTCGGACGGTCGGTTCGAGACGGTGGCCGGGCTCTCGACGGCCGACTACCGGGCGCAGGTTTCGGAGTGGTGCCGGGAGCTCGCCGACGAGGGACTCGGGGCGCTCAGCTACCCCGCGGAGTTCGGGGGCGGGGACAATCCCGCGGCCTTCATCGCCACCTTCGAGACGCTCGCCTTCTTCGACATCAGCCTGCTCACGAAGTTCGGCGTCCAGTTCGGGCTCTTCGGCGGCAGCATCCACCAGCTCGGGTCGCGGCGACACCACGAGAAATACCTGAGAGACGCGGGGACGCTGGCGCTCCCGGGGTGTTTCGCGATGAGCGAGACGCTGCACGGGTCCAACGTCCAGGACATCCAGACGACGGCGGTCTACGACCCGGGGACGCGGGAGATTGTGGTCCACACCCCGGTGCCGGGGGCGCGCAAGGACTACATCGGGAACGCGGCGCGGGACGGGCGGCTCGCCACGGTGTTCGCCCAACTGGAGGTGGGCGGGGAAGGGCGCGGCGTGCACGCGATCCTCGTCCCCATCCGCGGCGAAGACGGGGAGCCGCTGCCCGGCGTGACGATCGAGGACTGCGGGGAGAAGCTCGGCCTGAACGGCGTGGACAACGGACGCCTCCATTTCGATCGCGTGTGCGTGCCGCGCGCGAACCTCCTCGACCGCTTCGCCTCCATCGACGACGACGGAGCCTATCGGAGTCCGATCGCGAGCCCGGCCCGGCGCTTCTTCACCATGCTCGGCACCCTCGTGAGCGGCCGCGTGGCCGTGGGGAGCGCGGCGCTCAGCGCGACGAAGGTCGCTCTCACGATCGCGGTCCGGTACGGCGCGCGGCGTCGGCAGTTCGGTCCGCCGGGCGAGGCCGAGCGCATCCTCCTCGACTATCCCGCACACCAGCGGCGACTGCTCCCGCGCCTCGCCACGACGTACGCCCTGAATTTCGCCCTCCACGACCTGCAGGCGGAGTACCTGGCCGCCGTGACCGCCGAAGCGGGGGGCTCCGGCGAATCGGAGATCGGCGCTGGGGCGGACCGACGACGTCTCGAGGCGGCCGCGGCCGGGCTCAAGGCCTGCGCCACCTGGCATGCGACGGACACCATCCAGGCGTGTCGCGAGTCGTGCGGGGGGCGCGGATACTTCGCGAACAACCGCTTCGCGGCGCTCAAGGCGGACAGCGACGTCTTCACGACCTTCGAGGGCGACAACACCGTCCTCATGCAGCTTGTGGCGAAGGATCTCCTCACGGGCTTCCGCCAGCAGTTCGGGGATCTCGGCGGCCTCGGGATCGCGCGCTTCGCCGCCGGCCGCGCCCGCCGCGCGATCGCCGAGCGCAACTGGGTGATCTCGAGGAAAACGGGTGAGGCGCACCTCCGCGACCCCGGGTTCCACGACACGGTTCTCGACGCCCGCCGCTCGGACCTCGTGCTTTCCCTCGCCCGGCGGATCCGGCACCGGATCGCACGCGGGATGACCTCGTTCGATGCCCTTACGGACTGCCAGCATCACGCGCTCACGGCCGCCAGGGCCCACGTCGAGTGCGAGATCCTGCGCTCGATGATCGCGGCCGAGCGTGGGACGCCGAGTTCCGGCGTCGCGGAGTGGCTCGAGCGCCTGCGCTCCCTCTACGCGCTCGCCACGATCGAGCGCGAGGCGGCGTGGTTCCTGGAGCGGGGCTATCTGGATCCGCCAAAGAGCAAGGCCATCCGCCGCACGGTGACCGCGCTCTGCGCCGAAATCCGTCCCCAGGCCATCCCCCTCGTCGACGCGTTCGGTGTCCCCCGATCCTCTCTCGAAGGCTCGATCGGCCTCTGACCGCCCGGCGCCTCGCAACGGCAACTTCGAACACACACTCTCGGGAGGCAGCATGACGGAAGCAGATCGACAACCTCCGACCGCGTCACCGTACCAGATCTTCATGCTGGTCTGCTGCGTCCTCGTGCTCGTGGCGCTCGTCGTGGAACTCGCGTTGCCGCTGGATCCCGAGATCCTGCGCATTCTCTTCTACGCGGACACGGCCTTCTGCGTCGTCTTCTTCGCGGACTTCCTCCTCTCCCTCGCCCGGGCGCCGGACCGCAAGCGATACATGCTCACCTGGGGCTGGATCGATCTCCTCTCCAGCCTGCCCGCGATCACGGAACTCCGCGCATTCCGAATCGGGCGCGTCCTGCGGATTCTGAGGTTCCTCCGCGCCGCGCGCGCCGCGAGGGTCGTCGGCTCGTTCTGGATGGGCCGGCGGGCACAGACCACGGCGCTCGTCGCCGTGTCCGTCGCGATCCTGACCGTTGTGGGCGCGAGTATCGCCGTCCTCTATCTCGAGCGGGCGGCGGGGGGCGAGATCGGCTCGGGTCCGGCCGCGCTGTGGTGGTCCTTCTTCACGGTCATGACGGGCCAGCAGGGCGACCCGTTCCCGGTCACGGCGGCAGGGCGCGCCATCGGCCTCGCACTGATGACGGTCGGTGCGGCGCTTGTCGGGACGCTGACCGCCACGCTGGTGTCCTGGGTGATCCGGCCGCGGGAGGATGCGAAGGATCGCCAGTTGAACGCGATCCGCGAGGAAGTGGCCGCGATCCGGGCGCTCCTCGAGGCCCGCTGACACGACCCGGGCCCGCCGCGTGGCATACCCCCGAGACCTTCCCGCGAGAACGGCGGCCGCCCTGATGATGAACGAGGGGATCTTGTCGGAAGAGACGAGATCCACTTGTCGGTCGAGGGGGTATGCCAAAGGTCAGGGATGCGATACGGTTGATTGAGCAGGATGGGTGGAGGCAGGCCGGGCTCAGGGAGGGAGGCCAACGATGAAATACGCGGTGGTCATCGAGAGGGCCGGAAACAACTATTCGGCATACGTCCCGGACCTGCCTGGCTGCGTGGCGACCGGGGGCACGAAGCGGGAAGTTGCCCAGAGAATTCGGGAGGCGATCGCCTTCCACCTCGACGGGATGCGGGAGAATGGGGTGCCGATCCCCAGCCCAGAGACTGCCACCGAACTGGTCGAGGTGCATTCCACCCCGTAACTCGACGGTGTCCCGGTTCCTGCGGCTTCAGGTGGCTGGGGGGTTCGGGCGCAGGAGTTGGGCTGCGAGATCGAGGGCGTCGACCGGCCAGTACGCCTTCGGGCGCGGTCGCTCGACGCCGGGTTGGCCCGCTTCGGGACGGCAGCGGAGGATCGCCTCGGTCCAGCGCGCGGGCACGGCCTCCAGCCCGTGGACGGCGCCCAGGAGCGCACCGCAGATCGCGGCGTTCGTGTCCGTGTCGCCGCCCTTCATCACGCTGTCGATCACGCCCTCTTCGAGCGATGAGGCGTGCCGCAACTGCCACAGCGCGTTGCGGAGCGCGATCAGGACCCAGCCCATGTGCGCCATGCAGTCTTCCGGCGGCCCGGCGGCGGCCTCCGCGACGCACGCGCGCACCGGCGGGCAGACCTCCTCCTCGTTCGCCCACGTCACGATCCGTTCGTACAACTCGCGCGGCGTCGGGCCGCTGTCGATCGCGTGGGCGAGCGCCATCGCGAAGAGGGCGTTCGCGTCGAGACAGACGCGATTCGGGTGCGTGAGGTCGGCGTCTTCCCGCGCCCAGCGCGCGACGGTGTCGAGTGGATGACGGGAGCCGAAGATGCCCAGCGGAGCGATGCGCATGAGCGCCCCGTTGGCCTGGCTCTCGCGGCGCGGACTTCCGAGCAGGCCGTCGCGGATCGTCAGGCCGCAGTCGAACGGATCCGAGTCGAGCCACTCGCGGTAGGCGCGGTTCGCCGCCTCCGGGTCGTAGGTGCCGCGAGCCGTCAGCGTGCGGGCCAGCGCGAGGGCCATCTCGGAGTCGTCCGTCGGCTGCCCGGCGAGCGTGTTGAACGTGCCCCCGTCCCGGAGGTCGCGGACCCCGTCGGGATGGAGGCGACGGATGTCCTCGGGCGACTGGAACTCGACGAGGCTGCCGAGCGAATCGCCGGCGATCTGGCCGATGAGGCAGCCGCGCGCGCGGTCGAGCTTCGGCGCATTCATGCTTCCTCCGTGCGCCGGGCCATCGCCTTCACGAGGTCCGAGTCCGGTTCGACGAAGATCGTCTGCACGCGATCCGGGGTCACCGTGCCCGGCGGGGACTTCCGCGGCTTGCGCACGTATTTGCGGCGGGTCCAAATGACCGGAGCCGTGCGGCTGTGGCGCGCGCCGCTGTGGACCGCCGCCGCCGTCGCGGCCTCGAGCAGGTCGCGTCGCGGCGGATTCTCGTTCCTTCGGCCCCAGCGCAGAATGACGTGCGCGCCCGAGGCCTGAGAGGCGTGCAGCCAGATGTCGTCCGGCGCGGAGTGGCGGAAGGTGAGGTCGTCGTTGTCGCGGGCGCCGCGCCCGACCCGGATCTCCAGCCCCCCCGAGGACCGGAGCCGCGAGTAGGGTACCCGGAGTTCCGGGTCGCCCGCCCGTGTCCCGCCCGCGCCCGCGCGCACCGGCTTCCCGCCCGCCGCGGCCCACAGGGCGTCCGACGGGCCGGACTCGGCGAGCCGCTCCAGGTGGGCGTCGAACTCGGCCGCGCGCTCCCGGGCCGTCGCGATCGCGCCGGGCAGCCGCTCCAGCGCGCGCTCCCGGCGCCGGGCCTCGTCGAAGAAGGCCTCCGCGTTGGCGACCGCGTCACGGGCGGGGTCGAGCGCGATCTCGCGCGGAGCGCCGTCGAAGTCCGGCAGCGTCACGGCGGAAGCGCCCTTCGGCACCTCGTCCTTGCGGGCGAGGAGGATCTGGCCGAGGAGGCGGGGTTCGTCCGGCGGACCGGCCGCGGCGAGCTGCCGCTCGAGCGCGGCGGCCCGGCGCCGGTGCCTCTTCCGGCGGGCGCGGAGGCGCTTCCGGACCTGCGCCGCTTCGTCTCCGTCGTCGTCGTCGGTGGCGGCCCCGGGGAGGGCCTGAAGGGCGGGGGCGGGGCCGCCGCCGGGGGCGAGCAGTTGCGCGGCCGCGGTCAGCAGTCCGGCGGCGGACCCGCTGCCGGCCCCGACGGGGTGCGGATAGGGCTGGGGGCCCCACGGGCGGTCGAGCACGAAGGCCGGCCGGGGCGGCGCGCCCGGCGCATCGGAAGCGGCCGGGCCGCGCGGGGGCGCCGCCGCGAGCGCGTGGAGCGCCAGGTATCGCGCGTACGTCTCCGCCGGGTCGGACCCGGCCAGGATCCAGTCGACGTTGAGCGCGCTCGTCCACGCCCACGTCCGCAGCACGGCCTCTCGGCGGTCGGCCTCGTCTCCCGCCGGCACGGCGGCCCATTCCGCCTCCGATGGCGGAGCCGCAATGGCTCGCCGCGCGGACGAAGGCGGCGCGTAGGACGCCCCGCGACGCAGCGAGCGGTCGCCTGCATCCCTCGCGAGCAGCGCCGCCTCGATTCGCCACGCCGGGCGCTCGTCCCCGCCGGGCTCCGTCCGGCGGCAGTGCACGGCGTTCCAGCGGCGGGACTGGAGTTCGATCGCCAGCATCTCCCACGGACGCCCCGCCCGGTCCCCGAACGTCAGGAGCAGGGCGCGCTCGTCCGCCGGCGACCGCGCGTCCACGAGCGACAGCCGTCCGGTCCGCAGCGCCTTCCCCTCCACCCCCGAGGCCGGTGCATCGGCGCCGAGCTCCAGGACGTGCCCGTGCAGCGGGTGCAGCATCGCGACGAGCCGCGACCCGTCCTCGAAGGCGAGTTCCACGGCGCGCCGCCCCGATGCCATGCGGAGCCCGGCGATGCGGACGCCCCGCCAGCGATCGAGGATCTCGCGGGCGAGGGCCCGGGCGAGGAAGGAGTCGTATCGAATGCCCATTGCGACTATATTCGGGGCCCCGCGCGATCCCGACAAACTCCGCGACCGAGACGAACCTCACGTGGACAAGCTTCACCCGATCATCCACGCGGCCGGCACCGAGGAACGCCCCCCCGACTGGGCCGTCATGAGCCCCGCGCGCATCAGCCACGCCGGGCGGGTCGCCACGTTGATGGGGGACTGGGCCGACGCCCTCGGGCACGACGAGAGGACGCGGATCCGCTGGCGCGCGACGGGCCTCCTCCACGACGCACTCAAGGAAGAAGCCGTGCAAGCCCTGCGTCCCCTCGTCGACGCGGCGGAAGAATGGCCCGACCCGCTCCTCCACGGTCCGGCATGCGCGAACCGGCTGCGCGCGGCGGGCGTCGATGACGAGCCGCTCCTGCGAGCCATCGCCTTCCACACCACCGGACACCGGGATCTCGGCGCCCTTGGACAGGCCCTCTACATGGCCGACTTCCTGGAGCCGGGCCGCCTCGCCCTGGGCCAGGAGCGTGCCGGCCTGCGCCGCCGCCTGCCCGACGACTGGCAGGCCGTCCTCGTCGACGTCGCGACCGCGAAGATCGGCATCCTCATCGACGGTTTCATCCCCCTTTCAGCCGCGACCGCCGGGTTCTGGGAGACGATCACCGCGCCGGTTTTTCGCAAATCGCGAAACGGTTGATTAGATTGCCGGCACCGCGGGGAGGCGTGAGGCAGGGCGGCGGCCGAGCACGGTCCATGGGTGGATGGGAGGACGACGGGAGGCGACAGAGTGCTTTCGAGGTCCAGACGACGGTCCAGGCGTGAGACGCGACGAGGTCCCGAGGGTCGTGCCCGCTATCGCAGGCGGCAGGGTTCCTTCAAACGGGTGGCTTCCGCATTCCGGGGACTGATCACGACGGCGGTTCTTATCGGTGCCGGCGCCTTTGTCGGTCTCTTCTGGGAGGAATGGAAGGCCGTGCGACTCGCGATTCTGGCCGGATCCGTACCGGCCGCGACCGCGGGGACCGTGTCTCAGGGCGCAGCGGAGGGCGGTCCCACGGTGACGGGTTCCGCGACGGGAGAGACGCCCGGGCGGGAGAACCTGACGAACCGAATCAAGGTCGAAGTCCTCAACGGGGCCGGAGAGCGGGGGCTCGCGCGTCAGTTCGCCGACCGACTCCGGCTCCTCGGTTTCGATGTCGTCGCGACCGGGAACGCCGACCACTTCGACCACGAGATCACGCACGTTCTGGATCGATCGGGCCGCCTCGGCGCCGCGCTCACCGTCGCCCGCGAGTTGAGCGCGGACTCGCTGGCCGTCGCCATCGATCCCGAACTCTTCCTCGATGCGAGCGTGGTGGTGGGGAGCGACTGGGCCGGCCTGCTCGGCAATCTCGGAAAGGACTGAGCGGGACCAGGCAAGCCCGCGGACGCGGGGTTTTGCCACGGGCTTGCTAGCTTTCCCGCGACAGGCGCAGCTGCCCGCACGCGGCGGCGATGTCCCGTCCCCGCGGCCTTCTCACGGCGTTGCCCACCCCTCGCGCGGCGAGCGCCTCCGAAAAACGCGCGATCCCCTCGGCCGTACTCGGGCCCCACTCCGGACGTGAGGGGATGGGATTGAAGGGGATGAGATTCACGAAGCAGATGAGCCCCCGAGCGAGCTTCGCCAGCGACTCCGCCAGCGCCGGGTCGTCGTTCACCCCCCGGATGAGCGTGTACTCGAAGCTGATGCGCCGGTTCTTGTAGCTCTGATACGTGCGAAGGGCGTCGAACAGCTCCGGCAGCGGGTAGCGCTTCTCGATCGGCATCAGTTCCAGCCGCAGTTCGTGGGACGGCGCGTGCAGCGAGACGGCGAGTTCGAACGGTTCCGGCCGCCGGGCGAGTTCCAGGATCCCGGGGATGAGTCCCACCGTCGACACGGTGATGCGGCGCGCCCCGAGGCCGAACCCTCCGTGCAGCGATGCGAGCGATCCGATGACCCCGTCGAGGTTCGCCAGAGGTTCTCCCATCCCCATGTACACGACGTTGGAGATCGGATTGGACGCCGGCCGCCCCATCTCCTCGCGCGCCACGCGCAGGGAGTCCCGGTACTGCGCTACGATCTCGGCCGCCCGCAACTGGCGCCGGAATCCGAAGTCGCCGGTGGCGCAGAAGCGGCACGCGAGCGCGCAGCCGGCCTGGGACGATAGACAGAGCGTGAGGCGGTCGCGCGTCGGGATGAGCACGGACTCGACCCGCTCGCCGTCCTCGAGCCGCCACAGGTGCTTCACCGTCCCGTCCTTCGAGCGGGCGACGTAGTCGGGTTCGATCGGGGTGAGGGAAAAGGCCGCGTCCAGCGCTTCCCGGAGGCCGGCGGGGAGGTTCGTCATCTCGTCGAAGGCACGCGCCCCCCGCTCCCAGACCCACTTCTCGACCTGCCGCGCCCGATAAGCCGGCTCTCCGCGCGCGGCAAAGAACGCCGCCAGCCGCTCCCGCCCGCCATCTCCCGACTCCGCGAGCAGTTCCGCTCGTGTGCTTTCCGTCATCCCCCGCTTCTTGCTGGCGCTGCCGAAAATCGGCTATCTTCCGCGGCGTTCCGCACTTCTCAGAACCGGTTCAGAACCGATTCCGAGCCGATTCCCTTACGCCGCGAGCTCTCCTGACCAAACTATCGCTACCGACCGAACGGCGTGAGCCGGCCTCCCTCGAGACCGCCTTGCGCGACGCCGGCTGCGGGCAGGTCGAGGCCTCGTGGTCCGGACGCGAAGTCCGGGTCATCGGATGGGTACACCGCCGTCGCGACCTCGGAGGACTCTTCTTCGTCGACCTGCGCGACCGGACCGGTCTGCTCCAGCTGTCCTTCGGCCCGGAGTGGTCGGACGCCGCCGGCCTCGCGCTCGTGGCGGAGCTGAATCCGGAGGACGTCGTGCAGGCGACGGGCGTCGTCGCGCCGCGCCCCGAGCCGAACCCGGAGATGCTCACGGGCGAGATCGAGATCCGCGTGTCGAGTCTTCGGCGGGTCTCCGTCTCAGACCCGCTCCCGATCCTCGTCTATCAACCCCCGGACGAAGAGCTGCCCTCGGAGGAGCTTCGCCTCCGCCACCGGATCCTCGACCTGCGCCGTCCCGAGATGCAGCGCAACCTGAGGCTGCGGCACGTGGCGACGAACGCGGTGCGCGCCTCGCTCACCGAGCAGGGATTCATCGAGATCGAGACCCCGCTCCTCACGCGGCAGACGCCGGAGGGGGCGCGGGACTACCTCGTCCCCAGCCGGGTGCACCAGGGCCGATTCTTCGCTCTCCCGCAGTCGCCCCAGCTCTACAAGCAGCTTCTGATGTGCGGCGGCCTCGACCGGTACTTCCAGATCGCGAAATGTCTCCGGGACGAGGACCTCCGGGCGGATCGCCAGCCGGAGTTCACGCAGATCGACGTGGAGATGGCGTTCGTCGAGCAGGACGATGTCTTCCGCGCCGCCGAGACGATGTTCGCGCGCATCTGGCGCGACGGGCTCGGGCGGGACCTCTCCATCCCCTTCAGGCGTTTGCCCCACGCCGAGGCGATGGAGCGCTACGGCACGGACAAGCCGGACCTCCGCATCCCGTGGGCGATACGGGATTTCACGGACGCGCTCACCGGCATCGGCTTCGGCATCTTCGACGGCGCCGCGCGCGCCGGCGGACGCGTCCGGGGGCTCGTGCTTCCGGGCGGCGCGGCGCTCTCCCGCTCGCGAATCGCCCACTACGACAAGCTCGCGCAGGAGGCCGGCGCGAAGGGCGCCCTGTGGCTGAAGCGCACCGCGGACGGCTGGTCCGGTCCGCCCGCGAAGGTCGTCGGCGAGGAGGTCGCGCGCGCGCTCGAAGCGGAGTTCGGGGTGGGGGAGGGCGATCTCGTCTTCTTCGTCGCCGGCCGCGACGCCGAGAGTTCGCCGGCCCTCGACCGGCTGCGGCGCGCGGCGGCCCGGGAACTCGGCGCCCTGGACGAGAACGGGGAAGCGTGGCTCTGGATCACGGAGTTTCCCCTCTACCACCGGGATCCCGACACCGGCCTTCCCGTTCCGGCACAGCACGCCTTCACGATGCCGGCGGACCCCGATCCCGAGCGTCTGCGCGAAGATCCGCTCTCCGTGAACGCGGTCGCGTACGACATCGTCTACAACGGCATCGAGTTCGCCAGCGGGAGCATCCGGTGTCACCTCCCCGAGGTGCAGCGCGTCATCCTCGAGGCGACGGGCCTCACGCCCGAGGAGGTCGAGGCGCGCTTCGGTTTCCTGCTCGAGGCGTTCCGCTACGGCGTCCCGCCGCACGGAGGGTTCGCGGTCGGCATGGACCGCGTGGTGGCCGAGATGGTCGGCTGCGCGTCGATCCGGGACGTCATCGCGTTCCCGAAGACCGCCGCGGCCCGGGGCCTGCTCGAGCGGTCGCCATCATCCGTGACTCCGGCTGAACTCGAGGAACTCGGGATCTCGGTGACGGGAGGGACCGGAAGGAGCGGAACTTGAGCGTGGCGACGGAGCGGCGCCTCTCCATCGAGGGGGCCGATCAGCAGTTGCTGGCCGGCGTGAACGATTCGAACCTCACGACGCTGGCGCGCCACTGCGACATCCGCGTCGTCCTCCGGCGCGACGAGATGATCCTCTCCGGACCGGAGGCCGACGTGGACCGCGCCTCCCCCACCGCGCGGCGCATGATCCGCTACGCGCGGCTGCGGCGTCCCTTCGATGCGGTGGACGTGGGGCGTTTTCTCGAAGCGCCGCCCGACCGCGATGGCGCCTCGCGGAAGTCCGCCGACGCCCGGGACTCCGGCAAGGCGGAGGTCGCGCTCGCGGGGGCCGGGCGCGCGATCCGGCCCAAGTCCCCGGGGCAGGACAAGTACCTGGCCGCGATGCGCGAGCGGGATATCGTCGTCGGCATCGGCCCGGCGGGCACCGGGAAGACCTATCTCGCCGTCGCCGCCGCGGTGGAGGCGCTCAACCGGAAACGGATCCGCCGCATCATCCTCACCCGGCCCGCGGTCGAGGCCGGCGAGGCGCTCGGCTTCCTGCCCGGCGACATCCGCGAGAAGGTCGATCCGTACCTGCGCCCGCTCTACGACGCGCTCGAGGACATGATGCCTCCCGACCGCGTCCGCCGCGCGATCGAAGACCGCGTGATCGAGGTCGCCCCGCTCGCGTACATGCGCGGCCGGACGCTCTCCGACGCGTTCCTCATCCTCGACGAGGCGCAGAACGCCACGACCGCCCAGATGAAGATGTTCCTCACCCGGCTCGGGCTGAACTCCAAGACCGTGATCACGGGGGACAAGACGCAGATCGACCTCCCGCGCCCCGAGGATTCGGGACTGCTGGAGATCGAGGAAGTCTTGCGCGACGTGGTCGGGATCGACTTCGTTTATCTGGATGACGCGGATGTCGTCCGGCACCGACTCGTGAAGGAGATCATCCGCGCGTACCGGGAGTCCGAGCGTTGAGTTTCCTGGGCCGCGTCCGAGACTACCTCCGTCCCGTGAACCGGCCGCCGGCCGGCGGCCGCCGGGACGCGTGGGTCCACCACGGATTCCGGGCCGGGATGGTCGCCGTCATCGCCCTCGCCGTTCCCCTGATGTTCCCGCAGCTCACGCCGAGCGGGTTCGACGGCATCGACCCCGGCAGCGTCGCCCGGCAGACGATCAACGCCGATTTCGATTTCAACGTGCCCAAGGACCCGGACCGGCTCCGGGAGGAGCAGGACGAGGCGGAGGCCGGCGTGACGCCGCGGCTGCGCTTCGAACCCGCGCGCGCCGACAGCAGCATCGAGCGCGTGAACGCCTTCTTCGCGCAGCTCGATTCCATCATCCCCGCCTCGGAAGCGCGAGTCGCGGAGGAGGGACTCCCGGCCGCGGCCGGCGCCGCGGTCGCCCGGGACGAGGTCCGGCGGGTCGCGGCCGGGATCGGGGTCGACCTCTCGGCCGAAGCGGTGATCGACTCGCTCCAGGTCGACTATCTCCTCGACGAGGCGTCGCGTGCCGAGTTGCGCGACGAACTGGCGACGGCCTTCGAGGGACTGCGCGAGGGCGTGATCCGAGGAAGCGAACTCGAGGACATCAGCGCCGCGAACGTCGTCGCGCGCGAGGGACCCTCCGGAGACGACCGCGTGCGCGCCGTCGCGGATCTCGTCCGGCTCGGCGACTTCACGCGGGCGGCCCGGGAGGGGGTGGGAGACCGGCTGCCGCCCGGGGGCACGGCGCTCTTCCAGCAACTCCTCCTCACGGCGCAGCCGACGCTGCGCATCGACCAGGACGCGACCCGCCAGGCGCGGGAACAGGCCCGGGCCGAAATCCCGCAGGTCGAGGGCTTCGTGCTCGAGGGACAGCGCATCATCACCGAGAATACGGTGGTGACGGAGGAGGAATACCGCCGACTCCTCGCCTACCAGGCACAGATCCTGGAGCGGGGGGGGACGCGCACGATGTCGGACTTCCTCCGCAACCTGGGCATGGTCCTTCTCGTCGTGAGCATGCTCGGTATCCTCGTCTTCGCGACCTTCCGCTTCCGCCGCGACGTCTACGAGGATCTTCCCAGCTTCACCGTGTTGCTCGGGCTCGTCGTCATCGTGATGGCGTCGGCCGGCGCGGTCGCCGCCGCCCAGGGTTCGCCCGCGCTCGTGCCGATCGCGCTGGCCGGCTTCCTCGCCGCGGCGCTGTTCGACAGCCTCCTGGGTCTCGTCGTCGTCTCGACGATCGCCGGGATCCTCATGGGGCAGCCGTACTTCTCGGGACTCGCGCCCCCCATGGTCACCGTGGCGGGCGGGGTCACGGCGGCCTTCGCCGTCCACACGATCCGCACGCGTTCGCAGAGCTGGGTCCTCGTCGCGCTGATCACCGCGGCGTACGTGGGGGCCGGCCTCCTGCTCGTCCTCACGGGCCACTTCGCGCTGGGCGAGATGGGCACGACCGCGGCGCTCGGATTCCTCAACGCCACCGTGTGCACGGGACTCGGCGTCGGCATCGGCCTCCCGCTGCTCGAGGCCTTCACGGGACGGACGACGGAGGCGTCGCTGCTCGAACTCTCCGACATGAACCGGCCGCTCCTGAGGCGGCTCGCGCGCGAGGCGCCCGGCACGTACGCCCACTCGATCAACGTGGCGAACCTCGTCGAGGCCGCCTGCGAGGCGATCGGGGCCGATTCCCTCCAGGGCCGCGTGGGGGTCTACTATCACGACATCGGGAAGCTCGAGCGTCCGCAGTATTTCATCGAGAACCAGCCGCGGGGGCTGAACCCGCACGACCGTCTCACGCCGTGGCAGAGCGCCGAGATCCTGCGCGACCACGTGCGCCACGGGCTCGCCATGGCGGAGGAGGCGCGTCTGCCCGAGGTCGTGAAGGACTTCATTCGCGAGCACCACGGGACGCAGCTCATCCGCTACTTCCTCGAGAAGGCGCGCGCCCGCGAAGGCGTTGCGGAGGTGGACCCGAGCGATTTCGCCTACCCCGGCCCGAAGCCACAGAGCAGGGAAACGGGCGTGGCGATGCTGGCGGATGCAGTGGAAGCGGCGTCGCGCGTCCTCTCGAACCCGAGCCCCGAGCGCATCCGGGCCCTGATCGACCGGCTCGTGCAGGATCGGATCGACTACGGCGAACTCGACGACTGCCCGCTCACGTACCGCGACCTCCGCATCGTCAAGCGGGAGTTCGCGCACGTCCTCACGGGGCTCTATCACCACCGCATCGACTATCCGCAACCGGCGGCGCCCGGCGAGACGTCGGGTGCTTCGGGTGAGACGCAGGCCGGGGAGGGGGCGGAGACGAGCGACGTGGAGGCGGCGGCGACCGCGGGGGCGGAGGGCGCGTCGGCGCCGATCGACCTCGAACAGGCCGCGCAGGGCGACACCGGCCCCATCCCCGCCCTGGACTCGCTCCCGGAGTCTGCCGCGGAGCCGGAAGGAGTCGCCAGCGGGCGGACGGATTGACCGACTCCGTGCCGCCCGCGATCCGCATCGACTTTCCCTCCGGCGAGAAGGCCGCCTGGCGCGGTCCCTCCGAGTCGGAGTTGAAGGCGGCCGCGCGGGCCACCCTCGGCGCGGGGCACGCCGGGCCGGCCGGGGAGGCCGACGCCGGCGCGGGCGACACTCCGGGCGAGGGTGCCGAGCTTTCCGTCACCTTTCTCACGGCGGAATCCATGCGCGCCCTGAACCGGGACTACCACGGGGTCGACGACCTCACGGATGTGCTCGCGTTCGGGCTCGGCGAGGATCCGCTCGTCGGCGACATCTACATCTCCCCGGACGCCGCCGAGGCCTCGGCGCGCGAACTGGGGCTCGATCCGGGCGAGGAGATCCTGCGCCTCCTCATCCACGGCATCCTTCATCTGCTCGGACACGACCATCCGGAAGGCGAGGCGCGCTATGCCTCTCCGATGTTCGAACTCCAGGAACGGCTGCTGGCGCGCCTGCTGGCCGAGTTCCGTGGCCGCGCGTAGCATTCCCCGTCTTCCGAGGTCTTCCCGAAGGCCCTGATCCACGAACCGCCAGCCTCCGCGGGCCGGCTCCCGAGCGAGCATGCACGAGAATCCGGAAGAGCAGCGCCGGCTCCTGATCGAGGAGATCCGCGTCCGCCTCGAGGCGGGCGACATGGACGCGCTCTTCGCGTTCGTGGAACCGCTGCATCCAAGCGACATGGCGGACGTGCTCGAGCACGTCGAGGAGGCCGAGCGCATGGCCCTCCTCGAACTCATCCCGGCCGCCCTCGCCTCGGACGCCCTCGCCGAGATGGAGGAGGAGGAGAGGCCGGGCGAACTGCTCGCGAGCATGGAGCCGGAGCGGATCGCCGAGATCGTCGAGGAACTCGCGGACGACGACGCGGCCGACCTCATCGGCGAACTCGACCCGGAGGAGCAGGCCCGCGTCTTCGAGTCGGTGCCGGACGAGGAGGAGCAGGAGATCCGGCAACTGCTCGAGTATCCGGAGGAGTCCGCGGGCGGGATCATGACCCGCGAGCTGTGCGCCGTGGATTCCGGGACGACGGCGGCCGCGGCGATCGAGGAGCTTCGGGCCCAGGCGGAGGAGACCGAGGATCTCTATACCGTGTTCGTCGTCGGGCGGGGGGGGCGGTTGCGCGGCGTCGTCACGCTGCCCAACCTCGTGCTCGCGTCGCCGGATACGCGCATCTCCGACCTGCTCGAGGAGCCTCCGGCCGTGGTTTCGGTGGATCTCGACCAGGAGGAGGTGGGGAGGATCCTGTCCCGCTACAACCTCGCCGCGATCGGGGTCGTCGACGACGAGGACCGGCTGGTCGGACAGATCACCTTCGACGACGTGATCGATGTCGTCGAGGCGGAGGTCACCGAGGACATCCTGCGCTTCGCCGCGGTGTCGGACGAGGAGCAGTTGCGCGGGACGACGGTCGGCGCGATCCAGAGCCGGCTGCCGTGGCTCGCGGTGAACGCGCTCACCCTGGCGGTCGCCGCGGTCGCCGTGTGGCTGTACCGGGGGACGATCGAACAGCTCGCGATCCTCGCGGCCGTGATGCCGGTGATCGCGGGGCTCGGCGGCAACGCGGGAACGCAGGCGCTCGCGGTCACGATCCGCCGCATCGCGCTCGCCGACGAACTGCCGGGAGAGCGCTGGTCCGCCGTCGTCAAGGAGCTTGTGGTGGGCCTGGTGAACGGGGTCGCGATCGGGCTGCTCGTGGCGCTCGTCTCGCTGCTTCTCCCGAATACCGGGGCCATCTTCGGACTCGTCGTGATGATCGCCACGTGGGCGAACCTCGCCGTGGCCTCCGCGCTCGGTGCATTCTTCCCGATCCTGCTCGAGCGGTTCGGCGCGGACCCCGCCGTCGCCTCGTCAGTCTTCGTCACGACTTTCACCGACCTGATCGGGTTCGTTCTGCTGCTCGGGCTCGCGACCCGGTTCCTCCTGTGAGGGCGGGGGAAGCGGAGTGAGTCCGGCGTTCGATCCGGGGCGGCTCGCCGGCCGCATCGCGGGCGGCGAGCCGCTGGCGCTGGCCCGGGGGATCTCGCACGTCGAGAACGAGAGCGACGGATTCGAGGCGCTTCTCGAGCGGCTGGACGGGCGCACCGGACGCGCGCGTCGCATCGGCATCACGGGGCCGCCAGGCGCCGGCAAGTCGACGATCACGGCGGCACTTACGCGCCATTACCTCAACCAGTCACTCAAGGTCGGGATCGTCGCCGTGGACCCGACGAGTCCGTTCACCGGCGGGGCCCTGCTCGGCGACCGCATCCGAATGGGCGAACTCTCGACCGAGCCGGGCGTCTTCATCCGCTCGATGGCGAGCCGCGGATCGCTCGGCGGTCTCGCGACCGCGACGCGGGAAGCCGCCGACCTCATGGATGCCGCCGGCTACGACCGCGTGATCCTGGAGACGCTCGGCGTGGGCCAGGCGGAACTCGACATCGCCGTCTCCGCCGACACGACCGCCGTCGTCCTCGTCCCGGAATCGGGAGATGGGGTACAGGCGATGAAGGCCGGGCTCATGGAGGTGGCGGACCTCTTCGTCATCAACAAGTCGGACCGGCCCGGCGCGGATCGGCTGGAGAAGGAGATCGCGATCATCATGTCGATCCGCTTCGCGAACCGCTCCCCGGGCGACGCGGACGGCGACGCGGACGACGTCTGGCGCATGCCGATCATGCAGACGGTCGCCTCGGAGGCCCAAGGGATCGAGGAGTTCGCGGCGCACCTGGACCGGCACTTCGACTGGCTCCGGTCGACGGGGAAACTCGAGACCCATCGGCAAACCGCCCGCCTGCGCCGCGCCCACGACGCGCTCCTCCGCCGCTCCCGCCGCGACGCGCAGCGGATCTGGCGCCGTGCCTCCCCCGAAACGCTCGATTCCGGGGCTTCCCCCTACGCGATCGCGCGCCGGCTGTACGAGGAGTTCAGGGAGACGCTACCTTGAAGGCGAGGAACGCGGGCTGATGAGCGGGACGATACAGGACGGGGCATGAGCAAGCACGGCGCGCTGAGCGATCAACTCGAGTTGTGGGAGGCGGTCTTCCGCCAGGCGCCCCAGCGCGACGACACCAGCTTCCGGAGCATCTCCGGCCGGGAGATCAAGCCGCTCTACACCCCCCTCGACGCCGGCGACACCGGTCCGGGCGGCTACCTGGACCGGCTCGGCACGCCGGGCGAGTTCCCGTTCACGCGCGGCCCGTACCATTCGATGTACCGGACGAAGCTGTGGACGATGCGGCTCTTCTCCGGCTTCGCCACCGCCCACGAGACGAACGAGCGCTACAAGTACCTCCTCCGGCGCGGACAGACGGGGCTTTCCGTCGCCTTCGACTTCCCCACCCTCATGGGGTACGACTCCGACGACCGCCGTTCCGAGGGAGAAGTGGGGAAGTGCGGCGTCGCGATCTCGAGCCTCGCCGACATGGAGACGCTCTTCGACGGGATCCCGCTCGACAAGGTCTCCGTGTCGATGACGATCAACGGGCCCGCGCTCATGCTGTACGCCTTCCTCCTCGTGACGGCGGAGAACCAGGGCGTGCCGCTCGACCGGGTCCGCGGGACGATCCAGAACGACATCCTCAAGGAATACCAGGCCCAGCACGCGTGGATCTTCCCGCCCGAGCCCGCGCTCAAGATCATCGCCGACATCTTCGAGTGGTCGGCCGACGCGGCGCCGCGCTTCAACACGATCTCGATCTCCGGCTATCACATCCGGGAGGCGGGGGCGACCGCCGCGCAGGAACTCGCCTACACGCTCAAGAACGGCTTCACCTACGTGGAGCGGGGGATCGAACGCGGGCTCGACGTGGACAGCTTCGCGCCGCGGCTCTCCTTCTTCTGGGACGTGCACAACGACTTCTTCGAGGAGATCGCGAAATTCCGCGCGGGCCGCCGCATCTGGGCCCGGCACATGCGCGACGTCTACGGGGCCCGGGATCCCCGGAGCCTGAGATTGCGGACGCACGCGCAGACGGCCGGCGTCTCCCTCACGGCGCAGCAGCCGCACAACAACATCGTCCGGGTCGCGTACCAGGCGATGGCGGCGGCGCTCGGCGGCACGCAGTCGCTGCACACGAACGCGATGGACGAGACGCTCGCGCTCCCCACGGAGGAAGCGGCGAAGATCGCCCTCCGCACGCAGCAGATCCTCGCCTACGAGACCGGCGTCCCCAACACGATCGATCCCCTCGCGGGCTCCTACTACGTCGAGTCCCTCACGGACGAACTCGAGGCGGAGGCCGAGGAGATCTTCCGCGAGATCGACGACATCGGCGGAGTCGTGTACGGGATCGAGTCCGGCTACTTCCAGGCGCAGATCGCGGCTTCGGCGCGCCGGTTCCAGGATGAGGTGGAGAAGGGGACGCAGACGATCGTGGGCGTGAACCGGTTCGAGGATGCGGAGGAGCCCCCGATCGAGATTCTGAGGATCGGGGAGGAGGCGGCCGCGAAGCAGGAGGCGCGGCTGGCGGATCTCCGCGCGCGCCGCGATTCCGGCGCCGTGGAGCGCGCGCTCGAGACGCTGGGGCGGGCCGCGCGGGAGGAGGAGAACCTGCTGCCGCCGCTGCTCGACGCGGTGCGGGCCTACGCGACGCTGGGCGAGATCCGCATCGTGCTCGAGAAGGTGTACGGACGCTTCAAGGAGCCCGTGGCCTTCTAGCTGTAGATGCCCAAGCGACGAGACCCCGCCGCCGGGACGTCGGACGAGACCTTCTTCGGGCTATCCGCCCTGCACGGGGGGCCGCCCCGGGTGCCGGGGAGGGGCGACCTCGACTTCTCTCGCGCGGTGCTCGACCAGTTGTACCGCTACCGGCCGAAGCGCGAGGCCATCGCCTATCCGCTGTGGCTCCTGACGGGTGTCTTCGGCGGCCATCGCTTCTATCTCGACCGTCCCGGAACGGGCCTCCTCATGTTCTTCACCATCGGAGGCGCGGGGCTGTGGTGGCTCGCGGACGTTCTTCTGATCCCGCGAATGGTGCGGAAGTTCAACGAAGACCAGGCACGGCGGCAGTTCCTGGGTCAGCCGCCCCGCCAGCTCGCCTTCATGCCGGCCAAGGGGGAGACGCTCCCGCCCGAGCCGTACTGGGCCGCCAAGCGGCGGACGCGCGTCCGCCTGGTGGCCGACGCGGTCGTGATGATGCTCGCCGGCGGGTCGATGGGCGCCTTCGCGCGCGGGACCGGCGTCTACGAGCCGATCATCGCCGTGCTCGCGCTCATCGCGATCACGCTGCTGGGGACACGCTGGGACGCGCTCTCCGGCCTGCCTGTGCTGCGGGGGTTCGACCGCTGGGCGCACCGTCTGCGACTCTTCTACTACACGAACGATCCCGGCGGGGCCGTGTCGCTCGCCTTCCGACAGCTGCTTGCGCTGTTCGCCCTGTTTCGCCGCCGCCGCCGTGCCGAGGCCAGGCTCTATCTGCAACTCGGCGCCTGGTTCACGATCATCTTCACCGTCTTCGACCTCATCGAGGCGGGCATCGGCGGCCCCGGAGGCTTCGATCCCGGCTCCCTGATGGTCGACTACGTCCAGACGTTCTTCGCCACCTACGCCTTCGCCGCTCCGATCGGGGCCGTCCTCAACAAACACATCCTCCTGCAGCGCAGCGACCGCGTCATCTGGGTGCTCAGCGCTATCGCCGTCGTGTTCATCCTCACGGGCGTCTTCTGACCCGGACTGCCCGGACCCGCGGCTGACGACGAACGGCCGGCATCAGGGGACGAGCGCGCGGGGGGGCTCCAGCAGGTCCTCGACGCGGAAGATCTCGCCGTCCTTCAGCACGATGCGGGCGCGGCGGAGATCCTCGATGTCCTCCAGCGGGTTGCCCTCGACGATCAGGATGTCGGCGAGGGCGCCGGCCTCGAGCGTTCCGATCTCTCCTTCCATCGCGAGTGCCTCGGCGGACACCGATGTGGCCGTGCGCAGGGCCTCGACCTCCGTGAGGCCGCCCCAGACGTAGTTCTCGACCTCGGCGATGAGGGCGGCGCCGTAGGGGATGATGGGCGAGTCGGTGCCCGCCACGACCTTGCCTCCGCCGCGCACGACGCGGGTTACGGTGCGGCCGGCGTCGGCGAGCAGCTCGTCGATGCCGCCGACGCGGCCCCTCGTGAGGGCGCGTGAGGTCATGGCCTCGGCCATCCCCTCGGGGAACACGGCCTGGAAGCGGGCGTCGGTCGTCCACGACGGGTCGTCGCCGACGGACTTCCACCAGCCGCCCATGAGGGCCATCGTCGGCGTGATCGTCATGCCGGAGGCGGTAAGGAGCTGGATCACGTCGTCGTACGTCCGGTACATCGCCGTCACCTTCGGCGAATAGCCGCGCCGGCTCGTGCCCGAGATGTGTTCGACGTGGTCCTGGCCGTGCGCGACGGCGGGATAGATCTCGTGACTCGCCACCGGAATCCCGATCCCGTGCGCGAACTCGATGATGCGGCGCTGGATGAGGTCCGGCATGCGGACGTAGGTCTTGATGAGGGAATAGCCCACGTGCTCGGCGCGGTCCAGCTCCAGCTCGAGGTTCCCGTTGGGGCCGAGGGAGCCGGCGCCCGAGTAGTAGATCCGGTTGCCGTCCATCGTGCGGCCGGTGGCGAACTCCCGCGGTCCGATGCGGCGGCCCGAGTCGATGGATTCCCGGCGCTCGGCGATCTCGTAGGGGTCGGAGGTGGGATCGCGGATCGTCGTCACCCCGTAGGCGAGAAAGGCGCGGCCCAGCGCCTCGCCCATCCCGTAGCCCATGTGCGAGTGCATGTCGACGAGGCCGGGAAGGACGGTGTGGTCTCCCGCGTCCACGACCTCGCCCCCCGCGTCGGCGACCGCGGCGAGGCGTGCGTCGCTGTGCGGGACGACGGAGACGATCCGGTTGCCCTCGACGATAATGTCCATGTCGCGGGAGATGTCGTCCGAGACGCCGTCCCACACGCGCGCCGCGTGTATGACCACGGCACCCTCCCGCGCGGGGCGTTGCCACTCCAGCCGCAGCGGAATCTCCTCGGAGCGGCCGTCGTCGAGGTGGTAGCGGCGAAGGCCGCGCGTCGACTGATAGACGATGGACCGTGAGTCGCCCGTCCACGAGATCGCGTCCGCGTGGTGGTTGGAGAGACGTGCCGGCGGCCCGCCGGGCGCGCCCTCCGCGTCGACCTCGACCATCCACAGCACGCCCTCGCTGGCGTAGGCCATGCGCCGCCCGTCCGGCGACCACACCGGCCCGTCGAGCGCCCGCACACCCATGTTCTCGTGATCGGCCGCCGTGACCCGGCGCGTCTCGCCCCCGTCCAGCGGCTGCAGGAGGATCTCGTTCCGCCCCTCCCGGAAGCGCGACGAGTACTGGGAGAGGACGGACATCGCGATCGTCCGCCCATCCGGGGAGAACGACGGCCGGCTGGGGGCGAAGAGATCATTGCGGATCGTGGTGAGTTCGCCCGTCGCGAGGTCCACGACCCGCACGGCGGCCTGCAGTCCCATGACCGAGGTGAAGACGATCCGGTCCCCCGCGGGGGAGAACACGGGGCCCACCTCGCCGCCCGGCGCGGTGGTGGCGCGCGTCTCGGTGCCGGTGGCCATGTCGCGCACCCAGATGTCGAGCGAGCCCGCCCGGTCCGAGGCGTAGGCAAGCCGCGAGCCGTCGCGCGACCACGCCGGCATCAGGTCGACGAAGGGGTCGTCCGTGAGCCGCCGGGGCGTCGCCTCGCCCGCGGCTTCCGCCTCGTCCGCCCCGTCTGCCGCGATGTCGAGTAGCCACAGGTCGCCGAGGGCGGTGAAGGCGATGAGGCGACCGTCGGGGGAGACCGCCGGGGCGACGATCCCCTGCACGGGCTCCGGCCCTCCCGCCTCGAACGAACGCCGCGCGCGCTCGTAGTCGCGCCGCGTAAACGCGAACGTGGCCTCGAAGGGGATGTCCGCCCCCTGCGTGCCGTCCGACGACACGCGCCGGATGCGGCCGTCGCCGGTGTAGGCGATCTCCACGGCGCCCGTCCCGTCCCCCATCCGGTCTCCCATCCACATGGGACGGAAGGGGAAGACGTCCGCCCCCGCTTCGGTGAGGCGCGTCGGCGTGGCGGCGCCCCCGCCTCCGGCCGCGCCGCCGCTGCCGCCCGCGCCTGCGTCGGCCACCCAGAGGCCGGTCTGGCCCTGGACGACGGCCGAGTAAGCGATCCGGCTTCCGTCCGGGCTCCACGCCGGCGAAATCGCGCCCGCGTTCCGCGCCACGACCCGGGTCGAGCCGCCGCTCTCGCGGACGATGATCGCCCCGAGGCCGCGGTCGGAGGCGTAGGCCAGCGATTCGCCATCCGGCGACCACTGCGGCGTGAACTCGTGCGTGGGCGCGTCCGTCACCCGCTGGATTCGGCCGTCGCCGGGCCCGCCCGAGACGTCGAGCGTCCAGATGTCGTAGTTGCCGGAGCGATCCGACGCGAAGACGATCGCGCCGCCATCGGGAGAGTAGGCCGGCTCCCGCTCGTCGTAGGGACCGAAGGTGTGCTGCACCGGATCGGTCCCGTCGGGCACGATCGACCAGATGTGCCAGCGCCCGTCCCGAAACGACTGGAAGACGATCCGGCTCCCGTCCGGCGCCCACTGCGGCTGCCGCGCGTCGTAGTACATGTCCGTGATCGCGCGCGCCTCGCCGCCCCCGGCGTCCATGACCCACAGCGTCCCCTGGAGATCGAGCACCATCTGGCTGCCGTCCGGGGAGACGGCCGCCGCCATGTTCGTCCCCTCGGACACCGTGACCCGCACCTCCCGATCCTGCGCATGCGCCGCCGCAGGCAGGAGCCCCAGCGCTGCGGGCAGGAGAAACCGCGCCGTCAGGGGGGCGAGGGCGCCGGACCGTCGTCGACAGGGGGGGACCGATACGTGGGACATGGGGATCTCCGTTCTCCGGGCGATGGCGTGAAGGATGATACGCCACGCGCGTCACCCCCCGGCAAGACCCCGTCAGCTGTCGCGATAGTGGCGCATGCGGGCGGCGTAGGCGAAGCCGAAGAAGTATCTGCGCAGGCCGTCCGCCGAGCCGGGGGGGACATCCGGGTCGAAGAAGAGGCGGCAGAACTCCTCGCGGGCGCGCAGGATCTCCTGGCAGCGGTGGCCGTGCCAGCGGGGGTCCGCGGCTGTCAGGTCGAATAGTTCGAGCGCCCGCGCGAGGGCGCCCTCGAACCGGCCCGTTCGCCCAGCCTCGTGGGCGCGAATCGCGCGCTCCACCTCGCTGCCGATGTTCCCGAGCCGCTCGACCAGATCGAGCTTGGCCCATCCGCCCTCGGCGGCCCGCTTGTGGAACGTGCGTCCCATTAGGTGCCTCCCCCGCTGGAGAAGGCAACGTAACCGCCGTCACCGCGAATCGCACAGCGGGTCTTGACGGGCTGTCGCTACGCTAGCGGCCGAGCGCCGTCCCGCCGCGGCGGGGGTCGGACCAGGCGGTCCAGGATCCGTCCGGCATCGCCATGATCAGTTGCAGGTCGCCGGACATGCCGCCCGTGAAGTAGGCGTCGGGCGGGCCGGGGTCGCGCTCGCGGACGGTGTGTCCCAGCGCCTCCAGCGCGCTCGCCGCGGCCCCTCCCAGTCCTCCGTATTCGTGGAAGACGAGGTCCGGGAGGTGCTGGTGGTGCACCCGCGGGGCGTGGACCGCCTGCACGACGTTCATCCCGTGGTCGACGACGTTGAAGATCGACTGCAGCACCGTCGTGATGATCGTGGCGCCGCCGGGGGTTCCGGTGACGAGGAATAGGTCGCCGTCCGCGTCCTCGACGATCGTCGGGCTCATCGCCGACAGCATGCGCTTGCCGGGGCCGATCGCGTTCCGCTCGCCCTGCACGAGGCCGAACTGGTTCGGCGTGCCGGGTTTCGAGGCGAAGTCGTCCATCGTGTTGTTGAGGAAGAACCCCGCCCCCTCCACGACGACCTTGCCACCGTACCACGAGTTGATGCTCGTCGTGACCGCGACCGCGTTCCCCTCGGCGTCGACGACCGCGTAGTGCGTCGTGTGGCTCTCGTCGAGGAAGGCGTCGATCCCGGGCGCGACCTCGGCGGAGGGGGTCGCGCGCTCCGCGGAGATCGTCTCCGCGCGGCCGTCCGCGTAGGCCTCCGAGAGGAACTGGTCGACGGGAAGCTCGACGAAGTCCGGGTCCGCGAGGTACTCGTTGCGGTCGGCGTAGGCGCGCCGGAAGGACTCGGCCATCACGTGGATCGTCTGAGGGCTGTTCCACCCCATCGCGCCCAGGTCCCAGCGCTCCAGGATGTTGGCGATCGCCGCCATGGTGAGGCCGCCCGAGGACGGCGGCGGCATCGAATGCACCGTGTAGCCGCGGTAGTCGAAGGCGACCGGGTCGCGCCACACCGTTTCGTAGCGGTCGAGATCCTCCAGCGTGATGATGCCGCCGCCGCGCTCCATCTCCTCCACGATCAGGGCGGCGGTCTCCCCCCGGTAGAAGTCGTCGGGCCCCTGGTCGCGGAGGCGCGTGAGGACGGCGGCGAGGTCCGGCTGCGAGAAGGTGTCGCCGATGCCGGGGACGGCGTCGCCCGGGAGAAAGATGCGCGCGCTGTGCGGGAAGGCGCGGATCCCCTCCTGCGCCGCGTCGAGCGTGGACACCAGCCGCGTCGTGACCTCGAACCCGTTCGCGAGGTCGATGGAGGGCTGCACGATGTCGGCCCAGGGAAGGCTGCCGAAGCGCCGGTGCGCCTCCCACAGCCCGGAGACGGTCCCGGGCACGCCCGCCGCGAGGTGACCCAGGACGGAGAGGTCGGTCACGTTGCCGTCCTCGTCCAGGTACATGTCCCGGGTGGCGGCGAGCGGCGCCTTCTCCCGGTGGTCCTGCGCGAAGACGCTGCCGTCGGCGAGGCGGACCATCATGAACCCGCCCCCGCCCAGGTTGCCTGCCTCCGGGTTCACGACGGCGAGGGCGAGTCCCGTCGCGACGGCCGCGTCCACCGCGTTGCCGCCGGCCGCGAGGATCTCCACGCCGACGCGCGACGCGTACTCGTCCGTCGATGCGACCATGCCCTCGGTGGCCGTGACGGGCGGGTCCTCGGCGGCGAACGGCCAGCCGGGCGGAAAGGCGCCGCCCGCCTCGACGAAGGCGCTGGCTGCGCCGGTGGCCGCACCCGTTTCGGTGCCGGCCCCGGTGTCGCCCGGCTGGCAGCCGCCGATGAGCAGCGGGAACGCGAGGGCCGCGACGAGCGGCAGCTGGGCTCGGCGGTGACGGAACGTCGGCCGACGGGGCCGCGTGAAATCCATGCGCTGTGCGTCGTGCATCTGAGGTCACTCCCGGGGTTGGACAACCGGTCTCGCGGCGTGCGGCGGCTATTCTGCCCCTCGGCCCGACCGGCCGGCAAGCTGCCGAGTACATTGCGGACCATGATCCAACGAACACATGCCGACGGAATCGAGCCGAGGGTGGCGGTCGGCGAACGCATCCAGGTGATGGGTAACAGCGGGTCGGGCAAGAGCACCCTCGCGGCGAGACTCGCGGAGGCGCTGGATGCGCCGTTCGTGGAGTTGGACGCGCTCAACTGGCTGCCGGGATGGATCGGCCTGAACCAGACGGACCCCGACAGGTTCGAACGCCGAATTCGAGAAGCGACCCGGGGGGAGCGATGGGTCGTCGCGGGTTCGTATGAGAGATTCTCCCGGCGGATCCTGTGGCCGCGTCTCGACAGCGTCGTCTGGCTCGACCTGCCGCTGCCGCTGCTCGTGTGGCGCTTCCTCCGCCGCTCGTGGCGACGCTCGCGGTCCGGGGAACTGGTCTGGGGGACGAACCGGGAGTGGTTCTGGCGCCACCTGCTGATCTGGCGGGACGATTCGCTGCTCGGCTGGATCATCACGCAGCACCGTCGCAAGCGACGCAACATGGCCGCGCGCGTGTCCGATCCGCGCTGGGCGCACATCCGGTTCGTGCGCCTCAAGTCCCCCCGCGAGGTCGAGGCCTTCGCCGCCTCCGTGAGCCGAAAGGTCCGCGCCGCGGATTGACCGGCATCCGATGGAAACGTTCCGGGCGGTACGGTGCCCGATGTGGCTGGACTCACAGCCATGAGATCGACGTTGAAGACCCGGGTGGCGCTCCTCGCCATTCCGTGCCGAGGCCAGTGACTACCCGTCCCCTTCGACCTCGCCGCGCAGGGCATCGATGCGGCGGGCGACGCCGCTCTCGTAGCCGGCGGGGCTGAACCCCTGTCGCTTGTACTGGATAGTCCCGGCCCCGTCCAGGTACAGAGTCGTCGGATAGCCCTGTATGTTGAAATCCAGCGCGAGTCCCTGCTCGTCGAAGAGGACCGGGAACGCGTAGCCGTTATCCTCGATCATGCGCGCCACCTCGTCGCGTGGAGATCCCGCCGTGGCGACGGTCAGGAAGACCACTTCGTCGTCTCCCTCATACTTCCCCAGCAACTCGGTGAACTGTGGGAACTCGGCCAGGCAGGGGCCGCACCAGGTGGCCCAGAACTTGAGCACGACGATCTTCCCGGTCAGGTCGGTGAGACGCCACTCGACCCCGTTCTGATCCTGGATCGCGAAGTCCGGCGCTTCGAGCTCGAGGCGGGCGCCGAGTTCCCTGCGGACGCGCTCTTCCTCGACCACGGGGCGGCGCACGGCGAGTTGCTGGTCGATGGTCCCGGCGATCGCGTCGGGGGACAGACCAGTGGCAGCGGCGGCCTCCTCGGCCAGCGACCGCAAGGCGGATCCGCCGAAGGCGATCGCGTCGACGAAGGCGGTGAGCGCCTCCTGCGGCCGGTCCGCGCGGAGGAGGTGCCGTCCGTACTCTCCCAGCGTCGACGTCCGTCGCGACCGGGTCGCCAGAGCCTGGAGCAGTTCGCCTGCGGCCTCGATCTCGCCGAGTTGGGTGAGCGCGCGGGCCTGGAGGACGCGGGCGCGGTCGATCTCCAGTTGCCGCGCCCTCTCACGCTCATCGCCCCGGTAACCGGCGAACAGGTACCCCGGCCGGTCCGCCCGAAGAGCTTCCTCCAGGCGGACGGCTTCCTCGAGGACGGCCCGGGGCTCGACTCCGAAGTAGAGGAGGGATCTGAGTGCCTCGAGGTGTCCGCCGGACTCCCAGGCAAACCGCCAAACGAGCACATCCATGGCCGCGTCGAACAACTGTTCCGCCACCGGCGCGTCGAGCGCTGGCCCCGGAGGCTCACTCGCCACGGTCACCATGCGGGTCACGGTTCGGGGTGTCGGCGCGTCCCCGGGCAGGGAAGCGAGCGCCCGGCGCAGCACGGCTTGGCTCCGGAGGGTGACCCAGGCGCCGCGGTACGCGAGACTCGGCCTCTCCATTCCCCGTTCCACCAACTCGAGCGCTGCCTCCGGCGCCCCCTCGTCGGATGACCCGAGCCGGTTCTGGACCTCGATCAACAGGCGCCAGTACCGCAGTCCGTCGGCGAGAGCGCCGCGGTCGGGCGCCGACTCCAGACGTTCGAGCCAGCGTTCCGCCTCGGCCTGGCTGCCGAGCATGTCGTAGCCGGCCGCGAGTCGGTAGAGGATCGGGGCCTCCGGCTCGGCGTCTCCGCCGGCGTCGGCTTCATGTCGGGACGCGAGTTCATCGAGCGCCGTCGCGATCGAGTCCCGCACCGCCTCGCTGCGGTCGCCTCCCTCCAGATCCGCGAGCGCGATCCGCAGGCTGCCGATCTGGTGGCGCACGACCTCATCGTCCGGACTCGCGGCCAGGCGCTCCGCCAGGATGCCGCCGTACGTCTCAAGCGATCCGAGGGCCTGCGCCGCAAGCCGGGCGTGGTCGTATATGTCGGGTCGCCGGCTTGCACTGCGAAGCGCCTCGGGCAGCACCTGCAGCAGCTTCTCGGTGTACCTGCGATCGGTCTCGAAGACGCCCGCCCCCGACAGCGTGAAGATGTAGCTGTCCCAGGCCCCGGCGTCTCCGGGGTCGAGTTCGAGGACGCGCTCCCAGGCCGCCACGGCTTCCGGAAAGAGCATGAAATAGGTGGCGAGCGTCGCGTACGGGAGATGTGCTTCGGTGTCGTCCGGAGTGAGGGTGCGAGCTGAATCGTACCGGACCATCGCCCGCTCGAAGCGAATCGCGCCAACGTCCGCGGCTGCGTCCGACATCAGTTCGGAGGGTGACCGTCCGTCGGCGCATCCCGCCAGGATCGCCAGGGCTGCCCACGGCATGATCGACCGAAGTCTCATCGTCCTGCTCCTTTGCCACCGGCTGGGCTCCCGCAGTCATCAGCTCCAAGGGAGAACCCACTACCGTCCCTACGAGCCGACGAAGGCGGAAGTTCCCGCACGGGTCCAGCGACCCGATTCACCAGATCGCTTCGCCCAACCATGCGGTCCACCATAGAATGGCCGCCATGACTTCGGCCGAACTCACGATCGATCGTTCGACGGCTCCCCCGCGCCTCCGCTACGGAGAGCGGTTCAACGCGGCTTCCTGGTACATCGACCGGCACGTGGTCGAGGGACGGGGCGACAGGGTCGCCATCGAACAGGCCGGAACGCGGGTCACCTACGGCCAACTGGCGCGGCGGGTGGGGCAGACGGGAAACGCGCTCCTCGGGCTCGGGCTCGCGCCGGGCGACCGCATGCTCATGGTCGTGAAGGATTGTCCGGAGTTCTTCCATTTCTTCTGGGGGGCGATCAAGGCGGGGATCGTGCCCGTGCCGGTGAGCTATCTCGTGCGGGCGAAGGATCTCGCGTTCGTCATCGCCGACTCGGAGTGCCGGGCCGTCGTCTACTCGCCGGAGTTCGCGGCGGAGGTCGTGCCGGGGCTGGCTGCGGCCCGGACGGGAGCCCGCGGTCTCGCGCTCGAGGCGGAGGGCGGGGTGCTCGACGACCTGGACGCGGCTTCCGTCGAACTGGAAGCGCCGCCGGCGCGGCCCGAGGACATCGCGTTCTGGCTCTACTCTTCGGGCACCACGGGCCGTCCAAAGGGAGTGCCGCACCGCCACCGGGACATGCCCGCCACCTGCGAGCACTACGCGGTGGGGATCCTCGGGCTGAGCGAGGAGGACCGCTGCTACTCCGCGGCGAAGCTCTTCTTCGCGTACGGACTCGGGAACGCGATGACCTTCCCGCTGTGGGTGGGCGGCACCGCGATCCTCGACGAGCGGCGTCCGACCCCCGCGACGACGTTCGAGACGATCGAGACGCTGCGTCCCACCGCGTACTTCGGTGTGCCGACGCTGTACGCGGCCCAGCTACAGGCGCTGGATCACGCGGAGGCGGCCGCGCCCGATCCGGGTTCGCTCAGACTCTGCGTGTCGGCCGGCGAGGCGCTGCCCCCGGACCTCTTCCGCCGCTGGAAGGCCGCCACCGGACTCGAGATCCTCGACGGGATCGGCTCCACCGAGGCGCTCCACATCTTCATCTCCAACGCGCCGGGCGAGGTGAAGCCCGGGAGCACGGGCCGCGTCGTCCCCGGCTACGAGGCGCGGATCGTGGGGGAGGACGGCGCCGAGGCGGGTCCCGGCGAGGCGGGCCAACTCGAGATCCGCGGCGACTCGACGACCCCCGGCTACTGGAACCGTCCGGAACTCGAGGGAAGGACGATCGTCGACGGCTGGCTCCGCACCGGCGACCAGTACGTGCGCGACGCCGAAGGCTGGTTCCACTACCAGGGCCGCGCCGACGACATGATCAAGGTGGGTGGGATCTGGTGCTCCCCGTTCGACATCGAGGCCCGTCTCACGGAACATCCCTCGGTGCTGGAGGCGGCGGTCGTGGGCCGCGAGGACGCCCACGGCCTCGTGAAGCCGGAGGCGCACGTGGTGCTGTCGGAGCCGCTCCGGGAGACGGCGGGCGCGCCGTCCGCCGCCGACGCGCTACGGGCGGAACTCGTCGCGCATTGCCGGGAGGGTCTCCCGCGCTATATGTACCCGCGCTGGATCCGGTTCGTCGCCGAACTCCCGAAGACGGCGACAGGGAAGATCCAGCGGTTCCGACTGCGCTCGTCATCCCTTCCGCGGTGACCCGGCTGGCGGATCCGTCGTCAACAGGTTGAGAATCCGCTCGACCGGATCACATCCGCCGAGGAGAAGTCATGTTCGAACGTCGCCGTGCCGCGGTCGTCGCGGTGCTCGCGGGCGCCCTGCTCTGGAGCGGGTGTTCGATGCTCTTCATGCGAAGACCGCCCAAGGGCGAGGGACCGGTGGCGGCGGGCGACTGCACCCGCAGCCAAGCCGCGCCCGTCATCGATGGCGTTGTCGGAGTGGGCCACCTGGGACAAGCTGCGGGAATCTGGGGCGCATCGCGCGATGAGTTCGACTCGGACGAGCAATACGACGGGTACCTTATCGGCTCCGCCATCCTGTCGGGCGCCTTCGTCGCCTCCACGATCCACGGTTTCGTGTGGAGCGAAGATTGTCGGAGCCGCAACACGCTGAGCGAGCAGGCGATCCGCGACCATCTCCGCGTCCTGGCGTCGCAGCAACGGAGCGACCGCTGAAGAAGACACTTGTCTCGACCGTGTTCATCGCCCTGGCGGCCGCGCCGCTTGCGGGTCAGGTGACCGTCGGCCTCAGGGGCGGCATCGGCACCGCGACCCTGTCCCGGGACATGCCGCGAGTGGAACAAGGAGAAGGAGAGGGATCCCGATTCGGGGTCGTATCGGGAATCGACGTGGGGATTCCTCTGGGCGGCGCCGTGGACCTGCGCGTCGGCATGGGGCTGGCCCAGAAGGGCGGCGGCGCGGACACACCGCCGTGGATCACCGCGGGCAGGGCGTTCGTCGATGCGACCACCGAACTGGACTACCTGCAATTGTCCGCACTCTTCCGCGCGAGCACCGACGCCGAGCGGGGGCTTCTCAACGTCGGCGTCCTCGCCGGGCCCTACATGGCCGTCAACCATTCGTGCGGCATCGCGCTGACGACGTACTTTCCTCTGCCCGGATCGGGGCATTATCGGTCCTCCAGCGCGCGGTTACCCCGGAGAACGGAAACGTCATGCGACGGAGACGACGGCGCCAACTTCGGGACCGCCGACTTCGGACTGGCCTTCGGGACGGGGGTCGAAGTAAGGCTGGGCGATTCGATTAGCCTGGCCTTCGATGTGATCTACGCCATCGGTCTTACCGGTATCGACGACGACGGAACCAGGAACCGTCACCTCGCCCTCCAGAGCGGGCTGGTGTTCGCGACACGTTGAGGGTCAGACGCCGGCTCGCCGCTCCAGCACGCAGTACCGGTACAGCTTGAGCGTCTCGCGCCAGTCCTCCGGGTACTCCGCCACCATCCGACCCAGCCCGTACTCCTCCGCCAGCTCCGCGAACGTGCCCGACTCCGCGACCTCGAACGGCGTCTCCCGCTCGAATACGGCGAGGTCCGGGAAGCCCGTGGGGAACGAGGCGTTCATCGCCCGCTCCACTCCCTCGAGCCGCTTGAGGTCCTCGTCCGTGTCGAACTCGCGGCGCTGCAGGTCCACCGAGAAGTAGTCGAAGGCGATGCGGAGCGACGACATCGCACCCGCGAGCCGGTTCAGGAACGGCATGATGCTCTCGGGGGGCAGGTACATCGTGTTGCCCTCCCAGACCATCAGGGTGGGCGCCGCCGGGTCGAAGCCGAGGTCGGCCAGGTCGCCCGGAACGTCCGCCTCCAGGTAGTTGGCGAAGAGCGACGGCGGCTGCTCGACCCCGTTGTCCGACAGGATATGGCGCTTGAACTCCAGGACCGCCTTCTGGTCCACCTCGAAGAAGGCCGCGCCCGCGTTGCGGTAGTGATGCGCGCGCATGTCGAAGCCGCCCCCCAGCAGCACGACCTGGCGGGCCCCGTCCTCGATCCCGTGCTCCACGAACCGGTTGAAGTAGCGGGTGCGGAACCGGACCATCGTCGTCGAGGGCGGGAACGCCGCGTCCAGTTGCCGGGCGGCCGTGCGCGCCCGGTCGTTCGAGAACCACGGGGCGTAGGGATCGTTGAAGAGCGGATGCGGCTTCTCGGGCTCCAGTGCCCGGATGGACGCGATGACGAAGGCCGTCGCACCGATTTCGTTGATATCGATCATGGGTCGAGAGAACCTGGGATGTGTGAGAGTCGAGGATGCGGTCGAGGCGGACCTCGCTGTCGAAAACATAGTACAAGGGGAGGAAGATACCTCAACAGCGCCCCCGCCGGTGTCCCGCGAAGTTGATGATCGGACGCCAACCGCGAAGAATGGGGGTCCGAGAGCCGCCGGCCCGCTCCGTGGTCGGCCGCCCGCGTACGCATCGCAATGGAGGGAGACGCCATGTCCGCAGGACGTAAATCCGCGCAAGCCGCCATCCACGCCGTGGCCCTGGTCCTCGCGCTGGCAGCCGCGCCGCTCGCCGCGCAGACGACCATCGGCGTGCGGGCCGGAATCGGTCCCGCGAGTCTGCCCGGGGCCGACCTGGAGACCCGGGGCGCCGCCGCGTTCGACGAACCCAGAGACGGAATCGTGGCGGGGATCGACGCGGGGATCCCGCTGAGCGGCGGGCTGGGCGTGCGCATCGGCCTCGGGCTGGCCCAGAAGGGCGGCGCCGTGAAGGTGCCGCCGTCGATCACGGCGAGCCGGCTCCTCACCGAGTCGATGGCCGAGATCGACTACCTGCAGTTCTCCGCGCTCTTTCGCGCGGGCACCGCCACCGAGGAAGGGCGCCTCAACTTCGGCTTCCTCGCCGGGCCCTACGTGGCCTTCAACCTCTCGTGCCAGGTGGCGGTGATCTCCGTCGAGCCTGGGCCCATCCGCCCCGAGGTCCCTCCGGGGACCCCCAGCCGCGTCACCGCGGCGCGGACCGGCGGTGCGGGGCGGACGGCGAGCGCGCAGGACGCGGAAGTGGCCTGCGGGGAGGGTGGCGTCAGCGAGGTCAAGTCAACCGACTTCGGAGTCGCGCTCGGCGGCGGGTTCCAGGTGAGACTGACCGATTCGCTCGACCTTGCGTTCGACGTGATCTACGCCCGGGGTCTCTCCGAGATCGACGATGAGGGGAAGAAGACCAGCCACGTCGTCCTCCAGGGCGGCCTCGTGTTCGCCATCGGCTGAGCCCGCTTCGCCCGGGTCACCGCCTGACGACGACCACGTACTCCCGTTCGATCACCCGGTGGAACCGCTGGGGCAGCCGCGCCCAGTCCCTCGCCTCGACGAGGAACGGGATCGTGGATTCCCGCACCGCCTCTTCAAAGTCCAGCAGTTGGTCGGCGGGGATGTCCTCGAGCCCCGGTCCGCGCAGCACCAGATCGAGGTCGCTTCCCTCGTGGCCGAGTCCGCTCACGCGGCTGCCGTACGCCCACACCTCGACATCCGGCAGGTGCTCCCGGAGCAGCGCTTCGAGCACCCGCCGGTGCCTTGCGGACAGGTTCACGCGGTCAGGCATCGTCAGCCCGGTCGATCATGTCGGCGAGCGCCCTGGCGTCGACGATGAAATCCGGCAACAGCTTCAGCGTGGCCTCCGCGAAGTCCTCGCCGTAGTCGTGCGCCGTTTCGTTACGGTTGTCCCGGTAGTGCAGCCAACGTTCGACCGCTTCGCAGTCCACGAGGTCGTGGCGGGCCGCGTGGCGGAACAGATCCTTGAAGTGCAGGCGGTCCGCCTGGCGGTTGCTTGCGAACCACGCGGCGAGCCGCTTCCGCAGCAGCTTTCCGCTCTGCTCGAGTACGAGTTCGAATTCCTTGACGCAGGCGGCGCGGTAGATGTCGTACATGACATCGTCGCGATCCTCCTGCGTTTCGATTCCCTCAACCGCCCGCTCCAGCGAAGCGATGCAGCGGCGCAGGAAGGTGGTGTCGATGCTCACGTCGCGCCGCTATCGGTTTTGGTGCCTGCCATCGTCGTCGTCGGTTCCACCGTGTGTCGCCCCGGACCGCCCCCCGGTCCTGGGTTGCCGCCAAGATACGATATGCGCCGTACCCCGGTAACGTGTTCGGCAAGAGGCCGGGGATTCGCGCCGTTCAGGCCTTGGGGCCTTTCTCCAGCAGGTCTTGGAGGAGCCATAGGCAAGCGACGCACAGCAGGACGCCGACGAGGGCGGTGTAGCGTCCCCGGCCCGACCCGAACCAGGCCAGCGCTCCACCCAGCAGCGCCCCGGCGATGCTGGCGCCGAACGCGATGCGGTACCATTTCGGCCAGTACTTCGGCTGGAACCTGTGCGACCATCTGCCCATGGCGCTCACGCCCTGCGTGGCGAACTTCTCCGGCCAGCCGTCCCTGGAGAGATCGGGCGCCGTGTCGGGATCAAAGCCCTCGGTGATCGCGCCGTCGTTCTCGTTCATTGACCGTCCCCGCGCGTTTCGTTTTCGTTGAAGTCCGTTCACGATGAATGTTGCTACAGAAATTCAGTCAAGAACGTTCCCGAGCGGAGAGCGTGTGTACACAACCTGCATCTTCTGCAAGAAGCCCCTCCCCTCGAACGAGGTAGTGGAGGAGTTCCCGGTCGGACGGCGGCTCGCGTTCGATCCGGCGAAGGGGCGGCTGTGGGTGGTGTGCCGGAAATGCGGTCGATGGAACCTGACTCCGCTCGAGGAGCGCTGGGAGGCGATCGAAACCTGCGAGCGGATCTTCCGCGACGCAGGCATGCGCGCCTCGACGGAGAACATCGGGATCGCGCGCCACCGGGAAGGGCTGGACCTGGTGCGGATCGGGGAGCCCCCGCGAGACGAGTTTGCGGCCTGGCGGTACGGAGACCAGTTCGGGACGCGGATGCGCCGTGCCGGCGTCGTGGGCCTCGCCAGCGGCGTGACCATGCTTGCGGCGATGCAGCTTTCGTTGCCGGTCGTCGGCACGTTGGGGTTCGCGGCCGTGTGTCCGTACCTCGCGTGGACCCACCTTCGCCCGATGGCCAAGGTTCGGGTCGGCGGCAAGGCCGGCGCAGACGGCCCCGTTCGCCCGGAGAGCGTCGCGAAGTTCAGGTTCTCCGACGTCAACTCGATTCGCATGCTGCCGGGCGATAGCGCCTCCGGCTTCCGCGTGGAGATCGACCGGGGACTGCGGAGGGCCTGGTTCAAGGGCGAAGACGCCCGCCGCGTGGCCACCGCCATCGTTCCCCTGGTGAACCGTGAGGGCGGCACCCGCAACACCGTCCGGCGCGCCGTGGACGCCATCGAATCAAGCGGGCACCCCACCCGTTTCATCGCGGATGTGGTCAACAGGAAACACAGCGGGCTGACGGGCCGGACGGGGTACGTCCGCGCCATGCCGAAGCCCATGCGGCTCGCAGTGGAGATGTCCCTCCATGAGGAGCAGGAGCGCCGTGCGCTCGAAGGCGAACTCTGGATCCTGGAACAGGCGTGGAGGGAAGCGGAGGAGATCGCCGCCATCGCCGACAGGCTCCTCCTCCCGGCCCACGCCGACGAGTTCTTCGAGCGACACGGCGGCGAGGGTCCTGACATCGCGCCAGATCGTACCCGCAAGGGTCGCGCGCCATGACGCTGCCGGGCAGGCACTATCCTCTTGACACTCTGCGCGGGGATCTTTTCGGCGGGGTGACTTCGGCGGTGGTCGCACTGCCGGTTGCACTCGCCTTTGGAGTTGCGACCGGGCTTGGTGCGGCGGCCGGCCTCTACGGAGCGATCGGCGTCGGCTTCTTTGCGGCAGTCTTCGGCGGGACCCGTACCCAGATATCCGGCCCGACCGGTCCCATGACGATCACCATGGCCGTGGTGCTGACCACCCACGCGTCGACCGTCGGAGAGGCCTTTGCCATCGTCGTGCTGGGCGGCTTGCTGCAAGTGCTGCTGGGCGTGCTCAGGGTGGGACGATACGTCATCTATACCCCGTATGCGGTGATCTCGGGGTTCATGTCGGGCGTCGGGCTGATCATCATGCTCATGCAGGCTCTCCCGTTCCTGGGGTTGCCGCCGGTTGGCGGAGGTGCCGCGGCGATCCTCCGCGCGTTGCCCGACGGGCTCGCCAACCTGAACCCGAGCGCGCTGGCGCTGGCGCTGGTCGCTCTGGCCGCCGCCGTGTTCTGGCCCCGTCGTCTGGCGAAGTACATGCCGGGTCTTCTGGTCGCGCTCGTGGCCGGAACGGTGCTGAGCGTGCTGTGGCTCACGGATGTGTCCGTGATCGGCGAGGTGCCCTCCGCGCTGCCCGGTGTTCAGGTCGAAGCGCCCGGAGTCCTGTTCCTGGCGGGTGCAGTGCAGCCGGCTCTCATCCTCGCGCTGCTCGGCTCCGTGGACAGCTTGCTGACCTCCCTTGTCGCCGACTCCATAAGCGGTACGCGTCACAATCCGGACCGTGAACTGGTGGGCCAGGGGATCGGCAACATGGTCTCGGGAGTGTTCGGGGGCCTGCCTGGAGCGGGCGCCACGATGGGCACCGTGACCAATACGAGGGCGGGTGGCACGACGCGGGTATCGGGCGCGTTGTGCGCGCTCCTCATTCTCGGGATGCTGCTGGGATTCGGAGCGGTCGTCGAACCGGTTCCGCATGCCGTGCTCGCGGGCATCGTGATGAAGGTGGGCTGGGACATCATCGACTGGCCGCTCCTTACGCGCATTCATCGCATTCCGCGGGCGCAACTCATCGTCATGCTGTTGACGCTGGGCCTGACGGTGTTCGTCGACCTGGTGACGGCAGTGGCCTTCGGGCTGATCACTGCGGGGATGGTGCACGCCCGGCAACTCGAGAAGCTGGAACTCGACAGCGTGGTCTCGGTGCCGATTCTGGACCAGGTTTTCTTCGCGGCTCATCCGGAGGCACAGGGAATCGACGCCTACTCCGCCCGCGTCGGGTTCGTCAGCCTGAAGGGGAACTTCACCGTAGCGTCCTCGCAGAAGCTGTACGGCGTGATCGGAGAGGACCTCAAGGACCATGAAGTCGTGATCTTCGACTTCAAAGACGCCGCATACATCGACGACAGCGCCGCGATGACGATCAGTCGCCTCATCATCACCGCAGGCAAGCAGGACACCGAGTGCATTGCGATGGGATTGTCAGGTCCGGTGGCCAAGACGTTGCGAGCGCTCAACACACTGCGCGACGTGCCGAAGGACCAGGTGGTGGAGACGATCGACGAAGCGCGCAAGGTCGCCCTGCGGTTGCTCATCGAGCGACACGGAGGACCTGAGGAGGACGCTCGCCAGACGATCCCGCCGCGATCGCCGTGAACCGCACGCTCCGTCGTCAGTGCGGCGCCGCGTTCAGGCGAATCCTCTTCCCGTCGGCCACCTCCATGCTCTATGGTGGAACGAGATTCACGCGAGAACGCCGCCCTTGGCACGGTCATCCTGATCGTGCTCGAGGATGTCGGCGTCCCGATCCCGGAAGAGGTCGTCGTACCTCTGGTGGCGTACATCGTCGCCCAGGGACTCGCCGACATCGGGAAAGAACGAGCCAAGGCGTAGCAGGGAGCCTGCCTGACGGCGTTCCTGACCCTTCGTCGGTGACGAAAGCGTAATCCCGCGCCGGATCCGGTCGTCCACCGGTGTGTACCAGCGTCGAAACGGTCACACACCTGGCTCGATGCGGAGGGGTGAATTCTATGCAGCGCCGGATGAACCTGAGGTGGGAAACGAGATATCGGGTGGCGCTTCAGGAGTCCGAAGAGGGATTCTCCGTCTGGGTTCCAGGCCTTCCGGGCTGTGCGTCCCAAGCGACGACGGAGGGGGAAGCCCTCGCGAACATCGCGGATGCCGTCCGCGAGTACCTGGAAGTGGAACGGCAACAGTCCGTTGGCTAGGTTGCTCGCCATGCTCACAACCCTTGGCCCCCATCATGGGTGACGAAGTCGGTGCGGCAATCCCCCGGCTATTTCATCGTCAACGCGTCCTTCTCTCCCTCCTGCGCACCTTCGGAGAGAAGATGCGTGAGACCGATGTCCAGTGGCTCCTCTTCGACTACGGCCGCCTGTGTCGGGAGCGCGGCATCGATCCGCCATATGACTTCATCACCGACGCTCAGGGGCCGCGTTCCTTCACCGCCGTAGCCGACCGGGACAAACTCGCGTCCCGCGGCATCCTCGTCTCCGGTGCCTGGCGTCTCACGCCGGACGGCCGTCGGCTCGCCCGCGATCTCGAGAACCGCGAAGTATCCGCTTTCGCGGCTCGTCTCCGGAGCCGAGTCGGCGGGAAACGCCGACCCCCGATTGCCCAACGCGACCGCGACGAATCTGTCCAAAGCAACGGGAGGCCAGGGGGCGGCCTTCTCGCGACGATCGGCTACGAGGGGCGAAGCTACGAAGCCTACTTCAACGAACTCCTCCGGTCCGGAATCTCCCGCCTTTGCGACGTGCGCCGGAACCCCCTCAGTCGCAAGTGGGGATTCTCGAAACGACGCCTCGCTCAAGGCTGTGACGAGCTGGGCATCCGGTATGAGCCGTTCCGGGAGCTCGGCATCGAATCCGGGGCACGCGCGAACCTCGGCGACCGCGAAGCGTACGAGCGTCTCTTTGCGGAATACGAAGCCACGACCCTGGCGCGATGCCAAGACGCCGTGACCAGGATCGCGGGATGGATCGACGCCGGCGAACACGTGGCGCTCACCTGCTACGAACGCGATTCCGGGGAGTGTCACCGTTCCCGCGTCGCCAAAGCCGTCGTTGCGACCGCTGCCCGGCCTCTGCGGTCGAGGCACCTGTAGACGGCATGATGGCGAGAGACCGCATCCTCGTGACCGTCAAGACCTACCCCGAGCTGTCAACGACATACGGAGAGACCGTGTGCACGGCGGGAATTCGGCAAGATGGCACTTGGGTGCGGCTCTATCCGGTGCCGTTCCGCCGACTTGGCGAAAGCGAGCAGTACAGGCTTTATGATTGGATCACATGCCCTCTGGTCAGGCACTCGCGGGACCCGCGTCCGGAATCTTATCGGCCGACCGGCGAGATCGAGCGCGTCGACCACGTCGGGACTGCGGACAACTGGCGGGAACGACGGCAGCTCCTGCTTGGACATCGACAAGCACACGGGTCGCTGAGCGAGCTCATCGAGGCTGCGAAGAACAACATCTCGTCGCTCGCGGTCTTCAAACCCGCAAGGCTCATCCGTTTCGAATGGGAAGCAGCTGACCGGGAGTGGGATGCCAGCAAGCTGGAGGCCGTGCGCGCGATCACAGGCCAACCGGACCTGTTCGACGATCAGTCGTGGAGTCGGACGTTTCGGGTCGTCGACAAGGTGCCGTACAACTTCTACTACCACATCGAGGACGCCGATGGTCGGTTGAGTCGCATGCGGATCCTCGAGTGGCAGCTCGGAGCGCTTTATCGGAACTGCCTGCGCTCGGCAGACGGTGACGAGACCGAGGCGCTCGCAAAGGTGAGGCAGAAGTACTTCAACGAATTTGCGACGACCGACCTGCACTTTTTCCTCGGCACCACCCTCGCCTGGCACACGCGGGCGCCGAACCCGTGGACGATCGTCGGCGTTCTTCCCATACCGCATCAGACGCAGCAAGATCTGTTCGTTCGGGAGGTCGAGGGCGCACCCTGCGCGGGAGGCGCCGCGCTAGGCTAGGCGCAGCGAACAGATTCGTACATGAATAGACCGTCCAGTGATCGATTGCGGGAGGAGCTTGAGTTCCTCCAGCCGTTCTTTCTGGGGCCCGCGGGGGAGAACGACCGCTGGCTCGAGGAGTTGATCGTCGAGTTCGTGCGCGATCACGCCTTCTGGCGGCGCAACTTCCGCCCGGAGGACGGGCACCGGATCACGGCGGCGGCCTCCTACCGGCCGGATTTCCTGCAGGCGAAGGCGCGCACCCGGCAGGCGCTGATCCGGCTGTCGGGAGAGCTCAAGCAGTCCGTTCCCATCTTCCACCCGCGGTACGTGGGGCACATGAGTACGGATCTGCTCATCCCCGGTCTCGTGGCGCGGATCCTCACCACCCTCTACAACCCGAACAACGTGAGCGAGGAGGCGGCGCCGGTCACGCTCACCCATGAACTCGATGCGGGCCGGGACCTCGCCGCCATGTTCGGCTTCAACGTCGACCCCTCGGTCCAGCCCTGCGCCTGGGGCCACCTGACGTCGGGCGGCACGGTGGCGAACTACGAGGCGCTGTGGAACTTCCGCGCGGTCAAGTTCTACGGCGTCGCCCTGCAGGCGGGGGTGAAGCGGGCGGAACTCGCGACCGGACCCGTCGGACCGCTACGGAAGGAGCTGGCGGAGTACAGCCAGTGGGAACTCGTCAACCTGAGCATCGGCCAGACGATCCGCCTGCGGCGCGAGGTCGCCGAGGCCGTCCGCGAGCGGGATCCGGCGGCCTTCCCGCGGCTCAGGCGGGCCGTGCGGGGCGAGCGCCTCGAGACGCTCGGGATCCAGGAGTTCTTCGCCCGGCACCCGGAGCTGCGTCCGCCGAGGGTGCTCGTCGCGGCTTCCGCCCACTACTCCTGGGAGAAGGGGATGAAGGTGATGGGTCTGGGGACCGCGCAGCTGGTCAAGGTCGCGGTGGACGACCACATGCGCCTGGACCCGGACCACCTGGAGGCGTGCCTGGCGGAGGCCTTCGAGAGCCGCACGCCGGTGCTGGGCGTCGTCGGCGTGCTCGGCACCACGGAGTTCGGCACCATCGATCCGATCCACGAGATCGTCGCGGCGCGGCGCCGCTGGAACGAGCGCGGCGCCGACTTCTTCGTTCACGTGGACGCGGCCTGGGGCGGATACCTCGCGAGCGTCTTCCGGGACCCCGACGGCGGCTTCCTCTCGCCCGAGAAGATCCGGAAGGGGTTCAAGTACTTCCCCTCGGATCTCGTCTACCGGGCGTTCACCTCCGTCAGGCACGCCGACTCGGTGACCATCGATCCCCACAAGCTCGGGTTCCTGCCCTACGCGGCGGGGGCGTTCGTCGCGCGCAACCGCGAGATCGTGGACTTCATCACGCAGCAGGCCGCCTACGTCTTCGACCTGGGCGACGTCGAGGACGAGGTCCCGCGCGAGCAACAGCTCCGGAACCTCGGCCAGTACATCCTCGAGGGCTCGAAGCCGGGAGCGGCGGCCGCCTCGGTCGCGGTGGCGCACGAAGTCCTGCCGCTCCACAGCGATGGCCTCGGGCGCGTCCTGCGCCACACGATCCGGGCCTGCGAGTACTTCTACGAATCGGCGCGGGAAGCCGCCGGGCGGCTGGAAGACCGCGTGCGGCTGATCGTCCCCTTCGAACCCGATTCCAACCTCGTCTGCCTCGCGCTCAACCGGAACGGCAACCGGAGCCTGGCGCAAATGAACCGCTTCGCTCGCCGCGTGTTCGCCCGCATGAAGGTGGACGGCGCCCGGCCGGTGCATGAAGCGCGTTTCATCGGGTCGTACACGTCGCTCCGCCGGGAGGGCGGGGAGGACGAGCAGTGCGGCCGCATCCTGCGCGACCTCGGCATCGACCCGGGGACGTTCGTCGCGGTCCCGGCCCGGCCCGAAGAGGAAGCCGACCACATCTTCATCCTCCGGCACACGCTGATGAACCCGTTCCTGATGGACGGCCCGGGCGAGCGCAGCTACATCGACCTGTACTGGGACTTCCTGGAGGAGGCGATCGATGCGGCGCTGGTGGACTGAAGCCGGATGCTGCCCGGCCTACCTCACGATGGCTCCGTCCTCGTCGATCTCAAGGCTCAGGTGCTCGGCCAGGAACTCGAGGCGACGCTCCCAGAAGTCGATCACGTTGGGCCCCTGGGAGATCACATGCCCTTCATCGCGGTACAGGCGGTACTCCACGGGCTTCCGGAGCCGTTCCAGGGCGATGAAGATCGCCTCGGAGGGCACCAGGTCACCGTCATTCTCGCCCTGCCCGATCAGAAGCGGGGTGTCGATGCGGTCGAAGGCGAACAACGGTGAGTTCTCGCGGTAGCGCTCGGGAAACTCCCATATGGTGCCCCCCATGTGGCCCTGGCCCTGCTCGTAGTATCCCGGCCACCAATCCCCCCCGACGTAGGCTGCGAACAGATCCGGGTGAATCACCGCCGCCGTAATCACCGCGGCCTTGAAACGGTGCGTCCGCGTGATGATCCCGAGGACGTTGTACGAGCCGTAGCTCTGGCCCATGAGAGCGAGCCGCTCGGGGTCGGCGTAGCCTTGCTCGATCACCGCGTCCACGCCCGTCATCACGGACTCCATCACATCCGTGATCGGCGATCCCAGGCGGATCGGCGCATTCGGGAAGAAGACGGCGTAACCCCTGGTGGCGAGCGCATGCATGTTGAACGCCGGGCTGCTCACCATCCCGAACCGGTTAACGGAGTCGGAGCCGCGACGACTATATCTTGAGCCGCGAAGACCTCCGTAGACCCACACGACGAGCGGCAACCGCTCGCCCTCACGGTATCCGGGAGGAAGCAGGAGTGTCCCGGCCCGCGGCTCGCCGTCTCGGCTCTGCCACTCAATGAGCCTGGCGGAACCCAGCTCGTAGCGTTGCAGGCCCGGATTGATCCGAGACCGCTGGCTGGACGTTCCAATGCGCGTGTCGAACGTCCAGATGTCCGGCAGGTGCTCCTGGTCGGTGGACACGAAGGCAACCTCGCCGGTCTCGGTGCTCCCATCGACGCTGAAGATCCCCGAGTACCACTTCCGCTCGGTGAGCGCGGCACGGCTCGCGCCGGAGATGCGATCGACGGCAAAGATTCCGGACTCCCCGCCGCTCTCGTCGCGTGCGATGACCCAGAGAGTCCGGCCTTCATCGGTCGTCCACGCAGTCTCGTCATGTGGACCGGCTACGATGACGCTGATCCGCCAACCCGGAATGTCCGTCAGGCGGCGGAGCGAGCCGGTGCCGAGCGAAGCCTCCCACAGGTCGCCGTCGCCGACCCCGTACGCCCGCTCCCCGGCCGAGTCCCACAGGGGCCTCATATAACCACTGCCCGGGTCGAAACTCGGTGCATCGGCTTCACCGAGCTCGGTGACGTGGCCGTCGGCGATGGAAGCCACCATCAGCCGTCCAGGTTCGCCGCCGGCGGCCGCAGCGCGGGCGGACGGTCCCACCGGGAACCACGCGACATGGCGGCTGTCCGGCGACCAACTCGATGCCGTAATTGAGCCGTACATTGGTGCCAAGAATCCGCGTCCAGCCGGTGGCAACTTCGTGGACGATCACATCGAAGTTGCGCTGCAGGCTCGCCGGCTCGTCTCCCTTGTGCACGGTGTACGCAACGTACCGTCCGTCCGGGGAGAAGGCGTAGCCCCATATCGCCTTGCGCTCGACGAGCCTCGTCACCTCCCCGTTCAAATGGACCACGGCGAGGTCCGCTTCGAACACGCGAGGGGCGCCGGTGGGCGGACGGCGTTCGGACGGCGGCTCCACGTCGGGCGGATCGCTCGACTCAACGGACGCATCGACGCGCCGCACCCATACCGAGGGCGCAGCCGGCCCCGCGTCCGGAGAGCGGGAGGGAGCGGCTCCGGGAACCTCATCACCCAGTTCGTTGGCGGCGGCGATCGACTGGCCAGCCGGCAGAATCTTGACGAGGATCGCGTCGCCGCCAGGATTCCATCGCGGCATCTGAAACCCGAAGAACGGGCGCGCGAGCACCCTGCCCAGGCGCTCGGTCCGACGCGCGCCTGCATCCCAGATCCACAGACCGGCCTCGCCACCCTCGTCCGAATAAAAGGCCACCCGCTTGCCGTCGGGCAACCAGGTCCCTGCCCAGCTGGAGCTGTGCTCGCCACCCAGTCGTATCGACTCGGAGTCCGCGAGCCTCGTCACCGTCGCTTCCATGTGGGAGTTCCCCTCGCCGAACGGGAAACCGGTCTCGGTGTACATTTGCCCCAAGGCCTGCGGCACGATCTCATCCGTCATCACCGTGTGGGCGATCCAGGCTCCGTCGGGCGAGAAGTTGATCGGCGCGCGTGTGTTGCGGTCGTGCACGGAGACCGCGATTTCGAGCGGCAGAGGCTCCCTGATTTGCGTCCCCGTCGGTTGTGCCAGGACCACCGGCGTGGCGCTGCCGAGGACGATCATCGCGATCAGCACAGAGCGTGCGCCGTGAGCGCTGCAGGAGCCCGCGCCGGGTCGGCTGACCGTGCAGACGAACGCGGCGGGGAGCGTTCTCGGTCGTCCTTTCATGCGATACATCCTCAGTGGTGCTGCCTCACGCAACGTCGTGTTGCTTGATCCATTCGCGCAGGGCTTCATCGATTCGGGTCTGCCAGCCGCGGCCTCCAGCCCGGAAATGGTCGATCACCTCCGGGGACAGCCGGATGGTGGTGGAAATCTTCGGCCGGGCTTTGGGCGGACGCCCCCGGCGCACGGGCGCCTTGGGGGGGCCGCCCCGGCGCACCGGCGCCTCGGCGAACTTCTCCGGCCAGCCGTCCTTCGAGAGGTCGGGTGCCGTGTCGGGATCAAAATCTCGGCCCGTAGAGTTGTCTTTCTCGTTCATTGGCCTTTCTCATGCTGATAACGCGGCGAGCATTGCCACGCGGCGTCCAGACGAGCACTACCATCGCGTCGTCGAGAAAGCCGATCGTGATGAAGCGAGCCTCGCCGTAGTCTTGCCGATCATCATCGACGGTCAGCGTCGAACCGGAGAACATGTCCGCCGCCCGCGCCATATCCAAACCTCGAGCCCTGATCGTATCCGCGCGTTTCGCTTCGTCGAACTCGATCCGCATGAATTAATGTTCCTACATAAATTCGATGTCAACGTTTCACCTCGCCCACATGGCACACGCTGCAGTCTGCTCTCGGCTCTCAAGCCAATCTCAACGGAAGGGGGCCGTTCCGTCAGGAGAGGCGGATCTTGGCGACGGAGTGGCTGAGGGGCACGGCTCGGCGGCCGCGGTCGGGGCCCGGTTCCTCGACGATCTGCTTGCCGTAGAGCTTGAACCAGGCCTCGCGCGCGGCGGGGTTCACCTCGATGAGGGCGTAGGAGGTGCCCGTGTAGAGGGCGAGGCGCTTGAATCCGTAGCCTTCCGGGGTCTCTCCGTCGTCGGCCGCGCCGAAGCGGAGCGCCCAGCCCAGCGCGCGGGGCACGTGGTACGTCACGGCGCTCGAGGTCAGTTGCCAGACGCGGTGCCCGTCGTCGTCGGTGAGGCTGAAGACGGCCGAGCAGTGCACGTCGCCGCTCAGAATGAGGGGACGCACGCCGCGCCGCGCCGCCCTGAAGAGCACTTCCATGAGCGCGGCCCGCTCCTCGTCGTGGAGGCTGTGCTCCCACGAATCGCGAAGGTCGTCACCGAGGCCGGCCGCTCGAACCGGGACGGCGAGGTCCGCGTTCGCCAGGGCCGACCTCGCGTGGAGCACGGGCACCGCCGAGACCACGAACATGAATGGGGTCTCCTCCGGATCGAGCGCGTCTGCCCACGCCTCGAAGCGGCGAAATTGGGGCTCGCCCAGGATCCGGTAGCCGTCGCGCTCGATGTCGCGGTGCCCCCGGCCGTCCAGGACGTAGAACGCCGCCCCGCCCCGGGTGAAGGCGTAGTCCCACACGTCTCCGGCACCCGTCGGGGGATTGTGGCTGTGCTGGTATTCCCGGTACACGGCGCACGCCGCGCGGAACATGCGGCGGAGCAGCCGGCGCCCGTCGTTGCGGGTCAGCCCCCTGTCGGCGAGGTCGGGCAGCACGCGCGCCAGACCGTCGTCGGGGCCATCGTCGGCGAGATAGTGCGACCCCCAGCCGTCGCCGATCTCGTGGTCGTCCCAGATCATGTAGGTCGGGTAGGCGTCGAAGACGCGGCGCACGCCCTCGAAGCCCCAGTATCCCCGGTAGATGTCGCGGTACCAGCTGCGCATCGACCGCTCGTCGGGCAGCAGCTCATCCCCCTCCCGGCGCATGCTCCGGTTCAGGAGCTTCCAGACGTCCAGCGTCGCCACGCCGTCGCTGTAGCACTGGTCGCCGCCGGCGATCACCACATCGACGTCGTCGCGGTGCCGGTCGAGCGTCGCGGCGAGGAAGTCCCAGGCATCGATGTCGCCCACGTCCGTCCGTTTCCGGAACAGCCCGCTCACGCGATACGGCATGTGGCACGAGAAGAGCGCGACCTGAAACGGGTGCCGTTCGTCCTCCCCGGGCGGCGTGCGAAAACTGCGCAGGCGGTTGTGTCCGAGGATCACCTTGCCGCCGTCGTCCTCCGAGTGCAGCGCGTAGCCGTAGCGCGTGTCCGGCCGGAGATCCGCGAGGTCCAGCACGCGCGTCGTGTCATCGGCGTACCCGTCCACCTCGAAGGGCACGGCGCGCGACGCGGCCAGGGCATCGGCGGTCTCCTCCGCCGACACGGGCACACTGCCGAGCGCGGCCCGAAGCTCCGCCCGCAACGACGACGACCCCATCGCCTCGCCGCAATCGTAGAGCAGCAGCGTGAAGCGTCCGGGAGCGCCCGTGCGCAGCCACAGCCGCACGGAATCCGGGGTCGCGTGCCCGACGATCGCCCCCACCCGCAGGCGGGCGTTCGGCCACGGCCGGTCGGACTTGAAGACCAGCGAGTCCGGTCCGTGCATGTTCGTCGCCATCGCCGGGCTACGGGCTGGCGCGCTTTCGGCTGGCCCTGAGGAGATCGTCGATGAGCGCCATCAGCTCGTGGATCGTAGCCGATCCGCCGGCGATGAGCGCGGTCAGAAACGGCCGTTCCCCCGCGGCCACCACGGCCGCCGCCAGGGAATCGCCCTGGACCACGACGACGACGCCCAGCGCCACGACGAGCAGGGCCACCCGGATCCGTCCGATGTACCGTTCCATGCGCGCGCCTCCCGACTTCCCGGCCGTTCCTCCGACCGCCGGGTCAGATCATATGGTCCCCTCGGCGGCGCTCCAACCATGGCCGCCTGGTCCGGCTCGCAGAGTGGGGAGACGATAGGTAAGTCCTCTAGCCATCGTCTCCGAATCAGGACATTTTGGTAGGCGGAGCACGTATTCGAAGTCGAACGAAGAATGGGGACAGGCGCCGCTTGAAAAACATGCATCGCAGAGACCGCCGCCGCGCCGGGTTCGAGACGCAGCGAACCTCGGCGTTGTTCGCGCTGGCGTGCATCGTCTGGGCCAATGGGTGTGGTGGCGACGGGGGCACGGAGCCCACCCGGCCGCCCGAGACTCCGCGTCCCGCGAGAGTCACGGTCAGTCCGGCGGCCATTGAACTGACCGCGCTGGGCGCGACCGAACAGCTTTCGGCAGAGGTCCGCGACCAGAACGGGAACGTGATGGCCGGGGCCGCGGCGACCTGGGCGAGCGGCGACGCGTCGGTCGCGACGGTGGACCGGTCGGGGCTCGTGACGGCGGTGGCCAACGGAACGGCCACGATCACGGCGACGCTGGGCTCGGTGTCGGGGAGCGCGACGGCGGCGGTCGCCCAGCAGGTCAGCTCGGTCGAGGTGACTCCCGCGACCGGCTTCGTGCTGCCGGGCACCACGCTGCGCCTCATGGCCGAGGCAACGGACGCGAACGCCCATGTGGTCGACGGCGCCGAATTCGCATGGGCGTCAAGCGACACGACGGTCGCCGTCGTCGACGCGACGGGATTGGTCACCGGGACCACGGAGGGGGACGTCGAGGTGTCGGCGACATCGTCCGGGGTGACCGGACGGGCGCAACTGGACGTGGTGAAGCCGGAGCCCCAGGCCGTTGTGGTGGCCCCCGACGCGGTGGTGCTGGAGGCGCTGGGAGACACCCTGCGGCTCGCCGCCGAAGTCCAGGACCAGGTCGGACGGCCGATGCCGGGCGCGGCGGTCACCTGGACGGCCAGCGACACACTCGTTGCGAGCGTGGATTCCACCGGGCTGTTGACGGCGGTCGCGAACGGCCAAGCCACGATCACGGCGGCCTCCGGACCGATCTCCGGCGACGCGGCTGTCGAGGTGATGCAGGTGGCGCGCACGGTGCTGCTGGCGCCGCCGGCCGACACGCTGGTGCTGGGGGACAGCGTGGGCCTTGTCGCCGAGGCGTTCGATGCCAGGGGGCACCCGGTGGACGGAGCGGCGTTCGCGTGGTCGTCCAGCGACCCGTCGATCGCGGCGGTGGATGCATCGGGCGTCGTTCGCGGCGTGGGCGAAGGCGCGGCCGAGATCACGGTGGCGGCCGGAGGCGTCCGGCAGGCCTCCCGGATCTGGGTCTTCAGCCCGGACCGGGCGAGCCTGGTGGCGCTCTACGAGGCGGCGAACGGAGACGGTTGGACCAACGGGCGCGACTGGGCCAGCGACCGGCCGCTCTCGGAGTGGTTCGGAGTCGAGGCGGACGCGGACGGCCGCGTCACGAGACTCGTGCTTGGCGACAACGGGCTCGAGGGCCGGATCCCGCCCGAGATCGGCGACCTGTCGCGCCTCACCGACCTCCAGTTGAACCAGGACGCACTTACGGGTCCGATCCCCCCCGAGATCGGGAAGCTCGCCGAACTCAGGATTCTGAGCCTGTGGGGGAACGACCTTACGGGTCCGATCCCGCCCGAGATCGGTGCCCTCTCCAACCTGAGCGTCCTTTGGCTCGGTGCCAACAGCCTGACAGGTCCGATTCCTTCGGAACTGGGCGGCCTTGCCGAACTTCGCAGACTGGGGCTGCAGGTGAACGCCCTGACGGGCTCGATACCGGCTGAGCTGAGCCGCCTCTCGAACCTCGAAGGGCTGCATCTCTACGGTAACCGTCTGACGGGTCCGATACCGTCCGAGCTGAGCCGCCTCTCGAACCTCGAACAGCTGACTCTCTACGCCAACCATCTGACGGGTCCGATACCGTCCGAGCTGGGCAATCTCTCCAACCTGGAAGCGCTATGGCTCTCCCATAACCGTCTGACGGGTCCGATACCGTCCCGGTTGGGTGATCTCTCCAGCCTCCGCGATCTGCGGCTCCTCAGCAACGACCTGACGGGCACGATTCCCGCCCGGCTCGGCGACCTGGAGGGACTCGTTCAACTGGAGTTGCAGGACAACGATCTCGAAGGACGCATTCCCGAGGAGTTGGGCCGGCTCCGATCCCTGGAGCGGCTGCTGCTGCACCAGAACGACCTGACGGGACCCATCCCCGCCGCCCTCGGGGAGGTGGCCAGTCTCCGACTCCTGTACCTGGCGCACAACGACCTGTCCGGCCCCGTTCCTGCGGAGTTCTCCGCCCTGGCCGCGCTGGAGGAGCTGCGTTTGAACGGCAACTCCGGCCTGTCCGGGTTCCTTCCCGGTGGTCTGGCGAATCTCGGGAAGCTGACCACGCTTCTCGCGGATGGCACGTCCCTGTGCGCTCCCGCGGAGGCGGACTTTCTGGTCTGGCTCGGTACGCTCGAGAGCCAGCGCGTGGCCCGCTGCCGGAATGACCTCCCTGCCGCATACCTGGTACAGGCGGTGCAGTCCCTGGACTACCCGGTTCCCCTGGTCGCGAACCGCCGGGCCCTGCTCCGCGTGTTCCTGACCGCCCCGGACGGCGAGTCGGTGGACTTTCCGCCGGTGCGCGCACGGTTCTACCTGGACGGAGAGGAGGTCCACACAGTGGACATCCCGGGCCCGGGCGGCACGGTGCCGGCGGAGGTGGGGGAGGGCAGCCTCGATGCGTCGGCGAACGCCGATATTCCGGCCGACGTGTTGCGGCCGGGCCTGGAACTCGTCGTCGAGGTCGACCCGGACCGGACGCTCGGCGCCGAGGTCGGCCTGGCGAAGCGGATCCCGGAGAGCGGCCGCCAGGCGATCGACGTCAGAACGGTGCCGCCACTTCACCTGACATATCTGCCGGTTCTCCGGCCGGGACGGCCGGAACCCGCGTTCCTGGAGCGCGTCGCGCAGTTCACGGCGGACCATTCCATGTTCCGGCCGACACGGCTCTGGCTGCCCGTGGACGAGTTCACCCTCGACGTCCGCGAGACCTACTTCACCTCCGCGGCCAGCGGTTCGGAGCTCCTCCGCGAGATCGAAGCCATTCGAGTGCTGGAGGGCGGGGCGGGACACTACATGGGGGGGGTGCCCGCGCCGCTGGCGCTCGAATGGTCCTTCGGCGGTCTGGCCATCCGTCCCGGCCGGACCAGCTGGTCGTACCTCGATCCCTCGACCGTGGCGCACGAACTCGGGCACAACATGATCCTGGAGCATGCCCCCTGTGGGGGGATATCCTCTCCGGATCCGGACTTTCCGGATCGGGCCGGCAGGATCGGCGCGTGGGGTTTCGACGCCTCCATCAATGCGCTCGTTTCTCCCGAAACCGCAGACTTGATGGGTGCCTGCTACCCAGACTGGATCGGTACGTTCAGCTTCGGCACAGCGTTCGACTACCGCCTCGAGGAGGAAGCGGCCGCGGCGGCCGCGGCGGGGCATGCCGAACGGACCCTCCTGGTCTGGGGCGGTGTCGATGCCGCCGGGGCGCCGTTCCTCAACCCGGCGTTCGTCGTCGACGCTCCCCCGACGCTCCCCCGGTCGGCCGGTCCCTACACGTTGACCGGCCGGACCGCTGCCGGCGAGGAGTTGTTCCTGATCGAGTTCGACACGCAGCAGGTCGCCGACGGCGACGGAGGATCGACATTCGTCTTCGCCTTGCCGGTGTCGCCCGGGTGGGCGGATCGTCTGGCCGCGATCGAAGTCTCGGCGCCCGAAGGCGTCGCGACTCTGGACCGGACGGAGGGTCCGAGCATGGCCCTCCTTCGTGATCCGCGGACCGGCCGGGTACGAGCGATCCTGCGAGACCTCGCCGGCGGCGGCGACCGCCTCGGCAGCCTGGCCGGCGTGGCGGCCGAGCCCGGCGCGATCGTCTCGGCGCTGGGCGACGCGGCGGACCTCGAGGTCCTGATCTCGTCCGGTCTCCCCCCCGCGATTCAATGGAGGCGCTGACATGCGCCGTACAGGCTCTCGTTTCGTGCTGAGCCCATGGAGCCTGTCCATGCGTCTTCGAATTCTGGCATTCTCCGTATTGACATCGGGCATCAGTGCTTGCGGCGGTGGGGCCACGGACCCCCCGGCTCCCGCCGACCGGCCGCAGGCAGCGGAAGTGACCATCACGCCAGCTGCCGCCCAGCTTACGGCGCTCGGGGAAACCATCCAGTTCTCGGCGCGGGTGCGTGACCAGAACGGCCAGGTGATGGCGGGCGCCACAGTCAACTGGTCGAGCGGAAACACCTCGGTCGCGACCGTCGACGGCTCGGGGCTGGCGACCGCCGTCGGGGAGGGGGAGGCAGAGATCATGGCCGGCGTCGTCACGGCGACCGGAAGCGTTGCCGGGACATCCCGGGTCACGGTAGTCAGCCCGGACCGCGCCGTACTGGTCGCCTTGTATGAAGCCACGGGCGGATCCGACTGGGTCGCGAACAGCGGCTGGCTGACGGACGCCCCCCTCGGAGACTGGTTCGGCGTCACCACGGACGAATCCGCGAGGGTCACGGGCCTGCATCTATCCGAGAACAACCTGAATGGTTCGATCCCCGCCGAACTCGGAGGGCTCGCCAACCTAGAGGAGTTGGTGCTTTACGCGAACGAGCTCACCGGTTCCATCCCGTCCGAACTGGGCGGCCTCGCCAACCTGACGGAATTGTGGCTCGATACCAACCAACTCACCGGCCCGATCCCGCCCGAACTCGGCAGCCTCGCCAACCTGACGGAGCTGGCGCTTCACACGAACGCGCTCACCGGCCCCATCCCGCAGAGCTTCCTTCAACTCTCGCGGCTCGTCGCTCTCTACATCGCGGGCAACTCGCTGTGCGTGCCGAGAGCCGCCGCGTTCACCGCCTGGCTGAACGGCATCGAGAACCACGACGCCGACCAGGTGACGGCCTGTCCAAACCCGGACCGTGCGGCACTGGTCGCCTTGTATGAAGCCACGGGTGGACCCGACTGGGTCGCGCACAGCGGCTGGCTGACCGACGCCCCCCTCGGAGACTGGTTCGGCGTCACCACGGACGAATCCGGGAGGGTCACGGGCCTGAATCTATCCGCGAACAACCTGAATGGTTCGATCCCCGCCGAACTCGGCAGCCTCGGCAACCTGACGACGCTGGCGCTTCACACGAACGGGCTCACCGGCCCGATCCCGTCCGAACTCGGCAGCCTCGGCAAACTGACGCTGCTGTGGCTTCACGCGAACGGGCTCACCGGCCCGATCCCGTCCGAACTCGGCAGCCTCGGCAACCTGACGACGCTGTGGCTTCACACGAACGGGCTCACCGGCCCGATCCCGTCCGAACTCGGCGGCCTCGCCAACCTGACGGGATTGTGGCTCGATACCAACCAACTCACCGGCCCGATTCCGCCCGAACTCGGCAGCCTCGCCAACCTGACGGAGCTGGCGCTTCACACGAACGGGCTCACCGGCCCGATCCCGTCCGAACTCGGCGATCTCGCCAACCTGACGACGCTGGCGCTCGACAAGAACCAACTGACCGGCCCCATCCCGCAGAGCTTGCTTCAACTCTCGCGGCTCGTCGCTCTCTACATCGCGGGCAACTCGCTGTGCGTGCCGGGAACCGCCGCGTTCACCGCCTGGCTGAACGGCATCGGAGACCACGACGCCGATCAGGTGACGGTCTGTAGTGCCGCCGGTCAGGGGGCTTCGCTTCCGGGCCACCTCGCCGCGCGCCGTTCGAACACCGAGGCGTCCGCCCGCCACTCCGCGAAGCCGATCCGGCGATCGTCGGTCAGCCAGTCGATCCTCTCGTCGATGCAGGCCAGCAGGTCCCGGTCGTCGGCGTCCAGCGCGAACCCTCCATGCTCGACCAGCGAGTCGAGCACCGCCACGGCGAACGCGCCGCCGGAGGCGTGTGCCGCCTCGCCGTGTCCGATCGCCTCGCCCGCCACGGCGTCGATCCTTCCCTCGGCCAGCGCGCCCAGAAGCTCCGTCTCGCCGCGTTCACGGCCGAGATAGACGACCTGCGGCATCCCGTCCGAGGGCGGGTGCAGCCGGATCCGGTCCGCCAGGGCGGGAGACGACATCGCGGGCGTGATGACGAAGGCCGCCGTGCCATCGGCCACGACCTCGCCGCCGGGCGTCTCGACGCGCGTCCCCGCGCGCAGCACGCCGGCGCCGTCGACGAGGCCCACGAGCTGCAGGAGGCGCGCCTCGCCGGTCGTGCCCGGCAGTACGCCGACCCGCACGTCGCGGGTGAGCCGCGCGTAGGAGGAGAGCCGGCCCGCGTCCTCCGCGCGCGTGAGGAGGGACTGGCCGAAGACGATATGGCCGGACGTGAAGGCCACCGCGGTGTTCCCGGCCGCGTCGAGCGTCCGCGACGCGAGGATCGAGATGCCGCCCCCGGCGATGTCGACATCGGCCGTCGCCGGCAGCAGCCAGATGCCCGGCCATTCCGAGACGGGCCTGCGCGCAAAGGAGAGTCCGGCGTCCTCCATGAGTTCCAGGGCGCTCAGGAGATCGGCCTCGTATCCCAGATGTTGCTGGAAGGCGGGCGAGCCGCGATCCTCGCTGGCGCTGTAGCTCACGGGCGGGAAGAAGGCGTAGAAGGCCAGGTTGAGCGGCGCGTCCACGCCGGCGCACGCGACCGGAGGTTGAGGGTCCACGGCCCCCCCGCACCCGAGACCGGCAGCGGCGAGACAGGCGGCGGCGAGCCGGGCGGCGGCGAGCCGGGGCGTTCTTTTCTCTGAAGTCATGTCTTCCGGCACTTCCAGGTCTGTTTTTTGGGGGCGAGCTACGGCTTCGCGCGCTTTCGGCTGGCCCTCAGGAAGTCGTCGATGAGCGCCATCAGCTCGTGGATCGTAGCCGATCCGCCGGCGATCAGCCCGGCCGTGAGGATGATGTCCGTGAACTGGAACACGGCCTGCTGGAACGCCGACGCCGCCGCGAGATCGAAGATCGGGCCGAGGAGGCGGACGCCGGACAGGGATACCAGGAGTCCCAGCGTCAGACCGGCGAGGAGCGCCCGCCGCTGGGTGCCCGCCCGGTATTCCCGCAGTGCCGTCTGGGCCGCCGCCCCGCCGTCCTTGTCCGCCGCCCGCACCGCCGCCTCGAGGCGAGTCTTCCCGCCCTGGCGCCACGCCTTGAGGAGAACCTCGAGCGAGCGTTCGACGAACAGGGCGACGATGTAGAGGATGCCCAGCTGCATGAGCGCGGTCAGAAACGGCCGTTCGTCCGCGGCCACCACGGCCGCCGCCAGGGCATCGCCCTGGACCACGACGACGACGCCCAGCGCCACGACGAGCAGGGCCACCCAGATCCGTCCGATGTATCGTTCCATGTGCGTGCGTCCCGATATCCCCGGTGGTTCCTCCGACAGCCGCGCCGGATCATATGGCCCCCTCGGCGGCGCACCAACCATGGCCTGGAATGGTGTCGCTCGAACCGATGCAGCGCCCGGCGGCGCTGCGCGGTAAGGTTGTCTGTCCCACCTGTCGATCCGGAAAACGGAGGCGCACCATGAAGGATGCACGGGATGCCCCGGATGCACGGGACGCATGGCGCTTTCTCATCAAATGGGGCTTGTTCTGGATCCTGATGCTCAACATCCCCGTTGTGATCTTCGGGATCTTCGCGACGGACGATGCGGCTCTCTGGGCGGGTCCACTTGTTTCGTTACCGATCTTCATCGCCCTTGTACTCATGATTCCGGCGCGAAAAGCGAGAGACTTCATCGGGGCAGACGACGGGGAGGTGTGAATGGATGGGCCACGTCGCTCCGAGCGACGCCGACTTCAGCAGTTCTTCGTCGAGTTGAATCCCGTGTTGGAGGCGGCCCGGAAGCTGGAGCGGGAGCTTGACCGGCATCTGGCGCATCGCTTCAACGTCTTCAACTACATGGGCGAGGATCACCCGAGCGAGGTTCTGCTCTCCAGAATCATCGGCGACCTGCTCAACCCCGCGGAGCGGCACGGGCAGGGCACGTCCCTGCTCGGGCTCTTGCTGGAGCGGTTGCCCGCGCCAAGCGGCACACCCAAGCCGAGGCCGGACTTCTCGAAGCCGGTCCGCGTGCAGTTGGAGCGCCTCATCTCCGGGGGGCGTCTCATCGACATCACGGTGGATGTGGCGACCGGCGCCGGGCCGTGGTGTCTGGCCATAGAGAACAAGCCCTTCGCAGGCGATCAGCCTAACCAGGTGCGGGACTATCTCAAGTATCTCAAGGACGAGTACGAGGACCGTTTCCTGCTGATCTACCTGTCTCCGCGCGGCGAAGGGCCTACCGATTATTCCCTGCCGAAGGAAGAGCTCCCCCGGTGGCGGGGGCGGCTCGTCGTCATGCCGTATTGGCGGGATCCCGAGAGCGCAGGTCGGGAAGGGGAGTATGCCGAGGAGAACGAGGGTGGCCTCGAAGACGAGGAAGAGACCGGCGCACCAGCCGCGGTAACCGGCGGCGAGGCGGACGACGCACCTGAAGATGAGCAAACCCTCCCGGACGACGTGTTCGCCGACTTCCGGACTCGGTTCTCTCTGGCCGACTGGTTCGCGGCCTGTCGCACGCAGTGCCACGCCGACCGGCTCCGGTGGTTTCTCAGGGATGCAGAGGAATTCTGCCGACAACAATTCGGAGGACACTCGATGGCGACGGACAGCGACACCCGGGCGATACAGGACTATCTCTTCGCCAACCCGAATCAGCTGGAAACCGCGCAGACCGTCTGGGATGTCTGGCCGAAGCTCAAGGACGAGTTGTGCGGAGGGTTTCTGGAACACCTGCGCGTGCAGGTCGACCGTAAGGCACAGGATCAACTGTTCAATATCGCTCCGGATCTCCGCGTGGAATACAGGTACGGCGGAGAAAGGAAGTGGTCGAACTTCCTCTGGTTGTACCGCACGGGGTGGCCTGCATGGGACAAGCCCACCAAAAACCATCCTCCCGTCGAGGGCTGCACGGGCGTTGTCCTGCAGTCTCTTGGGCCCGGGCCGAACCACTGGCGGTGGGGTGTCCTGCATCCGCTGGACAAGAACAAGGGGACCGGTAGGGACAAGGAGCGGCGTAAGGCGCTGGAGGACAGGCTTCGGCGCCACCTCGAGCCCTGCGAGAGCCTCCTCTGGTGGCCCTATGTCTGCCAGGTTCGGGACGAGATGACCCGTTGGGACTCCCTCCTTCCGAACCTGTACCGAGAATGGAAGGATGGCGGTGGGTCCATCACGGATTACTACGTCAAGGGCATGATCGATCTCGCCACCAAAGCCATTCCCATCATCGAAGAAGTCGAACGAAAATGGGACCAACCCGAAGCCTGAGGAACGGGACTCGTAAGAACCGCGCGCAGGCTTGAGACGTAGCGAACCGTTTCGCTCGCGTTCTAGGGACCGGGGCGCATGCCGTCGAGGAGGGTGGCGGTGGTCTGGCGGATCAGGGCGTCGACGTCCACGGCGGTGAGGATCTGGCCCTCGATCAGGAGTGACGCGAGGCCGTGTACGGCGCCCCATGCCACGTAGGCCTGGAGGTGCGGGTCCTCTCGCCTGATCGTGCCGCTCTCCTGGTATGACTGGACGATGCGGACGAGTTCGTCGAACAGGGCGTTCGCGGTCTCGCGGAGTTCGGGGTGGTCCTCGCGGGTGATCGCTTCCTTGCCGTACATCAGGCGATAGTGCCCCGGGTTTTCCAGCGCGAACCGCACGTACACCCGGCCGACCTGCGGAAGCTGCTCGATCCCCGCGTCCGGGGCTCCGGCGCCCACCGCCTCCAGGCGGTCTCGAAGGCGGTCGAAACCGGCGGCGGCGACCGCGACCAGGAGCGCGGACTTGTCCTCGAAGTGGCGATAGGCCGCGGACCGCGACACGCCCAGGCGCCGCCCGATCTCGCGCATCGTCACGCTCGAGGTCCCTCCCTCGTCGATCATCGCGGCGGCTTCGGCGAGCAGTGCCGCCCGCAGGTCTCCGTGGTGATACGCGGTGCTTTCCCGGGTCATGCCGCCAAGGTATCCGCTGCGGGGTGATCAGCAATGTTGACAGCGTCAACGTGGCGCACTAAGTTGACGGTGTCAACAAGCTCGGATCGACCACTCGAAGGAGGGAAGGGAAGATGGCCGGCAACGACGAGATCACCGGATTCCTGAAGGCGGGCCTGGAGCGAAGCCTGCCCCGCGAGCAGCTCAAGGGGGTGCTTCTCGAGGCGGGCTGGCCGCGGGACCAGGTTCGACGCGCCCTGGACGGTTTCGCCGACGTCGCGTTTCCGATTCCCGTCCCGCGCCCCGCCCCGTACCTGTCCGCTCGCGAGGCCTTCGTCTACCTCGTGCTCTTCGGCACGCTGTACGGCAGCGCGATCAGCTTCGGGAGCCTCCTGTTCGCGTTCATCCACCAGGCGTTTCCCGATCCTTCCCTGGCCCCCGCGGCCGCACTGGAGATGGCGCGGGAGGAGATCCGGTGGTCGATCTCCTTCCTCGTCGCGACGTTTCCCGTCTTCGCCTTCGTCTTCTGGACGAACGACCGCGCGGTCCGGAAGGACCCGGGCCGGCGGCTCTCGCGGGTTCGGCAATCGCTGACGTACCTGTCCCTCTTCGTGGGCGCGACCACGCTCATCGGCGTGGTCACGAGCATCGTCTACAACCTGCTTGGCGGCGAACTCACGGTCCGGTTCGCGCTGAAGGTCCTCACCGTCGGCACGATCACCGGCTCGCTGTTCGGGTACTTCCTCCGCGACGTGCGCAGGGAGGAGATGGCGGAATGAAGCGCTCGACGCGATCCATCGTGCTGGGAGTCTCGGGAGCCGCCGTGGCCGCGGCGGTGGTGCTCGGGATCGGTTTCCTGGGATCTCCCGCGCAGGAGCGCGAGCGCCGGGTGGATGACCGGCGACTCGCCGATCTGCACGGAATCACGGCGGCCGCCGACCTCTACTGGACTCGCCACGGGCGGCTTCCGGCCTCTCTGGACGACCTGGCGGCCGAGCCCGGCCTGAGCATCGGCACCCGCGATCCCACCACCTCGGAGATGTACGAGTACCGGGCGCTCGACGATGAGCGCTACGAGGTGTGCGCCACCTTCGCGACGGACGCCGGGGGGGCAGCGGGAAGCTCTTCGATCGTTCAGAGGAGCTGTCAGGGCTGCCATGGCCCGGGCTCGCCCATCGCGGCCCGCCTCGACGATCCGGTGGCGGCGCACGTCGCGTTTCGGGACCTGTGGGCGCACGGCGCCGGACGCCACTGCTTCCAGATGCGCGTTCGTTGAGTCGGCGGCCGGGCTCCCGGCCCCCGGGCTGCCGGCGTCCGCCCCTTCGCATAGCTTTTCGAGATCGTCGAGCTGGAGATGTTCAACCTTTGCGGATGGGGATGACCTAATGGTGCTCACGCCTTCGACCATGGTGGAGTTGGGAACGCCGGCGCCGGACTTTCGCCTGCCCGATCCGTCCGGTCGGGAATGGGCGCTGTCCGATGTGGTCGGGGAGGGCGGGCTGCTCGTCGCCTTCATCTGCAACCACTGCCCGTTCGTGATACACCTGCGCCACGGGCTGGCCGAGTTCGCGCGCGACTACCAGGCTCGCGGGCTGGGCGTGGTCGGGATCAACGCCAACGACGTGGCCACCCATCCGGCGGACTCGCCGGAGCGCATGGCGGAGGAGGTCGAGCAGGTGGGGTACACCTTCCCGTACCTCTTCGACGAGTCGCAGGAGGTGGCGAAGGCGTACGGCGCGGCCTGCACTCCCGACTTCTTCCTGTACGACGGCGACCGCAGGCTGGTGTACAGGGGCCAGTTCGATGGCTCCCGCCCGAACAGCGGGGTCCGGGTGACCGGCGAGGATCTGCGCGCGGCGGCGGACGCCGTGCTGGAGGGGCGAGCGCCGCCGGCCCGGCAGACCGCGAGCATCGGGTGCAACATCAAGTGGAAGCCCGGGAACGAGCCGCGTTGGTTCGGGACGTGAGGACGCCCGCCGGGTAACGCCCTACCGCCGCTCCGCCGGCACTCCGAACGGGTAGAGGCACGGCCCCGTCCACGGCATCCAACGTAGCCTGCCAAGCGCGGTTGTGCGCGGGGACGAATACGTCCCTGCGAGTCCGTCGGGAAGGTTGAACCGCACCCCTCGGCGGGGTATCGTGGAGGCGGGAAAAACGAATCGCCTTGCAACCCGGACCCACGTCGCGGTTGCAAGGCGATTTTCGTTATAGGGCGGGGTGGCAGAGCGGTTGATTGCACCGGATTGAGGATCCGGTAGGCGCTGTCTTCTCTTGAAGGCGCCAAAGCGTCTCGCGGGTTCGAATCCCGTCCCCGCCGTTTCCCTCCCTACCGCAAGATATCCAGCCCCCGTCTCGACGCAAACCCGACCGATGCTGTACCAAGGCTCGCGGGCTGGGCGTGGTCGGGATCAACGCCAACGACGTGGCCACCCATCCGGCGGAGCCCGGTCCTTACCGCCGCTTCGCGGGCATTCCGAACGGGTAGAGGCCGCTGAGGTCCACGTGCTCGTAGGGCAGCGCGTCGAGGAAGACGGTGCCCACGAAGGGCCCGGGCGCCTCCACGACCAGAACGGTGGGCGCGTAGCCGGTTTCGTCGAAACCGCGGCGGAAGTGGATCCGTGACTTGACGACGAAGACATCGTAGTCGGCCGGGTCGATGGTCCCGAAGCGGAATGCGTCCGGGTAGAGGACCTGTTCGTAGGCGGGGGTGAGGAAGACGACATTGCCGTCGCCGAAGGAGACGGCGGCGATGCGGTCGTAGCCGAAGCCTTCCCCGAAGTACTCCACCGTGCCGGTGATGCGATGGGGGGAGCCGCCGGAGGGGGTGAAGCCTCCGATCTCGTGGTCGAAGGGGTCGCCGGCCCGGGCGCCGGCCGCCGCGAGGGCGTCGAGGGTGGCGGGCGACGTGATCGTGCCGTAGAGGACCTTCCCGATGCCCGCCGCCTCGAAGGCGCTCAGGATGTGCGTGGCGTCGCCGGGGCGGTCGCTGTAGTCGCCGACCGCGACGGGGGTCTCGCCGCGCGAGATGGCGGCCGCGACGGTCCGGGCGGCCTCGGCGGGGCCGGGGAAGCTGCCGAGCGCGAAGTCCTGGCGGACGCGCCACATGAAGTCGTCCATGTCGTCGGCGATCCGGTCCGCGAGCGCCTGGTCGCCGTTGGTCATGACCTGGATGGTGGCGCCCACGTCGGGCACGTCCGACCAGGGGTAGCCGAAGAAGACGCTCACGTAGGCGTCGTGCTCGCGCGACTCCCAGCGCCGCGCGCGCTCCATGATGTCCATGGCGGGAGACTGGCCGGTCCACTGCAGCACGGTGGCGGTGATGATCCCGGGTTTGCGGGTGGCGGTCGCGGGCTCGTATTCGCCCCGCGCGGCGAGCCGCAGGGCGCGGGCCGCGCGTTCGCCCTGGATGTACGAGTCGTAGTGGGGGAAGCGCTTGGTCACGAAGGAGAAGTCGGCGTGCTCGAGGAACTCGCCGTCCTCGTTGCCGTGGAGGTCGAAGGTCGCGGCGATGGGGACGTCCGGGCCGACGATCTCCCGGAACCGCCGGGCGATCTCGGCTTCGGGCCGGGGGACGTCCCGCACGGCCATCGCCCCGTGCAGCGCGAGAAAAACCCCGTCCACCGGCAGCTGCGCCTCCAGTTCGGCCAGCATGGCGTCCAGGAAATGCTCGAAGGTCTCCCGCGTGTTCCAGCTGCGCGACGAGCCCCCGAAGACGCCGAGCGGCGAGGTGAGCGGCACGAGTTCGATGTCCCCGAGCTCGCCGGCCCGCTGGACGAAGCCGCCGATGTAGTCGCCGGCGCCGAGCAGCGCGTCCCCGGAAACCGGCTCGCTGAAGCGAAGCCAGTCATCGACTTCGGTGTCGCCGCCGGGGCAGAAGGTGCAGGTCTCGTGCTGGTAGCTGGCGACGGCGAAACGGAGCGGGGCCACGTCGTCCCCCGAGGGAGAACCGCAGGCGAGGAGGGTTGCGGCAAGTGCCGCGGTCGCCGACAGCGATCCTCCACGCGGCGATCCGGGGGTCCGTTTCGATCCTTCGCGTTCCGTTGTCATTCGCTGGTCCCTCGTCTGTAGCCACCCTCGTTGTCGCCACCGGTAGAAGCTGTGGCAGAGTATGGGGAAGAAGCGGTCCAGCGGCCACTCGTCCCACGTCTGGCGGACCGGGATGCGCGCGATCGTGGTACTCAAGCACTGGCGGCAACAGCCCAGCCCAGCAGAGCCGATGCAACGCTTGCTACCGCAGGAGATGTTGCTGGACCACCAATACTTGCAACCCCATTCCGGCTTGCCGCTTGCGCTCCGACCGCCGTTGGCTGCGGGTCACGGTTCCCGGCTGAGGGGCAGAGTCGAACGTTGGTGCTGTTTGCAAGGACTCAAGCTGTGCAGTAGGCTTTCCGGGAGTTCACAGTCTAGGCCTTGGTTGGTGACTCCTTTGCTTGGCTGCTCACAGGCCGGACGTTACAGGCCACCCCTGAGACCTACCTCGCTCTCGTGAGATTCTGCGAAGCGCTGCTTCTCTTGGTGGGGCAGTTGTCTCCGCCACCAAGAGAAAATGACTTGTAGGGAAGCATCGGACTCGCGTAGCGACGCTCACTCGCACACATAGCAACCTTGAGGTGGAATCATGGCGGCCTCCCGGACTCCGACGCGTAAGCTCAGCATTCGCCTGCTACGCGAACATCTCAGACCGTCCGACTCACTTCGAAGCGGTGTTGAGTTGAAAGATTGGGTGAAACTCCCGAAGGCGAGAATCGCGTTCGGGAACCTGGGCCGTGATTTCGCTCCGGAATGGGCTGGCTTTCTTGAGTTGACCGAGCAAGAAAAGAAGTCGCTACGCAACCGATCAACATACGCTTTAGTCTTTCTCCACGTACGAGATAGATGGTTTTGTATTACCTTTGGGATAGGTCACGTCAAGCTCAAACTCGGCTGCTTCGAAAACAACTTTGGTCTTCAGGTCGCGTTGAACGAAGTTAATCCCGAGAACCTAAGAAGCGTTGATGTACGTACGCCGGATTCCAACACTCTTTTGCGTCGTAGCCAGAGCAGTCGCGGATCGGATCAGTCGATTTTCGGGATCGATATCCACCAAGACATCTTGCGCGTTCTTGCAGGGGAGGCGAAGGACACAGCGTTTGCCAAGCGTTTGGCCGGGGCCGACGCGTTGACACTTCACCGGAAGGCCACACTCCAAGATCTGCCTACAATTTGCGCCGATGCGTATGACAAATCACAGGAAGACACGTACAAGGAACACTTCGGTTGGATTGATCAAATTGCTCACGTTCGTGACCAAACGAGTATCGATGAACTAGAATCTCAACTGGCGACAACACTTACGGAAGCGCTAAAGGGTGAAGTCAAGAACTCACTGCACCTAGCGTTCCCCGAGATTTACGACCCGGAACAAGTACACGATGTGAAATACCGTGGCTTCAGAAGCACAACTAACTACAGCGACCTAGATTTATCTGGCTACGTTGAAGCCTTGCGAGAACGAGGGATCGACGAGTATTCGCGAGATTACTTGAGCCGACACAGAGTGCACGAGGTCGATGATCGAGGTCGGGACTGCGGGAGGCGCTGGACGATCGGTACGTGCCTCGGCTGTGAAGTGCGAAGTGATGGCGAGTTATATGTACTCTCAGGCGGTAAGTGGTATGCTATTGACCCGAATCTGGCAGCGGAAGTCAGGACGGCATTCGAGAGACTGCCGAAGGTTCAGATGCCCATGGCCAGACGTGAAGAGACAGAGCCGGCATACAACAAGCGCGTGGGTCGAGCGGGACCGGAGTTGCTTTTGATGGATCGTCGCAACATCAGGGCGACCGGGGCCGCTACGCCGTTTGAATTTTGCGATCTTCTGGGTCGGGATGGACGGCTGATTCATGTCAAGAATGGATCTGCGGCGTCGAGATTGAGTCACCTGTTCCTACAGGGAATCACGGCTGCGAGAGTGCTCAAGATCGATGATGGGTCCCGGGACGCGATACGAGGCAAGATTCGTGAGGCGCAGGAGGAGGTGGGACGAGAGGGATTCGAGTCCGTGATTCCGCTGCCTGATGAAGGGTTCGACGCCAAGAACTTCAAGGTGGTGTACGCCGTGATTCGGGCATCGGCTACGCGGCAGTTGTCGTTCTTCAGTCTGTTGTCTTTGGCGCGCGCGGAAGAGGAAATTCGGGCGTTGGGGTATCCTTGCGCGTTCGCGTGGATCGATCGGGAGGGCGTAGCATGACGGCTTCGCTCAAGGAAGGCGCTCTGCCGCGGAACAGCGATGCCGGTGATGCCATGCCGCGGTTGAGAGTGGATCCGTGGGATCCTGAGTACGGAGGCTCCGTTGAGCTTGAGGAGTTGCCTCCGGCGTCGGTGGACCTTGCGGTGGAGACCGACCGATGGAGGGCGAGGGCACCGCAAGCCGTCGACCGTCTGCCGCATTGCGCCTTCGTGGACGGGGTTCGGCGGATCGATCTGCGACTCTACGCGGAAGAAGCCGATTCGGTCGCCCCGGCGCTCGCAGGGTCCTGGGCGGTGGGATCGGCATGGGCGGCGGAGCCTCCCTCAATCGACCACGTGGAGGTTGGGAGGGCGCTGGTCGTTGGGGGCGGTCTGCGGCACCCGGACCTTGTTGCGCGAATCGGCGAGCAATCGCTGCAATACCCTTGCCGGAGCGTCTCAGGCCGATCTCCGATAGACCCGATCCAAGGCCTTCAGAACCAGATGCGGGAGGCGGAAGCAAATCTGGCTAGCCGGATCTTCGGGTCGGGCGAGGCGGAGTTGCTGATCCTGGACGGACCCCTCACCTACTTTTCCGTAGCTGGGCCGGTCGTCGGGCTGATCAAGCGGCAGTCGAGAGCCTACCTTCCGCCGGAACGCTCGGGCATCCTCGGCACGTTGGAGCCCGGGACGCGCACGCCTCTGTTCGGCATCGGGGATCAACAGTTGACGCGATACTCCTGGTACGTGCGGATCGCATCGGGGCGACCGATCGACGGAGTGATGACCGGGATCGTGCGGCTCGAGGTGTCGGCGGAGTCGGACGTCGCTGAAGCAGTCCAGCTCGCCGACCTGACGGCAGCGATCCTCCCCCGGTTTGCCTCGCGGATCGGGCGGGATCCGCGTGCGCCCCAGAACCTCTATCCCGTTGGGAGACTCGAATCCGTGTTGCGCCACCGGCTCGGAAACCCCCTACTGCTTCGGCGATCTCTTGAAGCTGCAGTTTGGCGGGAGGCTGGTCCGGCAACCTGACCCCCATCGCGCCGGCAGTTACTTGCCGAAGTCGAACCGTAGAAGCCGACGTGAAGCTGCGGCGGATTCACTGAAAGGCAGCCCGTGGACATGTCTGTGCAGGAGAGTCAACCCGTTGGCGTCGTGCTGGGTACCGAGCCCTCCACGCCGCTCAAGTGGTGGATCGCGATCCGCCCCGACGCGTACGTGCAGCTCGACGATGTCGTGCTGGTACGGACCCACGTGCCGGACGTCGGCGAGGTACGCCTGTCGGGTGTGGTGAGCATGGTCCGCGCGCAGCACGAGGGGAGCCGCTTCGAGAGCGATGTCTTCCTGTCCGAGGAAGGAGTTCTGCCTCTCCAGGTGGCGAGTTCGGCCCAAGTAGTTACAACCCGGGTTGAGCCCGAGATCTGGGTGCCACCGTCGCCGGGCGAGGAAGTCGTACGGGTTCGAGGTGGGGAACGGGACGAGGCGCTTCACTTCGACGCCATGGAGAAGACGCTGGTCGCGGGGCAATCGCGGGACCAGCTGCCCGTGTACCTCGACCTCTCGTTCCTCGATGGGCAGCGGGGCGCGCACGTCAACATCTCCGGCGTCTCCGGCGTGGCCACGAAGACGACCTATGCGAGCTTCCTCCTCTACACCCTTTTTCACTCGGACGTCCTCGGGCGAGAGGCCGCGAACACGAAGGCGCTGGTCTTCAACGTCAAGGGTGAGGACCTGCTCTTCCTGGACCAACCCAACCGGCAACTCGATGACTCCGCGCGCGAGCGGTACGAAGCCCTGGGCCTTGAGCCGGGCCCATTCCGATCGGTGGGGATCTGGGCCCCGGCCCGCCGGGGAAGCGGCGAGCCCGTGCCGGATACCGGCAGCCGGCAGAAGGGGGTCCGGCCCTACTTCTGGACCGTGCGCGATGTCGTCCGCGGTGAGTTGCTGAGATTCATGTTCGCCGAAGCCGGAGATGAACGGAGCCAGATTGCCGATCTCGTCGCGCGTGTCGAGGCGGGCCTCGCACGTGAGGCGGAGGACGTTCCGGACAGTCCCGCCACCGTACGCTTCCCCGATGACGACGGAGGCGCGCGCCACATCAGATCTTTCGCGGCCCTGTGCGACCTCATCGAGGAACGGCTATCGACCGACGGTTCGAACTGGGCCGGATACGCCGCGCCGGGGACCGTGACCGCCTTCCTGCGTCGCCTGCAGAGTGCACGGTTCCACTGCGGGCACCTCATCCGGGGCGCCGAAGCGTCCGATCCCGAAGAACACCGGATCGACTGGGAAAGCAAGCAGGTTTCGGTCATCGACATCCACAACCTGCACGACCGCGCGAAGCGGTTCGTCGTCGGCGTCGTCGTGAAACGCCTCTTCGAGCAGAAGGAAGCCGCGGGCACGGCGCGCCCTCTCGTGTTTCTGGTCCTCGACGAGTTGAACAAGTACGCACCCCGGGACGGGTGGTCGCCGATCAAGGAAGTCCTTCTTGACATCTCCGAACGGGGGCGGAGCCTGGGTGTGATCCTGATCGGCGCTCAGCAGACCGCCAGCGAGATCGAGCGGCGCATCGTGGCCAATGCGGCGATCCGAGTGGTGGGTCGCCTCGATCCGGCCGAAGCGGCCCGAGCCGAGTACGGGTTCCTGACCGAAACGGCCCGGCAGCGGGCGGTCCTCTTGAAGCCGGGTACGATGCTCCTGCAGCAGCCGCACCTGCCTCTCCCGCTTGAGGTCACATTTCCGTTCCCCTCGTGGGCTACGCGCTCAAGCGAGGCCGGCTCCGTGTCGAAGACGCGAGATCCGTTCGCGAGATTTGAGCAACAGACTCCCACGGACGGCAAATGACCGTCCTCGACGGATTGTCGCACTGAAATCACCCTCGAAGGAGAATCGTTGCCAATGAAGATCCTTCACACATCCGATTGGCACGTAGGGAAGACCCTCTACCGGCGGCCACGGCTCGACGAAGCGCAGGAAGTTCTCGCCGAGATCGTTGATATCGCAGAACGGGAGGCGGTGGATGCCGTGCTCGTGTGCGGAGACATCTTCGATCACACAGCTCCATCGGCTGAGGCGGAGAAGATCGTCTACGATACGCTGGTGGAGATGGAACGCCGGGAGATTCCCGTCATCCTCGTTCCCGGAAACCACGATCATTGGAAGCGTTGGAGAGTCGTGGAGCCGCTGCTCCAGCGCTTCACGATCCGAGTTGTGCCGGAAGTGCGGCGGCCGGACAAAGGCGGGATCGTCCGCATCGAGGCTCGCGACAAATCCACCGAACTGCAGGTCGCGGTTCTTCCCTGGGTCTTCGAACGGCAACTCTTCAGTGCGCGCGAACTCATGGGCCTGGGCGGGGAGGCCTTCCAAAGCTACGCGGAAGAGATGCAGGTGCTCATCGATAAGCTCTGCGAGCCGCTCGATGCTTCCGTCTGCACCGCCTTCGCGGCCCATCTCTTCATCTCGGGATCCAAGCTTGGCGAAGGACAGCGGCAGCTTACAATAGGGCAGACCTTCGCCATCACGCCCCAAGCGCTTCCCGAGGTGCAGTACACGGCGCTGGGGCATGTCCACCGGCCCCAGCGGGTGCCGGGTTCGTCGCGCCCCGCGTACTACTCCGGATCGCCACTCCAGCTCGATTTCGGAGAGGTCGAACAGCAGAAGTCCGTCAACATCGTGGAACTCGAGCCGGGTCAGCCGGCGGACGTCCGTACCGAGGCCATCACCGGCGGACGGCGGCTCCGCGACGTGAGCGGAACGTACGAGGAACTCGAGGCCCGGAAGGACGAGCTGGGCGACGCCTTCCTCCGCGTCAATCTCGAGTGCGGGGGGGCCCTGCCCGGCCTCGGAGATCAGGTGCGAGCGCTGCTCCCGGATGCGCTCAGCGTGAAGTTGGTTTATCCGCAGGAGGAGACGCAAACGGAGACCAGAATCCGCGGTCTCACGGCCCGCGAGCAATACGCCCACTACTTGCGAGAGAAGCAGGGAATCGATCCCGCTGAGGACGAACTCGATCTGTTCGAGTCGCTCCTGATGGAGGTGGCGGGATGAGGCCCGTTCGTTTGGTCGTGGAAGGCTTCACGTCGTTCCGGAAGACTCAGGAAATCGACTTCAGCGAGTTGGACCTGTTCGTCATCACCGGTCCCACCGGATCCGGCAAGACCAGCATCCTGGACGCCGTCACCCTGGCCCTCTACGGGACGGTACCGCGTACTGGCAAACGCGACCTGAAGGAATTGATCTCGCTAGGAGCGGCGCAAACCAAGGTCCAACTCGATTTTCGAGTAGCGAATGTGGACTACCGAGTGGCCCGACGGATCCGCAAGCAGGGGGCCCAGGTTGCCACGCTTGAACGAATCGAGGGGGAGGCGGCGATTCCCGAGGTGGAGCGGGGCGGGGTGACGGCGGTGAACGAGCGAGTCGTCGAGATTCTCGGGCTCGATTACCCGTCGTTCACCACAGCCGTGCTCCTGCCGCAGGGTGATTTTGCGTCGTTCCTCACGGGGGACGTGAAGGAGCGGCGGAGAATTCTCATTCGCCTCTTGGACCTGGGCAGGTTCGAACGTGCGGGGGCGCTTGCGCGGAAGGAGGCGAGCAGGCTGCGGACAGCGGTCGAGACGAGAGTGGAACTGCTCGCGGAGGAGTACGGCGACGCGACGGACGAAGCCTTGGAGGAGGCCCGGAAGCAAGCGCGGGAGGCGGACGAGGCCGCAGACCGTGCGGAAGCGGCGCATCGGAAGGCGCGGGATCATCTGGCTGAGAGAAACGAGGTGGTGGGCCGCAGCAGCGACATTGCCGATGTGGTGATGGCCCTCGAGGCCCAAGGGCCGCAGCTCGAAGACGCGGTTGCCGAGCTGGAGGAGCAGGACCTGCGCGATTCGGAAACCAAAGCTGCCTTCAAGGCCGCCGAGAGCGCGCTGTCGGACGCTCGGGATGCGAGACGCAAAGCGCGTGCGGCGTGGAGTGAGACCGTCGAAGAGACGGGAGGGGAAGGCGATCTGGCGACGCTCAAGGCGGCCGCCGAATCGCTGAGAGGGGCGGACGAGGAGATTATACGCCGGTCGGCCGAAATCGAAGAGAACGCGCAAGCGCTGGACGCGGCCAAGTCCCAAGCTGAGCAGTTGCAGGTGAAGCAAGAGTCGGCAAGCGCGGCGGAAGCCGACGCAACCCAGGCCCATGAGGCGGCCGTCGAAGCGCGAAGTTCCGCCGAGGAGATACTCAGGATCGCTGAACGGGCGGAGGGGCTCGGCCGAGATCTCCAAACGAGGGTCAAGGAACTAGAAGCACTCGGCGACAAGGTGGCGGGGACCGAAACCGACCGCCGACGTGCGGTGAAGGACCGTGATCGGAGAGAGGCTGAACTCCGGGCGGTCGAGACCGAGCACCGGGCTGCGGCGCTGAGGCTGCGATTGGAGGAAGGCGACGAGTGTCCCGTCTGCGGTGCTTCCATCGAGGAACTCCCGACGACGGAGGCGGAAACCGAATCAGTGCTGACGGCGCACGAAGGCGCGTTTCGCGAGGCACAAGAGGCCTTGGTCAGCGTGGAGAAGCGGCTCTCTTCTCAGATGGCAAAGCGCGAGGAAACGGAGGCCGCCGCGACAGCGCTTGAGCAGCAGTTGCAGGCACTGGAACACCCAGCCTCAGTTGAGGACGCGAAAGCAACGCTGACGAGCGCGGTCGAGCGCGAAGCGGACGCGAAGAAGAGCTTGGAGGCCGAGAGGGACCGCAAGACAGCGATTGCGGACGAATTGGCCGAGTCGAAGGCCAAGCTGGCCGAGTTCCAAGCCACCGAACGGGAGGCCAGGAAAGCGTGCGACCTGGCGTGGGAGCGGGTGGAGGCTGCCAACATGCGGCTGAGTGATGGTCTTGGTGACCCGATTCCGGAGCCAGTGGAAGAAGTGATCGAGGCACGGATCAAGCGTCTCGGAGAAGCTACCGACGTGCGGAGGAAGGCCGAAGTCGCTTGCGAAGAAGCCGAAGAAGCACACAGGAGAGCGGTTGAGGCTCGAAAGGTCGTGACCGACGACTTGGCCGATCTCGACGGTCAGCGTGAGAATCACCGAACTTTGTTGGGGGAGCGTGGCGAGCGACTCCGTCGTCTGGAGGTCGAGATTCCCGATCCCCCCGGCCCGACCGATCCCGAGGACCGCATGGCGGAGACCGATGGCCTGCACGCCTATACCGGTCTTCTCTGTGGAGCGGCGCGCCAAAAAACCACCGAGCTGGAAGCCGAAATCGAGACGCTCGATGCCTCGATTCGAGCCCAAGCCTCCGACGTCGGTGTCGACGCGACGTCACTCGACGTTTCGGCTGCCATATCCGCCCTCGAGGAAGCTGTCCGCGAGACCCGGCGGACCGCCGATCAATCGGCGGGAGCCATCGAGTTACTCGAGAGGCGGCTTGAGCGGAAGGCGGAGATGCGGGGCGAAATCGAGGAGAAGCGCGATCGCATGCATCAGTACGACAAGCTTGCGACCGAACTGAAGACCGATCGATTCATCGGCTTCCTCCTCGATGAGAGCATAGAGGATCTCGCTCTGCGCGCGTCGCATGAACTGAAGAAGATCTCGGCAGGACAGTACAGTCTCACTTCGTCCAGGAACAACTTCACGGTGATCGACCACGCCAACGCGGACGAACACCGAAGCGTGGTAACCCTCTCGGGTGGCGAGACGTTCCTGGCTTCACTTGCGCTCGCACTCGCCCTGGCTCAGGGGATCGCTGACATCGCCGGACACTCGGCTGCGGCCCGTCTCGACGCGATGTTCATCGACGAGGGCTTCGGAACTCTGGATCCCGAGAGCCTGGATCAGGCCGTTGAGGCGTTCGAGCGGCTCCGCGATGGCGAGCGGATGGTAGGGATCATCACTCACGTGCCCACCTTGGCCGAACGCATCCCGGATGGCCTCAGCGTCGAACAAAAGGTCGGTGGCACCGTCGTAGGCGTCCGTTAGGCTCGCCAGAAGCCGTGTCGTCGTAACTCGTCTACCGGGAGCAGTCGTTCCATGTGGTTCTCGGACGTCGGAGTCCAGCGAGGCTGTATCGTTGCGAAGGATCCGATTCGACGGGACTTGACCGCAGCGGTGGCCGTACCGTACTTCCGTGGCCCGCTCTTGCTGAGGGCGTTTCGACAGGTCAGGTGAGCAACCGTATTCCTTCATGGTGAATCAACCACTCCCCCAGTGGCGCTTCCGCGCGATGGCTCCGTCCGAGCCGAACCAGAATCCGATTCAGGGGGAGTTCTTCAGCGCCAACCTTCCGGAGCGCTTCATTCGGGAGTCGGTGCAGAACTCCCTCGATGCCCGGGCCGGGCGGGAGCCGGTCACGGTCCGGTTCACGATCGGCGGCCCGGAAAGGGCTGTCCCCGTTGAACGGACTGGCCGGTATCTGAAGGGATTGCAGCGTCACTTCGAGGCCGTCATGCGCGCCGAGAGCGGAAGCCTCGCGAAAGACAGCGACCGGCGCCGGGAACTGCGGAGCCGGGTGGCCCTTCTTAAGGAACCCCTGCCGTTCCTCATCGTGGAGGACTTCGGGACGACAGGACTTCAGGGCGACATCACGGCGAATGAAATTCAAGCGCAGGGCAACGACTTCTGGGGCTTCTTCCGTTCAATCGGCATTTCTCCGAAGGGAGAGGACGCCGGTGGCTCGTGGGGGCTGGGGAAGTGGGTTTTCCCCGACGCATCGAAGCTGAATGCTTTTCTCGGCGTTACGCGGCGCACCGGCGAGACGCGGTTCCTGCTCATGGGCCAGGCGATGCTGAAGCTGCACGAGCTGGACGGGAGCAAGTATCCGCCCGTTGGTTTCTTCGCGGCCGGATCCAAGGACGATGACAGGTACTGGTTGCCCATGCCCGTCGAGTCGGCGGGACTCCGGCGGCGCCGCGGCGGCGTCAGCGAGGGCGCCGCAGCCTGTTTCGTGCAGGCGGCGATGAGCGAGTTCGGGCTCCGCCGCGCTGGCGAGCCGGGGACTTCCGTTGTGATTCCGCACCCCAAGGACGAACTGACCGAGCCGGCGAACCTGGTCCGGGCCGCGATCCGGCAGTACTTCCACCCGATCGTCGCGGGCGACCTCGTCGTGGAAGTCGCCGCGCCGGAAGAGCCAACGCGCAGGATCGACGCCGCGACCATCGTCGATGAGGCCCGCCGAACGGGGGATGGCCCCGAGGACGATCCGGAACAGCGGGCCGAAGCCCTCATCCGCGCGATCACGCTGGCCCGCTGGGGGAACGGGCAGGAAGACGGGCTCGTCGAAGCCGACGCCCGGCGCAAACAGCCGGTCATCGCCGCCGACCAGGTGGAGCAACTCCGTGCCCGCTACAACGATGGTCGTCGGCTCGCGTTTCGCGTATGGTCGAAGGTCGGAGGCAAGTCGAACAGCTTCACGGTCTTGCTCGAGGGCGACGACAGCCTCGACACGGGTCACGACTACTATGTGCGCGGTCATCTCCACATCCCGCGCATGGACTATCTGACCAGGCATCGCGCCAGGGCTCTGATCGTCGTCGACAACACGTCCGATCTGGGGCACCTGCTTCGGGACGCGGAGGGCCCGGCGCACGAGAAGTGGCGCGCCGATGCGCCGCGTCTCAAGGAAAAGGGGTGGCCCGCCGCCGCAGAGCGGGTGCGAGAGGTGCAGAACGCGGCGGCCCGAATTCTCGAAGCCCTCGCGGAGAAACCGGCCGATGTGAGGCGGGACGCGCTCTCCGATCTCTTCCCGGCCGATACCGGCGGTCGCCGCGGACCCGGACCGGCGCGACCGGGTCCCTCCCCCATTCCGTCCGAGAACAGGCTTTCGCTCCGCATCCACCGCGTCCCAGGCGGGTTTCGCCTCAGGCCGGTCGGCGACCAGGACCCTTCCGGGAAGACGTTCGAGGTGCGCATGGCCTACGACGTGGCTCGCGGCACGACGACAACGGCGCTCTCCCGGTTCGACGCAGGACTCAGAGCCGGGTGCCCCGACTTCTCGCTGAGAAACGGTCAGCTGCACGTGCAAGCCGAGGAATGCGAGGCTGACGTGAGGTCCGAGAACGAACTCCACCTCAGCGTGCGGGGCCCGGATTTCTCGCTTGGCGTGACGGGCTTCGATGAGCGAGACCTGGTCGTGAAGGTGCTGCCGGTCGAGTACGCGACCGTTGAGGATCATGAGGAGGAGGTACGGACGGTATGATTCGCCGATTCAACCACACCGGACGGATCTCGATTCCCAGCGGTCGCGCGACCGTGACACTGCGGCGGGTCGAGGGGAACGGCGCCGTTCGTCGTGGCGACGCTGCAGCCGACGCCCCGGACACCGCCTGGTGTTTCGATCTGAAGCTGGATCTCGGCGCGTACCGCTTCCCAGCGGACTCCCGCGTGCGGGTCGAAGCATGGCGGGGCAACACCTTCCAGCGCTGGGACTGGGGGAGGGTGGGAGCCGCGGCCGTACCGGCCGAGCGGGATCGGATCCTCAGGGATGTACCGGCGACCAGCCAGTTCCGCGTGTCCGTCATCGCGGCCGGGAACTCCGGTCGACTGCTGGGCTTGGCCGACAAGCTGCGACCGCGGCTACCCGTGGAGTCGCTGCTTCCGCTGATGCCCGACGACCTCGGCGGCGAGGTGTGGCGCCTGGACTATGGGCGGGGAGACGACATCGTCGTACTCAAGGTGAACCGCGATCTCCCCGACTTCGACCGGACCGTCCGCGCGGACCCCGCCTTCCGCGGCCTTGTCATGCCTCAAGTGCTCCGGTCGGTCCTCGAGCGGGCACTGCTCGTCGACCGCGAGGATCCCGAGGATCCCGAAGGCCGCTGGTCATCGTGGTTCGACCTCGCCCGGAGCATCCTGCCGGATCGCGATCCGCCTTCCGTAAGCCGCGACACGCAGGACGACGAGATCGAGCAGGCGGACCGCTGGATCGAAGAGGTGGTCGCGGCGTTCTCCGCTGACAAGGTCAAGGCCTTGGGCGGCTATTGCGAAGCGTGGAAGACGAGATGAAGGCCCGCGAGTTTACCGCGAAAGGAGTCAAACGCGCGCGGAAGTTCCTGGACCAGGTGCGCGAAGATCCCGGGAGCGGCCTGACTCCGCCCCGCGACCTGCTGGAGGGACGAGAATACACGCGCGCGTTTCGCGGGGAGCTTACGGTCGAGCGCAGGCGACAGCCCTTCGCGTCCCGCCGCGAGATCGGCGAATATCTCGCCCCCCGGCTGAAGCCGCTCGGTCCGCAGATCGCCGACCGAACCTCGCTGTGGTCTTGGCTCGGCCTGTTCCATTTCGAGAACACCGTGCGGATCGTCGACGGGGCCATGCGGTTGTCTCCGCTGGACGAGACCTTCGTGATCGACCCGCTCGACAACCAGACCCTGCGCGGCCAGCACCGCCACTACCTCCGCGCTGCCTGGCAGCTGTACGAAGTGCATGGAAATAATGCGGCGTTTCTGCTGAATCAGCCGCCGACGGCGCGAGGTGGGATCGCGGACGCGGTGTTCCGATCTCACCGGACGTTCAACTCGGTGGGCGTCGTTCCGTTGATCCTGGGACTCTATACGGCCGACGGTCGTCTGAAACGCGGATTCAATGATCGGCCCGGCGGTCTGCGTCACCTCTTCCGCGTCCTCGAGCAGCTTGAACGCACCTACGATGTATACGGAATGTCCGCCCACTGCATCGTTCGCATTCTGCCACCGGAGTTCCAGCCGTGGGCGAATGGCGCCAGCGCCCCCGCGACAAGCCCCAAGGCTCCGCGTCAAGAGGAACAGCCGAAGAAACCTGCATCAGCCCGCTCCATCCATCAGCCGGACAGTGGCCAGCCGCGATCGAACCGTAGGGCAGGGGGTGGTCCGCCGCCGCGACCCCAAGAGCCTCACTCCGAGCCCGCGCGGTCCGTTTCGAAGGACCCGAAGCTCGAGCAATGGGAGGCGGACGCACGCCGGAAGGGCCACGGCGCCATGCGATACAAGGGGTTCCGAGCCACGGTGAGTGTCAACGCTACGACCGGAGCCTTGCAAGGGCGGGTCATGGGTCCCGCTGGCTGGTGGATCGGGAGAGTCGAAGCACAAGACGCGGTCGAGTTCACTCAGGCATTCAGACGCCACGTGAACGAGTATCTGGCAAGCGGCCGCAGCTGAGCATACTCGCTCCGATGTCGGCAACGGCACTCGAAGGATTGGCGGCTTCAGGATTCCCTAGCGTGTTTTCGGCTGCCCTCAGGAAGTCGTCGATGAGCGCCCGCCTCTGGGTGCCCGCCCGGTATTCCCCCAGCTCCGTCTCGACCGCCGCCCCGCCCCCGTCATCCGCTGTCCGCACCTTCTCCTCGATTCGGGTCTTCTCGCCCTAGCGCCACGCCTTGAGGAGCACCTCGGCGAGCGTTCGACGAGGAAGGTTTTACGGCAAGGCTCGCAGTTGTCCATCGCGCAGGCGGCGGCCCCCGGCGTTTACCGGAAGCGAGCGGTGTCCGGCGACTGCGGCTGAGGTTGACACGGATTCCGGCGGCGCGCTATGAGCATTGTAACATCATTCCAGCCAGTCCATCACTAAGCATGAGAGGGTTCCATGGAAGAAGTTCTTGGATGGGTTGTATCTCAGACAGGAGCAGTCATCGTGGGCGGGGCACTCGGATGGGTCGGAAACGTTCTATCGAGCAGAAAAAGGTTCCGCGAACTTGAAGAATTCAAGGCGGAGCATGAGGTTCGCGTATCGGTGATCGAACAACTCGTGCCGCCACGCACCGGCGAGGCTTCCAAGGTCAGGGGAAGGTGGAAGTTCGATAGCGACGCAGGCGTAGTCGTATTCAACTCGACGCCCGAACCGATGGTCGTCAGGGTACACGACGCGATGACCGTCATGACCGATGTTGGTGATTGGCTCCGAAGGCATGGTCTCGAAGAACCTCTCCCCAATGCAACGTACGACTATGAGCCGCAGTCTGAAGAGGATGAAAAATCGTGGATCGAAGATCTAGGAAAAAAAATGAACGACCCGAGGCCCTCGGGGGAGTAAGTCCCAAGGGATTCCTCGTTTCAAGTCTTGTTTCCGGTCGCAGACGCGGTGTGTAACTTCGATACAACCCCCAAGCCCGGAGAGGGAAAGATGCCACGCTGGTTGTCGTTCTTGAAGAGGATCCTGAAGCTGCCGGAGGAGAAGATGCACATCGACGAGAAGAAGAGCCGCGTGCGGGTGTGGGTGACCTACGTCGCAACGTGGTGGGTCTTCCTAATGAGCGGCCTCCTGATCTTGAGGGCCGTGGGTTGGGGAGGAGGCATCCCGGTGAACGTAACGACCGGTACGGGCGGGGATCCGAATACGGTGACGGTGGCCGTGGACACCGCCTTCGGGATAGCCAAGGACATCTACATGACGGTTCTGCCTGTCGCCACCGGCGTCATCACCTACTGGTTCGCGAGCCGGGGGATTACGAGGAAGGGAGTGGAGGGTAAGCCCGAGGAGGCTGCGCCCGACGCTGGCTCCTAGCCGCGAGCATATGTCTCCACCGTCAAGCTCGGAACCACCGCATAGCGAGAAAGGGTCGCACCAAGAGCTTCTCGTGGAACTCGCGCCTGCCTTGGAGGCGGGCAGGACGCTCGAGCGGGAGCTGGACCGCCATTTTGCGCGCCGCTTCAACGTGTTCGAGTATCTCCGCACGGACGAACTTGGCCTATCACGCGTGATAGCGGACCTGCTCGACCCTGCGAACGAGCACGGGCAAGGCGCGACGTTCCTCAAGGCCATGCTGGAGGTGTTTCCGCACACACGGGAGCGTTTCGTTCAGTTCGAGTCGGTGTCCGGGTCTCCAATAGCTGTACGGACGGAGCATCCGACTTCCGCAGGCGGGCGAATCGACATCACGGTAGACATCCCGGATGGCGACGGGTTCTTCTGTCTGGCTTTCGAGAACAAGCCGTACGCGCCGCAAGATGCCGGTCAGGTGACCGCGTACCTGAGATACCTTAGCGAGCAGTACTCCCGGCGTTTCCTGCTGGTGTATCTGCCGCCGTCAGGCGAGGGGCCGTCAGACCGAGATCTCCCACGGGCCGACCGCGAGCTCTGGGAGAGCTATTTTGCGATCATGCCGTACGCGGGCGAGAACTCGCTGGCAGACTGGTTCGCAGCCTGCCGGAAGCGGTGCAAGGCCGAGCGCGTAAAGGCGTTCCTGAGGGATGCGGAGCTACACTGCAGGAGAGATTTCGGTGAGGCGACGATGACGACGGACCGACCGACTCAAGCAGCGAAAGAATATCTTCTCAAGAATCCACGTCACATGCCGGCGGCGCTCGCGGTGCACGACGCATGGTCCGACGTGCGCGACGAGGTGTGCAAGCAGTTCCTCGAGCAGCTTTGCGGAGTGATCGACTACCGACTGCACGAGGAGTTACCGGACCGCGACGTCCGGGTGCAGTGCCGCTACGGAGGCGACGTGCCCTACTCGAATATCCTGTGGGTCGTTAGCGACGCATGGATACGGTACGAGGACACGGACCCTCTGCACCCGGACGGGCGTACTACGATCCGGCTCGAAGCTAAAGCCGATAAGGGGTGCGGAGGGCCGAACGGTTGGGAGTGGGGCGTGTGCAGCCCGAAGTCCCGTTCCGAGATGACCGCATCGGAGCAGGAGCGGCGCGACAGGTTGCACGAGGCATTGCGAGAACGGGAACTCCGCCTCACCCGCAGTACCGTTAAGTGGCCACGGTGCGACTACGTCAGGCGGTACGTGAACTGGTACTCCCTTGTACCGGACCTTTACGAGGAGTGCGAAGTTGGGGGCGGGAGGATCACCAGCTACTTCGCCGACCGCTTGCTCGACATCGCTCGAATCGCGGTCCCCGCCATAAACGAAGTGGAGGCTAGGCCGCACTCCGGGACCTGACCTCGATGAGGCGCGGGTTAGGTGATCACCGAATTAGAACATGCAAGGAATTGATTCGTGAATGACACCGAGACGTCGAGGCCGCTGCTGGCGCAGCTAGCTTGGCGATTCCATCCCCAAATGGAAGAGGTCCCGTGGCGGCGCTGGAGCACATGTTGAACCGCTATCCCGTCTCGAGAGTGGGGTTGAGCGACATGCGGGACCGCGTTCCCGGTATGCGGTTGTCCGACGAACGGCTCCAGACCGAATTCTCCTTTCCGGATGGTGCGCGTCCCGACGTGCTGCAGAAAGGAGTTGATGGGCAGGGTCGGCTCATGGTCGAAGCCGAATTTCATGCGTGGCTCACGCCTAATCAGCCGGTTCGGTACCTCAAGTGGCTGCCGACAGACGGAGTCTCGGCGCTTGCGTTCCTAGCCCCGGTCGGACGGGTGGAGGAGCTTTGGCCCCAGTTGCTCCACAGGCCTAGAAAGAAGGGAATCCTGCATTCCGATGCGGGTCCCCACTGCGTCGCGATCGATGGGACGGGCAAGCATCTCCTCATCGCGGACTGGACGACGCTGTTGAGCGGACTGGAATTCTGAGGCCCGCATTTACCTCGAGACTTGCGTGGACCGCCCGGAGAACGGTCTCCCTGCCCCCTCGTCCATGCGCCAGAGTCGCGAACAACGGCGGCCGGTCGCTGCGTGACCTAGTCGCTTGGACAACCTCGGCGCGCCGCTCCAGCAAGTCGACCCGTTGATCCGCCCGGACGACCGGGCTTCCTGAGACGTGGCCGAGAGGTCGGTTTCCGGGATCTTCGGAGAAGGGGACGGTGGGGGCAGGAGTCCCGCCATTCAGGTCCGGTTTTCCCGCTTTCGCCGCCACGGTCCAACAGAGTTCGGTCCAACGGCACGAAACGCAGATCGTGCAGTCCTGTTTCCATCCGACAAGCCCTCCGCTCCAAGCCCGAAGTCCGGCCTCGCGCGTTTCCGCGACCTCGCCGTCCCATGTTGCGGGAGCAACGAGGGGTATCTCATCTGTCGCGGTTTCCTTTATTCGCCATCGTGTTCAACCGTCCCACGCCCTCTGAGGTCTCTCAACTTACTGGCAATGTCGTGATCGCCCCGCGCCTGGGCCTCGGATTCCATTTCGTCCCATGCCACTTCCGCCGATAGGACGCCCGCCCGCTCCGCTGCCGCGAAGAGGGCCTCGATCTGCGACTTTTTGTCGATCCACAGAAGTTCATCCAGCCAATCTGATGCGAGGTCGCGGTTCTTCAGTCGGATGTCGGACAGCAGTACGTTCAGGCCGAGGTGAAGACTGCTCAAAACGAAATCCCCCACATGAAACGCTCGGAATCCGTCGTATGCGCTGCCGAGCGTTGCCTTGCCGATCCGGAACGCCTCGTCGTTGCGCCTGTTGTAGCGTCCGATGAGGTGTTCGCTCCCAACACACGCGATCAGGTCCGGCAGTAGCGCACCCTCCCCACGGCTCATACGGTCGTTGAGGTCGTTAGTAAGGGTTTCCGCGGAGAGTCCTTCGAGGCCCACCACGATCCCGAGGTAGGGATTGCTGGGTTGATCGGGGCCGGTCACCGTGAAGCTGGAACTGAACTGAAGCCGCACGTTGGGCAGGATGTCTATCAGGTCGGACGGAGCCCGTTCGAGTCTCTTGACCGAGGCGATGTTCTCGAGCGCCACCTGCCATCCTTTGCGATCCAGTCGCGTCTTGACTTCGGCGCTGCCATAGACGGCCTCGCACGGTATGAGGATCCCGCCATCGCCTGTTCTGAAGACCGGCGAAAACATGTTGTCGTGGATGATCACGTCGACTTGCCTACTCCTCTCGTTGTCTGCCGAGAAGACCTCACCATGTCCAATCGCGTAGGAGGCGGGAAGGAAGCAGCGCATGAACTCTCTGATGACCTCCTCCCTCGAGGCTCCCTTGATGGACGGGTTCTTACTCATCGTTGTGCTCTGGAGTTTGGCAAGAGCGAGATCGGCCTGACAGCGGAGGGCCTCAAGCAGAATCTGCGGCTTTGGTGGAGTGGGGTCGCTCAACACGGTTGCCTCCGAGTGAGATGGGTATGGGGAACCTATAGCCTTCGCGGTATTCTATGCCGACTGGCGGTGGCGGCGGTAGAACTACGATCGTGAACGCCTTCCCTCACAGCGCCGTTACGCGATGTCTGCCCGCCGGTAGCCTGTGTCGTCGCATCCTGCCGGAAAGCGGCGCGGCGATGCCCGCAAATTCCCGCCACTCGATGGCGATTCCCCGCCAGCAACACACGTTGAACCCGTCACGGTCCAACGGCAGGAAACGCCGATCGTGCAGTCCTGTAGGATATTACGTGATCTCCTGCTGCGGTTCACGTCAGGCGAGGCGATGGCCGAGGCCCGGATAGCAGCGCACTTGTGGCGGGAGGCTGGCGGTCGAAACAGGGTTTAGGCAGGCACGGATCGACGGTCCCGCTTCCCGACATCTGAGGCCCGGAATCCACCCGGCTTGCTGACTCTCCCTGATCCCGTTGTTCTGGCGTTCGCGACGGCGTCCTCAGTCACTGCTGATCACCAACTCGCAGAACTTCCTCCACGTTGATACGTCTCGTATCTCCTCGTGATGCTTCCGATTGAATCTCTGAAGCGTGCGAAACAAGTCGTTTTCCTCGGGGCTGTCGCCGAGCTCCACCCTTCCATTGGCTCCGGAATAATAGGTGGGGTGCCCGTGATCGCAGTTGTGAATGCCCCTACCGCTACCTGATGCGATCATCTCCACAAGTGCCTCGAACATTATCGCCTCGGCACGATCGCCGTAGTAGCCCGTCCCCGCCTTTGGCAAGGGATCGCCGCTATCTCGGGCGATCTTTCGCACCAGCGCGTCGATTACGTAGTAGTGCAAACCATATTCTACGTACTCGCATTCCTCACACGGTGATGGGATGAGTTCCGTCATGTCGTCTCGTTCTCCTATTCTTTTCCCTCGGCGGCATCCTTGACCAACCCTATCACCGAGTTGGGAGGCATGAATCCTTCGCCACCATCTTTGGTGTATCCGGTCGGCTGCGGGCCAAAGGTACATGCCGCTGCGTACGTCAACACTACGTCTTGATCTGCCCGGCTATGGGCTGCCTCTGCGAGTGTCGTATAGGTGAGTAGCGCATTCTGTCGGTGCTTGTTCACGATTGCGTTGTGCTTGTGCGCGAGGAAGTTCCTGGCGCACAGGTAGACGGCGTACGACACGGTCGCAAACACAAGTACCTTCGCTACGGCCAATTGAATAGCTTCCGGCACGTTGTCGGCGTCTAAGCCCAAGTTCCGTGCGAACAGAAAGAACACGGCGACCGCGAATAGCACGCCGGAAGTCCACACTGTTCGTTTTTGCCACCTATCAGAATCCGTCTTGTGGTCGTCAGCAGCGTCCTGAAAATGGATTGCTTGCTGAGAAACGCCGACTTCTGCCGCAGCTGTCCTAGCAGCGGCGAGGACTTGTTGGATGTCATTTAGCGCGGCTCCCATGCGCGCTTCACCATCCGCAAACGACTTCTCGATTCTCTGCCTCGTCTCGCGTGCTTCACGCTCCAAGGACTGGAAATCTGCGGCACGATAGTGAGAATAGGCGATAAGCGGGTGTAGCTCGTTGAAGCATGGCTGATATTGCGCAACGATCTGATTGATAAGCGAGTCTCGAACCCCTTTCGGGTCCGACTGAGCCGTCGTGAAGCCCGCGACTTGTGTGAAAATGTTATGGATGGTGTCGGCACGATTCTGGAGGGCTTGCAATTGCTCGTTGGGCATGTCGTCAAGTGTTGACGACGGAATTCGGTCGAGGAGCCCAATTAGCCGTAGGGCGGGTTCGACGATGCCCGTGAAGGCAAGCTGTGCTCCAAGCTCCTTCTCGCGAACTAGGCTCTCGACCTCGAAGCCTTGGACGCGCTCCAAGGATTCCCGGGTCGAGGCGAGTAGCGTCTCATCTCCAGCTGGCATGTCTCCGTATCCTCCGGTGAAGGTGATGGAACGCGTTCGTTAGTAAGGTACGAGGGACGTCAACCGGGGTTCAACAAACGCAAACGTCCACATCGGTAATCACCTGACACCCGGCCTCGCGGAGGTCAAGCGCTTCAACGCAACGTGACGTTCGCGGGTCGAGCTCCTTGCAGAAAGGGAAGTGTCGTGCCGGGAGGCGCGCTCGCGACGAGGCGATGTCCGTCCCCCCATTTCGGTTGGGCTCTTGCCGTCGGTGTAACCGCTGCCGTACCTGAATCTGCCAGCACGTTCGCGGAATGGTCGACTGCTGAGATCCGCCACGTTCAAGCAGACGCGAGGATTCGATGGAGGAACGAAGGGAAACATGACGAACGGCGATCTGGGCTGGATCACGAACTACATCTGGGGGATCGCGGACGACGTGCTCCGCGATGTCTACGTTCGCGGCAAGTACCGAGACGTCATCCTCCCCATGACCGTGCTGCGGCGGCTCGACGCCGTGCTCGAGCCCACCAAGCAGGCCGTGCTGGACATGAAGGAGTCTCTGGACGAGATGGGGATCGCGGACCAGAAGGTGGCGCTCCGTCAGGCCGCCGGCCAAGCCTTCTACAACACGTCGAAGTTCACCCTGCACGACCTCCGCGCCCGCGCCAGCCGGCAGCAGCTCCGGGCCGACTTCGAGGACTACCTCGACGGGTTCTCGCCCAGCGTGCAGGACATCCTCGAGAACTTCGAGTTCCGCAACCAGATCCCGAGGCTCTCGAAGGCCGACGCTCTGGGCACGCTGATCGAGAAGCTCACCTCGCCGGACATCAACCTGGGTCCGGAGCCGGTCAGGAACACCGACGGTACCGTCCGGCAGCCCGGGCTCGACAACCACGGCATGGGCACCGTGTTCGAGGAGTTGATCCGGCGTTTCAACGAGGAGAACAACGAGGAGGCGGGCGAGCATTTCACGCCGCGCGACGCCGTGGCACTCATGGCGAAGCTCGTCTTCCTCCCGGTCGCCGACGAGATCGAGGACGGCACCTACGTCCTGTACGACGGCGCGTGCGGGACCGGCGGCATGCTCACCGTCGCCGAGGACGTGCTGCTTCAGTTCGCGAAGGAACGCGGAAAGGAGGTGTCCACACACCTCTGGGGCCAGGAGATCAACGCCGAGACCTACGCCATCTGCAAGGCCGACCTCCTGCTGAAGGGCGAGGGGGAGGCCGCCGACAACATCGTGGGCGGCCCGGAGCACTCGACACTCTCCAACGACGCGTTCCCGACGCGCACGTTCGACTTCATGCTCTCCAACCCGCCGTACGGGAAGAGCTGGAAGACGGACCTCGAGCGCATGGGCGGCAAGCGAGACATGCACGACTCGCGGTTCGTGATCGAGCACGCGGGCGACCCCGAGTACTCGCTCGTCACCCGCTCCAGCGACGGCCAGATGCTCTTCCTGGCGAACAAGCTCTCGAAGATGAAGCAGGAGACGAAGCTCGGGAGCCGCATCGCCCAGGTCCACAACGGCAGCTCGCTCTTCACCGGCTCCGCGGGGCAGGGCGAGAGCAACATCCGCCGCTGGATCGTCGAAAACGACTGGCTGGAGGCGATCGTCGCCCTGCCGCTCAACATGTTCTACAACACCGGCATCGCCACCTACGTCTGGATCCTCACGAACCGGAAGCCCGAACACCGGAAGGGCAAGGTGCAGCTGATCGACGCCACGAAGTGGTTCCGGCCGCTCCGGAAGAACCTGGGAAAGAAGAACTGCGAACTCGGGCCGGAGGACATCGAGAGGATCTGCCGGACCTTCCTCGATTTCGAGGAGACCGAGGAGAGCCGGATCTTCGACAACGAGGCCTTCGGCTACTGGAAGGTGACGGTGGAGCGGCCGCTGCGGCTGGCGGTGGACCTGTCCGAGGAGAAGAGAAACGAGTTCTTCGACGCCTGCCTCGAAGCCGATGAGGAACGACTGGGAAACGCGGTCGAGTCGCTCGCGCCGCGCTTGGGGGACGGGCCTCACCCCGACTTCAACGATTTCCTCCAGACGGTCGAGGCGGAGGTCCCCCGGCATGGAATCAAGCTGACCGCGAAGCGAAAGCGGCTGCTGCGGGATGGGTTGGCCGACCGCGACGAGGAGGCCAAGCCAGTCGTCAAGAAGGTGCATCGGCTAGGGACGGTCGCCGACCCGATCCGGGGTCTGTACGAAGTCGGGGAAGGGTCCGAACGGCGGGTCGTGGAGTATGAGCCCGATACCGAACTGCGGGACACGGAGCAGATTCCGCTCAAGGAGGACGGCGGCATCGAGGGGTTCCTGCGGCGCGAGGTTCTCCCCTACGCCCCGGACGCGTGGTACGCCGCTCAGAGCGTCAAGACCGGCTACGAGATCAGCTTCAACCGCTACTTCTTCAAGCCCGAGCCGATGCGGACGCTGGATGAGATTCGAGCGGAAATCCTGCAGGTGGAGGAGGAGACCGAGGGATTGCTGCTAGAGATTGTGGGGCAATCGAAGTAATGGCTGCTGACCTCATGCCGTACCCTGCGGTCAAACACTCCGGTGCGGATTGGCTGGGGGACGTGCCGGAGCATTGGGAACTGCGGCGAACCAAGACTCTGTTGAAGCAGCGTACCGAAAAGGGGTTCCCGAATGAGCCGCTGTTAGCCGCGACTCAGACAAAAGGTGTTGTGCGGAAGGAGGAGTACGAGAACCGTACAGTTCTGGCGTTGAAGGACCTACACCTGCTGAAGCTGGTACGGGTCGGCGACTTCGTAATCAGTCTTCGGTCGTTTCAAGGGGGGATCGAATACGCGCGAGAGCGAGGTATCATCAGTCCGGCTTACACCGTACTCTTTCCCGTGCGGCCCGACGATCACAGATATCTGGCGCATCTATTCAAGTCGGCTCCCTATGTCGAGAACCTGTCGTTTTTTGTTACGGGTATTCGGCAGGGGCAGAACATCGACTACGCCAGGCTAGCTCGCTCGCGCCTCCCGCTTCCACCGAGCGTGGAACGGCGGGCCATCGCCTGCTTCCTCGACCATGCCAAGGCGCACATTCAACGCTACGTCCGCGCCAAGGAAAGGCTGATCGAGCTGCTCGAGGAGCAGAGGGAGATCGGCATCCAGCAAGCGGTTACGGGTCAAATCGATGTCCGAACCGGACAGCCCTATCCGGCCTACCGGGACTCCGGCGTGGAATGGTTGGGAAACGTGCCGGAGCACTGGCGGGTGGGCCGAAACAGATGGCTGTTCCAGGAACGCACCGAAACCGGATTCGGCTCGCTACCTGTTCTGGAAGTATCCCTTCGTGATGGAGTCCGTATCAGGGACATGAAGGGGGGCCAGCGGAAACAGCGAATCGTGGACCGAAATCAATACAAACGAGCCAAGAAGGACGACATAGCCTACAACACGATGCGTATGTGGCAGGGCGCTGTAGGTGTTGTTCCGGAGGACGGCTTGGTGAGCCCGGCGTACGTCGTGATGGCTCCGGTGGAACGCATGGAGTCGCGCTACTACGGATACCTGTTCCGAACTGAGATCTACAAGAATGCCGTGAAGACGTTTTCGCGAGGCATCGTCTCGGATCGCGACCGACTCTACTGGGATGGATTCAAGCGTATCGCGTCGTTTGTTCCACCGCTGGAAGAGCAATCCGCCATCGTCGACTTCCTCGACCATGCCGGGCGGCGTATCGAGGCGCAGGTCAGCGCCACCAAGCGCCAGATTGACCTTCTCCGGGAATACCGCACCCGACTCATCGCCGATGTCGTAACCGGAAAGCTCGACGTGCGCGAGGCGGCGGCCCGGCTTCCGGAGGTGGACTCAATCGGGGGAGGGGGCCGAGTCGACGCAACCCAACCCGAATCGAAAGCACATGCGACGGATTACGGCGTTGCGGGGGAAGCAGGCGCATGACGGACTGGAGCACATGCCCGGCAGTGGAGCGCAACCCCCGCAAGATCAGCGGGGCCTGGGCCTTCACCGGCACGAGGGTGCCGGTATACGCCCTCTTCGAGAATCTCGCCGCAGGTGCGACGATCAACGAGTTCGTCGAGTGGTTTCCGGACGTTGAGGAGCGGCAGGTCCGCGCGGTGCTCGAACACGAGGCGAAGGCGATGCGCACGGCGCTGGCGCGCTGAGCCCATCGTTTGATCAGGGCACGCCCGCCCGTCCCCGCTTGATCGCCGATGGCGTCACCGGCAAACTTGCTCCGCGAGAGCTGGCGGTGCGCCCGCCGGATGGAGATGGCGACATGGGGGATCAACGATCAACCGAAGAACTCTGCGAATGACCGAATCGACGGGCCACGATCAGCTTGATCGACCTTCCTACGCGGTGGCGGAGGCCGGCCGGCTGGTGGGCCTCACGGCGGGAAGGGTAAGCCGCTGGCTAAGGGGGTACGAGTACAGCTACGGTGACGCCGTGCGTGGCCAGCCGCCCGTGCTGCAGGGAAGTGGGACCGAGAGTGCCTACGCGTCCTTCCTGGATCTTGTGGACCTGCTCTTCGTGAAGCGGTTTCTCGATCACGGCGTGTCGCTTCAGAAGGTCCGCCGCGCACTCGACGAGGCTCGCCAGGTTCTGGGCACGAACCACTTTGCGAGGCAGACGTTCTTCACGGACGGCGGGTCGATCTTTCTTCGACTCCAGGAAGAAGTCCACAAGGGCCGAGGGGAGGCGATCCTCGAACTCATGGCGGGCGGGCAGTGGGTGATCGCGCCGGTTATTCGGGAACTTGCGCGGCAGATTGAATTCGAGTCCCCCGAGGGGCTGGCGAGCCGGTGGTATCCGCTCGGGCGGAACCGGCCGGTCGTGCTGGATCCGATGGTGTCGTTCGGTGCGCCCTCGATAGCGGGCCGAGGTGTCAAGACGATCAACATCCACGATCTCTTCGTAGCGGAGGACGAGCGCCTGGAGCCTGTCCGCGCGTGGTGGGGGCTGACGGACGCCGAGATCCAGGCGGCAGTGGGTTTCGAGCGTCGGCTCGCGGCATGAGGTCTGATTCCTCTCGGCGACTGATCCACCGATGACCACGGACTTCACCGAACGCGGCCTTGAGCGCCTCATCTGCGAGGCCCTGACGGGCGACCCGTGCGATCCCCCGTCGGGGCCCACGGTGGGCCAGCCCGCCACCGGCTATGGCGGCGTCGGCTGGTCCCCAGGCAACCACCACCACTACAACCGCGAGTACTGCGTCGACCTCGTCCAGCTCCTGACGTTCCTGTTCGCCACGCAACCGGAAACCGCGGCGGGTCTCCGGCTCAGCGAAGACGGCCCGGCCCGCCAGAAGTTCCTCGCCCGCCTGCAGGGGGAGATCAACAAGCGCGGCACCATCGATGTTCTCCGGAACGGCATCAAGCACGGGCGTCACGACGTCGACCTCTTCTACGGCACGCCCTCGGCCGAGAACGTGAAGGCCAGGTGGCGCTTCGAGCACAACCGGTTCACGGTGACGCGGCAGCTGCGCTACAGCCGGGCCGAGACCCGGCGGGCGCTGGACATCGGGCTCTTCATCAACGGCCTCCCCGTCTTCACGTTCGAACTCAAGAACCGTCTGACGAAGCAGACGGTCAACGATGCGATGTGGCAGTACAAGCGAGACCGCAGCCCGAAGGAGCCCCTCTTCCGGTTCGGTCGCTGCGTGGCGCACTTCGCGGTCGACGAGAACGAGATCCACTTCTGCACCGACCTCAAGGGGAAGGCGTCGTGGTTCCTGCCCTTCAACCGCGGCCGGAACGACGGCGCGGGCAACCCGTCCAACCCGCACGGGATCGCCACGGACTACCTGTGGTGGCGGGTGCTGGCCCGCGCGAGCGTGACGAACATCCTGGAGAACTACGCCCAGGTCCTGGAGTCGAAGGACGCGAAGACGGGCAGGAAGAAGAAGACTCAGATCTGGCCGCGCTATCATCAGCTCGACGTCGTCCGCCGGCTGCTGGCCGACGCGGGCGAACGCGGGGCGGGGAGGCGCTACCTGATCCAGCACTCCGCGGGCAGCGGCAAGAGCCTCTCGATCGCCTGGCTGGCGCACCAGCTGATCCGGCTCGAGAAGGACGATGCCCCGGTCTTCGACTCGATCATCGTCGTCACCGACCGCCGAATCCTCGACCGGCAGATCCGCGACACGATTAGAAAATATGCACAGGTGAGTTCGACCGTGGGACACGCGGAGAGATCCGGCGATCTCCGCAAGTTCATCGAGCAGGGCAAGAAGATCATCATCTCGACGATCCAGAAGTTCCCCTTCATCCTCGACGAGATCGGAAACGAGCAGCGCGAGCGCACCTTCGCGATCATCATCGACGAGGCACACTCGAGCCAGGGCGGGAAGACCAGCGCCGCCATGGGGAGCGCGCTCGGCGAGGCGGGGGAAGCGCAGGAGGAGGAGACCTACGAGGACCAGATCAACCGCCTGATCGAGTCCCGCAAGCTCCTCACGAACGCCAGCTATTTCGCCTTCACCGCCACGCCCAAGAACAAGACGCTCGAGCTGTTCGGCGAGCCGGACGAGCAGACCGACGGCACCGTCCGGCACCGCGCCTTCCACACCTACAGCATGAAGCAGGCGATCGAGGAGGGCTTCATCCTCGACGTGCTCCGGCACTACACGCCGGTCACGAGTTACTACAAGCTCGCCAAGACCGTGGAGGACGACCCGGAGTTCGATGTCCGGAGGGCCCGCAAGAAGCTCCGGCGCTACGTCGAGGGACACGACCACGCGATCCGCCTCAAGGCCGAGATCATGGTCGACCACTTCCACGAGCAGGTGGTGGCCCAGCGCAAGATCGACGGCCGGGCGCGGGCGATGGTCGTCACCAACGGGATCGAGCGCGCGATCCAGTACTTCCACGCCATCCGCGCCTACCTGGAGGAGCGCAAGAGCCCCCACCGGGCAATCGTCGCCTTCTCGGGAGACCACGACTACGGCGACGGGAAGGTGAACGAGGCCTCGCTGAACGGATTCCCGTCGAGCAAGATCGCCGAGACATTCCAGGAGGACCCGTACCGCTTCCTCATCTGCGCGGACAAGTTCCAGACCGGCTACGACGAACCGCTGCTCCACACGATGTACGTCGACAAGACGCTCTCGGGGATCAAGGCCGTCCAGACCCTGTCGCGGCTCAACCGGTCGCACGCCAAGAAGCACGACGTGTTCGTGCTCGACTTCCTGAACGACGCGGACACGATCATCGACGCCTTCGCCGACTATTACCGCGCGACGATCCTCGCCGACGAGACCGACCCCAACAAGCTCCACGACCTGCAGGCGGACCTGGACGGCGCCGAAGTGTACGCGCCTGAGCAGGTCACGGAGTTCGTAAAGGGGTATCTGGACGGAGCGGATCGCGACCGGCTCGACCCCATCCTCGACCTGTGCGTCGATGCCTACCGCGAGGTGCTGGACGAAGACGAGCAGGTCGCATTCAAGAGCAAGGCCCGCGGCTTCGTGCGGACCTACGGCTTCCTCTCCTCGATCCTCTCCTACAGCAACCCGGGCTGGGAAGAGCGCTCGATCTTCCTGAACTTCCTCATCCCGAAGCTGCCGGCCCCCGTCGAGGAGGACCTGTCGAAGGGGATCCTCGAGACGATCGACATGGACAGCTACCGCGTCGAGAAGCAGGCAATGCGGGAGATCATCCTGCCCGACGAGGACGCGGAGATCGACCCTGTGCCAGGGGTCAACGGAGGGGGCCGGCCGGATCCCGAGATCGACCGCCTGTCACGGATCCTCGACGAGTTCAACGACCTGTTCGGAAGCATCGACTGGCAGGACGACGACCGAGTCCACGAGATGATCACCAAGACGATCCCGGCCCGCGTCGCGAAGGACGAGGCCTTCCAGCACGCCCGACGAAACTCGGATCGCGAGAACACCCGCATCGAACACGACAAGGCCCTCCAGCGCGTCATGACCGCGATCATGAAGGACGACACGGAACTCTTCAAGCAATTCGTAGACAACGCCGACTTCAAACGCTGGCTCGGCGATACCGTGTTTCGGCTCGCGTATCAAGCAGAGCCCACGGCCTAGCGCCGAACCGCTACGTGCGAGCCCTTCAGAATGCAGGCGTCGCAAACGGAGAACCGCGTTCGACGTGAGCCAACGATCGACCGTGGCGTACCCGCATGTGGACCGACGGAAACTTGCTTCGTAGTATGCTCGCTCCATCAAACCACCAACCCCAGCGCCAAGAAGAGGAAGACCCCATCTCATGAGACCACCGCAAATCACAACAGGTGACCAAGCCTTCCCACCGAGGAAGCAGTACCTCGTACCCAGCTATCAGCGTAACTACGTTTGGACGCAGCGAGACCATTGGGAACCGTTGTGGGACGACGTCAAGGAACTCGCTCATCAAGTGGTCGCTGCCGAAACGACGACAAAACCTCACTTTCTCGGCGCGATCATCACGAAAGAGATCGGTACGGTCGGTTTCATCAATCGCTGGTGGATCGTCGATGGTCAGCAACGTTTGACGACACTCCAGATACTCATTGCTGCAGCGCGCGCTGCCTTCACCGAGCATGGTCTAGCTCAGTCCGCGGATATCCTATCCGACCTCCTCGCCAACGCAACGAAGGATATGAGCGTCGACAGCGACAAGTACAAGATCAAGCACAAGAGCAGTGATTACGCGGGATTCGCAGCCATAATGGACACAGCTCTATCATCTAACTTCGGCGACACGGGAGAGTCCCGCCTAGATGACTGTTATGCGTATTTTCTCAGTGCCGTTGGGGAATGGTTGAACGCATGCGCTCCAGATCAACTCAAGACCCATGCTGGAGCGCTCACAACAGCGATCCTTAACCACCTACAGGTTGTCGACATCCGCCTGGATGATACTGAGAACAGTCATACTATCTTTGAAGCGCTCAACGCCCGCGGTGAGCCGTTGACCGAATGGGAAAAGACGAAGAATTACATTCTCTCGGTAGCTGTTGCCATCCGAGAAGACGATGGGGACGGAGATCGAACGTACCAGGAGCATCTCGAACCGTACGATGCCGAACCGTATTGGAATGAGACCGTACGAGGTACACGTTTTTCAGGTAAGCGCATCGATGTGTTTCTGTTCTACTTCGCTCAGTTAGAGCTTCCAAGGCTTCGGCGGAAGGTGTCCGGAGATCGCGAAATCCGGCCACTTCAACGAGGTCGACTCTATCGTGAATTCCGCTATGTCGGGGAACATCGCTACCGCCGCGGTCAGACTGAGTTCTTGGCGATGCTCAAGCGCCTCGCGCAATATGCGGACATCTACACGAGGATCGACCAGCAAACGGGATTCTCGGAATACGCCCGTAAGGTCATGGGACGGAGGACCGTTCTCGCGTTGGGCTCGCTAGTTCCCGTACTCATGGAGTTAGTAGCCAAGCTTGGGGACGGCGAACGGCTCGACGAGGCACTTCGTATCGTCGACAGCTATCTGATGAGGCGCGTCGCACTCAAAGCCAACTATTCGGGCTTTGACGATGTTGCGTTCGGGCTTGTACAGGTACTCCGGGACACGCCTGCGGATCAAATGTGCTCCGTGTTGATGGAGCAACTTCGCGCGTCGCCCGGAAGGTACCGATGGCCAGCTGACGACGAACTGTCTCTGCATCTTCTCACGGCTGACATGTACCGCGGTATCTCAAGCGGGCGTCTTCGACTCTTGCTGGCCGGGATCGCGGAGCACATGCATGGCGAAAACAAGCTGACTACCAGTGAGTTCGCGCTCAAGCCGTCGTTAACCGTCGAGCATATAGCTCCCCAAGACTGGGAACGACACTGGCATCAGGATCTGAAGTTCGGAAACAGTGAAGAGGACAAGATTCGGCTGAATCGACTCATCCACCGCATCGGTAACTTGACGCTCGTAACAGAAGCGATAAACCCGAAGCTCGGTAATCGACCCTGGGATCACAAGGTCAAGTTGCTCGAGAAAGACAGCCTCGAAATGAACCGCCGCCTGCTCGCCGACGTGGAAGGGATTGTCTGGAACGAGGAGGAGATCGACCGTCGCAGTAAGCAACTAGCAAAGTACGTCATTGCGATCTGGCCTCACGCGGAGGCTCTGGGGCGCGAGCTGAACATCGCACCGCTGGAACGAGAAGACCACCCTGTGGTGTCCGGTATCGCGCCGGCAACGGCCGAGCGATTGGTGGATGCGGTCACGGAGTCCGGCATCGAGGGGCACTGGCTCAATACCAAGGGGTTGAATCGACGTCGACGTGGCGACCGCTACGGTCGATATCTCAAGATCGGAAGAGAAGACATATGGTACGGTGCGTGGTTCGGCGTCAGCGCCGACCACCAGGGACTCGTGCTGGACTTCGGGACGACGACGAGTGGCGGGGAGGCAATACAAGTGATTTCGTTACCGGATGGGGATTTCTATGAGATGCTTCAGTCGGTCACGGAACGGGCTCGCGAGATCGCACACGCGATCGCACCGACCTGATCGTCCTTGAACGCATTCGAAAGCACCTTACGCAGGAGCTACTCACAAGCCCATGTCAAACCTGGAGCCGTCCCGCTTACACGGACGGTTGATTTCTGTGGTTGATCGTCTCCGGTTCTTCTCCTTTCAGGCGCCTCAGGCGCCCGAGAGAGCATCCGTGCGCGCTGCGGGTGCGGGCAGGCGGAACCCATCTGATGAATCATGAACTGGACAGAAGAATCGGAGCTTTCGACACCAGGCCAGCGACCCGATCTCGTGCTGGTTGGGTGTGTGAAGACCAAACACGCAGCGACCAGTGCGGCCAAGGATCTGTACAAGTCGCCCCTCTGGCGCTGCCGCCGGGCCTACGCAGAGAGCTTGGGCTGTCCTTGGTACATCCTCAGCGCGAAGCACGGATTGCTCGATCCCGAGAAGCGCATCGATACGTACGATCTGGCCCTGAAGGATCTTCGGGCGAAGTGCCGGAGGGAATGGTCGCGTCGCGTGCTCGAAGCGCTAAAGGGCTGCTTCCTGTCCCTGAGAAACAAGGTGGTCGAGATCCACGCGGGCGCGGCCTACGTCCAGTACGGCCTCGAGGAAGGGCTGGGCGCCGCCGGCGCCGTTGTTCACCGACCCCTCGCGCGCGTGTCAGGAGTCGGTCGGCAGCAGGCTTGGTATCGGGAAACGCTCCGAGGAGATCGTCGTGACCGAGAGGGTGATCGCCGCCGGTCTTCCGGAACCTCACGGGCAAGCCGGATCGCCCAGCTGATCGCCGAAGACTTCTTCGGAGATCGGCTTGAGTTGGCTTCGCGAGACATGTCGGTGGAGGGTCGGACTTGGCTCGGCATGCCTGAGGTGGAGGCCGTGCATGAATTGCAGTCGTCCGAAGCGGCTCGCGAAACAGAGCAGGACTCGTCGCGCCTGTACAGCGTTCGTACCTCAGCGCACATCCGCGCTCACGGAGGGAATGATCGCGCCGTGCGTCTCTTCCTGACCTTCGTTTCGGCGATGGACCGCGCGCGGGATGCCACTCAGCTCTGGAGGGCCGCGATGAGGCTCTACCGGGAGCGCCCCGCAACATTCGATCCGAAGCAGGTCGCGGGGCTCGAGGTCGGCACGTTGCTGGAGGTGCTCAGATCTGCGGCCGTGAGCCGGCGGCACGGCCCGGACACCACCGCATGGCATCAGATCGCGACCAGTCTGGCCCATGGCCCCGAGTCGCCCGTGAAACGGATGATCGAGACCGGTCGCGGCGATGCTCAGGAGTTGCTGCGCGATCTCAAGACCCGAGATGACAAGGGCCTCGCTCGTTTTCCCTTGCTACGCGGCCCAAAGATTCGGCTGATGTGGATCCGGATGATGGCGAATCCGGGTCGAGCCGTGATCGACCGTATCGAGACCATCCCGGTCGCTGTCGACGTCCAGGTACGCCGTGTGACCGAGAACCTGGGAGTTACGGCGACGCGCGGCCTGCGACTTCGCAAGGCCAAACCCGTCATCCATCAGGCATGGATGGAGGCCGTATCGGAGGCGGACATCGGAGGACCGCCCGGGATCGCGGGCACGTGTGCGGCTCTCGATCCAGCGCTCTGGTTCTTCGGGAAGCACGGTTGCGGACATTGCGAGAAGGCGAAGCGGAAAGTGCGTCTCGGTCGCGCCTGCGACCACTGCGTTCGCTTCAGCTGATTGACCCGGGCAAACGTCTATCCCGGGCTGCCTCGACCACGTTTTCTCCGGCATGGGAGTAGCTATGAGGGTGACCTGGGGATGGGGCGGACCGGTGCACGGCCCCGACATATGCAACAGCGAGACGCGCCGGACGTCGTGCCCGTCCTGTAAGCAGAGCGTTTTCTTCTTCTTTTGCGACCACGGAAGCCGCGTCTACTTCGACCGATTGGGTCACCCATGGCCGGTGCACGCGTGTGGAAGATCGCGGCGCCGACCTCCACGTCTGAGAACGGTGGATCCGCTGGTGGGTCGGCAGAAGACCGTGTTCGGCTACGTCACCGAGGTGCACCGACCCGGCGGCGCCACGCTGTCCGAGGGGCAGCTCGCTCGGCTGGGCTCGCTCGGGACCGAACCCCACGGGCAGATCGAGATCGTCTCCGAAGATGGAAGGGAGAAGGTCACCGCCTACGCTCCGGCCCGTCTGCTCGAATTTCGCGGAGAGGAGGCGCGAGTCGTGGCCGAGCTGGAAGGTCGCCACAACCGGCCGTACGACTTCCGGTTCTGGCACTGCGTCTCTCTGATCACCTCCGGCTGAGCTGGAGCTGCTACGGGAGCGGTATCCCGCGAATCTCTAACTTAACCGTCCAACAAAACAGGACGACGACGATAAAGGCGAAGAAACATGGGGAAAACGGAGGACACGGGCCGTGCGATCATCGAGCGCTTTACGTCAGCATTCCTCGATGACTTGCGAGAGCCGGCCGAGGATGACACGTACGGCATTTGCGGGCTACTCGAATTCGCGGACGGCGCGGCGGCTGGCTTGGAGGTATGGAAGGCTGTCGGGAAGCCTGCCGATGGCCGTCGCCAGATCCTGGTCGGCATGGCGGAGGCGTGCCGCGTGAGGGTCTCCGAGGTGGATGGGCTGCTCAAGGACGCACGACGGGGGGCTCCGGGACGGACCGAAGCCGAACAGGCACTGCTGGCCGCGCGTGAGACGGTGTCACGGTTGCTCGACGAATTGCCGTCCTACCCCGGGTAGCGCTGGCCGTATCCCGTCCACGCATGGTTCGTTGTTTCCCCGTTGCATTATGATCCCGGTGCTCACAGCGGATGCGGCACTTGGGGCCTGGGTAGGGTTGGAGCGATGTCTCAGGTCTTCTGCCGCTATTGTCGGCTCGGGGACAGATCGATCCGGAGAGACGGCTCGATCTCCTTGAGCGTCTCGGGACTGCAGCGCTCAAGCAGGAACGTCATCAGGTCGTCCTGCCGCGGCTGCCCGAACACCATCCGGTAGACAGCGAGAGACCGCTTGAGCGCTTCGAGTTGCGACGCGTCGCGGCTCAAGGGAAGCGCCGGGACGTGGCGCTCGATGTACGCGCCGTTTTCCAGCGGGAAGAGCCAGTAGGGCACGAGCCCGCCGCCGTTCACCGACTGCCGCCGGGCGGCTTCGAACAGTGCGTGCCACACATCCTTCGAATGGCCGGCGAGGATGTCGGCCCGATGCCTCGCCGCCACGTTCTTGCGCACGGCGTGACCCTTGTAGCGGTGAACACGGCCTTCGCGCTGCTCCAGGTCGACGGGGTTCGACGGCAGGTTCCAGTGCATGACGGCGTGGCAGTAGGCGTGGAAATCCAGCCCCTCCTGTCCGACGGACGTGGACGCCAGGACGAACGGCCAGAAGGGCGAGTTGAACGCCTGTCTCACCTGCCCCTCGCGGGCCCCGGTCTTGCCGTCGTCGCTCTCCTGGGCGCCGAAGCGCATGGCGAAGTGGTTCCGCAACCGGCGCCGTTCAATGCGTACGGTGTCGTCGGCGGACTGGATCTCGTCCACGCGCGGCGCCCCCGTCCGGAGCGAAAGGGCCGCCGTCACAGCCGCGGCCAACTTCTCCCAGGCCTCCTCGTCCGCGGCGGCGAAGAGCCCTTCGAGGTCCCGCAGCGTGTGGATGTACTCGTCCAGTACGGCCTGCAGGTTGCCCGCCGCGCAGTAGTCCACGACCTGTCTCCAATAGGGAGTATCGTCCCCGGGCCGCTCGCCCCGAATGAGCGCCATCGCCTCCGGGAGGTTGAACAACGTCCGGAAGCTCCATGCGATCCGGGCCGCGGCGTCGCGGGCCGCGCGGGCCGCCGCCGTTTCCGGGCCCGAGGCACGCGTCAGCGCCCTGAGCGCGCTCGTGGCGGGCCCGGCTACGGCTCTCGTGGCAAGAGCGTCGGCGAGATCCTCGGGTGGTCGTCCGAGATCCAGCGACCCGCGAACCGCCTCGTCGACCCCCGCTTCCACGAGCTTGTTCGCCTCCCTGACGTGATCCGCCCACCGCGAGCCGTCGTCTTCATCCTCCTGCGCTCCGTTCCAGACCCGGGGAAGGTCCCACCGACCGAACCATTCCTCCGTCGATTCGCCGTACCTGTCGAGATCGAGAAGGATCGGGGCCGCCCAGTACCAGTTCTCGTCTTCGCGCTCGGCGTTGAGGTACGGCTCCGTGAGTCTGCTCAGCAGCGGTTCGAGTCGCGCTTGGGCGCGGGCCACCGCGTCAGCCAGAGTCGCCTCGCCTTCCGGTACCGGGACGGGGTCGCCCAACTCCACCAGGCTCGGACTCGGGTAGAGGAGCCCGAGCACGGGCATCCCGGTGAGCCGCTCGTTCGAGTAGGCGAAGCGAAGCAATGGACGGCGTTTCTTGCGCTCCTCCGGTGTGTTGCGGATCGAGTCGTCGAAGCGCTGGAAGATCCGGCGCTCCACGTCGTAGCTCACCACGCTCGCGACCGCTTTAGGCACCACGGCCCACGTCGAGAAGATCAGACGCTTGGAGAGTCCCTCGTCGCGCGCCGCCTTCCAGGGACCCGACTCCGCGTAGTAGGGAAGAGAAGCGGGAAGCCAGAGCAGCTTCCACGCCTCGCCGCGCTCCATCCAACCGAGGAGACTTCGCAAACGGGCGTTGGCCGGGTCGAGTCTCGCGTACGCCTCAACGTCTTCCCACGAAAGGAACGCTCGTCCGCTATTGGTCAGCAGCTCCGCGAGGCCGTTCTCGGACGACGTGTCCAGACCCGCGATGACCTCGGTCTTGAGCTTGTAGTCGTCCATGAAGCTCAGCAGGTACGGAGCCGACTTCCAGTATTCGAGGACCTGCGGCTGCCTCACTTCGCGGCCGATCTTCTCGAGCGCCAGGAAGTCCTCTACGTCGCCCGCGGTGAGTTCCAGTCCGGCGCTCGGGATTTCGCGCAGCATCCCGTGCTCGTCCGTGGATGCCCGCAGCCGTTCGGTCCGCGACATGACCCTGCGGAGTCGCGTCTCGATGTCTCCCTTGATCCGCCGGAGCGCATCTGTCCCGGATTCGATCCGGTACATCGTCTGCCGGTACTCTTCGAGAAGTTGGCGCAGCTCGCCGGTTTCCCCGAGCCTGGGATCGAGGAACTCGATGGTCGTCAGGAAGTCCCGATAATGGTCGTTCTCAGCGCTCTCGTGGTGCATGGTGTACATCCGGTACGGCGTCGCCGAGAGGAGAAGTAGACGAACGTCCGAGGTTTCGTCGGAGTAGGTGAAGAGCCGTCTCGCCAACTTCGCTGTCGGGCCCTTTCCGACGAGCAGGCTCTTGAAGCGCTGGAATTCATCCAGGATCACGAGGTCGGGCTCGAGCGCCGACACACAGACCTCGGCCAGCATCGACCTCAGTTGACCGACGAATGCGATCTGCCTTGATCGGTCAGCCCACGGGACCCATTTCCGACTCCGGCGGAATCGCTTGCAGAGGTCCTCGTACCGTTCTCGGAGATCTTCGCTCTCGCGAAGGCGGCGCGCGAACGCGTCCGCGATCCCCGGGTCGATTCGGTGCCAGCGCTTGAACTTCCTGAGTGACCACCGGAAGGAGTCCGTGTTCTTCACATACCCCTGGAACAGGTTCATCGGGCCTGCCAGGGTGCTTGGCCACACGCGCTGGACCATATGATAGAGGAGAACGCGCTCCTGCTTGATCCCCATGCTGCTCTTGAGGTCGAACGAAGTTCCGGGCGTGAGGGCGATGTAGTTGACCCTGTTCGCCTGCAGGTTGTGGATCGCCTGCGGCAGCAGCCCGAGCCGGGCGGCCCGGACGAACTTCCCGCTCCCGATCTGAAGTCTGCGCACGTTCTGTCGGGCGATCTGGGCGTTGGAGCAGATGTATACGATGTCGATTTGCTCGACGCGGTCGGGTCCGTCCCAGAGATGATCGAGCGCCTTCGCGATCACCCCGCGCGCCACCAGCGTCTTCCCGAGACCCACCTCGTCGGCCACCAGGAACCGGCGGGTCGAGTCGGGGGCCGTGTAGAGCCGCTCGAAGGCGTAGTCCACGGTGTCGCGCTGGAAGCCCTTCAGGCCCTCGAGGACGGCGTCGGTATCGGGCCGCTCACCCGCTTTCCGTGGGCTCATGACTTGAGCGCCTTCCGCGCCGCCCACACCGGTTCCCATATCTCGCTTAGGTCCTCGGGCAGGAGCTTCCTCCCCTCCGGCGTCCTCTCGAGATCGGCGATCAACCGCCGGGCATCGTCGATTCGTCTCGGGTCGTGACTCAGGCTCCGGAGGAGCGCTTCGAGCAGGGCCGTCTGGTCCCAACCCCCGAACGATCCCCACTGAGCGGACCCATCACCGAGTGCCGGCTCCACGAACCCCGAGACATCGGCGCCTTCCCCTCTCAGGATGAGGAACAGGAGTTGGAGGACGCGACTTCGATCCTCCAGGAGCGAGTGCAGCAGGCGCTCCTTCCGGTCTTCCGGCGCGCCGAGCAGTTCGGCCGTGACCGCGAACCGCTTCCGCACCGTGTGCTGTCCGTCTCCCAGCGTCACCTCGAACGCGAAGAAAGCGGTCAGCGCTTCGAAGGACAGCCGTTTGAAGGTGACGAGGTGATCGGCAGGCTCGGCTCGGTCCGTGGGCTCGGTTGCATCGAGCGGCTCTCTTCGTTGGTCTGCGGCGCCGGAGATACGTAGCGCCGCCTCTGCGGGGAGCGTGGCTGGCCATACCCTGACCTCGACGACGTCGGTGCCGGCGGGGATCTCCGGGAGTGCTCCCGACAGCATCATGTCCCAGCGCCCGCCGTCCTCCACCTCGCACGCCGTCGCCGTCAGGCGCGCCGCGCCGAGCCTGCGTGCCCACCGGTCCGCGCTCCTCTCCAACTCCTCGTTGGAGTCGTCGGTTGGTTCGATTGTGTCTGGAACTCGGTACTCCTGCAGGATCGACCGGATGGTGGCGAGCTTTGGATCGTCTTCGAGTCCCAAGAGCACGTCGATCCCACACCTGCTCTTCTTGCCGACGAGTTCGACCAGCACCTCCACGTTCTGCCGGAACGCCGCGCCGGTCGCATTGGCCGAGCCGGTGAAGAGCTGCGCATCCCAACCCTGCTCGAAGAGGAACAGCTTGGCGTGGAGCCCCACAAGTTCAATCTCGTCCTCGTCGGACAGCGATCCCTCCGATCCTTCCTCCCGCTCGTTCTCCGCGTCACGCGAATCGAGATCCGCGCCGCTCGAGAGGACGTAACACGTCTTTGGCAGGGCCTTGGGTCCCCCGGCGCGGACGACGTCCTCGAAGGCCTCCGGCCGCGAGATCAGCACATCGAGCCCGTGATTGCGCTTCAAGTCCTGGACGGTCGATCCCACAAGAAACGGTGACACGACGAGGCTCCGACCGCCCGTCGGAAAGGGCCATTCGCGCCGTTCACCCAACCCGAAGTTGTGGACGCGGAAGTCCGTGAAGGGCCAAGGCAGGTGGAAGTTCACCATTCTGACTTCGTTCGCCATCCGCTCGAGTTCTTCCAGTGACTCCGGCGAGATGGGGCGAGTGCTGAGTCTCGGAAGGGCCAGAAGCAGTTCCGCGAACGGTTCGTTCCGCGCGTAGTCACCTTGCCCCTCCGTGATCTTCCCCTCGAGACGGAGACAGGTGTCCCAGGCGCGAGCGAACGTCAGGTTGCGGGACAGGCATAGCACTCGGTAGATCGCCGGCTTGTCGTCCGCCTCGAAGGCCAGCACCCAGATCTTGGGGTGGAAAATCCCTCCTTCGTGCCGCGCCTGGACTTCAACGACCGAGCGTTCGAGGAAGGCCAGCAGCCCTTGGCCCGGCCTCGGCACGCCGATCGCACCCGCCTGGCAGAAGAGCGTGATCTTCTCGGCGTGCCGCCGGAGCGCCTCGAGCAGCAGCACTGGGTCGGTGATGGGGGCGCCATCGTCATCGTGCGCGTCGAAGAAGGTGAAGGCGAGCGGCGCCGTCAGCAGCGCCATCAAGTCCAGCGTGAAGCTCGTCCCTACGCCACGCCGCAGCCGGTAGCCCGCCGGCGGGCGCAGGCTGTCGAGGAAGAGGGTCCGCTCACGCGTTCCCAGCATCGCCCTCGCCTCGCGCCAGCCCGTCGAAGATGTCCTTGAGGATCCGCTTCGCAGAGCCCCATCGGTACGCCATCTGCCCGGAACCGGAGTCTCCTCCCCAGAGTTCCAGATACCGCGGGTTGGTGAGCCGCGCGCGACCTCTTTTGCGCAAGGTCTCCCGGTCCCGCACAAGGGTGCGTGATTTTGAGTCATCCGCCACGATGGCCCTGGGCCCGTCTCCCTTCAGATGCTCGACCCAACTCTCGACGAAGTCCCGGGTCGGGTAGCTGGGCGATCGTCCATGATCCGTCACGACGCGCCACACGCCGTCCAATTCCCAGTTCTCCAGAGCCGGCCTGAGCGCCTCAACGTCGTCGGCCCAAACCTCCAACTTGCTCCGATACCTCTCTATCCAATCGTCGCGCTGCCTCAACTCGGAGAGCATGAGGTTGTAGAGAAGCGCCGCTCCCTGCATGCAGACGGCGAAGAACTGTGCGTCGAGAAGCTGGTCTCGCAGAACGGGCGAGTCGGCGAGATGGATGAGTTCCCACGGCCGGTTGGCATTGAGGTCCACTTCATTGGCCCGACCCGCGAGCAGGGCCAGCAGGCTCTCGGGATGTCGGGCCTGAATCCGGTCGCGCAGGTAATCGGCGTCCTCCCACCGGAGCGCCACCGAGATGTTCTCCTTCGGAAAACCATGGGGAGGATCCGGGATGTGGGGGTGCCAGTTCGCCGGCGGCGCGCTCCTCCCTTCCGGGTCGTGCGGTGTGTTCCGGAACTGGTCGCGGCGACGGTAGAAGCCGTCAAGCGACCGGAAGTACGCCCATTTGTGGCCCGGGAACATCCCGATGCCCCAGCTCCTGAGACCACCCCAATATACCTCGCTCGGCAGCCGCTTCAGCGCGTCGCCTGCTTGGATCCCGAATACGCCGGCGGTGTCGGCGCCCGCTCGAAGCAGGCGGTTCAGCCCTAACTCCTCGTTCCGAGCCCACACGGTCGCCTCGTTTGACCGTTTCCCCAAGCGCTCAAGCCGCTGGAATGTCCACGGAACGAGAAGGAAGTAGCACGCCCGGGTCTGGATCGTGCTGGTGCCGGGGAAGAACAGATCCGAATAGCTGTTGCGAACACCCGCCAGCCCGAGCTCGTCGACCGTCCCGGTCTCCCGAAACAGGTCGATGACCTCCAACGCGCGACGCCGGTCACGCTCCGAGTAATCCAGCCAAGTCAGTGAAGAAGCCATGTGCCGTTCGATCGCGTGCCCTATTTCGACAGCAGCCCGGCAACGACCTCAAGCGTGATGGTCGCCAGACGGATCGCGAACAGGGCTTCGACACGGGTGTACTCACGAGCCTCGGCGCGGTGCGCGGTGATGTTCCCCATGTCCTTTGCGCGCTTGACGATCCCTCCGTACAGATTCGCATGCCGCTTGTCCAGTATGTCCGTCAGAGCGGCCTTGATATCCTCCCCCCTCGCGGACTCCACAGACTCCTCCATGAGGGTGACGGCCTTTCGGGCCAGGATAACCGCCCTGTCGCAATCGCCTCGGTCCACCGCGTCTCGCGCGCGACGCAACTCAGCGAGGCTTGTCTTGAATTGGCCGGCGTGCACGAGGCTGTAGCGGATCTCCAAGACGTCAATCTGGTCGCCGGTCAGTGCACCTACAGCTGTCAGCCAATCGTCCCGCGGGATCCGGATCCGAAGTTCCTGGACTCGAGCATCGGTCGTAACTCCGCCAATCTCAACGCGAGGCCAGAGTCGCATCCTCAAAGCGAGAACGCCGCCGGCCCGGGACTGCTCGAGTTGTTCCAGCCGAGACCTGCCCAGATCGAGAGCAACGGAGCCTTCCTGAGTACCCACATAATCGAACGAGTGGAGCGGGTGCCTCGATCCGTCACGGACGAGCTGACCGACGCAGCGGTCGTCAATCCCCATCAGTAGCTCGCCGTTGAAGTCGATGAGCTGGTATGGGTCCTTCCGATCCCCCTCTCCGGAACGAGTGAGATGTCCAAGCGTCCACGAAAGGCCGAACCGGATTCTCGGACTTAGCGCAGGCACCGCCGTGACGTTCGTGACAGCTACGTGGCCTACCATCGTGGGCCCAATCGTGACCCGCCCATCCCCGTAACCGGTCGTCATGTCAAGTTCCGATCGAGTTGAAGTTGGTGATTTGTCAGGCCGGGAGTCGGCATCGAATTTCAGCCGCGCGGTAGGGGCATGCTGCTGTTATTCAAGACCAAAAACGTACGTACGGCCCGAGCCAGTTGTATCCAGGTTGAACTTGGCAGCCGCCAGCGCCTTGGCCTGCCGTTGAGGCGAAGCGTCGAAGGGATGCGGCACGGGACGATCCGGGCGGACGAACCCGAATCCATGGTCAAGATGGCAACGCCAGCGAGTTTCGTCGTCCCAAGTGATCTCAAGTTCTCGTTCGTGCGGGAAGCGCCTGGTGTTACGGAAGGTAATCTCGATCGGTGTTGACGTGGTGCGGCACAGATGCTCGATCGTCGCTTTTGCGTCTTGGGTCAACTTCCAGTCGTCCCGGATCTGCCGACCTTGCGAGGCACGCTTGTTCGGGGGTGTAGTGAGGATTCGAAAGCGTGTGTCCCGCGAGCCTTCACCAGCGGCCTTGGCGAGTTCGATCAGGATTTCCAGGACGACGCGGGCCACCAGTGGGGAGCGAACGTAGCGATCCCGATACGCAACGCTCTGGATCGGTAGACCGGCTTCCAAGCGCGCGGAGAGGGCCGGGGAGATTCCCTGGATCGTGCGCCAGAACGCTTGACCGACGGCGCTGATTGGAACGCGGAGTTGGTCACCGAGAGCGAGGCTGTCGGCTTGGCCGGGCGGCGGAGCGTCCAGGTGCGACGGTTCCACCGGATCCAGCGTCACTGGAGCTTCGGTGGAGTACCCTCTCACCACGTGAGCGCCGTCTCCGGAGACACCCCAGTCAGGGCCGGGGATCAGCGCGTCGGCGGTTTGGGCGGCGAACGTGACCGTTCGGCCCGGCGAGAAGAGTTCCGCGAGGACGGATCGTCCGGGGCGGCGTGCCCGATTACGTAGCAGCCGCAGTCCAAACGTCTGCTCCCAGACGACGAGTTGTAGCCGTTCTTCGCGCGGAATCGCAGCCACGTCACGCGGCAGAACCAGTTCGACCTGATGGCCCTTGTCGGCCCAGCGCAAGAGATCTCGCACGATCCAGTCATGCAGAGACCATCGAGAGTGGTCGCCGCCCAAGTAAAGGCGCACGGTGTCAGTAGGGCCAAGTTCTCGGCGGATGGCGACGTCGACCGGTTCGAACTCGAGCCGGGTGTCCGGGCCGAACAGTTGCTCCTCGACCGGGAGGTCGAGTGCTGCGAGGAAGGTGTCGCTCAGTATGTCAAGCGCGCGATGACGGTCCAGGCGGTCCACATCGTGATGTGTGTCGTATGAGAGAAGACAAGCGTGACAGGCTTTGTCGCAGTCACGAGCACAATGGAGGGTTTCGCGAGCTTGGCGCAGCAATGCAGTCAGGTGTTCCGGAGCCTGCGCGACAAAGCCCGCGCCACCAGTGGCGTGGTCGTAAAGGAGAATCGACACGTTTCTTTCGCTCGTCTCCTCGACTCTGGCCCTCTTCGTGGCCCAGCCGATTTCGCGACTCTCCACGCCAATCCTCTGGGCGAGAGCCTCACGCAACGCGACGGCGATGGAGGAGGCTGCCACCACATCGATGCCTTCCTTGGAGTCGGTATCCTCGTCGCCGTCGCCGGCGGGCGCGAAACGGAGGGGACGTAACTGGAGTTCGAACACGTCGGTTTCGCGCGAGACGCCGAGCCATTCATTGCGGCGGATGGTGTAGGTACCGTCGTTCCCCGTGCAAAGGCCGTCCGGCCCGACCGTCGATCCACCCCGGAGCGGCTTGTGGTTTCGCATTGGCTTGGGGAGTTCGCCCTCCTTCTCGCGCTCGGCTTCAGCGCGACCGCAATGCAGGCAGATCGCGAATCCGTGCCCGTACTCTCCTTCGGTATGGTGGAACACCTGCCCGGAGGCGCTGTACCTGAAGCGACCTAGTGCAGGGACAGCGAGACTCTGCCACGGTTCGCCGCCCGTGGAGATGCGAGGGGGCTTTGTTGGAACGTGAAAAAAGCGGCTCAGGTCGTTGTGGAGCGAGTCGCGGATGTCCACGGCGAAGCCGGCGGGTTCAATATAACTGTGCACCTCAAGGGGCGATTCGCGTCCCGCGCAGTAACTGGACTCGCACGTCTCACGTCGTCGGACCCCAGTGCCCACGGCCCCGCAATACTTGCAGCGCCACGAGTGCCGGAGTGCCTGTATCTCTCGCGCAGCCTCGTCGGTCGGAGGGATCTTCCAGTTCAGGGTGAGGCCGGAGGATGTGAGAGCGCGGCCGTCGAGGATCACGTCCGCGCCCGGGCCGTACTCGTACAGCGCGGCGGAGAGGTGGCGCGTCGGATATTGGCGTACGCGGGAGAAGTTGTCCTCCCGGTCGTTACGAGGGTCAGTGCTTCCTCGCCGTCTCCGCTTCAAGTCATCCTTCGTGGTAGTGACGAGTGGCACGACCTGGGTCGGGAATCCATAGCCAGGCAGGAAGTTCCGGACGGCGAGTTCCCGCAGGAGGTACTCCTCGCGCAGGCGGCGCAACTGAAGCTCGATCGCTCGGCGCGCCGGGTCGCTCGGGTCTTCGGCGAGGTCATTCAACTCCCGATGCAAGGGTTCAACCTCCGCCGCCCACGCCTTCTCGGCGGCGGCAATGCGATCATCGACCATCGGCAACAAACGGTCCATCTCGGTTCCATCCAGGACGGAGCCGCGCAGCAGCCGCTGTAGGCCCGTCTCAAGCCACCGATCACCGCGAGCGTCATTCTTCAGCCAACTGCGAAACCTGTCGCACACCGACGACTCGTCGCCCCGCGCGAAGAACCAACCGGCGGACAACCGGTGAAACTCCTGTTCGTGCAGTCGGCTCGAAAAAAAACGCGTGAGAGTGAGGGCGTTGACGTGACGCCGGACGATACGCTCACTGTCGAGACCGACTCGCGTCACGTGCAGCGGGGTCCTGAACGGCCACAACGGATTTCGGAAGACATGCTCACCGTGTGCGGAGGTGTTGCAGAGGGTGAGACTGATGGCGCGCGACTCGCCCCGACGCCCCGCCCGTCCTGCCCGTTGCAAATAGTTGGCCGGACTCGGGGGCGCGTTGTTCATCGCGACGGCCGACAGTCCTCCGATGTCGACACCCATCTCCATCGTCGTGGAGCAGCTGAGCACGTTGACCCGTCCGCGCCGGAACCGGTCCTCCAGATCTCGGAGCCGGGACGCGCTTAGCTGGGCGGAGTGTTCCGCGACCTGAAAGTAGTCGACGTTCTCGAAGATGCGGCGGCTCCAGCCCCGCCAAACGCCACGCTGTTCGAGCTCCGCGATCTCCGGGTCGTCGCGTATCGCTTCGTCGATCTCCTCACGGGTATAGGAGCCTCCCATGGGTTTGCGCCAGAAAGGGGTCCTGAGCAGGGGCATCCGAAGGGGCGTCGCCGTGAGTTCCTCGGCACGGAGGCCAGGCACTACGTATGGTGTCAGCCCCCGCACGGTGGTATCCAGGACGCGACGGGTAATCGGACAGAGCCACGCATCCCGCACCTCGCGGAGAGCCACGCTCTCGCCGAAGTTCAGTCGTTGTCCGCGTCCGCCAGTCGCCAGGACGGCGCTGACTTGGCTCCACGCCAGCCGCAGACAGGCGTCGATTTCAGCCCGCGCTTCGGCACTCTCGTGGGGGTCAACTTCCAACAGAAGCGCAAGAAGTTGGACGAACCGTGACCGGCGGGTTGGACCCGAGGCGAGCGGCCACCGAACCGCATCTTCGAAACGATCGGCGTCCGGCCCAATCAACACCGTGGGTCTGTGGGGAACGCCAAGCCAGGGGATGAACGCGCCCTCCACTTCAATGCTGCGACGCCCCCGTACCAGGTGGTCCAGCATGAGCTTAAGGAAATTCCGCCACTCCGGCCGATCCAAACCGCGCCGCTGCCAAGGATTGGGCGGCTCCGGGCGAGCCGGCAGGTCAGGGTATTCCACCGAGACGAAACCGAGGGTCTCGAGCGACGTCTGGCGCTTCGGGCGTCGCGCGAACTCGCGCAGAAGGGCGATCTCGGCAAGCTTGGCCGGTTCCAGATCTGCGAGGGGCAGATGCCGCCAGTGGTCCGGCAACCACTCCGATAGCTCCGTTTCCCCCGACAGTTTCTCGATGGCTTCGTTCCATGCTCGGCAGCCCAACTTCGGCGCCTCAAGGGTCGCCAGCTTGGCTTTCAGGTCGGCGGCTGTCTTCTGGATGCGGGGATTCTCCGACTGCAAGCTCTCGAGTGCGGCAATTTGTTCCCTCAGGTCGGTGATTTGCGCGGGGTCGGGAGCATGGTCGGCGCGTGCGGCTGCGGTCAGGTGGTAGATGGCTCCACGCGTGTAGTTCCGTTCGGAGTCCATCTGAGCCGCGAGCGCGAACCGCGCGGTGCCCTGGCGGCTGTCCGTGAACGTGAGGAGCCGCCGTCCGCCAAACGGGAGCGACTCCGGCTCTCCAGCCGTCAATTCAGGCGTGTAGTCGAGCATGATGGGCGTGGTGTTGCGGAGGATGAGCCGTGCGCCCCCACGCAACGGCCGGAGCAGCCAGTCAGCTCGGCGGCTCGTCCGGCACTCGGGACAGCGAGGGTGTCCCGATGGCCCGGGGAGTACTACTCCAAACGCCAGCGCCGCATTTTCGTTCGGATCCACCCAGCGACCACTCGTCCGATCGAGATGGAGAAGCGGGACTTCGGGCGTCGTGGGATGGGCCAAGTACTGGTCGAGTCCGTCGCCGCCTGCATCGCGCTCGTCGTCCGCACCTTCGTCCTCGTCATGATCGATAAGCTCCGGAACCTCATCGGTTTCCTCAACGGTGCCCACGTCCCGCGCAACGAGCGTCCGATCCTCGATGACCATGCGGCCTGCGAGATACTCCTTACCGCATTCCGCGCACAGGACCATCGCGAGGACGAGCGATCCGCATTCGTCGCAGCGCGACCGTCGCTCGAAGAACAGCTTGCCGAAGGCCCACTCGAAGTCGGCGAGCGGCGTCCCGTCCCGGCCGGGACAGTCCTTCGAGATGCACGCCCACACACCGCCTTGTGTCCGGTGAAAGAAGTGGCCCCTGACGCGCAGGAACCACTCACCATCGACCTTCGCGCTCGTCGCGAGGTCGATGAGCTCGAGGGTCTCTTGGCGTTCCGCTATCGACGACGATGCCGGCGTTGCCGGGTCTGCGGCATCGCGCCGGATCTTGGTCAACCGGGTTAGGCTGAGGACGCCATCGGAGGCGAGAAGTTCACGCCGGAGCTGCCGTCCCACCGTCGACGAAGCCAGTTTCGCTCCGCGCTCTGTCGGCTCCATGCCGCGGAGTTCCTCCACGGAGGGAAGCGGCTCGTCGAGACCGTCGGGAGGTGTCGCCGGAACCTGCGGCGAACTGCGCGAACCGCGGACGACATGGACCGAATCGTGGTCGATACCTCCCAGGTCCGCGAGAAAGTCCCGCAGCCGCTCCTCGCTCTCGTCGCTTTCGTCGCCGATCGTCGCCGAGGTGGCGACGAACCGGACTTCCGACGGGTCCACGTCGAACGCGTGCAGTACGCGTCGCAGGAGCAGAGCGATCTCAGCGGAGCGGGAACCTTGATACGTGTGGGCCTCGTCGAGGACGATCCAGCGCAACAGACCCTTGGACTGGTCGATGATCGGTTTGTCCTCGAGACGGACCAGCATGTACTCCAGCATGGTGGCGTTCGTGACCAGGATAGGAGGCGGATCCTTCCGCAGGGTCGCGCGATCCTCGACCAGTTCGGGGGCGAGCCGCTTGGCCTCGGCTGCCGACAGCTCGTTCGGTGTGTCACCCTTGTACAGGCAGTAGCGGATGTCGCCGTTGAAGGGCCGCGACCACGCACTCAGCCGGTCGCGCTGGCTGTTGATGAGTGCATTGAGCGGATACAGGAACAGCGCTTGGACCCCCCGAAGCCGCTCCTGTGCGGCGCGGCGGACGAGGTCGTCCAGGATGGGCACGAGAAACCCCTCCGTCTTGCCGGACCCCGTTCCACTCGTGATGAGCACGGATCTCGGCTGCGTACGCTTGAGATGCTCCCATGCCTCGTATTGGTGAGTGAACGGTCGGCGGCTGCGTGGGAAGACATACTCCTTCAGACGGTCGTCGTTGGACTCGGTGTCCATCGCCGTCACGAGCAGCTCGGCGAGGAAGTCCATCTCGGCGAGTTCCGCCATGGTGACGTCCGCCGTTTCCCAATCGAAGATCGCTTCGAACACCGGGTCCGCAAGGAAGCTGTTGCGGCGTCCTGCGGGTTGCTGCAGAACCTGCGACAGGAACCTGCGCAGGGGATCGGTCCGGGGTCCGTAGATCCCCAGGAGCGAGCTCGCCGACCGCTCTACGAGGTCGCGCGCCAGCGGTTCAAAAAATCGGGTCGAAGGGTTTGGGCGTATACTCAGGCTATTTTGCAAGGAGTCCGTCGATTCTGTCGGCCTCTCGTAGGCCGAAGGCGATGAGTTTGGCGAGTCCCAGCGCCCGGTCGAACCAACCTACGTGGCCCGCGCGCGCTCCCCTGATCTTGCGTGCCAAATCCTGTTCAACCTCGACCTCCGACACAACGAGAACAGCTGTCAGGGCGGGTGCATACACGAGATTCGAGTGTCTCGACGTCGCCATCGCAGCGTCATCAGTCGGATGGAAGAGCCGGACAGACCAGGGATGATCCGCCTGTATGCGCTCGATCTCCTCCCGCACGCCTGACAGATCCGGAGGGCTGGACTGCTCCGGATGGAACGCTGGACATTCACGGAGTTGTTCGACGTAGTCTCCGAATAGTGCATTCAGTATTTGGCGGTTCACAATGCGCCTCGAATCGGGGGCGATCGGGCGGCCCGTGGTGCGGCTGTTCAGGAAGTCGAAAGCAGGAACCAGGCTGGCCAGCCGGGCCTTCACGCGGTCGTAGTTGCGGTCCATTTCACCACAGAGAATCGTCCATGCCAGATCGGTATCGTCGACCTCCTCCAATTCGTTCTCCCAGTGCTCCGCGTACGCACAGAATGCGCACTCCCAGCCCTGCAACGGCAGTTGCCACCACGCGAACGGGAACGTCTCGATCCGCTCCCAGAGAATCGAGAACTCGGCGGGCCCGGCCCGGGCCGCAGCCATCGCGCAGGCAACGGGGTTGCGAGCCATCGCCCGGAGCAGCGGGAACACCGTGGGCGGGAAGGACTCCAGTCCAAGATACCCAAAAGCCAACGGCCAATCCTGGTGGCCCGGATCGGTGGCCAAGCGGCGAACGACAGACCGGAACGGATGGTCTCCGAATGCCTGATTCTCCGCGAATGCCACCGCGTAGGCCTCGGCTACGGTCGTCGCTTCCCTCGGTAGAGGCGACGCAATTCCCTCAACCGGCGAGGGGACATACAGAGGCAGCGGACTGACGCGTTGCTGATCGCCTTGGCGGCCACAAATCAAATAGGGACCCGCCGGCAGCGGGTCCGCCGGTAGTCTCCAGACACCCTCTGACGAGGGCTGCAGATGGATGGCGTCTTCGTCAGGCTCAAGAAGGGTGATCAGTTCCACGGTTAGCGAAGTCAGGTCGTCGTTGGAGGCCTGCTCCTGGCTGCTCGCGTCGAGCATCACGAGCGGTCCGGACCCCTTCTCCACGTACCGAAACGCGAGGTCGAAGCGGGCGACAAGAACATCGGCGTCAGGAAGCGTGTCGCCCGATTCTCGATCTGCGATACGGAGTCTGATCGAGGAATTGAGATGGTCTGAAAACTCCAGCCGTTCGGTAACCTCCTCACTCACCTGCCCGAGGTCGAGCAGATGATGTCCGTAGCTCACCGACGGAATCTCGCGGACAAAGACATCGGGACGTTCGGCCGGACTGCCCCGCCCAGTGGTAGAGCCACGACCCTCGGCCCAAAGAACGTATTCCGCGCGACCGGGGGCGATGACCTCCGCGCGGACCCCCGCCATAGATCCCTCCGCGATGCGAGCGCCATGTGGCAGGCGGCGGCCATCAGCCGCAATGAACGCCGCACGGCGGGCGGGAAATGGCAAGGTCGGCATCATTCTGCCGCCGTCGGGCCAGTCCACCACAACAGGTACTTCTCGAGGTGGGTCCCCGGAGGCGCGCAACTGCAAGCGGAACCCGTCGGGGTCGGGCGACCCCGCCGCGTGAAGCTCGGGCGCGTCTCGGACGACCGCCACGATATTGCCGAACCGGGGGAACCGGATCTCGCCGTAGGTGGGGTCGGGCGAGGGGCGAATCTCGATGTTCGCTTCGGTCGGCAAGATACAGATCGATATCGAATGGCGAACGATGTTGTTCGTTATGTACCGTAGCCGACCCTCACCAACGATCGCCCCCGACGCCACCTCCGCGCAGGAGTAGGCGACCCAGCGTCCATCAGGGACGCTCGACCGCCATTCGAGGTGCCGCTCCGGCACTCGCTCCACGAATTCTCCTTCTCGGCGCTTGTAAACTGCAGGCCCGCCGAGGAAGACGGTTACCGCGTCGCCAAACCGTTGCGTGGGGCCAGTCAAGAGATACTCGATATCGTCGGTGTCGACCGCTGCGCTGGTCTCCACGATCACGCGTGAGCCGTCTGCCTCCGTGAGGGTTGCCTTCCCCTGTACTCGGTAGACACAGCGTGAGCCCACGTTGCGAACGGAGCCGACAGGTTGCACCGATCCCTCTTCGCTCGTGATCGACGCTCCCGCCTCTACTGCCAGGAGAGCCCAAGGTGCCCTGACTCGCACGGTCCCTTGACCGACCAGACGGCAAGTTGAACGCGGCGGGTCGGCCGGATCCAATGGTTCAAATACCCAAGCGAGCTGCCCCAATGCAGCCGCACCGGGGAACCGATCCGTCGGGTACTCGGGATCATACGTACGTGCGATGAGTGTGCGGGGACCCGTCAGATCCTCGGCCTGAAGCGCGTGAGCAGCCGGAAGTGGCTCGATCCCAAAAACGTCTTCGCCTTCGAGCCGGGCTTCCGTCACAAGCGCCAAGGCGCGGAACGCCCGCCTTTCCGTTCGCACGCCCAGGTGCAAGCGCGACGGCACCGCGTCGGGTGATTCGAAGCCGAAGAGAACCTGGAGGGCCTCGCGGCTGATGGTCGCTGGTATGTCGAAAGACCCACGTAATTCCCAGTCGCCATCGGCAACAGGTGCAAGATACAGGTTCCATCGAACGCGGCTGCGTGCGCGGCGGGCGACTTCGATGGCTTCGACGAGCAAACCGTTGAGAAGAACGGTTGCCACGTCATCACTGACTCTGAGCGGAAGTTCGTCGCGCCAGCCCGGTCGCTTGCCGTCCAGCTCCTGGACGGGCGCATCACCGTCAGAGAGTTCCGCCTGCAGCCGCCAGATGGTCTGAATCAGTTCACCCGCCAACTCATAAACGATGTCTCGGCGCCACGCCTCTGGGAGCAGACGCCGGGGCCCCGAGGCCAGGTCGCGCGGCGGAATGTCCGTCGCACCGAGGAGACGGAACTCCTCCAGCACGGCCTTCAGGTAGAGGCGCAGATGTGTGTCTTCTCGCAGGATGAGCTTCAACGGCAGCCCACCTTCGCACATGATGGTCAGCAAGAAGCCTTTGGCCGGACCGAATCTGTAAATCGTGCGGCGCCACCCGCGGAGTCCGCGAGTGACAACATCTTTGAGCACATGGTACTGACCGCCTGACGGGGCGAATTCGGACGTTCTGAGCGCCTCAAGGAGCGGTTCCCATTTCCACGGTCCGCCATCGTAGTTTCGATGCCACCACTCCGAGGCCCACAGACAGAAGGCCCGCGCAGCGTCCATCGAGATGGGACCCTGTCCGAACGACTTCTGACGGAGTTCCCAATCGAGCACGCGCCCCAGGTCGGCGAACTCCTCCGCGTTGATCCGGTATCGGTACAGAGGCCGTCCGTCTGGTCCGCGAAGGTCGCGTGCGGCGAAGAAGTCCTTGAGGAAGGTCTTGGCTGTCTTCATGTGTTCAGGCGGTGCAATCCGTGTGTCCGGTGATCGTCGATCCGTCCGTTCTAGTCTTGCACGCCTGTGGGCAGTCTGCCCTGAGCACGAAGGAACGTCACGCAGAACTGTGCCAGTTCGTCAACGGTGAGGTAACTCTTGCACATGTTCGTCCGCTGGCCGCAAATGGCAAAGTCCGCTTTGCCCCTCGACGGGTCGATATGGTCGACCGTGGGCCGCATGGCGAACCTGCGCCGATCTTTCGCGTCGTACGTAACGGCCAAGAGCGACCAGTCCAACTCCTCACCGGTGTAAAAGTCGCACCCGCCCGACTCCAGTACTGCGTCATGGATATCACTGATGTAGCCGGAAACGCTAGTGTCGCGGAATCCTCGCTTCCGGTCCCGTATTACATGTGATTTGGCCTTGCCTTCGAGCCATCGGTTGTAGTCGTCATAGGATATGACGCCTCCGAGGAACGTTGGCAGCAGTTGTTTGGCCATCATCCATCTCCTCGTCAGAGCCGAACGAATCGGGAGGGTCGAAGACGCCGGAGTCGACGGCAACGGACACAACGACTTGACGTTCGTCAAGGGTGGCAACGCTCGAAATCCGGCCGGTCAAGGGAGACGAGGACGCCGATGTCGACGTGGTATGCTGCCAGCGTCGTGCGCTACACGCCGAGGACGCGGCCACCCTCGACCAGGCCTTCCCAGAAGGCGAGATGCGCCTGATGTCCGCGCCCCGTCACGTCCGGGCGTCCGACGGGCTGGTCGGCGACCGGGATGTGGTTCTCCAACGTGGTCCGGATGTGGTCGCGGCTCACGACGATCAGGCCGGATCGGTGGCGGGAGATCATCACGCAGAGGCGGCCCGTCTCGAGGTCGAACGAGGAAGGCGCCGTGACGCCGGAAAGCGGGTGCACGACGATCATGAGCTTGCGCTCCAGACCCTGCCACCGCTCCGGCGTGTCGATGACCACTTCGGCCCGCAGCTCGGGCGGGAGCGCCTGCTGGATGGCGTTGTTCACCACCCGATGCGTCGCCGCCACCCCGATCTCGCCCGGACGAAGTTCTCGCTCCGCACCATCGTCGCCGGCGACGGCGCGGGCACTTCGCTCCAGCACGCGCGCGACCGTCTCGGCGGTCAGGACGGCGATCTCCTCATCGAGTTCCAGCGGGGGGCCGTTCGCCGGCGTCGGCATCGTGACGGCCAACATGGAACCGGAGACGAAGAGATTGAGGGCGGGGTCCAGGCGCGAATGCCAGCCTCCGGCGGGCGGGACCCGAACGTACCGCTCGCCCGGCTCGGCCCACGAGGCGAACTCGAAGTCGTAGAACGGGCGCACGAGTTCGACGGAGTCGTGCGGGAGCCGCCGGCACGCGGGCAACTCGAGTTCCAGCCGCAGGATCCGCGGGTCGCCGAGGATCACCTCGGGCGCCGGATGATGCGGCGCGCGGGGCGACGTTTCCCACCGCTGCGCCGGAATCGGAACGACCGGTGGAATCTGCCCCGGGTCTCCGATGAGGACGAAGCACGGCGCCACCTTGGCGCAGAGCATGAAATCGGCCCACGCCATCTGCCACGCCTCGTCGACGAACAGGACGTGATACGAGCGTACGAGTTCCGTCAGCGTCCACTTCGCGACCGTCGCGACGACGACGCACGGCCCCCGGGGCAGGCGGTGCTTGTTGCTCGTCCACGACACGTTCTCGCCGAGATCCACGCGGCTTCGGCCGCCGGCCGCGAAACGCGTGACGTGGACGTCGGGATACTGGTCGTTCAGCCGGCGGCAGATGTCGTCCGCCTGACTGTTGGTCTGCGCGCCCACGGCGACGCGCCGCCGGTTCCCGATCGCGTGCGCCACGCCGCGCAGCAGGAGGAACGTCTTCCCGGATCCGGGTGGCGCCTTCACCACGACGAGCCCCTCCCTCTCATCGATGGCGCCCTTGAGACGCGTCTCGACGAGCGCGGACTTCTCCGAGATCCTCGCCTTATTCATCCGTGCGCGCGTGCGTGAGCCAACTGCCGGGCTCCTCGTTCGACCAGATGAGGTTGCTCTTCCGCCGGCTGAGGTGGTGGTCCGAACTCTCGACGAACCCGATCTCGCTCCCGACCGACGGCGTCGATTGCTGCTGCAGTTCAACCTCGAACGTGCGGCGGCCATCGGACTCGGCCCGCACCGCGAGGATGGTACCTCGGGACTCGGGCGAGCCGATCACGCACACCCAGCTTCCCTCCCTGAGCCGGAGCGGTCCCGGGTCGGCGTTCTCGATGGTCAGCACGGAACGGATCCAACGCCCGACGGGGCGCGGCCGGATGCCGGCGATCGTCCCGCGAAACCCGTCGCCGCGCGCGATGGCCTCGTCCTGAAGCTCCTCGTCGTCGTGCAGCAGGAGGGATTCGAAGAGGGAGGCCGAGGCGAGGTGCTCCATGTAGCGGGCCCCCGCCGCTGCCGGGTCCAGGTCCGTCTCCGGCGACGGTGTGAAGGGCGGGCCATCGTCTCCGTCGACGTGTAGGAGTTCGCGACGCGTGTGCCCGTGCCACTGTTCCGTCAACGCTGAATCGACGAGCCGGGCCACGCCCCGATTCGTGTGCCGCGCATCGGCGCGCAGGTGAGATATGGCCTGCGCCGTGAGCCGGTATCGGCGTCCGAGTTCCTCCTCCAGGACACGGGTGATCGCGGACGCGTTCGCCCGCTCGCGAGGTGCGTCTCCCTCGTTCCGGGCGTCATGCCAGTCGTCGAGCGGATCTTCGATGCGGGTTCGCTCCAGAACGGGGTCCAGCGTCGTGGAAACGGCCAGCGCCTCCGCCTCGCCGGCCGCCGCGAGGCGCTCGCCAGGCGCCAACTCCGGATCGAGCCACGCGAGGAGGAAGCCCAGGTGTTCGAGTCTCGTGGACTGCGCCGGAAAGGTGTACGAGGTGCGAAGCGCCCCCGTGGCCGTGATCACATGCTGCTGCCCCGGTCTCTGGGCCTCCCGGAAGAGCCACCCGGCGGCCCGCCCGAGCGGGTTCAGGGTTGCCTCGGCGTCTGCTCCCCAGCGCGTGAACGTGTAGGCGAAGGCCAGGTGATGGAGCATGTCCGCGTGACTTCCGTTCGGCAGCCACACCTGCCGGAGCGGCCCAAGCTCCTCCTCTTCCACTGGAGGGAGGCCCACGAAACCGGGCGTCCGGAGGTGCCGCAGAAGCGCCGGCGCGAAGGTGGAACACATGCGGGCCACCAGGTCGCGGTTCCGGCCCTCCGGGACGGCGAGAATCTCGGGGTCTTCACCGGGGTGTCCGAAGGCGATGCCCCACGGACGCGACTCTCCCCCCATGCGCACGAAGGCGAGGATCAGGAGATCTTCATCCGAGGCGATGTGCATCTGCCGGGTCGCGCCGCGGGGGAGGGGCCCGCCCTCCGCGTGCGCGATGAGCCGCCGGATGATGTCGCGCTCCCTCATGATGGGCGTGCCGTGGATCCCGCTCGACGAAGCCTGTACAGCAGGTCCCTCTCGCCGGCCGTGCGCGGATCCCCGCCGTTCAGGAGCGCGACGGCACGGCCGAGGTCGACTTCACCGAGAAACCGGCGCACCTCGTCGCCGAGCACGGCGGGGTTTCCGGCCTCCAGCGCGGAGGCATGGCACTGGCTCGCCCGGTCGCAGAACCTGAGACAGGCCTCCGAATACTCCGTCTCCGCCCGCGCCACCGCGTCGATGGGGTCGTCTCCCGGCGACTCGAACGGCGGCAGCCCGCGAGCCGCCGCCTCGAGGAGTTCGAATCCCCGCCGGGCTCTCGCCGCTTGGTAGCGGAGGTCCTCACCCGCGCGCACCGACGGGAAGTTGGAACCCGGCCGCGTCAGTACGAGGAACCCCTTCCGCCGCAGCCTGAGGCCGTCCCCGCACCCCAACTCGGCCAGGAGCAACTCCAGCGCGTGGAGGTAGATCCCCGCCTGCGCGCGGGCGCCCGCCAGTTGGTGCGGGTCGGTGTGTCCCCCGCGATCCGGGTACGTCTTGATCTCGCCAACCGTGAGTTCGGGCCGCCCCCGGTCGTAGCGAACGGCGAGCACATCCAGGATGAGCACGGCCTCGGGCAACATGACGCCCTTCGGGATCCGAACGGTCGGACTCGCGATGATCGCGGGACGCGGCCCGGAGCCGGTATCCGTCCGGGCGGCCAACGTCCTGACGAGCCCCTTCGTCGCCTCAATGGCAGCCACAAGAGAGGGAAGCGGCCCGCCGTTCATCCGGACGCGCAGGTCGGCGAGTCCCTTCGCTCCTTCAGGGAGCACGTCCGTCCGAATCAGTTCATCGAGAAGCCGTGCGCCTTCGTCGCGGAGGATCTGCCGCTCGAAGTTGTTCCCCCGAGTGAGCGCGAACACGGACTGACCGAAACTGGGGCGGCTTCCGAGACGCCGAGCCACATCTGCCATGCGGACGTTGTGCACGGCCGAGAGGGTATTGGCCTGGCACGCGGCGTTTCTCGCCCACTGTTCAAAGCGGGCCCGAGTGTTCCCCTGAGCTGTCCCCGAACCGTTGCCCAAACGACCTCCCTGCAAACCGTCACGTGGGGCCACGCCGGGAGACCGCCGCGTCAACCGGGTGAGGTCACGGTCTCCGCAGAGTGTGCCCCACCGATACTAACGCCCCATTCCGCTTATCCCGCGTCGGCTTCCGGCCAGGGGATGACGATCGACGACCTGACACCCTCGTAAACGCGCGAAGCGCTGAGGGCAATATACTTCGTCCAGAGGCGCCAGATCGCCTGCCACTGCTCATCCGTTGCTGCCATCTTCTTGACCGGCAAGCCCATTTCACGGACATCATCCGCCGATACGATTGCGGCATGATCCGTAGGTTCGTCCACCAGTCTGGCGCATACCCGCTCCGCGAGCGCTGCCACTGCGTTCGCGTCCTCGTTAGCGACCGACAGAGCTTCCTTGATCAGTTCTCCGCTTCGACTGATCTCATCGTAAGCCGTCTGAAGCAACGGAGCACTGACCCCCGCCAATAGCGAAACGTGGAGAGGATACGTCTCGGGCCTTGCCGCGATACGCTCCTCGGCATACTCGACGGCTCGGATGAGCGTTTTGCCTGCGATCAGCCGATGGGGGTGTTGTGGATCGGGAAACTGCGGATCCACCGGCCCCAGATCGCTCGTCGGACCCATGACGATGTGGTGCGCACCGAGCGCAAACAGCGTTCCCGCGCTCTTTGCTTGATCCGGAACGATCACCGTGAGTTCGGTGCACCTCGACTGTGCTTGACGCGCGAGACGAAGAGCGGAGTTCCCATCGCCTCCCATTGTGTGAAGAATGATATGCAACTCCTGGGAAGCGTCTGCGTCGGTCAGTGTCTCCTCGAGAAATGGAATGCTATCGGCTTGAAGGAAAAAGTCTGAAAGGATAATTAAACTGCATTCGTACTGTGCTTGATATTGGCTGATGAGCGCTTGCCGCTCATAGCGATTGGAATTGTACGCCTCGTACAGGGGGGTTCTTCTCTCGGAAGTCATGTCTTCGGGAAGTTCCATGTTTGTTTTGTGGTTTCCTCGTGCTCTTCTGTAGCTTCTCGCCGATCTCGCGAGCCTCCCTGGCCCGTTCGATCTTCTCGTACCAATTCGGATCGTATGACGGGCGGCGCCCGCCAGCGTCGGGCGGTGGCCCCAAAACCGAACCAGTATCTCCTTGCATCGTAACCTCCGCTTCCTGAGCAGCCCCGAGCCGCAGCGTCCGCGACACGTTGAGCTAACGACAAACTAACTCTGGTGAGGCATCCGAAGATAGCACGGAGGCTCAACGGGGGCTCAACGGAGGGGAAGAGACCTTGACCGGGAGCCGGAAGCCGCAGGAAGCTATCACGACCATGCGGACATCTTCAATCGCCCGTCTCGAAGCTGCCGCCTTTCTCCTGCTGTGCGGCGTGGTCGCCTGCGGCGAGGGCGGTTCCGGCATCCCCCTCGTCGTCGAGCGCGACAGCGCGGGCGTCCGGATCGTCGAGGCGCTACGACCGCTCTGGGGCGATTCCAGCCTCTGGCGCATCGACCCGGATCCCGTCGTCGACCTCACGCTTTCGGGCACCGGCCCGGCCCACGAGTTCTACGGGGCCGGCAGCATGAAGCAGCGCCCGGATGGCTCGCTCATGATTGCCGACGGGGGCTCGCGGGAAGTGCGCGTGTTCTCGGCGGCCGGCGAGTTCCAGGCTTCCTTCGGCGGCGAGGGAGACGGTCCCGGAGAGTTCAGACGTCTCCGCGGAATCGAGAATGCCGGCGACACGCTGCTGGCCTTCGGCGACCGCCGCGTCACCGTGATCGCTCCCGACCTGTCGGTGGTCCGGACCTTCGGCGTCGATCGCTTCACCACCGACCTGCACTACCTGGATGGCGGTGCGGTCCTTCCGGAGTTGAACAGACCGGTATTGCCGCAGGATGGCCTCACCGGGCTGGTTTGGCGCCCGGAGCCTCTCGTCCTCTTCGACCTGCGGGGGACGCTGATCGACAGCATCGGCGAGACGCGGGGACACGAGGTGTATGTCTCCCGCGCGGACGAATACCGGACGATCTCGCCCCTCTTCGGCAGGGCATCCCGGATCGCGGTTCTCGGACGGCGCATCCTTCGGGGTTCATCCGAGACGATGCAGGCGGAGGAACTGGACATGTCCGGAAATCTCGTACGCATCCTGCGGATCCCCGACTACCCGCTGGACCTGAGCGACGCTGCGATCGCCGCGGAGCGCGCTGCCATTCTCGACGGCGTCCCGCCCGGAAACTTCTTCAGGGGGGTGTTGGAAGAAGCGCCCACCTCCCGGACCCGGCCCGCCTTCGCCGACATCCTCGTCGATCCTTCCGGGGCGGTCTGGTTCGAACTCTACCGGGGAGAAAGCGAGCAGGACGAGCCGCAGGAGTGGCTGGTGCTCGATGCCGGCGGGACCTGGCTCGGAACCGTGCGGATTCCGGACCGTTTCGCCGTGTCGGACATCACCATGGACGCGGTACTCGGCGTCCGGCGGGACGAACTGGATCTCGCCCATCCCCAGGTGCTACGCCTGACGCGCAACTGAGACGTTCTACGGCATCAGCGCCGCCACCGCGCGCGTCAAGAATCCGCGTCGAGTTCATTGGCGAGACCTTCGAGGGCCTCCCTCGCGGGGACGCCGGGTTCGCCCGCCCTGTAGGCTCGGAGCGCCTCGCGCCACAGGTGGCCACGCTCGACCGAATGGACCAGGAAGTCGTAGCGCTCCGGGCTCATCACGACCATCGCGGCTTCTCCGTTTTGCGTGATGGTCTCGACCCGTCCCTCCCGGATCCGCTCAAGATGTTCGCCCGTGTGCTGCCGGAAATGACTCAACGCGTATGTGTCCTGGGTGCGGTGCATGGCCCCTCCATAAGGTATTCTTCATGGATTGCTCTGCGGGAGGGCCCCTCTCAGCGCTGCGGTCGGTATTCCACCAGAGCGGATCGGCCGACGACATCCCTGATGCGAGCCACCACCTCCCGTCCGTTGGCGTCCGTCAGGCGGATATCTTCGTCGAAGCGGAAGTGGACGGGCTGCGGACTGCCTTCGTCGATGGAGATGTTGGAGGCGTACAGGTAGGTGCGGTCGTGAGAGTCGCGAATCGGATTCAACGTTCCCGCGAGTCCGGGCACCCGGCCCGTCGACTCCGCGAGGATGACCGCGCCGCCGTTCTGAAGGGGGGCCAGTTCCACGGCGAGCGCCCCTCTTGCCGGCGTCCAGTCGCGCTCGACGTGGCCAGCGTGACCGGGCGCGGCCACGAATACCGTCATCGGCAGATCGACGGTGTACAGGTCGACGTGCGCCTCGCCGCTCGCGTCCGTCTCCGCTCGTTTCCATGTCGTGTTCGGGAAGAGAACGAGGACGTCGGCGCCGGGCAGGAGGCGGTCCCCGACCCGTACCGTGACGGCCACGCGCGCGGGACTCGGTTCGGCGGGTGCCGAGGGCATGATCACGACGACGTCGGCCTCTCCGACGACTCTGTACTCCGCCTCCCTGCCGCTCGCGCCGAGGGTCTCCCGCAGGATCACCGGCACGCCGTCGCCCCGGCGCTCCATGAAGTGGCGGCGGTCGCCCCGGCCATCGATGTCGCCGACGGGGATGCGGCCGAGTATGGATGCGATGACCTCGTTCCGCGTGGCCTGCCGGTCGGCGATGTTGTCCACCGTGAGGCCGTTGGGGAAGGTGCCCGGCGACTGCACCGCCAGCCGGTCGGCGAACAGGGAGAGCCGGATGCGGCTGCCTCGCATGGAGTAGTCCCGATGAGCCACCGCGTTGACGACGGCCTCGAAGATGGCCCTGGGGCTGTACTGCGGCAGGTCGAGGCGCGCCGGGTCCTTGTGGGCGCCGACGCGCATGTTCCGCACGGCGAACGCCACCGCCTCGCGGATCTGGCGGTGCAGGGGACCGCCGATCACCTGGGCGTCGACCTGGCCGGAGGCGCGGTCCCGGCCCCGATACCGGGTCGCCGTGATGCAGGCGTTCGGGATCCACTCCTGCGGATCCGGACAGCAGAGCAGGACACCGGCCACCGTGGCGTGCCGCGTCCCGTTCGCGCCCTCCGCGAGGAGTCCCATCTTCGTAAGTCCGACGCGGGGGTTGGCCCTGCCGGCGACGCCGAGGAGCGGCTCCCACAGCGCCGGGTCGAGCGTCTTGAGGCCCGTTCCGGGCACCGGCTGCTCGTCGAACCGAAGAAAACGGGCATAGTCCGTCGGCACATCGACCAGCAGGAAGGCTTTGCCGTCGATTTCTCGCCGCACGACCCCGACCCCGATCTGCTTGAACTCCCACGCGCTGTCCTCGCCCAGCCGTAGCTGGCGGCGGATCTCGTCGTCGCGGGCAGTCACGACTGGCCTCCCTCCTGGATCATGTTGGCCCCTACCGGCGTCCGTTGACCGAGCCCGTCCCTCGCGGCTGGAACTCGCGCTTTGCTCATCCTGATCTTAACCGTCGGTAGACTTCCCGGCAGGAGAAACCGTGGATGCCATCCCGCGCCCTACGGCATCATCGCGGCCACGGCCCGCATGCGCTCCGCCAGGTTGCGGACGGCGCCGATGTAGACGCGCTCCCACCCGGGCAGGTCGGCGCGGTCGTCCGTCTCGATCTCGTAGCGGAGGCCCGGCAGCATCCACGAGGCGTAGCCGCTGAACGGGTCCGGCGAGACGTAGATCGAGCGGCTCCACGGCCGGCCCTGGAGTCCCCGGTCGTTCAGCCAGGCCTTCTCGAGTCCGATCAGCGCCCGGTTCACCGCCTCGGCCTCCGCCGCGTCCACCTCCCCGGAGCCGAGCCAGCGCTCGCGCGCCGCCACCAGGACCGCGGCGGCCTCGTCCAGCTCACTCGTGCTCTCGACGAGCCGCGACAGATCGACCTTCAGGCCGCGCTGGGCCGCGACCTCGTACAGCGTCTCGACGTGGGTGCGCGTGTCGGTCGCGTAGCGGACCACGTCGTAGGGGAGCACGTCGGCGTTGGCGAAGCGGAGCGCGAGGATCCCGTCGGCCCGGGCGATCATCGGCCCGTGGGCGAAGGTCGTGTCTCCGAAGCGCTCGTACCACGCGAAGTTGTCGTAGTTGGAGTGGTAGACGCCGCCGGGGTTGCCGGACGAGAGCGAGCCCGACGGCACCCCCGCGTGGGTGTAGAAGCCGACGTGGTCGGAGCCGCCGCCGAGGTTGCCGAGGGCCGGTTCCGTCGCCTCCCCGCCCGTGCGCTCCAGCCACCAGTCGTACACCGATTCGTCGCTGCCGGGGTAGGTCACCGCCTTCGTGGCCTCGATGATCTGCCCCTTGAGCGACGGCGAGGAGGAGCTGCCGAAGTTGGCGCCCGACACCGCGGCGTCGGCGTTGATGTAGGCGATCGCGTTCGCCTCCAGCGCCTCGCGGAACTCCTCGACCCACTCGGTCGACCCGATGATGCCGTACTCCTCCGCGTCCCAGTGCGCGATCATGATCGAGCGGCGCGGCCGGCACGCCTCGTCCCGCGACAGCTCGCCCAGCGCCTCGGCCAGCGTCAGCAGCATCGCGGTGCCGCCGTTCGGGTCGATGGCGCCGAAGCCCCAGGGGTCGTAGTGCGCGCCCAGGATGAACCACTCGTCCGGGAACTCGCTCCCCCGCACGGTGCCCACGACGTTGGTCGCGCGGGTGAGCTTCATGGGCTGGTTCACGCGCACCCGCACCGTGAGCTCGGGGCCGCCCGTGATGCGGTAGTCCACCTCCATCCCCGCCGCCCACCCGGGCGGGACCTCGCGGCCGGTCATGCGGGACAGGATCTCGGTGGCGGCCTCGTAGCCGATGGGCAGGACGGGGATGTTGTGCAGCGGCACCTCGGAGGGGTCGAGGCGCTCCACCTGCCGGCCGCCGTTCCGGTCGTCGCCGGGCGCGGCGTCCACGGGCAGCGCGGGTTCGAACGGCGTGAGCGGGTCGCCGGTCCAGGGGAGCGTGAGGACAGAGCCGCGCTGGATCGTCTCCCCGTTCATCATCGGGCCTTCGGGGTAGGCGGCGAGTCCCGAGAACCCGGGATCGTTGAACATGACGACGCCCACCGCCCCCCGCTCCTCGGCGAACAGCACCTTGTAGCCGCGGAAGTTCCCCCCGTAGCGGGCGATCACGACCTTGCCGGCCAGGGACACGCCCATCTCGTCCAGCGCGAGATAGTCCTCGCGGCGGCCGTAGTTGGCGTAGACGACCTCGCCGGTGACGTCGCCCGAGCCCGAGAAGGCGTTCCACCCGTTGAGCAGGTCGGGGTGGCCGGAGAAGCGGTCCTCGGCGAGCGCGGGCTCGCGGTTGGAGAGCTGCATCGCGACCGGCGTCACGATGTGCACCTCGACGTCGTCGGTCAGCTCCGGCAGGTAGACGTCGTAGGGGTGGCGCGTGACCGCCAGCCCCGCCTCCTCCATGGCCCCGGCGATGTAGTCGCCGACCCGCACCTGGGCCTCCGACCCCGCCGGATGCGGGTTCTCCGTGACCGTGCGCAGGTGCTCGCGGAACGACTCGGAGCGGGGCAGATCCAGGAACCGGGCCTCGCACGCGAGCTGCGTGACGGCGCGCGCTGCGGTGAAACCGGTCAGCCCGGCCTCCTGGACGGCCGCGGCCTCCTGGGCGTGCGCCGGAGCGGGACCGGTGCGGGCCACAACCACGACGGCGAGCAGGGGAGCGACGGCGAAGAGCAGCGGCGCAGCCGCGCGAACGGGGACGGGGGACGCTGGCATCTTGCGGATCTCCTGACGAAAGATGCGATCTCAGGGAACGAAGCGGGCGCCTGACGTGAGCGCCGCACTTCGTAGCGCGTCAATAGCTCCCGCCGAGTTCATCGTCAAGCGTTTTGTGTGCCGAGGGCCTCCCGCCCGAACCGCTCCGCGGCCTCCTAGCACCTCCCCGTTGCTTGCTATGAACAACCAGGCGTCCCAGGCTTGGATTTCAACCGTATCGCTTGTTGAACCAATTGGGGAACGTGATGAACAAGAAGCCAACCCGACGGGCAGCCGACGTTGCACCATCCCGGGAAGACGACCCATCGGCTCGGGTTGATCCTGCCAAGGAAGGCAGTTCCCCTGAATCCGCAGCGCGTCCCATCACGCCGACTTCCAAGAGAATCATCAAGGAAATCTCGGTCCGACGGCGAAAGGCGATGGAGGTGCTGGCGAATCGGTAGACGGCATTACCGAATCTACAGCTGGTCAAGGGCCTTCCTCCCGAACCGCTCCGTGGCCTCCAGCGTCTCTCTCACGTCGTCCCAGGTCGTGTTGTAGTTCACGATGCACAGCCTGAGCGCGAACTTCCCGGACACCTCGGCCGAGGAAACGAACGCGCGGTCCTCCCAGAACAGGCGGGCGAGCACCTCGCGGTTCAGTTCGTCGAGGGTGTCTTCGGCGATCTCCCCGCCGTTCTCCCCGCCGGCCGGATTCACCCTGAAGCACACGATGCTCAGCGTCGCCGGGCTCAGGCACTCGAGCACCGGGCTCGCGTCGATGTAGGCCTCCGCGCGGGCCGCGGAGTCCAGCCCGTTCGCGATGCTCTCGCGGAACGCGGCCATCCCGAACGTCTGCACGGACATCCAGATCTTGAGCGCGCGGGCGGATCGGCTCATCTGCAGTCCCCGGTCCGTCAGGTTCGGGTGGCCCGCGCCCCACAGGGAGTCCTGGAGGAAGGTGGGCCGGATCTCGAACGGTTTTTCGAGCGTCGCCACGTCCCGCACCAGCAGGCAGCCGACTTCGTACGGCTGGAAGAACCACTTGTGCGCGTCGAGCCCGACCGAGTCCGCGCGCTCGATGCCGCGCAGGAGCTTCTTCCCGCGTTCGGTCACGGCGGCGAACCCTCCGTAGGCGGCGTCCACATGGAACCAGATCCCCTCCGCCGCGCAGAAATCGGCCAGCTCCGGCAACGGGTCGATCGCGCCGGTCGCGGTGGCGCCGGCGTTCGCACACACGGCGATGGGGTTCAGCCCGGCGGCGCGGTCCTCCGCCACCATGCGCGCGAGCGCGGCGAGGTCGATGCGGGAGCGGTCGTCGCTCGGCACGATGCGGGCGCGATCCGGGTGGATGCCGGAGATCTTCGCGGCCCTGTACTGTGCGGGGTGGGTCTGGTCGCTCATGTACACGGCGGCGCGCTCCGGGTAGCCCGCGGCCTCCCGTGCCGCGACAAGCGCGTCCACACTTGCGGCGGACCCTCCGCTCGTGAGCACGCCGCCCGCCGTCTCCGGCATGCCGAGCCAGCGCCGGAACCACTCGATGACGACGCATTCGAGCTGGCTGGGCCCGCTCGCCACCAGCCAGTTGCACGCGTTGACGTTGTAGCCGGCCGCCAGGAAGTCCGCGACGACCCCGGGCCAGGTGGGAGAGGACGGGACGAAGCCGAAGCTGCGGGGATGATCGAGGCGCAGGGTCAGCGACAGCACGTCGCGGACGGCCCGCTCCATGACCTCGGTCGCCGGATGGCCCTCCTCCGGCGGATCCTCCATGAGCTGCGCTTCAAGTACCTCGCGGAACTCCCCGTCCCAGGCGTCCTCCCCGGCCAGCTCCTCCCGGCGCCGCACGAGGATCTCGGCCGCCTCCCGGGCCAGCTCGAGCATGGCTTCGTGCGGCATCTCAAGGCTGTTGGCGACCGTGGGATCGGAGGTCGCGTCCGCCGCTGTGTCCTGTCTCATCACCGTCCGTCGAGGAACCCATCGCGAGAATCTTCCGCCGCCCCTTTTGGGTGGGTGGTCCCCAACGGAACCTGCCGGTGCGCCCCCGGCAACCCTCGACGGGATCAGTGCGTCGCGGGATACGGATTTAGAATCCGGTCGAGATCTCGCGCGCCGTGTACTACGCGAAGAATCGTGACAGGGACGCTGTCCCACTCGTAGAGCACGAGCCAGTCGAAAACGCGCCACCACCGGACTCGCTCGCCGGTGATGTCAATGCGTTTCGATCCGGAGTTCGGCATCTCCGCCAAGTGCTCGAAGGCATCCACGAATCGCTCGTGAACATCCAGCGCGCGATCAACGCCGGATTGCTCCGCCACGAAGAGGAGGATCTCCTCGAGTTCTGCCTCAGCGGTTTGGCTGAGCCGGTAACCGGCCGACACTCAGCCCTGTTCCTCGATTCGCTCTCTCAACCGCTGCATGGCTGCGGGCCCGTCCGTCACTCGGTCGTTTTCGACCTCGCGGATGGCGGTGTCGGCAAGTTGACGGAAGTGCGCTCTGACGCGGTCCAGGAGCGCGTGCGGAACCCGCTCCTTCTCCTCTTCCGTGAGCCCTTGGTAGAGCCACTTCTCCAGGAGCCTTCGCTGTTCCTTTTCCTCCAGCAGGCGCAACCCGTGACGCACGACTTCGCTCGCGGTGCGGTAGTGTCCGCGCGAGACCAGCCGCTCGATGAACGCGTCCTGTCGCGGTGGAAGCGAAACGTTTCGCGTCTGCCTGATAGCCATGCTGCAAGGTCGCACGTCCGGCAGTGTGTAGCAAGATTTGCCACACAGCAGCACATGAGTCACGCCTTGTCCGTTGGTGCCCAGGTGCCTATCGTCACGCAATATAACTTTTCTGTATTGGTGGGAACGATGTCTCCACAAGCGATGCTGAGCAGCCTCGAGCACCTGGTGGTCGCGGCGGCCCTTCGGCTGCCGGATGCCTACGGCGCCGCGATCGTGACCGAGATCGAGTCGCAGACCAGTCGGATTGTGCCGGCGGGTTCTCTCTACGTCACCCTCGATCGGCTGCAGCGCCGGGGTCTCGTGACGACATACGCCGGCGAGCCCGTGCCCGGCCGTGGCGGGCGGCCCAAGCGAATCGTCGAAGTCACGGCGGAGGGCAGGGCCGCCATGGCGCGCTACCGCGAGGCATGCCTCCGCATGTGGAGCGGGATCGAGGGCGATCTGGGCGATGCGGTGGGTGCCCGATGATCATCGTGGAGCGACTGCTGGAGTCCTTTCTCCCGCCGGGCCTGACCCGCGACGGCCTGATCGGCGACCTCACGGAGCTGCGGACCGCGCGAGCAGCGCGTAGCGGTCCGGTGCGCGCCGCGTTTTGGTATCTCGGACAACTCCTGTGGGCAGTCGTCCGGTATGCGCCGACCACAACCAGGGCCGTCTTCGTTCGTCTTCGAACTCGAGTTGAACCCACCCGCTTGGCCGCACGTCTGGTGCAGGGAGGCATCACGATGATGAGATACGAGAACAGCAGGATTCGGTCGTCGGTACGGCGCGGAAGCGGGTTGGCTCTGCTCTGGGTCGGCCTGGCCGCACTGGTGTACGTTCCCACGGCGCCAGCCGGTGTGACGACGTCTGCCGTCGCCGCGTTGGGCTTCCTGAGTTTCGCGGGCGGTCTCTCGCTTTTGCGAAGGCCGTCAAGCAGGAGATCCTGGATGAGCTGCGGGCCTTCCGCCGGGGCCAATGAATCCCGCGGTCCTCGGGAGCCGACTCGTACCATCGCTGCTGGTCCGCGACCTCGAGGCCACGTTTGCCTTCTACCGCCGCCTCGGGTTCTCCCGGACCGGCGTGTTTCCGGACGAAGATTCGCCATTCTGGGGGGAGGTCGCGCGCGACGGCATCGCGCTCCAGTTCTACACCGACCCGCCGCGGGGTACGCCCTCCAAGCCGGTGTTCAGCGGCGTCCTCTACCTCTACCCGAACGACGTGCGCGCCTTGGCCGATGAACTCAGGGACGTCGTGCCGTTTGCGTGGGGTCCCGAGGTCATGGAGTACGGCATGAGGGAATTCGCGATTCAGGACCCGGACGGATACTACCTCGCCTTCACCGAGCCGGCCTGACAGCTTCCTTCCTTCCGAAACTCAGGGGACGCCCATGACGCACGTCGACAACCGCTGCCGTATCGCCGCCCTGGCCGGTCTTCTTCTCGGCTTGGGCTGCCTCTGCGTCGTGCCGACCGCCATCACCGGTCAGGCCCCCACCGGTCCCGGCCGGATCTCCGTCTCCGTCGGGGTCGCTGCCGTCCTCCCGGCCGACGTCCGCTTCGTCGACGGCGAGGACGCGGGCGAGGCGGCGCTCTACGGTGACGACCAGTCCGACGCCGGTACGCTCGCGGCCGGGCTGGAGTACGGCCTCGCGGCGGGCTACCGGTTCGGGGCGTTTCGCGCCCAGGTGGAACTGACGGTCACGGGCCGGCTCGCGTACGAGGGCCAGTCGAACTACGTGGCCGGCGGGCCGGTGCAGCGGACCGAGGCACGCATGAACGCCCGCCGACTGCTGCTGTCGGGGTTCCGGGAGTTCGGGGCGCTAGGCGGAGGGCGCCTGTGGGTGGGCGGGGGAGTGGGCGCGAACCGCTACCGCCTCACCGACTACATCCAGCGATTCCCCAACCCCGACGATCCCTCCGGCCGTCTCCGCAGGGGACCCGCCGGCGAGGTGCCCCAAACGTCGCTTCCCGCGAACACGGGCTACGGTTTCGCATGGATGCTCGCCGCCGGCCTGACCGTCCCCCTGCGCGCCGACGTGCTGCTGGACTTCGGATACCGCTACACGGACGCCGGACGCATCGGCACCGCCACCGGTGACATCGAGGTGGTCCGCTACGATGAGGACGGCGGCCGCCAACTCCGGCGGATCCCGATCAACCCGACCGTCGCCGATCTCCGCCTCCACTCCCTCACCGCGACGCTCCGCTGGCTCCCCTGACGCGACGGATGAACGAGACGCTCAGGGACGAACTCCTGGAAATGGCCCGGCGGGACCTGCAGGTGCGCGCCGAACTCGTGGATTCGGGCGAACTCTTCGGCGCCGGCTACGAGCCGCGGATGGCCCGCGTCCACGAACGGAACGCGCGGCGGCTTCGCCGGATCATCGAGTTGATCGGATGGCCGGGAACGGACCTCGTCGGCCCGGACGGGGCGGAAGCCGCCTGGTTGATCCTGCAGCATGCGATCGCCGAGCCCGACCTGCAGCGGCATGCGCTGCCCCTCCTCCAGACCGCCGCCCGCGACGGGACGGCGTCTCCTCGCCAAGCGGCGATGCTGGAGGACCGGATCCGATTCTTCGAGGGCCGGCCGCAGCGCTACGGAACGCAGTTCGACTGGGACGCCGAGGGGAATCTCTCCCCGGGCGACGTGGAAGATCCGGAGCGGCTCGACGAGCGCCGACACGCCATCGGACTCCCGCCGCTGGCGGAGCAGATGGAGGAGGTGCGCACCCGGGCGACCTCCGAGGGGGACCGCCCCCCGGCAGACTACGAGGCGTACGCCAGGGCCTGCGATGAATGGGCCACAAGCGTCGGCTGGCGCACCGACTGATCCGAATCGGCCCTGGACTGAACCGCGGTCCCCCGCAAGCCCGCTCTCGGGCGATCGGTGCTACGCCAGGGCCGAAACCGCGATCCAGAGCCCCAGGGCGGCGAGAATCGAGGCGGTGGCGCGATCGATGACGAGTTGCGCCCCCATGTACCGCTCCGCGACCGCAGGCGTGCTCATGCAGAAGGCAAGCGTCACGTAGAACACGATCTCGACGAGCAGGTGGTTGGCGACGATCACGAGACCGTTGGCCGGGCTCAGTCCGGCGGGAAAGATCGCGATGATCACGGCGGCCGCGAAGAGCACCGACTTGGGATTCGACAGGTTGACGAGGATCCCCCGGAGGAAAGCGTACCGGTTGGGGGCTGCGCGGGCACGCGGGGGCTTCGCGGCGCTCGTCCACATCCGGTAGGCGAGGTAAACCAGGTAGAGCGCCCCCGCGGTTCTCATGGACCCGTACAGCCACGGCAGCCGTTCGAATACCAACCCCAGCCCGCCCGCGGCCAGCAGCGTCCACGTGGCGGCCATCGAACCGAGACCGGCCCCGACGGCGATTCCGGCCGCACGTCCGGAGCGGAGTGAGGTCTGGACGGCCACCACCAGGGCGGGCCCCGGGCTCGCGATCGCGAACAACAGCGCGATGTTGAACGCGAAAAGTTGTCCCAGCGTCATGCGCCCCAAGATCGCACATCCGTCGCGTTGACGCGCAACCCGGCACGCCCGACCGTTCTCCAGGCACGCTTCGTACACAGGTGGTGGACCGTCGCTCAACGGGAACGGGTATGGCAAGGAAGACGGGCAAACCGAAGCCGAAGGAGATCGAGTCGATCCTCCGGTGGGCCGAGGAGGCCATCGCCGAAAGGAGGGAAGCGCGCATCTGGGCGCTCCGCCGAAGAGACGCGAGGGAGTGGAGGAGGTGGTCGAATCCGTCGGGCGGGCGGCCCGCGACGCCCTGGACCACGCGCGGCGAGCGAAGGAAGCGGTGACCCGGGCGCGCCGCCGCTAGCCCGCGGCCGCTAACCGACCGGAGGATTCATGCTGATCGGGCGCAGGGCCCTCAGCGCCTCCAGGCCTTCGCGTGACCTGCTATGCCGACTGTCGCTGCGTTTCGCCCAGGTCGCGGCCGAGCGGCGTGAGCTTGTAGATCCGGTCGTTTCCGCGCGAGCGGCGCGCCATGCCGGCCGCGATCAGAGAACGGAGCGCGCGCTCCGCACGTGCCCGACGGCACTTGAGCAGTCGGCAGACGGTCGTGACGCCGAACGGCTCGCCGTCGGAGAACTCGAACAGGATCCGCTTCGCGTCCTCGGTCATGTATCAGCGGCCTGGGGGGAGGGTCGGCATCTCGGGCTTGCTTTCACGCCGCTGCCGCGCCAAGAGGGTCGCTCATTGCCTGGTATGGCGACCATTCCGCGATTTATCGGCTGAGTCGCATGAGATTACCGTGGCCCCCGGACGCCTGCAAGGACGAGCGGAACCCCGTGCAGCCGGCGCTGCGGCGCGGCCCCGACGACCGAACGCCGAAGAACTTGCGCGCCGTCTTTTGTCGTGTGACAAATTGGGTATATCTTCGTGACAAGTGGGCGACACAGGAGGGGCCGCCGCATCGGGGGGCGTGCTCCCCGGGGCTTACGGGTTCGGACAGGAGCGAGACGAGTGACGAGCGATTCCAGCGAATTGCAGAGAGAGATCGAGGCGCTCCGGGAGCGCGTGTCCAGGCTGAGCGCGGCCGTGCTGCGCGCGAATGCGAGCCTGGACCTCGACACCGTGCTGCAGGAGGTCGTCGACAGCGCGCGCGCGCTCACCGGGGCGCGCTTCGGCGTGATCGTCACCGTCGACGGGGCCGGAGAAACCGAGGAGTTCGTCACCTCCGGCCTGACTGCGGGCGAGCAGGACGAACTGGTCGCCTGGCCCGAGGGCCCGCGACTCTTCGAGCACTTCAGGCGTCTTGGCGAGCCGATTCGCGTGGGGGACCTGCCCGACTATGTCCGCGCGCTGGGCTTCTCCCCGGATCTGATGCGGTCCAGGACGATGCAGGGGGCGCCGCTGCTGCACCGCGGCGTCAACGTCGGCAACTTCTTTCTCGCCGAGAAGGAGGGCGGCCGGGAGTTCACGGAAGCTGACGAGGAAGTCCTGACGCTGTTCGCCGCCCAGGCGGCCACCGCGATCGCCAACGCTCGAGCGCACCGCGAGGAGCGCAGGGCACGGGCGGACCTGGAGACGCTCATCGAGATTTCGCCGGTGGGGGTCGTGGTATTCGACGGCCCAACCGGCGAGCCGGTGTCGTTCAACCGGGAGGCGCGCCGGATCGTCGACGCGCTGAACACGCCGGGGTTCGCTCCGGCGCAACTGCTGGATGCGATCACCTGTCGCCGCGCGGACGGGCGGGAGGCCTCCCTGGCGGAGCTTCCGCTGGCGCAGCTCCTGGGGATCGCGGAGACCGTGCGCGCCGAGGAGATCACGCTCTCGGTCCCCGACGGCCGGAGCGTGACGACCCTGGTCAACTCGACGCCGATCCAGGCGGACGATGGCACGGTCGTGTCCGTCGTCGTCACGATGCAGGACCTGGAGCCGTTGGAGGAACTGGAGCGCATGCGCGCCGAGTTCCTCGGCATCGTGAGTCACGAGTTGCGTACGCCGCTGATCTCGATCAAGGGGTCGACGGCAACCGTCCTGGGCGCCTCGCCGGTGCCGGACCCGGCCGAGATGCTGCAGTTCTTCCGGGTCATCGACGACCAGGCCGACCGCATGCGGGGCCTGATCGCCGAGCTGCTCGACCACGGGCGCATCGTGACGGGCACATTGTCGGTGTCGCCCGAGCCGGCGGACGTCGCGGCCCTCGTGGACCAGGCGCGGAGCACGTTCGTGAGCGGCGCGGGACGGCACGACCTCCACATCGACCTGCCGGCGGATCTCCCGCGGGTTCTGGCCGACCGGGCGCGGATCGTCCAGGTCCTGACCAACCTCCTGTCCAACGCGGCGAGGTATTCTCCCGAATCGTCACCCATCCGGATCGACGCGGTGCGGGAAGGCGTGCACGTGGCGATCTCGGTGAGCGACGAGGGCCGCGGGGTGCCGCCGGACCGGCTGCCGTACCTCTTCCGCAAGCACGTCGCGCTGGCCGGCGGAGACGGGGAGCGAGCCGAGGCGGGGGCCGGACTCGGCCTGACCATCTGCAAGGGGCTGGTGGAGGCGCACGGGGGCCGGATCCGGGCCGAAAGCGAGGGCGAGGGGCACGGCGCGCGGTTCACCTTCACGGTGCCGGTGGCCGAGGAGCCGGAAACCGCCTCCGAGGGTCCCGCGGTGGCCGGCCCGCGCGCGGCTCGGCAAGGGCAGGAGACGACCCGCATCCTGGTGGTGGACGACGACCCTCAGATGCTTCGGTACCTCCGGGACGCGCTCGCCGGTGCGGGCTACGACGCGGTCGTGACCGGGGATCCGGAGGAAGTGGCCGGCCTCGTCGCGACGCACCGGCCCGCGCTGGTCCTGCTGGACCTGCTGCTGCCCGGAACCGACGGCATCGCGTTGATGGAGCGGGTTCCGGAGCTGAGCGACGTGCCCGTCATCCTGATCTCCGCGTACGGGCGGGACGAAACGATCGTAAGGGCGCTGGATGCGGGCGCGGCCGACTACATCGTCAAGCCGTTCTCTCCGTCGGAGTTGACGGCCAGGGTGCGGGCCGCCCTGCGACGGGTGTCCGGGCCCCAGCCCTTTGTCCTGGGGGACCTCACCATCCGCTACGACCAACGCCGGGTCGCCGTCGCGGGCGAGGCCGTGCAGCTGACCCCCACCGAGTATGAGCTGCTGCGCGTGCTGTCGGTCAACGCGGGACGGGTGTTGACACACGAGTCGTTGCTGCGCCAGGCGTGGCGCGGAGGCGATCAACGCTCGCCGGACCCGAAACTCGTGCGGGCCGTCGTAAAGCGGCTGCGTCGCAAGCTGGGAGACGACGCGGCCAGCCCGGCCTACATCCGCAACGAGCGCGGGGTCGGCTACTTCATGCCGAAGGGTTCTTCCTGAAGGCGGTCTGAGAGCCTGCCCGCGACCCTCGGTTCACTCGGAGTCGCGCTCGGGCACGGCGGAGACGCGCAGGGTCAGGATGTCCACGTCGTGGAACTGCTGGTGCCGGACCGAGGAGGCGAGGTGCCTGAGCAGCCGGAGCGAGATCTCCTGCTCCACGTCGGCCTCCCGGGTGTCCGCCTCGAGCCACGCCAGGCGGTCCTGAAGGTTGAGCTGGTCGCTGTCCGCGGCGCCGACCCTGAACTCCAGCACGGCTTCGTCGTCCTCCTCGCTCGCGGTCAGGAGCAGTTCGCGCCTCCCGCCGTCGGGCGTGTCCCCCGCCGTTTCCGCCTCCTCGCGCGACTGCAGGAGCGTGAGCAGCGCCTCCTCGCTCGCGGCCTCGAGCCGGTCCAGGACCGCCGCCAGCCCGTGCCGTGACGAGAACGCCTGGATGAACTCCCGGATCCGGGGCAGTTCGGCCATGTCGAGCGTGCCCCTGAGCCGGCGCTTCCGCCGCGTCGTGAGCCCCGTGAGCAGCAGCGCCACGAGGCCTCCCGTCGTCAGCCCGTTGCTCAGCAGCCCGCCCGCGAACTCCGCGAAATACGCGGGGAAGATGAGGTCGAACTCGAAGGCGAGACCCGTCCAGAACGAGACGCCCGCGATGAGGCCGTTGCGCGGGTTCGAGCCGATGCTCCGCGCGACTTCGCGCATCCCGACGGTGAACAGCGTCGCCATGATCACGGCGATGGAGGCGGCCACGACGGCGTCGGGGATCGCCAGAATGAGGGCGAGCGCCTTGGGGACGAAGGCGAGGACGAAGAAGACGAGTCCGGCCGCGACGCCGACCCGGCGCGCCGCGACGCCCGTGACTTCGATGGCGGCCACGGCGTTCCCGTTGGGCGTGCTCGGCATCGTTCCCGCGAAGCCCGCGAGCAGGTTCCCGGCGCCTTCCGCGGCCACGGTGCGCTGCACGGCGCGAAAGTCGACCGCCCGGGGCCGGCGCCACGACACGCGCTGGGCGGCGACCGCGACGGCGACCGTCTTGGTCGTGCCTACGAGCGCCACGAAGAGGAACGCGGGCAGCAGCGCCCAGAAGGCCGGGCCGAAGCCGATGTCCAGGGCCGGCGGGGCGCCGGCCGGGACGCCGATCCACTCGGCCTCGGCCACGCGGCCGGCGTCGTAGATGCCGAAGGCGGCCCCGACCAGGGAACCGGCGACGATCCCGATGGCCGGCGCCCAGAGGCGCAACGTCCCCTTCGTCCGGAGCGCGACCGCCAGGATGGCGACGATCGTCACCCCGGCGCTCAGCGGTCCGGCCGGCACGGGAGCTCCCGGCGGCAACTCGTTGATCATGCCGAAGAGGATCGGCATCACGGTGACGGGAAGGAGCATGACGACCGTCCCCGTGACGACCGGCGTGAGGACCCGGTGCAGCAGCGAGAGCCGCGCGGAGAACGCCGCCTGGGCGAGCGCCGAGATGACGACCAGGCTCGCGAGCAGCCCCGGTCCCCCCTGGATCAGCGCCTCCGCGCAGACCGCGATGAAGATCGCCGAGCTCACGTGCGGCAGCGCGTATCCCGCCCCGATCCGTCCCGCGCGCATGCCCTGGAGCATCGAGGCCACGCCGCACGTCAGGACGGTGGCGAACACCGCCCACAGCACGAGTTCCTCGGCGCCGCCCGCCTGAAACACGATCGTCGGGATCAGAACGACCCCGTTGATCCCCATCGCGGCGAGCTGCATGCCGAGACCCAGCGCGACCGGCCCCGGAAGCCGGTCCTCGACCTCGTAGCGCAGGTCCTCGTTGGAGCGCCGCCTCAAGGGCTGACCGTCGTCCCCGCTCGTCTCGTGCGCGTGCCGGACTCCCGTGCGTCCATCGTCTCTCCTGGTCGCGAGGCTCCCTTGCCGGTCCGGGCCGCGGCCCGCATGGTGAAGCGAAGCATAAAAATCAGCCGCACGCCCCGGCAATCCACGCATGTCCCGGCAATCCACGCATGTCCCGGCAATCCGGAGGAGCCACACCGCACATGAATCGACGGAGTGCGTGGAAGGCTGCACTAAGGGTGGTCGGTCACGTTGCGGCCATCGTGCTGATCTACCTCATGTTCTCGTTCTCGCTGTTCCTCGGGCTGCAGGTCAACACGGCGTACGGGAACATCGGCATGGTCGTATCCGCCGGAGCCGCCATCGCCTACTTCCTTTGGGTGAGGCGGCTACGCTCTCGGCGCTGAGACGTCGGGGCGGTGCGGGTGGCCGTTGATTGCGTCGGCGAGGGCGCGCCAGGCCTGGGGAACGGTCTGCGGCGGCAGTTGCTCGGACTGTTGTTTCCATTCGCGCAGGACGGCGCGGCGATACTCCAGGCCGCAACGGGCGAGCACCCACTCCTCGTAGTCCGCGACGCGCCGAATGGCGGCGACGGTCAGGTCAACCGGCAGGCGGAGCGACGGAGGCGCCTGTGCAGCGGGGATCATGTCGGGTTTCCACATCGGTCCCTGGATCGTCTCCGGCGGGAGCCAGTCGGGTCGAAACGCGTAGCGGCCGAGGTAGACGCCACCGTTCTGCGGCGTTCCGTACAGGAGCCCGAAACCCCACAACATGAGGCTGTCGCCGTTGGGTAGCGCGAGCGTGTAGCAGCTCGATCCCGCTTCTCCCTCGGGCGGCTGTCGTTTGAGGTAGCCGGCTTCGATCAAGAGGTTGCCCTGCGGACGCATGATGTCCCGGCCCCAGTTCCAGCACTGCTGGTGCAGCAGTTCCTGCCCCTTGCGTCGGCACGGGCCGGAGATCGGGCTCACAGCCATGCTCCGCCCCAGGCCAGCACAGCGCTGAACGCGGTGGCCGCCGCAGCCTGCCGACCCACCAACCGCAGCGCGAACGCGCCACCCTGCTCGCGCGCAATCGTCAGGCAGGTGACCAGGCAGGGCAGCAGCACGCCGGCCAGGTAGACGGCCGTCAACAATTGGACGGCGCTGAGGCTTGCGACGACTCCCGGCTCCGCCAGCAACAGGATGCCGTCCTTGCGCACGCTCGCCATGACCACCGCCGTGGCCGCCTCCGAGGGCAATCGAAAGATGGCCATCGCCGGCTCGAGGACGGTCGACGCGGCTTGCAGCGCGCCCAGCCAATGCAACAGGGACGCCGCGGCCGTGATCAGAAAGAAGATCGGCACGGCCCTGCGAAAGAACTCCGGAATCACGCCCCACGCCTCCAGCCAGACGGCCCTCGGGCGCGGCCGGGCCAGGGGGACCGGGCCATCCATCGACAGCACGTTGAAGGGAGAACGAGCCGCTCTCGGCGCGGTGAGGCGGGCGTAGGCGACCGTCGTGACGCCGAGGAACAGCAGGTAGGCCGGGACCAGCTCGGTTCGTCCCGCCACGGCGAAGACCGCCAGCGTGGCTCCCAGCTGATACGAACAGGCCGAACCGAAAGCGATGGCCGAGACGCATGCGCCGCGCGAGCACGCCGGCGCCGCGCGCGCGCCGATGACGGCGGGCACGTTGCACCCGAACCCCATCACGACCCGCGCCAGCTCCCGGCCGCTCATGCCGAACGGCCGCAGCCACGGATTCATGGCGGTGGTCAGGCGGTCGAGCAGGCCGCTCGACCTGTAGGCACCCATCAGCAGCGCATGGAGCACGACGACCGGAGTCGCCCACACGAGCAGCAGCGGCCCCATCGTGATGAAGCCGTAGTCGCCAGCCAGGATCGCCGCAAACGGCTGCGGCCAGCTCGTCAGAAGCTCGGTCAGCGGCTCGGTCCGGGCGCGGACCCAGGGGTCGATGCGATCCGCCAGACGGTTCGCGGTGTCGACCGCGACCCAGACGGGCGCCAACAAGAGCAGCAGCGCCCAGAAAGGCCTGGTAGCCCGCATGCTGCCAAGGGCCGACCCATTCAACAGGCGCAGGCATCCTCGCAGCACGACAGATCGTCGAGGTACATCCCGTGCTGGCGGTACCACTTCAGCGGCTTCGTGCTCACTTGCAGGCGGCGGGCGATCTGGTTGGCTACCACGGCGAAGCGTTGGCGGAACTTGTAGATGAAACAGAAGATGAGATCGTCCTGGCGCACCTGCGGGCCGACCAGGAAGAGCCCCTTCGTCACGGTCGATTCGTCGTTCTCCGTCAGCAACGGATAGACTTCGTCCCGCCAATCGAACAGCGGGCGAAGGTGGGTTGCCGAACCGACGAATCCGGTCGCCAGGATCGGCTGCTCGGCGCAGTCGATGACGTCGCCGTCCTCGAGCGCCAACCGATAGCCGCTGTGGTTGCGGCGAACGCCGGTGACGACACAGCCGCCGCGCAGCGTCACCCGACCCGAGTCAACGGCCGGGTTCAGGCGCGCGTGCGTGAACGGTGACAGGAGTTGGCTGGGGTCCGAGCCTCTTTGGTTCCACGGCTCCTCGCGGTCGAAGACGACGGCTCGCTGGCCGGCGGCGGCCAGCGCGACGGCGGCGTCGATGCCGCTCTCGGCGCCGCCGATGATGTGTCGTTCGGCGTTGGCGAGATCGTCCCATGAGGCCACGTCGGAGTAGTGCACGCAAAGCTCGGAGCCCTCGAAGCCGCCGGTCCGGGGATACTGCATTTCGCCGCCCGCCCATACCACGAACCGCGCGTGGACCTCACCGCGATTCGTCTCCAACCGAAACGGCTTGCGCTGCGCCTTCTTCGTGATCGAGAGAACGTCGGTCTCGGTGACGACGGGCAATTCGAAATGGTCCGCCACCCCGTCCAGATAGGCGGCGTACTCCACCCCCGAGGGGTGCTCGGCACCGACCGAGAAAGCCGGTGAGGTTTCCAGGCAGATGGCGTTCAGGTCCAGCAGGCCGAACTGGTTGCTGGTGAACGACGGCGTGATAAAGCGCGTTTGTCGGGGCCAACGCAGGAACGAGGCACCGACGGTGTCGCCGCGTTCGAGGATCGCGAAGTTGTCGATTCCCAGGTGGCGCAGCGTCACGCCAAAGCCGAGACCCGCAGCCCCGGCGCCGACGATGACCACGTCGAGTGTCCGGGTTTCTTTCGTCATCGGTTGAGAGCTCTCCAGCTTGGACCGGCTGAGCCCGGCCAGCCGTCGCACGCGAATGCTTGGCGTAATGATAATGCGTTATCAATAAGGGGCAAGAGGGTCCAGCCGAGGGCGCCCAGGCTGAGGTTCGTGACTAGGGCGCCCGGGAGCCGCGGGGGAGGGTGCCGGGATCGGGGCCGGGGGCCCGGGCGGACCGTGGCAGCGTGTCGACTTCGACGTCGGCCGCGGCGGCGGCGCGGGGGAGTGCGGCCCGCGCCTCGAGCTTCCCGATCGCGGCGGCGACCGCCTGACCCGTCGCGTCCCGCGTGCCGAGGCTCCGGTGCACCTCGCGCAGCCGGGGGAGCGCCTCCACGGCGTGGATCTCGGCGAGCGCGTTTGCCGCGTGCGCGCCGGCGGATCCCTCGAGCGCGTGGCCGAGCGCTGCGATGATCCCCGCCCGGTGTCCTCCGTCGTACGCCTTGAGAGGCCCGAAATCGCCTCCGAGCGCCGCCCTCACCGTCTCGACCAACTCGCTTTCGCCCAGTTGCCTCAACGCGTCGGCGACCCCGTCGCGGAATCGCAGGCCGGCGGTCTTCCGCGCGTCGCCGAGCAGGGGGACGAGCGGCCCGACGGAAGCGGGGTGTCGTATCCCGGCGAGCGCTTCGACCGCCCGGGACCCGAGCACCGTGTCCTTGTCCCACAGAACATCCGCGAGGGCCGGGATCGCCGCGGGATCCCCCAGCCGGCCGAGTTGGGCGGCCGCGTCGCGGCGCGGTCCGTCGCCCTTCCAGAGGACGTACTTGTCCATGACCTGGCCCCCGGGCGAGCGCAGGCGCCGGATGTGGATGGGGGCGTCGTCCGGCTCCGCCTTCCCGTCGTAACAGACGTGCCGCAGGATCTCGCCGAAGAGGTCGAACAGCGCCCGGAGTTGCGCGAGGTCCTTGATCGCCCTCTCCGCCCGGAAGTGGAGTTCGTCCACGCCGTCCGGGAACTTGCTGAACCACCGCCCCTGACGCTTGACGGACAGGTGGATTTTGGGCTGGACATGGATGCCGGCGCGGATCTTCCGGTTGTCGAAGAGGCGCCTCACGCGGCGCGGCGCATCGCCCTTGATCACGAAGTCCCGGTCGAACCGGGGATGGCCGACCTCGATGTCCTGCAGGCCCATCGCCTTTCCCAGCCCGCTCAGGAGGCCCGCCCGGTAGATCTCGAACCTGAACCCCTCGGGATTGAAGTAGGGCGCGCGGAGTCTCGTGAACGTCTGGTTCGTCTTGCCGTCGCCGGACGTGTACGTGTCGAGCGTGAGGATCCAGTCGCCCGTGCGGGCCTGGACGGCGAACGGGCTGAGGAAGCCTCCTTCGTGGAACTGCCCGTCCACCTCCCGGGCGAGCTGCCGCCAGACGTCTTTCCGGCTCGGTCCGAACAGGGCCTTGAGAAAGTTCATCGCAACCTCACCACTGGGTGCCTGACCTTGAGGTCGGTCTTCCGCTGCAAGTCATGTACGGTTACACACAGCCAGCGGTTCTCGTCCACGGAGTAGGTCACGCGCAGCCGGGGCGCGGTGCCCTTGCCGGGCGGGTCGAGCGGCAGGGCGGGGTCCGCCTCGTTGAGGCACAGGCAGAACGCCCGCTCGCCCGCGGTCAGGGGCACGAAGTAGCTGGAGCCGTTGCTGCGCTCGGTCCAGTCGATCGGGCGCCCGGCCACGCGTCCCACCTCGCAGATGAAGAGGTTGATGTGCCGCTGGCCGTCTCTGCCGGGGGCGTAGTAGCGCGTCGCGAAGTTGTCGACGGTCGGGAAGCACGTTCCGCCGGGGATGAGCAGTTCGTACTCGGCGTCGGCGTCGTCGTCGGGCAGGACGCGGAGGGCGTAGTCGTGGTAGATGAAGTCCTCGACGTGCGCGCCGCCGGCGAAGATGCACGCGCCCCGCGCGACGGCCGCGAAGGGGAGCCACTCCCGCACCTTGTCCCGGCCGAGCACGTCGCCCACGACGTTGCGCACCTCCGGAAGGAGCGTCGACCCGCCCTCGAGGATCACGTCATCGATGCCGTCGGCGAGGACGCCGTGCCGGGTCCGCAGCTCGGCGAGCAGCGCGTCGAGGAGTTCCCGGATCCGCACGTACAGGCCGTTCGCGGCGAGGATGTCGCTGAGGACGGGATAGTCCAGCTTCCCGTAGGACTCGTTGCGGAAGGTGAAGTCGCCTTCGTTCCCCGCGCTCGCGAGCAGCTTCACGCGCTCGGCCTCCCAGCGGAGCGCGACCTCCCACTCGGGCCAGTCGTGCAGCGCCGTGGGCACGAACCGCTCGAGAATCCAGCCGTCGACGTCGTCCCCGCCGAGTTCGACCGCCTGCTTCGCCAGCACCTCGGCGCGGCCGGTCTCCACGGTCCGCGCGCCGTGGGTCCTCACGACCGCCGCTTCCATCGAGCCGCCGCCGAAATCGAAGGCGACGAGGGTGGTGGGGCGTCCGACGTCCACGCCGTAGCCCAGCGCCGCCGCGACCGGCTCGTCGAGCGTGCGGAAGGCGATCCCGGCCGGCCGCCTCCGAAGCCGCGCCCACATGCGCGCCCACCAGCCGCGACGCTTCAGGCGCCGGACGATCGCCTGCAGTTCGGCCCGATAGGTCTCGTAGAAGCCGCTCGGGGTGGCGATCGTGATGTCGGTGACTTCTTCGCCGAATCGCGCCTCGAGGGTGCCGATGACCTCCCGCAGGAAGAGGGACGCGACGTCCTGGGCGGTGAAGATCCTCCCGCCCGCGCGCGCCAGCGCCCGGCCGCTCTCCGTGCCGAGGTAGCGCTTGAAACCGCGCGCGAAACCGGTGGCCTGTCCGTCCCAGTTGTAGGTGACGGCCGCCTGCCCGATGAGGACTTCCTCGCCGTCCCGGTCCATGACGCACACGCACGACGGCATGACCGGCGTCTGCGTGACCGGCTCGAGCTTCGCGAGGTCCGGCAGGTTCACGACGTGCGGCCGGCCGGACCGGTCTTCGCAGATGGTCGTGTTGGACGTGCCGAGATCGATGGCCCAGTGGATCGACATGGGCCGAATCTTGCGCCGGTCGGGGGCGCGCGGGAAAGGCGCCGCCCGGCGTCGGGGGCGCCGGGGGCTACGTCTCGGGCCCGGGCCGCAGCCTGGGGAAATCCCGATGGTCCGCGTTGATGATCACGTTGCGGTCCATGCGGGCGACGACCGACGGCACGAGCAGGACGGCGCTCTCCCCGCGCGCGTACCAGCCGTGGCCGGCTTCCCGGGCGGCCGGGCTTCCGGGAATGTGCCAATCGGGCAGGTCCCGGGGTTCGATGACTTCGTACGTCGTCCCCTCGGGAATCTCGATTCGGATGAAGTGCTGGTCGCCGGGCGGCGGTCCGTTCCAACGGGCGAGCATCTCCAGCATCGCGGTGGAGTAGTGTTCCGAGGCGTAGATCACCCGGTCTCCGCGCTCGTGCCACCGTCCCGATACCGTCCGCGCTCCCTCGGGGCTGTAGACGGGCCATCGCCCCAGGGGGTCGCCGATCCGGTACGCTTCGAGAGGCGCCGCGAGTCGCGGCGGTGAGGTCAAACGGCCACGCCCGCTTCCGCCCGCAGCACGAGCTTGAGCACGGAATCGGCTCCGGCGGAACTGGACGTTGCCATGTCGAGGGGAGATTCGCCGTCGAGCAGCGGATGCGGCCGCGTCAGGAAATCATCGATCCGGGCCACATCGCCGCGGAACGCGCGCGCCACGGCGTCGACGACACGCCCGAGTTCGTATGTCCTCTCGCTGTGCGCCCGGGACAATGGTCTGCGACTCTTCCGATGGCGGCGAAGCGTCGCCTCCGACGCGAGCCTCCCCGCCAACCGCCACGACCCGAGAACGTCCTCCAGGGCGGAGACGGCGCGCGTCGGCAGCCCCGCCGCGACCTTCCGCGCGAGGGCGACATCGTCGAGATGCTCCGTATCGTCCAATCCGAGGAGCCGGGCGAGCCTCCCCGCCTGCGTGGGGGGCAGGCGACCGGGGTCGGCGTAGGCTTCGAGCGCGTTCACGGCAGATTCACTCACGGGATCCGGGCGGACTCGGCGATCACATGACCGAAAAATACCGATCAAGTGATCGCCGGACAACCTCGTTCTAGTTCACGCGGAACGTCACCCACTGCGAGACCCAGACCGCCGTGACCCTGTCGCGGTTCTTCGCCGGACTGAACCGCATCGCCGGGATGACCCTGCCCGCCGCCTCGTCGAGCAGCGGGTTCCCGGAGGATGTCTTGACCTCGAACTTCTCGACGATCCCATCCTCCGACAGGTAGATCCACAGTTCCACGCGGCCTTCGATCCCGGCGTCCTTCAACGTCGGTGGATATTCCCGCTCCAGCACCCGCAGAACCTCGGCGGGATTCAGGAGGACGGGGGGCGTGTCGTAGGGGACCAGCATCGGACGGTCGGACGGGTCGGGAGCCCGCGGCCGCGGCGGCAGGCCCCTGGGGACGCGATCCGGGGTCGTCGGCGCGATCGTGATGTCCGGAGAGATGTCGACCCGGGAGAGCCTGGGCATGGCCGGGCGCTGGATCGCTTCGGGCGGAGGCGGAATCCTCACCTCCGGCGGGAGCCTGATCGACTCGATCTCGTTGGTGATGGACCCCATGTCCGCGGCCTCGAAGGGCTGCACGAGGACGAAGAGCCCCAGGTGAAGAAAAACCGCGACCAGCAAACCGATCCGCGTGCAGTGCGGGCTGGCGCGCTTGAACCTGTCGTTCGCGGTGAGCCGAATGCCGGTGTCCTCCATCAGAATCACCTCCCGGTTCCGGGCGGGCCCCTCCGAGCCCCCGCCACGGTTCGCTCCTCAGAATCGTCCCCACCACCATATTTCTGACGGACGTTCCCGCGGGAACGTCACAAACCGGTTCGGGAGGTCAGCTCCATGGGAAGGGGGAGTTGCTGGTGGGGTGGAGCCGGCCTTCGGCGAACCGTCCGTAGCGGAAGGGTTCGAGCAGCGGCTGCGGCCGGCCCATGAGTTCCTTCGCGACCAGCGCGCCGACGCCGATCATCTTGTAGCCGTGATTGGAGTCGGCGATGAAATGGACGTTGTCGGCGAAGGTGTCGAACACCGGGAAGCTGTCCGGGGTGAAGCTGCCGATGCCGCCGGACGGCTCCCGCTTCATGAGATGGTTCCGGCCCTCGAAGCGCTTCTGGCAGAAGGCGAGCGCGGCGGTCCAGAGGCGGTGGAACTCCTCGCCGACGACGAAGTCGGGGGACAGCGGTCCGTAGGGGTCGACGGTCACCTCGGCGCCGGGCTTCTCGATCGCGTACGGCATGGCGCCGCCCTGCACGCCGCCGAAGTGGAAGTCCGGCTTGTAGTAGATGCCCCAGGGGCCTTCGCTCACGAGCCCGCGCTCGTCGTGGAGCGGCTCGTCGGTGTCGACGTGCACGACCGGCGGCAGACGGCCGTCGTTGTCAGTGAGGGTTCCGGGGTCGACGTCCAGCGTGCCCTCCTGAAGCGCCCAGTAGCTCCACGTCGGCACGTCATGCAGGGCGCCATCGGGAGGGGCGCCGTCGGGGCGGGCACCGTCGGGACCCTTGATCCGCGTGACCGCGGGGAGGTCGAGCATCGCCCACTGACGCTGGACCCAGGGGCCGGTGGCCACGACGACCTGCCCGCAGGCGATGGGGCCGCGGTCTGTGACGACGGCGGTGACGGCGCCGGATGCGTCCCGCTCGAACCCCTCGTGTACGACGCCGGTGCGGAGACGGACGCCCTCGGCGGCGGCCTTCGCCCACAGACCCCGCAGCGAGGCCATGTTGTTCGCGTATCCGCCGCGGTGCTCGTGCAGCACGCTGGTGATGCCGCGCGCCTGCCAGTCGTCGAAGATGCGCCGCATGTAGGCGTGCGACGCCCGCGCGCCCTCGATGAACGTGGACTCGTATCCGATGGCTCGCTGCTGCTCGTGGATCGAAGCGATGTCCTCGCGCATCGCCTCGTGGCTGATCTGCAGGTATCCGACCGGGTGATAGGAAAACCCCTCGGGGTCGCTTTCCCACACGTCCACCGAGTGGGCCATCAGCTCGCGCATGGCGGGCTGGAAGTAGTTGTTGCGGATGACGCCGCAGGCGATGCCCGACGCGCCGGCCCCGATCCCGGTCTTGTCGATGATCAGGATGTCTGCGCCGCCCCCGCGCCCGGACGCCCGCAGTTCGGAGGCAAGGTGCCACGCCGTCGAGAGGCCGTGGATCCCCGCCCCGATGATCACGTATTCCGCGTGGCCGTCCGCGTTCCCGCGGGAACGTTTCATGAGCGGCTCCATCCTGCCGGGCGCGTGGGAAGTCTACCGGGCACGGTGGAAGAATACGGTCTCCGCCACCCGCCTGAACACGTTCCAGCTCAGGAGTCCGGCCTGCAATGCGCGCGCCACCGGAAGGCGGTCGAACCCCCAGCGCGCGACGCGTTTCAGGGCGTGGTTCGGATACGCGCGGCGCACGACCTCGCCGGGGTGGGGGCCGCCGGGGTGGGGGCCGCCGGGTTGCGGGCCGCCGGCGTCGGCGCCACCGCTGGAGTCGGGGCGGCCCCCGCTCCCCTCCAGGTGATTCGCGATCGCGTCGGCGGCGAGCTTGCCGAACCGGTAGGCCTGGTGGATGCCGCCCGCGGTGAGCGGCGACACCATGCCCGCCGCGTCCCCGACGAGCAGGACCCGGTCCGCGTGGAAGTTCCGGAGCAGGCCGCCGATCGGGATGACGCCGCCGCGCTTCTCCAGCACCCGCCGGCCGGACAACCCGAACAGGCCGTCGATCTTCTCGCTGAACCGGCGCAGGTCGGCACGGCGGTCGCGATGGAGCGCGAGTCCCACCTGCGTGGCCCCGACGCCGGGCACGACCCACCCGATGTAGCCCGGCGCGCACTCGGGATCGATGAAGCAGTGCAGGCAGTCGCCGTCGCCGTCGCGGGGCTCGTACTCCCACTCCACCCCCTTCAGGAGCCGGCGGTTGCGGTCCAGCCCGAAGCTCTCGGCCACCTTCGAGCGCGCCCCGTCCGCCCCGACGAGGAACCGGCACGTCACGCCGGAGGCGGCGCCCGAACCCGCGAGGGTCAAGGGCATCGAGTCTCGCAGCGAACCTCGCGTCCCACCCGGTTCCGCCTCCGGCGCCACGCCCTCCCAGGGAGCGCCGAACCGAATCTCGGCCCCCGAGCGGCGGGTCTCGTCGACGAGATGGCGGAGCAGCCCCGCGGTGTCCGTCGCCATGAAGAAGTAGGAGTCCCGCTCCAGTTCGACGAAGCGGTGGCGCGGATCGTAGACCCTGACGCGCTGGATGCGGCGGACGAGCGATGCGGGCGCGGCCCACTCCTCCCACGCTTCCTTGACGAGGATCCCGGTGGTGTGGATGCGCTCGCCCGGCTCCGACTGCCGTTCCAGGACGAGAACGGAGAGGCCGCGCTCCGCCGCCCGCCGCGCGCAGGCGAGCCCCGCGAACCCGGCCCCCACCACGACGAGATCGTAGTCCGCCGACTCGCGTGACGCCCCGACTGCCGTCAACGTTCGTCTCGTCGACTCAGGAGACGTTCCCGCGGGAACGCCGCGGCGGGCTCAGCAGCCGCAGGCGATCTCCGTTCCGGCCTGCGCGCCGGCGCCCTCGGTCGCGTAGCCGTCGCGCTTCCACCAGTCGAGGCCGCCCAGGAGTTCGCGCACCTCGAAGCCCAGCGCGAGGAGCTTGAGCGCCGTCTTCGTCGAGGCGTTGCAGCCGATCCCGTCGCAGTAGCAGACGTAGAGCCGGGACCGGTCGAGCGACGCCGTCGTCTCGGCGCTGATCTCGCGGTGCGGCAGGTTCACGGCGCCGGGGATGTGCTCGCGCGCGTAGGCCCCCGCCGAACGGCCGTCGACCACGACGACGGGCTCGTCCCGGCCCAGCATCTCGAAGAGGTCCCACGAGTCGGTCTCGAAGGCGAGCTTCTGCTTGTAGTGCTCCAACTGGGACGCGTTCATGTATCGCTCCGGGTTGCTCCATCGGGTCGGTCGAGCCCGCGCTCAGGGGGAAGCGTCGGCCGGCTTCGGGGCCAAGCTCGTTGTACCGTAGCGCACGACCCGGTGCAAGTGCGGGCCGGTGCCCGTCGCACAGAGTTGTCGCGGTTGCCACGATCGCCAACCTTGGGTCATGGACACGACGAACGTTTTCATCAGCCTCCCGGTGGAGGACCTTGAGCGCTGCCGCGCCTTCTTCGCGGCGCTCGGCTTCACCTTTGACGACGATTTCAGCGACGAGAAGACGCTCGGGATGAAGATCGGCGGCAACAGCTACGCCATGCTGGTGACGCACGAGAGGTTCGCCACGTTCACGCCGCGGCCCCTCGCGGACGCGCGCGCAGCCACGGAGGTCCTGGTCTCGCTCCAACTGCAGAGCCGCGAGGAAGTGGACGGCTTCATGTCGACGGCGCTCGGGCACGGAGCGGACGAGCCGCGGGAGCCGATGGACTACGGCTTCATGTACGCGCGCGCCTTCTCGGACCCGGACGGGCACATCTGGGAGCCGTTCTGGCTGGATCTCGAGGCCGCCCTCGCGGCCGGGCCTCCCGACGACGAGGCCGCTGCCGCCGCCGATCCTCCCGGCGACGAGGGCGCCTTCCGGGAGGACGGGGCATGATCCCGCTTCTCGTCTCTCTGGTCGCGGCACAGGGTGCGGCCCAGGCCCCGTGCGAGGGCTGGATGACCGAGCAGTTCTGGAGGACGGCCGACCCGCCGACGGTAAGGGAGTGCCTTGCCGCGGGGTACAGCGTTCACGATCGAACTCCGTCCTGGAACGTGACGTCCCTGCACCTTGCGGCGCGGTACGCCGACGATGCGGGGGTGATTTCCGTGCTCGTCGAGGCGGGGGCCGACCTGGAGGCTTCGTCGCGACCCGCGTTTCGAACGCCGCTTCATCAGGCGGCCCGGTTCAACGAGAACCCGGAGGTCGTCCGCGCGCTCCTCGAGCATGGCGCGGACGTCCACGCCGTGAACCAACCGGGGCGCACGCCCCTGCACCTTGCGGCCCTGTTCAACGACAACCCTGCCGTCGTGGAAGAACTCGCCCGGGTCACCTACGTGAACGCGACGATGCTCGACGGGCGGACGCCCCTTCACGACGCCGCCAGAAGACTGCCCGATGATGAATTGACGGGGCTGCCGAATCCGCGCGTGGCGGAGGTGCTGATTCGGCAGGGCGCCGACCTGTCGGCGAAAGCTCTCGGCGCCACTCCCGCAGGCTGGGCTGAAGACCGGCGCGTGGTCGACATGATCCGGGAAGAAGAATCGCGGCGCGCGGCGATACGGGAACGGTTCCTTCGGGACATCGCGACGAGAGTAGCGGTGGGAAGCCTCGGTCTCGGCTTGCTCGGATACCTCCTGGCGCGCCGTAGACAAACCCGGTCACGCCCCTGAGGGCGCAGGGCTCCGGAGGATCCCGGCCCCTCAACGCGGGCTTGCGGCCCGGGTCCGCCCGTTCCTATAGTTGCTCCACATATCTTATGCCTCTACCTATCGAGGGTGGATGAAGCGGATGAAAAAGTCGATCTACAAGGAGTTGGTCGCGGCATCTTCGCGCCCGCTGGTGCTCTCGATCCTGGCCGGAGGCGACAAGTACGGATACGAGATCCTCAAGCATGTAAAGCGACTCTCCGATGGCGACCTGGAGTGGTCCGGCGGGATGCTCTATCCCCTCCTCCACCGCCTGGAGCGGGACCGGTTCATCGAGGGCTACTGGGAGGTGACCGACGAAGGACGCCGGCGGAAGTACTACCGGCTGACCGCCCGCGGCCGCCGCCAGATGTCGGCGGACCGGGAGAGTTGGAGATCGGTGTACCGGGCACTCGAGACATCCTGGCGAGGCAGCCGTGTTCCGGCTGGATGACGAGATCCGGGACTGGCGGGCGGACCTCGAAGACAAGCGCTGGTTCTCTCCGCTCGAACTGGACGAACTCGAGGACCACCTGCGGTCCCACGCCTCCGAGGAACTGGAGTTGGGACCCTCGCCGGAGTCCGCCCTTGCGTTCGAGGCCGCCGTCCACGAAGAGATCGGCGAACCGACCGCCCTCTTTCGGGAGTTCGCGAAGTCGGAGACGCCCGGGTGGAAGCCCCTGCTGCTGGCTGGCTGGGGCCTGTTCGCGCTGTCGTTTCTCCTCCCCGGGTTCGGCATCGTCGCGTTTCAGCCGTCCCGCCCGGACTTCGGGATGTCGGCCTCCGGCTGGGAGTTCCTGCGACTCGCGCTGACGAACGGCTGGATCCTGGGCCTGCTCCCGAACCTGGCCATGGTCATGACGCTGCCGGCGCTGGGACGCGTCCGCCGCCGGAGCGAAGACTGGCTGGGGCCGGTGCTCGGCGCCGTGAGCGTCTCCGCGCTTGGATTCGGGGCGCTACTCCTGCTTCGCCCACTCCCGGTCACGGTCGATGGGGGCTTCTTCATGTACGGACATCTCGGCGTCGCCTACTGGGTGTGGTCCGCGTCGTTCGCACTCGTGGCCACGGCGCTGTGGTCGCGCGGCCGGGAGTGGGCCCCCGACCGACCGGCGAAGTCGCTGGCGTAGTCGCCGGGACTTGCGCGGGCCGTCGGCTGCCCCGTCCGCGAACCCGCTGGCGGACGGACGTGGACGGATGATTCAGGGATGATCGGCATCTTCGCGGGCTCGGCCGCCGAAGCGCGAACCATGAGCAGCGTGGCAGGAACCGAGGCGCGCGTCTTCCGCACGGTCTCGGAACTCGCGGAGGACGGGCGCGGCATCGAGTGTCTGGTGTTCAGCAGCCGCGGCCGGTCGCTGGCGGCGAGGCTCGACCTCCTGCGCGAGATCGAGCGGAAGCTCCCATGGGTTCCGGTGATCCTGGTGGCGGACCGGGAGATCGCCATCGCTCCCGTGCTGAGCCGGGTGAAGGTGGCCGATCTCGTCTGGTTCGAGGACGTCGGGCGAGAGCTTGCGCCGCGCATCGAGGCCGCTCGCGGAGTGTCCGCGCTCCTGCAACTGTCGGAGAAGATCCGGCGGTCCGGCGCGCCACCGGCTCTTCGCGCCGCGATCGTCCACAGCCTCCGGCAGGCTCGCAACACGCCGGTCCGCAACGTGAAGGAATTGGCGGCGGCGGTGGGCTGCTCCCCGGTCACCCTGTTCCAGCAGTTCGGGGCCCGTGCCTCGGGGCGCACGACGTTCAGCCGATTCCTGGGCGCCCTCGCAATCATGAGAGCGCAGCAACTTCGCGCCCTGGGCATTTCATGGAAGCGGGTCGCCGAGCAGGTGGGGCTCTCGCGCGGAACCCTGGCCCGGAGGTCGAACAGGTGGCCGGGCTGTACCCTCTCCGAACTCGACCGCATCGCCCCGGACCAACTCCTCGCCGCTTTCGCCTCGGAGCACGTCGCGCCACTCCTCGACGAGGGGCCGTAGTAGGCCGGGTCCCGTGAGCCTGCGGGGCCAGGATCCGTGTGGGTCGGAGGAGGTGTCCTCCCGGTGGGCCGTGAGCGCCACGCCGCTCCCGCTGACGAAGTCCGTTCGGGGGACCCCATTCACTATGACCCTAAAGCACATTCTCTGCGCCAATATCCATAAATATTGGCGTATGTCGCGACACCGACGGCAGATACATATTTGAAGTCCGTGGTGGCACGGTATTTTTCGTTTCGGTGAGAGGCGAGATCGCAGCTCGGGAGAAGGCAGGCGATGGGCACACGGCGTTCGCTCACCAGACTTCCGTGGGGGATCGTGCCGCTCCTCGCCCTGTTCGCCCCCTCCACCGAGCTGAACGCTCAGGGCCTGCCGGACGACGGATCTCCTCTCGCTCAGGTATTCGACCGCATCCTCGCCTGGCACCGTGTGTTGGCCGATCCTGACGATGGCGATGACCATGTCGCGGGCGAGTTTCCGGGAGGAGACGGTTGGGGCGTCGTCGTTGGTCGCCTGGAAGGGAACGAGCACCCGAGGTACGGATTCGACGTCCCTCCGGGCTATCGCTACCGCTTCGCGGCTGCGGGCGACGACCGTGTGCGGGACATCACTCTTTGCCTCCACGATGAAGAAGGGAACCAGATCCGCTGCGAGAGCCCGGGCCACGCGTGCCCAACCCTTTCTGTCCCTCGCCGAGGGGAGTCCGCCGTTGGCAGATACCAGGTCCTGCTCTGGGCCCGAGCCGAGAGGCCCGCCCTCGTCGGCATAATCGCCATGGTCTCTCCCCTCGACGACGAAGGCGACGCCGGAACGCCCACGCCCCGGGATCCGGGGGAGGGCTCGCCACCGGAAGGTTGTCGACCATGACCCGGCTCGACCTCATCGCTCCGCCCGAAGCTCTCCACCAGTCCCGCGCGCCTCGCGGGACGCCAGACGGATCGTACAAGCCCCCCGGTCCGTCGCCGACTCGGTCATGCCGCCCACGCATCTGGCCCATCATTGCGCTTGGGGCAAGCTTCATGAATGCGCGCCGCCGAGGCAGCCGTCGGCGGGGGATCGTTCCCCTCCTCGCCGCGGCCGCCTCCGCAACGGGCCGGGCAGCCCAAAGCCGCCAGACGCCCGCCGGTCGGGCCGAGCCCGGCGAGGAAGTGCAGCTTTCGGGGGTAGGGCAGTGGCGCCTCGTCGCTGGCCTGTTCCAGGAGAGTGATCCGAGGCCATCGAGTTCGACGTCACAGCAGACAGCCGGCCGCGAAATCGACCACGGTCAAGCGCCCGAAGCCATCCCGGTCGAGTTCTTCACCGCGGACTCCAACTCGACCGCCCCGTCCCGCCGGGTTGGTCATCCTGGATGTGCTGGCCCGGTGAACGACGCGGCTACGACAAACCGAAGGTGCTGAGAAAGCGAGGAGATCAAATGGATAAGCTGACAACCGAGCGATGGGCGATCTTGGGGATCTTTGTTACGCTGGTCATGGGATTCGTTCCCCTGTACATCTCGTACTTGCGTGACTTCGGGCCGGTAAGGGAAGATATTTTCCTGCTCACCGGCTCAGTTGAGGCGATACAGGATCAGTTGCAGCAAGTTGAAGCGAACGTATCGGCTCTCAGTGAGAGATTGACGGAACTGGAGTCTGCACCGTCCACAGACCTCCCCTCCGGTCCAGTCTGGCTTCAACTCGTCAGTCTACGGTGTCACGAACCCGAAGACGCTGGTGGCGACGAGGCCTTTCTCCGAGTCGGCGGGCGTCGCGTATGGAGCAGAAGCATGGACCGTGAAAGCGTGGAGAACTTGTTAACTCTCCCTGCAATACAGTTCGCAGAGACTACGAACGTGTCTTTGTGGGATGAAGACGGTCCGCAATGGCTTGATTCTGATGACTATCTCGGTACGGTCCAGGTTTCGCGTGATCAGCTGGAACAGGGCGACGTTACGGGCTCGTTCACACTCGATGGTGCCAACTATGAGCTCACTTATCGCGTTATTTCATCGCCCAATAACGTGTCGTAGGGTTTGCGATCTCTCCGGAGGTTGTCGCTTGGGCTGAAGGGCGGAGCCCGCGCAGACCGGGGAAATCCAGCGAACCGGACCCCGAGGAGGCGCAAAGATGAGACCGACCTGGATTGGGACCGGAGGATGGCTGGGCGCGCCCGTATTTCTGCTCTCTTAGGCGAGAGCGGGCCACCTGAAGGCTCAGACGGAGACCGAACACGAGGCGGCCGTCGAGAGACGGGCTGCTCAGTTATCAGACGGGCTACGGCTTTCCGAGCGATGGCGAAGGGTACGGGCATGACCGGGATCAACAAGTTCAGCGTCTTGGCACTGCTCGCCTTGGTCTCGTGTGGCGAGGGTGCGTCGGACTCTGCCTCGCCTTCGGGCCCGGATGCTCCGAGACCCGCGGCGGTTGCGCTCTCGCCGGAGGTCGTACAGTTGACCGTTCAGGGTGGGACGGCGCGCCTGACGGCGAGCGTCCTCGATCAGAACGGGCGTCCGTTGGCGGGAGCCGACCTCACTTGGTCCTCGAGCGACACGTCCGTGGTGCGGGTGGACGGTTCGGGTCTCGTGACCGCCGTTGGAGGCGGCAGCGCGACGGTATCCGCGCAGGCGGGACCAGTCGCCGGGTCCGCCGAAGCGACGGTGCGCGTCATGGCCTACTTGACGCAGGTCGTCCAGTCTCGGAGGGCCGCCGTACCGCTGGTTGCCGGGCGTGATGCCCTGCTCCGCGTCTTCGTCACCGCGGAACGCAGCACGAGTACCGGGCGGCCCCCCGTTCGCGCCAGGTTCTTTGTTGGCGGTGCTCAGGCGCATGAGGCAGTCATTCCCGCCGGGAGCGACGCGGTTCCAACCGGGATCGAGGAGGGCGGTTTTCTGCTGTCGGCCAATGCCACGATCCCCGGCGAGGTCGTCCGGCCGGGGCTCGAGATGGTGATCGAGATCGACCCTGACGGGACGCTGGAACCCGGCCTGCTGACTGCGAAGCGAATCCCTGAGACGGGTCGCGCGCCCGTAGAGGTGCACGACATGCCTCCCCTGGACCTCACGTTGATCCCGTTCCTCTGGAGCACCGAACCCGATTCCGCAATTCTGGACATCGTCCGAGGGATGGCGGCGGATCCCGAGAACCATGAACAGCTCCGGGAGACCCGAACGCTCATGCCGGTCGGGAGTCTTGACGTCACGGCTCACGATCCCGTGCAGGTTTCCAGCAACAACGCGTACGGGCTGCTCAGGGAGACTTCGGCCATAAGGGTCATGGAGAACGGCCGCGGCTTCTACATGGGGATGATGTCGGGGAGATTGGGCGGCGTCGCGGGCGGAGGGCTGGCGAACCTGGGCGGCAGGACGAGCGTCTCCGTTCCTCGAGCGATGGCGCACGAACTTGGACACAACTTCCACCTGGGTCACGCGCCGTGTGGCAGCGCCGATCCGGACCCATCGTACCCATACGGCGACGGGTCGATCGGAGCGTGGGGCTACGACTCCCGGGAGGGCGGATCGTTGGTCCCGCCCCCCACGGCCGACCTGATGTCCTATTGCTCGCCGCGGTGGATCAGCGATTACTCGTTCGCCAAGGCGCTTCGCTACAGGCGGTCCGTCGCTGCGGATGCGAACGCATCCCCCGCTCAGGTTCTCCTTCTGTGGGGCGGGGTGGACGGCGCGGGCGACCCGTTTCTCGATCCATCGTTCGTGGTGGAGGCCGTACCCGTGCTGCCGCAGGCGCGCGGCGAATACGAAATCAGTGGGCACGGTGACGGGGGAGACGAGTTGTTCTCGCTCAGCTTCCGGATGTCTCGGGTGGCCGACGGTGCCGGAGACAAGGAGTTCGTCTTCGCGCTTCCGGTGCGGTCGGAAGTGATCGACACCCTCGCGAAGATCACGCTCACAGGTCCGGCCGGATCTGCCGTGCTGGATCGTGACACGAACCGTCCGGTGGCGATCCTGCGCGACGGAACCGGCCGGGTACGCGGCATTCTCCGGGATCTGGCTGCGGAGTCCGCGGCAAGCAGCGGAGGAGCGCTGATGTCGGAATCGGGCATCGAAGTGCTACTCAGCCGTGGAATCCCCGAGCGATGAGGCCGATGCCACCCTCCTGACGCACCGCCCCGGACCGGCAGAGGCGGCGCATCTCCACGGGCGTCCACGCGACGCGGAAGGAGTGCCTGCACGTTCCGTTGTTCCTACTGTACGAATTCCTGCTGTACCTGCCGCCGGTTCGCCGAATCGCGGGAGGTCGAGACCGGGAGAGGAACGGAGGGTCCGGTGAACTCTGATGGGCGCTGGCCATGAAGACGACGAACGCGCGGCGCATGGGACGAAGAAGGTTCCTCGGATCCGCGGCGGGGCTGGCGCTTGCGGCCACCGGTTTCCCGGTCGCGGGAGTCGCGGGCCGGCTCCGAACCTGCGGTGCGCTGCGAAGCCAGTCCGATCTGTTCGTCGTCAACATGCTGGGCGGCATCCGGAACCCGAACCGGCGGGGCTCGAGAGGTCCTCTCGGCGGCGACCCCCCGGACGCACCGCTCACGCTGGATGAAAGGGCGCTCTCCGACGCCCTCGCCTCCGGGACGGCCGCGGTCAACACGACGATCGGCTACGTGGCCGGCCCGCAGGAGCCGTTCGAGTACTCCGTCGCCGAGGTCGCGCGCTGGAACCGGATCATCCGGAACCATCCGGCGGCGCTCCTCAAGATCCGGTCGGCGAGCGACATCGAGCGGGCGGCGCGTGAAGACCGGGTCGGCGTCATCCAGGGCTTCCAGAACGGGGCCATGATGGGCGACGACGCGGGCCGCGTCGGCACCTTCGCAGGGCTTGGCATAAAAATTATCCAGCTCACCTACAACGGCCCGAACCAGCTCGGGCACGGCTCGATGGTGCCGGAGAACGGCGGCCTGACGGACTTCGGGCGTGACGTCGTCGCCGAACTCAACGCGACGCGGACGCTCGTCGACCTCAGCCACAGCGGCGAGCAGACCTGTCTGGACGGGATCGACGCCTCTGCGGCACCGGTCGCGATCACGCACACCGGTTGCCGCGCGGTGACCGATCTTCCCCGCAACAAGACGGACCGGGAGCTTCGGCTCGTCGCCGAAGCGGGCGGGATCGTGGGCATCTACTTCATGCCCTTCCTCGCGGCGGACGGCATGGCCGTGGCGGAGGACGTGGTCCGACACATCGAGCACGCGGTGCAGGTGTGCGGCGAGGAACACGTCGGCATCGGCACCGACGGCGGGACGACGGCCGTGGACGATCTCGACGCGGCGTACGAGGCGGCGCGCCGGGAGGTGGAGGCGCGGCGCAGGGCGGGGATCGGCGCGGCGGGCGAGCGTCCCGGCGTCGTCCCCTTCATCCCCGATCTTCAGGGTCCGGACCAGTTCCGGAAGCTCGCCGGCATGCTGGAGGCGCGCGGATACTCGTCGGAGCGGATCGAGCGGATCCTCGGGCTGAACGCGCTGCGCGTCATGCGCGACGTGTGGGGAGAATGATGATGTCGGGAACGGGCACCGGTGGGCGTCTGGCGGCGAAGGCGTCACTCGCGGCGAAGGCGGCCCTGGCGGCGCTCTCCACGCTGAGCGGTCCCCTCGCCGGCCAATCGCGGAGCGGAGACCCGCCCCGGAATCCGAACGCGGAGTCGGAGACGACCATCTACGAAGGGGTCTCGGTGCTGGACGGCACCGGCGCGCCGCTCATGCCGGACATGTCCATCGTGGTCCGGGACGGACGGATCGCGGCGGTCGCCCCGACGGACGAACTGTCCCTCGAAGACTGGCCCAAGGCCGAAATCGAGGACGCGCGCGGGCTGTTCGTCATCCCCGGACTCATCGAGAGCCACACGCACCTCGCCACGCGCGCGGACCGTACGGCGGCCGAGTTCGAACTCAACCGCTTCATCTACGGCGGCGTCACGACGGTGCGGGACATGGCGGGCGATGTGCGTGCGCTCGCGGAACTTCAACGCGCGGCGCTCGTCGGCGAGATCCCGGCGCCGGACATCCACTACGCGGCGCTGGTTGCCGGAGAATCGTTCTTCGTCGATCCGCGCACGCGGTCCTCGTCGATGGGAGAGGTGCCCGGGCGCGTGCCCTGGCTGCAGGTCGTCGACGACGAGACGGATCTGGTCGAGACGATCGCGCTGGCCCGCGGCACCTGGGCGACGGGGCTCAAGACCTACGCCTCGATCGACGGTCCCCTCCTCGTGCGGCTCGCGGCCGAGGCCCGGCGCCAGGGGATCCCGGTCTGGTCCCACACGCACGTGGGCCCGGCCCTTCCGATGGACGTCGCGGGGGCGGGCGTCACGTCGATGTCCCACGTGTGCAGTCTGGCCACCGCCGCGATCCCGGACGAGGTGATGGCGGAAGCGCTGGCCGGCCGCCGGACCGGCATGGTCGAGGTGGACCTCGACGATCCCCGTATCGACGCGGTCCTCGAGGAGATGAAGCGCCAGGGCACGGTGCTCGACGCGACGCTGAAGGTCGGCTTTTTCCGCGAGGAGCGGATGGCCGTGCTCGCCCGGGACAGCCTCGGCCCGCCCCCCGCGCGGAGGCCCGACGCCCCGAGGGATGCTCAGCGGGAGGGGCCCGAGGGTCCGCCTCCGCCTCCGGATCCGCGCCGCCGCGGCGTCCGGGCGCAGTGCAGCCCCGAACAAGGCGTCGAACTGACCCGCCGCGCCTGGCGGGCCGGCGTCCCGATCGCGGCCGGCACCGACGCGCCGCCGGCCCCGGGCTCCGAGTGGCCGGCCCTGTACGACGAACTGGAATACTTCAGCGAGCGCGTCGGCATGCCCATGGTCGACGTGATCCGGGCCGCGACGAGCCACGGCGCGCTGGCGCTCGACCTCGCGGAGGAAATCGGGACGGTCGAGGAAGGGAAGCACGCGAACCTCGTCTTCCTGGAGGACGATCCCACCGCGGGCGTCGAGAACCTCAAGTCCGTACTCTTCACGCTGAAGCGCGGCCGCCGCTTCGACCGCGAGGACTTCGAACTCGGCACGCCGCCCCCGCGTCGCCCCTGACGCAGCCGACCCGATAGCCAGCGGAGCCTCGCCATGTCGGACGCATCGCTTCTCTCCAGAAATCCGCGAGGGTCGAGCGGGCCCGTCTCATGGATCGCCGTCCCTCTGTGCGCGATCGTTCTGCTCGGGGTCGCGGCGTGCACCGGCGGCGAAGCCCCGGCGCCGGAGGCCGATGTCCCCACCTTCGAAGGGTCGGTGGATCTCGAGATCGGAGAAGTGGAGGGAGACGAGCCCTACCTCTTCAGTAACGTGTTCGCGGTCGCGGCGGATCCGGCGGGGCGGATGCTCGTCGCCGACGGCCCGGCGCACGAGGTGCGCGTCTTCGCTCCAGATGGGGAGTTTCTCTTCCGCCTCGGCGGGGAAGGGGACGGCCCCGGCGAGTTCAGAAGGCCATTCCATGTCGGCTTCTCTCCCGAGGGCGAGTTGTGGGTGGGCCAGCAGCCACGCTACACGGTGTTCGAACTGGAAGACGCCGGCGCCCGCTACGTTCGCACCGTGCGGCGCCCCTTCCCAGGGCAGATGGGCGGCCACCCCGTCGTCTTCGACGCCGAGGGACGGTTCGTCGACGTGGGACGGCTCCCTGATGGGGAGGGACGGTTCGTTGAAGCGCGCATCCGTATGAATCCCGACGGGAGCCAGGACACGGTTCAGGTGGACGAACCTGCCGCCGCAGCGGAAGGGCGAGCGACCCTGGAGTTTACGCGGAATGGCCTTCCGGGTCTCCTGTACTTCTATCAGCCGTATGGACCCGAGTGGCTGCAGGCGTACGGTCCCGGCGGCGAGTGGGCGAGCGCCGTGAGTTCGTCGTACGTAATCGAACTTCACGGTCCCGACGGCACGGTCACGCAGCTTGTCGGGCCCTCCGATCCCGGCCCGCCCCTGACCTCCGACGAAGCGGAATACGCCCGGGAGCGTCTGGAGGGAGACGTGGAGCGGGGCAATCTGGACACACCGCTGTTCGACGTTCCGGAGCGAAAACCGCCGCTGGCCGAGCTGTTCTTCGACCAGCGGGGTCGACTGTGGGTCCAGAAGACGGCGGCGGGCGGGGCTGACACGATCGAGGCGGACGTCTACGAGGGGACAACGCTCGTGGCGAGATACCGCTGGCCGAGACGTGTGCGGGGAGGGCGGTCGCCGTGGGTCACGGAGACGGCGCTCTACGGAACCACCAGGGACGAACTCGACGTCCAGCGCGTCGCCCGCGTCCGCTTCGAGCCGAGCCCGTGACCCGGGGCATGAAGATCCGGGCATGAAGCTCGGCCCGGGCGGGCGCATCCTGATCGGGATGCTCGCCGGCGTCGTCCTGGGCGCGATGCTTGGCGAGCGGGTCGCCGCGATCCAGCCGCTCGGCGACCTCTTCATCGCTCTTCTCGTGCTGGCCGCCGTGCCGCTCGTCTTCTTCAACCTCCTCGCCGGGCTCACCTCCCTCGCGGACACGCGCACGCTCGGACGGCTCGCCGGAAAGACGCTCGGCTACTTCCTCGCGACGGATCTGATCGCGCTCTCCCTGGGGCTGGGCGCCGTCGCCCTCCTCCGTCCGGGGGAGGGGATGCAACTGACGGAGCCGGTGGCGGACACCGTCTCGGGGCCGGTGGGGGACGCGCCGTCCGTCGGGGACGTCCTCCTGGACATGATTCCGACGAACGTGTTCCGGGCCTTCGCGGACGGGAACGTGGTGCAACTCGTCGTCCTCGCACTCCTTCTGGGAGTCGCGACGATGGCGCTGGGAGACGGCCCGCGCACGCGCCTCGCCACGCTGTTCGAGGACGCGGCGCGCCTCTTCCGGCGCCTCGTCCACATGATTCTGTGGATTGCCCCGGTGGGGATCGGGGCCCTCGTCGCGGTCACGGTGGGCCGCTACGGAGCCGACCTGATCGGCCCCATGGCGCGCTTCCTCGCGGGCGTGTGGGGAGCGCAGATCGTGATCGTGACCGGGTACATGCTCCTGCTCCGGCTCTTCACGGACTACCGTCCCTGGCCCTTCCTGCGCTCGACGGGTTCGCTGTGGGCGACGACCGCGGCCACGACCTCCAGCCTCGCCTCGCTCTCCGTCGGACTCGAGTTGGCCCGCCGTCTCGGCATTCCCCGCGGCGTGTTCTCCTTCGTCCTCCCCCTCGGGGCGCAGCTCAACAAGGACGGGACCTCGGTCATGCTGACGGCGGTCCTCCTCTTCACGGCGCAGGCGGCCGGCGTCACCTTTTCGCCGGCGGATTTCGTCACGATCCTGCTCCTGGGCCTGCTGCTCTCGCACGGCACGGGCGGGGTCCCGGCCGGCGGCTTCGTGGTTGCGCTCATCTACGTGCAGGCGCTCAACCTGCCGATCGAGGTCGCGGCGATCGTCGGCGGGATCTACCGTCTGGTGGACATGAGCAACACGACGGTGAACATCATGGGCGACATGGTCGGCGCATCGCTCGTCGCCCGTTCCGAAGCGAGGCGAGCGTGAATCGGGACGTGAGAGCGCTTTTCCCCGGCGCGAGCGAGCAGCCCTACTTCGACATCTCCGCGAATTCCCTCATGGCCGAACCGGTGCGGGCGGCGATCGAGCGGCACCTGGGCGGGCGAACGTCGGGCCGGGGAGACAAGACCGAGATGGTCGCCACCGTCAATCGCGCCCGGTCCTCGTTCGCGTCGCTCATCGGCGCGGCTCCCGAGGAGGTCGCGATCACGAAGAACGTCTCCGACGGCCTCAACCTCTTCGGCGCGAGCCTCCCGTGGCGGGCGGGCGACAACGTGGTCCTGTGTCCGGCGCTCGAGCACCCGAACAACATCTACCTCTGGTACAGCCTCGCCCGCACGCACGGAATCGAGGTGCGGCCGGTCGCGCCGGAGGACGGGCACGTCCCGGTGAGGTCGACGGCCGCGGCGATGGACGAACGCACGAGGCTCGTGACGCTCCCGACGATCACCTTTGCGCCGGGGTTCGTGACCGACGTCGCGGCGATCTCGGCCGCGGCCCGGAAGGTCGGGGCGCTCACGCTCGTGGACGCGGCGCAGTCGATCGGCGCCCAGCACACCGACGTCGACGAACTGGGCGTCGATGCGCTCGCCGTCGCGGCGCAGAAGGCGCTCCTCTCGGTGTACGGCTTCGGCTTCCTGTACGTCCGGCGCGAGGTGGCCGAAACGATGACGCCCGTCCACGTGGCGCGGTTCGGGATCGAACTCGACGCGCACGAGACAGCGTACTCGGACGACGAACTCCGCTTCCGCGCGGCGGCGCTCCGCTTCGATGTCGGCAACTACAACTACCTCGGCGCGGCGGCGACGGACGCGGCGCTGGACCTCCTCTCGGCGTGGGGCGTGGCCCGCGTGGAGGCGCACGTTCGGGGACTTGCCGCGAACCTCTCGGACCGACTCCGCGAGCTCGGCCTCCCGGTGGTGGGCCGGCCCGGCCCCCATCTCGCGCACATCGTCTCGGTGGGCGAGAGCGGCGGCGGACGCCACTACACGGCCGACGACCCCGCCATGAACTCGCTGTACGAGCACCTGACCGCCGCCGGCATCCGCCTCGCGATCCGCACCGGCATGCTCCGCTTCTCCATCGGCGTCTACAACGACCGGAGCGACATCGACCGCGTCGTGAAAGCCGCTCAAGCGTGGTGCGCCCGGACGCGGTATGGTCAGTCGGATCGGGAGAAGGCGCCGTGAGATACGCGATCATGAGTAGTTGCCGGCACCATGACACTGACAACTGAAGACGGGAGTCCGGGATTGTCTGCTCACTACGGAAGTGAATCGCGTAATTCTGGCCGTCCGAGGCTGGATCGACGCGCGTTCATGGCGTCGGCTTCGGCGCTGGGGCTGGGGGCCACGGCGCTCCCAGCGGCCCTCTGGGCGCGCACGCGCGACGGGCAGGAGGCGCTCACCAAGGCCGATATCTCCGCCGCCGCGCGCGTGGCGGGACTCGAGTTCACGGACGAGGAACTCGAACTCATGGTGGAGGACCTGAACGGGACCCGGGAGAGCTACGACGAGTTGCGGACGGTCGAGATCCCGAACTCCGTCGTCCCCGCCCTCCACTTCGAGCCCGCGCTGCCGGGTGCGGTGTACCCGGCCGAGTCGACGGTCTTCCGCTACACGCGCCCGCGAGGGCTCGAGCGTCCGGCGGACCTCGAAGCGCTGGCGTTCGCGCCGGTCACGGAGTTGGCCGAACTCGTCCGCTCCCGGCAGGTGACGTCGACGGAACTCACGGAGATGTACCTGGGCCGGTTGAAGGCGCACGGGGAGACGCTCGAGTGCCTGATCACGCTCACCGAGGAACTCGCGCTGCGGCAGGCGGCGCGCGCGGACGCGGAGATCGCGCGCGGCTACTACCGGGGGCCGCTGCACGGGATCCCGTGGGGGGCGAAGGATCTCCTCGCCGAGGACTCCTACCGCACGACGTGGGGCGCCAGGCCGTACGAGGACCAGCACATCCCCGATGACTCCACGGTGGGACGGCGGCTCGAGGAGGCCGGCGCCGTGCTCGTGGCGAAGCTCACCCTGGGTGCACTCGCACAGGGAGACCGCTGGTACGGCGGGCAGACGAGGAACCCGTGGAACCTGGAGCAGGGGTCGAGCGGCTCCTCGGCCGGCTCCGCCTCGGCGGTGGTGGCGGGACTCGTCGGGTTCACGATCGGGAGCGAGACGCTGGGTTCGATCGTCTCTCCCTCCACCCGCTGCGGCGCCTCCGGGCTCCGGCCCACCTTCGGGCGCGTGAGCCGGGCCGGGGCGATGGCGCTCTCGTGGTCGATGGACAAGCTGGGACCGATCTGCCGCGGCGTGGAGGACTGCGCCCTCGTCCTGCATGCGATCCACGGCGCGGACGGGATGGATCCCACGGCGCGCGATGTGACCTTCGACTGGGACGCGGAGCGGCCGCTCTCCGACCTCCGCGTCGCGTACGTGCCCTCCGCCTTCGAGGGGGAGCGGGAGGACGAGGAGTGGAAGGCGTTCGACGAAGCCTCGCTCGAGGTCGTCCGCGGACTCGGGATCGACCCCATGCCGCTCGAACTCCCGGACGACATCCCCTACGGCGCGATGCGGATCATCCTCAGCGCGGAGGCCGGGGCCGCCTTCGACGAACTCACCCGGAGCGGGCGAGACGACCTGCTCGTCCGCCAGACGCGCGCCGCGTGGCCCAACACCTTCCGCAAGGCACGCATGATCCCCGCGGTGGAATACATCCAGGCGAACCGACTGCGCACGATCGCCATGCACCGCTTCGAGCGGGCGATGGAGGGGATCGACGTCGTCGTCACGCCGAGCTTCGGAGGACCGATGCTCCTGCTCACGAACCTCACGGGGCACCCGCAGGTCGTGATCCCCAACGGGTATCGGTCGGAGGACGGGACGCCGACGAGCATCTCCTTCGTGGGAGGACTGTTCGGCGACGCGGAGGCGCTGCGGCTCGCGAAGGCGGTGCAGGACGCGACGGAGCACCACCTGCGGCGTCCGCCGCAGTTCGCGTCGTGAGCCCGGCGGCCGGGAACGGGGCCGGGAAGATCATCGATCTCCGCAGCGACACGGTCACGCGCCCGACGGAGGCGATGCGGGCGGCGATGGCGGCGGCGCCCGTGGGGGACGACTGCTACGGCGATGATCCGACGGTGCTCGAACTGGAGCGGCGGACGGCGGAGATCCTCGGCAAGGAAGCCGCCATGTACGTGCCGACGGGCACCATGAGCAACCAGCTCGCCCTGCGCGCGCACACGGAGCCGGGCGACACCGTGCTCATCGGCCCGGGGGCGCACATCTGGTTCGGCGAGGGGGGCGCGCCGTCGCCGGTCTCCGGGGTCGTGATCCGGCCGCTCGAGGGCGAACGCGGCATGTTCGGCGCGGCGACGCTGCGGGCGGCGCTCAACCTCGACATGGGGACCGTGCGCGCGCGCATGCAGTCGCCCGTGCGGCTCGTCTGCGCCGAGAACACGCACAACGGGGCGGGCGGCGCCGTGTGGCCGCTCGACCTCCTGCGCGAGATGCTCGCCGCCGCGCGGGAGGCCGGCCTCGCGACCCACCTCGACGGCGCCCGGCTGTGGAACGCGACCGCGGCCACCGGCATCCCCGAGGCCGAATTCGCGGCGGGCTTCGACACGGTGAACGTCTGCTTCTCAAAGGCGCTCGGCGCCCCGCTGGGTTCCGCGCTCGCCGGCTCGGCCGATCTCATCGAGCGCGCCCGCCGCTTCAAGCAGCTCTACGGCGGGGGCTTCCGGCAGGCGGGGATCGTGGCCGCCGGCGCCCTGTACGCACTCGAGCACCACCGCGAACGGCTCGCGGAGGATCACGCCCGGGCGACGAGGCTGGCCCGCGGACTCGCCGCGATCCCGGGACTGGAGGTCGATGTCGAGGGCGTGGAGACGAACATCGTCCGCTTCCGGACGACGGCGGTCGACGCGCCGGAGTTCGCCGGGCGCTGCCGGGAGGCGGGTGTCCTGCTGAACGCCTACAGCCGGCGGGATCTGCGGGTCATCCCCCACCTCCACACGACGGATGACGATGTAGCGGGCGCACTCGAGGTCTTCCGCCGCGCCGCCGCCTAGACCCAGTGGCCTGGCCGCAGTCGCCTGGCCGCAGCGGCCTGGTCGCGCGGCCGGCCTAACTGCCCTTCCCGAGCGCGACGGCGACTTCGGCGTCGATCGCCTGCGTGATCTCGTCCGACCGCTCCGAGCCGAGCAGGACCGCGATCCAGCGGGTGGACTCGTTCGTCCCGAGCACGATGCGGAACATCACTGTGAGCGGTACCGACAGCAGCATCCCCACGGGCCCCAGGACCCAGCCCCAGAAGACGAGCGAAGCGAAGACGACGAGCGTCGACAGGCCCACGCTGTACCCCATGACCTTCGGCTCGATGAGGTTGCCCCAGAGGACGTTGACGACGAGGAACCCGGCCGCGGCGGCGACCGCCGTCCCGACCCCCATCGTGAGCCACGCGACGAGCACGGCCGGCACGGCCGCGATGAAGGACCCGATGTTGGGCACGTAGTTGAGCAGGAACGCGAGCACGCCCCACAGAATCGGGTAGTTGACGCCCAGAAGCGCCATGAGTCCCCCGATGCAGAGACCGGTGCCGAGGCTGACGATCGTCTTCAGCACGACGTAGCGCCGAACCGCGGTCCCGACCTTCTCCCAGTTCTCCCGTGCCTCCGTCGCATCGGCCTCGCCGAAGGCGACCCGCACCTTGGTGGGGAAGCTCGAGACCTCGAGCAGCATGAAGACCATCGTGAGGATGATCAGGAACCCGTTGGCGAGGATGAACCCCAGGTTCTCGACGAGCTGCCGCATCAGGCCGAGCACCCAGCTCGGCGAGATCGAGATGAGTTCGTTGGTGTCGAGCAGCGGCGACTGGAGCCCGAAGCGCACCATGTAGTCGCTCAGCGTGGCCTCCACCGTCTCGACCTGCTCCGCGAAGAGCCGGTCGAGTTGCGCCTCCGTGCGCCCGAGTTCGACGAGAGGGGTCGCGATGAGTCCCCCCGCCACGGTCCCGAGGGCGAGGATGACGAGCACCAGGGCGAGGACCGCGACGGACTTGGGAACGCGGTGGTCCGTCATCCAGCGGAGCGGCGTGGAGCACAGGATGGTGAGAAAGAGCGCGAGCACGAAGGAGACGATCAGCCAGCTGGCGGCCCGCATCCCGGCCACGATGATGACGAAGGCCGCCAGGTTCAGAAGGGTCCGGTGTACTCGTGTGGCGTCGTCGCGCATGGAACGAGGGTGCGGGCCGGAGCGGGCGGAGGCAACCCCGGAGACGGCGGGCGCCGACGCCGGATCGTCGTTGCAGCGCGCGCCTTTCCGCGGATAGTTTCGACCGTTCCCTCGTGACCGCGAAGGTGACCGCGAATTTCCGGGATGAACTCCCGAAACGAACTGCCGGGAAGAAGCGCTTGATCGAACCGAAGATCCGTGTGCTCGTGGCCAAGCCGGGGCTCGATGGCCACGACCGTGGTGCGAAGGTGATGGCGGCCGCCCTCCAGGACGCGGGGATGGAGGTCATCTACACGGGACTCCACCAGACGCCGGAGATGATCGCCGCCACCGCGCTCCAGGAGGACGTGGACGTCGTGGCCCTCTCGATCCTGTCGGGCGCGCACATGACGCTCTTCCCGCGCGTGAAGTCGCTCCTCGACGGGCAGGGGATGGACGGGGTCCTTCTCACCGGGGGAGGAATCATCCCCGCCGAGGACATGGAGGCGCTGACCGACCTCGGCGTCGGTCGCCTCTTCGGGCCGGGGACCTCCACTTCCGAGGCCGTCGACTACATCCGCGCCTGGTTCGAGGAGAGCGGGCGCGAAGCCTCCGGGGCGAAGGGCTAGCCGCGGCCGGTGGGGGATAACGACGACAGCCGGATGGGCGCGCTCGTCGCCGAACTGCGCGAACTGGAAGCCCGGATCCAGCGTGGGGGCGGGGAGGAGCGCGTGGCCCGGCAGCATGCCCAGGGCAAGCTCACCGCCCGCGAGCGGGTCGACCTCCTCATCGACGAGGGCGGCGGCTTCCTCGAGATCGGCCTCCTCATCGCGCACGACCGGTACGACGGCAAGGCGCCCGCCGCCGGCGTCGTCACCGGGGTGGGCGAGGTCTGCGGGCGCGAGGTCGTCATCGTCGCGAACGACCAGACGGTGAAGGCCGGGAGCTGGTGGCCCGAGACGATCACGAAGATCCTGCGGGCGCAGGAGATCGCGATGCGGTGCCGCGTGCCGATCGTCTATCTCGTGGATTCGGCCGGCGTGAACCTGCCGTACCAGGGCGGGGTCTTCCCCGGGCAGTACGGCGCGAGCCGCATCTTCTACTACAACTCGATCATGCGACACTACCTCGAGGTGCCGCAGATCTCCGCCGTGATGGGCCAGTGCATCGCGGGGGGCGCCTATCTCCCCGCCCTCTCGGACGTGATCGTGATGGTCGAGGGGACGAGCTTCATGGGTCTCGGCGGGCCGAACCTCGTGAAGGGGGCGACCGGGCAGGAGGTCGAGGCCGAGGAACTCGGCGGGGCGCTGATGCACAACCGCGTGAGCGGCGTGGCGCACTACCGGGTGGAGGACGACAACGCCTGCATCGAGAAGGTCCGCTCGCTCGTCGCCGGCCTCCCCGCCGGCCTCCGTCCGGACCCCGCCATCGAAGCGCGCGAAGCGGCGCGCCCCGCGGAGGAAGCCTACGCGCTCCTGCCCGGCGACCACCGGCAGCCCTTCGACATGGAGGCGGTCCTCGAGATGGTCCTCGACGAGGGTCCGTTCGAGGAGTTCCAGGCGGACCGCGCGCCGGAGATGCTCACGGGCACGGGGCACATCGACGGCTTCCGGGTGGGGGTCATCGCGAACCGGCGGGGCATGTTCCGGGGCGAGGCCGGCGAACCGCCGAAGTTCGGCGGGATCGTGTACACGGAGAGCGCGGAGAAGGTGGCGTATTTCATGGATCTCTGCGACCGGCACGACACGCCGCTCCTCTTCGTGCAGGATGTGAGCGGGTTCATGGTCGGGCCGAAGGCGGAGCAGTCCGGGATCATCCGGGCGGGCGCGCGCATGGTCGAGTCGATGGCGACGGCCCGCGTGCCGAAGATCGTGCTCACGGTCAACCACGCGAGCGGCGCGGGGTACTACGCGATGGCGGCGCAGGGGTTCGATCCCGACTTCATCTTCACGTGGCCGACGGGGCGGATGGGAGTGATGGAGGGAGAGGCCGCGGTACAGGCCGCGTTCGGACGCAAGCTCGAGGAGGCGGCGGGCGGAGAACTGGATGAGGAGACGGCGGCCGCGATCGAACGGACGCGGGAGAACTACGAGGAGCAACTCGATGCGAAATACGCGGCCGCGCGCGGCTTCGTGGACGCGATCGTGACCCCGGAGGACACGCGGGCGGTGCTGTCGCTCGCGCTGCGCTGTTCGCTCGGCAACCCGGGCCCGCATCTCGGACCCTTCACCCTCCCGGACAGCCTGTGAACGCGCAGCCCGGGGCGCCGGAAGCCCTCGCGCTCGAAGAGGCGTCGGCCGCGGTGGGGCTCGAGGAGCGGCCGCTCCCGGCCCGCGTGGCGCCCGACGGCGGCCGCCGGGTGCGCGTCGCATCGGGACAGGGGTTCTGGGGAGACTGGCAGGAGGCGCCCAAGCTGCAGGTGCGGCGCGGCGCGATCGACTACCTGATGCTCGACTACCTGGCCGAGATCACGATGTCGATCATGCAGAAGCAGCGGGACCGGGATCCGGCTGCCGGTTATGCGCGCGACTTCGTGTCCCTGATGGACGACCTCATCGGCGATCTCCTCGAGAAGGAGGTCCGCGTGGTCTCCAACGCGGGCGGCGTGAACCCGGAGGGATGCCGGGCCGAACTCGGGTTCGCGTTCGCGGATCAGTCGCTGCCACGCCGGCCCCGCGTGGCGGTGATCACGGGCGACGACCTCATGGACTCGCTCGACGACCTCCTCGCGGCGGGACACGAACTCCGCCACATGGAGACGGGCGAGCCGCTCTCGACCGTCCGCGACCGGGTGGCCGCCGCGAACGCGTACCTCGGCGCCGAACCGATCGTCGAGGCGCTGCGGCAGGAGGCGGACATCGTCGTGGCCGGGCGCTCGACGGATACCGCGCTCACCTACGCGCCGCTAATGCACGAGTTCTCCTGGCCGGCCGACGACTGGGACCGGCTCGCGCACGGGGTCGTCGCCGGACACATCAACGAATGCGGGTGCCAGGCCTCCGGCGGGAACTCGCTCGTCGACTGGCGGGAGATCGACCTCACCCTCCCGGGCTATCCCATCATCGAGGCGGAAGAGGACGGGACCTTCGTGGTGACGAAGCACCCGGAGCTCGGCGGACGGGTGACGTGGGCGACCGTCGCGGAGCAGATCGTGTACGAACTCGGCGACCCGCGCGAGTACATCACGCCCGATGTGGTCGCGGACTTCTCGACCATCCGTCTTCGCGACCTGGGGAATGACCGGGTCCGGATCGAAGGCGTGGCCGGCCGCTCGCGCACGGACAAGCTCAAGGTGTCCATCGCGTACCACGACGGCTTCAAGGCGGTGGGCGCCCTGACCTACGCCTGGCCCGATGCGGTGGACAAGGCACGGCGCGCGGACGAGATCCTGCGGGGCCGGCTGCGGCACCTGGGGCTCGAGTTCGACGAGATCCGGACGGAACTCGTCGGCGCCGGCGCCTGCCACGGGCCGCTCGCCGGCGCCCCCTCCGACGACCTGCCCGAGGTCACGCTGCGGGTCGGCGTCCGCAGTCCGGACCGCCACGCCGTGTCGCGCTTCAGCCGGGAGATCGCGCCCCTCATCCTCGCGGGTCCGCCCACCGTCACCGGCTTCGCGGGCGGCCGTCCCCGCGTGCAGGAGGTCGTCGCATACTGGCCCGCGCTCATCGACCGCGGAGTCGTGGAGGCTAACGTCAGAGTGGAGACGATGGAGCTGTGAGAGTGCAGCTGAAGGAGATCGCGTTTGCCCGTTCGGGAGACAAGGGAGACACGGCGAACGTAGGACTTATCGCTTTTCGTCCATCCATTTATCCGTTTTTAGTAAAAGAAGTTACTGCTGAACGTGTGAAGTATCACTTCAATGGAATCTGCGAGGGCGAGGTCGAGCGTTTCGAGCTTCCCAACCTGCGTGCGCTCAACTTCCTCCTCCACCGCTCGCTGGGAGGGGGCGGGACGGTGTCGCTGATGCTCGATGCCCAGGGGAAGACGTTCGCCACGGCCCTGCTCAGGATGGAGATCGACGTGCCGGACCATCTCCTGGACGGCTCGGCGGACTGAGGCGCGGTTCAGGGATTCCGAGAGGCTCATGTTCGAATACCTCGAGATAGAGATCGACGAACGGACCGGCGTGAACCGGATCCATCTCGATCGCGCGGAGCGCCGAAATGCGCTGAGCGGGGCGCTCGTCGCGGAACTTAAGGAGGCGCTCGCGCTCGCCGAGGCGGACGCCCGGGTGCGCGTGGTCGGGATCGGGGGGCGCGGCCCCGACTTCTGCGCGGGCGCGGACCTGGCGGAGGTGCAGGCTTCGGTCGAGGAAGGGGTCATGGCCAGCCTGCGGGAGGCGGAGGCGCTGGGTGAACTCTTCACGCTGCTGAGGAAGCTCTCGAAGCCGGTCGTCGCGATCGTGCACGGCCGCGCGCTCGCCGGCGGGTGCGGCCTCGCGACGGCGTGCGATCTCGTGCTCGCGGCGGAGAGCGCCCGGTTCGGCTACCCGGAGGTGCGGCTCGGTTTCGTGCCCGCGATGGTGACGGCGATCCTGCGCCGGAATCTCGGGGAGAAGCGCGCCTTCGAGTTGATGTCGCTCGGGGACACGATCGATGCGGCGGAGGCGTCGCGGCTGGGGCTCGTGAATCGGATCCATGCGGACGCGGAGTTCGAGGCCGAGAGCGCCGCCTTCCTGGCCGAACTCGCCGGGCGGAGCGCCTCCGCGCTCGCGCTCACGAAGAAGCTGCTCTACGGCACGGAGGGGCAGAGCTTCGAGGCCGCGGTGGCGACCGGCGCCCGCGTGAACGCCGTCGCCCGCATGACGGACGACTGCCAGGCCGGGATCCGCCGGTTCTTGGCAGCCCGTGGCAAGCGGGAGAAGGGCGGGAAACGGGAGAAAGGGGAGGGAGCATGAGCGAAACGGGCGTGGCTTCGGCGGCGGGGTCGGCTTTCCTGTGGCGGGTCGGGGCGCTGGGCGCCGGAGCGTCGGGCATCGTCCTCCTCGGGACGGACGGGGCGCCGCTCACGCTCGCCGTCCTCCTGCTCATCGCGGGGCTCGCCGCGGCGGGCGTGCTCCTCGGAGGCGGCGCGTACGGCGCGGAGGCCGAGGGCCGGCTCGACCTGAGCGCCCGCCTCGGGCTCGGACTGCTCGGCGGACTCCTCGGCGCCGGGGTTTCCGCCGCGGCGCGCGCGGTCGTGGCGACGTTCGGCTCCGTCGGAGCGCTGAGCATGGGACTGACTTCGGGGTGGACGGGAGCGGAGTTCCTGTCGCACCTCGGGAGCGGCGCGGTCTGGGGCCTCATGCTCGGCGTGCTCTACACGCACATGCCGGGATCGCCGGCCGCTCGCGGCGCGATGTTCGCCCTGGCGCCGACCTTCTACGTCGTCATCCGGCTCGCGATCGGCGAGCCCGCGCTGGACTTCGCGAGAGGGGAGCTCCCGCTCGTGTCCGCGCTCGCGCTCTACGCGGGGCGGGGCGTGTTCGTCGTCTTCTCCATCCTTGCGGTCAACGTGCTGTGGGGGGCGATCGCCGGTGCGACGCTGGGCTGGGGGGAAGCGGGCGACGAGACGCCGGTTGCCCGCCCGATCGACGAATAGCGGAATTGGACGACCGGCCTGAGGCGTCGACGTCCCGCCGCGACTGGTGGCTGCGGCTGCAGGTCGGGCTCGGTCTGGCCGGGGGCGCCACATGGTTCATCGGCGCGTTCACGGAGCAGGATTTCGTGGCCGGCGCGGGCTGCGGCCTCCTCGTCGCGGCCGTCGTTCTCCGCCTGGGGCGAACGAACGCCTGACCCGCCCCCGCGGCAGGTGGCGCTCCCCGGACCCGGGGCCGCGTCCCCGCGTTGAGCCGGCGTTGATCGCATGGCGCATCGAGGGGTGTGGATACCGACGAAGGCACCGCCTCGGGCCGCCCCGCGGCCACGCTCCAGGACGCGCGCGACCTCCTGAGAGAACGGTTCGGCTACGACGACTTCCGCCCCGCCCAGTCGCGCGTCGTGGAAGCCGTCCTCAGCGGCCGGGACACGCTCGCGGTCCTTCCGACGGGCTTCGGGAAATCGGCGTGCTTCCAGATCCCGGCGCTGCTGCGTCCGCGAGCGACCCTCGTCGTTTCGCCGCTCATCTCGCTCATCGAGGATCAGGTGGCCGGGGCCGTGCGCCGCGGCATGCGGGTGCTCGGCTGGACGAGCGCCACGCCGCGGGAAGAGGTGAACAAGGCGCTCGACCGCGCTCGTCGGGGCGAACTCGACCTCTTGTATCTCGCGCCCGAGCGCCTGGAGAGCCGGGCCGTCTGCGATCGCCTGCGTGAGGTCGGCGTGGGGGGCATCGCCGTGGACGAGGCGCACTGCGTTTCCCAGTGGGGGCACGACTTCCGTCCCTCGTACCTGCGGATCGGGCGCGCGAGGGAGAGGATGGGGAGCCCGCCGCTGACGGCCCTCACCGCTACCGCGACGTGGCGGACGCGGCGCGAGATCGAGCGGTTTCTGGGGATGGAAGGGGCGATCCGCATCTTCGTGCCCGCGAACCGCCCGAACCTGCGCTACTCCGTGGAGATGGCCTCCGATACGCGCGAAGCCTATCGGTGCGTGCGGCGCGAGGTGACGGCGTGCCGGGGAGCGTCGGCGGTCGTCTACGCGCGCACCCGGGGACTGAGCGCGCAGCTTGCGATCGCGCTCTCGAGGACGGGGGTGCCGAGCGCGCCGTACCATGCGCGTCTGCCGATCGAACGGCGCCAGGCGACGCAGCGGGCCTTCCTGGACGGGAGCATTCGCGTGGTCTGCGCCACGACCGCGTTCGGCATGGGGATCGACCACCCGCACGTGCGCCTCGTCGCGCATCTCGGCGCCCCGGGGTCGCTGGAGGAGTACGTCCAGGAAGCGGGTCGCGCCGGCCGCGACGGCGAACCCGCGCGCTGCGTGATGGTCGCGATCCGCGAGAAGCGCCGCCGTGCCCTTCCGTTCGGCCGGCGCGAACGTCCCCGGCCGGGCCGCCCGCCGCCCGGCTCCGACCGGGCCGCCGTCGACGCCGAACGGCGCGCCGCGATCCGCGCCTACATCGAGACCGCCGCCTGCCGCCGGGCGGCCATCGCCGCCTACTTCGGCGAACGCGCTCCGGTCTGCGATGGATGCGACAACTGCGACCGTGACCGGGCCGCGCCCGCGCGCGCCGCGGGCCGGCCCGTCAGAACGACCACGACACGCCGAAGATGGCGATCACGGGGAGGGAGGCGAGCGGAGCGGGACGGGTGAGCGGCTGATCCGCCGTCGTCTGATAGAAGAGCGCGTCCCGGCGGTCCAGCGCGTTGAGCACGCGCACGTAGGGGGCGATCTCGACGGACGAGCGGCCGATGCTCGCGACCCAGCGTCGCGAGATCTCCGCGTCGACTCGGAGATACGAATCCTCCGGCGCGCCCGAGAGCACCGGCAGATCGTCGCCGCTCGGGGCGCCTGTCTCCTCGGGTCCCGCCGTCACCGACGCGAAGGAGAGTCCGGCCCCGTACGCGAGCCGGATGCCGAAATCGAACTCGCGGACGCTCGAGGAGAGGCCGCCGCTCAGGAGTTGCCGGCCCACGAGCGGGGTCTCTTCTTCCGGATCGTCCGTCCGCACGAAGGCGATCGAGTAGCCGACCCAGCCCCGGACCGGACCCTCCTTCGCCTGGGCCCACAGATCCATGCCCAAGGAGTGGAGCTGATTGGCGTCGGGGAGATCGTCGAAGGACTTGAAATAGGTTTCGAAGCCGACATCGACGCCGTTCTCGAGCGAGTTCGCCAACCCGACCACCAGGTGAGAGGCATCCGCGATGCTGGACCCCGGGGTCGACGGCGGGACCCCGTCGCGATTCAGCGTGGGCAGGACGCCGCCGATGGTGGGTCCGGTGAGGTCTCCCGAAAGGATGGATTCCGGCCCGCGCACCACCTGAAAGAACCTTCCGGCGGAGACGCGGAGGTCCACCGCTTCCGTCGGGTGCCAGGTGACGGTGCCCCGCGGCGCGAACTTCGCGCGGCGGGAGGAGGCGAAATAGCTGGTCCGGAATCCCCCCCTCACCTCGACCTGGGGCGCCACCTCCCAGATCGCCTCGCCCCAGCCGGCCACCACGTCGGCGCGTCGCACCGCGTGGATCAGGTCGTGCGCCGTGCTGCCGCCGAGGACCGTCCGCCGGTCCACCACGGTCTCGTACGAGTCGAAGCCACCGCCTGCGGCCCAGCGAAGCTCGCGGCCTCCCGATTCGAACAGCGCCTCGGTGCGGGTTCGTACGGTCCGTGCGATGACGTCCGCGAAGGAGGCCTCGAAGTCCAGTTCCTTGTCGCGCGGCAACGGCAGGCCCGTGCCGAACCGTCCGTGAGCGCCCCTCAGCGTGAACGTGCCGTCGGCCAGCGGGACGCGATAGCTCGCGGACCCCGCCAGGTTGCCCCAGTAGGCCGACTCCACCGCCCCCGCGTCCTCCAGCCGCCCGATGTCGAGGAGCACGGACTCGCGGTTCCAGAACCCGGTGGCCGTGAACTTCCCCGGCCCCAGACGATAGTCGAGCCGGCCCAGGAGGTCGCCGTACCCGTACGGCATTTCCTGCTCGTTCGTGATCATCGGATAGCCGAGTCCGTGAAGTGCCCGGCCGCTGAGGAGCATCCGCCCGGCGGGTCCGATCGGGCCCTCCGCCCGCAGGGTGCCGCCCAGAACGTCGGCCGCGCCGGCGACGCGGAAGCTCTCCGCGTCTCCCTCCCGGATCTTGAGGTCGAGGACGTAGGAGAGTCCCCCGTCGTACCGGGCCGGCGTCCCACCGATGTACAGGGACGCCTCGTCGAGCACGCCGTCGGGAAAGGCGTCGAGGAGTCCGCTGAGGTGGAACGGCGCGTAGACAGGCGCGCCATCGAGCAGCACGAGCTTCAGGTCGGACGCGGCGCCCCGCACGTAGAGCACGCTTGTCGGGTCCGCGGGGTCGATGCCGGCATCATCCAGCGTCAGACCCGCCTCCGCCACGCCCGGAGACGAATCCAGCGCGCGGAGTTCCGTTTCTCCCTCCTCCCGGAACCCGGCGCGCGTGAGGCCGGGAGCGGACAACCGCCGTGCGACGATGTGGGCGAACAGGCTCGGCATCGCGACGGGCCGCCGCTCCAGAGCCAGGTCGAGCGGGACGTCGCCGCCCGCGGGGACCACGACGCTGGCGGCGAGCGGATCGCGATCCAGCGCCCGCGCGACGAGAAAGACGGGTCCCGCCGGAATCCCATCCGCCCGGTAGAAGCCTTCGTCATCCGTCACGAGGAACCAGGAAAACGCGGGCAGGCGGATTTCCACGGAAGCGGCCGCGATCGGCGTCTGGGTCTCGGCGCGCAGCACGCGGCCGAAGACGGTGCCGACGGCCGGAGTGTCCTCCGAAGAGGGGGAGGTCGGGGGATCCTGAGCGAGAAGCGGCGGAGCGAAGAAGCAGGTCGAAACCGGGCCGAGGAGCAGGGCGAACCGCCACGGGTGGGAGACGGGCCCGGGGCTTCGGTACATGGGCTTCGTCATCCCGGGATCCACCCCTCGAGGGTTGCTCAGATCGTCAGGTCACCGTTGTCCACCACTGCGGCGTCCGTTACCTGCGCTGCTACCCGTCGGTGCCGAGAAAGATCTCCACGGGGCTCGCAGCCGCCGAATCCGTGCGTCGCAACTCTCCGCTCTCGAGGCGGACGACCTCGCGCTCGTCGATGACTACAGAACCGACCGCGGCGTCCCGCGGCAAGGTTACGCGGATCTCATCCACCGCTCCCGCGAGCTCGATGACGCCCGGCTCCACGTGGAAGCTCGCGTCACGGGCCGCCACCGTCGCCGTCTCATCGTCGGACAGTTCGACGGTCAACCGCGTGCCTTCGTGCCCGCCGACGATCATGATGCGCACGGCGCCCTCGCGGGGGACCACCGACACCTGGGAAGGCCCGGAATCTCCGGCGACCTGGGGATCGCCCGCGATCCAGGCCGCAACCACATCGATGCCGTCGTCGACCCAGCCCCTGACCGGCGATCCCGGCACCGCGTAGGCACCCGCGGCGACGAGAAGCGTGATCCCCGCAGCCACCGCGACGGAGCGGCGGCTCAGCCTCGCCCAGCGTCGCGCCCTCGCGCCTGCGAGAGGCGCCGGCGCCCGGCGCGCCGCTTCCCGCAGCGCCGCCGGCATCTCGAGCCGCGATTCCGGCACCGAGAGCAGGTCGAGCGCCGCGGTCGCACGCCGCGTCAGGAAGCGCAGTTCGTCGCGGCGCGCCGCGGATTCCGGGCACGCCGCCACTTGCCTCTCGACGGATCTCCGTTCGGCTGTGGTCAGCTCACCGTCGAGCAGAGCGAGCAGCACTCCGTCGTCGACAGGTGGCCGTTCACGCGTAGACATACTCAATCCTCACTATTTTCGACGCAGATTTCCAGTCGCATCCCGACCGGTCACCCATCGTCCCCCCCTCACCGGCCCCGCCCGGTCTCGTCCTCCGCGATCCGCGGATCCAGCGCCTCCGTGAACCGGCGCAGCGCCCGCGCAAGCAGCGTTCCCACCGACCCCGGCGCGACTTCGATCACCTCGGCGATCTCGGCGTACCGGAATCCTTCCTCTCTCATCAACAGCAACTGACGGTCGCGTTCGGGCATCTCCGACAGCGCGGCGCGCACCGCCGCTACCCGTTCAGCCCGCACGACCGACTGGTCCGGCAACTCCTCCGGGTCATGCGCGAGGTCCGCCTGTTGGTAGCGCTGCGACAGCAACCGCCGCCGTCGCGAACTCATGCGCGCGTCGTCCCGCACCAGGTTCGTCGCCACCGTAAACAGCCAGCGCCGTACCTCCTCGTCCGGAAGAGCCTGGTCCAACAGCCGAACGAACGCCTCTTGAACGACGTCCGCCGCAAGGTCGGCGTCACCCACCATCCGGTCGACATACCGGAAGAGTGGCGTCCAGTGGCTCTTGTATGCCGCCTCGAAGTCCACGGTTCTCCCTTCAACACCGTTGCCGGTACGCGAAGAGCGCCGCGGACTTGCACCCTTGCCATCCATAGGGTCAACGCCTGCCGGGGCCCGATCGTGACGCGTCCGCTGGGCTTTGCCACGGTCTGCTGCCGTTTGGGCGGGAGGCCCGCCTCCGGTACGTTAGGCGCGCGGCGTCCGAAGTCACAGCCCGCCCGCCGCCGGGCCACGCACCCGATCCCGGCGCGCGACCGACCCCGGCCGCCTGCAACGCCGGCCGCACGCACCGAACCGAGGAGTGAATGGGAGATCCGAGTTTCTTTCTGGAAGACCACCACGAGATGATCCGCGAGATGGTGCGGGAGTTCGCCGAGGCGGAGATCGCTCCCGTCGCCGCCCGCTACGATGAGTCGGAGGATTTTCCGTGGGACACCGGCGCCCTCATGTCGGAGTTGGGGTTGTTCGGGATTCCCTTCGACGAGGCGCTGGGCGGCGCCGGCATGGACCTCCTTGCCGCGTCGATCGCGGTGGAGGAACTCGCCCGCGTGGACGCGAGTCATTCGATCATGATCGGGGCGCACACGAGCCTCGCCGCGACCCCGATCGCGCGCTGGGGGACGGAGGCGCAGAAGGAACGCTTCCTCCGGCCCCTCGCGAGCGGCCGCGTGCTCGGCGGATTCGGGCTCACGGAACCGGGGTCGGGTTCCGACGCGGGAGGCATGCGGACGACGGCCCGGAAGGCCGGCGACCGGTGGATTCTGAACGGCCGCAAGACGTGGATCACGCACGGCGGGGTGGGCGAAGTGTTCGTCGTCGGCGCCCTCACGTCGCCCGAGAAGGGCTCGCGCGGCATCACGGCGTTCGTCCTCACCAAGGAGACGTGCGATCTCGAAGATGCCGCGCGCCTCGGGTTCGGCCACTCCGCGGATCTCGACCCGATGCCGGGGTTCACCGCCGGGCAGAAGCTGCGCAAGCTCGGCTGGAACGCTTCCGATACGCGCGAACTCACGCTGGAGGATGTGGAGGTTCCGGAGGAGAACGTGCTCGGCGAGGTGGACCGGGGCTTTCCCATCTTCCTGGACACCCTCGACGGCGGACGGGTCGGGATCGCCGCCCACGCGATCGGGATCGCGCAGGGGGCGCTGGACGAGACGGTCCGCTACACCGGCGAGCGGAAGCAGTTCAGCAAGAAGATCCACGACTTCCAGGGCGTCCGCTTCATGCTTGCCGAGGCGCAGACGCGCATTCACGCGGCGCGGCTGATGATGCACCACGCCGCGCGTCTCCGGATGGCGGGGACGAGGCACAAGAAGGAGGCCGCGATGGCCAAGCTCTTCGCCTCGGAGACGGCGATGGACGTGACGACGATGGCGGTGCAGTTGCACGGCGGATACGGCTATTCGCGCGAATACCCCGTCGAACGGATGATGCGCGACGCGAAGATCACGGAGATCGGCGAGGGGACGAGCGAGATCCTCAAGATCGTGATTTCAAGGGAGATGCTGCGCGAAGCGGGCTCCCTCGATTAGTTTGGGACAGCAGTCAGGACGAAACCGGGCAGTAACGACAGATACACGAACCCCCGGGCAGCGGCCGGCGGTTCGCAGCGAAGAATCGAGTCTTACAGGATGCCAGCCCTCTGGTAGCGCAATCGGGCGCGGCGAACCCGTGTGCGCGCTGACGTAACGTGCGCCGCGAGATCGTCGTAAACGCCACGACCCGCGAGAAACGGGTCGCGATCGTAGAAGACGGCAAACTCGTCGAACTGATGTACGAACGGCCCGACGAGCGCCGCATCGCCGGCGATATCTATCTCGGCGTCGTCGAAGCGATCGTGCCCGGACTTCAGGCCGCCTTCGTCGACATCGGCGTCGAGAAGTCCGCCTTCCTGCACGCCTCCGATCTGCAGTCGGACGAAGACCCCGATGAAGAGGGGAACGGGGGACGGGACCGAAACGGAGGGCGCCGGAAGGCCCGCAACGAGAACGCTCCCCGCGTCGAGGAAACGATCCGCAAGGATCAGAGGCTCCTCGTCCAGGTCGTGAAGGAGCCCATCGGCACGAAGGGGGCCCGCGTCACGACGCAGGTTTCTCTCCCGGGCCGCTTCCTCGTGTACATCCCGGACGCATCCCGCGTCGGCGTCAGCCGCAAGATCGGCGACCGGGAGACGCGCGCCCGCTTGCGACGCATGGTGCGGGACATCCTCGGCGACGACGGCGGCGTCATCGTCCGGACTGTCGGCGAGGAGTTGACGAAGGAGGCCTGCGAGCGGGAACTCAAGTCGCTGCGCAAGACGTGGAAGAAGGTGCAGCGCCGGCAGAAGGGGATGAAGGCGCCCGCCCTCGTGTACCAGGACGCGCGACTGACGTCCGGCATGATCCGCGACCTCTTCAGCGACAGGATCGACCTGCTCACGGTGGATTCGGCGGAGCTGTACCACGAGATCCGCTCCTACCTCGGACAGGTGGACCCGGATCTGCTCGAGCGGGTGACCCGCTACGAGGGCGCGGCGCCCATCTTCGACGAGTTCGGGATCGAGGAGGAGATCCGGCGCGCGTTCCGCCGCACGGTCCACCTGAAGTCCGGCGGCCATGTCGTGATCGAACAGACCGAGGCGCTCGTCTCGATCGACGTGAACACGGGACGCTACACGGGCCGCCGCGACCCGGCGAAGACCATCCTCAAGACGAACCTCGAGGCGGCGGGGGAGATCGCCCGCCAGCTCCGGCTGCGCGACGTGGGCGGGATCATCGTCATCGATTTCATCGACATGAACGAGGAGGAGTCCCGCAACAAGGTCGTGCAGCAGATGCGGACGCTGCTCGGCCACGACCGCGCGCGTACGAAGGTGTTCGGGCTCTCCGAACTCGGCCTTCTCCAGCTCAGCCGGCAGCGCGTGAGCCCGAGCCTGCACCAGCGGATGATGGAACCGTGTCCGTTCTGCGAGGGCGCGGGGAGGATCCTCGCCTCCGAGACGGTCGTGCGCCGCCTGGAGCGGGCGCTGGACCGGGTCGCCGCGGCTGGCCGGGAGAGCGGGATCACGATCCTCACGCACCCGGTGATCGCTCTCCACCTGCTGGAGCGCGAGCGCGAGTTCCTGGGCCGGATGAGGAACAGCGGCGGGATCGCGATCGAGTTGCGCGACAATCCTCTGCTGGGTCTCGACGAGTTCCGGCTCCTCGCCCACCCGGCCGACGCCGACGTCACGAGGAAGTACATTTCCAGCTAGTGTAGTGTCGCAGAGATCCGCGAGTCACCGAGAACGCCGGGGCCTGCGGACCGGCCCGCTGCCGGTGCCGCCGCGGCGCCATTTTGTTTGACACATCCGCCGTGCGCGGGTAGTCTCAGCGGCTCGCAATTTGTGGAATTTCAGCAGCGATCTGACGATATGTACGCGATTTTCAAAGCCCAGGGGAAGCAGTTCCGCGCGGTGGAGGACGCCGTGCTCCGCATCCCCTCCCTCGAGGCGGAGCCCGGGGATACGGTCACGTTCGGCGACGTGCTGCTCGCCGAGCAGGACGGGGATGTCCATGTGGGCGCCCCGTGCGTGGCGGGCGCCTCGGTCGCGGCCGAGGTCGTGAGCCACGGGCGCGGCGACAAGATCATCGTCTACAAGATGAAGCGGCGGAAGGGCTACCGGCGGAAGCAGGGGCACCGCCAGGGTTACACGGAGATCCGCATCCTCGGCATAGATCTGCCCGACGAGCCGCAGGAGGCGGCGGCGAAGCCGGCGGCCGCGGCGCCCGAGCCGGAGGCCGCTCCGGAATCCGAAGCCGCTCCCGAAGCCGAGGCCAAGGCCGCGCCCGATGCCGTCGAGGCGGCGTCGGCGGACATCACTCCGGTGGCGCGGAAGCTGGCGGAAGAGCACGGACTCGACCTGGGCGCGATCGAGGGGACGGGCAAGGACGGCCGCATCCTCAAGAGCGATGTGGACAAGGCCATTGCGGCGAAGGAAGGCGACTGATGGCGCACAAGAAAGGTGTCGGCTCCAGCCGCAACGGACGCGATTCGAATCCGCAGTACCTCGGCGTCAAGCGATACGGGGGCGAGCAGGTCATCGCCGGCCATATCCTCGTGCGTCAGCGGGGGACGGCCTTTCATCCGGGCCGCAACGTCGGCCGGGGGAAGGACGACACGCTGTTCGCGCTCGCCGACGGACAGGTCGAATTCCACCGCCGGCGAGGCCGCCGCTTCGTCAGCGTCGTGACGCCGGAGATGCCGGGAACGTAGCCCGCCGCGCGCTCGCAGCCGCACCGCCACCGGCTGCAGCCGCGCCGGGCGGTCCCGGTGCCGCCGAAATCCCGCCGGACGCCCTCAGGAGCCCCTGAACTCGGGCTTCCGCTTCTCCAGGAAGGCGCCCACGCCCTCCGCCATGTCGTCCGTCGAGAAGAGGAGCGAGAACCAGCTTCGCTCGAACTTCAACCCCTCATCCAGAGGCATCCGCCGCGCGGCGAGGATGGACTCCTTGGCGGCCTGAAGCGCGACGGGGCTGCGGCTCGCGATGTTCGAGGCGAGTTCCATCACGTGGCCCTCGAGTTCCTCGGGGGCGACCGCGGCCTCCACGAGCCCGATCTGCTCGGCCTTTTCGCCTGAAATCAGCTCTCCGCTCATCACGAGCCGCATCGCCCAGCCCTCGCCGACCAGCCGCGGGAGCCGCTGCGTGCCGCCGGCGCCGGGGATGAGTCCGAGGTTGATCTCCGGCTGGCCGATGCGGGCGACCGTCGACGCCACCCGCATGTCGCACGACATGGCGAGTTCGCAGCCGCCGCCGAGGCAGAAGCCGTTGATCATCGCGATGACGGGCTTGGGGAAGGACTCGATCGCGCTGTACATGTCGCCGCGCGTCATGGTGCGGTACTGCTCGACCGGACGCGCGTCCTTGAACTCCGAGATGTCGGCGCCCGCGATGAAGGAGCGGTCGCCGGCCCCCGTGATGACGACGACGCGCACCTCGTCGTCCGCCGCCAGCCGGTCGAGCGCGCCGAAGATGGCGCAGCGGACGGCGCCGTTCAGCGCGTTGAGCTTCTCCGGCCGGTTGACCGTGATTTTGGCGATATGTCCGTCGAGCTTCTCGACGAGAAGAACGTCACTCATGACGACTCCAGGCTGAAGGTTGGTTGCTTCGGCGGCGCCGCCTCAGGCTTCGTGGGTGGTGCGGCCGCCGAGGACGGTGCGGACGACTTCGATCTCCTTGATCGCGTACGGGTCGGCCGTGTGGGGATCGTCGCCCAGGATGACGTAGTCCGCCAGCTTCCCCCCGGTGATCGAGCCCTTGATGTTCTCCTCGTAGGAGGCGTGGGCCCCGTTGATCGTGCAGATGCGGAGCGCCTCGGGGACGGAGATTTTCTGGCTCGGGCCCCACTCGCGCCCCTGCATGTCGGTGCGCGTCACCATGCTCTGGATCGCCATCAGCGCCTCGAACGGGCCCGGGGGATAGTCGGAGGCGCCCGCCACGGGGATGTCGTAGTCGAGGAAGCGGCGGTGGGCGAACATCCATTCCATCTTCTCCGGCCCGTATTCGCCCCACTTGTTCCCGTGGAAGTGGATGTAGGTGTAGAAGGGGGTCGGGATGGCGCCGACGTCCTTGATCCTCTGCAGGAGCAGGTCGTCCACGAGCGAGCAGTGCTCGAGGCGGAAGCGGGGGTCGGCCTGCGGCATCTCGCGCTGGACGCGCTCGTAGGCGTTGAGGCACATGTCGATCGTCTTGTCGCCGTTCGCGTGGATCGCGATCTGGAAGCCGGCGCGGACCGCGTCGTCCACGGCCGCGTCGATGTCCGCCTGGGTCATCGTGGAGATGCCGTAGTCGTCCGGACGTCCGACGTACGGGGTGCGCATCGCCATCGTGCGCTCCGAGGCGGAGCCGTCCGCGCTGTACTTGACCGCGCCGATGCGCAGGTTCTCATCGCCGAGGCCGGTGCGAACCCCCGCCTGCTTGAGCGCCGAGAACAGCAGGCTGCCCCCGGAGGGGAAGTAGTACATGCGGAAGCGGAGCTCCCCCGCGTCGTAGGCGTCCTGGAGCGCGGTCAGGCCCTGGCTGTTCCCGCCCGTCTCGTGGACCGAGGTGATGCCGGCCGCGGACATCAGATCGCCGATGAGGGCGACGCCGGCGTGGCGTTCTTCGCGCGTGCTCCCGCTGGGGACGAGGCGCTGCAGCGGGCGGCGCGCGAGCGAGGCGACCTTGCCCGTGAGTTCGCCGTCCTCGCGGTAGAAGTGCCCGCCGGTCGGGTCGGGCGTGTCCACCGTGACCCCGGCGAGTTCGAACGCCTTCGAGTTGTAGACGCTCGTGTGCCCGCCCCGGTGCGTGACCTGGACCGGGTGGTCGGGGACGGCCTCGTCGATGTCGCGCCGGTTGAGGGGGCGCCCCTCCTCGATCTTCGTGTCGTCGTAGAGGAAGCCGACGACCCACTCGCCGGGAGGCGTGTTCTGTGCGCGCTCGCGGAGTGCGGACTTCATCCCCTCGATCGTGCGGATGTTCATGTCCACCTCCGTGAGGTGGCGCATGCCGGCGGAGGAGGGGTGGTTGTGCGCGTCGATGAAGCCGGGGACGACGGTGCCGCCGCCCGCGTCGATCCGCTCGGTGCCGGGGCCGATGAGGTTGGCGATGTCGTCGTTCGAGCCCGCGGCGAGGAAGCGCCCGTTCTTCACGGCGAGCGCCTCGGCCCGGGGGTTCGCGTCGTCCACGGTGTAGATGGTCGCGTTCGTCACGACCTGGTCCGCGTGCGCGGAGCCGCCGGCGCCGGCCTGCCCGCCGCTCCCGCCCTGCGTCCCGCAGCCGGCCAGGGCCGCGCCCCCGGCCGCGAGCCCGGAAAGGGCCATGAACTCCCGGCGATTGACCTCGCTCATCTTCGTCTCCCTCAGGCTTCGTGCGTCTTCAGGCTTCGTGCGTCGCGCGCCCGCCGACAACGGTGCGCAGAATCTCGATTTCCTTGATCGCGAACGGGTCGGCCGTGTGCGGGTCCTCGGCGAGGATCACGAAATCCGCCAGCTTGCCCGCGGTGATCGATCCCTTGATCCCTTCCTCGAACGCGGCGTGGGCTCCGTTGATCGTGCACACGCGGAGCGCCTCTTCCACCGTGATCTTCTGGCTCGGGCCCCACTCGCGCCCCTGCATGTCGGTGCGCGTGACCATGCTCTGGATCCCCATCAGCGTCTCGAACGGGCCCGGCGGGTAGTCGGAGGCGCCCGCCACCGGGATCCCGTAGTCGATGAAGCGCCGGTGCGCGAACATCCATTCCATCTTCTCGGCGCCGTACTCGCCCCACTTGTTGCCGTGGAAGTGGACGTAGGTGTAGAAGGGGGTGGGGATCGCGCCCACGTCCCGGATCCGGCGCAGGAGATCGTCGTTCACGAGCGAGCAGTGTTCGAGGCGGAAGCGGGGGTCGGCCTGCGGCATCTCCCGCTGCGCGCGCTCGAAGGCGGTGAGGCACATGTCGATCGCGAGGTCGCCGTTCGCGTGGATCCCGATCTGCCACCCGCTCCGCACCGCGTCGTCCACCGCCTCGTGGATCTCCTCCTGGTTCATCGTGAGGATCCCGTAGTCGTCGGGGCGGCCGACGTACGGCGTGGACATCGCCATGGTGCGCTCGGAGGCTGAGCCGTCGGCCACGTACTTGGTCCCGCCCACCTTCACCCACTCATCCCCGAAGCCGGTGCGGATGCCCGCCGTCTTGAGGGCGTTGAAGAGGCCGGAGGGGTCGCCGGCGTTGGGGAAGACGTAGGCGCGGAAGTGGAGTTCGCCCGCCTCGCGGGCGTCCTGGTAGCTCACGAGGTCGTTGCCGGCCCCGGTCTCGTGGACCGAAGTGAGGCCGGCCGCGGCCATCCGCTCGCCGATGAGACGGATGCTCTCCTGCCGGTCGGCGCGCGTGGTCCCGGCGGGGATGAGGCTTTCGAGGGGGTCCTTGGCGAGTTCCGCCACGCGCCCGGTGAGTTCGCCGTCCTCCTTGTAGTACTTGCCGCCGGGCGGGTCGGGGGTGTCGGCGGTGATCCCGGCGAGTTCGAACGCCCGGGAGTTGTAGACGCCGGTGTGGCCGCCGCGGTGGGTGACGGAGACGGGGTGGTCCGGGACCGCGTCGTCGATGTCGGCGCGGGTCAGCGGACGCCCGTCCTCGAGCTTGGTGTCGTCGTAGAGGAAGCCCTGCACCCACTGGCCCGGCGGGGTGTTCTGGGCCCGCTCGCCGAGCGCGCTCTTGATGGCCTCGATCGAGCGCACGTCGAGGCTCACCTGCTTGAGGTGCTTCGTGCCGGAGTAGAAGGGGTGGTTGTGCGCGTCGATGAAGCCGGGGACGACGGTGTGGCCGGCGGCATCGATGACGTTTGTGCCGGGTCCGATGAGGTTCGAGATGTCGTCGCTGGAGCCGACGGCGAGGAAGCGGCCGCTCTTGACCGCGAAGGCCTCGGCGCGCGGCAGGTCGTCGTCCACGGTATGGACGGTCGCGTCGCGGACGACGATGTCCGCGTGGCCTCCGGCCGCGGTGCCGGCGGCCGTGCGGGATCCGCCCCCGAGGCCGCCGGAACCTCCCGAGCCGCAGCCCGCCAGCGCCGCGCCCCCCGCCGCGAGGCCGGAGACCGCCATGAAGTCACGCCGCGTGAAGTCGCGCATTCCGTGTCCCTCCGAAGCTTCGGATCCCTGCGAAGCGAATGACGTTCCCTACTTTAGCTCGACCAGTTGCTCGGGGTCCACGCGCACGACGATGTAGGTGATCGTCTCCGTGATCTCGCTGAAGCCGTGCGGCGACCCGGCCGGAATGATGAGCATGTCGCCGGGGCCGATCTCCTGGCTCTCTCCGCCGACGATCCCGCCCACCGCGCTGGGGCCGGTGAGCGTTCGCACCGTCTGACCCTCGGGGTCGAGTTCCCGCGCATTGGAGAGTTCGCCGCCGGTCACGAGCGTGCCGCGGCCGGAGACGACGTAGTAGACCTCGGTCTGCTTGTGGTGCTGGATCGCCCCGAGCGAGGTGCCCGGCGGGCGCTGGACGACGCCGACGCCCGCGTTGTGACCGCCCGCGTCGATGTGCCGGATCTGCTGGTCGCTGACCCGGCCTTCGGGCGCGTTCGCGATCGTGGCGAGAATGTCGGCCGCGGAGATGTACGTGGCCGGCGGGTTGTCCGGACGGTCGCCCGGCGCCGCGCTCCAGAGAACACCCGCCGCGAGGGCGGCGACGATCAGCTTCGACATGGCTTATACTCCGGCGTTGGGAGTCGTCCGACTTGAAGTGATCCTGCCGGATTCTAGGCGTTCTCAAGGGTCGCGGTCCACGGCTCGGCGCGATTCGCAACGTAGACATCCGGGCAAAGGCGGCACCGATGGGCCGAACGTCAACGACCAGAACCGTCAAGCTCGTCCCGGTCGGGAACTCGAAGGGCATCCGGCTCCCGAAGGCTTTGCTGCGCAAGTACGGCTGGAGCGATTCCGTGATCTTGGAGGAGGCGGAAGATGGCATCATCCTCAGGCGCGAGGCGGAGCTCCGTACGTCTTGGGAGGACACATATCGCGCCATGGCCGCGGAGGGCGAAGACTGGGGCGACTTGGACGCCACCCTCGCCGATGGTCTCGATTAGACGACGCGGCGCACGCGTTCCCGCGGGAACGTCGCACGGCGCGTGGCTGTCCCGCGGGCGGGTTTTCGGCGTACGTTTTCGGAAGCCCGAGACGAACCGCAGGTCAGATCATGCAGGAGTAGTCGGATGAACGGTTGGAGCCGCCGCAACTTCGTCAAGACGACCGCTGCCGCGGGGCTCGCGCTGCCCGCCGCGCCCGCCCTCGCCGCGCACCAGCCGGCCGTCGCCGACACCGGCTCGCGCACGTCGGCTGCCCCCGGGTCGGACGACGATCCGCTCGGGATCCGGGGCCAGTTCCCGGTCACGGAGGAGTTCGCATATCTGAACACGGCCTCCACGGGGCCGCTCCCGCGTCCGGTGCACGAGGCGCTCGTCGCGTATGCGGATGAGAAGCACACGTACAGGGATCCGGGGAGCCGCGGACGGGCCACGGCCCGCGCCCGCCAGCGCTTCGCGAGCCTGTTCGGGGCGGACGAAGAGGAGATCGCGCTCCTGTTCTCGACCAGCGACGGCGAGAACATGGTGGCGAAGGCGATCGACTGGAAGCCGGGCGACAACGTGGTCATCGACGAACTCCACTTCGTCACCGCGTTCGTCGTGTACCGGGAGCTGGAGCGGCGCGAGGGCGTCGAGTTGCGGATCATCCCCTCGCGCGAGGGGCGCGCGCATCCCGAGGACTACGACGCCTACACGGACGACCGCACGCGCCTCATCAGCGTCGCGTGGGTGTCGAACCGGAACGGGTTCCGGCACGACCTGCCGACGCTGGCGGAGATCGTCCACGCGCGGGGCGGCTACCTCTTCGCCGACGGCATCCAGGCGTTCGGCACGTTCCCCACGAACCTGCACGACGAGGGCGTCGACTTCGCGTGCGGCAACGGCTACAAGTGGCTCTTCGCCGACTTCGGCTGCGCGCCGCTCTACGTCCGCCGCGAGCACCTCGAGTGGATGCAGCCCGACCGCTTCGGGCACGGGCACGTGGCCGAGACGCTCCCCGAGCACCAGTACCGGCTGAAGACGGACGCGCAGAAGTACGAGTACGCGAACCCCGCCTACGGTCCGATCGCGGCCATGGACGCCGCCCTCGGCTTCCTCGGCGAGGTGGGGATGGAGCGGATCGCCGAGCACACGCACGCGCTCGCCGGCCAGCTTAGGGAGGGGGCCGCCGACCTCGGCATGAAGCTCTTCACGCCGCCGTCGAACCCGTCACCGATCGTGAGCTTCTATCACGGCCTGGATTCGCAGGAACTCAGCGACGCGCTGAACGCCGAAGGGGTCTTCTTCACCTACCAGGAGGGCGGGAAACTCCTCCGCGCCGCCGTCGCTATGTTCAACAACCGCGACGACGTCGACCGCCTGCTCGGAGTGATCGCCGCCCGCGTGTAACGCGTCACGCGACCGGATCGATCACGCTGAGGAACGGAAACCGATGAAAGTCGGCGTCGCGCGTGCATATGCGGCTGACTCCATGCTCGCGCATGAGCACGGCCGTGTGCAGGTCGTGCATCCGGTTGCCGCGGACATCCGGAAGCTCCTCGATGGTCCGTTCGAGGACGACCGCGTGACGCGGGGTCGCGGTCAGGAGATCGATCCCCGGTGACCGCAGAAGCTCTGCGAGAATCTCCCAGGCGGCTGCGGCTCGTAGCGGTGACCTGAGCACGCGGGAGTGAGTGGTCACGCGCAGGAACTCGTAGCAGATGCTCCATGTGAGGAACGTCGGTGACGGACCGCGACGAGCCTCGTCCAGCCGGTGGCGGCAGGGGAGATGGAACTCCGCGTCCGCGTCCGTAGCGTGGACGAGCACGTTCGTGTCAAGAACCAGCATCTTCACTCCTCGTCCATCACGCGGTAGAGCGCGTCACGGTCGGAGATGTCGACCATGTGTCCACCACTGCGCCAGGACGGGAGAGGTGGGAGCGGGTCGGTGGCGGTGGATTCGGCCAGCAGACGCGCGAGTCCCTCCTCCACCAGTTCGGACACGCTGGTCCGCCGCCGAGCCGCCTCCGCGCGCAGGCGCCGCATCACGTTGCGGTCGATGTTCGAAGTCGGCTCCGCATAGGGCGTCACGCGCTCTCGGACGGACTGCGGCCCGACGCTGATCTCATCGGCACCGCGGCGCGCCTGTGCGATGTCATAGGCAGTCTGCATGCGCATCAGCGTCTCCATTCCGACGCCGAACGCCTTCTCGAAGCGTAGCGCCATCGTCCCGGACAGATCCGAGCGACCATTCAGGAAGGCCGACAACGCAGGGCGGGAGACGCCGAGCGATCGTGCCGCTTCAACGACGCTCAAGTCTCGGGGCTCGAGGATCTCCGTCCTGACGAACTCGCCCGGATGGGGCGGATCTTGCCTCGCTCTTTGATTCATCCGTAAAGCGTAGCGTTACGGGCAACGATTCGTCAAGCGGGGTGCGCAGACGGCGGCCTGGGTGCGGTGGCTCACCCGGCAACGATCGACCGCACACCAACCTCGGGAAGTGGGGAGGCTGTCACCGGGGAACCATCAACCGGGGGCCTGGTACGATGCTACGGTTTCTCTTGAGCCGTCGACCTTCTTCGCCGGAGCATCCCGATGAGACATCCGTTACGTGCGTCTGTCCCCAGCCGCTTGGGCCCACAGACTGCGGACAAGATCGCCCTCGCACTCCGGCTGGGTCTGGGTAGCGTCTTCGTCGCCGGCGGCTGGTGGAAGCTCTCGCGCGCGATCGACCCCTTGAGGTCCGAGGCGTTCGTCGACCGGTACATGGCCAGCAACGGGTACATCAATTCCTTCTTCGATCAGTACCTCTTCGCCGACCCCGGCGCGCTGCTCACTCCCTTGGCGTTCCTCACTATTCTGTCGGCCTTTGAGTTCGCCGCCGGGATCGCTCTTCTGGCCGGCGCGTTCGTGCGGGCCATCAGCCTGACCTTCGCCTTCATGCTCTGGACTTTCGTGTTGGCGCTGCCGGTCGTTACGGCTCCGGGATTCGAGACGGGCGGACCATCGTACTTTTCGCCGGCTCTGCTCGTCCAGATCAGGGACATTGGGCTCTCGGGCATGTGTTTTGTGCTGTTCGGTCTCGGGTCGGGGCGTTGGTCGGTCGACCAGCGGATTCTTAAGCGGGGGGCACCGCCCACCGAACTCAACTGGAACACCTTGGGGTTGGTGCTACGGCTTTCGGTCGCAGTCGTGTTCATCGTTGGCGGCCTCTTCGCCGGCTACGATCACATCAAGAGCTTCGTGGGTATTCCCGTCCTGCTGGTGGGAGTGGGCGTCCTGCTCGCCAGCGGGCACTTCACCAGGATCGTAGCGACCGCCGCCTTCGCCATCGTTGCCTGGTACTGCGTAGCACAACTGGGCTCCGGAGTAGCCGCTTGGGACTATTTCAATTCCGTCAAGCGGGAGGTGGCCTACTTGGCCGCCATCGGCGTGCTCTTCTTCTTCCGGGGCGGCATGGCATTCCGACCGTTGACACTGATTCGGACCCCCGCGCAGTCGATCCTGGGTCATGTGCCCCAGGCTTGATGGGCGGCAGGACGGCGCCTCGATCGGAAGACGCTACCGGATCTCGTTGCGGATCGCGGCCAGCTCCTCCGCCGCGCCCTCCGGCGGCCGGGTGAACAGGCTCACGCCGATCGTGACGGCGAAGCCCGCCGCGAAGCCCGGGAGCATCTCGTACAGGTCGTAGAAGCCCTCCTTGAAGAGGACGACCCACAGCATCGTGACGAGGAAGCCGGCGATCATGCCGGCGAGGGCGCCCGCCCGGGTGGTTCGGGCCCAGAAGAGCGAGCACAGCACGACCGGGGCGAACGCCGCCGCGAGACCGGACCAGGCGAAGAGGACGAACCAGAAGATCGCCCGTTCGGCCGTGAGCGCGAGGAGCAGCCCGGTCACGCCGAGAACGACTGTCACGGCCTTCCCCAGCACGGAGAGCGCGCGCTGCCGGGCGTCGGGGCGGAAGATCTTCTGATAGACGTCCCGCACCGCCGCGGAGGAGGCGAGGATCAGCAGCGAATCGGCCGTCGACATGATGGCGGCGAGGACGACGACGAGGACGAGACCGGTGAACAGGTCGGGCAGGAGTCCGGCGGCCATGGCCGGGAGCGCCGTCTCCGGGTCCGCGAGGGCCGGGTAGAGGACGCGGGCGGCCATCCCCGTGAACACGGCCCCCATGTCGAAGACGATGATGCAGCCGACGGCGATCGGTCCCGCCTTCCGGATCTCGCGCTGGTCGCGTGCGGCGAGGAAGCGCGCCAGGAGTTGCGGGGCGCCGAGGAACGCGAGTCCGACGCCCACGAACCCGGCCGCGCTCGCGATGCCGAGCGGCGTGAGTCCGAGCCCGCCGCCGAGCCGCAGTAGGTCCGAGCCGGAAGCCTGGAGTCCCTCGAACACGGCGAGAGGTTCGGCTGCCCGCAGCCCGTCGATGAGCGCGCCCCAGCCGCCGACCGCGCCGATGCCGACGAACGGCAGGACGAGGAGACACGCGAACATGAGCACGCCCTGGGCGAAGTCCGAGTACGCCACCGCCTTGAAGCCGCCGACGACGGTGTAGAAGAGGACCACGGCGAGGCCGAGCCCGACGCCCACGCCGTAGCCGGTGCCGAGGAAGGAGTCGAACGCCTTCCCGGTCGCCGTGAGTTGTGCTCCCACGTAGAAGGCGACCATCGAGAGCACGATGACGGCCCCGACGATGCGGAAGCTGTGCGTCTTGTCGCGGAAGCGGTCCTCGAGGTAGTCGGGGACGGTGATCGAGCCGTAGCGGTCGGTGAACGCCTTGAACGGCCGCGCCACGAAGGCCCAGGCGAGCGCGACGCCGAGCACCTCGCCCAGGACCACCCACAGCGCGTGCATGCCGAGGGCGTATCCGATCCCCGTGAGCCCGAGCAGGAGCCAGGCGCTCTCTCCCGTGGCGTTGGACGAGAAGGCGAGGACCCACGACGGCAGCTTCTTCCCGGCCGCGTAGTAGCCCTTCACGTCGTGCGATTCCTTCCCGCCCCACACCCCGATGATGAGGAGGAAGAGGAGATAGACGACCACGACGCCGATGATCACGGGAGAGGGCATTCACGCCTCCGTTCGCGTGTTTCGAGGACCGCAGGTGACCTACGTTCCACCCAGGACCGGCTGCTGACAACCGTCGCCCGAGGATGTCTACTATCTCTCTTCCACCTCGGACCGCGTGCAGGGGGAGACACCGGTTGGCCACTCTGGGAGCTGTCACGGCGACGCACCGCTTCGATGAGGGGCGGCTTGCGGCCTACCTGTGCGCGGCGGGATTGCGGGAGTTCGCTGGCGGGCTGACGGCGCTCCAGTACCAGGGCGGCCAGTCGAACCCCACCTATCGGCTCGAAGCGGACGGCCGGTACTTCGTGCTGCGGAAGAAGCCGCCGGGCGATCTCCTGCCGTCCGCGCACCTCGTCGAGCGTGAGTACCGCGTGATGAAGGCGCTCGCGGACACCGACGTCCCCGTGCCCGAGATGATTCACCTGTGCGAGGATCCCGGCGTGATGGGGCAAACGTTTTTCGTCATGGAGCATGTGGAGGGGCGGGTGCCCTCGGCGCCGGGGCTCCCGGAGGTCGACTCTCCCGCGGAGCGGGCGGCGATCTACGACGCGATGAACGAGGCGCTGGCGCGGCTTCACTCGGTCGACTGGGCGGCCGTCGGTCTGGGAGACTACGGGAAGCCCTCGAGCTACGTGGCGCGGCAGGTTTCCCTCTGGACGAGACAGTACGAGGCAGCCCGCACCGACCCGATCCCGGCCATGGAGGCGCTGGTCGAGTGGCTCCCGGCGCATGTCCCCGACAGCGACGCGGCCGAGGAGGAGACGACGATCGCGCACGGCGACTACCGGCTCGACAATATGATCCTGCACCCGACCGAACCGCGGGTGCTCGCGATCGTCGACTGGGAGCTGTCGACGCTGGGCCATCCGCTGGCCGATCTCGCCTACAACTGCATGACGTATCACCTGCCCGAGGGTCCCCTGTGGAAGGGGCTGGGGGAGATCGACTGCGAAGCGCTGGGGATTCCGTCCGAGGAGGAATACGTCGCCGCCTACTGTCGGCGGACGGGGCGCGACGGGGTGCCGGACTGGGAGTTCTTCATGGCCTTCGGCCTTTTCCGGCTCGCCTCCATCTGTCAGGGCGTCTACGCGCGCGCCCTCCAGGGCAACGCGAGTTCGCGGAACGCGCTGGAGGTCGGCGCCAAGGCGCCGATGCTCGCGGAGGCCGGCTGGAGCTTCGCCCGCCGCGCCTGAGCTTCGCCCGGGGCGCTTGAGCTTCGCCCGGGGCGCTTGAGGTCCGCCCGGGGACCTACGACTCCCGCGACCCCCGCAGTTCGAGCTTCGCGAGCGCCTCGAGGTGAACCTCGTCGGGGCCATCTGCCAGACGCAACGTGCGCGAGTGCGCGTAGGCCGCGGCGAGCCACGTATCGGGGCTCACGCCGAGGGCGCCGTGGACCTGGATCGCCTGGTCGAGGACGCGGCACGCCATGCGCGGCGCGACGACCTTGATCATCGCGATCTCGCGCCGCGCCGCCTTGTTCCCGACGGTGTCCATCATGTGCGCGGCATGGAGCGTGAGGAGCCGGGCCTGGTCCACGGCGATGCGGCACTCGGCGAGCGCGTGGCGAAGGGCGCCCTTCTCGGCCAGGGGGCCGGAGAAGGCGACGCGGGTCCTCGCGCGCTCGGCCATGTCCTCGATCGCGCGCTCGGCGACGCCGATGAGCCGCATGCAGTGGTGGATGCGGCCGGGGCCGAGCCGGCCCTGCGCGATCTCGAACCCGCGGCCCGAGCCGAGGAGCATGTTCCCGGCGGGCACGCGGACGTCGGTGAAGCGCACTTCGCCGTGGCCGACGGGAGCGCTGTCGTAGCCGAACACGCCGAGCGGCCGGACGACCTCGATCCCGGCGGCGTCGCGCGGCACGAGCACCATCGACTGCTGCCGGTGGCGCGCCGCGTCCGGGTCCGTCTTGCCCATGAAGATGAACAGCCGGCACTCCGCCCGGGGGGCCTGCGTCGCCCACCACTTGTGGCCGTTGATGACCCACTCGTCCCCTTCGCCGACGATGGACGAGCGGATGTTCGTCGCGTCCGACGAGGCCACGTCCGGCTCCGTCATCGCGAAGGACGAGCGGATCTCCCCCGCCAGCAGCGGCTCGAGCCACTCCTTCCGCTGCGCCGGCGTCCCGTAGCGGGCCAGCGTCTCCATGTTGCCGGTGTCGGGCGCGTTGCAGTTGAAGACCTCGGGCGCCCATTCCACGCGTCCCATGACCTCGCAGATGAGCGCGTACTCGAGGTTCGACAGACCCGCTCCGTAGCGAGCCTCCAAGTCCGCGCCGTCGTCCGGCTCCGCGTCGGGCGGGAGGAAGAGGTTCCACAGTCCCTCGTCGCGTGCCCGTCCCTTCAGCGCCTCGAGGATCGGAGGCGTGGAGAACCGGTTGTCCGCCGCTTCGATCTCCCGGTCGAAGGTCTCCTCGTTGGGGTGGACGTGTGTCTCCATGAACTCGCGCACGCGCGCCTGGAGTTCGAGAGACCGTCTGGAGAAGAGAGATGGGGCGTTCACTCGCGCTCCGCCGGGGTGTCCGGGTCGGGGTGACATTGTCGGGGTGGGCCCCAAGATTAGCGGGCCCTCCGGCGGAAACAACGGGCACCGCCAGCAGCACCGTTACCGGCACGGCGGCCGGGTGCGGCGGCCGGCACCTCCAGGGACTCGGGGATGAGCGAACGGCACATGGGGCTCTACGGCGCGACGTCGCTCGGCGTCGGCGCGATCGTGGGGGGCGGGATCCTCGCGCTCGCCGGCGTCGCGTTCGCGACCGCGGGTCCCGCCGCGATCCTCGCCTTCGCGTTCAACGGGGGGATCGCCTTTCTCACGGCGATGAGCTTCGCCCGCCTCGCGCGCCGCTTCCCGGAATCCGGCGGCATCTACACGTACGCGAAGAAGGTGCTCTCGATCGAGGTCGCCTTCATCGTGGGATGGGTGGTCTGGTTCGCATCCATCGTGGCAGGCGTGCTGTACGCGCTGGGCTTCGCCGCCTTTCTCGTCGAAGGCTTCGCTCGTCTGGCCCCCGCGCTCGGCCTGCGGTGGGAATGGGTCGGACAGGGGTGGGTCCAGATCGGTCTCGCGATCGCCGCCGTGGGCGCCTACACGCTCCTGCTCGTCCAGAGGACGGCCGGCGGAGGGAACGCGGCGACGATCGGCAAGGTCGCCGTGTTCGCCGTCCTTCTCGTGGGAGGGTTCATCGCGTGGCTCGCGGGCTCGCCCGGCGAGGCGCTTCAGCGGCTGAGTCCGTTCGCCCCGGAGGGGTCGCTCGGTCTCCTGCAGGCCATGGGCTACACGTTCATCGCGCTGCAGGGGTTCGACCTCATCGCGGCCGTCGGCGGAGAGGTACGGGATTCGGAGCGCACCGTGCCGCGGGCGATGTACCTTTCGCTCGGGATTGCGCTCGTCATCTACATCCCGCTGCTGATCATCGTCTCTACCGTGGGCGCGCCGCCGGACGGGATCCAGGCCGCGGCGCAGGCGCGCCCGGAAGGGCTCGTGGCCGAGGCGGCGGAGCGTTTCATGGGTCCGGCGGGGTACTGGCTCGTCATCGGCGCGGGTCTTCTGGGGATGCTGTCGGCGCTCCACGCGAACGTGTTCGGGGCCTCTCGCGTCGCCTTCTCGATGGCGCGCGACCGGACGCTGCCGCACCGGGTGGGCGAGATGCGGGGGCGGACGGGGACGCCCGCGATGGCCGTGGTCGCGACGGGCGCCATGATGATGCTCATCGCCATCGCGGTGGGGAACGTCGCCGCTGCGGGCGCCGCCTCCAGCCTCATCTTCCTGATCTCGTTCGCCATGGTCCACTGGGCGGCGATGCTGGCGCGGATGCGCTCCGGGCACCCGCGTCCCGCCACGCTTCCGGTCGTCGGCGCCGCGCTGTGCGTGGGGCTCGCGATCTTCCAGGCCATCGCGGTTCCCGAGGCGGGGCGGGTGGTCGCGGTGTGGCTCGGCCTCGGCGCGGTGCTGTACCTGACGCTGCTCGCGCCGGGCGCCCGCCTGGCGGATGCGAGCGCCCAGGCGCGCGATCCGGACCTCGCCCGGCTCCGGGGGCGCAGCCCGCTCGTCGTCGTTCCCGTCGCGAATCCGGCGAGCGCGGCGAGTCTCGCCGATATCGCGAACACGGTTCGCGCGCCGGGCGTGGGCCGGATTCTCCTGCTGTCGGTGATTCCGAGGGAGGGTCGTCCCGCCCTGTCCATCGATGCCGCGGTCCGGGATGCCAAGGACATTCTGGGCGAGTCCGTGCGGCACGGGATCGAGGACGCGGTCTCTCAGGAGACGCTGTTCACGATCGCGTCGGACGTATGGAGCGAGATCGCCCGCGTGGCCAACAGCCGTACCTGCGAGACGGTGCTCATGGGTCTGTCGCGGCTCACGGAGCCCGGCGTCGAGTCGCGGCTTGAAGGCCTCATCTCCAGGGTCGACGCGGACGTCGTCATCGTGCGGGCACCGCTCCGCTGGCGGATCGAGAAGGCGAGGCGCATCCTCGTCACGGTGAAGGGACGACGCGACCACAGCGAACTGCGCGCCCGCCTGCTCGGCAGCCTCTCGCGCTCCTCGGAGCCCGCCGTCACGTTCCTGTGCGCGCTCCCTTCCGACGCTTCCCCCGACCGGCGGCGAAGGGTGGAGCGCACCGTCCGGCAGCTCGCCAGGGATGAAGCCGCGGGTCCCTACGGCGTCGAATTCGAATACGCCGATGACCCGGTTGAGCCGATCGTGCGCATGGGAGAGGGGAGCGACCTCGTGGTGATGGGGATGGAACGCCGCGCCCGGGGCGAGCCGGCGATCGGCGCCTTCGCGCTGGAGGTGGCCCGCAGGACGGACGTGCCGCTCATCCTGCTCGGCCGGCGGCGCCACGCCGGGACGCTCGCCGCGCAGGGGCTCGCGCAGGCGGTGTCGACGATTCAGCGGCCGGGGCAGAGGCCGGAACCGTGACGGCCGACGTCATCATCGTCCTCGCCATCGTCGCGGTGGCGGTCGTCCTCTTCGTCACGGAGTGGGTCCGCTACGACGGCGTGGCGCTCATGGTGCTCCTCTCCCTGGCGATCTCCGGCGTCATTCCGATGGCGCGCGCCATCGAAGGGTTCGCCAACCCTGCCGTGGTCACGATCGCGGCCGTGCTCGTGCTGAGCGGCGGGCTCTACAAGACCGGTGTCGCGAACGTCGTCGGCGCGCAGGTGTTGCGGCTCGCGGGAGACTCTCCCGTGCGGGTCACGGCGCTGCTCATGCTCACGTCGGGGCTCATGTCCGGGGTGATGAACAACACGGCCGCGGTCGCGCTCCTCATCCCGGTCGTGATCGACATCTCCCGCCGCCTCGGCATGCGTCCCTCCCGGTTGCTGATCCCGCTTTCCTTCGCCGCTCTCCTCGGCGGCATGACGACGCTCATCGGGACGGGGCCCAACATCCTCCTCTCGAGCATACTCGAGCGCATGGGGCAGGGCGAATTCGGTTTCTTCGCGTTCACGCCCGTCGGCGCGACCGCGCTCACCCTGGGGGTCCTGTACGTGGTCCTCGCGGGGAGGCACTTCCTTCCGGACCGCTCCACCGCGGACGGGGATGAGGAAGGGGGCGACGAGATCGACCTGACCGGCCGCTACCATCTCGCCGAGTCGCTGCTCACGCTCCGGATTCCGCCGGATTCCGCGCTCGACGGGTGTTCGCTCGTCGAAGCCCGACTCGGACAGGCACTGGGTTACGACCTCCTGGCCGTGCGCCGCAAGGGACACCTGGTGCTGGCGCCGGAGCGGGACTTCCGGCTGCGGAGCGAAGACGTGCTCATCGTCGAGGGGCGGATCGAGGCGCTCGAGCGCCTGCGCGCCTGGGGTCACCTCGCCAGGCACAGGGAGACGAACGATGCCCTGGGACGGCTCGTGAAGGACTCGACGGTGCTGGCCGAGGTCGAGATCGCCGAGAAATCGGACCTCATCGACAGCACGGTGGGGGGCATCGATTTCCGCAACCGGTTCCAGGCGCACGTCGTCGCCATCCGGCGCGGCGGGCAGATCCTGAGCGGCTCGTTCCAGGCGGTGCGACTCGAGGCGGGGGACGCGCTCCTCCTCCTGGGCAGCGCGGACCAGCTCCAGCAACTCCGCTACGCGACGGAGTTCTCAGCCATCGGCTGGACGGACATCGGCTCCGCCACCGAGGAGTACGAGCTGTACCGGTGGCTGATGCGGCTCCATGTGCCGGATGGGTCCTGGCTGGACGGGAAGACGCTCGCGGCGTCCCGTCTCCGGCGCGCCTTCGATCTCACCGTGCTGGAGATCGAGCGCGAGGACGGCGACATCGCCCTGCCGCACGCGTCGGAGCGGATGCGGGCCGGCGACCGCCTCATCGTCGAGGGGGCCCCGGCGTGCTTCGCCGTGCTGGAGGCGCTGCAGGCCCTCGTTCCGGCGGACGAACGACCCTCGGTCGACGAACTGGAGTCGGAGGACACGGGGTTCGCGGAAGTCACGCTCGCTCCGAGTTCGGACCTGGTCGGCAAGACGCTGCGCGAGGTTCTCTTCCGGGAGTCCTACGGACTGAACCTGATCTCGATCTTCCGGGGCGGGCGGGCCTTTCACTCGAACATCCGCATCTCGCGCACGGCGCTCGAGTTCGGGGATGCCCTCCTCGTCTACGGCAACCGGAAGAAGATCGCGCTCCTCGCCCGCGACCCGCGATTCCTCGTCCTCCACGGGCAACTCCACGAGGTGTTCCGCGTCCACAAGGCGTGGACCGCCAGCGCGATCATGGCGGTGTTCATCGTCGCGGCCTCCCTCAACCTGCTCCCCGTGTACATCGCGGCGCTTCTCGGCGCGCTCCTGATGGTGTTCACGGGGTGCGTGAAGGGGAACGAGGTCTACACCTTCGTCGAATGGCGGGTCGTCATGCTCCTCGGGGGGATGCTGGCGCTCGGTCTCGCGATGGAGGATTCCGGCACGGCGGAACTCATCGCGCGCGAAGTCGTGGGGCGGGCGGCGGAGATGGGACCGCGGATCCTCATCGCGAGCATCTTCCTCATCTGCGCGCTCGCGGCGCAGTTCGTCCCCACCTCGGCGGTCGCGGTGCTCGTCGCGCCGATCGCGCTCAGCGCCGCGACCGAACTGGATCTCTCGGCGCGGGCCCTGCTCATGGTCGTGGCCGTGGGCTCCTCCTGCGCCTTCCTGAGCCCCTTCGGCCACCCGGTGAACCTGCTCGTGATGGGCGTGGGCGGCTACAAGGTCGTCGACTACACGAAGGTCGGCGCGCCGCTCTTCGTGCTCCTGCTGCTGATGGTCGTCTTCTTCCTCCCCATCGTCTGGCCCCTTTAGGCGCGCGGGGGGGGGCGCGCGGGGGGGGGCGCGCGAGGCCGTCTGCCCCGGTTCCTCCGGAGGTCCTCAGTCGAGGTGGGCGAGTTCGGTCTCGATTCGTTCCCAGGCGCCGATGAGTTCCTCGAGTTCCCCCTGCCGGGCGGTGCGTTCGGCTTCCAGCGTGCGGACGTCCTCGATCGGGGTCTCCGCATAGAAGGAGGGGTCGGCGAAGATCTCGTCGATTTCGGCGATGCGGGTTTCGGCCGCTTCGATCCGCTTCGTCGTGTCGTTCAGCTTCTTGCGGAGCGAGCCGCCGCGGTAGCGGTTCCGGTTCCCCGTCGCTGCGCCTGAGCGGAGGCTCCGTCCCGGCGGGGCGTCGCCCGTGAGGTTGCCGGCGTCGCGGGTTTCGGCGGCGGCTGCGCGGGCGGCGCGCTTCTCCCTCCGGGCCTTGAGGACGACGGTGTCGACGTCGAGGTGGTCGTCGCCGCAGTAGTGGACGTACTCCTCGTAGCTGCCCTTGAAGTCGCGGATCCCGTCCTCGGAGATCTCCACGATGCGGGTCGCGAGCTGCGAGACGAACCAGCGGTCGTGCGAGACGAGGATGAGGGTGCCGTCGTAGCTCCGGAGCGCCTCGACCAGCGACTCGATGGATTCGAGGTCGAGGTGGTTCGTGGGTTCGTCGAGGACGAGGACGTTCGGTCGCTCGATCGCCATCCGGCAGAAAACGAGGCGGGCGGCCTCGCCGCCGGAGAGGTTGCCGACCCGTTTCTTCGCGTCGTCACCGGAGAAGAGGACGCGCCCCATCTCGCCGCGCACGAAACCGAGCGTCCGGCCCGGACAGAAGCCCGCGATCCAGTCTTCGGCGGTCTGCCCCGGCGAGTCGAAGCGGGCCTCCTGGTCCTGCGCGAAGTAGCTCGGGTGGGTTTCGTAGCCCCACGCGACGCGGCCGGCGTCGGACTGGAGTTCGCCCATGACGATCTTGAGCAGGGTGGATTTTCCGATCCCGTTGGGGCCCATGATCGCCATGCGGTCCCCGCGTTCGAGGGTGAGGTCGACCCCGTGGAGGACCTCGTTCAGCTCCTCGCCGCTGCCGAACGCCTTCTTCACGCCCTCCACTCCCAGGACGGTGCGTCCGCTCGGACGGCGGGACTCGAAGCGGAAGTTCGGGTAGCGGCGGGAGGAGGCCGGGAGCGGCTGCAGCGCCTCCGCCTTCTTCTCTATGAGGCGCAGTTTGCTCTGGGCCTGCCGCGCCTTGCTCGCCTTCGCCCGGAAGCGGTCGACGAACTGTCGGTGGTGGGCGATCTCGCGCTCGCGGTTCGCAAGCTCCTTCTCGCGCCTCTCCTGGTCCTCCCTCTTTCGGACCAGATAGTCGTCATAGTTGCCCCTGTATGTGGTGACCGTCTCATAGTCGATGTCGAGAATGTGCGTGGCGATATTGTCGAGGAACCGGTGGTCATGGGAGATGACGACGATCGCTCCCTTGAACTCCCGCAGGAACTTCTCGAGCCAGCGGATGGAGAGGATGTCGAGGTGGTTCGTGGGCTCGTCGAGGAGGAGGACGTCGGGCGCGCCCGCGAGCGCCTGGGCGAGCAGCACCCGGAGCTTGAACCCGCCGGAGAGCGTGGAGAGCGGGCGGCGGTGGATCTCGCTCGGGAAGCCGAGGCCCTCGAGGATCTCGCCCGCGCGGGCCTCCGCCGTGTAGCCGTCGTGGCGCTGGAAGACCTCCTCGAGTTCGGAGAAGCGGTCGGCGTCGAAGTCTCCGTCCTCCGCCTCGATCAGCGCCTCCCGCTCGACCATCGCGCGCCACAGATCGTGGTTCCCCATGAGCGTCGTGCCGAGGATCTCCTCTTCGTCGTGGAGGAAATGGTCCTGGCGGAGGACGCCGACCTGGAGGCGTTTCGGTACGGTGACGGATCCCTCCGTCGGGTCCTCGGTGCCCCCGAGGATGTTGAGGAGCGTCGTCTTGCCGGACCCGTTCGCGCCCACGAGGCCGTAGCACTCGCCGGGGTTGAGGAGGAAGGTCGCGTCGCGGAAGAGGACCTGGCCGCCGAACGCCTTTCCGAGGCCGGAGACGGTGATCATGTGAAGGTCATTGGAGCGGCCGCGGGGCGCCCGGTCGGGTCAGCAGGACACGCAGTTGTGATTGTTCTTCGAGCCGAGGCTCTCGAGCAGGGCCACGGCCTCCGGGAAGGGCTGCGTGCGCTGGTAGGGGCCGTTCGCCATGTCCGCGGTGGTCTGGCCGACGCGGCTCACGGCGGTCGGGTCCGCGCCGTGCTCGACGAGGAAGCGGATGACCTCGAGGTCGCCGCGCGAGGCCGCGTTGTGGAGCGGCGTGTAGCCCTCGTCGTCGCGCTGGTTCACGTCCGCGCCCAACTCTTCCACCAGGTAGCGCACGGCCGGCAGCCAGCCGTCCGGGACGTAGCGGTGGGCGTTGCTGGGGAAGCCCTGGCCGTAGCCGATGCCGGTCGCGGCGTGGATCGGATAGTCGGCGGGGCCGCCCACGGGCACGGGGGGAACGCCGGACAGGTCGCGCTTCTCGCGGTCCCACGCAGGGAGTCGGCGCGGGGGCACCTTGATCGTGGCGAGGTGCGGGTCGGCGCCGTACTCGACGAGGAGCTTCATCGCCTCCACGTCCAGGGAGTACGCGGCGCGCCAGAAGGGGCTCGCGCCCTTCAGGTCGATCTGCAGGAGGTCGAAGTTGTACGACACCCACCACAGGTGCTTCTCGAGACGGGCGTTGGGATCCACGCCGGCGTCGAGCAGGCGTCGCATGACGTCGAGATAGCTGAGCCGCTGCTGCCCGTAGGCGTGCTGCTGCGGGTAGCGCGACTTCGGCGCCCAGTGGGCGTTGAGGGCGGCGAAGAGCGGCGTCGCGCCGGCGGCGGAGGGGAGTCGGGGATCGGCCCCCGCCTCGAACAGCTCGATTGCGAGATCGAAATGGCCGTTGATCATCGCGATGAGCATCGGGCTCGTGTGGTCGCCGCCGCTCACCTGGTTGACGTCCGCTCCGCCCTCGAGGAGGGCGCGCACGGTGCCGGCGTGCCCTTCGCGGGCTGCGTGGAGCAGCGCGGTGAGACCGCCGTGGCCGCCGATGAGGTCGCCGTAGCCGAGCGGCTCGGGCTCCTCGATCGGGCGCTCGTAGTCCTCCTCGTCCTCGGCCGCGGGACGGTTCGCGGGGGCGTCGGTGGCGGCGGCCAGCGGCGCATCGGACGGGGCGGGGCGGGGCGGCACCGGCGGTTCGGGCTCCCCGCGCATCCGCGCGGCGCGGGCACGGCGGTCGGCCTGCGACCACTCGGCCAGCGCCGTGATGTCGGTCACCCAGGTGGCGAGCGCGGGATCCGCGCCGCCCTCGAACAGCGCCCGCACGGCGGCTTCCCGGCCGCGGGCGGCCGCGTACATGAGCGGCGTCTGGCCCCAGCGCGCTTCGCGCACGTCGGCGTCCCCGCCATGCTCGAGGAGCAGGCGGACGGCATCCGCTTCGCCAGCGCCGGCGGCGAGGTGCAGCGGGGTCGCGCCGCCCACATCCGCGGTGGTAGCGGTCTGCGCCGCACCCGCTTCGAGGAGGAGACCCACGACCTCCGCCTTGCCGACTTCGCTCGCGAGGTGCAGCGGCGTGTAGGCGCCGATGCGGGTGGCGGCGTCGACATCCGCGCCGGCCTCGAGGAGCAGGCGGGCCAGGTCGGCGTTCGCGGCGCGCGCCGCCCAGTGGAGCGCGGTCATTCCGTCGCCCTGCGGCGCGTTCACGTCGGCGCCATCGGAGAGCAGCGCCCGAACGGAGGCGACGTCGCCCGTCATCGCCGCGTCGGCGACCGGCGAATCGGTCAACAGCGCGCCGCTCAGCAGCACCGCCAGCAGCGCGATCGCCGGCGCCTTCAGCGCCGCGGCGATCCGGAGGCGCCCGCCCGGCTTCACGAGCCGGCCGCGTTCACGCTGGGGGCCGCGAGCGAAAGCGGGCCCGTGCTGTCGCCGAACTGTTCGATGTCTTCCAGCCCGAGCGTATGCATGAGCGAGAGCATCGCGTTCGCCATCGGCGTGCTCGCCGGCGCCCGCAGGTGGAGGCCGCCCTCCAGCTTCCCGTTCGCGCCGCCGGCCACGAACAGGGGGCAGCGCTTGTGGTTGTGCACGTTGGGGTCGCCCATCGGCGAGCCGTAGATGACCATCGTCTTCTCGAGCAGGTCCGTCTCGCCGTCCATCGTGTTCCGCAGCCGCTCGAGCAGGTACGGGACCATCGACACGTGGAACCGGTTGATCTGCGCGAAGTCGTCGATGTTTCCCTCGTCTGCGCCGTGGTGCGAGGCCGGATGGAACGGCTTGTCGACACCGCTCTCCGGGAAGACGCGGGCCGACGAGTCGCGCCCCAGCTTGAACGAGAAGACGCGCGTCATGTCGGATTCGAACGCGAGCGCCTGGAGGTCGAACATCAGCTGCACGTGCTCGACGAAGGAGTCGGGCACGCCGGCCGGCGCCTCGGGCAGCGCCCGCTCCTCGCCGCTCCGGTTCTGCGTCTCGACGCGCTCGATGCGCCGCTCGATCTCCCGCACGTTGTCGAGGTAGCGGTCGAGCCGGCGGACATCGACGGGTCCCAGTTCCCGGCGGAGTTCCCCGATGCGGCCCGCGATGAAGTCGAGCACGCTCCGGTTCGCCCGGCGGCGGGCGGCGCGTTCCTCCGCGCTCCCGCCCGCGCCGAACAGCTGGTCGAAGGCGACCCTCGGATCGCGGATCATGGGGAGCGGTTCCGTCGGCGACGCCCAGCTGATCGTGTCCGTGTACACGCACGCGTAGCCGTACGCGCACCCGCCGGACTGGTCCACGTTCTCGATGCAGAGCTGCATGGAGGGGATCGGCGTGTCCTGCCCGAAGCGCTGTGCATAGATTTGATCCATCGACGTCCCGGCGCGGATGTCCGAGCCCTCGGTCTGTCGCGGGTGGGAGTGCGTCAGGAAGGTCGCGCTGGACCGGAAGTGATCGCCGCCGATCTCCTTGGGGATCCTCGCCTCCGCCGCCGCGATATCGGTGTCGCTGATGATCGTGAGCCGGTCCCGGAACGGTTCGAGAGAGGCGAGCGCCCCGGTGCCGAGGTCGAAGTCACGGCCGGTCTGCAGCGGCGACCAGTAGCCGCGCGACGCTCCGTACGCGGTCGAGCCCGCGGCACCGTGCACCATCTCGATCGCGATCAGACGCGTCGGATCCGCGGGACGGATCGATCCCCAGAGCCGTCCGGCGGGAACCATGGCGTCCAGCATCGGAAGCGCCACCGTGGCTCCGACTCCGCGGAGGAAGGTGCGGCGCGGAATGTGCTTGCCCGTGATGATGTCCATCTACATCCCCCGGTTGATCTGTTCCACGTCCCCCTGCTCGACGATGGCGCCGCCACGGCTCATGAGGAAGGCCGGGCTCTCCGCCACTCCGAGGATGAAGGCGGACATTCGGTAGTCCTCGGCCTCCGCGCGGCGCGTGATGCGGCGCACGGTCGGCATGTCGAAGTACTCCACGCGGCGTCCGAGCGCGTAGGCCATGAGACTCTCGGTGAACGCCCTCGCCAGCGACTCGCTCCGCGAGAGCAGGGCGGTCCGCAGATCGGCCGGCCCCGAGAGCGGCGTCCCGTCGTACAGGTCGCCGCTGGGATCGACCGTGCGCCCCTGGTCCTTGATCCGGTATGCGCCCGTCACGTCGAAGTTTTCGAGCGCGAGCCCCAGCGGGTCGATGACGCGGTGGCACGAACGGCACGCGGGACTCGCCCGGTGCATCTCCAGTCGCTCGCGCACCGTCAGGAAGCGGCCCTCCTCGGCTTCGTCGATCGCCTCGAGATCCGGCACGTCCGGCGGCGGCGGAGGCGGCGGCGTCCCGAACAGGACCTCCATGATCCACTTGCCCCTCAGCACGGGCGAGGTCCGGTTCGCGTGCGAGGTCGAGGTGAGGATGCTCCCGTGCGCGAGCACGCCGCGGCGGCCTTCGTCGGGATAGTCGACCTTCCGGAAGTGGGTGCCGGCCACGCCGGAGATCCCGTAGTGCCGCGCGAGCCGCTCGTTGACGAAGGTGTAGTCCGCCGTCAGAAGCTCGAAGAAGCTGCGGTCCTCCCGCACGAGGTGCTCGAAGAGAAGCTCCGTCTCGCGGCGCATGTCGCGGGCGAGTTGCTCGTAGAAGTCGGGGAAGCGGAGCGCGTCCGGGTGCACGTTGTCGAGGTCCTGCAGCCGCAGCCACTGCGCGGCGAATCGCGTCGCGAGCCCCTCGGCGTTCGCGTGCCCGAGCATGCGGCGGACCTGGATCTCCACGCCGTTCGCGTCGTCGAGCCCACCCGTCCGGGCCGCCTCGATGAGCGCCTCGTCCGGCGGCATCCCCCACAGGAAGAAGGCGAGCCGCGAGGCGAGATCGAGCGGTGCGATCCGGTAGGGTCCCTCGGTCCCGGCCCCGGCGGGCGGCTCCTCGAAGCGGAAAATGAAGTCCGGGCTCGCGAGGATGCCCTGGAGCGCCGTCCGGACGCCGACCTCGAAGCCGTCCTCCTCCGCCCCCGCGTCGTACAGGCCGAGGAGCGGGTCGATGTCCGACGCGTCCACGGGCCGCCGGTAGGCCTGCGCCGCCAGCCGCTCCACGATCTCCCGCGCGCAGCGGCGCTCCGCCGCCTCATCCCCGGCTTCGGGCCGGCACGTCAGCACGCGCGCCCGCGTCGGCGTCTCCGACACGCCCGACACGCCGAACGGCCCCCGGATCGTGAGGTCGCGGAGGTGGGCGACAACCGTGATCCCGTGCGAATAGCCGATCTTCTTGTCCGCGAGACTCCACTCGTGCGGCGACACCAGGTCTTCGATCGGTCCGTCGAAGCGCTTGATGAAGGCGGCGGACACGCGGTGCGGCCCCGCCGTCACGTGAATCGGCGGCGTCTCGACCTGGACCCCGTTGGGATCCTGCCGGTGCATCCAGCGGTCGATGTCGATGAGCGCCCGCCGTTCCCCGTCCACGGAGAGTTCGACCTGCTCGTCGAAGGGCGTCGTCTGCCCGAAGAAGTTCCCGGTCGACTCGTGCTGGAAGGCGAGCCGGAAAATGTAGTCCCCGTCCGCGGTGAAGTTGTGCACGACGGAGATCCCGCCGCGCGTTCCGATCGGCGTGCCCGGCACGTGCTGCCGCTGCTCGGCGTAGCGGGACACCTCGTATTCCGTCTCGCTCGGCGTCACGGTCGGATCCCCGAGCGCGAGCCGGCTGATCTCGCTCGCCGCGGTCAGATATCCCTCGAGCAGCGTCGCCGAGAGATTCTGGACGTCCGCGATGTTGTCGAAGCCCGCGCTGATCGTCTCGTTCGGCAGGTAGGCGGAGGCGTCGATGTCGAGTCCGAGGAGCGCCCGGATCGAACGCTCGTACTCGGCCCGGTTCAGCCGCTGGAAGGAGCGGATGCCGGGGTCGGGTCGATCCGCCGCCACGGCATCGACCCGCGCCTCGAGCGTCTCGGCGAGTTCGAGCAGGTCTTCGGGCGGCGGGCGCCGGATCCCCGGCGGCGGCATCATCCCGGCCCGCAGCTTCCGGATCATCTTCTCGGCCGTCTCCGCCTCGAGGTGCGCCATCTCCACCTCGAAACGCTCCAGCGAGAGGTTCCCCAGCACCCGGGTGTCGTTGTGGCAGTTCGTGCAGACCTGGTTCACGATCGTCTGCGGGATCGTGTCCGGGACGAAGTCGCGGGCCTGTGCCGGGGCGGGCGCGGAACGCGAAGGACCGCCGGGAAGCGCGGAAACCGGCCCCCAGAGCGCGATGCAGGACAGCGCAACGGCGAGTCTCTTCATGGAATCGCTCGTCCCCCGCGACGGAAGTGTGACGTCACCCTTCGACTTCAACCCTTCAATATAGGGACGCCGACCGGATTTCGCCCTACGCGGATCCTCCGTTCGCCCCCGCTCCCTCCCGCCGCAGCTTGTACAGCCCGATCGTCAGCAGCGGCAGGACGAAGATGAAGATGAAGGCCCAGCTCAGGGCTCCGTAGCCGGTCGCGATGAGGTCGATGATCCCGAACCTCGACAGGAGGGAGGCAACGGCGAGGAGGATGATGGCGACCGCGGGCCGCATCGTTGCGGGCATGCGGGCCTTCCGCGCCGCGAACACGCCGGCGACCCGCTCGTTGAAGGCGTGGATCACGCCGGTCCCGGACTCGATGAGCGTGCCGAAGAGGACGATCTGAAAGGCGATCTGGAACCCCCGCGAGCCCAACAGTTCGAGTAGATGGTTGGCGGGCACGGGGCGGTCCACGATCCCCGGGTAGTGGCCCGCCATCGCCACGACGAAGAGGACGGCCGGGATCATCGCGATGGGCCCCGTGAGGGCGCCGGCCCACAGCGCCTCCCGCCGCCTCCGGATGTGCCGCGTCGCGAACAGCATCGCCGGGAGGAGCGACACCTGGAGAACGCCGTACCGGAACCCCGACAGCGCCCAGCCCTCCCGGGCCTCGCCCGACGCGAAGGCGGCCCCGATGCCATCCCCGAAGCGGGCGATCGACCAGGCGAAGAAGACGAGATACACCCCGTACAGCAGGAACGACCAGCCGGAGAAAAACCGTTCGATCGTCTCCGTCCCCTTGAAGACGAGGAAACCGATGGCGACGAGAAGTCCGGTCACGCCGGCCGCGAACGGGAGGCCGAACGTCTCGAGGAGGAACGTCCCCGAGGCCGCGCCGATCACGGCCAGGAAGAGGAGGACGGCGCACATGTAGCCGACCTCGTAGATGACCCACCCGCGCCCGAGCAGCCGCTGAAAGAAGGTCCGGTAGTCGTACGTGCCGAACACGCGCACGAACTCGAAGGACGCCATCGAGGTGAGGCTCACGAGAATCGTCGCCGGGAGGAGCATCCCGAGCAGTCCGCCCAGCGGTCCGAAGCGGAGAAAGAACTCGACGAGTTCCCGCCCGGTCCCGTACCCGCCCCCGATGATGATGGACTGGAAGACGAACCCCGGCAGCAGATACCGCCTGAACCACGAAGTCATCGGCTCATCCCGACCTTCCAACCTTCTCACCTTGCCCACGAGGGTGCCCGAGCTGCTCGCGGCGATACTCGACCAGCACCGAACGGCCGAGGATCTCGAGTACCCGGACCCAACGCTCGCTCCCCTCGGCGTCCTCCAAATGAAGCTCCTCTCCCGGTCGAATGTAAACCGGCCGCTGCAGTTCCCCGGGGACCTCTCCATTGACCGCGATGCGCTCCGACCGCATGCGTGCCGCGGCGAACGCCGCCAAAAGGCCGCCACCGACGACGGTCAGACGCCCCGCCAGGCCCGGAATGTCACCGGAACCCTGCGGGAAGATGACGCCGCCGCCTCCCGGGAGCCGGGCGAGGTCGACGGCGATCGCCCGCTCGGCCGGGAACCACTCCCGCTCCAGCCGTGCCTCGAAACCGGGAGCGGCCACGAACAACGTCAATGGCAGTGTCAGTGGTAGACTCGGTGGCAGATCACGGGCGGTCAGGTCGAGGATCGCCTCGCCGTGCGCGTCGGTCCTCGCAGACTTCCACCTCTCGTTCGGATGATTCGGAGACACCACGAGGATCCTCGCAGCGGTGATCGGCCGCCCTCCCGAAAGTACTTGAACCACTCCGGCCCCATCACGCAGGGACGCGGCCCGAGCCATCCGCCACGGTATGAGTTCGCCATCGGTCCACCGCTGGCGCTCATCGCCGCCATACACGACAACAGGGTCGCTGGGGGGCGACTCCGGGAGGTGATCTCGGAGGTGGCCACGCACGCGCCGAACGGCTCGCAGCATGTCCGATGAGGGCGCACCCGCGCTACTCGTCCCGACCAGGGTTCGTCCTCTCGGGTTCTCGATCACCAGATCCGCCTCGACCCCGTTACGGTCCCGGTAGAAGGTCAAGCCCCGCTGTCCCAGTCCCAGATTGGCCCGGTTCTTCAACGCTTCCGAGACCACCCAGGTCTCGAAGATGGCGCCGCGCAGCGGGTGGGAACGAAGCTGGCGCGGTTCGTGAATGCCCAGGAGCCAGCAGAGCAACCCCGAATCGCAGAAGTAGAGTTTCGGCGTCTTCACGAGCTGCTTGCGGATGTCGCCGTCGAACGCGGGCAAACGGAAGACGATGAAACTCGTCTCGAGGACGTCGACCCACCGCTTGGCCGTCGGTGGGGTTATGCCGGAGTCGTTTGCAAGCGACGAGTAGTTGAGGGTCTTGCCGGCGCGGCTCGCGCACAATCCAACGAATCGCTGAAACGTCGCGAGGTCGCCGACGTCCAGAATCGATCGAACGTCACGCTCCAGATACGTCCCCATGTACTCGCGGAGGAAAGCCGTCGGATCGAGCGAATGATGGAAGATTCGCGGATGCCCTCCGGTGAGGAGCGCCTCATCGAGACCGGCGGGAGAGTGGGCGAAGCGTCGGATTTCTCCCCATGCCAGCGGCAGCAGTTCGTGCAGTTCCGTGCGCCCGGCCAGCGACTGGCTGATGGACTCCAGCAGAAGCCGGTTCTGGGAGCCGACGAGAATCCAGCGACCGGGTGCCGGGTCGTCGTCAACGAGAGCCTGCAGGTAGGAAAGCAGATTCGGTGCCCGCTGGATCTCGTCTATGAGGGCGCCACCCGGGAGTTCGCGGAGAAAGCCGCGCGGGTCGTCGAGCGCGAAAGCCCTCGCGTCCGGCTCTTCCAGCGTCCGGTAGGCATGCCCAGGGAACAGGGCCCGGCACAGCGCCGTTTTCCCACTTTGCCTTGGCCCCGTGAGCGTCACGACGGGCATGGTCGCCGCGGCCCGTCCGAGCAGCGGCGCGAGATCTCGCACGATCATGGGTGAGTCGGGCCCCCTGTGTGGGCTTAAGCAAATCGAAAATCTGATTTTTAATTTGCTTAAGGTCGTACACGGCGGTCATGCAACACTCACTCGCACGAACCAGAGATCGCGTTACGTCAAAGTGCCCTCGGGTTGCTGAGCGGAGCGGCTACTCCGGGCTCGGGATGGCGTGTCCGTCGCGCCAGGTGGCGAGCGGGATCGGACCCGGCCGGCGCTCGCGGATCGATGAGGACAGCATCTCCAGCACGCGCATCGAGATGCCGCCCAGGCGCTCGCGCCAGCGCTGGCGGCGCTCCTCCGCCGGCTCCCGGCAGCGCGCGAGATCGGGCTCGAGTATGCGCTCTCCGATCTCGCGGACGAGACCGGGTGCGCTCGTGATGAGCACGACTTCCGGCTGCATGCGAAAGCTCACGTAGTCGAAGTTTGCCGAACCGAGGACGACCGAGTCGTCGATCCGCATCACCTTCGCGTGCGTCATCGGACCGGGCAACATGAGGACCTCGAAGCCCTCGCGGCGCGAAGCGTCGAGCGTGCCCCATTTCATCACGGCCCGGTTGTGCGCTTCCGGCATCATCACCGTGACGTGAACGCCGCGGCGGTGCGCCCGGCCGAGGGCGCTCCAGAACGGCTCGCTGACATATGGGCACTGGATGACGATTCGGCGCGTGGCCCGGTCCAGCGCACGGGAGACGGCATCGCGCAGTCCGGCGTTGCCCCGGCCTTCGCCGACTACGATCTCATCGCCGTCGATCTCCGCGGAGGCTGCCCGGTCGTGGCCCCGCCACGTGTGCTCGAAGTCCTCGCGCAGGAACGCGGCGATCCCCGGGCTCTCGATGCGGATCATGAAATCGTGCCAGGCGAAGTTGTGGTCGCTGAAGTTGATCCCGCCCAGGTAGGCGATCCCGTCGTCGATGGCGATGAGTTTCTTGTGGTTGCGGGCAATGAGCCGGTGAAAGCGCCGACCCACGGGCCAGGCGAATCGCACGGGCACGCCGCCGCGCTCCAGCCGGTCGCACATCTCGCCGGTGGCCGCGACCTCGCGCTGGAGATCCGCGTCGCGCCGCGCCGCCGGCAGACCGATGAGGCGGTCGTTGATCAGGTACTTCGTCACGGCGTCCACGACGATGCGCTTCCGGGGCGCTTCGCAGGCGAGCAGGGCCTCGGCCAGACCCTGCCCGGCGGCGTCGCCCTCGAACGAGAGCGTCTGTACGTAGACGTAGTCGCGCGCGCGGCGGATGTCGCGCTCGAGATCCTCCCAGAACTCGGCGCCCCCGAGGCAGAGTCTCGCGTTCACGCGGTCCCGTCCGTCTCGTCGGCCCGAACCTCGCCGACGTGTCGCCGCGCCTCGCCCAGCAGCACGAACACGCCCAGGATCGTCCCGAAGAAGGTCGTGAGAAGGCGCCAGCCGACGACCCACAGGACCGTCACTTCCGCGAGAAGAACCCGATTCATCAACAGTCCGGTCGAGGCCTCGGCGACGCCCGAGGCTCCAGGCGTCGGCGCGAAGTAGAGGACGATGTGCTGAAAAAGCTGGAGGCCGATGAAGGAGCCGTCGACCGGCCCCTGGAGGGCTGCCGCGAGGACGTAGCCCATCAAATACTTGTTGAAATAGAGGAGGGCGGTGCCGGCGCACACCCAGACGAGCGTCACCTTTCCACGTGCCACGACCGCCCGGATCCCTGCGGCGAGCCGCTCGATCTCGCTGCTCAACAGACGCCGGCCCGCCGCCGCCCAGCGCCGAACCCGCGTCCCCCGCCTCGAAGCCGCGTTGAGGAAGCGCCGGATCACCCGAACCGTGGGCCGCTGGGCAACGACGGCCAGGCCGAGCAGCCCCGCCAGCCCCGCAATGGCCACGACCGCGATGACGAGCGCGACCAGCACGCCGCGCGACAGCGCCTCGCCCGGCAGGAACGCCAGGGCTGCGAGGCCGCCGAGCGCGAAGAAGAGAAGCGTGGCGACGAACGTGAGCAGTGAACAGAGAATGGCCTCGGACAGCCGCGCCCCGCGCCGGCACAGCACATAGAGCTGCGCGGCGCCGCCCCCCGTCTGCGCCGGCGTGATCGCGCCCAGGAGCATGTTCGCCCAGTTCGCGCGCATGCAGTGCCACAGCGAAACGCGCGAGAAGACCCGGCCGTCGAGGAGCAGTCGGTACCGGAGGCCGCCCAGCGTGAAATCGAGCGCGAGCAGCGCGAGCAGGGCGATGGCGAACCCCGGTGTGATGCGGGCGAGGATGCTGTCGAGTTCCGACGGAGGGCGCCACCGGATGAGCGCCACGAGTCCCAGCGCCGTGAGTCCCGCGAAGGCGAGCGCGCCGACGACCAGCTTGCCCCGCGCGGGGATGGGGGAACTCGGTTGTGGACTCGCCACTCGTCCTTCTTTCGTGGAGCCGGCCGAAAGGAAGTGTTACGCCTCGCGGGGGGCGGTGAGATTCAGCGGGCCCGCGCGGACGGTGAGCCGCGCGGGCCGGGAGCCGGGGAAGCGCGCGCTACGTGCCGGCGTTGGCGATCGACTCGCGGATCTTCCCGACGGTGAGCGCGGTCCGGTAGGCCTGGAGCTTGAGTCCGATCTCGATCGTTTTCTCCTTCGGGGCGATCGGAACGCCGTTGATCTTCGCGAGCCCCGCCTTCACGCGCTGGTCGAAGCGGACGACGGTAGGGTCGACGGTCATCATCAGACTCGTGATGCCGAAGCTGTCGTGGATGCCGTCGTTCTCCGTCTCCACGATCCCCAGTTCGGATTCGAGGAAGTCCCCGCCTCCATAGCGGTAGTACTCGGGGATGTGATGGGCGTGGGCGTCGTCCCAGCGCTCGTTGAGGCGCGCCGCGACGTTCGCCATCCCCTGCACGTTCCCGCCGCTGTCGCCGATGAAGACGATGTGCTCGAAGCCGTGTGCCCGGAGGCTGGAAGCGACGTCATCGAGCACCGCCTCGAAGGTCTCCTGGCGGAGGGAGATCGTGCCGGGATAGCGCATGTGGCCGGAGGGTTCGTCGATGTTTCCCTCCGGAACGAGCTTCATGATCGGCGCGCAGAGCGCCGTGCCCAGCTCCCGGGCGATGGCCTCGCACGTCCCCTGCAGGACGTAGTTGTGCTTGCCCGTGGCGACGTACGGTCCGTTCTGCTCGATTCCGCCCGTGGAGACGATCGCGATGTCGTACCCATCGGCCATCATGTCGCGGACTTCCATCCACGTGAGTTCCTCGATCCAGATCGAGTCGAACATCTCGATCGGCCGCTCCGAGACGAGTTCGGCGTCGATCCGGGCCTCGTATTCCGCCATGATCCGGGCGCGCTCCTCCGGCGTCATCTCCCGGTTCTGGGCCGCGGCTCCGGCGGGGAGGGCGGCGACCGCCACGGAGACCGCGACGGAGATCGCCACGAGAGTGCCGAGCGGGGTCAGCGTCGAACGGGCGGCTCGCATGTTCCTTCTCCTGGGTTTTCTTTTGGTCTCGGACAAAAAGAGCGATATTTCCGGGGAATCAATCTCCGGCGGACGGAAACCGAACGGCAAGGGGACCCTGGGTGACGACAGACAACCGATCCGGCGTCCGCTACCAGCCTGACGAGAAGCCCCCGCCGGCTCTCGCCCTCGGCGTCGGGCTCCAACTCGCCGTCCTCAACATCGCGGCGATCGTGTTGATCCCGATCGTCGTGATGCGGGCGGCGGGCGTCGGCGAGGAGTACCTCTCCCGGGCGGTGCTGGCGTCCGTCACGGTCTGCGGTCTGGCGACGATGCTGCAGGCGGTCCGGGCGCGGCGCCTCGGCGCCGGGCATGTCCTCCTGATGGGTACCTCCGGCGCGTTCATCCCGGCGAGCATCATGGCGCTCACCGAAGGCGGCCCGGCCCTCCTCGCCACCCTCGTCGTCGTCGCCGCGTTCATCCCGCTCCTGCTCTCCTGGCGGCTGTCGCTCTTCCAGCGGGTCCTGACCCCATCCGTCTCCGGCACGGTGATCATGCTGATTCCGGTGACCGTGCTGCCCTTCGTGTCGGGGCTCCTCGCCGCCGGGCCTGACGGCGGCGCGCCGCCGGGCGCCCCCCTCAGCTTCAGCGTCACGGCGCTCCTGATGGGATGTCTCGCTCTGCGCGGGACGGGAACGCTCCGGCTATGGGCCCCGGTGATCGGCGTGATCGTCGGGACCGTGGTCGCCGCCGCTTACGGCCTCTACGATGTGGGACGCATAGCGGACGCGGACTGGGTCGCCCTTCCGAACGCCCAGCCGCCGGGCTTCGATCTCGGATTCGGGCCGGCCTTCTGGACCCTCCTGCCCTCCTTCCTGCTCGTGGCCGTGATCGCGGCCATCCGGACGATGAGCAGCGCCGTGGCGGTCCAGCGGGTGTCATGGCGGCGCGCGAGTCGCGCGACCGATTTCCGGGCCGTGCAGGGCGCGGTGGCCGTGGACGGCGTCGGTAACGTCCTGGCGGGGTGCGCCGGCACGGTGCCGGGCAGCGCGACCACGACCAGCGTACCGCTCACGCAGCTCACCGGAGTGGCGGCGCGGGGCGTGGGACTGGCGGCCGGCGCCGCCTTCATCGCCTTCGCTCTCCTTCCCAAGGCCTTCGCGGTCGTGCTCGCGATCCCGGATCCGGTCTTCGCGGCGTACCTGGCCGTCCTCCTCGCGATGCTGTTCGCGATCGGCCTCAAGATCGTCCTGCAGGGCGGACTCGACTATCGCAACGGCATCGTCGTCGGCCTCGCCTTCCTCACCGGCGTCAGTTGCCAGTACGGGCTCATCCTCCCCGAGCAGGTGTCCGGCTTCGCCGGCGGCCTGCTCGCCAACGGGATGAACGCGGGCGGCTTCACCGCAATCCTCCTGACCCTCTTCCTGAGCCTGACCGAACCCCGCCGAGCGCGCATCGAGACGGAGTTCGGTCCATCGGCGCTGCCGCGGATCCGGGAATTTCTCGGGACCTTTGCCGCGAAGGCCGGCCTGGACTCGGAGGTCGCGGAGCGCCTGGCGGCCACCGCCGAGGAGGCGCTCCTTTCGCTGGCCCCGCCGGACGGTTCCGGAGACGCCTCCCGACGGCGACTCATCATGGCCGCGCACCGCGACAAGGGTGAGGCGGTGCTCGAATTCCTCGTCGCCCCGCGGGACGAGAACCTCCACGATCGCCTCGCGCTGCTGAGCGGCGAGGTCGAGGAGACATCCGCGGAGAGCGAAGTATCGCTGCGCCTGCTGCGGCACCTCGCTTCGTCGGTTCGCCACCGGCAGTACTACGACACCGACATCGTCACCGTCCGGGTAGCCGTCTAACCAGGGCGCGGCCTACAGCAGCCTGTGGTCCTCGAGGAACCGGCATACCAGCTGGACGCACTCCTCCGGTTGCTCGATCTGCAGGAAGTGCGTGGATTCCGGGATGAAGTCGTAGTCGACCGTATTCATGTGACTCAGATTGAACGTCGGCAGGTACGCAAACGACATGGTGGGGTCCGATCCGATGACCTTGGTCGGACACGGAAGGTCGCCGAGGTCGACCAGGAAGGCGTAGGTACGGGCGTACGCGAAGATCTGAGCCTCGTAGTCGCGGGGACACCGAAGCTCGAGGCCCTGTCCGTCCGGGGATTCCCGGAGCACGGTGCGGGCCATCAACTCCGCGGCGCCCGGCACGGCCCTCGTGAGCAGCAGGTGGTGGAAGAGTTCCGCGAGTTCGCCCGCCTCGCGGAAGCGGTCCATTCGGCGTCGCGCGATCTCCGCCAGCCGGTCGGCGGCCTCGTCGGTTTCCTCCTCGGCCAGCCGCGGCCTGAACAGGGGTGGGTCGAAGAGAATCCAGGCCGAGAGGTCGCCGGTTCGACCGGTGCCGAGCGACCCCGACAGGAGAGCGGTCAGCGCCGAGAGGGAATGGAAGACGCCGACGGAGCGCGTCCGACCGTAGCGGGCGGTGATGGCCTCGACGACATCCTCCTGGTCCTGAATCAGGTTGGGGATGTTGTGCGCGTTGCGCGGGCCGATGGAGTTCCACCCGTGGTTCCTCAGATCGTAGACGAACACATCGAAGTCTTCCGTGAACCGCGACCAGAACGGATAGTAGAGGTCGACCGCGAGGCCGTTGCCGTGCCCCACGATCAACCGACGCCCCTCGGGAATCCCGTGTCGCCGTACTCTGGTGAGGCTCCCGTCGTCGTGCCGCACGTCGTACACGGACTGTGGCTCCGGGATCTTCCAGACAGCGCCGGAAGTCATGTCAAGCCGCGCGCCCCCCCGCGGGCGATCCGGGGGGCGCTGTCAAAGTCCAGCGACGCGTTCAGCCAGCCTTGGCGTCGATGAATTCGACCAGCTTGCGCAGAGTGCTGAAGCACTCCGGCGGGATCGTGATGCCGAACTCCTTCTCGACGACCTTCTTGAAGGCGACCGCATCGAGCGACGAAACGCCCGCCTGGCCTGTCTCGGTATCCCAGCTGGGCTCGCGGCCGAGATCGAGGTGTTCGTCGATGAGTTCCCTGAGGCGAGCTTCACATGACATTTGCATGGCCTTCCGTAGAGGGTTGGCACGGCCGTCCCGATCAAGGACGCCGATCATTTCGTTGCGCCCGAGCGTGATATTTCACCGCCTGGCCGGAATCGTCAAGGAGCCAGGCAGGTGGCTGCCCTTACGGCAGCACGTCCAACCAGTAGCGTTTGCGTTGGAAGGGGTAACCGGGTATCGAGATCCTTCGCCGCGATTCACCGGCGAACAGCCCGGCGAAAGAAACGGGAATGCCTGCGGCATACACCCGCGCCACCCACTCCGCGAGTGTGTCGGCGACCTGATCCGCGCCGTTCGGCCAAACCTCGAGCGGAGTGGGACCCAGCCCCGATCCGGGACCGATTTCGAGGATGAGATCAACATCGAGGCCCGCCAGTCCCTCGGCCCGATGGCGCGGTGCGTCCAGCGAGTGTGCCGGGTCGCGCCAGTATGCTCCGTCGACGATCTCTTCGGGGCCGACGACCTGTCCGGACTCCTGATTCAGGATCGACAGCGCGGGTGGTGAGAGTGTGATTCCGGAGGCGGCCGCCTGCATACCGTCCATTCCCTGTCGAGACGAGATGCGCAGGCCGTCTTCGAGATCGACGACCCCCGCGGTCCATGCCGCCGCCAACTCCCCGACCCCGCGCCCCGACACCACGCCGGGCCGGACACCCACGCTCGACCAAAGCGCGGTGACCGCACACTCGAAGGCGAAGGTCGCGGGTCGGCTCCAGGCCGGGTCATGTACGTCCGCCTTCGCGTCGGCCGATCCGAACAACACATCCAGCAGGGAAGTCCCGCCACGTTCGTCCTGCAGAATCTCATCGCACCGGTCTAGCACCGCGCGCACCACGGGCTCCGTTCGGTGCAGCCTCTTCCCCATTTCCGTCCACTCGGTGTCTTCGCCGGCGTACGAGAAGGCCAGCTTCGGTGGCGTCGCGGCAGCGTCAGCCGTCCGTGATGACATCGTCCCGTCCGCAGCTGCGACCGCGTGCAACCCCTTGCGCAGCGAGCCGATCCCCTGAAATGCGACACCCGCCCGGTACGGGAAGTGGTCGCGCCCCACTCCCGCCGTCCACGCCATGTCCGACAACAGGGAGTCCCCAGCCCCGCTCGCGGCGTCGAGATGGTCGGCGTGGGTGTCGAGCCAGGCGAGGTACCGTTCCGCCAACTCGCGCAGCGCCTTGTCCGACTTGCCGGAAAGGGGCAGGACGCGGGCCGTGCGGGCGTCGAAGTCGCCCGATGGAGGCGGAAGTTCCGCCAGGGATTCCGGCAGAGCGATGCCGATGGTCCGTGCGGCCCCGGCGGGCGGACCCGCAGCGCCGTTCTCACGGGCGACGTCGTCGGGCGGCTGGTAGCCCTCCACGACGACATGCGCGTTGGTCCCCGATATTCCGAATGCGCTCACGCCGGCAGATGGCGGCCGGTCGGGATCCCGCGGCCAGCGCATCGACTCCGACGTCACCTGCACGGGAAGCGCGTCCCAGTCCACGTGCTCGTTCGGCTTCGTGAAATGGAGGTGCTTCGGGATCACGCCCTGCTTCATCGACAGCATGACCTTGATCAGTCCGGCAATGCCCGCAGCCGACTCGAGGTGGCCGATGTTGGTCTTTACGGACCCGACCAGGAGCGGACGGCTTGCCTCGCGTCCCTCGCCGTACACGGCGGCCGCCGCCTGTACCTCGATGGGATCCCCCAACGTGGATGCCCCGCCATGGGCTTCCAGATAGTCAACCTGCCCGGGCGCGACGCCCGCCCGCCCGAGCGCCTCCCGGATCACTTGCTGCTGCGCTCGCCCGTTCGGCACCGTCGGTCCGGCGGTCGCCCCGTTCTGGTTGACTGCCGTGCCGCGAATCACGCCCCAGATCCGATCACCGTCGGCCTCCGCGTCGTGCAGCCGCTTGAGGACGACCATGCCACAACCTTCGCCCCGCACGAAGCCGTCCGCCGAAGCGTCGAAAGTCTTGCAGAGGCCCTGAGGCGACAGCAGCCCCAACTCTACCATCTCTCTGGTCAGCCCGAGCGAAAAGAGGGCGTTTACGCCTCCGACCAGCGCCAGATCCACTTCACCCTGCTGCAGGGCGGTTGCGGCGTGGTGCACGGCGACCAGGGACGCCGCGCAGTTGAGGACGACCGGCATGGTGGGCCCCATGAGCCCCAGCTTGAATGCAACCCCGCCGAGCGCCATGGAACTCGCGGTGCCCAGATAATTCAGGCCTTCCCCGCCCGCCGTCATCATCAGATCGCGGTACTCGCTGGTCGAGATGCCCGCGTAAACCCCGGTGCCGCTCCCCCTCAGGCTCTCCAGATCGATTCCGGCATCCTCGAGCGCCTGCCAACTTGTCTCCAGGAGAAGCCGTTGCTGCGGGTCCATCATGCGGGTGCCGATCGGCGTCATGCCGAAGAACCGCGCGTCGAAACGGTCGATCTCCTCGACGAACCCGCCACGGCCCCACGCGTCGTCGCCCGCCGCGGGGTCGCCCGCGATCCCGGTCCACGACCCGTTGTCCTGCCGCCCGTTGGTCACGGCATCGCGACCCGCTTCGAGCTGGCTCCAGAACGTCTGCAGATCCGGGGCGCCGGGGAAACGGCATGCCATGCCAACGACGGCGATACCATCGTCCTCCCGCGCCACCGGCTGCGGGGCCGGCTCGGGAGGCGACCCCGCAGCGAGGGCCGACTCGCCGGGCTCGGAGGCCGCCTCCCCCAGCGCGTCCACCAGATGGGAGGCGAGATCGGCGATGGTCGGGTAGTCGAATACCAGCGTGTTCGGCGCGACATAGGTGTCGGAGAAGGCCCGGTTGAGGCGATTGCGCAGTTCGACCGCCATCAGGGAGTCCATCCCCAGATCGAAGAATCCGACCGTGGGCGCCGGCGCCGACGGCAGCCTCAGGACCGCCTGGACTTCCCGCTGCACGAAGGACACGAGCAGGTTCTCGCGCTCCGCCGCCGGCGTCGCGCCGAGCTGTGCCAGCAGGTCGTCCGATGAGGACGCATCGTCATCGTCGGTGGCGACGGCGAGCAGATCCTCCAGGAGAGGCGGACGGCCTCCGACGGATTCGCCGAACACCGGCCAGTCCACCACAGCCACCACGCCCCCCGTCGCATCCTCTCGCAGCAGACGCTCGAACGCCAGGAAGCCCTGCTCCGGCGGGAACCAGCCGGTTCCCGATGCCTCTCGCCGCCCGGCGATCCGCTCGCGCTGCTCTTCCGCCTCGCCGAGTCCCGACCAGGCACCCCAGGCAATGGACTGCCCCGGGAGCCCGAGCGCGCGCCGGTGCGCGGCGAGCTGATCCAGGAACGCGTTGGCCGCCGCATGATTGGCCTGGCCCGGATTGCCCAGGACCCCGGCTACGCTCGAGAACAGGACGAACATGTCCAGATCGCGTTCCGCCGTCGCCCGGTGAAGATGCCAGGCCCCCAGCATCTTCGGCCACAGCACGGTCTCGAAGCTCTCCCAGTTCTGATTCCCGAGAGCGGCGTCCGAGAGCACGCCGACACTGTGGATCACGCCGGAGAGCGGCGGCAGGGTCCCGTCCATCCGTTCCAGCATGGCATCGAGCGCGTCCGTATCGGTCACGTCCGCAAGCTCGACCTCGATCCTGAATCCCCGTGCGCGCAGCGTCTCGATCGCCCGTTCGGCCGCCGCGTCCGGCGCCCTTCGTCCGTTCAGCACGACCGTTCCGGCGCCGCGCTCCGCGAGCCATTCCGCGAGCGCCAGGCCGATGCCGCCAAGTCCCCCCGTCACGAGATAGGTCCCATCCCGCCGCAGTCTCCCCGCGGCGAGCGGAGGTGTCGTCAACACGATCTTGCCGATGTGGCGGGCCGCACGCATGTAGCCCATTGCGGCGCTCGTTTCCGCCAACGGCCAAGTGGTGTGCCTGAGCGGCGCCAACTCGCCCGTCGTCATGCGCGCGAGCACGTCTCTCAGGGCCCCGCCGGGCCCCGCCGGAGCCTGTTCCTTCAGCGTGTAGAGGTCGAGGATCGAATAGGCGACGTCCGGCCGCAGCGCCGCCATCTCGTCGTGGCTCAGGATGTCCCGCCGGGCGAGTTCCACGAAGCGGCCGCCCTGCGAGAGGCAGGCCAGGCTCGCCTCGATGAAGCCCTCACCGGTGAGGCTGTTCAGCACCACGTCGATCCCGGCGCCGCCCGTCGCGTCGAGGATCTCCTGGCCGAACGCGGTCGAGCGGCTGTCGAACACATGCTCCACGCCGAGCGAGCGCAGAAAACCCCGCTTGGGCGCGCTCGCCGTCGCGAACACCTCCGCGCCCGCGGCCTGGGCCAACTGGATGGCCGCAAGCCCCACGCCGCCCGCCCCCGCGTGAATCAGCACGCAGTCCCCGGCCTCGAGCCCGGCCAGTTCATAGGAAAGCACGCATGTCACGAAGACCGAGGGGATCGTGGCGAGCGCCGTCGCCGACACGTCCGGCGGCGCGAGCGCAACCAGTTCCTCCCGCGTCACGACCTCCGGCCCGAAGGTGCCGAACGCGAAGCCTGCCACGCGATCGCCAACGGAGACGGCGGTGACGTCGGCGCCGGTCTCCACGATCCGGCCGCAGAACTCCTCGCCGAGCATCCCCTCGTCCTCGACCAGGCCCATGGCCCGGAATACGTCCAGGAAGTTGAGCCCGCAGGCCTCGACCTCGGCGCGCACCTCCCTCGGCTCCAGGGCGCGCGGCGCCAGCGGCTGTACGCGCAGCGTTTCGATCGCCCCTCCCTCGTCCGGGGCCAATACCCAGTTCGTCTCCTCCGGCAGGGCGAGGCGCTCCACACCGTCGCCGGTCCGGACGAGCCGGGGCACCTGGCGGCGCTCTCCGCGATGCGCGATGTGGTTCTCCGCATCGGGGAACAGCAACTCGTCCGCCAGGACTGCCTGAGGTTCCGCCGCCTCGGGATCGAGATCGACCATGCGCGGTTGCAGTTGGGGCGCCTCCCGCGCCACGACCCGGCCGAAACCCCACAGGGGGGAGCCGGCGAGTTGCCCGGTCCGTTCCCGTTCCAGCACCTGCGCACCCCGGGTGACGAACCACACGCCCTTCTCGGGCGCGGCATCGGCGTCCGCGATGCCCTGAACGAGCGCGAGCGCGCTCGCCGCCGCCCGTTTCGCATCCCCCGCCATCTCCGCCGTTGTCGCCGCGGTCCCGCAGCCGTCCTGGGCGACGAGATGCACCGCGCCGGCGAACGGGACATCGGAGGGCAGGCCTTCGACGAGCGCTTGCCACGATTCGCGCCGGTCCATCTCGACCGCCGTCGCAACGATCCCGGCCTCGCTCTCCGCTGCAGGTCTTGCGCCCTCCGGATCGTCACCCGCCAGCACCACCCGCTGGTTTTGCGCCGCCAGTTCCGCCGCCAGCGCCGCCGCCATCCCGCCCCGGTCGGCGGCCAGAATCCACGCGCCCTCCGGCAAGGCGATCTCCGCCGGACTCTGAGCCACGATCACGCCGCGATCGGGCAAACCGGCCAGCTCCTGCACGTCCAGGCCGAGAACCTCGGATGCCGCGAACCCCGTATCGGCGAGCGCCCGACGCCACACCTCGGGCCCGGCGAGGGCGTGGTTCGAGCGGTAGCGGTCGTCGAAGCGCCACCATCCGTCCAGCTGGCCGAATATCAGATCCATCCAGCCCCGGCCGCGCTGGTTCTCGAGCGCCACGAGCAGCCCCGATGGCGCGAGGAGCGCCCCGCAGTGGGCGAGCGTTTCGTCCAGATGACGGGTGGCATGCAGGACGTTGGCCGCGATGACCAGATCGTAGCCGTGGGGATCGAAGCCCTGGTCCATCGGGTCCTTCTCGATGTCCAGCACCCGGTAGTCGATCGAGGTGTCGTCGGCGCTGAAGCGCGTCTCCGCCTCCGCGAAAAAGCCCGCGGAGATGTCGGTGTACACGTAGTCGAACCGTCCCGCCGGAAGCTCGGGCAGGACGTATTCGGTGGCCGAGCCGATCCCGGCGCCCACCTCCAGCACGCGAAGCCGGCGATCGTCCGGCAGTTCGTCCACGAGCGAGCGAACCACCTCGCCGATCATCCGGTTCGCCGCCCGCCAGACCGGCGCCAGCCGATACAGATCGCCCGCCGTCGGCTCCGCATCGCCGAACAGCAGCGACAGCGGATCCTCATTGCCGCGGAGCACCTCGGGCAGGGCCCCGGCACAGCGGCGGAACAGCCCGATCTCGTTCGCCGCGTGCGGGAAGCGCTCCGTCACCTCGGTCAGAAACGCCTCGGAATCGCCGGGCATTCGATCCGGCAAGGGCTCTTCCGCACCGACCGTGACGACAAAGCCCTCGTCCTTCTCCTGCAACACGCCTGAACGAGCCAGGATCTCGAGCATCCGGCGCAGCAGGTTCGCGTGCTCCGGTAGAACCTCGAGGCGCTCGCGCAGCTTCTCCGGCTCCACGGCCGCGCCTGCCCGGCGCTCCCACCCCAGCGTTTCCAGGGCCGACAGCGCGTAGCACCATGCCGCCCGCTCCATCACTTCCTGCAGGCCGGTCTCGTCTTCGACCTTGACGCCCTCCGCGGCGAGATACCGGGAAAACGGCTGCGAGCGGGACGCCGCGGCGGACGGACTCGGGAGGAAGTCGGCCGGGGGCATCCCCGGCGGCAGGGCACGGTCGCGCCAGACGATCTCGTAGAGGAGCTCCTCTACCCCCTCCACGGCGGGGAGCAGCGCGCTCCGCGTCGCCCGCTTCACCGTGTATCCGTCCAGCGTGCCGACCGGGGATCCGTCGAGTTCGTAGAGGGCAATGTCCGCGCTCAGCACCTCCGGCAGTTCGGCGTCCGCGCCGTCCGGCGCCTCCCTCATGCGGACATGGCAGAGCAGCCGCTCCGGCAGCCGTTCCGGCACCGAGAGCCGCTCCCACCCGAAGGGCAGATACGTGACGTCGTCATCGGATCCGACCGCGCCGCGGGCCGCGCCCATCGCCTGGAAGCAACCGTCCAGCACGAGCGGGTGAAACGCCAGCCCGCCGCGGTCGGCGGAGTCCGGCAGGGATACCTCGCCCAGCGCCTCGCCCGGCCCGGCCCAAAGCGCCTCCACCGTGCGGAACGAGGGGCCGAGGCCGATCCCGACCGCCGCCTTGGCGCGGTAGTAGGCCGCGAGATCCACCGGCGCCAAGCCGGACTTGAGCCGTGCCGGATCCGGCGACGCGCCGGCCGGAGGCAGATCCGAATCGGCGCCTGCCGAGACCCGGCCCTCGGCATGCAGCGTCCATTCCTCGTCGGCCGATCCCCTGCTCAGAATCCGGACGCGGCGCGAACCGCCCTCTTCGGCGCCATCCAGCAGCAGCTGCAGCCGACGACCTTCTTCCGCGCCGTCGTCCGCATCGCCGCTCTCCGGGAAGACGAGCGCGCTGTGCATCTGGAAGTCTTCGACGACCGCCGGACCGGGGTCCTCGACGGTGCAGGCCGCTGCCGCCATGGTGCCGTAGAGCGCACCGGGCGCGACCACCCGGTCGAACACGCGGTGGTCGTCGAGCCACGCCGGGTCGGAGGGGAACAACTCGGTGTCGAAGCTGATCTCGCCGCTGGCGGACTCGTGGCGGCTGCCGAGGAGCGGGTGATCGGCGCTCGACCGCCTCCGTCTCGGCGCGTCGACCCAGTGGCGGTCGCGGCGGAACGGATACCCCGGCAAAGAGATCCTGCGCCGCGATTCGCCGGCGAAGAGCCCGTCGAAGCGTAGCGGCAGTCCGGCCTCGTACGCTCCCGCGACCGCCGCGAAGAACGCGTCTTCGGCCTCCGTCGCCGAAACGTTTCGTCCCGGCCGCATGAGGCTCGATAGCGCTGCGGGCGGCGAGGCTGTCCCTGCCGACTCGGGCCAGGCGAGCGTGGTCATCGGCCCGAGCACCGCGTGCGGACCGATCTCCACGACGGCGTCCACCCCGAGCCCCGCCAGGGTCTCGACGCAGGAGCGGAACGCCACCGGCGCGCGCATCTGCCGCCGCCAGTACGCCGCGTCCAACGCCTCGTCCGAACCGACTACCCGTCCGGTGAGATTGCTGACGAAGGGAAGCGACGGCGGAGCGAAGGCAAGCTGCGACAGGGCTTCCTCAAGATCGTCCAGCGCCGGCTCGATCATGGCGCTGTGGTAGGCGGGGCTCTTCCGCAAGCGCGCGACCCGAACCCCCGCCGCCTCCAGACGCTCGAGGATCGCGTCGACATCCGCCGCCGGACCGCTGATGACCTGATGCGCACCATTGTCGGCGGCGATGCAGAGGCCGATGCCCCGCGAGGCCGCATTGTGCGCCTCCAGCGCCTCCGCCACCCGGGCGGCCGGCGCGAACACCGCCGCCATCGCGCCCTCGCCCGGCAGGGCGCCGATCAGCGAGCCTCTCACCGCCGCAAGGCGCAGGCCATCCTCCAGGCCGAACACGCCCGCGGCCCGGGCCGCCGCGATCTCGCCCAGACTGTGTCCCAGCACCACGTCGGGGCGGATGCCGAGGCTCGACCACAGCGCGCCGAGGGCACATTCGAGCGCGTAGATCGCGGGCTGCTTCCACTGCGGATCGTCCAGGTCTCCCGAGGTGGCGGGGCGACCGAACATCACGTCGAGCAGCGAGGCGTCACGCTCTTCCCGGAGCCATTCGTCGCACCGGTCGAGCACCGCGCGCACCACCGGCTCGCTCGCGTAGAGCGTCGCACCCATGCCCGGCCACTGGCTCGCCTGTCCGGCGTAGGCGAACGCGACGGTCGCCGCTCGGCGCGGCGCCGCCTTCTCCTCCGTCCCGGCGATCTTCCGCAATCCCTCGCGCAACGTCGCGGCGTCCCGGAACAGCACGCCGGCCCGGTGGTCGAAGTGGCTTCGCCCCACGCCCGCGGTCCACGCCATGTCCGCGAGAAGCGGGTCGCCGGCACCGTTGCCGGCGGGAGTCTCCCCGACGCCCTCGTCGACCCAGTCGAGATACCGTTCCGCCAGCTCGCGCAGCGCCTCGTCGGACCTCCCGGAAAGTGGCAGGACGCGTGTCACGCGGGCCGAGAGTTCCTCTTCTCGCAGCGCGGGGAGAGACGCCGGATCCGCGCCCGCCTCCGCCGGCGAAGCGGCGACGGGCAGAGCGGAACCCACCGGCCCCCGCCGGCCGTTCGGGTCGCCCTCCCCCGAGGTGCGATCGGCTGTTTCGTACCCCTCGAGCAGGACGTGAGCGTTCGTGCCGGACCACCCGAAGCCGCTCACCCCCGCCCGCGGCGCCCGTCCCGAATGAAGCGGCCACTCCATGCGGTCTCCCGTCACCCGCAGGGGAATCCGGTCCCAGTCCACCTCCGGATTCGGGTTCTCGAAATGCAGGTGTTTCGGAATCGTGCGTCGTTCTATCGACAGGACGGCCTTGATCACCCCGGCCACGCCCGCCGCCGCCTCCAGGTGGCCGATGTTCGTCTTCACCGAGCCGATCAGGATGGGGTGGTCCGGTTCGCGACCCTTCCCGTAGGCGGCCGCGGTCGCGCGCGCCTCGATGGGGTCCCCGACTTCCGTTCCCGTGCCGTGCGCCTCCACGTAGTCGACGTCCGAAGGCTCGAGCCCGGCCCGGAGGAGCGCATCCTCGATACAACGTTCCTGCGCGTCCTGGCTCGGCACCGTCAGGCCCGGGGTCGCGCCGTCCTGGTTCACCGCCGTGCTGCGGATCACGGCCCAGATCCGGTCGCCGTCGGTCACGGCCTCGCTCAGCCGCTTCAGGACCAGGATGCCGCAACCTTCCCCTCGCACGTAGCCGTTGGCTCCGGCGTCGAAGGTGGCGCACCGCCCATCCGGCGACAGCATCCCGGCGTTCGCGCGCATTTCGAACAGCTGGGCCGACAGGATCACATGCACGCCCCCCGCCAGCGCCAGGTCCGCCTCTTCCCGCTGCAGCCCCGACACCGCTTGATGAATCGCCACGAGCGAGGAGGAACAGGCGGTGTCGAGGGCCATCGCGGGCCCGTTCAGCCCCAATGCGAACGCAACCCGCCCGATGGCGGTGTTGAAGGACGTTCCCGTGACCGAGTAGAGGCTGGCGGCCGGCTCCGTCGGCTCTCCCGCGTCCAGGACCAGCGCCCGATAGTCGTAGTTGCTGATCCCCGCGTATACCCCGGTGCGACTGCCCTTCAACCGATCCGGATCGATCCCGGCATCCTCGAGCGCCTGCCAGCTCGTTTCGAGCATCATGCGCTGCTGCGGGTCCAGGCGCTGCGCCTCGACCGGCGAGATGCGGAAGAACGAGGCGTCGAACTCGTCGAGTCGGTCGAGGAAGCCGGCGAACCGACAGGCGCTGTTGACCTTGTCGTCGGGGAAGAGCTGCCCTACGCGGCCGGCTCCGGAGCCAAGGACTCCCTCCGTAACGGCGTTGCGGCCGGAATGGAGCAGGCGCCAGAAGGCTTCGATGTCCTCCGCGCCGGGAAACCGGCACGCCATGCCCACGATTGCAATGGGCTCCGAGTTTTTCTTGAACATCCCTTAAGGTAGCGTGTCTTGTTGCCGTTGAAAGAGATCAGGGCGGCCGAAGAACGGGCCGGAGTCAGGCGAGCGAGCTTTCTCCCGGCGCCAGTCGGCAGGCGCGCGCCGCGGCGAAGCGGGGTTCTCCCATGTCCTCCAGCCAGAACCGGTCGGACGGCAGGTGCGGGAAGCGAAACTCCGCGGCCCGCTCGCCCTCGATGATCCGCCGCGGCACCTCGAAGCGGGCTGGATTCAGCGAGAAGCCGGTGCCCAGGGCCTTGATGAGCGCCTCCTTCAGGCTCCAGAGCCGATAAAACAGATACGCCTTATCGCTTCCGGCGGCTGCGGACAGGGCACGCCGTTCGCGCCGACGGTACACGCTGCTCCCGATGCCGTCGAAATCCCTGCCGGAAGCGCGCACCTCCAGATCCACCCCGAGCGCGCCCTGTTCCGCAAACGCGATCAGTCCGTGCCGGCCGCTGTGGCTCACATTGAAGCTCACGTTCGACGGGGTGCCGTTGACCTTCGCGAACGGCTTGCCGTGCTCGAGACAGCCGAACGACAGTTCGCGGTTCGAACACCCCAGTCGCTCGCAGAGGTTGATCCTGAGCGCCGCGCGGCACAGCGTATGCTGCCGCCGAGCGCCCCGGTGCAGGAACCGGCTCCACCGCGCCCGTTCGGCGTCGTCGAGGACGGAGTAGGCCTCTTCTTCCCGCCCGGGGTCGGGCCGGAGGTCGACGTGCAGGATCAGGGAGTCCCCGGCTGCGCTCCAGGGACTCCACCAGGTGTCGCCGGACCACGTGCCGCCGGACCACGTGCCGCCGGACCAGGTGTCGCCGGCGGTCATCGGACGGTTGCGCGCCGGGGCGCCGGTGTGATCTGCCGCAGGTAGCCGCCCCATATGCGCAACGGGCCGACCTCAGCCGAGAATGAGCGAGAAGGCGTCGAGCGGCGTGACGAGCCGGCCGGCCAGCGCTTCGGCGAGCGCGGAGGGCGTCAGGTCGCAGCCGGAGCGAGCCTCGAAGACGATCCCGGGGACTTCCAGGACGCGGACTCGCCGCCCGGACACGTGGAACACCTGGTTGTGCGCGGGGCAGTCGGCTTCGGCCAGCCACGCCGCCAGCACGGCGATGTGTTCGGGTCCGAAGGGGTCGTATCCCGTCTCGTCCGGCTCACCCAACTGATCGACGCCGGTCATGCCGGCGACCATGCGCGTTCGCGCGGAGGGCGAGATCACGTTCGAGCGGACGCCGTACGGGGCTCCCTCGATGGACAGGACCTTCGAGAGGCCGACGATGCCCATCTTCGCGGCCCCGTAGTTCGCCTGCCCGAAGTTCCCGCAGAGCCCGGAAGAGGAGGTCGTGTGGATGACGGAGGCGGCGCGGGGGCGGCCGGCCTTCGCCTCGGCGCGCCACCAGGCGAGCGCGTGGCGGCTCGGGGCCGCGTGGCCCTTGAGGTGGACGGCGATGACCGCGTCCCATTCGTCCTCGGACATGTTGAAGAAGGCACGGTCGCGGAGGATGCCGGCGTTGTTCACGAGTACGTCGAGGCCGCCGAAGGATTCGACCGCGAGGGCGATGAGGTCGCGGGCGGCGATCCAGTCGGAGATGTCGTGACGGCTGGCCACGGCCCGGCCGCCGCCGGCCCGGATCTCGGCGCAGACGGATTCGGCCGGACCGGCATCGGCGCCGTCGCCGCCGACGCCCGTGCCGAGGTCGTTGACGACGACGCTCGCCCCGCCGGCCGCCAGGGCGAGCGCGTGGGCCCGGCCGATGCCGCGGCCGGCGCCCGTCACAATCGCCACGCGTCCGGCCAGGCGGCTCACGCCCGAGTGCCCTCGCCGGCAGTTCGCCGGGTCAGCCGTCGATCCGCCGGCAGGCGGCGGCGAGGCGGCGGATGCCCTCCGCCATCTCGTCTTCCGCGATGAGGAGCGATGGGCCGATCCGGATCACGTGCCCGCTCAGCCCGCCGCGCCCGATGAGCAGGCGCTCCTCGCGGGCCGCCTCGAGCAGCGCGCCGGCGCGCTCGCCGTCCGGCACCCTCCCGGCGCGGTCCTCGACCATCTCGATGCCCTGCATCAACCCCATGCCGCGCACCTCGCCGATCCAGTCGTGCGCGCTCTTCAGCGCTTCCAGCCCGGCGCGAAGCTGCCCGCCGCGCTCGGCGGCGCGGGCCGGCACGTTCTCGCTCTTCATCACGCCCAGCGTGGCGCGCATCGCCGCCATCGAGATCGAGTTGCCCCCGTACGTCGAGATCGACGGACCCTGCCAGGCCTCGGCGATCTCGGGCCGCGTGACAGTCGCCCCCACGGGGAAGCCGTTCGCGATCCCCTTGGCCATCACCATGATGTCCGGCTCGACGCCCCAGTGCTCGATTCCGAACCAGCGGTCCCCGGTCCGACCGAACCCGGCCTGCACCTCGTCGATGATGAACAGGCCGCCGTAGCTCCTGATCACCTCCGCCGCCCTTCGGAAATAGTCGGGAGGCGGCACGATGACGCCGGCCACGCCCTGGATCGTCTCGGCGAAGAAGGCGGCCGGCTTCCCGCCCGTCGTCGTCTCGATGACCTCCACGAGGTCGTCGATGAAGAAGTCCGTCGCCTCGGGACCCGCGCCGACCGGAGACCGGTAGAGGTACGGCGACCGCGCGTGGACGACCCCGTCGACGCCCCCGCCGGGGAGACGCCAGGCGCCCTGCGCCGTCATATGGCTCGTGAGCGTGCTCCTGCCGGAATAGGAGAGCCGCAGCGCCACGATCTCGTGCCGTCCCGTATACAGGCGCGCCGTCGCGACCGCGGATTCCACCCCCTCGGTGCCGCTGTTCGTGAAGCAGGTCGTCCGGAGGGCGCCCGGCGTGATCTCCGCCAGCGCGCGGGCGGCCTCGATCTGGCCTTCCGTCACGTAGAGGGCCGAGGTGTGTCCGAGCCGCTCCATCTGCGCGCGCGCCGCCTCGACGACCGCCGGGTTACAGTGGCCGACCGACGTCGTGAGGATACCCGCGAACAGATCCAGGTACTCGTCGCCGTCCACGTCCGTGAGCCAGACACCCTCGCCACGGGCGAGCGCGAGGGGCTCGTTGTAGTAGGGACGGACCCAGGGATAGAGGTAGTCGCCGTGGGTTTCGGTCAGGGTCCGCGTTCGGGATTCCACCAAGGTGGTTGTGGATACGCTGCTCACGAGGCACTTCCCCGCTTGCCCGGCATTCCGCCGGTGGTTGCGGCGCAGCCCGCCGGATGCAAGCGTGCGCGATAATCCGGGAAAGTGACGTTGGGAATGGTTACGGGCAATCGCCGGTTCCGCTCTCGAACGATCGCGCGCGGGCCTTTTGCCGTGCCTTCACGCGACGCCGCCCCGCACCGATAGTCTGTCGAACCTTACTCAAGCCTCCACGAGGTCCTTTCCGTGTCGCGTTTGTGTCTCAGTAAAGGGAAAATCGGTTCACATGCCGCCGGGCTGGGCCTTGGACTGGCACTTCTGTCCGCCTGCGGCGACGGGGAATCGGCGACCGAGCCGCCGCCGAACCGTGCGCCCGCGGTGGCGATGGCGATCGGGTCGGCGACGGTGGAGGCGGGCGGGACGCTGGTGGTGGAGGCGTCGGACCACTTCACGGATCCGGACGGGGACGCGCTTACCTACTCGGCCGTCTCGTCGGCGCCCGCAGTGGCGATGGCGTCGGTGTCGGGCTCGGAGGTGACGGTGACGGGGGTGTCGGCGGGGACGGCGGAGGTGACGGTGACGGCCCGGGACCCGGGCGGGTTTACGGCGTCGCAGTCGTTCACCGTGACGGTACCTAACCGTGCGCCCGCGGTGGCGATGGCGATCGGGTCGGCGACGGTGGAGGCGGGCGGGACGCTGGTGGTGGAGGCGTCGGACCACTTCACGGATCCGGACGGGGACGCGCTTACCTACTCGGCCGTCTCGTCGGCGCCCGCAGTGGCGATGGCGTCGGCGTCGGGCTCGGAGGTGACGGTGGCGGGGGTGTCGGGGGGGTCTGCGGAGGTGGCGGTTACGGCCCGGGATCCGGGCGGGTTGACGGCGTCGCAGTCGTTCTCGGTGACGGTGCCGAACCGGCCTCCGGCGGTGGCGATGGCGATGGGGTCGGCGACGGTGGAGGCGGGCGGGACGCTGGTGGTGGACGCGTCGGACCACTTCACGGATCCGGATGGGGACGCGCTGGAGTACTCGGCCGTCTCGTCGGCGCCGGGGGTGGCGACGGCGTCGGTGTCGGGCTCGGAGGTGACCGTGGCGGGGGTTTCGGGGGGTGCTGCGGAGGTGACGGTGACGGCCCGGGACACGGGGGGCCTGACGGCGTCGCAGTCGTTCTCGGTGACGGTGCCGAACCGGCCTCCGGCGGTGGCGATGGCGATGGGGTCGGCGACGGTGGAGGCGGGCGAGACGCTGGTTGTGGAGGCGTCGGAGCACTTCAGCGATCCGGACGGGGACGCTCTGGAGTACTCGGCCGCCTCGTCGGCGCCGGGGGTGGCGACGGCGTCGGCGTCGGGCTCGGAGGTGACGGTGACGGGGGTGTCGGGGGGTTCTGCGGAGGTGACGGTGACGGCCCGGGACCCGGGCGGGTTGACGGCGTCGCAGTCGTTCTCGGTGACGGTGCCGAACCGCGCTCCGGCGGCGGCGGCGGCGATCGGGTCGGCGACGGTGGAGGCGGGCGGGACGCTGGTTGTGGAGGCGTCGGAGCACTTCAGCGATCCGGACGGGGACGCTCTGGAGTACTCGGCCGTCTCGTCGGCGCCGGACGTGGCGACGGCGACGGCGTCGGGCTCGGAGGTGACGGTGGCGGGGGTGTCGGGGGGTTCTGCGGAGGTGACGGTGACGGCCCGGGACCCGGGCGGGTTGACGGCGTCGCAGTCGTTCTCGGTGACGGTGCCGAACCGCGCTCCGGCGGCGGCGGCGGCGATCGGGTCGGCGACGGTGGAGGTGGGAGAGACGCTGGTTGTGGAGGCGTCGGAGCACTTCAGCGATCCGGACGGGGACGCTCTGGAGTACTCGGCCGTCTCGTCGGCGCCGGACGTGGCGACGGCGACGGCGTCGGGCTCCGAGGTGACCCTGGCGGCGGTGTCGGCGGGGTCCGCGGAGGTGACGGTGACGGCCCAGGATCCGGAGGGCTTGACGGCGTCGCAGTCGTTCGCCGTGACGGTGACGGCTCCGCCGCCGCCACCCCCGCCGCCGCCACCCCCACCGCCTCCGCCTCCGCCTCCTCCCCCGCCGCCGTCGGGGCAGGCGACCTACCGCGTCGTCTTCTCCGCCACGTGGAGCGCCGCCACGCACCCGAACCGCTTTCCGTCCGGCCCGCATTTTTCGCCGCTCATCGGCGGCGTCCACGACGCCAGCGTTGAGTTCTGGGCCGTGGGCGGCACCCCCAGCGCGGGGATCGAGACCATGGCCGAGACGGGCGGCACGAGCACGTTGGCGGCCGAAATCAACGCATCGGGGGGTGCGCTGGCGGTCCTAAGCGGCCCGGGCATCAGCAGCAGCCCCGGAAGCGCCACGATTGCGCAGTTCAACGTGCGGACCGAATACTCGCTCGTGACGCTGGTTACGATGATCGCCCCGAGCCCGGACTGGTTCGCGGGCGTGTCCAGACTCTCGCTCTTGGACGGGAACGGAGAGTGGGTCAACGAACTCACGGTGACGCTGTATCCGATGGACGCGGGATCGGACAGCGGCCCCTGGTACACCTCTCCCAACGACGATACTTCGCCCAAGGAGGCGATCGGCTCACTCCAGGGGGTGGCCCCCTTCTCGAGCGCCCCGGTGGGCACGTTCACGTTCACGCGCACCGACTCGTAGACGTCTACGAGTCGTCCCCCCAACGGTAGAAGCCGCGTCCGCTCTTCCGGCCCAGGCGGCCCGCCGCCACCATCCGCTCGAGCAGGGCGGGGGGTTCGAACACCGGCGACCCCAGCGCCTCGTGCAGGTAGCGGGCGATGTCGAGCCGGACGTCGAGTCCGACGAGATCTCCAAGTTTCAGCGGTCCCATGGGGTGGCGGTAGCCAAGCATCATCGCGGTGTCGATGTCCTCCGGGCTCGCCACGCCCTCCTCCACCATGCGGATGGCTTCGAGCCCGAGGGCAAGCCCGAGCCGCGAGGAGGCGAACCCGGGCGAGTCGGCGATGACGATCGGCGTCTTCCCGATGCGTTCGGCGACCTCGCGCGCTCTCGCCACGGTTTCGTCGGATGTCTCCGCCCCGCGCACGATCTCCACGAGTGCCATGATGTGGACGGGGTTGAAGAAGTGCATCCCGATCACGCGGTCGGGCGACGGGATTCCCTCCGCGAGGGCGGTGATGGAGAGGGAAGAGGTGTTCGTGGCGAGCAGCGCGCCGTCGGCGGCCGCCTCCCCGCACCGCGCGAGAACTTTCTGCTTGAGGTCGAGCTTCTCCGGCACGGCTTCGATCGCGATCTCGACCCCATCGGCGGCCTCGCCCAGGTACCGGCTGTAGGACAGCCCCTCGAGGGCACGGTCGCGCTCTTCGGGCTTGACCTTCCCGCGCTGGATCCCCTTGCGGAGGTTGGCCTCGATGCGCTCGCGCGCCATCTCCAGCACGTCGGGCATGACGTCGAAGAGACGGGTGTCGTAGCCGGCCATCGCCGCGACCTGGGCGATCCCGTGCCCCATCGTGCCGGCTCCGAGCACGGCCAGTGCCGGACGAGCCGTCATTCGATCCAGTCCTCCAGGTTCATCTCCGGTTCGGGGCGGAGCGAGTAGCGGCGCACGACCTCGATGGCCTCGAAGCCGAGGTCGTCGGCGAGCGCGTTCGCGATCAGGTTGTCCGCTCCGGTGAAGAGACGCACCTCGCGGATGTCCCAATCCGCGGCCCACTCGAACGCTGCGCGCAACAGGCGCCGCAGGTTCCCCTTGCGCCGCTCCTCCCGTCTCACGAACGGAGTCTGGATGCGCACGTACCGGGGCGGGTCGAACAGGGGTTCGTTCTCCTCCACGAAGCAGACGAGCATGCCGTCGAGGCCGCCGTCTTCCGCCTCCAGCACGAAGACGACGCTCGTGGCCTCTTCGATGTGACGGCGGAACATGCCCGCGCGCGTCTCGATGGCGTCCGTGCGGAGCCGCCGGTAGGCGGGATTGAGGGCATGAATCCGCATGTACCGGGTCCACATCGCGACGAGTTCATCGATGTCGCCGACCCGGGCCGGTCGAACCGTGACGGTCTCAGACACGCGTACCCGCCTCCGTCGCTGCAGGGTTTTCGACATCGCCGCCGCTCCCGAACCGGGGCGAACGCTTCTCGACGAACGCGCGGACGCCCTCGAGCGCGTCCGCGGACTCGAAGCAGGCCTTCTGCGCCGCCGTCTCGTAGTCGAGCATCTCCTCGAAGCTGGACGAGAGGGAGCGCTGCACCGCCTGCTTCGCGAGCCGGAGGGGCAGCGTCGGCTTGCGCGCCAGCCTGCGCGCCCAGTCGCGGGCCAGCGGCATGAGTTCGTCCGCGGGGACCACGCGGTTTACGAGGCCGATTCGCTCGCATTCGGCGGCCGGAACCATCTCCCCGAAGAAGAAAAGCTCCGCAGCGCGCGCCGGACCCACGAGTCGAGGCACGGCGTAGGTCCCGCCCCAGTCCGGGTGGAGGCCGATGCGGTTGAAGGTCTGGCCGATCGACGCCGTCTCGGAGGCGAGCCGGAGGTCGCAGGCGAGGGCGAGGTTCGCGCCGCCGCCCGCCGTGGGCCCGTTGACGGCGGCGATCACCGGCTTGGGCATGCCCCGGATCGCCGCCGCGACCCGGCGCCCCGCTTCGACGAGCGCGACGGCCTCGTCGACGGCCTGCGTTTCGATGAGCCGGGTGAGGTACTTGACGTCGGCGCCCGCGCAGAACGCCCGCCCGGTTCCGGTGATGATGACCGCGCGCACCCCGTCGTCCGCGCCGAGCGTCTCGATCCCGCGGGCGATCTCGCTCCGCATCTCCCCGATGAAGGCGTTGAGCTTGTCCGGCCGGTTGAGCGTGAGCGTGCCCACGCCGTCCTCGATCTCGATCAGGACGTGTGCCGCGCTCATGCCGAACCCGCCCGCGTCATGCCGTCTCCGCGTCGCGGTGCACGAGAAGGGCGATCCCCTGGCCGACGCCGATGCACATCGTGACGAGCCCATGGGACGCGTCCCGCCGGCGCATCTCGTGGACGAGCGTCGTGAGGATCTTCGCGCCGGTGCAGCCGAGCGGATGGCCGAGCGCGATCGCGCCCCCGTTCACGTTCACGCGGTCCGGATCGAGGCCGAGCTCGGCAATGCAGGGCAGCGCCTGCGCCGCGAATGCCTCGTTGAGTTCAATCAGGTCGAGGTCATCGACCGTAAGTCCATCTCTCTGCAGAGCTTTACGGGTGGCAGGAACGGGTCCGATGCCCATCCGCTGCGGCTCCACGCCGGCCACGGCGGAGGCCCCCACCGTCGCCAGCGGCTCAAGGCCGAGTTCGTTCGCGGCGCCCCGGCTGGCGATGAGGACGGCGGCCGCCCCGTCGTTGATGCCGGAGGCGTTTCCCGCCGTGACCGTGCCGTCGGCCCGGAAGGCGGCGCGCAGGCGGGCGAGCTGCTCCGGAGTCGTGCCGGGGCGGGGATGCTCATCGCCCCCCACCCGCAGCGGGTCGCCCTTCCGCCGGGGAACCTCGATCGGCACGATCTCGTCGGCGAACCGGTCCGCCTCGATCGCGGCGGCGGCGCGGCGCTGGCTCTCCACCGCGAAGGCATCCTGCTCCCCGCGTCCGACGCCGTGGTCCTCCGCCACGACCTCCGCGGTCTCGGCGAGCGGGATCGTCCACGGCTCCGGCATGGCGGGGTTCGCGAAGCGCCATCCGACGGTGGTGTCCGCGACCTTCGGCGGCACGCGCGAGAAGGCCCGGTCCGTCTTGAGCATGACCCACGGCGCCCGCGACATGCTCTCCACCCCGCCCGCGATGAACACGTCGCCCTCGCCGGCCCGGATCGCGTGCGCCGCGGTGACGACCGCCTGCAGCCCGGACCCGCAGAGCCGGTTCACGGTCTGGCCCGCGACCTCGACGGGGAGTCCGGCCAGGAGCCCGGCCATCCGGGCCACGTTGCGGTTGTCCTCGCCGGCCTGGTTCGTACACCCGGCGATCACGTCCTCGACGCGGTCGGCCGGGACGCCGGTCCGCTCCACGAGGGCGCGGATCGCGTGCGCCAGCAGGTCGTCGGCCCGAATCGACGAGAGCGCGCCGCCCGCGCGCCCCACCGGCGTGCGGACGGCGTCGATGATGACCGGCGTGCGATCCGCGTCGCTCACCGCGTCCCCCCCGGCTCCCGCCGTTCCACCCGCTCCTCCGGCGCCCGCGGAGTCCTAGCGGCCGGCGAACTCGGGGGCGCGCCGCTCGACGTAGGCCGCGAGGCCCTCGCGCGCGTCGTCCCCCTGGAAGAGGAGCTGCTGCAGTTCGCGCTCGATCGCGAGGCCCTCGGAGAAGGGCACCTCGACCCCGCTGCACACCGACCGCTTGATGCGGCCCACCGCGCGCGACGCCTTGTGGGGCGGGGTGAACTGCCGCGCGTACTCCATCACCTGCGCGTGGAAGGCCTCGTCATCCCCCTCGAACACCTTGTTCACGAGCCCCAGTTCCAGCGCTTCCTCGAACCCGAACGTGCGGCCCTCCGCCATCAGCTCGATGGCCTTCGGCTTCCCGAGCAGCCGGCCGAGCCGCTGCGTCCCGCCGGTCCCCGGGAGGACGCCGAGGTTCACCTCCGGCAGCCCGATCTTTCCGGCGTCCCCGCGGGCGATCCGGATGTCGCAGGCGAGCGCGATCTCGAGTCCGCCGCCGACCGTGTGCCCGTTCAGGGCGCCGATCACGAGCTTGGGCGTGTGCTCGAGCCGTGTCAGCGTCTCGTTCGCGTGGAGGCAGAAGAAGTACTTGAAGTACGGGTCCGAGGTCTGGAGCATCTTGATGTTCGCCCCTGCGGAGAAGAACCTGTCTCCCTCGCCCCGGATGACGATGACGTGGACGTTCTCATCGAACCGCGCGCGCAGGATCGCGTCGTCCAGGTCGCGCATCATCTCGTACGTGTATGTGTTCGCGGGCGGGTCGTCGATCGTGAAGACCGCGACGCCGTCCTCGGCCGCATATCGAATCAGCGTGTCAGGTCGTGCATCAGCCATGGGAGTCCTTCCTCTTGAGAACCGCTCAAAGATGACGTGCGAGAGGCCGCGGCGAGGGGTGTCCCCGCCCTCCGGCGGAGGGTCAAACTATCCCGGCTCACGCGCGGCGTACAGTGAGTTATCCGGGGGTTCCCCTCCGTCGCGCGGGCGCGATTCGGAGCGCAACGCGGAGTCGGCCCGGGGTGTCGTGACCAGAGTGTTCCCGCGAAGAGGGCAAGGACGACGGGAAGAGAGGAGTCCGGCTTGAGACACGGGATGAACGCATTGCCCGCATGTTGAATCCCGCATGCTGAGACGCGCCGGTCTCGGCGTCCTGTTCGGGACGGTGATGGTGGACATGATGGGCTTCGGCATCGTCCTCCCGCTGCTCCCCTTCTACGCCGAGGAAATGGGCGCCTCGCCGCGCTGGGTCACCCTCATCATCGCTTCGTTTTCCATCACGCAACTCCTGTCGGCGCCGATCTGGGGACGGTTCTCAGACCGGGTGGGTCGCCGGCGCCTCCTTCTCATCGGGCTCTTCGCTTCGGCGCTCTCCTACCTCCTGTTCGCCCTCGCCGACAATCTCTGGGTTCTTCTCCTCTCCCGTGCGACGGCAGGTGCCGCCGGCGGGACCGTCGGGATCGCCCAGGCCTACGTCGCCGACTCCACGGAGGGGGAGGAGAGGGCCAAGGGACTCGGGCTCATCGGAGCGGCTTCGGGCCTCGGCATCATGCTCGGCCCGGCGATCGGAGGAGCCTTCAGCAGCTTCGGGCTGGGGGTACCGGGCTACGTCGCCGCCGGCCTGTGTCTGCTCAACCTGATGGCGGCCATGGTGCTGCTGCCGGAGTCGCGGCACTTCCGCTCCGGCCGGGCCGACGCCTCGAAAGGGGAGGCCGCAACGCTTCAGCTCTGGCTCCGGTCGCTCAACCGCTTCCCGCTGCGCGTGCTCCTCCTCGTGTATTTCCTGACGCTCGCCTGCTTCACGTCGATGACATCGGTTCTCGCACTCTACGCAGAGCGCGTGTTCGCGATGACGGCGGCGGACATGGGCCTCGTCTTCACGCTCGCGGGAGGCTGCACCGTGATCGTGCGCGGCGGTCTCGTCGGGCGGATCGTGGAGCGGTTCGGCGAGCCGCGCACCATGCGCGCCGGTTGCGCGCTCCTCGCCCTCGGCGTGGGGGCCATCCCCTTCATCGAAGAGGGCTGGCAGCTATGGGTGCTCGTCCCGACCTGGGCGTCGGCGACGGGGCTTATCTTCCCGGCCCTCCACGCCCTGATCTCGCGGGCGACGGACGAACACTCGCAGGGCTCGGTGTTCGGCGGCAGCCAGGTGGCCGGTGGCGCGGGTCGGGTTCTCGCGCCGCTGGCGGCGGGCCATCTGTTCGAGCTGTACTCGATCGAGAGCCCGTTCCTGGTCGGGGCCGCGGCATCCGCCGTCGCGCTGTGGCTGGCGCTCCGGATCCCCGCGCCGCGCGACCCCAAGGCGAAGGAACCACTCGATCCCACCGACCGCTGGACGGGCCCGGTCGCCGCGCACGAACCCCGCGACCAGCCGGACGCCCGGTCGCCGTGATCCCGCGGGCGCCGTGAACCGGCGGCCCCCCCGCGCCGCCGCCGAGGTCGGGGAAACGGACCGCTTCGCCGAACAGGCGCAGTTCGTGTCGCTGCGTTGGGGCGAGGTGTCGGCCCTGCTCGTCCGTCCTCCCGAGGCGCGGGCCATGCTTGCCTTCGCGCACGGGGCGGGGGCGGGCATCGAGCACCCGTTCATGTCGGACATGGCGCAGCGGCTGGCGGGGCAGGGGATCGCGACCTTCCGCTACCACTTTCCCTACATGGAGGCGCGGGCGCTCTCCGGCCGCCGCCGGCCTCCGGACCGTCCGCCGGTCCTCGTGGAAACGGTGCGGACCGCCGTTGCAAAGGCGGCCGCCCTGGCCGGCGAGCTGCCGCTGTTCGCGGGCGGCAAGTCGATGGGCGGCCGCATGACGTCGACCGCCGCAGCCGAGGCGCCGCTCCCCGGCGTCGCCGGCCTCGTCTTCTTCGGTTTCCCGCTGCACGCGCCCGGGCGCCCGGAGCGCGCCGCCGAGCGGGCGGCTCACCTGAGCGGGGTCACCGTCCCGATGCTCTTCCTGCAGGGGACCCGCGACGCCCTCGCCCGCCTCGACCTCATCGAGGAGACGTGCGCCTCGCTCGGGCCGCTCGCAACGCTCCACAAACTGGAGGGCGCCGACCACTCCTTTCGAGTCCTCAAGCGCAGCGGCCGCACGAACGAGCAGGTCGCCGCCGAGATCACCGCACGTATAGCCGCCTGGACCGACCCACTCGGCCGGGAGGAATAGCAAGGGGTCGCAAGTTGACCAGAAGCATACGTATACGCTATCAATAACACGTATACGTTGTCCTGGAGGCGGAGGATGAAAACCAAGCTCACGATCACGGTGGATTCGGACCTGGTACCTGCCGCCAAGCAGCATGCGCGCGGCCGAGGCGTCTCCCTCTCGTCGCTCATCGAGGCGTCACTGAAGGAGATGGTGCAGGACCAGGGTCCCTCCTTCACGGAGCGGTGGAGAGGAGAGTTTCGAGCCGCCGCGAATCCCGGTGATCCTCGGTACGAAGCGCTGGCCCGGAAATACCTCTGATGCTTCTGGATACGGATCTTCTGATCGATGTCGCGCTCGACCGTCGTCCGCATTCTGATGACGCGGCGGAACTGCTGGACCGACTTCAGAAGGGGCCGAAGAAGGCTTTCGTCGCTTGGCATTCGCTGTCGAACTTCTATTACATCGTGGCTCCCCGTCGCAGCGGCATCCATGCACGTGATTTCGTCGAGCACCTGACCCGCTTCGTGGCCGTGACTCCTTCAGGCACCGACGCCATCAAGTACGCCGCCGAGCTCCCGATGGCCGACTTCGAGGACGCGATGCAGGTGGCTGCAGCGCGCGCTTGCGGCGCGCGGTACATCATCACCAGGAATGTGTCGGACTTCCGGCGCTCCCCCATTCCCGCGCTAATGCCGAGAGACGCCCTCGACGCGCTGTTCTGAGATCCGACCTTGCTGTCCCGCGGGAAGGCATGCCGCGCTCGGCGATCGACCGCGCCCGGCATCATGAAGTCGATTCCACGGGTGCGCCATCGTCGCGACTCTGACCCAGGAGGGGGATAGCTTTGGGAGAGTGGTTGGGGGCCATGAGAGACAAAGGAAGAATCGTTGGGAATATCGTATCCCCCATCGATCGGAGGAGCGGCGCCATGCGCAGAGTGATGCTGGTCACTGGGGCTTCGGCCGGGATCGGGCGGGAGGCGGCCATCCTGCTGGCTCGAGAGGGCCACGCGGTGTACGCCGGCGCCCGCCGGCTGGACCGCATGCAGGAGTTGGTTGCACACGGGATCTCTCCCATCGAAGGACATCCCGCTGGACGACGCACGGTACCAGTTCGAGGTGAACCTGTTCGGCCTCGCCCACCTCACCCAGCTCGTCCTGCCGCACATGCGGGCGCAGCGCTCTGGCCGGATCATCAACGTCTCGTCCATGCTGGGGAGGGTCTTCGTGCCGCTCGGCGCCTGGTACCACGCCACGAAACACGCCCTGGAGGGATGGTCGGACTGCCTCCGCTGGGAGACGGCGCCGTTCAACATCCAGGTCGTCGTCATTCAGCCGGGCGCGATCCGGACCGAGTTCGCCGACGTGATGGGCGCCCGCATGCGGAAGTACGGCGAGGACACCGCGTACAAGGACCAGATGGAACGGTTCCTCGGCGTGATCGACGACCCGGGGGGCAGGACCCGCACCGAGCCCGCGGTCATCGCCAAGGTGTTGCTCGAGGCCGCGACGACCGCCAGACCGCGCCGGAGATACGTCAGCGGGGCGATGGCGCGGCCCATGATGTTCCTCAGGAAGTGGTTCGGGGACGGGGTCTACGAAGTCGTGCTGCGCCGGGCGCTCCGATGACTGCGCGGGCGTGGCGACTCGCGGCGATCGCAGCTGCACTCGCGGCGTGCGGCGGACCCGCGCCGCCGGACGATGCGTTCCTCACCCGCGCGGAGCGGACAGCGTACCGCGAGACGAGTTCGTACGCCGACGTCGTGGATTTTATGCAGCGCGCGGCGGCGAGCGATGCATCCGTTCACTACACGACGTACGGCTACACGAACGAGGGACGGGCGCTTCCCCTGGCGGTGGTGGGCGATGTCGAGGATCCGGGCCCGGCGTCGGTCCGCGCTTCCGGCAAGACGGTCGTCTACCTGCAGGGCAACATCCACGCCGGCGAAGTATGCGGGAAGGAGGCGCTCCAGATGCTGCTGCGCGACCTCCTGGCCGGCCGCCACGGCGGGTGGCGGGAGTCGATGGTCCTCCTCATAGCGCCCATCTACAACGCGGACGGAAACGAACGGGTGAACCTCGTGAACCGGGGGCGGCAGTACGGCCCGGTCGGGGGGATGGGCCAGCGTCCGAACGCCCAGGGCTACGACCTGAACCGCGACCACATGAAGCTCGACTCGCCCGAGGCGCGGTCCGTGGCGCGGCTGTTCAGCGAATACGATCCGCACGTCGCCGTCGATCTGCACACGACGAACGGGACGCGGCACGCCTACCATCTCACCTACTCGCCGCCGCTCCACCCCAACACGCCGGCGGAGATCGACGATTTCCTGCGGGAGGGGCTCTTTCCACACGTCACGGGGGAGATCCGGGAGAAGTACGGCTGGGAGTACTACTACTACGGGAACGCGTCGACGCGAGGCGGGGACGCGCCCGGCTGGTACACCTTCGACCACCGTCCGCGCTTCAACAACAACTACCTCGGGCTCCGCAACCGGATCGCGATCCTCAGCGAGGCCTACTCCTACGCGACATTCGAGGAGCGCGTGCTCGCGACGCTCCATTTCGTCGAGGAGATCCTCGATTACGTCCATGAGCACGCGGTCGAGGTCCGGAGCATCGTCGCCGATGCCGATGCCGCCGTCGTAACGGGCGATTCGCTCGCGCTGCGCGCCGTTCCCGAGCGATCGGCCGCGCCCGTCGACATCCTGATGGGCGCCACGGTCGAGGAGGCGCACCCCCTCACCGGGCGCCCGCTCCTCCTGCGCGCGGACACCCAGTACGTCGAGACGATGTACGAGTACGGGACCTTCGCGCCGACGCTGCGGGCGCGCGTGCCCGCGGCCTACCTCATCCCGGCGGATCTGTCGGACGTTCTGATTCGGCTCGCGGCACACGGCATCGCGCTCGAGCCTGCCGGGTCGGCGCCCCTCGATGTGGAGGCGTTCCGCATCGACTCGGTGCGCACCGCCGAGCGGCCGTTCCAGGGACGCAACGAGCAGACGCTCTTCGGCCTCTACGAGACGGACCGGGTTCCGCCAGCCCCCGGGGACATGCTCGCGCGGACCGACCAGCCGCTGGGACGCCTCCTGTTCAGCCTGCTCGAGCCACAGTCGGACGACGGCTTCGCGAACTGGGGGTTCCTCGCGGACCGGCTGCGCCCCGGCGAGGCGTATCCCATCCTGCGCGTCCCGGGCAGCTGAACCGGGGCGTCGATCGTGCAGCCCATCATCGAGAGGACGTAGCGTGCAAAACGTTCAGGGATTCGGCGGGTTCTTCTTTCGGGCGAAGGATCCGGCAGGACTCACGAAGTGGTATGAGGATCACCTCGGCATCAATCCCGCTCCGACGAACATGGAGATGGAGCCGTGGGTGACGGAGTCCGGGGTCACGGTGTTCGCACCCTTCGCCGCCGACACGGACTATTTCGCGGCGGAGAAGACGTTCATGCTGAATTTTCGCGTCGCCGATCTGGACGCGATGATCGCGCAACTGAAGTCCGCGGATATCGAGGTCAGCCACGAGAGCGAGATGGAGGGCGTCGGCCGCTTCGCCCGCATCCACGACCCCGAAGGAAACGCGATCGAACTCTGGGAACCCGCGTCGTGAGGCGGCGCGCCAGCGTCACCTTCGCTGGCGAGCGTGATCTCCCCTAGGGATCGCGCGCGAGGGACCTGAGCAGCCCGGCGATCATGAACAGCAGCACGACGCTCACAGGCAGGGCGGCGGCGATGGCGGCCGTCTGGAGGGCCTGGAGGCCATCGGCAAGCAGCAGCACGGCCGCCACCGCGCCCACGCCGAGCCCCCAGACGATGCGGAACCGCCGCGGGGGGTGAGGGTCGCCCATGCTCAGGAGCGTCGTGATCACGAGCGTGCCGGAGTCCGAAGACGTGATGAACCAGGTCGCGAGCAGGAGCGTGGCCATGGCGGACATGGCCCAGGCGAGCCAGTCGGCGTCGCTCATCCGGTCGATCGTCGCGTAGAGCGCGCCTTCGTAGTTGCCGCCGCGCACCAGTTCGATGATTCCCGCCGTTGCGACGCCGCCCGGAGCGTTGAGTTCGAGGTGGATCGCGTTGCCGCCGAAGATTCCGAACCACACGAGCGCCAGGCCGGTCGGGACGACCAGCACGCCGAGAACGAACTCGCGCAGCGTGCGTCCGCGGGAGATGCGGGCGATGAACGTGCCGACGAAGGGCGCCCACGAGATCCACCATCCCCAGTAGAAGATCGTCCAGGCGTTCTGCCAGGCGCTCGGCCCCGGACCATCGGCGATCCAGAATCCCATGGGCACGGCGCGCCACAGGTACTCGCCGGCGGATGTGGCGATGAACCGGACGAGCCACGTGAAGGGGCCCAGCAGCAGGAAGCACCCCAGCAGGAGGACGCTCACGCCGATGTTCCACTCCGACAGGATGCGGATCCCGCGCTTCACGCCGGACACCGCCGACAGCGTGGCCGCCAGCGAGATGCCGGCGATGAGCGCAACCTGCGTGACGAGACCCGGATCCACGCCGAGCAGCACGTCGAGTCCCGCGGCCATCTGGCTCGCCCCGAGGCCCAGGGAGGTCGCAATGCCGAAGACCCCGCCGAACACCGCCAGCAGGTCCACCAGGTCGCCGACCGGGCCATAGATCCGGTCGCCGATGAGCGGGTAGAGGGCGGAACGCAGCGTCAGCGGCAGCTTCTTGCGAAACCCGAAGTAGGCGAGGCACAGCCCGACCAGCACGTACGCGGACCATCCGTGGACGCCCCAGTGGAGGTAGGTGGCGCGCATGGCGTGCACGGCCCGCCGCTCGTCCAGAGCGGTGGCGCCCGCCAGGTCGGCGATCGGGTTGTTGGGGTAACCCGCGGCCTGGCTGTTGTCGAAATAGAAGATGGGTTCGGCGATGGAGAAGAAGAGCAGTCCGATCCCGACCGCGGCCGAGAAGAGCATGGCGAGCCAGGAGAACCGGCTGAACTCGGGCGCGGCGTCCTCATCGCCGAGCCGGATCCTCCCGAACCGGCTGCACGCCAGGAACAGGCAGGTGAAGAAGGTCGCGCAGACCGTCAGGACGTAGAACCAGTCGAGCGTGCCCTCGATCCAGGCGCGGAGGCGCCCGAAAGCGGCGCCGGCCGCGTCCACGTCCCAGACCGTAGCGAGGACGAAGGCGAGCACGACGCCCTTGGCGGCGAGCGCCATCCCGGGATTCAGCCCCTTCCACAGCCCGTCCTGCGCCGTGGCTCGCCTGCGCCGCCCGCTCAACGACCGAATGAGTTGTCGACCCGGGGGATTCGGGTCATCGCTTGTGTCTCTCCGTGTCCGAGTCCTTCCGGTCCTCCCACCATGCTAACATCGTGTCCGCCCTCGAAGCCTCACGCGGACGTTCCCGCGGGAACGTCCTCAGACCTCCGAAACAAGATGACTGGGGAAGGAAGAGCACCATGCGCAAGGTGATACTGGTCACCGGAGCCTCGGCCGGCATCGGCCGGGAGGCCGCGATTCTCCTGGCCCGGGAGGGCCACACGGTCTACGCCGGCGCACGCCGCCTGGATCGCCTGGAGGAGCTGACCGAACACGGCATCGCGCCCGTCGAAATGGATGTCACCAGGGAGGACGACAACGAGCGGGCCGTGAGCGGGATCATGGAGCGCGAGCGACGCATCGACGTCCTCATCAACAACGCGGGCTTCGGCCTCTACGGACCCGTCGAGGAGATCCCGCTCGACGACGCGCGGTACCAGTTCGACGTGAACCTGTTCGGCCTCGCCAACCTCACCCAACTCGTCCTGCCGCACATGCGGGCGCAGCGCTCGGGCCGGATCATCAACGTCTCGTCCGTGGTGGGGAAGATCTTCGTGCCTCTCGGGGCCTGGTACGTCGCCACCAAGCATGCGCTTGAAGGGTGGTCGGACTGCCTCCGGCTCGAGGCCGCGCCGTTCAACATCGACGTCGTCCTCGTCGAACCGGGCGCGATCCGGACGGAGTTCTTCGACGTGACCAGGGGGCGGTTGAAGGAGTACCACGACGACACCGCGTACGAAGCGCAGTTCGAGCCGTTCCTCAAGATGTTCGAAGATCCGAAGGCCAGGGCCCGGAGCACCGAAGCCCACGTACTCGGCGAGGTGTTGGTCGAGGCCGCCACGACCCGCAAGCCTCGCCGCAGGTACGTCAAGGGCCACCTGGCGCGGCCCGCGCTCTTCATCAGGAAGTGGCTCGGCGACGGGGCCTACGAGTTCCTGCTGCGCCGCTCCTTCCGCTGACCAGGTCCCGGCGGCGGTCAGCGGATCGTCGCGCCCCGTGGCGCCAGGATGATTTCCCGCAGGTAGGCCCCGATCCCGCGCCGGCGGTCCCACTGCCGCGGATATCCCAGAGAGACCTCCTGGAAGGGCACGCCGTCGAGCCAGTGCGTGTCCCGGATGTGAAGGTGGCCGTAGACCACCGCGCACGCGTTGAACCGACGGTGCCAACCTTCGGTTCGGCGGGTTCCGCACCACGGCGTGAATCGGGGAATCCTCGGCAGCACGGCGTGCCGTTCCTCGAGAGGAAAGTGATTGACGAGGACCTTGGGAAGATCGGCCGGAGCCGACGCGAGCCGCGTGGCCGCGTCCTCGCAGCGCGCCGCGCACCACGAGTCCCGGTCCGGAAACGGGTCGGGATGCAGCATCGCTTCGTCCCCGCAGACGACGCGGGTCTCCCGGGCCCACTGAATGACCTGTTCACGCCGGACCTGCCGGGGCCGGAAGCTGTAGTCGTAGAGCAGGAACAGTGGCGCGACCAGCACCGGCCCGTCCCGATGTTCGACCACCGGATAAGGGTCCTCCGGAGTGAGAACGCCGTGGGAGCGGGCGATTTCCACGAGATGTTCGTAGAGCGCCACGCCACGGAGCCCGGGAGCCCGGTTCGGTATCGTCCAGAGTTCGTGGTTTCCCGGAACCCAGACGACCTGCCGGAACTTCGGAGTGAGTCGCGCGAAGCACCACTCGAGTCGCTGCGCGCCGTGGGCCACGTCGCCTGCCAGGATCAGCCAGTCGTCCGGATGGGCCGGAAAATCCTCCAGTGCCGGCCGGTTTCCCGGGTGGGAGACGTGCAGGTCGGACAACGCCCATAAACGTGGCATGCGATAGACCTATCGGTCGTGGAACGACACCGCACGACCACGGCCCGCGGCGCGCCGCTCAACTCGCGATGCGCCGCCGCCGTCGGACCGGGGTCGCCGTTCGGCGCACGTACCGGGCCACCTCGCCCATGCCGTCGACGCCGATCCGGGCGCCCAGCGTCTGGTTGTAGTTCGTCGTGCCGTTGATGTCGTACGTGTAGCGGTGGCCCCACTGGTCCCGCACGTATTCGATGCCGGCGATCTCGATTCCCTCCCTGTTGCAGAGCCGGATGTACCGCTGCACCAGCGGGTCGTCCTCCGCGACCGGCGAGGGGCTGAAGAGCCCGGGACCGGTCGGGCACACTTCGGGCATCGGGTTGCAGGCGTCCGAGGGGCAGAGTTCGAACCCCCCGGCCGTGGAACTCCGCATGGCGAAGACGAATCTGCCGCCCACGATTTCCACGCGCGTGATGAACGGCTCCGGGGCGTCGATGTACTGCTGGAGGATCATCCGTGCGCCGGGCCCCGCGTCGAAGCCGTCGCCGTCCAGGTGCTGCTCGAGTTCCCGCGCGTCGTGAAAGAGGTGGATCCCCAGACCCTTGCCCCCCTGGTCGTGCTTCGTGATGAACGGACCGTCGAAGGTGGCGGCGGCCTGGAGGAGATGCTCCCTCCCCACGGCCAGCACGGTGCGGGGCGTGCGGATCCCGTGCCTCCGCAGGACGAGATCCTGCCGGAGCTTGCTCATCTCCAGTTCGAAGGCGCCGAGCCCGTTGATCACGCGGCGGCCGTGGGACTCCAGCCAGTAGAGGAGTTGCCGCGCGAGTTCCACCGTGTGGACGTGGCCCCGAGTGTGCGACGAAGGGCTGATGCGGTTGATCCAGACACCCTCGGGCGGAGGGACGGACGGGTCGACGAGCCCCTCGTTCACGTGCACGAGGCGGACCCGGAAACCCTCCCTCGCGAGCGCCTCCTGAAGGGGCGGAATCCAGGCCGGGTTCTCGTACAGCACATGTATCTGCGGCAAAACGGGACGAATCATGATCTTCTCTCGGGTTGAAACCGGTTGAACAGGGGGCACAAAAAAGCCGCCCAGGTCGGCGGACCGGGGCGGCTCGGAAAACGGTTTGAGCTAAAGGCTCAGCGCATCAACACACCCGGATCCACGCGTCGTGGCGACACGAACACATACAGGCGCAGGTGCTGGGAGCGGAGGTGCCGCCGGCGCAGCTCGCCCCGCGGGCGCGGAGGGGTCGGATGTCGGACGCGCGAATCATGGCGCGAGAAGATGCCCGGGCCGGCTCTGCGGGGCAACCTGGCAACCGGATCAGACGGTTACCCTTATTCGGCGACTCCCTTCTCGTTCAGGACCTCCCACACCTTGTCGGGGGTGATAGGGATGTCCAGGTGCGTCACGCCCAGGTGCGCCAGCGCGTCCACGACCGCGTTGGCGATCGCGGGCGGCGCGCCGACCGTGGCCGACTCGCCGACGCCCTTGGCGCCGAGCGGATGGTGGGGTGACGGCGTGATCGTGTGGCCGGTCTCCCACGCGGGGGTCTCCATGGAGGTCGGGACGAGGTAGTCCATGAACGAGCCGGCGAGGTTGTTGCCGTCCTCGTCGTAGGGGATCTCCTCGAACAGGGCGGGGCCGATGCCCTGGGTCAGGCCGCCGTGGATCTGCCCCTGCACGATCATCGGGTTGATGATGTTGCCGCAGTCGTCCACCGCCACGAAGCGGCGCACCGTGACCTCACCCGTTCCGCGGTCGATGTCCACGACGCAGATGTACGTTCCGAAGGGGAAGGTGAGGTTGGGCGGGTCGTAGTAGTTCGTCGCCTCCATCCCCGGCTCCATCCCCTCGGGGAGGTTCGTGTAGGCGGCGAAGGCGCAGTCCTGGATCGTGACGGACCGGTCGGGCGCGCCCTTCACGGAGAACTTCCCGGGCTCCCACTCGAGGTCCTCCTCGCTCACCTCCATCAGGTGGGCGGCGATCTTCGCGGCCTTGTCGCGGATCTGGCGGGCGGCCATTGCACCCGCGGCCCCGGCGGTCGGGGTCGAGCGGCTGGCGTAGGTGCCCAGGCCGTACGGGGCGGTGTCGGTGTCGCCCTCCTCCACCTGTACATGCGCGGCGGGGAGGCCGAGTTCCTCGGCGATGATCTGCGCGTAGGTCGTCTCGTGGCCCTGGCCCTGCGACTTCGTGCCGAAGCGGGCAATCGCCTTCCCGGTGGGGTGCACGCGCACCTCGGCGGAGTCGAACATCTTGATGCCGAGGATGTCGAAGTCCTTGGACGGACCCGCGCCCAGCACCTCGGTGAAGCTGCACACGCCGATCCCCATCAGTTCGCCGCGCTCGCGCTTCTCCGCCTGCTCCCGGCGCAGGTCGTCGTAGCCGATCATCTCCTTCGCCTTGTCCATCGCGGCCTGGTAGTCGCCGCTGTCGTACTCCCAGCCGAGCGGCGACTCGTAGGGGAAGGCCTCCTTCGGGATGAAGTTCTCTTCGCGCAACTGTGCCGGATCCTTCCCGATCTTGTGCGCCAGCGTGTCCACGACGCGCTCCATGCAGTGCACGGCCTCGGTCACGCGGAAGGAGCAGCGGTAGGCGACGCCGCCCGGGGGCTTGTTCGTGTAGACCGCGTCCACCTCGGCGTAGGCCTGCTCCATGTCGTAGGAGCCGGTGCAGATGGAGAAGAGGCCCGCCGGGAACTTGGACGGCGCGGCCTGGGCGTCGGAATAGCCGTGGTCGGCGAGCGTCTTGATGCGGAGCCCGCGGATCTTCCCGTCGGCGTCCGCCGCGATCTCGGCGTCCATGTGATAGTCGCGCGCGAAGGAGTCCGCCTGGAGGTTCTCCATCCGGTCCTCGATCCACTTGACCGGCTTGCCGAGGACGACGGAGGCCGCGATCGCGACGACGTAGCCGGGATAGACCGGCACCTTTCCGCCGAAGCCGCCCCCGATGTCCGGCGACACGACGCGGATCTTCTCCTCGGAGAGTCCGACGTGTCCCGCCACGAGCGCGAGCACGGTGCGGATCGCGTGCGGGGCCTGCGTCGTCATGTAGACGGTGAGGTGGCCCTCGACGGGGTTGAAGTCGGCCACGCAGCCGCACGTCTCGATCGAGGCCACGTGGATGCGCGGCACGTGCATGCTTTCGCGCACGACGACGTCCGCCTCATCGAACACCTTGTCCGTCGCCTCCTTGTCTCCCGCCTCCCAGTGCCAGATGCGGTTGTCCGTCTGGCCTTCCTTGTCCGTGCGGAGGACGGGCGCGTCCTCGTCCAGCGCTTTGAAGGGGTCGATGACGGGCTTCATCGGCTCGTAGTCGACCTCGACCGCGGCGACGCCGTCGGCGGCCGCGTAGCGCGAGGTGGCGATGACGGCGGCGACCTCCTGTGCCTGGTACATGACGGTGTCCGTGGGGAGCACCATCTGGGTGTCCGACATGAGCGTCGGCATCCAGTGCAGGTTGTACGCCTCGAGGTCCTTGCCCGTGAGGACGGCGAGGACGCCGGGGACTTCCAGCGCCTTGCTCGAGTCGATGCTCTTGATCTTCCCGTAGGCGATCGGGCTGCGGACGATGTCGAGCCACAGCATGCCGGGGAGGACGATGTCGTCGATGTAGTTGCCTTTGCCCTGCAGGAAGCGCGGATCCTCCTTGCGCTTCATGGAGTGCCCCATGCCGCAGATGTCGGCGGAAGTCTTCGGTGCCATCAGCTGTCCTCCCCGTCGGTCGCGGCGTTTGCGGTTTCGGCGGCGGCCGCGCCCAGCTTGTCGGCGGCGTACTGGACCGCCTTCACGATGTTCACGTAGCCGGTGCAGCGGCAGAGATTGCCGGAGATGGCCTCGCGGATCTCGGCTTCGCTCGGATTCGGGTTCTCCTCGAGGAGGGCCGCGCCCGTCATCAGCATGCCGGGCGTGCAGAAGCCGCACTGGAGGCCGTGCTTCTCCCAGAAGCCCTCCTGCAGCGCGTGCATGCCGTCGGCGCCGGCGAGTCCCTCCACGGTCCCGACCTCGGCGCCGTCGGCCTGCACGGCGAGGACGGTGCACGACTTCGTCGGCTTCCCGTCGAGCAGCACGGTGCAGGCGCCGCAGTGGGTCGTGTCGCACCCGATGTGGGTGCCGGTGAGCCGCAGGTCGTCGCGGATCAGGTGGACGAGGAGCGTGCGCGACTCGACCTCGGCCGCGTGCGCCTCGCCGTTCACGGTGACGGATATCTGATGTGTCGCCATCGCTCTACCCTCCGGCCCCGGCGCGCGCGAGCGCCTTGCGGATGGCCCTCGCCGTGAGCACGCGAGCCATGTTCCTCTTGTATTCGACGGAGCCGCGCCGGTCTTCCACCGGTTCGGTCATGTCGGCGGCGGCCTGGGCGGCGGCCGCGATCACCTCGTCGGCGTCGGGCGCGCTCGTGATCGCGTCGCGGATCTTCTCGATGGCGCCCCGCAACCCGCCTGCCGGCACGAAGTCTGCGCCGAGGAGCGTCTCTTCGGCGGCCGTCGCGCGGATGGGGGCGAAGCCCAGGTTCGTGAGCCCGACGCCGGCCTTCGTCACCTTCCCGTCGTCGTCCAGCGTGAGCTGCACGGCGGCGCCCGCCACGGCGTAGTCGCCCACCTTGCGCTCCAGCTTGACGTAGGCGCCGCCGCTGCCCGCGGGCGGCACCGGGATATGGAGTTCGGTGAGGATCTCGTCCTCTCCCAGGGCGGTCATGAAGAGGCCGTGGAAGAAGTCGTCGATGTCGATCGTGCGCTCTCCGTTCGGCCCGGTCGCGACGACGTGGGCGCGCAGCGCGAGCATCGTCGCCGGGTGGTCGTTCGCCGGGTCGCCGTGCGCGATGTTGCCGCACACGGTGGCGCGGTTGCGCACGAGCGGGTCCGCGATCACGCGGGCGGTGTCGAGCAGGATCGGATAGCGCTCCGCCACGGCCGCGGATTCCTCGAGCTGGGTCTCGGTCACGAGCGCGCCGATCCGGAGGCAGCCGTCCCGCTCCTCGATCGTGTCGAGCCCGGGGATGCGGCCGATGTCGATGATGTTCGCGGGCCCGGCGAGGCGAAGCTTGAGCATCGGAAGGAGGCTCTGGCCGCCCGACATCACCTTCGCGTCGTCGAGTTCGCCGAGCAGGCCGAGCGCCTCGTCCAGTCCGCCCGGCGCGTGGTAGTCGAACTGCGGGGGGATCATGGCCCTGCCTCCTTTGCCTGACTCTCAAGCGCGCGCGTGAGTCTTCCGACGAACTCCTGCAGCATCCGTTTCGACACGACCTGGGTCATGCCGCGGCCGAGTTGGGCGAGGATCCCGGTGACCGTCACCTCCGAGTCCATCGTGACCTCGGATCCGCCATCGGCGAGCGCCGCCACCCGGCTCTTCATCGTCATCTCGGCGGTGCCCATTCCGGCCTTGCCCTGGCCCAGCGCCCGGATGACCGCGGACCGCTCCTCTTCGTTCAGTATGAAGGATACGGTCCCGGTATAGGCTGCCACGAGGGGTCCCACCTTGACGGTCATGCCGCCCTCCCACGTGGTGTCGTCGATCTGCTCCGTGATTTCAGCCCCGGGCAGGAGTTCCGAGAGCTGCCGCGGGTCGGAGAGAATCGCCCACACATCCGCGGCGGGCGCGTCGATCGTGAACCCTTCCTCGATCTTCATTGGCTTTATGCCGTCGGCTGGGGTTGGTATCGCTCGACGTTGATGCGGTCTTCGCCTTTGCGTGCCTGCACGAGGTCGTAGCTGCTCTGCCGCCGCAGCCAGAACTCGGCATCGGACCAGCCCGCCTTCTCCAGCCGGATGGCCATCTCCGGCGAAATCGCCGCGTGGCCGTTCAGGACGCGTGAGAGCGTGTGACGGGCGACGCCGAGCACCTGGGCCGCCTCGGTGACGTTCAGGCCGAGAGGGTCCAGGCAGTTCTCCCGGATGCTGCGACCGGGATGCGGGGGATTCTTCATCGCCATGTCCACTGCCTCCGTTAGTGGTAGTCGACCAGATCGACATGACTGACGTCGCCATCTCCGGGGTCTCACGAGTGATCCGCTACAGGGCGCGAGAGATAGAGTTCGGGCGTCGCGTCGAAGCGGCTGCGGCAGCCCTCGCAGCAGAAGTAGACGGGCTCGCCCTCGAAGACGGACGATGGGGCTCCCGCCACCGCGACGGTCATCCCGCACACGGGGTCCGTCGCCTGCGCCGCGTTCGCCCGCTCGTCGCGCGGGGCTTCGTCCGTGGACTCGTCGCCGGACTCGATGGCCTCCGGCTCGTCCGGTGTCGCCTCGAGTTGGACGATCTCCGCGAGGATGCTCACCGCGATCTCCTCGGGGCTCTCGGCTCCGATATCGAGGCCGGCCGGGCCGCGCACGCGGGCGATCTGGTCGGCGTCGAGCCCCTTCGCGGCCAGCACGCGGCGGACTTCCTCCATGCGGGTGGGGGAGGCGATCACGCCGAGATAGTCCGGCGCGGCGGCCGCCAACTCCGCGAGCGAGCCCTCGTCACGCCGTCCCATGGTGGCGACGACCCCGTACAGCTTCCATCCGCGGGGGCGTTCGGCGTAGCGGGCCGCGGTCTCGGCCAGGTCCTCGACGACTTCATCGGCCACCTCGGCCAGCGTCCCATCCGGAGCCCCGTCCGCGGGGACCTCGGCCACGGTCGTATATCCCATCCCGCCGCCGAGGCGCACGAGCGCGACGGCGACGGGCGAACTTCCCGCCACGATCAGGATGGGGGCCGGAAGAACCGGATTCACGTGCACTTCCACCTTCCCTCCGCTGCTGCAGGACATGGGGACGGGGACCAGGTCGTCGGGCCGTCCGGGACTCGACCCGAAGGCGAGGAGCCGGGGTTCGCCCTCATTCAGGGTCTCCAGCGCGTGGCGGATCACCTCCGACCGGGTGCAGCTGCCACCGATCCAGCCGTGCATGGCGCCGTCCGCCGAGATCAGCGCCATGTTGCCCGGCTTGCCGCTCGTGGGGCGCTCGCTCCGCACGACCGTGGCGAGCGCGTAGGGCTGCCGCTCGGCCGTCAACCGCGCCGCGAGATCGAGCAGTTCGCGCTTCACGCGGGATCCCCGGAGGCGACGGCCGCAAACTCTCGCCGCACCGACTCGTATTCGTCGGGCCGGTCGAGGTCCCTGAGCCGCTCGGCGGGCCAGTCCACGTGGATCGCCCGCTCGTGGTGGCGGCGGACGACCTCGCGCCCGCACCCCGCCCGCATGCGGGAGATTTCGCCGAAGAGGCCGCGGCCGTAGAGGATGGGCGGCGCGTTCACCTCGCCGTAGCGCGACACGACGAGCGGGGCGTCCGTCTCCGCGTAACGCTCCACCAGCGTCCGCACCATGCGCGCGGTCACGAAGGGCATGTCGGACAGCATCACGACGGCAGCCCGGCAATCCGCCGGCACCGCCGCAACGCCGCAGGCCACGGACGTCTGGATGCCGGTCTCGTGATCGGGATTGAAGGTCGTCGCGCAGTCGAGATCGGCGACCTCCCGCTCGACGGCCTCCCGGAAACGTCCCGTAACGAGGATGACGGGGTCGAGGCCGGCCTCACCCGCGAGGCGGACGGCACGGCGCACGAGCGTCTCCCCGTCGACGTCCAGCAGGAGCTTGTTGCGCCCCATGCGCGTCGACGAACCGGCAGCCAGCACGATCCCCGCTACTCCGCGCTCGTCGGACATGATTTGCAAGGTAGGTCGCCGCCGGAGCCCGTCGCGAGACCGGCGTCCGGCGGAAGAAGCCGGCTTACGGCACGCGACGGCGCCGGCGGCCGGCGAAGCCGCGCGCCACGGCGACGCCCGAGAGGATGACGGCGGCGCCCCCCAGTTGCTGCGGCGTGGGCGTCTCTCCCAGCCACATCCAGGCCGTCGCCAGCGCGATCACCGGGACGAGGTTCTGGTACACCGCCGTCCGGCTCTGTCCGATCGTCTTCATGCCCCGCGACCAGAGCAGGTAGGCGATGGCGATCCCGAAAACCCCCGTGTACGCCGTCGCGAACCAGATCCCCGGCGGGACCGAACGCCAGTCCACACGCATCAGATCGGGGATGCCCATGACGATGATGACGGGAAGGGCGGCCCAGAGCGTCCACGCCGTCACCTCCAGCGCCCCCCGGCGTTTCGTGATGCGCCGTCCGAAGACGGTGAAGGAGGCCCACGAGAGCGCGGCCCCGAGGACGAGCAGGTCGCCGAGACCCGCGCCTCCGACCTCCTGCGTCCCGCCCGTGATGAGGATCGCCATGCCGGCGAGCGTTGCGACGACGCCCAGAAGGATCGCGGGGCTAAACCGCTCCCGCCCGAGCGCGGACGCGATCAGGAGCACCCACACGGGACTCGTGGAGAGAAGCAGCGCGGCGTTCCCCGTCAGCGTCAGGTCGATCCCGTAGATGAAGGCGGCCTGGAAGATCACGTGTCCCACCACGCCGAGTCCAAGGATCCGCACCCACTCGCTCCGCGGAGGGAGGACCGGGCGCCTCTTGGCCCGGAGGAGGAACCAGACCGCCATCGCCGCGAACGGGAAGCGGAGGGCGTTGAACGCGAGCGGTTCGAATTCCCGCAGGACGACCTTCACGACGGAGAAGTTGATGCCCCAGATGATCGCCGTCGCCATGAGCCCGAGGTCGACCGTGAGCTCGCCCGCTCGCCGCCGGGACGGACGGCCACTCGAAGAGTTCGTCAATCGCGCTCACCGCGGGCTTTGAGGACGGGGGATCCCCGGCCGACAGCCGGGGACGGGACCGGCTGAGTATATTCCGGGAGTGCTCCGGGAGTCGACCGCCGTGCGGCGACCGGCCGGAATCGAGCGCAGGCGCCTTGGCGAAACGAGCGTCGTGATGGATGACGAATTCATGAAATTCATGCAGCGGGCCATCGACCTGTCCGAGCGCAGCATGGAGGAGGGCGGCGGGCCGTTCGGCGCCGTCGTCGTGAAGGACGGCGAGATCGTGGCGGAGGGGACGAACCGGGTCACGCTGGACAACGACCCCACGGCCCACGCCGAAATCCGGGCGATTCGAAAGGCCTGCAATCTTCTGGGCACGTTCGATCTCGGCGGCTGCGAGATCTACGCGAGCTGTGAACCGTGTCCGATGTGCCTGGGAGCGATCTACTGGAGCCGGATCCGCCGCGTGTACTACGCCAACACCCGGGAGGACGCGGCCGCCATACGGTTCAGCGACGAAGACATCTACGAAGAAATCGCCAGGCCCCCGAACGAGCGCAGCCTCGTGTCGCTCGTGCGGGTCCCCTCCGACCGGGCGCGCGACGTCTTCGACCGCTGGACCCGCAAGCGGGACAGGACCCCGTATTAGTCGGTCCTGTCAGCGAGGAGGGGACGCACAAAGTCGGACACGAACCGTGCGAGAAGCTGTCCGCGCGACATGGCCGCCAGCGGACCGAGCCTGCGGCCCGGCCACTCCTTCGATTGGCGGTGGAGCGTCTGACGAGAGACTCGCAACTCTCCGGCCACCCGGTCCCAGCCGAGACCGGACGACCGCAGCTGGTGGCCCCGGAGTATCACAAGCGCGCGAAGGAACCGCGCCAGGGTCGTGCGGCCCCCCACACTCTCCCGAAACTGCTGAGACAGCGTAACGGGGGAGGAGCCAACCACCGACGCCAGCTTCCGTACGCGGCGAATCGGTCGGTCCGTAGCCACCCGGAGTCCGTGCGCCAAGGCTGACCGAAGAGAGGGGGGCAGCGTCGATTCCTCTATCTCCCCGGCCAGGCGGAGAATATGATCCACTCCGCGCGCGGCGCGGATCGCGGGGCCGAGCTCGCTCTGGAGATCCTCGAACCAGACGACGGCGGACACCTTGATGCCGCTTAGCTGGAGCGCCACCTCGGGTTCGGAATCCGTCACGACGATGATGGGAACTCCGGCCCAATCCCGCTTGATCTTCCCCAACGGCCCGACCCACCGTGCCAGATTTCGCGCGCGGGAACCTAGGATCAGGCACTCGACATCGTCGTCGCCTGGCAGACGCTCGACATCATTGACTATGCGGACGGGCCAGTTATCGACTGCATCCTCGATCAGGGTGGCGTCGTGCGAGGATTCCACTATGATCTTGATCATTCCGAACTCCGAACTTCCGAACTCCGAAAGGGGGCTTCCTTTCGCGGACCGGCCGGCGACCGGCTGCGACGAAAGTCGAACCTGGCGCTACAGTGGGGTTTGTTTGGATGTCATATATTGAGTAGTGACTTTCAAAGACAGTACATCAATAACTTATTTTCCAAACCCAGAGTTGATCGTGTCGAAAAGAGTGTGCAATTGTTGCGTTTCAGCCTGTTCCACTTCTTCCGGTATGAATACTCGTTGAAGCTTGGACTTTGCCTTGCTCATGGCGGTACAGTCTCGAGCGTCTCCCGGAACCGGTGCGGGGGACGACGGATCCCGGGTCATCGCGGAGAACCGTCGGTGCGGCGGAACAACGCAAGCACCTCGCCTCGGGATTCAAGGGGCACTGCAATGGGCAAGACGTTGGTCCCCGTGCGCGGGTGCGAGAAGGAGCGAGAAGCGAGGCGCGGCGTGAGCATTCGCCACTCGCGGATCAGCCAACGATCACTGGCAACACGCTCGAAGCGAAGTTGCCCCCCGAAACGAGACTCCTGGATGCGGATGGTGCCAATGCTGGCGCGGCGGCCAGGCAAACGACGCTCGTGGTCATCCCGTAGCGGCTCAACCAGATGTCGCCGGAGGAACGGTCGCAGCGACGTGTAGTGGAACGCCAGTTCCCGGGGTTCGTTGGCGACAGTGTCGATCCACAGCACGCCGGTCACGTCGACGACCTCCCGGCCGGGCCTCGGCTCGAACGCCAAGCCAGCCAGAGCGCCATCATCGACCTCGTCATCCGCCGCCCGGCTCAGGCAGTGCGTCGCGAGGAAGCCCGGCGACGCCAGCGCGCCACCGTCCGGGGCGTAGAAGGTCGTCATGGAATCACCAACGATGTCCGCGTACCCGTACACCTCCAGGTGTCCCGGCGAGGCGTTACTCAACGCCTCCGTGACCATGACGGTCACGGTGTCCTGTGTATAGCGGAACCTGCCTCGTCGCCAGATCCGGATCGGCCGTTCCAACCGCACAAGCAGAGAGTCGCGAGTCTCTGCGGTGGACATTGAGTCCAGGATGGGGAGGGCTGACTCGTAGAGTTCGAACGCGAGCCTCCGCTCCTCGGGCGTCGTCGGACAGTCGTTCTGCTCCGTGACCATCAACTCCGGGAGCGGGATCGGCCGCACCGGGATCTCGAGGCGCAGCGGGCCGGGCGCCTGCGCGGAGTCGATGCGGATCGGGCCGGAGGTCCACGAATCGTAGCCGATGCGCGATACCCGAACGCGGTACGTGCCCACCGGCGGCAGCGGCAGGCTGAACGCGCCGCTGGCGTTCGACAGCGTCTCCCACGCGACGACGCCTTCGCCGTCCACGAGCGCCACGACCGCCCCGTCCACCGGCGCGCCGTCGCCCTCTGACACAGTTTGTCCCGTCATCCGAGCCGTCGACTCCTGCGCCGCCACCCAAGGCGCGAGCGTCGCGAGCCCCAAGCTCGCGGCGAGGACCGCACGGACCAACGCGTACGGGACAGTCACTGCGAGCTTCGCCCGGCGGCCTCGAGGGCCTTCCGGAATCCGCGCGGGGGACGACGGATCGCGGGTCATCGCGGAGAACCGTCGGTGCGGCGGAACAACGCAAGCACCTCTCCTCTGTACTCGAGCGGCACCGCGATGGGCGAGACGGAGCTCCCCGTGCGCGGGGCGCCGAAGCTGCGAAAGGAGAGGCGGGGCCTGAGTATCCGCCACTCGCGGATCAGCCAACGATCACCGGCGACACGCTCGAAGCGAAGTTGCCCTCCGAATCGGGACTCCTCGATGCGGATGACGAGAATCCTGACGCGGCGGTCTGGAACACGACGCTCGTAGTCAGCCCGTAGCGGCGGAACCAGATGCCTCTCGAGGAACGGCCGCAGCGACGTGTAGTGGAAGGCCAGTTCCCGCGGTTCGTTGGCCACCGTGTCGATCCACAGCACGCCCCTGACGTCCACGACCTCTCGGCCGGGCCTCGGCTCGAACCCCAGCCCGGCCACCGCATCATCGGCTTCGTCGTCCGCCGCCGGGCTCAGGCAGTGCGTCGCGAGGAACCCCGGCGACGCGAGGGCGGCGCCGTCCGGGGCGTAGAACGTCGTCATGGAGTCATCAACCACATCCCCGTATCCGTACGCCTCCAGGTGTCCCGGCGACGCGTTGGGCAGCGCCTCGGAGACCATGACGGTCACGGTGTCCCGAACACGGCGGAACCCGCCTCGTTTCCAAATCCGGACCGGCCGCTCCATCCGCACAAGCAGAGAGTCGCCAGCCGCGGCGGTGGACATTGAGTCTAGGATCGGGAGGACGGACTCGTAGAGTTCGAACGCGCGCCGCCGTTCCTCGGGCGTCGTCGGACAGTCGTTCTGCTCCGTGACCATCAACGCCGGGAGCGGCACCGGCTGCACCGGGATCTCGAGGCGCAGCGGGCCGGGCGCCTGCGCGGAGTCGATGAGGATCGGGCCGGAGGTCCACAAATCGTAGCCGATGCGCGCCGCCCGCACGCGGTACGTGCCCACCGGCGGCAGCGGCAGGCTGAACGCGCCGCTGGCGTTCGACAGCGTCTCCCACACGACGACGCCGTCACCGTCCACGAGCGACACGACCGCCCCGTCCACCGGGGCCCCGTCGCCCTCCGACACGAGGGTCCCTGCCAGGCGAGTGCCCGGCTCCTGCGCGGCGACCATGGGCGCAAGCACGGCGAACGCGAAGGTCCCGGCGAGGGCCGCGCCGATGCGGGCGTACCGAGTCACGCCGTCATCCGTCGGCGCGTTGGACCCGCAGCACCTGAACCGCAGGCACGCCGAACGCGTCGCGCACCTCCGCCCACACCCGGTCCCTGCTTACCGCGAGCACTCGGCTGCCCTCGGGGGCTGCCACGTGCGACACGTCTCCTGCGCCGCCCTCGCCGGAGACGACGATCCACTCGTTCGACCCGCCGGACGGGTTGTAGAGCTGAAACCACATGCCACCCTCCCGGTCCATCAGCACGCCCTCATCGACGATACCCCGCCCCCGGTTCTCGACCGGTGGGTGGTGGCCGGGTGCATCAAGCGCCTCAAGCACCGCTTCGACCCCCGACGCCCGGCTGGGGAATACGCCGAGTTCGACCATCCGCTCCACCGGTCCGAGCTCCTCGGCCCACGCCCGGATCTCGCCAGCATCCAAGCGGCGTGGCTCATACGAAACCTGAACGGTGTCCACAATACCGTGCAACACGTCGTGCCGTTCTGCGACGAAGAACGCGGGCGAGCCTTCCGGCCTCGGTCGCCGGATGACTGCGACGCGCCTCCCGCTGGGGCCCACGACAATCATGTCGCTGTGAGAAAACGGATTGCGCAGTTGCAGGCTGCCGTCGCCCGTCGGTACCGGGGCCGCGACGGACCGGTCCCGGAGGTCCAAGAGCGCAAGCGAAGCGCCTTCCGGAGGGGCCCCGCGCTCGACGCGAAATGCGAGCACCTCCGCCAGTACGTCCCTCTCCGCCCACCTGAAGGCCATGATGCTATGGTTCGCCAGCGCCGCGAACGGTCGCACGATCTCGCCGCCCGCCGTCGCGGCATCCCATGTGGCCAGCCCGAAGTCAGCCAGACTCTCCCCGGTCGATGCATCGTAGAGGTTGACGCGGCGCCGCGCATCCGCGACCCACAGCGTGTCACGTCCGAGCAGCCCGAGACGCCACGGCGAGAGCAATTCGCCCGGACCTTCGCCCCGCCGACCGATTTGCTGCCGGAAGGCCCCGTCCGGGCCGAACGCCAACACGCCCTCCGTCCGGGCATCGAGCATGTAGATCGAACCGTCCGCCACCGGGACTAACTGCTCGATGTACGTGAGGGGCACGCTGTCGGGGACCGCCAGGCGGGACACCTCGACGAGCGTGTCGCGACGCTCCTGGGCCGGGAGGTTTGCAGCCGCGGCGAGAACCGCCACGGCGGGAAGTACCACCTTGATCATTGATCCAATCTCCTGTCTGTACCTCGGGGCCGCCGAGGACCGGAGGACGCACCGGGCCTCGCTCTCCTCCGGTCATCGGCAACGCCCGAGCGGCCTCAGATCACGATCGACTCGGTCCGGCGGCGCATGTCCTCCGCCTCATCGGAACCGTACGACCTCGCCACAATTCGGCTCCTGCAGTCCCGCACGTGCCCCGTCTGCAAATCCCTTGCCTCAAGTCCCCGAGACGCCGAAGACGCGAACGTTCGCTCCCGCAGCAGCGCCCCGTCGGCACCTGCGTCGTCGAACGAGATCCGCGGATCGCAGAAATCGCGTCCCCACGAAACGCACCAATCCACTCCCCCCCACTCGCCCCAGACGCATATGTCGTTTACGCCCGGCCCTCCCTCGTCGCACTCACCCGAAAACATGCCACAGCTTAGGCAGAATTCTATTCCAGTATCCGGCTGTGCCTGCGCGTTGTTGGGCGTCAGGGCCTCGACGCCGAGGATGATCGCGGCGGCGATCATCCAGTTCGAGATCTTCTTCGTCAGCATACCTTTGCTCCTTGGTTTCGGGTTCACTTCCTGGCCCGGTGGGGTTGCCAAGTCCATTCGTAGGTGAGGATCTCGACGCGGTCCGTCCTGCGGAGGGCCAGTAGTTGCCGCCGGTTCGGCGCGGTGTCGAGAATCCCGAACGGAACGTCGATGACCCGTCGGCGTTTGAACGCGCCCGACGAGTCGTAGAAGACGAGGTCGCGCCGGTCCGATGCGAGATCGGCCAGCACCTGCACGAAGCCCGAGTCGAGCGCGAACACACCCGTCCCGATCCACGGGTCGTTCCCGTAGTAGGACTCGTTCCCGGCTGGCACGCGCCCAGCTGCCGTGGGGTTGTCGCCGTCCGCTGCGGTCGACCAGGCGAACGGAAACTGGCGGGACGAGACGATGATGCCGCGCGGCCCGCTCGACACGGATATGACCGCGCTGTCAGACCCTGCGATCGGGAGGCCGACGTCGGACGTGGAGAAGGGCGTCGCGAAGGGTGTGCCGCCGCCCCTCACGAGCGAGACCCGCGTCGTCGCGGTTCCGTTGGGCACGCCGGGTCCGGTCGCGCTCGCGGCCACCCAACCGCTCGCGTCGCGGGCCATGGGCAGGCTCGGGTCGGGGCCGCCCCAGGCTGTCGCGCGGCAATGCCCGTCCGCGAAGCGGATGAGCCGCGGCTCTTCCTCGCCCTGCACCCCTCCGTCGATGATCTCGATGGCGGGCGCCCGGCCGGCCGCCGGGGCGATCACGAACGCGGCTCCGAGCGGCGCGCGGACCCTCTCCGGGCACACGGCGCGCACCTCGTCGTGGCGGGTCGTTGCGATCCAGACGGTATCGCCACTCCAGAACAGGCTGGCGTCCCCTCGCGGAGACAGCGCGCCGCCGCGAACGACGACGTGCGCTGGCATTATGTGCCTGCCGGACTCCGTCATCACCAGACGGCTCTCCTGCGCGGATACGCCCCCGTTTACCGCGATCCACGCCGTGCAGCAGATGGCGATCAGACCTGTGTGTGACGCCGCACGCGATCGGTGCATGTCCCGCTAACCCGCTCCCTGTCATGGCCTTGCGATCCACGTTGGAATAGATCGGCTCTCACGAAGAACTAACCGAAGGCCACATGAGGCTCGGAACAATGTCAAAACCGATGGCTGGGTGTAACAAAAGTGATGGTCGGCCTCGGCTCGCCTTGCCGGGGGTCGCCCGCCTCGCGCTGCCCCGTGGGCGGCTCAACGTTGACCGGGACCGGTGCGTTCTCTAAGGTGCCGCCGCCGCGGCCCTTCGGGCCGGCTGGCGCGCCGATTCGCGGGACGGAAGGGGAGCCATGGCAGACCAGGCCGGTGCCGGACGATCGAGGGGCGCTGCGCGCCTTCTGTCTGGAGTCCTGGTCGCCCTCTCGCTCCTCGTCGTCGGCATCGCGGAGGGTTCGCATGAGCACGACGACGCCGCCGATTCGCCGGCGGAGTGTGCCATATGCGAGTTGTCGCACAAGGCGGAACCCGTCCTGTCCCCGGCGACGCTGCGCCTCGAGGAGCCCACGCTCGTGCAGGCTCCCGCGCTCCGCGGACAACGGCTGAATGTCGGGGCCGTCCATTTCTCCCCTCACCGCAGCCGCGCGCCTCCACTTCCCATCTCTCTGTAGCGAAGAGTCTGTAGCGAAAGCCCCTCCGCCGAGCCGGAGACATCCGGAGACCGGCAAGGAGATTGTCGACGCCTGCGCCGGTGACGGCGCGGCAAACGCGAGAGATGGAAACCCATGCAGACCGCCGAATCGGGTGCAGGGCACACGCCCCTCCTCGAGGCCCGAGGGCTCAGCAAGCGCTATGGCGCGACGCAGGCCCTCGATGCCCTCGACCTGGCCATCGAGCCGGGAGAGGTCTACTGCCTCCTCGGCCCCAACGGGGCGGGGAAGACCACGACGATCAACCTTTTTCTCGGCTTCGTGTCGCCGTCGGGAGGCCAGGCCCTGGTTTCCGGGCTCGACGTGTCCACCCACGACCGTGAGACGAAGCGCCGGCTCGCCTACATCCCCGAGCAGGTGATGCTGTACCGCAACCTCAGCGGTCTCGAGAACCTCGAGTACTTCGCCGCTCTGGGCGGGAAGGGGTCGCTGGGGCGCGAGCGGCTCGCGGACATCCTCGTCGAAGCCGGCCTTGAGCGCGACGCGGTCGGCCGCCGCGTGTCCGAGTACTCCAAGGGCATGCGGCAGAAGGTCGGGATCGCGATCGCCATGGCCAAGGAAGCCGACGCCCTCCTGCTCGACGAGCCGACGTCCGGTCTCGACCCCAAGGCCTCCAACGAGTTCTCGGCCCTGATCGAGCGCCTCAGAAATCGCGGCGTCGCGGTGCTCATGGCGACGCACGATCTGTTTCGCGCCAAGGAAACCGGGACGCGCATAGGAATTATGCGCTACGGAAGTCTGGTCACGGAGATGGGCACGGACGAGATCGGCCACGCGGATCTCGAACGCGTCTACCTGGAACACATGCACGACTAGGAGGCGTCGATGATCAGGCACAACATCCGCCACATCGTCCGCAAGGAATTCACCGACGTACTCCGGGACGGCCGCTTCCGATGGTGCTCCGTCCTGGTGGGCGCGCTGCTGCTCGTCTCCCTGGGCCACGGGTGGGTCCAGGCGCGGGAGGCGCAGCGGGAGCACGCGGCCGCGCAGGCGACGGCCCGCGAGCACTGGGAGACGCAGGGCGAGAAGAACCCCCATTCCGCAGCCCACTACGGCATCTATGCGTTCAAGCCCCGCCTGGCGCTGTCCTTCGTGGACGAGGGCGTGGACCCGTACACCGGGACATCGGTGTGGCTCGAGGCGCACCGGCAGAACGACTTCCTGTTGCGCCCGGCCCAGGACGCGACGGCGGCCCAGCGCATCGGGGCCCTCACGGCGGCGCAGGTGCTGCAGCACCTCGTGCCCCTGCTCGTCATCCTGCTGACGTTCGGCGCGCTCGCCGGCGAGCGGGAACGGGGCACGCTGCGTCAACTCCTCGCGACCGGCGTCGGGCGGTGCGACCTCGCGCTGGGAAAGGCGCTGGGCATCGCGGGCGCGCTGGCGCTGCTGCTGGTACCGGCAGCGGCGGTGGGGGCGGCGGCCCTCGTCGTCGGCAGTCCGGGTCCGGCGGCATCCCCCGTGGCCCGGGCCGCGGTCCTGGCCGTCGTCTACCTGGTCTATTTCGCCGCCTTCGTGGCGCTCTCCCTGGCCGTCTCCGCCTGGGCCCGCTCGACGCGCACCGCGCTGGTGATCCTGCTGGGCGTGTGGGTCGTGAACGGGCTCGTGGCGCCGCGCGTGGCAGTGGACCTGTCCAAGTGGCTGCACCCCACGCCTTCCGCCCTGGAGTTCGCGCGCACGGTGGAACAGGAGATGGCCTCCGGCGCCGAAGACATCATCCCTCCGGACCGGGATGCGCTGGCCGAACGCCTCATGGCGCAGTACGGAGTCGAGCGGGTGGAGGATCTGCCGATCAACGACGTGGGTGCCTACCTCCAGGAGAGTGAGGAGTTCGGCAACCGGATCTTCGACCGCAACTACGGCGCGCTCTGGGATGCGTTCGAGCGCCAGGGGGCCGTTCACGAGATGATCGCGGTGGCGGCTCCGCTGCTCGCGGTGCGCGCGCTTTCCATGGGACTGGCCGGAACCGATGTCGAGCAGCACCGGCACTTCGCGAGCGCCGCGGAGATGTACCGCCGGGACCTGATGCGGCGGATGAACGGCGACCTCACCGAGAACTCCCGCAGCGGCGATTTCTCCTACCAGGCCGGATCCGAACTCTGGGAGTCGACGCCGCCGCTGCGGTACGACGCCCCGACGCTGGGCTGGGTGCTGGGCAACCGGATCCTGTCGCTCGTCGTCCTCGCGGGCTGGCTCGCGGGAACGATCCTGATCGCCGCGGCGCGCGTACGGCGCGCGGAGGTGGCGTAGGATGACCGCGCGCACCGTCATCCGTAACGAGCGGCGCCTGCTCATGGCGGACCGGCCGCTCCGGATCGCGCTCGGGCTCTTCGCGCTCCTGCTGGTCTACGCGCTGGCCAACGGGGTGGTCTGGACGCGCTTCCAGGAGCGCACCGCGGAGGTCGCTCAGGCGGGAAACGTCGAGCGTGCCCTCGCGATCGAGCAGGAACTGACCGACATCGAGAACGGCGCGGAACCGGCTTCGCGCTTCTCGGATCCGCGGCTCCCGAACGTGCTGGGCGGGGCGCGGGGCCGTCACACCGCCGTGCTGACGCCGGGGCCGCTCACGGCCCTGGCCGTCGGACAGAGCGACCTGCTGCCGTACTACTACGACGTCAACATCTACACGAACGAGTCGTCGTTCCAGCAGAACGGAGAGGTCGAGAGTCCCCTCAACCTGATGGTCGGGCGTTTCGATCTGGCCTTCGTCGTCGTGTACCTGCTGCCGCTGCTCGTGCTGGCCCTGAGCTTCAACGTACTCTCGGAGGAGCGCGAGCAGGGGACGCTGGCTCTGACCCTCTCGCAGCCCGTGTCGGCGCGGGGCGTCGTGGCGGCGAAACTCGCGTTCCGCGCCCTCCTGGTCGTGGGCATGGTGCTGGCCGTCTCGCTGGCCGGGATCGTCGTCGCGGGGGACTTCGACGCGCCCGGCCGGATCCTCCTCTGGTGCAGCGCCGTCGTCGCGTACGCGCTCTTCTGGTTCGTGCTCGCGGCGTGGGTGAACAGCCTGCGGCGGTCCTCCGCCTGGAACGCCACGGTGCTGGTCGGCGCGTGGCTGGTTCTGGTCGTCGTGCTCCCGGCCGCGATCAACATCGCGGCGGGCCTGCTGCACCCGCTGCCGTCGCGCGTGCAGATGGTCACCGCCCAGCGCGAGGCCTCGAACGAGGCCGTGAACCAGCGGAGCGAACTCCTCGCCCGATACCTTGAGGACCATCCCGAGATGGCCGAGGGCGTGGTGGCCGACGAGCCCGGCCTGGGGGCGCTCGCGTGGGCCGCCACCGATGCCGTCAACCGCCGCCTGGAGGAGGTGACGGCGGAACACGACGCGCGCCGCGCGGAACAGATCGCCCTGGTCCGCCGCTACCGCTTCCTCTCGCCCGCCCTCCTGGCCCAGGAGGTGCTCATCGACGCGGCCGGCACGGGAGACGCGCGCTTCGCCGCCTTCCAGTCGCAGGTACGCGTCTTCGCCGAGCGATGGCGGGAGTTCTTCGTGCCCGCGATCCTCGCCAGCGAGCAGATGAACGCGGGCGTCCTTTCCGATGTGCCGCAGTTTCGTCTCGCCGACGAAGCGTCCGCCGACGTCGTGCGCCGCGCCGGCGTTCCACTCTCGGTCCTGATCGGACTGCTCGTTCTGGCGGGCGCGGGCGCGGGGGTCGGACTCGGCCGGGTGCGAGGCGCCGACTAGGTGGGTCTCCGCAACGCGCTGCTCGTCGCCCGCCGGCAGGTGGGTGCGGTCCGCGAGGACCGGTACGTGGTTTTCCTGCTGGGGCTCGTCATCGCCCTCGGCGTGGTCGCGGTCCTCGGAGCCCGGCATCACGCGGCGAGCGAGGCGGAACAGCGCGCGCGCTACCAGGCGATGGTGGAGCGCCAGTGGGCGGAGCAGCCGGACCGTCATCCGCACCGGGTCATCCACTACGGGTTCCTCGTCTTTCGGGAGGAGGCGCCGCTTGCCTTCTTCGACCCGGGAGTCGGCGCCTGGGCGGGGACCTCGCTCTTCCTCGAGGGACACCGGCAGAACACCGCCAACTTCGGCGAGGCCCGGCACGCCACCGGGATGCTGCGCTTCGGCCGCCTCACGCCGGCGGCCGTACTCTCCCTCCTCCTGCCCCTGTTCGTGGTTGTCGCGGGCTTCGCCTCGGTGAGCGCCGAGCGGGAGCGGGGCACGCTTCGGCTCCTCCTCGCCCAGGGGGCGACGCCGGCCCAGATCCTCGCGGGCAAGGTGCTCGGCACGGGGGCGGTGGCGGCCATCGCCGCCCTTCCCGTCGGTCTCGCGACGGTGGCGATCGCCGGGTCCGGGGCCGTCGGTCCGGTCTCCGCCGGGCGCGTGGCCGGATTGGCGGCCACCTACGCGGCCTACCTGGCGGGCTGGGTGATGGTGACCGTCCTCGCCTCCTCCTTCCGGGCCTCCTCGCGGAGCGCCCTGGCACTGTTGATCGCGGTATGGGTCGCCCTTTGCGTCGCCGCGCCGCGCCTCGGAGCCTCCGTGGCGGGGGCGCTGCACCCGCTGCCCTCCCGCGCCGAGTTCACCCACCAGGTGGAACTGGCGCTGAACGAGGTGGGAGACAGCCACAACCCGCAGGACCCCTTCTTCCGCGCCCTTAGGGACGAGTACCTGGCGCGCTACGAGGTGGCGTCGGTCGAGGAGCTTCCCGTGAACTGGGGCGGCGTGGTGAGCCGGGAAGGGGAAGCCATCAGCAGCCGGATCCAGGACGAGCAACAGCGGGACCTGGTCGAAGGCCAGCGCCGTCAGGACCGGGTCCTCTCGTGGACGGGACTCTTTTCGCCCTATCTGGCCGCGCGGGACCTCTCCATGGCGGTATCCGGGACCGGTCCCGAGGCTGTCGAGGCGTTCCGAGCCCAGGCGGAAGCCCACCGGTACGACATCATTCAGCGCCTCAACGATCTCCACATCAGCGAGATCCGCTATGAGAACGACCGTGCGCAGCGCCTCTCGCGCGAGCACTGGGCGGAATTCCCGACCTTCGGGACGCGGCCGCCGCCACTCGGCGGGGTGCTGGCCGCCCGCTCCCTCTCGCTGTCCGCACTCGCCCTGTGGATCCTCCTGCCCCTACTGGGCCTCGGCCTGGCGCGGGGGCGGCTGGCGCGCGTGGGGGTGGAGCGGTCGGGCTCATGAAGGCCTGGCTTTGCCTGCTCAGGCTGGACACGCTGCGGCTGACGCGCTCCACGGGCGTCGCCGTCGCCGTCGTACTCTTCCTCGCCATCGGGATCTACGCGGCGTGGCGTGGCGGACGGAACATCGAGGCGGCGGCATCGTCCGCGGTCGCCGCGCAGACGGCCTACCAGGACCAGTTGGACTACCTCCTCTCCAGCTATCCCCCCACGACGGACGCGGGGGAGGTCCTCTACTACCTCGCCTTTCCGGCGCCGCAGCCGTCCCTGCCCCTTGCCGCTCTCGCGCGGGGCCGAACGGAGGTCGAGTCGGCGAGCCTGCGCATCCGGCTCCTGGCGCTCGAAGGACAACTCTACGAACACGAGACGGTGAACCCGACGCTGGCCGCGGCCGGAGATCTCGACCTCGCCTTCCTTCTCATCGGGCTCCTTCCCCTCTTCATCATCGCCCTCACCCACGACCTCGTCTCCAGCGAGCGGGAGGGGGGCACCTGGAATCTCGTCCGCCTCTTCGCCCGCCGGCGGCGCCTCCTCGCCCCGAAGCTCGCGGCGCGGGCCATACTCGTCGGCGTGGTGGTCGCGGTCCCGGTCGTGGTCGCGTGGTGGCTGGCCGGCTTCCAACTCGACGGTCGGGCCGCCTGGGCGGTCGCGCTCGTCGTCCTGCACACCCTTTTCTGGTTCGCGCTTTGCCTGGGGGTAGCGTCCGGGCGCCGGTCCTCCACCGCCAACGCCATGATCCTGGTGGGGACGTGGGTGGCGCTCACCCTCCTCGCCCCCGCGGCGCTCGGCCTCGCGAACGCGATCCTCCACCCGGTTCCGGAGGCGCTGGAACTCACCGTGCGCCAGCGGCAGGGGTATCACGAAGCGTGGGATCTGTCCAAGGCCGAAACGATGGAGGTCTTCTACGAGGATTACCCGGAGTGGAGCGACCGGACCGTCCCAGAGGACGTCTTCACGTGGGCCTGGTACTACGCCATGAACCACCGGGGCGATCAGGCCGCGCGCGATGCCTCGCGCGCCTACCGGGACGTACTGCGGGAGCGTGAGGACTGGGCGCGAAGGTGGTCCCTCCTCGTGCCGCCGCTCGCGGCCCAACTCGCCCTCGACCGTCTCGCGGCCACCGATCTGGGCGCGCAACTCGCGTACCAGGACGCCGTCCGCCGACACCATGAGCGGCTGAAAGCCCACTTCCAACCGCTCTTCTTCGACGCCGCGCCGATCGACGCGGTCGAGTGGGATCGGGTGCCCGACTTCGAGCCGGCCGCGCGGGAAGAAAGCCCGACGCGCGCCGGTTTCCCGGCTTCGGCCGCCCTCCTCCTGGCCTCGATCCTCGCACTCGCGGCGGGACTGCGGACCTCCGCCCCCCGCGCCGACTGACTTCCGGCCAGGGCGCGGCGTTCTCCAGCGCGTTCTACGGGCCGAGCGCTCCCAGCGGGATCACGCTCACCCCGTCCGGACGAACATACCCGAAGCCGCGCTCGACGATGACCGCGAGGGCGGCGGGTTCTCCGCACCGGCTCGTATCCACACGGTCGGCGAACTTCAGCAGCGAACTCGCCGCCTCATCGATCCGCCCCAGGCCGAGCTTGATCTCGAAGGCCGCCCAGCGGCCGGGGCCGGCGTCGACGATGGCATCCACTTCGAGACCGGCGTGGTCACGGTAATGACTTACGCTCGCGCCGAGAGCCTGGGAATAGACGCGCAAGTCGCGGATCACCATCGATTCGAACAGGAAGCCGAACCAGGAAAAGTCGTGCAGGAGTTGTTCCGGCCCCGCGCCGAGCGCCGCCGCCGCGATGGACGGATCCGCCAGGTGCCGCTTGGGGGAACGGTGAAGTCGGGTGCGTGACCTGAGATGAGGCGCCCACGGCGGCAGGTCCTCCACCACCATCAGGCGCTCGAGGCCGGCGAGGTACGAACGCGCGGTATGGCCCGTCATCGATGGGTGATCCGGACCGGAGACATCGCGGGCGATGGTCGCGAGAGAAGCGCACGTGGCAACGTTCCGGGCCAGCGACTGCATGAAGCGATGGACTCGCCCCGGGTCCCGCCGAACTCCGTCGGCGCGCCGCAGATCGGCACGGCAGATGTCGTCCACGTAGCCCCGATTCACCCGCAGCGACTCTTCGGCCGAGGATTGCAGATGCCCCGGCCAGCCACCCACGCAGACGAGTTCGGCCAGATCGTGTACGGACAGGTCGATCGATGGATGAGAGACGGGTGAGCCCCCCAGCACGTTTGCGAGTGACACCTGGCCGGTGCCGTGCCCCAGTTCGAAGAGCGACATGGGGCGCAGGCGCAGCCGGAGGATTCGGCCGGCGCCGGTATGGCGCGTGACGTCATCGGGCGGAACGGCCGATCCCGTAAGGATGAAATGGCCCTTCCCGCGGCGCTTATCCACCGCACGCCGGACGTGGTTCCAGATCACCGGGGCGGTCTGCCACTCATCGATCAGGCGAGGGGTGGCGCCTTCCAGCACCAGGTCGGGATTGACCAGGATCATGTCCCGGGCCCTGCGGTCGACATCCAGAAAGACCTCGCTTGCCGCGACATGCTGGGCGGTCACCGTCTTCCCGCAGGCGCGCGGACCCTCGATCAGCACCCCGCCGGCCGCAGCCAGACAGGCCCGCAATTCCCGGTCGGCCACTCGACCGCGGTAGTCGTCGACGTCGAGTCCTTCCGCTCGCCCGCTCACATGCCCGGACGTGCGTCCGACCCCTGCGTTTCCCCCTTCATCGAGTCTTGATTCCATGCCGACCGCTCCCCGGATGCGTGTGCCACGAAAGCAGAATAACGAGACAGAGACAGATTTTCAACATCTACAGAGACATATTTTCAATACAAATGGAAGCATATTATCAACGAACACGGAAACATGATCTCACGGTTCGTGACCTTCGAGCGCTTCGGGAGCCGGGCCCGTTCCGGGAATAGGGGTCCGGCGTATTGCGCGGGCATCTCCGCGGTGCAGTTTGCGGGCGGAAGCCCGTCATCTCCCCGTTTCCGAGGCAGTACCATGAAAGCAGCCCGAGTCCTCGCGCTCTCCGCCGCCGGTCTCCTCTTCGGCGCCACGACCGGTGCCACGGCCGGCGCCGCCCAGTCCGCGCTCGAGACGGCGATCTCCCATCTCGAGTACCGGGAGGTCGGCCCCGCCCTCATGGGAGGCCGCATCGCCGACCTCGACGTCGTCGAGGCGAAGCCCCAGATCTTCTATCTCGGCACCGCCACCGGCGGGCTGTGGAAGACGGAGAACCACGGCACGTCCTGGACGCCGCTCTTCGACGACCAGCCGACGAGCTCGATCGGCGACGTGACCCTGCACCAGGCGAACCCGAACCTCGTCTGGGTCGGCACCGGGGAGCCGCAGAACCGACAGTCCTCCCCGTGGGGGAACGGCGTCTACAGGTCGACGGACGGCGGGAACACGTGGATGCACATGGGGCTCGAGGCGACGAAGCACATCGCCCGCATCCTCATTCACCCGCGGAACCCCGACATCGTGCATGTGGCCGCGATGGGGGACCTCTGGGGTTCGAACCCAGAGCGCGGCGTCTTCCGGACGAGGGACGGCGGGGAGACGTGGGAGAAGGTGCTCTACGTCGACGACCACACGGGCGCGATCGACCTCGCGATGGACCCCGCCGACCCCAGCACGATCTTCGCGGCGATGTACCAGCGGCAGCGGACGGGCTGGGGCTTCAACGGCGGCGGGCCGGGGAGCGGCCTCTACCGCACGGTGGACGGCGGCGACAGCTGGACGGAACTCACCGAGGGCCTTCCCGCAGGGGACAAGGGGCGCATCGGCATCGACATCTACCGCCAGGACGGCAACCTCGTCTACGCGCTCGTCGAGGCGGATCCCCGGCGGCCCGGCCAGGGTTTCGGGGGCGGAGGCGGCGGTCCGCGCCAGGGCGGGCTCTTCCGCTCCACCGACCGCGGCGAGACGTGGGAGAAGGTGTCGGACACGAACCCGCGCCCGATGTACTACTCCCAGGTCCGCATAGATCCCGGCAACCCCGATCGCATCTACGTCCTCGGGACGCAGCTCGCGATCTCCGATGACGGGGGACGGACGTTCCGCAACGACGGCGCCGTCCAGATCCACGTCGACCATCACCAGTTGTGGATCAACCCGGAGGATCCGGACCACCTGATCCTGGGGAGCGACGGCGGGGTCGCGGCCTCGTGGGACGGGGCGGCGCACTGGCGCATGTTCGACAACATCCCGCTCGGCCAGTTCTACGCGATCGGCTTCGACATGCGGACGCCCTACGCGGTGTGCGGGGGACTGCAGGACAACGACGCCTGGTGCGGGCCCTCGGACACGCGTTCGTTCCACGGCATCCGGCACCAGGACTGGTACGAGACGGCGTACGGCGACGGCTTCTTCACGATCGTCGACCCCACCGACTCCACGATCGTGTACTCGGAGTCGCAGGGCGGGAACATGAACCGCTACGACCTGACGACGGGAGAGAAGATTCCCATGCGTCCGATCGTCGGGCCGCGGGCGGACGGGGACACGACGAAGGCCTACCGCTACAACTGGAACTCGCCGCTGCTCCTCTCGCCGCACGACCCGGCCACGGTCTACCTGGGCGCGAACTACCTGCTGCGCTCGCGGGACTACGGGATGTCGTGGGAGGAGGTCGGGGGGCTCGACCTCACGAAGCAGATCGACCGGGAGGAACTCGAGATCATGGGCGTCCCCGGCTCCGAGCCGCAGATGTCGCTCAACGACGGGATCGCGAACTACGGCAACCTCACCTCGGTGGAGGAATCGTCGCTCGTGCGCGGACTCATCTATGCGGGGACGGACGACGGGAACCTGCAGGTGACGCGCGATGACGGTGAGACGTGGGAGAACGTCGTCGACCGCATCCCGGGTCTCCCGGAGCGGACGTACGTGAGCCGGGTGGAGCCGTCCCACCACGTGGAGGGTCGGGTGTACGCGACCTTCGACGGGCACCGGAACGGCGACTACGCGGCGTACGCCTACGTGAGCGAGGACTACGGACAGAGCTGGCGGGCGATCGCGAACGGGCTCCCGGACGGGTGGTCGGTGAACGTGATCGTCGAGCATCACCGGGCGCCGAACCTCCTCTTCATCGGGAACGAGGTCGGCGTCTTTGTCTCCGTGGACCGCGGGGAGAACTGGGTGCAGCTGAAGAACAACCTGCCCACGGTGCCGGTGGACGACATCCTCGTGCACCCGCGCGAGAACGACCTCATCGTCGGCACGCACGGTCGCAGCCTCTATATCCTCGCCGACGTGGCGCCGCTCGAGGCGCTCTCCGAGGGGATGCTTGCAGAGGCGGGACGGGTGTTCGGGGACCGCTCGATCATGTGGGTGGAGCGCGGGGACTGGCCCTTCTACGGCGCCACCTACAGCGCCCCGAACCCGCCACGCGGGGCCCGCATCCGCTACTACCTGCGCGACGCCCCGGCCGAGGACATGACGGCGGACGACGAGGAGGGAGAGGACGCCGGCGATGAAGACGACAACGGCGAGGGAGACGACGGAGAAGGGGACGACGACGGCGAGGAGCCGGACCGCGGAGACGCCGGTGACGATGGGGACGACGCCTTCGCATTGAAGATCTCCGACGCCTCGGGGGTACACGTACGTACGCTGGAGGCGCCCGCGAAAGTGGGCATCAACGAGGTCATCTGGGACTGGCGGTACGACGCGCCGTACGAGCGCGAGGGCGGCCCGGGTGGCGGCCCCGGCGGAGGCGGCGGCTTCTTCGGCGGCGCGCCGCAGGGCCCGATCGTCCTGCCCGGCGAGTACACGGTGAGCATGGAGGCGGGGGGCGAGACGTATTCGGCTACGGTCGAGGTCGTCGCGGAGCCCCGTCGGCCGATGAGCCGGGCGGACCGGATGGCGCGGCAGGAGGCGCTGATGAGCCTCCACGCGATGGCGGGCCCGATCTACGAGGCGGGGCAGGCCCTCAACGCGATCGAGGAGCAGCTGTCCGCGGCGGAGGAGCTGATCGACGGCGCGGACGAGGCGCCCGAAGGATTGGAAGAGGAGCTTGAGGCGATCGAGGAGGAGGTGGAGGAGATTCGCGACGAACTGGGAGATGCGCGCAGGAACGCCGGCGTCGCGAACGCGATCCAGGGGTCGTCCACGGTCCCGACGGCGGACCACCTGTGGCAGGTCGACGAGGTCTGGAACGTGATGCCGGAGTTGCTGGACCGGCTCAACGCGCTCATCGAGACGCGCGTGCCGGCGCTGAACGCGCAACTGTACGCGGACGGCGTGCGGCCGTCCGCGGGCGAACCGATCGCCCTGCCGGACCGGCCGGGCGGCTGATGGGCGGCCGACGCACCGCACCGTTAGATTGCGGCCCATGCGACCCATGACGAGACAGGGAATGAAACCGGGCCTGACGGGGCTGCCGGCGCCGCTGCTCGCCCTCGGGCTGGCAGTGGTCGCGGCGTCCGCCTCGGGCGGGCCCGTGCCGCCGGGACTCGGCACGGTCCTCGCGCCAGCCGTGCCCGTCGCGCAGTCCGCGGGCACGGTCGTTCGGGTGCCGATCTCCGGCACGATTGAACTCGGCGTGGCCCCGTTCGTGGCTCGCGCGCTAGCGGAAGCGGCGGAGTCCGGGGCGCCCGCCGTGATCATCGAACTCGACACGCCCGGGGGCCGGGTCGACGCGGCGTGGAAGATCATCGACGACCTTCGCGACGCGGAGGTCCCGACCTACGCCTACGTGAACCGCCGCGCGCTCTCGGCGGGCGCGATGATCGCGCTCGCGACCGACCGGATCTACATGCGGCCGGGCTCCACGTTGGGAGCCGCCACGCCGGTCACCGGCGAGGGCGAGAAGGCTCCGGAGAAGATGGTGAGCGCGATGCGCTCCGAGTTCCGGGCGCTGGCCGAGGAACGGGGCCTGGATCCGCTCGTCGCGGAGGCGATGGTCGACGAGAGCATCGAGGTCCCGGGCGTGAGCGAAGCCGGCAGGCTGCTCACCCTCACGACGGATGAAGCCACGGCGCTCGGGGTCGCGGACGCCGAGGTCCGGGACCTCATCGAACTCCTGGAGGTCACGCGGCTTCCGGCGGCCCCGGTGCGGGAGATCCAGCCGAACTGGGCGGAGGCGATCGTCCGCTTTCTGACGAACCCGGCGGTCGCGCCGCTGCTGCTCAGCCTCGGCTTCCTCGGACTCATCGTGGAGGTCCGGACGCCGAGCTTCGGGGTGGCGGGGGCGGTGGGACTCGCCTCGCTGGCCGCCTTCTTCGGGGCGCACCACCTCGTTCATCTCGCCGGGATCGAGGAGATCCTCCTCTTCGGCGCGGGGGCGGTGCTCATCGCGCTCGAAGTCCTCGTCATCCCCGGCTTCGGGATCGCGGGGATTCTGGGGACGGCGGCCGTGCTCGGGGCGGCCGTCATGGGCATGGTCGGCCAGGTCCCGACCTTCGACCAGGTGTTCAACGCGGCGGGTCTCGTCTCACTCTCGATCATTCTCGTGGGGGTGGCGACGTGGGCGCTCGTCCGGCACCTGCCCCGCAGCAACCGATTCTCCGGTCTCTTCCTCCGCGCCTCGACGAGCCGCGAGACGGGCTACCTCTCGGTGCCCCCGCGCGAGGATCTGGTTGGTGAACGCGGCGTCACGTCCACCGACCTGCGGCCCACGGGGGTCGCGATCGTCAACGATGAACGCATCCATGTCGTGACCGAGGGTCCCTGGCTCGAGGCCGGGACCCCCATACGCATACTTGAGGTGGCGAGCGGGCGAGTTCTCGTGCGCCGCGCCAAAGAGACACCCGAATCCGAAAACAGGAACGAGGTCTGATATGCAACCGCTGGCTGGTACCAGCATCATCCTGCTCATCGCCGTCGCGCTCGGTCTTCTCATTCTCTCGTGGATCGTACCGATCCGACTCTGGGTTACGGCGATCGCGTCGGGCGTGCGCGTGGGCCTCGGCAGTCTCGTGGGGATGCGCCTGAGGAAGATCCCTCCGCCGCGGATCGTCTACCCGCTCATCAGCTCCTACAAGGCGGGGCTTCCGCTCCATACGAACGAGCTGGAGTCGCACTTCCTCGCAGGAGGCGATGTGGAGCGGGTCGTGAACGCGCTCATTTCGGCGGACAAGGCGCAGATCGAACTGCCGTTTCGGCAGGCCGCCGCGATCGACCTCGCGGGACGGGATGTGCTCGACGCGGTGCAGGTTTCGGTGAACCCGCGGGTCATTCAGACGCCGAAGGTCGCCGCGATGGCGAAGGATGGGATCCAGCTCATCGCGACGGCGCGCGTGACGGTGCGCGCGAATATCAACCGCCTCGTCGGCGGGGCGGGGGAGGAGACGATCCTGGCGCGCGTCGGCGAGGGGATCGTGTCGACGATCGGGTCGGCCTCATCCCACAAGGCGGTGCTCGAGAACCCGGACAACATCTCCAAGACCGTGCTCGCGAAGGGGCTCGACTCCGGGACCGCGTTCGAGATCCTGTCCATCGACATTGCCGACGTCGACGTGGGGAAGAACATCGGCGCCGAGCTTCAGACCGACCAGGCGGAAGCGGACAAGCGGATCGCGCAGGCGAAGGCGGAGGAGCGCCGTGCCATGGCGGTCGCGTCGGAGCAGGAGAACCGGGCGCTCGTCGAGCAGATGCAGGCCGAGGTCGTGAAGGCGGAGGCGGAGGTTCCCCTCGCGATGGCCGAGGCCTTCCGTGAGGGCAACCTCGGGATCATGGATTACATGAAGTACCGTAACATTCAGAGCGACACGCAGATGCGCAGGTCCATCGCGAAGCCGCCGGAGAGCGACAAGGACGGCTGATGCCCGACCTCGAAGGGGCACTGCCCCTCATCCTGCTGATGATCTTCCTCTGGGTGCGCAGCATCGGCGCAGCGATGAAGAAGAACCGGCAGCGGCAGGAACAGGCGCTGGGGGAGGGGCCGGAAGCGGACCCGACGACGGGCGAGGACGGGCCCCTGGAGCTGCCCGGGCTGCCGAACCTGCCGCCGGATGCGGGAGTCGCGACGACCGCACCGGCGAAGCGCCCGAGCCTGCGCGAACAACTGCGCGACATGGGCCGCCAGCTCGAGCAGCAGATGCAGCAGGCCGCGGAGGAAGGCCGGCCGGGCAGTATGGTCGGGCATGTGGATCCGGAGGAGGCCACGGAGCCTCCTCCGTTCATCCGCCCTGCACCTTCACCTCAACCCCGGGTCACGCCTGCCTCGGTTCCGGCGCACTCCGTCCGCTCGAGCCCGGCGCGCGAGCCGCTTCGCCCCGCGGCGGCGCGTCCGCTCGGTGAACCGCCTCCGCCGGTTGTGGCGAGTCGGCGTGCCTCCGCGTCGGGAGACGGTCCGCTGGAACGTCTCGAGCGCTACCCCTCGCTCGCTCGCGCCGTGATCCTTTCCGAAATTCTGGGGACCCCGCCGGGGCTGTCCGACCGCGAGGGACCGGCGTCGCGGAACTGACGCGCCCGGCCCCGCAGCCGGGCCCGCTCGGGGCCGGCTCGGCCCTTACCTGCTATGCAGGGCGAAGCCGGCTCCCTGCGGGTCGAGGCCCATAAGGATAAACTCGCCGCCAGGGACCTCCATTGGCCCCACGACGACCGACCCGCCCAGTTCCTTCACGACCTCCGCCGAAGCGTGCACGTCGGCCACGAGGATGTAGAGCGACCAGCACGGCGGCGGCATGTCGTCGCCCCGCGTCATCATGCCCCCCAGCTCCTTGCCGTCGCGCCCGTACATCTGGTAGATGCCGGCCTCGCCCATGTCCATCTGCGTCGTCTTCTCCCAGCCGAACAGGTCGGAGTAGAACGACCACGCCGCCTTGAGGTCCCCCGCGATCAACTCGTGCCAGGAGAACTCTCCGAGGGCGGGCGGTCCGTTGTGCCCGGGCGTGTGTCCCGAAGGCTGGTACGCCGTGAAAACCGCCCCGCCGGGGTCCCTGAGCACCGAGATGTGGCCGACCTCGGGGATCTCCATGCGGTGGATCACGCTACCTCCCAGCTCCTCGGCCCGCGCCGTCGTCGCATCCACGTCGGGCGTCGACAGGTAGGGCATCCAGTGGGGCGGGGCCCCGTCGGCGAGGGCTTCGTCCGGCAGCTGCATCACGCCGCCGATGGGCGTGCCGTCGTTGTTCCAGGTGATGTAGGGCGGTCCTTCGCCCTGCCATGTTCCGGTCTCCCAGCCGGCGACCTGCCGGTAGAAGTCCTGCGCGCCTTCGAGGTCCGTAGTGAGAAGCTCGTACCAGCAGAAGCGGCCGAGCGGCGTTTCAGACATCGTCTGCCTCCTGAGAGATGTCGGGTGGAACTGCGGCCGGGTCGCGCCCGGCGGGGGGAAGATGCCGGCCCGTACGGCGGAATCCCGATGCCGGTTTCGCGAACGCCGGCATGGACGCCGCCTGAGGGCGATGGCCGGTCATCGATCAGTCATCGTCGGCAAGGTCATCGAGGAACGGCGATTTCTTCCTGCGCGGTTCGTGGACGTCCCCGAAGGGCGAGGCGCCCGGAGTCCCGCGACCCGTCTTCGCGTCCGGCGTCGCGCTGCCGAGTATCGATTGGAGTTCCTGCTCGCTGAGTTCGAATGGGTCGTCCCCGGCGTAGAGCGGGGGGCGGACGCGTCGGGGCGCACCCGGGTTGCCCGGCAGCGGCTCGAACCGCCATTCGGATCGCGAGGCCACGCGTACCTCCCAGCGACTTCCCCGTCGGTCGGAGAACTTTCGATGGCTCAACGTCGCTGCCTTTCGGATGAGGACGCCCCGGATGAGGACGCCCCGGATGGGGACTTCCCGTCGGATGAAGAGCGGAGCAGGATCGCCGTCCCGCCCAGCCCGATGACGGCGAACGCGAACCACTGGATCGCGTAGGAGAGGTGCGGGCCGGCGTCGGTCTCGACCGCACGCGCGGGACGCAGGGCGCCGCCCGGGGGAGGGTCGTCCGCCCGCAGGACGTGGGGTGTGGGATCGAGGGCGGTCTGTTCGCGAATCAGGGCCAGGTCGAGCCCCGCGATGGCGAGGTGGCGCGCCCCGCCGGTCTCCGCCCACAGGGGCTGTCCGCCGCGTCCGTCCCGCGAGGACACGAAGACTCCCGAAACCGCCGTGCGGGTTCGGGTTTCTCCTCGGGGGTCCGCGGGGTCAGGGGAATTCGGCCACCCGGACGCGAGGTCGGGGCGGAGGCCGTCGGGCGCGGGCAGCCAGCCGCGGAGGACCATCACGGTCTGCCCGGCGTCGCCGCCGACGAGGAAGGGAGTCAGCACCTCCGCGCCGGCCCGCCCGTCCAGGGTACGGCTCCGGAGGATGACCTCGGCCGCCCGGTCCCATTGGCCGGCGAGCCGCGCGCGGCGGCCGATGAGGCCGGCCGTATCGGACGGCACATCGCCGGGGTCGCGCCATTCGAGCCGCGGGGCGTCGGCGCGCTCGGCGCGCGCGCGCACCCCGGCGCTCCGCTCGCCGTGCCGGTCGAGTTGCCAGAACCCGAGGCGGACGAAGAGCGCGCTCAGGCCGATCGCGACGACCCATAGGACGATCTTGCGGGTGGACGTCATGGAGAGTCGAGTCTACGGGGTCCTCCGCCCGGGCGCAGCCGGTCCCGGCGACCACGCGCCCCGCCCGGCAATGCCGCGGCGCTCCCGGCTTCTTGCCGGGCCGCGGCTGGTTTGCCGATCTTCCCGCTCCCGTATCGGCGGCCGACGCCGCCCCCCGAATCCACCGGAAGGACGCCGAATGATCTTCCACAGCCCGCATCCACCGATCACCGTCCCGAAAAAGTCCTTCTCCGACTACCTCCTCGGTTCGCTCGGAGACCGCCGGGACAGGCCCGCGTTCATCGAAGGACCGAGCGGCCGGGTGGTGACGTACGGGCAACTCCGTGATCAGGCGCGCGCCGCGGCGCGGGGCCTCGCGGCCCGCGGACTGGGGCGCGGAGGCGTCATGGCCATCTGCAGCCCGAACCTGCCCGAGTACGCGACGGCGTTCATCGCGACCGGCATGGCCGGCGGCTGCAGCACGACGCTGAACCCTCTCAGCACCGACGACGAACTCGTCTCCCAACTGAACGATTCCGGCGCCCGCTGGTTCATCACCGTCCCGCCGCTCCTCCAAAGGGCTCAAGCGGTCGCGGCACGAACGGGGATCGAAGAGATCTTCGTGTTCGGAGAAGCGGAGGGCGCCACCGCCTTCGCCGACCTCATCGCAGACGGGATGAAGGACGGGATGAGGGCGGATGCGGAGCCGGCGGGCATCGGCGATCCCGCCGAGGATCTCCTCACACTCCCGTATTCGAGCGGCACGACGGGCGTGTCAAAGGGCGTGATGCTCACGCACAGGAACCTCGTCGCGAACATCGAACAGTTCAGCGCCGTCGGCCTCGTGGACGCCGACGACGTCGTGCTCGCCGTCCTCCCCTTCTTCCACATCTACGGGATGGTCGTGGTCATGAGCGGCGCCCTGAGAGCGGGGGCGACCGTCGTCACCATGCCCCGCTTCGATCTCGAGGAGTTTCTGGGCGCGATTCAGCGATACCGGGCCACGAGCCTCTACCTCGTTCCCCCGATCGTGCTCGGCCTCGCAAAGCACCCCGCGGTCGACGGCTACGACCTCTCGTCCGTGAACTGGATCATGTCCGGGGCGGCTCCGCTGGGAGAGGAAATCGCCCTCGCCTGCCAGGAGAGGATCGGGTGCCGCGTATTCCAGGGCTACGGCCTCACCGAGGCGAGTCCCGTCACCCACGTCTGTTTCGGGGAGAACGTGGACGTGGACAAGATCGGGACGATCGGACCGACGATCCCGAGCACCGAGATGATGATCGTCGATCTCGAGTCCGGGGAGGCGCTGGGACCCGGCGCGGACGGGGAGGTATGGGTCCGCGGTCCGCAGGTGATGAAGGGATATCTCGGGAACCCCGAGGCGACGGCGGCCACGGTCGATGCCGAGGGCTGGCTCCACACGGGGGATGTGGGACGCGCGGACGAAGACGGATATGTGACGATCGTCGACCGCGCCAAGGAACTCATCAAGTACAAGGGTTACCAGGTGGCCCCCGCCGAACTCGAGGACCTCCTCCTCGCCCACCCGGCCGTGGCCGATGTCGCCGTCATTCCGGTGGCCGATGAGGAGGCCGGAGAGATCCCGAAGGCGTGCGTCGTGAGGGCGGGAGACGTCACCGGCGAGGAACTCATGGGATACGTGGCGGAGCGCGTGGCCCCGCAGAAGAAGATCCGTGCCGTGGAGTTCCTCGAGGAGATCCCGAAGTCGGCGTCGGGCAAGATCCTCCGGCGGTTCCTGGTGGAGCGCGAGCGAGCCGGGGCGTCGTGAGCGAGTCGCTGCAGGAGAGGTACGCGCGCGAGTCGATCTGTTTCGGCTGCGGTCCGGCGAACCCGGAAGGGCTCCGGCTGTGCAGCTTCCCGGCGGCGGAGGGCGGCCACGACCCGGACGGCAGCTACGAGGTGATCGCGGAATGGACGCCGGGGCCGAATCACCGGTCGTTCCCGGGAATCCTCAACGGAGGGATCATCGGGACGCTGCTCGACTGCCAGTGCAACTGGTGTGCCGCGCACTACTTCATGCGTACGCGCGGACTGGACCATCCGCCCGTCACGGTGACCGCCGAATACACGGTCCGGCTCCGGAAGCCGACGCCCTCGGACGCGCCGGTGCAACTCCGGGCGCGGATCGCCGAGGCGGGTGAGCGCAAGGTCGTCGTCGAAGCCGAACTGCTTTCCGGGGGAGAGCGCACGGCCACCTGCTCCGGGACGTTCGTGGCCATCGGAGAAAGGCACCTGGCGTATGGAACCCGCTAGCACCCTCGCTCGCACGCTCGCCCCGCGCGGTCCCGGCTTCCACGGCTTCGTCCCCCGGAGCCTCGTCGCCCGCGGCCTCGTCGTTCGCCACCTCATCGTGTGGGGTCTCGCGTTCGCATGGGGCGCCTCGTCGGCGGCACGGCTCTCCGCCCAGACGGGGGAGGGCGGGGCGGCGGCGTTCGAGGTGTGGGAGGCGTCGATCCCCGAGCTTCAAGCCGCGCTCGAGTCGGGTGCGGCGACCTCCGTCGACCTCGTCGACGCGTACATCGCGCGGATCGCGGCGTACGACCGTGCGGGGCCGACGCTCAACGCGATCATCCGCCTCCATCCGGGCGCGAGGGAACAGGCGCGGCGGCTCGACGCGGAGCGCGCGTCGGGGCGCGTGAGGGGGCCGCTGCACGGGATCCCCATCCTCCTCAAGGACAACTACGACACCTTCGACATGCCCACGGCCGGATCGACGGTTGCGCTTGCGGGCTGGACGCCGCCGGACGACGCCTTCCAGGTGGGAAAGCTGCGCGAGGCGGGAGCGATCATCCTCGCGAAGACGAACATGCACGAACTGGCGGCGGGGATCACGAGCATCAGCTCGCTCGGCGGGCAGACGCGGAACCCGTACGATCCGGCGAGGAACCCCGGCGGCTCCTCGGGCGGGACGGGCGCGGCAGTTGCGGCGAGCTTCGGCGCCGTGGGCTGGGGGTCCGATACGTGCGGGTCGATCCGCATCCCGTCGTCGGTCCACAACCTCGTCGGGCTGCGGCCGACGAAGGGGCTGTCGAGCATCGACGGGATCATCCCCCTCTCGCACACGCAGGACACGGGCGGGCCGCTGGCGCGCTCGGTCGTGGATCTCGCGGTCGCCCTCGACGCGACGGTCGGCGCGGATGCGGCAGATCCGGCGACGGAGGCGATGCGGGACCGCGAGCCGGTCGGCTTCCGCGCCGCGCTCGACGCGCAGGCGCTCGACGGAGCCCGGATCGGCGCGCTGACGGAGTGGCTGTCGGATTCGGGCGCGGAAGCTCCGGTCACGGCGTCCGTCCGCGCCGCCCTCGATGCGATGGCCGCGGCGGGGGCGGAGATCGTCGATGTCGAGATCCCGGACCAGGACTCGCTGCTCGCGAACACGAGCGTGATCGGGCACGAATTCGCCGTGGATCTCGCCGCGTACCTGGATGCGGCCGGCGGTGCGCCCGTGGCGTCGCTCGGGGAAATCGTGGAACGGGGACTGCACCACGAGCAGCTCGACGGCACCTTCCGGCGGCGCAGCGAGTCGGGGCCGCGCGATGAAGCGGCCTACGCCGACGCGCTGGAGCGGCAGGCCGCGCTGCGGGAAGCGATCGTAGCCTTCATGGACGAAGAGCGGCTCGACGCGATCGCCTATCCGACGCTGCGGCGCGACCCCGCGCGGATCGGCTCGCCGCCGGTCGGAGGGACGTGCCAGCTCGCCGCGCACAGCGGGCTCCCGGCGATCAGTGCGCCCGCGGGGTTCACGCGGACCGGGATGCCGACCGGCGTCGAGCTGATCGGCCGCCCGTTCGACGATGCCCGTCTGGTCTCGTTCGCATACGCGCTCGAACGGGCGATCGAGCCGCGCCGCGCACCTCACCGCACGCCCCCGCTCGTGGACGGCCGCGCGCCGGAACCGCTCCGCTTCAGCGTCGCCGGCGACGGCGGATGGGCCGGGCGGCCCGCCGCCCCTCGGCTCCAGGGCAGCTTCAGCCTCGACCTTCCGCGCGGCACCCTCCGCTACCTCATCTCCACGTCCGCCCTCGGGCCGGCCGACGTCCACGCGATCGTGCTCCAGCGCCGCGGAAACGGAACGCGGCCGAACGCGATCGTGCGCCGTCTCTCCGGTCCGGGCCTCGCGTCGGCCGAAGGGACGCTGGCGCTGAGCGCCGCCAATCTGGACGACCTGCTCGCGGGACGGATCGAACTCGCGCTCTACACCGCCGACCGCCCACTCGGCGCCGTCCGACTCGCCCTCACGCCGGAGGGCTGAGGGATAAGCTTCGACGCGTCGGCCAACGGGACGCCGAGTCGCCGCCGCCCGGGTTCACCGAACGTCGTTCGGCAACCTCCGCACGACAACGCGCGGCACATCGAGTTCGTCGCGCTCGATGAACGCCGCCAGTCCGCCCGGGCCGAAGGCGTCCGGCATCTCGGTCGCGCCGGTCGCGTAGGTGCCGACGTACTCCCCCTCGGGCGTCAGGACGTCGACGGGGCCGTCGCTCTCCGGTTCCTCGCCGCGGCGTTGCACCCAGATGCGGCCCTCCCATGTGGTGGCGAGGCCGCGCAGCACGGGCACCTCGTGGTAGTAGCGGTCCTCCAGTTCGAACGTGGCCTCCGGGCGAGGGTTGTTGCCATCGGCGCGGCCGACCAGCATGAAGCGTCTTGACCCGCCGGTGCCGCCGAGTGCGCGCCGGGCGGCTGCCACCCTCTCTTCGCGCGCCTCCCGGACCGCCTCCGTCACGGGTTCGGGCTCGAAGGGTCGCCGGATGACACGCGCGATGCCCCGCGCACCCGGCGGGGTGACCTTCAGCGCGTACGCCGACGAATCCGAGTGAACGATACCGCCATCGGGAAGGACGCCGACGAGAAACTCCGGCTCGAACACGGTGGGCAAGGCCATGCCGCGGAGCATGTCCCGCAGGTCGCCCGGGACGGGGCCCGTCGCGACATCATCCAGGTCGGTTCGCGGCGGCAGCCATCCCTCCGCCACCGTGTCGGCGCGCACGGCCTCGCCGCCGAGGTCGACCCGCAGGAACGGACGGGTGGTGGGGGGATCCGCCGCGCCTGCGCTCATGCCGATGGAGCCCGTGCTCCCTCCGGCGAAGACGCCTCCACCGCGGGGGTCCGGCCGAATGTCCTGAGCCTGGATCGCCACGGCCTCGGGATCGTCCCCCGCGCGGACCATGCGCTGAAACTCGCCGGAGGCGTCGAAGAGCTGGTAGGCGCGGTGGCCGACATCGCTCACGACGACGGTGCCGTCCCGCAACACCGCGAAACCGATCGGCTGGTTGAACTCGCCGGGACCTCCTCCCGACGAGCCGAACTCGCGCACGAACCGTCCTGCCGCGTCGAACACGAGGACCCTTACCTCCCCGGAACGCGTCAGCCTCATCCCTCCGAAACTCATCCCACCGGACGTCCCGTCGAAGACGTAGAGGTTGCCGTTCGCGTCGAAGGCCACCTGGCTCACCTGGGCGAACATCTCCCAGGGCTCGCCTTCCACGACGCCGACCCGGTAGACCTCCTCGAACCCGGCCTCGATCGGCCGGTCCCGGCCGGTGACTTCCACGACCTCCTGGGCCTGGAGGGCGGGAATGACGAGGGGTGCGTCCCAGGGCGGGGGGCCGCCGGAGATGACGAGTCTGAGACCGAAGATGGTCGCCAGGGCGGGTCGGTTCAGCCACGTCTTCATCATTCCGAATCCTCCTCTGCCGGGTGACTTGTGCACGACCGCGAGACGAAGCGCCGGCTCACCCTGCCAGCGATGCCGCGACCACAGCTACTAAAGGCATAGTTTACGGGTCCTCTGTGTGACAGCCGCCGCTCCGCGGAGGTTGCCCGGCGGAGGGCCGACGGCGCTACGAGATTGATCCGGCGCCGTAGGCGCCCAGGAGCAGCGCTTGTTCCTCGAAGCGTTCCGGGCGATACGGCTGGAGGTCGACGTCCGGCGCCTCGCCCAGCAGGGACTGCGCGACGCAGCGTCCGATCGCCGGGGCCATCTTGAACCCGTGCCCCGAAAAGCCGTAGGCGAGGTACAGACCGGGCAGGCCGGGCGCGGGACCCAGCACCGGATTCCAGTCCGGCGTGATGTCGTAGGGCCCCACCCACGAATCCGTGAGGCGCGCCCCCTCGAAGGCCGGCATGCGCGCTCGGATCTGTGCCTGCTGCAGGGAGACGAGCTCCCCCGGAGCCGCGGCCGTCATTTGGTCGGGATCCTCGAGCGGGTCTCCGAAATCTCCGGTCCCGACGAGCACGTCACCGCCGCCGGCAGGTCGAAAGTACATCTTGTTATCCACCGTAAGATCTTTGACGATCGGCAATTCAGATCCATAGGACGAAGCTCCTCCGAACGTCAGCACCACATGTCGCGACACTTGCAGTCGGAGTGCTTCGGCATCGTCCGACAGACCGGAGTCCGCGTGGAGACCGCGAGTCCACGGCCCGACCGCGCTCACGACACACCCGGCCTCCACGATTCCGTCGGGCGTCGTCACGCCGGTGACGCGACGCTTGGCGGGACCACCGTTCGAGGCCAGATGCAGCCGCTCCACGGGCGTGTGCTCGAAGACCGCGACCCCGCGCCGCCGGGCCGCCGTGACGTACCCCAGCGTCGTGGCGACCGGATCGGCGTAGCCGGACCCGGGTTCCCAGCCGATCGCGGCGACGTCGCCCAATTCGAGCCAGGGGTGCAGCTCACGCGCCTCCGCGCGACCGATGGGCGACGTGTCCGCGCCCAGCGCTCGCTGCCGCGCGAGGTTGTCGGCCAGCCGGTCGGCGAACGCTCCGGGTCCCGAGAGGATCAGGTAGCCCGAGTTCACGAAGCCGCACTGCACGTCGTCTTCGCCGAGCGCCTCGCGAAAATCGCGGAACACGTCGAGACTCCGAAGCGTGAGCGCGGTGTTGCTCGCCACCGAGTAGTGGCTGCGGATGATCGCGCACGACCGTCCCGTGCCCCCGCTGCACACCTCGCCCCGGTCGAAGAGCGCGATCCAGGCGTCCGACAGCTCCGCGAGGTGGAAGGCGACGGAGGCGCCGACGACGCCCCCGCCCGCGATCACGAAGTCGTAACCGCGCCGCACCGATCCGCCTTCTCGGTCAGCGGGACGCTACGCCCGGGAGCCCCTCCGGTTCGTCGTCCCACCACCAGAGTGGGGCCAGCGGCCGCTGCCGGGGATGGATCTCGTCCAGCGTATCCGCGTCGTACAGGCGTCCGTTCAGCATCACCTGCTCGATCGAGTTCGTGTTGCGCAGGTCGTCGAGCGGGTTCGCGGTCAGGATCACGAGGTCCGCGAGCTTGCCCGCCTCGATCGAGCCGAGGTCCCGGTCGAGCCCGATCGCCTCGGCTCCGAAGATCGTCGCCGTGCGCAGCGCGTCGTGCTCGTCCATGTCGTCGGCGGCCATCGCCCACAGCTCCCAGTGGTAGCCGAGTCCTTGCAGCTGGCCGTGGCTCCCCACGCCCGCCTTGCCCCCCGCGTCGACGAGGTTCCTGACGAACTCCCCGTGTCGCGAGAACACGTGCTGGTCCTCGCGGAACCACTGCGCCCGGCGCAGCGTGCGCGAGTCCACCTCATCGTGCGGGACGAAGCGGCGCAGCTTCGGATCGTCGTGCGGATTCTCCCGGGAATAGAAGTAGTTCTCCGCCCACGGGCCCCCGTAGGACACGAGCAGCGTCGGCGTGTAGACCCGACCCGTCTCCGTGAAGAGCCGCACGTAGTCGTCGTACACCGGGAAGATGGGGATGGAGTGCTCGAGCCCGGGATAGCCGTCGATCGTCTCCGTGAGGTTCTGCCGGAGATTGAGCGACCCCTCCGTCGTCGGCATGAGCCCGAGTTCGCGCGCCACCATGATGATGTGCTGCCGCCCCTTCCTGGCGGCCGAGACGTACATCTTGATCGTCTTCGTGTCGAAGTAGTCCGCGTACCGGGAGAGGACGTTCATCGCGTCCTCCTCGGTGTCGATCCCGTCCTGCCAGAAAACGCCCGGTCCCGTCGAGTAGACCCGCGGTCCGAGAATGCTCCCGGCCCGGACCATGTCCGCGTAGGAGAGGACCTCCGTGTTCCCGGTCTGCGGGTCCCGCGTCGTCGTCACTCCGTACGCGAGGTTGGCGAGGTACGGCCACACGTCTGTTCGGTGGAGCTGGTCGCGGGCCCGCAGGTGCGCGTGCGTGTCCACGAAGCCAGGGACGACCGTCCGGCCGCTGACGTCGAAGACGACGGCATCGTCCGGAACCGCGACGGAGCCGCTCGCTCCCACCGCCTCGATGCGGTTGTCGCGGATGACGATGTCAGCATTCTCGATCACCTCATCGCCGTTCATCGTGATCGCACGCCCGCCGCGAAGCACCGCGACGCCCACGGGGATGTCGCGCGGCGCCTCGATGAGGATGCGGCGCTCGACGGCGCGGTATCCCGCGGCCTCTCCTCCGGCCTCCTCCTCCGCCTCCTCGTCGGCCTCTTCCTCGGCTTCGGCCGCCTCCACGCTGTCTTCGTACGCCCGCGCCGCGTCGAGGTCATAGGAGAAGTGGGCGTTGCCGAGGGAGAAGTGCACCGTGCGGCCATCGCCGCTCCAGGCGGGAAACTCGCCGCCGATATCGGTGACGCGGCGCGCGGGGAAGGAGGCGTTGTCCGGATTCGAGACGTTGATCGTCGGAGTCACGCCGGCGCGCGGCACCGTCACCGTGTAGATCTCGCGCTGGATCTCCACCAGCGCCTGGTCGCCGCGCGGCGCCATCTCGATGGTCGAGGGAGACAGGCCCTGCGTCGAGCCCTGGGGCGTGGGCCCGCGCACCTTCACGTGCTCCTTCTCGTCCGTCCCATCCCATCGAATCGAGACCAGGGCGTCGGGGAAGCGGAAGAGGTGGATGCGGTCGTTCTCCTCCACGAAGTGGGGGTTCGCCCGACCGTCGGTGGGCGCGATGAGCGTGGCCGGCCCGCCATCGGAGCCGTCCGGGTCGGCGGACACCCACACGATGTCGGTGCCCGGCGCGCCGCCCTCGCCCTGCGTCTCGTAGGCCCGCACGAGGCCGCGCACGGCCACGATCCGGCCGCCGGGGCCCCAGGCGGGGGCGAAGTACGTCGCCGCGTCGCGCGTGAGCCGCACCGGATCCCCGCCCCCGTCCGCGCGCGCCTTGTACAGGTGCCCCCCGGTCCCGTCCCACGTCGAGTACGCGATCCATTCGCCGTCCGGCGACCAGGCCGCGAAGTGCTCCGACATGTCCGCGTCCGTGAGCCGTTCGGCGTTCGTGCCGTCGGCGCCCGACACCCAGAGGCGGTCGAGCGCGGTGAAGGCGAGCCGGTCGCCGGAGGGGGAGGGCGCCGCGTCGCGGATCTGGCGCACGGTGAAGGTCGGCGTGTCCTCGATCGGATAGTCGAAGTCGACCCTCGGTCCCAGCGCGAGGTCGAACCGGACGCGGAAGGGGACCTCCTCCGCGTCGCCGCCCTCGACCGGAAGCTTCCAGATCTTCCCGCCGTAGGAGGCGACGAGGTGCCGGGAGTCCGGCGTGAACGACATGCCGGGGAGCGCGTCCAGCGTGGCCCGCGACTCCTGGTCGTCGTGCTGGACGGGATAGGCGAGCCAGCGCTCGTCGCCGCTCTCGAGGTCCCGGATCATGAGCCCCGTGTGTGCGTCGTGGCGCGTCCCGAACACGAGCCAGCGGCCGTCGGGCGAGAGCACGGGCCGGATCGCCGAGCCGTATCGCGAGGAGCGGGTGTATCGTTCGCCCGACTCGCGGTCGTACGCCTCGAGCTGGTACTGCGGGAACTGCGCGTTGTACGTCCAGTCGCCGGTCCGCCGCGCGTACCAGATGTAGCGGCCGTCGGAGGAGACCGCGGCCCCGAGCATTTTCAGGTTGTCCGGTTCCGAGACGAGCTGGATGCCGCTCCCGCCGTCCACGTGGAACAGCTTGAGCTTCGGCAGCCCGCCCCCTCGGAAGCCGCCCATCGACGCGACGATGTAGTCCCCGTCCGGGAGCCACTCGGGAGACTCGGCCCGGTTGGCGGAGCCCTTCGAGATCTGCGTCGTGTCGGAGCCGTCGAGGGAGCGGACCCAGATGTTCTGCCCACCGTCATGGTCGGACGTGTAGACGATCCGCGCGCCATCGGGAGAGAAGCGGGGCTGGGCGTCGAAGGCCATCCCCGATGTGAGTTGCGTCGCATCCCCGCCGTCGATCGGGATCGTGAAGAGATCTCCGAGGTAGTCGAAGACGATCGTCTCCCCGTCCGGGCTCACGTCGAGAGAGATCCAGCTCCCCACCGTCATGTCCATGGCGACGGTGCGGTCGACGGGCAGCGGGAGGTTCTCGTTCTCCGGATCCGCGTCTCCGTTCGAGGCCTGCTGGGCGGCCGCCGCGCCTGCGGTAGCGACCGGGAGTGCAAGCGAAAGGGCGTACGGGGTGACGGCGAGCATCAGGCGGTTCACGAACGAAGACTGTTTCGTCGGATTCATCGGACGGCTCCTCGAAGTGTGATGTTCCCGCGGAAACGTTGCTGCGGCCGGGGAGCGTCGCAATTTGCGCACGGTCCCTGCGTGGCGCACTCTCCGGCCCATGACACACCGAACAGATTCGGCGTCGGCATCGGCTCCGGCGCCGCTCTCCGTGCTCACCATCGCCGGCAGCTGCCGCCGGCGGTCGTTCAACCGGGCGCTCCTGCGGGCCGCGATCGCGCGGGCCCCGGACGGCGTCGAGACCCGGGAGTTCGATCCGTCCCGCCTCCCGTTCTATGACGGAGACGTGGAGGCCGCCGGCGATCCCGATGTGGTCGCGGAATTCAAGCGCGCGGTGCACGCGGCGGATCTCATCCTGCTCGTGACGCCCGAATACAACGCCGGGCTCCCGGCGGTGCTCAAGAACGCAGTGGACTGGGGATCGCGGCCTCCGCGTCCCCAGGCATGGGACGCCAAACCCGTGGCCATTATGGGCGCGACGCCGGGCCGCCTGGGGACGGCGCTGGCCCAGCGCTCGCTGCGCGAATCGCTCGCGGGGCTGAACGCCCACGTGATGCCGCAGCCGCGCGTCCTGCTGTCGGGGGCGGGCGCCGTGTTCGACGAGGATCTCGAGTTGGCGGACGGCACGACCGGGAAGCACCTCGACAGATTCATGTCCGCCGCCGCAGAATGGGCGTACCGGTTCCGATAGACCTTTCCTGAAGACGGGAGCGAGGGTTCTTGTCCGACGCCAACGGCGCCCGCGTCATTTTCGAAAAGCTGGCGGACGGTGTCCGGGTTCCGACACGCGCCACGGAACAGTCGGCCGGCTACGATATTCGGGCGCACCTGACGTGCGGCCCTGTCCGAGTCCACCGAAGCACGAGCCGTGAAACCACCCCCGTGCACCCGACGCGCGGAGAGGAGGGTCGGCTGTCGATCGAACTCGAGGCCGGCGACCGTGCGCTCGTGCCGACGGGCTTCCGCGCCCGCCTGCCGGACGGCTATGAGGCGCAGATTCGCATGCGGTCGTCGCTCGCCTGGAAGCGCGGGCTCACGGTGCCCAACGCGCCCGGTACCGTGGACGCGGACTATCCGGACGAGTGGTTCGTCCTCGTCCTGAACTCGGCGCCGCACCCCATTCGGATCGAACACGGCGAACGGATCGCCCAGGTCGTCCTCCACAAGTACCAGGTCGCGCGCTGGGAGGAGGGGTCCGTCTCGATCTCGACGGATCGCGCCGGCGGACTCGGCAGCACCGGCAAACGATAAGGAGAAGACACGATGCCCGAACTGCAGGAATGGCTCCTCGCCATCCCCGTTCTGATCACGCTGCTCGTCATCTTCCTCGTTGAAGTCACCGGCTCTTCCAGGCGCTGAAGCGCCCGGCGGCGGCGAGCAGGCTACCGCGGCGCTAGCCGGACGGCCCCGGGCGGGGGCGCTCGACCGGTTCCGTTTCTTCCATGCGGTCGACCTCGATCGTGTCCGCGTTCGGGCAGGCGACGGAACGCGACGCGGCCCCTTCCACGATGAAGTGATCCCCGGTCTCGGCGTCTCCCAGGTCGCCGGCCAGCGTGTAGAAGTACCCGTCCCGATCCTGGAACGTCACGCAGCCGTTCTCCTGCCCGGAGATCGTGCCGGTGCGCTGAATCCGACCGTCCGCATCCGTCACGTGGAACGGGTCGGAGAGCCCCGTCGGGGCGAAGTTCCCGTTGAAGATGATGAAGACGACCGCGCGGTCCCACGTCGCCGTCTCCGGCACGTTCACGGTGGCTCCGATCTCGCCGAACTCGCCCTGGTCGCCGGTCCCGAGTTCCTCGAAGCCCGTGCCGATGGCGCCCAGACCGACGACCACCCTCGCCTGGAGCGGGATATTCTCGGTGTAGAGGCTGACCTCGGTGCCCGGCGGCCCGATGCGCGGCTCCATCGTCTGGATCTGGCGCAGCGAGTCGGGCGTGGCGGGGTTGGGGTGTGCCTGGGCGAACCCGGCGCCGGCGGTTAGCAGCAGCAGCGGCAGCGCGGCGAAGCCTGGCAGGAAGCGTCGTTTCGGGCATCGGTTCATGGCGGCCTCCCGGCGAAGTCCCTGACCCATGCTGGGCCCGCCGCCGCGTGGTTCGCAAGGCGAGGCGGCCCGTGGAGGAGCGATACCGGACCCGGCCCGGCTGCCCCGCCCCCCGCCGAGGCGTTAGCTTCCGGGCCCCGCCCAACGCGCCGGGGTGGCGGAATTGGCAGACGCATCGGACTTAAAATCCGAAGGGGTCCATCCCCGTGTGGGTTCGAGCCCCACCCCCGGCATGTGGCTTCGATGGTCGAAGGGGGTGCGGAGGGTCAAGCCCGCCGCACCCCCTTCCTTCGCAACCGAACCGCAGTTCCCGGCTCCGGTGCCCCCACAGCTAGAACGGGCTGAAGTCCCAGCGCAGCCTGGCGAGGATTACGCGGCCGATCATCGGGGCCCCCACCATGCTCTGGTACGCCTGGTCGAAGACGTTCGAGACGTCGACCTGGAACCGGAGGTCATCGTACCCCGGCACGCGGAAACCGAAGTTCGCGTCGAGCGTGGTCACCGCCTCGAGGTCGCCCACCCACGGCCCGGAGTTGAAGGGATAGCCGTTCTGCGCGCGGAAGCGCAGGCCGCCGTTGATGCCGGTATCATCGTTCCGGTACGTGAGTGACGCGGTGCCCCGCACGGTCGGCGAGTTCAGCGACACCTCCCGCACGAGCTCGCCGGCCGTCTCGAAGGAGTTCTTGTTGATCATGGACAGCGACGCGGCCATCTCAAGCTGGTCGCTGACGAGGAAGCCGGCCCCGAGCTCGCCACCCATCACGTCGAACCCGCCCACATCCTGGTATCCGAGCACCATGGCGGCCGCCGTGCCGCCGGCGCTCGTGGGCGTGACGGTTCCGAACGGAATCTGGCTGGCAAAATCCGCGACCAGCTGGGCGGTCCCCACCGCCACCGCCTCGTTGGGGAAGGCGACCCCCACGAACTGCCGGAACACGTTCGCCAAGTACGCGTTCAGTTGGGGGCCGTTCAGGAACAGGTGGGGCGAGAGCAGCCGCAGGGGCGAGATGTAGCTGTCGTAGCGCGTGAACCAGGCGTTGGCGCCGAAAGAGACGCGGTCCCCGAACACCCCCTTGTAACCGACCTCGAACGTGTTGCTCACGGTTGGTCCCAGCGCCTCGATGTCCTGAAGCGCGGCCAGGTCGACGGCCTCGCAGAACGGCGGCGCCACGCAGCCTGGTGGGGGCGCGCCGCCTCCCGCCGTCTCCGTGTCGAGGAGCAGGGCCAGGACGCCCACCTGGTCGGCCGACGGGACGGGGATCAGCGGCAGGAGTGCCGCCAACTGCGACAGCAGCGGATCGCTGCCGGCGAGCGCGTTGATCGACGTTACCGCCGTGCTCCAGAGCTGGGCCGTCGTGCTGGGCAGGAACTGTCTCGCGCTCCCGCCGCCCAACACGTTGAAGGGAGACATGTGCATCGGGATGCCGCTCGAGTCCCGCATGTACGCGTACCCGTTGCCGCCGGCGCCCGTGGCGCGAAGATCGTAGAAGAACGGCGTACCCGGGATGGGGATCGTACCACCGGAGATGTCCAGGAACTGGTTGTTGGACGAAGGCGTGGAGTAGGCGCGGTTGAACGTGACCCGGAACGAGTTCGAGGCGTCCGGCTTGAACACGAGTGCGGCGCGGGGCGAGAAGACGGGATCCGCGAGGCTGCTGTTGTAGTCGTACCGGAAGGCGCCCGTAAAATCGAACTTCGGGCTCAGCGCCCACTCCCACTGGACGTAGCCGCCGATCTCGGTCGTCTGGTCGTCGTCCTCGAACTGTCCGTTGATCGTGCCCTGGCTGTCCGGATTGGTCCCGAGGTAGTCGACCCCGTAGATGAGCCGGTGTGCCGAACCGAAACGCGTCTGGTGCTGCACCTGTCCGACAAGCAGCGATGAGTTGTCGAACAGGGGACGGCCGGAGCGGAGGAGGAAGGTCTCGTCGTTCGTGTTGTAGTTGTAGAAGACCTGCGCGAACAGATCCTTGTGCCGTAAGCGCGCCTGTCCGTAGGTGATGCCCCAGTTGGTGACGTTCGATGCGCCCAGACCGCTGAGGTTCGTCGCCCGCGCGGCCACGTTCCGTCCGCCCGAGAGGACGAGCGACGTCCCCGGCGACGGCTCGAAGTCCATGCGCGCGTCCACGGCCCAGTTCCTGTGCCCGTCATCGCGACCCATGGCCACGTTGCGGGCGGACTGCGCCAGCACGGCCTGGTCCGCCGGATTCGTCAGGTCGAGCCCGGGCGTGAACGGCCCGCAGGCTTCTGCGGTGGGGTCGAACCGGGCTGCGATGCACCCCTGCCCCGCCGCCCGCGCCTGCGCCTCGACCAGATCGTTGAACTCGTATTCAGTCGCGTCGAAGTACTGCCCGGAGACCTTGAAACCGAACTTGTCGCTCGGCGCCACCGCGATCCGTCCGTCGAACTGGAACAGCCCCGCGTCGCCGCCGGCGATCGGACCGCTGCCGAGCCCCGCATCGGGTCCCTGCTGCCGGAGGCCGCCCCCGACCGAGAAGCTCGCCCCCGGCGAGCGAATGGGCGACTTCGTCATGTAGTGGATGACGCCGTTCGCTGCGTTCGGACCGTAAAGCGCCGACCCCGGACCGAGGACCGTCTCGACGCGGTCCATGTCGAGTTCCGATGTCGGGTTGAGGTAGAAGAGGTTCACGCGGAGCGAGGGGACACGTGCGATCCTGTTATCCGTCATGAACAGCGAGCGGCCCGAGAAGATGTTGTTGAAGCCGCGCAGCACCGCGTAACGGCCTCGGATTCCGGTGCGGGCCACATCGACGCCCGGCTGCTGCTCCACGTGCTCTACCGGATTCGTAACCTGGCGCTCCTCCAGGTCGCGCGTGGAAACGACCTCCACGGCGGCCGGCGCCTCCAGCGCCTTCTCGTAGGTCCGGGAGGTCGTGACGGTGAGCGGGTTGAGGTCGTAGGACCGCGCGGTCATGGTCGTCGAGACCGTCGTCGACTGGCTGGCCGCGACCGACTGCGACTCGATGGTCACGGTAACCCAGCCCGGCGACGTGAAGCGGATCGAATACGTACCCGCGGCGACACCGTCGATAACGTAGGTCCCGCCGGGTCCCGTGGCGGCCTGGGCGGCCACTGCGTTCTGTGCGTCAACGACCGCGACCTGCACGGCCGCGAGGGGCGCGCCGGTGACTTCGTCCGTGACCGACCCCGAGACGCGCCCCTGCCCCGAGGCGGAGCCGGGAATGGCCCCAAGAGCGATCACCGCCGCCAGGAGAAAGGTCGCGCGCTTCATGCCAAGACCGAAACCAACCCCGAGTTCTCTCATCGCGAGCGCCTCCTGACCGTCGCCTGGACTGTGGGCGAAGCATCGTTTTGTATGGTGCGGAAAGTTACGTCGGCCGCCCGCTTCTGTCAGCGGACCCGGCCGAAGCGGACGTCGCGCGTACGGACGTTGGAGAGGTAGAAGCCGATCACCTGTCCATTGCGGTCCCGCTCGAAGGCGAACGACAGACCGCCGCCCGAGAACTCATCTTCTTCGCCGGGTTCGAGTTCCGCGCGGTCGAGCCTGCGCTGGTGCAGGACGAGACTGCCATCCTCGACGGAGAAGGCGTAGAACGTCTCCAGCTCCTCGCTGAAGAAGCGTCCGGCGAAGTCGGCGAGATCCTCCGCCGTCGGCTCCCAGGCCTCGGCCTCGTCATCCTCGAGGCGGGTGGCGTGGTTGTCCCCGTTCTGGTGCAGCGTGAGCCCCTCGACGTCGCCCTCCGGATCCCGCAGGAAGGTGACGGAAGCCTCGACGGCGAGCAGGCGGAAGGTCGAGTCGGAGGTGGGGACCATCTCGAGGCGCTGCTGTCCCGTGGCCTGCGTGTAGAAGGTGTCGTCCTCGCGCGTGAAGGTGAGGATGAAGTTCGGCGCCGCGTCGAGTGCGTAGCGGCCGGCGAACTCGTCGAAGGCGTCGGGGTCGAAGTCGTCCGGATCGAACTCCCCGGACGCGCCGGCGGCGTCTTCCTCCTCCTCCATCGCGTCCCCGAAGAAGGCCGCGGCGAGTTCGTAGGCCACGCCGCTGTTGAACTGCGCGTGGTTGCTCTGGGTCGTGAGGCCGGCGTTGATCTCGGGGAAGTAGACGAACATCGAGCGGTGCGCGACGTCCGCGCCCCCGTGGCTCACCCGCTTCAGCCCGCGCTGCTCGTCGACGGAGAGCCCGTAGCCGTACCCCGTTTCCTCCCCGTCGTTGAGCACGAACGACGTCATCATCTCATCGATGCTCTCCCGCGTTCCGACCCGGGGGTTCGCGTAGTTCTCGGCCCACGTCTGCAGATCGCCGATCGTGCTGTAGATCGCCCCCGCGCCGACCGCGCCGCCGAGGTCTCCAATCTGGCGGTAGCCGTCCGGGCCCGGGGTGTAGCCCTCCGACATGTTCGGGACGATGTGCCGCGTGGAGGGCCGCACCATGGTCCCGGTCATCCCCAGCGGTCCGAATACGTTCTCCTGCATGAAGACGTGGAAGTCCTGCCCGGAGGTGCGCTCCACGATCACCGCCGCGAGGCCGAACGCCGTGTTGTTGTAGTTCCACTCGCCGCCGGGCTCGTTCTGGAGCGCCGGCTGCCGCTGTACGATGTCGACGAGTTCCGAGCGGTCGATCCAGTCCCCGTGGTCGAGGCGGCGGCCCGTCATCCGCAGCAGGTTCAGGAATTCGCGCAGTCCCGACGTGTGGGTGACGAGGTGCTTCACCTGGATCGTTTGATCGAACTCCGGGAGTTCGGGAATGTGCTTGCGGATGTCATCCTCGAGGGAGAGGAGTCCGCGCTCCGCCTGCAGCATGACCGCGAAGGCGGTGAACTGCTTCGAGGTCGAGCCGATGTTCGTCCGCGTGTCCTCCTCGAAGGGGAGGCCGTAGGCGAGGTTCGCCATCCCGTAGGTCTTCGAGAAGAGCGTGCGGCCGTCGCGCCACGCGCGGACCGCGCCGCCGGGAGAGTGCGCACCGTCGAAGCGCGACATGATCTGGTCGGCGAGCCCCTCCGGATCCGTCGCGACGGGTTCGTGCCGCAGCAGCGTGACCTCGTAGCGCCCGCCGGCCTCGGCGTCGTCTCCCGCGACGAACAGCTCCAGCGTGTGGACGCCCGCGCCGGTCGTCCGCCCGCCGAAGCGCTCGACGCCGTGCCCCAGCCCGCCGAAGCGGCCGACCTGCGTCCCTTCCGGGTCGAGGACGCGCGCGGTCACGTCGACGGAGATCTGGTTCACCTCGCCGAGGACGAAGTCGTTCTCGTCCGCCTCGATCGCGTAGCGCGCCGTGTCGCCCGCGGCGAGCGTGCCCTGCAACGTCCGGCCGACTTCGAGTTCCGTGCCCTGCGCAGCCATCTCCGCGGTCGCGAGAAGGGCGAGAAGTCCGGCGCAAAGCGCGGAACGGGGCGAGCGGCGGGGAAGGCGACCGAAACGCGTGTTCATTTGGGTAACTCCGGCGGCGGGTTCCAGGGGCGCGCGAGAGACGGTAAGGAGGCCGGACTCGGGCGGGCAACCGCACGACAGCGTAAATACGTTAACGGCTCGACCCGGGACCACCCCAGATTGCGAAGGATCCAATGAAGGCAAGTTTGAAGGCACGTTCGCTCCTCCTCCTCACGGTTGTGCTTTTTGCGGCCTCTTTCCGTTCCGCCTGGGCACAGGAAGATCCCGGCACACTCATGCTCGCGCAGCCCGCCGTGAGCGCGGACCGGATCGCCTTCGCCTACGCAGGCGATCTGTGGGTTGCCGGGATCGACGGGAGCGCGCCGCGGCGGCTCACGTCCCACCTCGGCGTCGAGTTCAACCCGCGCTTCTCGCCGGACGGGGAGTGGATCGCGTTCTCCGGGGAATACGACGGGAACACGGACGTCTTTCTCGTGCCCGCAGCGGGCGGCGTGCCCGAGCGGCTCACCTGGCACCCGGGAGCCGATCTCGTCCAGAGCTTCACGCCCGACGGATCGGCGGTCCTCTTCTCGTCCGGACGCAACGCCTACACGGGCCGCCATCGGCAGTTGTTCACGGTCGCGACGCGCGGCGGGCATCCCGAACAGTTGCCCATTCCGCACGCCTTCAAGGCGGCGTATTCGCCGGACGGCGCGAAGATCGCCTACACGCCGCTGTACGAAGCCTTCGCCCAGTGGAAGAACTATCGCGGCGGGACGACGACGCGGATCTGGATCTACGACGTGGCAGACCATTCCGTCGTGCAGATTCCGCAGCCCGAGGGCCGCTCGAACGACACGGATCCGATGTGGATAGGGGACCGCGTCTACTTCCGTTCGGACCGCGACGGGGAGTTCAACGTCTACTCGTACGACGCGGGGACCGGGGATGTCTCGCGGGTCACCGCGCACGAGGACTTTCCGGTCCTGAGCGCGTCCGCCGGCGCGGGCCGCATCGCCTACGAGCAGGCGGGGCGGCTGCACCTGCTCGATCCCGGCTCGGGCGCAAGCGACCCGGTGCCGGTGCGGATCGCGACGGACCTCCAGGAGGTGCGCCCCCGCTACGCCAGCGGCGAGAACTTCGTCCGCAACGCGAGCCTCTCGCCCTCCGGCGCCCGGGCCGCCTTCGAGTTCCGGGGCGAGATCGTCACGCTGCCGCGCGACAAGGGGGACGACCGCAACCTCACGCAGTCGACCGCTGCCCACGAGCGGAGTCCCGCCTGGTCGCCGGACGGAGAATCGATCGCCTGGTTCTCCGACGCCTCCGGCGAATACCGGCTGTACGTGGCTCCGCAGTCCGGCGCGGGAGAGGCGCGCAGCTACGTCCTGGATGGTGCCGGGTTCTACGTGGACCCGGTGTGGTCGCCTGACGGCACGAAGATCAGCTACACGGACAACTCGCGGGCCGTCTACTGGATCGACCTTGATTCCGGAGACACCCGCCGCGTCGACGCGGACGTGATGTACGGGCCGCTGCCCCCGCCCTCGCACGCCTGGTCGCCGGACTCCCGCTGGCTCGTCTACACGCGCAACAACGAGACCAACATCCGCACCGCGTACGTACACCTGCTCGAGACGGGCGAGACGAGGGCCGTCACGGACGGACTCAGCGACGTCTCCGAAGCCGTCTTCGATGCCGGCGGCAAGTACCTCTATCTCACGTCGTCCACCGACGCGGGCCCCGTCGTCCAGTGGTTCGCCCAGTCGAACAACGACTTCGAGATGACGAACGCGATCTATCTCGCGGTCCTCGAGAAGGGCACGCCATCGCCGCTCGCGAGGGAGAGTGACGAGGAGGCGGGGGACGAGGCCGAACCGGAGGCGGAGGGTGGGGACGATTCCGATGAGGTGATGGTCCACATCGACTTCGACGGGCTCGACCAGCGCATCCTCGCCCTGCCGCTGCCCGAAGCCGGCTACGCGAACCTGCAGCCCGGCGACCCGGGCCAGCTCTTCTACATCCGAAGTGCGACGGCGAGCGGGTTCGGAAGCCCCGGCGCGGGCCCCGGCCTTCGCCGCTTCTCCCTCGCCGACCGCGAAGAGGCGACCGTCGTGGACGGCACGCGCTTCTACGACCTGTCGGCGGACCTCGGGAGCGTGCTGTACGCGACGTCAGGCGGCTGGTTCATCGGCAGCGCCGGCGGGACCGACATCGGATCCGGCGCGGACCGGCTCGGCGTCGCCGACGTGGAGGTGAGAATCGATCCGCGGGCGGAGTGGCGTCAGATCTACGATGAGGCCTGGCGGATCAACCGCGACTACTTCTACGACCCGAACATGCACGGCGCGGACTGGCCCGCCATGAAGGAAAAGTACGCCGTGTTCCTCCCGCACCTCACCTCGCGGGCCGACCTGAACCGGCTCATGACGTGGCTCCATTCCGAGATCGCGGTGGGGCACCACCGCGGCGGGGGCGGCGACTTTCTGCACGAGACGGACAACGTGCCGGGCGGGCTGCTGGGCGCGGACTTCGTCGTCGACCGGGGGCGGTACCGGTTCGAGAAGGTGTACGGCGGTCTCAACTGGAATCCGGGACTCCGGTCCCCGCTCACGGAGCCGGGCGTCGAGGTCGAAGCGGGCGAATACCTGCTGGCGGTCGAAGGGGTCGCGCTCTCCGCGCCGGAGAACCTGTACGGTCGGTTCGAGAACACGGCCGGCCGGATCGTCTCGATCACCGTCGGCCCCTCGCCGGACGGGGCGGGGTCCCGCACGGTCGACGTCGTGCCGGTGGCGAACGAGGGCGCGCTGCGGAACCGGGACTGGGTGGAGGGCAACCTCACGCGGGTCGACGAAGCCACGGACGGGCGGGTCGCATACGTGTACGTGCCCAACACGGCCGGCGCCGGACACGAGTACTTCAAGCGCTACTTCTTTCCGCAGACGAACCGGGAGGCCGTGATCATCGACGAGCGGCACAACGGGGGCGGCCAGATCGCGGACTACTACATCAACATCCTCCGGCGGCCCTACATGTCGCACTGGGCGATGCGCTACGGCGCCGATCTCGTGACGCCGCAGGGCGCGATCCCGGGTCCGAAGGTGATGCTCATCGACGAGACCGCGGGCTCCGGTGGCGACATGCTGCCCTGGATGTTCCGCAAGCTCGAGATGGGGACGCTCATCGGCCGCCGCACCTGGGGCGGGCTGGTCGGCGTCCTCGGCTTCCCGATTCTGATGGACGGCGGGTCGATCACGGCGCCGAACCTCGCCATATGGACGGAGGACGGATTCATCGTCGAGAACGTGGGCGTGCCGCCGGACATCGAAGTGGAGCAGTGGCCGGCCGACGTGATCGCGGGCGTCGACCCGCAGTTGGAGAAGGCGATCGAGGTCGTACTGGAGCAACTCGAGGCGTCACCGGTGGCGACCCCCGAGCGTCCGCCCTTCCCGATCCGGGTGCGGCGCCCCTAGTTGATCCGGTGCGACCGGCGGCGGGACGGGCTCCAGGTCCCGGAGCCCGCCCCCGCTGCGGCCGCGGTCAGGTGCAGGTGGTGGGGTCGACCGTGATCGTGACCGCTTCGGCGCTCAGCGAGTTCCGGTTCAAGCGCCAGTTGATCAACGCGTTCGCCCCCAGTCGCTCCGCGTCGGCCAGGACCTTTTCGAGGGCTTCGCGGAACACGGAGCGTCCGCTTCCCGCCCCGGTGATCGTCGCCTGCACGACGCCGTGTTCCCCCTCCCTGGGGCACCGTTCGAGTTCCTGCCAGTCGGTGTCGCAGCGGATGAGGCGGGAGTTCTCGAGGTTGATCTGGTTGTCGTCGGCGCCGAAGCAGGCCCAGATGCGGTCGTCGTCGCCGCCGCCGCCGCTTCCGACGGCGGAGAGCGAGAAGGCGAGGTCCAGGCGGGTGATCTCTTCCGCGAGATTGGCCGTGACGGCGGCCCCTCCCGTGCCCATGAACACCGGCTGAACCGAGATCTCGACGCCGAGCGGCACGTAGCACAGCGTGTAGCCGCCGTCCAGCGCGGTCTGCCCCTCCATCTGTCCCGACTCGCCGTCCTTCTCCCAACTGGCGACGACGGTGGCGCTGGGCAGCCCCATCTGAGTGTCCCCGTCCGAGACAAGCCCCCACAGGGCGCCGGTCATGTCCGGCGAATCCGGACACACCTCGTTGAGTTCCTGGGCGACGGAGGCCGCACCCGTGAAGACCAGCGCCAACGCACCCACCGCCATCCCCGAAGCGAATCTTCTCAGCGTCATCGTCTTTCTCTCCTGCAAGCAGCCTGCATCAGTTGCGCACCAGATGGCGCATCAATTGCCACGCGTGTACTTCGTGACTCCGCCCTCGGCGGCGGCCCGCGAGTTCGGTCCCTCCGCAGCATAAACGTTCCCGTCCGCATCGACCGCGACACCTTCGCCGGCCTCGCCCTGCGGATCGTCGGACTCGTGCGGCGGGATGAAGGCCGTGACCCGGTCCTCCGACGCGTGGCCGATCCGGACGCCGGTCAGCCAGTCGGCGTGCTGGTTCGGGTTCGACTCCGAGTCGATCGCGTAAACGTTGTCCGCGTCGTCGATGAAGAGTCCGCTGACCCGGCCGAACTGGTAGTGGGTGTCGAGCAGGTTCCCTTCCTGGTCGAAGATCTGGATGCGGTGGTTCCCGCGGTCCGCGACGAACAGGCGACCCCGCGAGTCCATCTCGAGGGCGTGCGGCGTCCGGAACTGGCCCGGTCCGTCGCCGATCACGCCCCACTCCAGGAGGTATTCGCCTTCGGGCGAGAACTTGATGATGCGGCCGGTGGAGCCTTCCGGCGGGTTCGCGTTCTGTCCGCTGTGGCCGTCCGAGACGAAGATCGACCCGTCCGGAGCCGTGATCACGTCGCACGGCTCGTTGAAGAACGTGCCGGGCTCGCTGTTCCGGACGCCCATCTCCCCGAGCATCATGAGCACCTCGCCCTCCGGCGAGAACTTCACGACGATATGCCCCTTGTCTTCCGTACCCTGGGAGTCCGTGATCCAGACGTTCCCGTCGTCGTCCACGTGGATCCCGTGCGGAAGAACGAAGAGGCCGGCGCCGAAGCTGGCCAGGATCTCGCCCGTCTCGCGGTGGAACTTGAATACGGGGTCGACGAGGTTCTCCGCGCACCCGCCGGCGAGCGCGATCCCGCCACAGCGGTCGTAGGCCCAGATATGCCCGTCGATGGGGTCGATGTCGATGCCCGCGGTGGAGCCCCACGCGCGGCCATCCGGGAGCGGCGCCCAATTCTTGATAACGTTGGGCGTGGGGTTCGGGAGGCCCGCCGCCGCCGGATCCGCGACCTCGGCCGAGTCCATCATCTCGTCGTCCGCCCCGCAGGCGGCGATGCCGAGGAACGCGGCCCCCAGTGCGGTGAGGTGTGCCAGTCCGGTTACGCGCAGCTTTTTCATGTCTCCCTCCGGCCGTTCGGTGTTGCGCAACCCGTACCCCGCCCCGCGTCGCCCCACTGCTTCAAATGTGCCCCCGAACTGTCGATCTGGCCAGAGAATGGGCCGGATCGCAGTTTCGATCCGACGCACGCGGAACGATCAACCCGGAGGTCGGTGCCGATGGCGAACTTCCCGAGGAGACGCGCGCTTTGTCGCGCCGAGCGAAATCCCCGTTGCGGGGGCCGTGTCGTAAGCGCCCTTCTGACCTTGGCGGTGGGGACGTTTGCCGCCTGCGCGCCGGACGACGGCATCCCGCGAACGGCCTCGGGACATCCCGACTTCAACGGCATCTGGTCCGCGCTCGGAAACGCGTACTGGGACATCGAACCGCACATGGCGCGTCCCGCGCTCGCGATGCAGGAAGGCCCCGTCGTGCCCGTCCCCGCCAACGAGGTCGTCGCGCTCGGCGCCGTGGGGTCCGTGCCGTCGGGCCAGGGCATCGTCGTGGGCGGGAGCATCCCCTACCTCCCGGAAGCCCTGGAGCGGCGCGACGAGAACCGCGAGCGCTGGCTCGAGCGCGACCCCGAGATCCGCTGCTACCTGCCCGGCGTCCCGCGCGCGAATTACATGCATCTCCCGTTCCAGATCTTCCAGAGCGAATCGAAGTTCTTCATCGCCTACGAGTACGCCGGCGCGGTGCGAGACATCTATCTCGAGGATCCCGGTCCGCCGCAGGTGGATGCCTGGATGGGTCAGTCGGTGGGACGCTGGGAGGAGGACACCTTCGTCGTCACCGTGAACGGGTTCAACGGCCAGACCTGGTTCGACCGGGCGGGGAACCATCACAGCTACCGGCTCGTGGTCACGGAGCGGTGGAAGATGCTCGGGCCCGACCACCTCATGTACGAGGCCACGATGGAGGACCCGGAGACGTTTTCGGAGCCGTGGACGATCCGCCTGCCGCTCTACCGAAACGTCGACCCCGACGCGCGGCTGGGACAGTTCAAGTGCGTCCCCTTCGTGGAGGAGCTGATGTACGGCCACCTCCGGAAGAACCCGATCCGGTAGCCGGGGCCGCGGCCGTGCCGCTGAGATTCGCGATTCGCAGACGGCGCCCGCGAGGACTCCCCGCCGTTCTCCTGCTCGGAGCCGGATTCGGAGCCGCCTCTTTCGCTGCCTGCGACGGGATCGGCGGCGTTGCCGGGCGAGATGGAAGCCGCTGGGTCGTCCCGCGGACCGCGGACGGGCATCCCGACCTCCAGGGTGACTGGACGAACGGGACCATGACGCCGCTCCAGCGCCCGGAGGGCGAGGCGCTCGTGCTCACGGCGGAGGAGGTTGCGGTCCGCGAGGGGCGGCGCCGGGAGTACATCGACGACCGCAACGCGCCCAGCGACCCCGACCGCGAAGCGCCCCCCGTTGGAGGCGATGGATCCACGGGCGCGGCCGGCGGGGTGGGCGGCTACAACTACTTCTGGATCGACGCGGGCGACCGCGTCGCCGTGTTCAACGGCGAGCCCCGAAGCTCGCTCATCACGCGCCCGGAAGACGGCCGCGTTCCCGACCTCACGCCCGAGGGACAGCGGCGCCGGATGCAGGCCTACGGCCGGCTGGCGGGCGAGTTCGACAACCCGGAGAACCGCCCCATCGGCGAGCGCTGCATCCTCTCCTTCGGCTCCAACGCCGGCCCGCCGATGCTGCCGAATTACTTCTACAACAACAACTACACCATCGTGCAGACGCCCGATCACATCATGATCCTGACCGAGATGGTGCACGACGTCCGCATCATCCAGCTGGGCGAGCCGAAGCCGACCGCCGGCGACGTGCGCCCATGGTTCGGCGAATCGTGGGGCCATTGGGCGGGCGACACCCTTGTCGTCCGGACGGAGCATCTGAACCCGGACCAGATGGCGGCGTACGTCTACCTCTTCGGCCCCGGCTCGGAGAACATGACCGTGACGGAGCGCTTCACCCGCGCGGACGAGCACACCATCCACTACGAGTTCAGCGTCGAGGACCCGAACACCTTCGTCGAGGGCTGGGGCGGGGAAGTGCCCTTCACGCGCCTCGACGGCCAGCTCTACGAGTACGCCTGCCACGAGGGCAACTACGCCCTCTCCAACGTCCTCAGTGGAGCCCGCGCCCAGGAACGCGCAGCCACCGGAACGTCCAGCTCCGGACCGTCACGTTGAGTGCCCCGGATATGATGACGCGGCTCATTCGGGTCGAAGACGCTTACGGAATCAGGATACCGGAAGCGCTGATAGAAGCAGCTGGACTCGACGGCCCCCTGCAGCTGCGAGTCGTGGCCGCGGGTCTGCTCATCCAACGCACATGCGATCCTCGGCCCGGCTGGGCCGCTGACGCGAGAGAGCTCGAGGATCGAAGCGACGGCGGCCCCCTCGACCCGCCGTCGCCGACATCCTTCGACGAATCAGAATGGGTGTGGGAGTGACGGATCCTGACGCCGCATCGCCGAGGCTCGACGACGCCGGCGGTCGCGGAGACTTGGACGCCGTTGTTATCTTGCGAAGTGACGTTGCGAGACCGTCGTTGTTGCGTCGGAAAGTTGGTTGAGACCTGGGTGAAATCCATGCGGAAGCTTCCTCCATACCTCCTGGCGGCCGGGGTCGCGCTGGCTGCGGCGGCGCCTCTGATCGCGCACCACGCCTTCGGCGCCGAGTTCGACCGGAACGCCCCCATCCGGCTCCGGGGCGCCGTCGTGCGGCTCGAATGGGTGAACCCGCACACGTGGATTCACCTCGAGGTCGAGACCGATGCGGGATCCGAGGTCTGGATGGTCGAGGGCGGGACCCCGAACACGCTCCTGCGCCGCGGCCTCCAGCGGGACTGCCTCGCGCCCGGCACCGAACTCATCGTGGACGGCTACCAGGCCAAGGACCACTCGCTCAAGCGGGCCAACGGCCGCGACGTCACCTTCACCGACGGCAGCAAGTTCTTCATGGGCTCATCCGGCGCCGGCGCCCCTCCCGGCGGCGCGCCGAGGCCGAACGATCCCGCCTACGACGCCAACCCCTGCCAGCCCCCCCCGGGCTGGGAAGGCGGGATCGTGGAGGTCACGAGCCACAGCATCCTCGAGGAGCGCGAGTAACGCTTCAGGCGGAAAAGCCGATCCAGCGCCCCGCCGCGGCGACCGTAAACCAGAGTCCCAGGGAAACGAAGGCGATGAGCCGCGTGCGCCAGTCCGCCCGCTCCGGGGCCGCGGCCACCAACCACCTGCGGACCCCGAAGGTGAAGCCGAGCGCAAACGGGAGCGAGATCATCTTCACCCAGAAGGACGTGTTGTAGTAGCACTTCACGGCTTCGGAGAGGAACAGCGGGACCCCGGTCAGGAACATCAGCGCCACCCCGGCCACCAGCCACGGATGCGCGTGCCGCACGACGCTCGCGATCGGCTGGCGCGTGAGCCCGGTGCCCCAGAGCCGGAGGTCCGCGAGGAGCACCGCGCCGCCGAGCAATCCCAGCCCCAGCAGGTGGACCGCCTCGATGATGGGGAAGGCCCAGATCGACTCGCGCACTACCGTGCCCAGCGCCGTGTTCTCCATTCGCTCGAAGAAGGGGAGCCACGCTTCCGGCGCGAACTGACGCCCTCCCATCAGCGCTCCGCGCCGCTTCCGAACAGGGGCGCCCTCACGACATACGGCACGTCCAGTTCGTCCGTGACCCAGGTGTAGAGGTGCCCGTGGCGGACCCGGAGCGGGCCGGCCGCCTCGAACCCCAGCCGCACGGAGCCCAGGTAGTCCCCATCCTCGGAGAACAGGTCATAGAACGCGGGGGCATCGTCCGGAGTGACCCTGCGCACCCAAAGCCGCCCCTCGTCATCCACGGACAGACCGCCGAGGATGGGCTTGACCTCCGGCATGAGGGCCGCGATCTCTTCGGCGTCGCGCCGCCGCATGTCCGCATCGCCCTCGAGCATTCCCTCGATATAGGCGGAACGGTCTTCGGCCGTCACCGGTTGCTCCTCCACTCCGGCCTCGATGACCATCAGCGTGTCGCCGGCTTCACTGGTCCGGGCGATCCGGTATGACGTGTTTTGAGCGCGCCACAATCCCGCGGAGGGGTTGAGGGCCGTAATCTCGCCGGGCTCGTAGGGAATGCCCCTGACCCCCCAGCCGCCGCCGATGCTGTAGGTGTAGGATCGATAGGTGCTCTCGCCCACGTACACCGAGTCGATGGCTCCGGTGGCCAGGTCGTAGGACTTGTAGTAGCTCCGCGCAGATGCCGTGGACACACCCATTTCGGGCGGATAGGTGCGAACCTCGTCCGAATGGGACGTGCTTCTCCAGTAGCGTCCCTGATGGTCGAACACGCCTGTCCAGATGTACCCGTACCTCCTGACAGGCTTGTCGAACCTGCGTACCTCCTCTCCGTACGGGTCCACCCCCATGATCGCCCACTGCGAGTGGTCGTGGATCCAGAGAAGGGTGTCGCCGGAGAGAAGAATCCCGTTGGCTTCGAGGATCTCTCCGGGACCCTCCCCGCGGCGCGCGATCGTTCGCAGGTACTCCCCGCCGGGACCGTAGGCCCGCACCTCGGCGGCCAGATAGTCCAGCACGTAGATGGTGCCGTCGCTTGCGGCCTCCACGCCCCGGATCTCGCCGAACGTGAGGTCGGGGTCATCCCCCTCCGCACTGCCGAACCGCAGATCCACGTCCACTTCGTCGACGACCGGGCCGACGGAGTCGATGGCGGGAAGGCCGGGGTAGCGTACCAGGACCGTCCCGTTCGGAAGGGTCTCGCGTGTCGGGTTCTGCGGCGGCGATTCCGTTTCGCAGGCGCAGAAGGCGAGGGTCAGCGCGAGACCGGGGAGGATACGCGCGGGATCCGCTCCGGAAGTTCGTGTCGGGGTGAACATGGTCGAACCTTCCTTTCCCTTCAGTCGCTCGCCACGGGACAGCCGGCGGCCCAGTTCACCCAGCCCGGCTGGCCGGGGATGTCGCAGTCGAACCAGTTGTAGGCGATGAGGCGGCCCGCCACGATGATGAGCGCCCACGCCGCGAGCGAAACGGCGCCCGCCGCCCTCGCCCGCCCCGGGAGAACGGGAGACCGCTCCCACTCGAGTACCCTTGGGTGGATGCCCCGGTGAAAGACGAAGGCGTTCAGGCCCGCGACCACAAAAAGCAGAACCTTGAATCGAAAGAATATATTGTGGTAGTAACGGACCGGGTTCGAGTAGAAGATGAGAAGCCCGGTGATGACCATGATCGTGAACCCGATCCGGGTCCACGGGAGGAGCCGGCCGGTGACCTCGGAGACGGGCACGCGCCGCATCGTCCAACCCAGGAGCCGGAGGTCGTTCATCATCACGGTGCCGAAAAAGAGCGCCACCGCGAGCACGTGCGCGGACTCGATGAGCGGCCACGCCAGGGTGGACTCCAGCAGGGCCACGCTCCAGGGCGTATCCCCGAGCCACTCCAGGAACCGTTCCATGCGGACTACCGGCCCCCCTCGGCCCTGGCCTCCGCGGTATCGGAGGGCACGGCGTTGAACGGGTCGCTCGGCCGAAGCGTCTCGATGGCGTAGCGGGCGTGGCAATCGCGGCAGGCGTAGTAGACCTCGGCGCCCGCGTCGAACACGGCGTCCGGGCTGCGGCGGTCCACCGCGTCCAGCGCCAGGCGGCCCGTCTCGACCATCGTCCGCGAGTGCGCCATCCAGTCGCCGCGGTCGCGCGCGCGGCCGTCCATCATCATCAGGTTGCCGGATTCCGCGAGGATGAAGGCGGCGTTGCGGAGCGTGGTCCAGTCCTCCTCGGTCAGAGGCCGGAACTGGTGCACGCCTTCCTCGGTGAGCACCTCGCCCACGCCGTCCCAGTAGGCCTCCGCGGCGGGTTCGAGCACGGAGACCATCAGTTCCTGCACGTCGGCGACGGGGACCGGCCGCTCCGGCGCCTCTCCGGTGCACGCCGCGGCGGACCAGAGGACGAGGAGCGGCAGCCTGGAGTTCTTCATGGCCGGGGAACCTGTTCGGGCCGCGCGGACTCGCGCTACGAACCCGGAGTGCGGCCGACGTCCGTGTCCCGCCACGCCCGATCGGCGGGTTCGTCCGGGTCGGAGCGCAGGAACCGGACCAACTCCGCGTGGAAGGCCTCCGGAATCTCGAACTGCGGCGAGTGTCCGACCTCCGGGAACATCACGAGTTCCGCGTTCTGCAGTTGCTCGGCAACGTTGCGCGCGAGCGCCGGATAGTCGGCCACGAGGCGGTCTTCCGCGCCGCCGATGACGAGCGCCTTCGTCGCGATGTGCCGCCACTCGTACACCACGGGATCCTCGTACAGGATCGCGCGCTGCGCCGCCCGGACCCGTGCCATCCGCGGCCAGTCTCCGCTCAGCGTGAGGCCGTACTGGACTTTGACCCATTCGAGGTACTCCGGGCGCCAGCCGTTCGGGTAGTACCGCATGTGCCCGCGGAGTACCGACTGATACGTCGTTCCGTTGAGCACGGACTCGTACGTCTCCGCGCGATCCGTCCACGCCCGGCCCGGCCGCGAATCCGTGAGGCCGATCTGGTTGACCATCACGACGTGCGTCGTAGTCTCCGGATAGGTCGAGGCGAACCGGGTCGCCACCATGCCGCCCATGGAATGTCCAATGATCGCGGCGCGTTCGATCCCCAGTGCGTCCAGCAGCCGCTTCGCGTTCCGGGCGGGGATGTGGAGGTTGTAATGGATGATCGGTTTCGAGGATCGGCCGAAGCCCAGCCGGTCGATCGCGATCACCCGGAATCCCTCGTTCCTGAGCGCCTCGATCGTGGGCCGGAACCCCGCCGCGAAGAAGTTCATCCCGTGAAAGAGGACGACCGTCCGGCCATTCGGCGGGCCGGCCGGAGCGACATCCATGTACGCGAGCCGATAGTCGTTCCCATAAACCTCGACATCGAGGTACGACACCGGGTGCGGATAGGGGACGTTGCTGTAATCGATCGCCGTCGCCTCCCAGTCGGCCGGCGGCTCCGCGGGCGGCTCGGTCTGCGCCGAGACCGGTGCGGCGACCGTCACGACCGTCGCGGCGGCGAGGAGCCAACGGCCCCATCGCGCGTCGACTCCGTGTGTCTGCCGGCGGAAACCGGGGTGGCGGGCGTTCGACATGGAGATTCTCCTTCCGGACGGTTGCGGTCCCCCTGAAGCGAACCTACGGTGCGCAACACCGGCTGTCCCCTCAACTGCGCTCACCCCTTCCGGTACACTCTCGTGATCCGGACGGGCGGGGTGAGTCGCTGTGCTTCGTAGGGTGCACGATGGATGGCGAGGACCACGTCCATTCCCGCCACTACTCTCCCGAAGGCGGCGAAGCCCTGGCCGTCGGGGTTGCGCATGCCGCCGAAATCGAGCGACGGCTGGTCGCCGATGCAGATGAAGAAGCTGTGCGTGGCCGTATCGGGGCCGCTGCGGCCCATCGAGACGGCCCCGTCCAAGTGCAGGAGGCCCGTATCGGAGGTGCGTTCCAGCGGAATGGGCGGGAAGGACTCGGCTTCCAGGTCCGGGTTCCGCCCTCCCTGCACGACCGCGATCCGGATGGAGTCGCTGGGCTGATTGTCCGCGTGCACCGTCCGAAAAAACGTGCCGCCGTCGTAGAACCCGCCGTCCACGTAGCGGAGGAAGTTCGCCGCCGTGATCGGAGCCGCGTCGACGTCCACTTCGAGTTCGAAGGAACCCATCCCGGTCTCGACGACGACCCGAACGGGGTCGCCGGCCTGCGGTGCGGCGGCCGCGAAGCCGGGGGCCCCGAGACCGAGGGGCGCCACGATCGCCGCGATCGCCCGGCGAGTGTTCACGCTCGTCTCCTCTCTTTGCTGACCCGATCCGCACAACCTTACGTTTTCGGGCCGACCCCGGGCGACCTCGCCCTCGAACCGACTGCATGAGCGTGCACCCGACATGAGCGAAGAAAAGAGAGAACTCGACCGCCGGTCGTCCACCGACCGCGACCGCAGGAGTTTCGTCAAATCCGTGGCCGCCGGCTCCGTGCTGGCCGCGGGCGCGCCATCGCTCCTGGCCGGTACCGAGTCCGGCTCCGGCAGCGGTCCCGCCGTCCGCCGCACGCTCCAGCGTGAGCCCCGGTCCCGTGGCGCGGCGCCGTCCGACGACATCGGGCTGGCCGTGATCGGCGCGGGCGGGATGGGCATGGCGGACGTGTCCACCGCGCTGCGCATCCCCGGCGTGAAACTCGTCGCCGCCTGCGATGTGTTCGATGGCCGGCTCGAGGCCGCTCGCGAGCGGCATGGGGAGATCTTCACCACCCGGGAATACCGGGAAGTTCTCGCCCGCGACGACGTGGACGCCGTCATCGTGGGAACCCCCGACCACTGGCATCAGCCGATCTCCGTTGACGCGCTCCGCGCCGGAAAGGCCGTCTACTGCGAAAAGCCGATGGTCCACCGGATCGAGGAGGGCCACGACCTGATCCGGGCCGAGCAGGAGTCCGGGTCCGTCTTCCAGGTCGGAAGCCAGGGGATGAGTTCGCTCGGCAACGAGAAGGCGAAGGAACTCTACGAGGAGGGGGCGATCGGCGAACTCAACTACGCCGAGGGCTTCTGGGCGCGCAACGACCCGATCGGCGCGTGGCAGTACCCCATCCCGGCCGGCGCCTCGGAGGAGACGGTCGACTGGAAGGGCTTCCTCGGACCCGCCCCCGAACGGCCGTACGACCCGCTGCGGATCTTCCGCTGGCGCAACTACCGCGACTACGGGACGGGCGTCGCGGGCGACCTCTTCGTTCACCTCTTCTCCAGCCTCCACTTCGTCGTGAGCTCGCCCGGACCCACCCGGGTCCAGGCGGCCGGAGGGCTGCGCTACTGGAAGGACGGACGCGAGGTGCCGGACGTCCTGCTCGGCGTGTTCGACTATCCCGAGACCGGGACCCACCCCGGATTCAACCTCTCCCTGCGGGTGAACTTCGTGGATGGGACCTCCGGCAGCACCTTCCTGAGACTGGTGGGAAGCGAGGGAGCGATGGATGTGACGTGGACCGAGGTCATCCTCCGCAAGAACGTTGCCGTGGACCCGATGGACGCCTTCTCGCAGGAGAAGATGGCCGAGGCGGCCGCGTCGGCGGATGGGCTCCCGCCGAGGGTCCGGATGCTTCCGCCGGCCGAGGTCCGGTACGAGGTCGAGCGCGGGTATCGCGGGGCGCACGTCGACCACTTCTTCAACTGGTTCGAGGCGATCCGCGGCGGCCCTCCCGTGCGTGAGGACGCGACCTTCGGGCTGCGCGCGGCCGCTCCTGCGCTGGCCTGCAACCTCTCCTACTTCGAGGATCGCATCGTGCGCTGGGATCCCGACGCCATGAGGCTCGTCTGATGCGCGCCCCGAAACGACTCCGGCTTCGCACCCCCTTCCCGCTCCGCGCGCCGCTCCCCCGCGCCCTCCTCCCGATCGCGCTGGCGGGGCTGGCGCTCGGCTGCGCCCAGGCCCCCGAGGCCTCGCTGGACACGGGGGCGACGGATGCGGTGCAGACGAGGCCCAACACCCTCACCGACGCGGAGCGGGAGGCCGGCTGGCGGCTGCTCTTCGATGGCGAGACGACGGCGGGCTGGCGCGGCTACGGGCAGGAGACCTTCCCCGACACCGGCTGGGCGGTGATCGACGGTGCGCTCGTCGTGGGTGCGACGGCCACGGATCCGGACGTGGCCATCGGCGGAGACATCGTCACGACCGAATCCTTCACGGACTTCGATCTCAGGTTCGAGTTCATGCTGTCGGAGGTGGCCAACAGCGGCGTCCTCTACCGCGTGATCGAGGAGGAGGGCGCCGCGATCTGGCACAACGCGCCCGAATACCAGGTGCTCGACGACACGGCATACATCGAGATGAACACGATGGACATGCACACGCACCTGACCGGCGACAACTACGATCTCCACGCCTCCGGCGAGAAGACGCTCCGCGGACCCGGCGAGTGGAACGAGGGCCGGATCCGCGTCCAGAACAACCTCGTCGAGCACTGGCTGAACGGGACGAAGACGGTCGAATACGAACTGGGGTCGCCCGAGTGGGAAGCGCTCGTCGCGGCGAGCAAGTTCGCCCCGTATCCCCGCTACGGGCGGGCGGAATCCGGCCCGATCGGCCTCCAGGACCACGGGCGCAACGTCTGGTTCCGCAACATCAGGATCCTGCCCCTTGAATCCGTCTCCCTCTTCAACGGGCAGGATCTCGACGGCTGGCGCGTGCACGGAACCGAACTCTGGTACGTGGAGGAGGGGGACGAGGGCGGGGAACTCGTGTGCGAGAGCGGCCCCGACGCGGATTACGGCTACCTCGCGACCGAGGCGACGTACCGCGACTTCGACCTCACCGTGGAGTTCATGCAGGAAGCGGACGGCAACAGCGGCGTCTTCCTGCGCTCGAGCGTGGAGGGGACTACCGTCAGCGGCTGGCAGGCCGAGGTCGCGCCCCCCGGCCTCTTCACCGGCGGCATCTACGAGTCCTACGGCCGCGGCTGGCTCGTGCAGCCGGACCCGGAACTCGACGCCGCGCTCCGCATGGGCGATTGGAACACGATGCGGATCCGGGCCGAGGACGACCGCGTCGCCACCTGGCTGAACGGCACGAAGATGGTGGACTTCGAGGACGAGCAGATCGGCGGCGGCGAGGGCTCGATCGCGCTCCAGATCCACGACGGCGGCGGCATCAAGGTCCGCTGGCGCAACCTGCGGCTCACGAACCTCGGCAACTGACTTGAACGGGCGCGCACTCCGAGGAGGCCAGATGAGATTCAGCCGCGCGGTGTGGGTCACGCTGCTGGCGGCTTGCGGGGGCGGAACCGGAGGTGCGTCGGTTCCGCCGGCGAGCGAGGACCGTCCGCTCGAGGCCGATTTCGAGGAAGTGTACCGGATCGGCGGGATCGCGGCGGAGGGGTGGGATGCGTTCACGGAGATCGTGAACATGGACTTCGATGCGGACGGCCGGCTCTACATCCGCGACGAAGCCGGGTCCTCCACGCGGATCGTGGTCGTGGACGGGGCGGGAGGCCTGGTGGCGGAGTTCGGGCGCATGGGCGATGGACCGGGCGAGCTTCGCGACGTGGGGCACATGGTGGCCCGCCCCGGGGGCGGAGCCGTCATCGTCGACAATGGCCATCGCGCCTACCTCCTGTTCGGCCCCGATGGGTCGTTCGAGCGCGCGATCGGCTTCGCGATCCAGGGCGCCTCCGAGACCGCTTCGGCGGAGGCCGTGCGCTCCGCCCGGCAAGGGGAAACGCTCTTCCTGACCCGACGTCCGGACGCGCGCTTCAGCAGCGGAGACGTGTCCGTGGAGACGGGTGACCGCACCATCTACCACGTGTCGCTCACCGAGGCGGACGAGGCGGTCGCAGCCACGTTCGCGGAGGGGTGGGAGGCGCTGCCGGAGCGGCAGTTCACGATGGAGGAGGCGGATCCGTCGGACATGTTCGATGCGCTCGGCGACGCGTTTACGTACTTCGTGCCCTCCCTCGTGTTCGATGTCCTCCCCGGCGGCGGCGTGGCGTATTCGGATTCCTCGGCCTACGCGGTCAAGATCCAGCCGGCCCCCGGTGCTCCGGTCCGTGTCGTGGGCCGCCCACTTCACCCGGAGCCTGTCACGGAGCCGCTGCGGGAGCGCACCCGGGCCCGGATGATGGAATCCTTCGAGTCCTCGGCTACGGGAGAGGTGAGCGGCCAGTCGATGGACGATCTTCCGCCGGCCTTTCGCGCGCAGGTGGCGGCCATGATGGAGGAGGTGCTTTCCGGCATGCGCGACGCGGTGGCGAACGCGGATTTCATGCCGGAAGTGCCCCTCGTGCGGGACCTTCGGACGACGTGGGAGGGGACGATCTGGGTCCAGCGCTGGGGGAGCGATCCGCTGGCGCAGATCGATGCGCAGGCCACGCTCGCGTCGGGAGCCCCGGCGAGGGAGGAGGTTGCCGCCGGCTGGATCGATGTCCTCTCGCCGGAGGGCGAGTACATGGGCACCCTGTCGCTGGAGGAGACGCCCATGCCCGACGCGTTCGGGCCCGGCGGCCTCGTCGCCTTCGTCGAGACGGACGAATTCGACGTGCCGACGATCATCCTGAAGCGGCTGCCGGCGACCATCCACCTGGAGTCGGGCTCGCCGACTCCGGGCGCCGAGGGCGGTGGTCGTTAGCGAGGAGATTGACCCGGCCTTCGCCTGTCGCGTACCCTTTTTTTGAGAGCGTCCTCCCGCAAGGAGCCATGTGATGCCGCCCGATACGCGGATCCTGTCTTTCGCCGGAAGATCTTCCGTCCTGTTCACCCTTCTGCTGCTCTCCGCGACGGGTCTCGCGGGGCAGAACGGTGAGTCCGCCGCCACGGCCCGCCATGTTGCGGCAGCCTCGACGGGCGACGCGGCGGTGGACGTCACCTTCGGCCGCGACATCGCGCCGATCCTGCAACGGGCGTGCGTGCGCTGTCACCGGGACAACGGTGTCGCGCCGATGCCGCTCGTCACGTACGAAGACGTCCAGCCCTACGCGAGCATGATCGCCCGCCGGACCCAGATCCGGGACCGGGCCGGCGCCATGCCGCCGTGGTACATGGAGAAGGACATCGGGATCCAGCACTTCAAGGACGACATGTCGCTCGACGAGTGGGAGATCGAGGCGCTCGATGCCTGGCGGCGCGCCGGCACGCCCGAGGGCGACCCGGCGGACCTCCCGCCGCCGCTCGAGTTCGACGACGATGTCGTGTGGGCCGCGGGCGAGCCGGATCTGATCGTCAAACTCCCCGAGGTTCTCGTGAAGGGCGACGCGCCGGACTGGTGGGGGGACATCGAGAGCGTGCCCACGGGTCTCACCGAGGACCGCTACGTGAAGTCCGTCGAGATCCGCGAGGTGAACGATGTGCCGCAGCGGCGCGACGGAGAACACGGAGGACGCCACACGGTGGGTGGACGTTTCGTCGTTCACCACATGATCTGGAGCACGCGCGTCCTCGAGGGCCAGGAGACGGGGCCGGGCTCGCGGCGCGCTTCTACGGACACGGGCTGGCCGGTACACGAGGTCGGCCGCGAACCCGACCTCTTCGACGAGGAAGCGGGCCGGCTTCTGCGGGCGGGCTCCTCGGTAGTGTCGAACTCCGTCCACCTCCATTCCAACGGCCGCGACACGCGCGCCCACCTGGAGATCGGGTTCCGCTTCCACCCGAAGGACTACGAGCCGAAGTACAGGCGAACCATCCTCGGGCTCGGCAACGGGAGCGACATCGACATCCGGCCCGGCGTGGCCGGGCAGGAGCTTCACGCCTACAAGGTGCTGAACCAGCACACCAAGATCGTCACCTTCGAGCCGCACCTTCACGCCCCCGGCATGCGCATGTGCCTGGAGGCGATCTGGGGCTTCAACGTCGAGACGCTGAACTGCGTCGGCTACGATCACAACTGGGTGCGCGGCTACACCTACGCGCAGGACCACCAGCCGCTCCTGCCGAAGGGGACCGTCCTCCACATCATCGGCTACATGGACACCTCCGAGGCGAACCGGAACGTCCCGGACACGCGCAACTGGCAGGGTTCGGGGAACCGTTCGGTCGCGAACATGTTCATCGACCTCGGCATGCGCGTGGAGATGTCGGACGAACAGTTCGTGGAGGAGATGGCGATGCGCCGGCACCGGCTCGCGCTCGGTCCTAACGACCACGTCGTCGGCTGCCCGCTGTGCATGGTCATCCCCGCCAACGGCGACATGAGCTATTTCGCCGACGCCGAGTGGTGGCAGTCCGATGCCGCCACCGAGGCCGAGTCTTCCGGCGAAGGCGAATCGGGGTCCGGGAACAGCCGCGACCCCGGCGACCGCCGGGAACGGTGATCGTGGCCGAACCGGTTTCGATGCCCCGGGTCGCGCGGCCCGGGGCGCTGGCCGCGCCGCTTCTGGGGCTGATCCTCGCCGCGTCCGCGCTTCCCGCCGACTCTGCCGCCCAGACCTATGCCCGGGGGCAGAACGTGGCGCCGGCGTACGAGGGATGGGAGCAGAACGAGGACGGGTCGTTCAACTTCCTCTTCGGCTACATGAACCGGAACTGGGGCGAGGAGATCGACGTTCCCGTGGGCGAGGACAACATGTTCTCGCCGGGCCCCGCCGACCGTGGGCAGCCGACCCACTTCCTCCCGCGCCGCAACCGCTTCGTGTTCAAGGTTCGCGTGCCCGCCGACTGGGGCGACAGGGAACTCGTGTGGACGCTCACAAGCCACGGGGTCACCGAGAAGGCGTACGCTACGCTGCGCCCCGACTATATCGTGGACAACACCGTGATCATGTCGGAGACCGGCGCGCTCGGCGCGGGTTCCAGCAACGCCGAGATGCGGTCCAACGAGCCCCCGACGATCACGCTCGAGGGGGAGCGCACGCGTGAGGCGATCGTCGGCCAGCCGGTGACGGTGAGCGTCATCGTGGAGGACGACGGCCTGCTGCGGGCGTTCCGCCAGGGGCCGCCGGATCCGCCCGAGACGGCGGAGGACTCCGCGCGGGTCGACTCGATCGCGAACGCCTTCCCCAGCTTCAGCGGCCGCCAGCTCCGGCCCCCGTCGCGCGTGACGGTGCAGAAGGTGAACGGCCTCTTCATGTCGTGGTTCGTCTATCGCGGCGAGGGCGAGGTGACGTTCGATCCGCCGCAGGTGAAGGTGTGGGAGGACACGCGCACGGGCGCGAACTCGCCGTGGGCGCCGCTCTGGCGCCCCCCGGACCTGCCGGAAGACGGCCGCTGGACCGTGACGGCGACCTTCCCTCAGCCCGGCACCTACATCCTCCGCGGCCGCGCCGACGACGGCGGCCTGTTCGCCGACGAGGAGATCACCATCGTGGTGCGCCCTGCCGCCAGCTGACGGCAAACCCGGGAAGGCCCGCTACCGCTGCCCGTACTCCACGGCTTCGAGTGCCTGGAATACGTGGACGGCCGCGCAGACGATGAAGCACATGAGGTCGAGAGGCTCGCCATCCGCGAGCCAATGGGTAACCGCATACACCAGCAGGGCGGCGTTGGCCAGCGAAACGCCGGCGGCGCGGACCCGGCGCTGGGCGAGCTGGCCGAGACCGGGAACGAGAAGGCTCGCGAACCCCGCGGCGGGCGCCTTCAGCGTCATGCGGCCGCGGCTCGCTTGCGCCAGTAGCGGGCGAGGCCCCACCACGAGTCGCCGGCGCCGAAAGCGTTGATGTAGGTGTCCACGGGCTCCGCCGGCATGCGCCGGCGCAGGTCTTCCTCGACCCACGCCGCGAAGGCTCGGGCCCGGGCGGGGTCGGCGGACGTATCCGGGTCCGCCGGGTCCTCGTTCCCCAGCGATTCGCGCACGGTGCGGGCCCAGCGCGCGAGTTCGTCGCAGAGTTCGGCGAAGTGGGCGGCCGGGTCCTCGACGGCTCCGAAGTGGGTCGGGATGATGCGGTCGGGATCCCACGCCATGACCCGCTCCATGCTCGCGTTCCAGCCTTCGACGTCGATGTCGGGTACCGGCGTGACCGGGATCACGCCGCCCGGCGGGATGCGGATGCCGCCCACATCGCCCACCCACGCCGTCCCCCCGTCCTCCTCGAAATAGGCGACGTGGTGCTTCGCATGGCCGGGCGTGTAGGCGATGCGCAGCGCACGGTTGCCGAGTTGCAGGGCATCCCCCTCGTCCACTTCGGTGACGGACTCCGCGGGAACCGGAAGGAACTCTCCCCACAGCGTCTCCATCCGATCGCCGTAGATGCGGCCGGCGGAAGCGAGAAGACGCTCGGGCCGGATCATGTGGATCGCCCCCACGGGGTGAACGTATACCCGTGCCTCGGGCACCCGGCTCACGATCGTCCCGGCAGCCGTGGCGTGGTCGAGGTGGATGTGCGTGAGCAGAACCGCGTGCACGTCGGCGAGGCCGAACCCGGCTTCCCCGAGCCCGGCCTCCAGCGCCGGGAGGCAGGTCGTGGGCCCGGGGTCGACGAGGGCGACTCCATCCCCGGTTTCCAGGACTCCGGTCCCAATGGCGAGATCGAAACCCTGGAACTTCAGGTCGACGATGGAAGTCCGCGCGTCGAGCGTGTGGATCGTCATCCGTTCTCCTCGGGGTCGGCCGGGCTGGCCGGGCCGGCCGGATTGAGCGGATCGGAGCCGGCGTCGGAGGGCCGCAGTTCGATCCAGAGACCGCCGGCGTTGCCGAGTACGATGTTGTCGGAGACGGACTCGGGCGCGCCGCGCACGGTGAGCGACACGACCGGGGCGGACTCCGGATCGGCCATCCAGAGGCGCGCATCCACGATGTAGACGGTCCCGCCGCGGATCCCGAGGGCGCGCCCGTACAGGTGTTCGGGGTGCCGCGACGGGCCGCAGTCGCGGGCCCCGAAGGCGAGCAGGAACCGCGTGAGGCGCTCCGGGTCTTCCACCATCACCCACACCGCCTCGAGTCCGCGGGCGCCGTTCGGGTGCGGCGCCGCGTCCGCCGACGTCACGCTCTCGCGATCGGAGGTCACGAAGAACACGGGGTGCAGCGGGTGGCCTCGGGGGAAGGCGACCCGGCCACCCGCTCCGGCGGAGACCGCGGCCAACTCCGGTTCAAGTTCGCCCGCGATCTCCAGGACGCCCGCCGGTGCCGGACCGGAGAATGCGAGGTACGCCCCGCCTCCGCCATCGGCGATGAGGTCCGCGTAACGCTGCGCCTCCACGGCGCCCGGCGCATCGGGGCCGAGGGCAGAGGCGGGCTGCATCGTTCTCAGTGCGAGCCGGGTCCCGTCGCCGAACGGAATCGATGCCGTCGCGAGACCGTTTTCGTCCGGCTCGGGACTCCGGATGCGGAACCCGAACTCGTCGGTGAGTCGCTGCGAGAGGGCCCCAAGGTCGCCGACGGCGATGGGCACATGGTCGAGGCGCAGCGAGGATCCCGGGGCGACGCACGCCCCCGGAGCCCCCTGCGCGACGGCGGCCGAAGCCGTTCCGAGCAGGGCACAGACGACTGTCGCGATGGGAATTGAGCGGTGGTTCATGCGGACAAGATGTCGCCGGGACGGCGAGGTCGATAGCTTGCCGGCCATGAAACGACCTGGACCCGACGAACACGGCGAGTACTACTCCACCTACATCGACCGCGTACCGGACGACCGGCCTCTGGTCGCTGTCCTCGGCGAGGCGCCCGACGAACTCGACGCGCTTCTCTCCGGCCTCCCCGGCGAACGCGAGCACTTCGCGTACGAGCCGGGGAAGTGGACGTGCCGCGAGGTGCTGGGTCATGTGATCGACACCGAGCGGATCTTCTCCTACCGCGCGCTCCACATCGCCCGCGCGGATTCGGCCGAGCTGCCGGGGATGGATCAGGTTGAATGGGCCGCGGCCTCCAACGCGGCCGATCGCCCCATCCGGGAACTCCTGCATGAATTCCGTGCGCTGCGCACCGCGAACGCGGCCTTCTTCGCCTCGCTCGACGAAGACGCGCTCTCGCGCCGGGGAGTCGCGAGCGGCGCCGAGTGCACGGTGCGGGCGCTCATCCATATCATCGCCGGCCACGAGCTTCACCACCGGGACGTGCTCAGGGAGCGATACCTGGCCTCCCCCGCCGAAGACTGAGGAGATCGAGATGACCGAGGTCACGCTCTTCTATCAGCGCCCCGGCTGAACGAGCTGCAAACGCACCCGTGCGGTGTTCGACGAGACCGGCGCGACGATCGCGGAGGAACGATCCACCACGAAGTCGCCGCTCACGGATGACGACGTGCGGGCGCTGCTGGCGGCCGTCGAGCGCGTGGTCATCGCGAAGGGAAGGAGCCGGCGCGACCTGAAGCCGGCCGAGACCGAACTCGACGCGCTCAAGGGGCGCACGGGGAAGTACCGCGCGCCGATCGTGCTGGCGGGAGCCACGCTCCTGGTCGGCTTCAACGCCGAGGCGCTCGCGGAACTCTAGCGTCGCCAGCCGGCCGGGGCCGGGATCCGGCCGGGATTCAGCGGGCGGTTTGCACCGTGAAGCCGAAGTCGCCGCGAATCGTGTGGCCGTCCTGCGACATGGCTCGCCACATGACCTCGTAGTCGCCGTCCGCGAGCGTCTCGCTCACATCCAGCACGACGACGCTCGGGTCGTCCTCATCGGCGGTCGCCGGCTCGAGGTCGAGGGGTTCGCCCCCCCTCGGCAGGAGCCGAACGGATGTCCCGGCCATCTGCGGGGCCTCCGTGAACCACAGCGTGACCGACCCGGGGCTGGCCGTCACCGTCGCGTCCTTCTTCGGAGACGACGCCTCGAGGGCGAGGTGGGCGCCGACGAAGATGCCCGCCGTCGAGAACGCGGCGGCCGCCACGACGGCTGCCCCTCTTCGAATCCATCGGCCCATCGACTTCGTCCCGATCCTGGTGCGCTGAGTCGTCCGAGGTCGAACGACGGCGCAGCCGACGCTCGCCCCCCGAGGCATTGAAAATCCCGGGTACACCTTCAGGATGCTACCCGTTCCGCGATCCGCGGCAACTGCCCGGTACGGAGGGGCCGCCAACTTGACTCGTTCCGCCACCGAACGCAGCTTGCCTGCACTTGATCCGGAGTGCCCTCTGGCGGCACCCGGAATACTCTGGCGGCATAGCTGTGAAGCGTATCTCCCCTCAACAGCCGCGGGATCTTCGCCGGCTCGGCGTCCAGGCCATCGTCCTCCTTCAGGCCTTGGTGTTCGCCATTCTGCCAGCGGTGGATGCGGTGCTCGAAGCCGAAGCGCCGAGCGCCGACGTGCACGTTGAAGGGGAGCACAGCGAGCGCGACTCCGGGCACAGCCACCTGCTGTGCCAGTTGGCTCGTACCGTGACGCCGGGGTTCCCTCCCTTGATTCCGATCGAGCTGTCGGTGGTATTCGAGACCAGCCCCGACACCCCGACCGCGAACGTCTGGCAACGCCGCCCGACACCGCCCGGCGGGAGCGGTCCCAGAGCCCCTCCTCGAGCCTGACCCGCTGCCGGGCCGTCGTCCCGGAAGCCCTCCGATCGTCCGTGGGAGGCGGATCGCAAGTCTCCCGAACACCCGTTACCCGCTGAAGCATTTTCCAGCGAGATGCACCGCGCTTCTCAAGCATGAGCAGTCGCTGTTGCGTCTCGAAGAAGGCTGTCCATGGTGATAAGGCGTCTGGCCGGTTTGATCCCGGCCGTATTGGCAATGGCTGTTGGAGCCGCCGGCTCGTCCGCGCAGGTGGAGCGCGCGGGTGAGATCGAGGGCATCGTGCGCGATGCCGACTCCAACGAGCCGCTCGCGGGCGCCCGGGTCTCCATCGCTGCGTCCGGTGGCCGGGCGGTCTCGCACGGCGACGGCACGTTCCATGTCCCGGTGCCGGGCCCGCGCATTTACACGGTGCGGGTCGAACGGCTGGGTTACCGGACAGTCTCGCTGGAAGTCGATGCGTCGGGGGAAGAGATCGTGCTGGTGGCGATGGAGGCCAATCCCATCCCCCTGCCGGATCTCGTCGTCACGGGATCCGTGGTGGCGCGGGCGGCGAACGAAGTGTTGCGCCCGACCAGCGTATTCGCGGGGGAGAACCTGCAGCGTCGCCTGGCCGGGACCCTGGCGGAAACGCTGTCCTCCGAGCCGGGACTGGCGGTGAGCACCATGGGGCCGGCCTCTGCGCACCCGGTGATCCGGGGGCTCAGCGGCGACCGCATCCTGATGCTCGAGGACGGGGAACGGGTCGGCGACGAGTTTGCGAGCGGCCCCGACCACGCCACGGCGATCGATCCGGCGTCGGCGCGCCGCGTCGAAGTCATCCGCGGACCGGGTGCGATTCTGTACGGAAGCAACGCGCTGGGGGGCGTCATCAACGTGGTTCGCGATGACGTGCCCTCGTCGGTGCCACGCCACCTTACGGGCGCATTCACCCTCCAGGGACAGAGCGTCAGCAACGCGGCGAGCGGCAGCCTGAATCTCACGTATGGCGTGACGGACCATATCCCCGTGCGGCTGGAACTCTCGCGTCGCAGCAGCGGCGACCTGGAGACCCCGGTCGGACCCCTGCAGAATACGAGTACGGACATCCGGGAGATTTCCGGCGGAACCTCGTGGGTGGACGATTGGGGACATGCCGGCGCGACCTTCCGCTACTACGGCAACGACTACGGCATCCCCGGAGGATTCGTCGGGGGTCACGCGGCCGGGGTTCGCGTCGAGATGGAGCGGACCGCGACCAGGCTGCGCAGCGTACTCCGGCCCGCCGAGCTCTTCGAGAGCATCGAGATCGACGCGGGACACACGTGGTACGAGCACCGGGAGATCGAGCCCCCCGACATCCTGGGAACGCTTTTCGAGCGCCAGACAGTGAGCGGCGAGGTCCTCGCCCGCCACAGCGGCTGGGGCCCGTTCTCCTCGGGAGGGGTGGGAACGCGGGGTTCCTGGGAAGATTTCGGATTCGGAGGCTCTCTCTTCACGCCGAACTCGACGCAGACCTCCTTCGCCGTGTTCGCGCTGGAGGAGGTCGATCTGAATCCGATACGCCTGGAAGCGGGCCTACGCTACGACTGGGTGCGCGTGCGGCCCGACCGGGAGGACCCGTCATCCGACATCGGCCACATCCGCGAGAGATCGTTCGGTGCGGCATCCGGGTCCCTGGGTGCCCTGGCGCAGCTCACACCGAGCTTCACGGTGGGCGCTACCGTCGCCAGGGCGTTTCGCACCCCCAGCGTCAACGAACTCTTTTCGGAAGGTCCCCATCTGGCGGCCTACGCCTTCGAGGTGGGGAACCCGTCGCTCGAGACGGAGCGCGGGACAGGGATCGACCTGTTCATGCGTTTTGTGAGCAGCCGGCTGAACGCCGAGGTGACGTGGTTCCATAACGCCATCGCGGACTACGTCTTCCCGCTCGAGACGGGAGAGCTGAGCCGCGTGCGGCTGCCGATCTTCCAGTTCCAGGGGGAAGACGCGGTGCTCACGGGATTCGAGAGCGCGCTCGAGTGGGCGCTGGTCGGAGATCTGACCGTGGAGGCGGTGGCTTCATACACCCGGGGCAGGATCGTGGAGACGGACGAACCGCTTCCGCTGATCCCTCCGCTGCAGGGGCGCTTCGCCGTCGGCTACGCGCCTCGCAACTGGTTCATCGAGGCCGAAACGCGGGTTGCGGCTCGCCAGGACCGGACGGGTCCCTTTGAGAGCGCAACTGACGGATATACAGTGTTCGATCTCTCCGCCGGCATCCGGATCACGGCTCTTGGGCGGCTGAACGTGATCACCGTACGGGGGGAGAACCTTGGCAACGCAGTGTACAGAAACCACTTGTCGCGCGTGAAGGAGATCATGCCCGAAGCCGGGAGATCCATCAGCGTGGCTTATCGCGTCGTCTTCTAGAGCGAACCATCCGAAGCCGCATACGGAGATGCTTCGTGACGGGAGCGACCGGAACATCAACACAACGAGGTGAAGAAAGATGAGACATTTCCAGCCGAAACTGCCATTCGCCCTGCTGACCGCGGGACTGCTGGTCCTTGCCGCCTGCGGCGACAGCGCCACGGAACCCCACGATCACGACGATGACGAAGATCACGCCGAAGAAGTCGAGGGCGTGATCCTGTCGCTGAGCGGTCAGAACATCGCAGCCTACAACGGAGACACCGGACAGTGGACGGGAGAACTCGAGGTCGAGCCCGGCGAGGAAACCGCCCATATCGGCGTCACGTTCGTAGACCACAGCGCGCAGGCGGTTACGCTCGGCGACGACTTCTACCTGCTGGTCGAGGTCGAGGACGAATCCGTCGCGGAGTTCGAGCAGGACACCCCCGGCGAGTTCGGAGGACACCTGCATGGAGGGAATGCGGAGGGCGATACGGAGATCACGTTCAGCCTGATGCACGGCGCGGTCGGGTCGGGGCACGCGGATTTCGTTACCGCACCGCTCCACGTGCACGTCCACGAGCACGACGACGGCTAGCCTGGCTCAACCGGTCCCAGCAGTCCCGCAAACCCTCCCCGGACTCGGTTTCCGGGGAGGGTTTGCCTTTGCTCGCGAGGCAAGCCTCGCCCGCGAGCAGTGGCCGCCGACCGGCGGGATCGTCGCTTGACCGTTGAATCGTGTGCGGCTCAGGTTCACGACCCGTGTCCGGCCGCCCGTACGCGGCCCGGTCGACTTTCTCGCCCCCATTGAGAGGTTTCGATGAGCAGAGCGCGCTCCACATCCCAGGCGCCGCCGTCCACGTGGCGCCGCATCTCCGTCCTGCTCTCGTTCGGCGTCGCCGTCGCGGGCTGCGCCGAAGGTGCCGGGGACGCGACCGACACCGAGTGGAAGAACATCGCGGGCAACGACATGGGCCAGCGCTACTCGGCCCTCGACCAGATCGATCCCGAGACCTTCGAGGATCTCGAGGTCGCCTGGGTCTGGGACGGGTCGGACTACCCGGCCGTGAACGCGCGCGCCACGCCGATCCATGTGGACGGGATGCTGATCTCCGTGGCGGGCGAGAAGCGGCACACGTACGCGATCGACGCGGGCACCGGGGAGAAGATCTGGGAGTACGTCGAGCCCGAAACCTTCCGTTGGGAATACTCGATGCGGAAGAACCACGGGAAGGGCGTCGCGTACGGCGAGATCGATGGTCGCGCGGTCGTCTACATGGTGAGTCCCGCCTTCTTCCTGCACGCGCTGTGGGCCGACACGGGCGAGCACGTGGAGGGCTTCGGCGGGCCCGTCAGCGTCCCGGGCTTCCCCGAGTCGGGGGTCGTCGACCTGCTCGCGGGGCTGGGGCACGAGTTCGACCCGTACTACGGCATCCCGCTCGAGACCGGCTACATCACGAGTTCGTCCCCCCCGATCGTCGTCAACGGCGTGATCGTGGTCGGGAACTCCGCCGAGCAGGGCTACAACCAATCGCGGCGCGAGAACGTGCCGGGCGACATCCTCGGCTACGACGCCCGCACGGGCGACTTCATGTGGAAGTTCAACGTCCTCCCCGGACCGGGCGAGTTCGGCCACGAGACGTGGGAGAACGACGCGTGGGAATGGACGGGTGACATCTCCTCGTGGGCGCCGCTCTCGGCGGACGAGGAGCGGGGGATCGTCTACGTCCCGACCAACGGGGCCACGATGGACTTCTGGGGCGGCTTCCGGCCGGGAGACAACCTGTTCTCCACGAGCCTGATCGCGCTTGATGTGCAGACGGGAGAACGGGTTTGGCACTACCAGCTCGTCCATCACGACATATGGAATTACGACACGCCTCAGATCCCCGTGCTGATGGACGTGACGGTGGATGGCGAGGACATTCCGGCGGTCGTGCAGGTCACGAAGCAGGCCTTCGCATACACGTTCAACCGGGAGACGGGCGAGCCGATCTGGCCGATCGAGGAGCGGCCGGTGCCGGAGGGTCTCATGCCGGGCGAGGCGCTCTCGCCGACGCAGCCGTTCCCGACCTGGCCGGCGCCGTACGACATGCAGGGGCTGACCCACGACGACCTGATCGACTTCACGCCGGAACTGCGGGGAGCCGCGATCGAGGCGCTCGACGACTACGTGATCGGGCCGCTGTTCACGCCGCCGCTGCACCGGGACAACGATCTCGGCAAGCTGGCCTCGATGTGGTGTCCGGGAGACGTGGGTGGGACGAACATCGACGGGACGCCGGCGGCGGATCCGGAGACGGGCATCCTCTACGTGACTTCGCAGAAGGGGTGCGGGTCGCGGATCATGGTGCCGGGTGAGGAGCGCGACGCGCGGGAGCCCGCGCAGACGGGGACGACGATCACGGAGTTCGCGGTCGGCGGGTTCGCGGGGGTTCGGCGGGTGCAGGGTCTCCCGCTCTTCAAGCCCCCGTACAGCCGGATCACGGCGATCGACATGAACACGGGCGAGCACCTGTGGTGGATTCCGGTGGGAGACACGCCGAACAGCGTGCTCGAGCATGACGCGCTCCAGGGCATGGACATCCCGAACACGGGCACGGGACGGCAGGCCGCGCAGATCGTCACGAGCACCCTGCTCATGTACACGGGGGAGGGAAGCGACGGGACCTCCTACCTCTTCGCCGTGGACAAGGCGACGGGCGAGCGGCTCGGGCAGGTCGAGCTGCCGGCGCTGCCGCGGTACGGGATGATGACGTACATGCACGAGGGACGGCAGCACGTCGTGATCCAGGCGCCGAACACGCTGATCGCGCTGCGCCTCGCCGACTGACTGCGGGCCTCCGCCGGCCCGGATTGGCGCCGATGGCGGCGCCTCGCGACATTTTGGCATGAGGATCCGCTTCCTACGAACGCAGCGGGGCTGTTGCCACGCGCTGCTATGGCTCGCGATGGCCTTCATCGCCTCGGCGTTCGCTTCGCCCGCCGCCGCCCAGCGGATCAACGGCACGGTACGCGAAGCCGATGGCGGCCCGCTCATCTCGGGCGGTTTCGTCAGCCTTCTGGACGCGGCCGGCGAGGCCGTGGAGGCCGACTTCACGGCGGCGGACGGCCTCTTTTCGCTGACGGTGCCCGGCCCCGGGCAGTACCGCATCCGCGTGGAGCGCATCGGATACGCGAACTGGGTCACCGAACCCTACGACGTGACGTCGGGGCAGAACCTGACGGTCACTGTCGAAGTCCCGCCGCGACCGGTGCGGCTCGTGGACCTCCGCGTCGAAGTCACCGCGGCCTGCCTCGACGATCCGAGCGAAGGAGAAGCGCTCGCTACTGTCTGGGAAGAGGCTCGCAAGGCGCTCGAGACGGCGGTGTGGGCGGAGGATCGGGGAGAGGTGACCTTCACGTTGACCGAGTACGAACGCACGCTCGAACCCCGCAGTCTGGCCACCCTCGAGTCGGAGAGCCGCATACGACGGCACGTGCGTCTGCCGCCCTTCCGGAGCCTTCCCGCCTCCCGGCTTGAGGATTCCGGCTACGCGATCGTGACGCCGGACACGTCGACGTTCTACGCACCGGATGCAACGGTCCTCCTCTCTCGGGAATTCCGGGATACGCACTGCTTCGGACTGCGTCGGGACGTGATCGACGCTGAGAGCATGCTGGGCATCACGTTCCGCCCGCGGAGCGATCGCGACGTCGTGGATATCGAAGGGACCCTCTGGCTCGCCGAGGAGAGCGCCGCATTGCGCCGTGTGGAGCTCCGGTACCGGAACGTTCCCCTGCCGCGAGGCGCCCGGCGTGGGCTGGTGGGCGCCGATCTCACGTTCGACCGGCTCCCGGACGGTCCGTTCTACGTCCGCGACTGGTGGGTTCGGTTCCCGGTGGGGGGCCAGCGCCGGCGGCTGGGACGGACGGGCCTCTCCGGTCCCCTGTCGCCCGCGCTGGTGGCGTACAAGCAGATCGGCGGCACCGTGGCGGACGCCTTCGTGGCTGGAGTCCCATTCGAAGTCGGTGAGGGCGTCGTGGCGGGCGTCCTGCGAGACAGCGTGAGCGGGGAGCCGCTCGGCGGTGCGGACGTCGTAATTCGGGACTGGGATGACGCGGCGACGTTCGTGCCCCGGCCCAATGCGGCCGACGCCCCGTTCAGCGCCGTCACCGATCCGGCCGGCCGGTTCGAGGTGGGCGGGCTGCCGGACGGCGCATACGCGCTCGGCGTGGACCATTCGAGCCTGCGTGCCGCCGGCGTGCGGATGAACGAAACCCGGGTCGTGGTGGACGACCGGGTGAGCGAGCCCCTCGAGCTTTGGACGCCGTCCGCCGACGCCCTCTTCGCCCGCGTCTGTCCCCGTTCCTCGCCCCGGGGGAGTACGGGCGCCGTGGTCGGGTTCGCACGCGACGCGGAGACGGGGCTCCCGGTGCCGAACATCGAGGTCGAGGTCGTGTGGCGCGTGCGCCGGCTTCAGGGCACGACGCGGAGCGCCTTCGTGTCCGAACAATCGGAATACGCCGGCGGGATGTCCGACGAGCGAGGCAGATTCGCGATCTGCGGCGTCCCCCTCGGCGAACTCGTCGTCGTGCGGCCGCGGGGAGAGGATGAAGGCAGCGAACTCGAACTGGTCGCGCGCATCGCCTGGCGGGACATCTTCACCGGATCTTAGCCCCCATCGCATATGCGACTCGATCCCGGAACATCGAAGCGTGCGACGAGGGCCGGACCGTTGGTCCGGGCTCTGCTCGCATTCGCGGCGCTGGCGGGGGCCGCTTCACCCGCGACTGGCCAGACGATCAGCGGAACGGTCCGGGAGACGGATGGAGGGCCTCTCATCCCCGGCGCCTTCATCAGTCTGCTGGAAAAGTCGGGCGAGGCCGTGCGGGCGGATTTCACCGCGCCAGGCGGGACTTTTGGCCTGACGGCGCCTGTCCCCGGACAGTATCGGCTTCGCATAGAGCGCATCGGCTACGCCACCTGGACCACGGAACCGTACGAGCTGTCGGCGGGCCACGTCCTGTCGGTGACCGTCGAGGTCCCGCCTCGCCCCGTCCGGCTTCGCGACCTCCGCGTGGACGTGACCGGTTCCTGCTTCGACGATCCATCCCAGGGCCCCGCCCTGGCCACGGTCTGGGAAGAGCTGCGCAAGGCGCTGGCCACCGCCGTGTGGGCCGAGGAACGGGGTGATCTGAGGTTCAACTTCACCCGCTGGGAGCGCATCCTCGAACCTCGTATGCTGACGGTCCGCGAGGCGACGAGCCGAACGTACCTTCGCCAGCCGCTTCCACCGTTCAGGAGCGTCCCGGTCGCCGAACTCACGCGGTCCGGCTTCGTCGTCGTGACGGAGGAGGCGTCGGAATACCGTGCGCCTGACGCGAATGTGCTGCTCTCCCGGGAGTTCCGGACGGGGCACTGTTTCGGCCTGACGCGGGCGACCGTCGGCGGCGCGCCGAAACTCGGCATCACCTTCCGGCCGCGCGAGCGTCGGAGGATCCCCCAGATCGAAGGCACGCTGTGGCTCGACGAGAAAAACGCGCACCTGGACCGCGCTGAGTTGTCCTATCGCAATCTGTCATTGCCCCGCCGCGTAGACCGTCGGCTGATCGGCGCCGAGATCGTCTTCGATCGACTCCCGGACGGTCCCTTCTACGTAAGAAACTGGTGGATCCGGTTCCCGTTCTTCGAAGACGGATCGTTCACCGGCTATCTCCAGGGCGGTGGCTCTGTGAAGCGGGCCTCGGGGCGCGACGCTGCGTGGGAGATGGGCCACGCCGTGGCGCTCGGGATCGTGCGGGACAGCGTGAGTCGCGAGCCTCTTGCCGGGGCACAGGTCATCCTCCGGCCATGGGAGGACGCGGCCGCGTTCGTGCCTCCGCCCGACCCCGCGGAGACTCCGTTCAGCGCGACCACCGACCGGGACGGTCGATTCCTCGTGGGGGGACTGCCCGATGGGGTCTACGCCCTGAGTGTGGATCATTCGAAACTCAGGACGGCGGGCTTCCGGCCGAACGAGACTCGCGTAGTCGTCGAAGAACTGTTTCCGAGTGAGACGGAGATCTGGACCCCGTCCGCGGAGACGCTCTACGCACGAATCTGTCGCGAGGCGTCCCCTGCGGAGGGGGAGGGCGCCGTGGTCGGGGTCGCGCGCGACGCGACGACGGGACGCCCCATCCCCGGAATTCCGATCGAAGCCCTCTGGAGCGTGCGCGTGCGCCGGGGCGTGGCGCGGGCCATCTCGGAGTCGGCCGTGTCGGACGGGCAGGGCCACTTCGCGATCTGCCGCGTCACGCTCGGAGAGACGATCCAGTTGCGAACGCCGGATGACAGCGGCGTCGTGGAGTTCGAGCAGGATGCCCGGATCGTCTGGCAGGACGTGACCGTCGAACCGTAGCCGTCCCGGACGGCGGCCGTATGCCGGGCGTTCCTGCAGTCAGTCCGTCGAGGGGCGGCGCGACTTCAGGTAGTCGAGGAGCAGGTTCGACATCGCGCGCATCCCGATCGGAATCGAGGCGTCGTCGGCGCGGAAGTCGGGCGTGTGATGGCCGCCCGAGCCGAGTTCGGGGTTTACCGAGCCCAGCCGGTAGTAGAAGCCCGGCACCTCGTTCGCGAAGTAGGCGAAGTCCTCGCCGCCCATCGTGGGGTCGATGACGTACACGTTCTCCTCGCCCACGATCTTCGCCAGCGTCGGCGCCATCTCGGCGGTGAGGGCGCGGTCGTTGATCGTGGCCGGCGTGCCGCGGTCGTAGTCGAGCACGTAGCTGCCGCCTCCCGCGCGGGTGATGCCCTCGAGGATCTCATCCATCCGCCGTTCGACGGCGTCCCGGACATCTGCGTTGTACGTGCGAACCGTGCCTTCGAGCCACATCTCCTGCGGGATGATGTTGAAGCGCTCGCCGCCCCTCATCACGCCGACCGTGATCACGCTGGGTTCGAGCGGCGACAGGTTGCGCGAGCGGATGGTCTGGAAGGCGGTCACCGCCTGCGACGCCATCACGACCGGGTCGATGCCGCTGTGCGGCTGCGCGCCGTGCGCCTGTTGTCCGATGATCCGGATCTTGAAGTGGTCGACGGCCGCGAAGGCGGGGCCGGGCGTGTAGCCGAGCGTCCCGACGTCCATCGAGGAGAAGGTATGGAGCCCGAAAATGGCGGAGGGGACGACGCCCTCCAGCGCGCCCTCGCGGACCATGAGATCCGCGCCGCCCTCCTCGCCCGGGGGCGGTCCTTCCTCTGCCGGCTGGAAGATGAACTTGATCGTGCCGGGGATCTGGTCGCGCATCGAGGCGAGGACCGAGGCCACGCCGAGTTGCACGGCGGTGTGCACGTCGTGGCCGCACGCGTGCGACACGCCGACTTGCTGTCCCCCGTACTCCGTGCGGACCGTGGAGGCGAAGGAATAACCCGTGTTCTCGGTGACGGGGAGCGCGTCCATGTCCGCCCGCACCGCGACGACGTCGCCGGGCAGGCCGCCCTTGAGAATCCCGATCACGCCGGTGTGCGCAACGCCCTCGGTGACCTCGTCGAAACCCAGTTCCCGCAGGTGCGCCGCCACCATCGCGGCGGTCTCGAACTCGCGGTTGCCGAGTTCGGGGAACTGGTGGATCCGGTGGCGCATGTCGACGATCCGGTCGATCACGCGGTCGACCGCCGCATCCACGGCGGGATCCTGCCCCGCCAGCGGCGTGACGAGCGTTCCGGCGAGCCATGCGAGGGCAAACGGAGTTCGTGGAGTACGCATGCTTCTTCCTGGTCGCGAATTCACACGAGGGACCGTCGCGGCGAACGGTCTCGACTGAGTACGGAACGTGGGCCGCCGAGGTCCGTGCCGGCAACGGTGCGCGGTCGGCGACATCGGCTGGCGGCGGCAGCGGGTGGGAGCGAGACTTCGACTCGTTGCGTCCTTTCGCCGTTTCGTTCGTCTAACGGGATGAGAAGAAGAAGTTGAGGACGACGACGAGCCACGAAACCGGGGAGAAGCGATCCATGCGACTACAACTCGCCCTGAACGTGAGGGACATCGACGAGGCGGTGGACTACTACGCCAAGTTCTTCGGCGCGACCCCGCACAAGCGCCGTCCCGGCTACGCCAACTTCGCCATCGACGAACCGCCCCTGAAACTCGTGCTGTTCGAGAACCCGGACGCGTCGGAGCGCATCAACCATCTGGGCGTCGAGGTATTCGATGATGCGTCGGTGCGCCGGGCCGGAGCGAGGCTGGAGGCGGCCGAGATACTGACGGCGGTGGAGGAAGAGACCGTGTGCTGTCACGCGGCCCAGACGAAGGTGTGGTCCGACGAGCCGCAGGGCCTCCGCTGGGAGTGGTACGTGGTCACGGACGACGCGCCGGATGAGGAGGCACCGGCCATGTCATGCCGGCCTGACGGCGAGTGCGAAGCCGAGACCGAGACCGCCGCCTGCTGTGCCGGTTGAGTCGGGCGCCGCGCACGCCTTGCCGGCGTGGTCCGACTTTCGCAGTCGCCTGGGGCGCTACGTCGCCGGGCGCGTGGACCCTGCCTGGGCGGATGATGTCACGGGCGACATCCTCGTTCGCCTGCTCGTGCGCCAAGGTGATCTTGCGCGAGCACGGGATCCGCTCGCCTGGGCATATCGCGTAGCCACGAACGTCATCACCGATCACTACCGGCGCCGCGCCGTCGAATCGCGGGCGCTGACCCGGGCGGGCCGGGAGGCCGGAGGGCGTGAGCTGAGCTCGGACACCGAGGACCACGAAGCCGTGCGGCGAGACCTGGAAGCGTGTCTGCTTCCGTTCGCCCGCGAACTGCCGCAGAAGTACTCGGAGGCGCTGATTCTCACCACTTTCGGAGGACTCACGCAGGCAGAGGCGGCCAACCGGCTCGGACTCAGCAAGTCGGGCATGAGGTCGCGGGTACAGCGGGCGCGCGCGATGCTGAAGCGGCGGCTCCTGGAGTGCTGCGACTTCGAGATGGACCGTCGCGGGGGGGTGATCGACATGCGGCCCCGGCGGCCGTGCTCCGCGGATGCCCGACAACCGGCGGCACCTGCGTGAGAGTCGCGGTCATCGGCGGCGGCGTCATCGGCCTGTGCGTTGCACACTACCTGGAGCGCGGCGGGGCCGAAGTCGTCCTCCTCGAACGAGAGCTGGTGGGCGGCGGGTGCTCCAAGGGCAACGGCGGCTGGGTGTGTCCGTCGATCTCCCGGCCGCTGCCCGCGCCGGGCCTCACGCTGACCTCGCTGCGCTGGATGCTCCGCGCCGACAGCCCCCTCTACATCAAGCCGTCGGCCATGCCCCGGCTCATGGGCTGGCTGTGGGCCTTCCGCGGGTATTGCAACGCGGAGAGCTACGCGGCGGGCGTGGCGGCGCTCGCGGCGCTGAACGCCGCCACGGATCGGCTGTACCGCGGACTCACCGAGGATGGCATGGAGTTCGAGCGCGCGTCGACCGGGACGATCCTCGCCTACGACGACGAGAGCGAACTCCGACAGACCGCCGCGCTGCTGGCTCGATTGGGCGAGGAGCGGGTCGGGCCCGTCGAGGTGCTCGACCGCGAGGCTCTCGGGGAGGCGGAGCCGGATCTGGCGGGCGGTCTGATCGGCCTGCGGATGCGCGGGGACACGCATGTGCGCCCCGAGTCCCTTTGCGCCGCGCTTGCCGCGAGTCTGGAGGCACGTGGCGTCGAAATCAGGGCGGGAGAGCGTGTCGTCGGCTTCACGCCCGAAGCCGGCGGCGTCCGGTTGGCGCTCACCTCGACCGCGGGAAGCGGCAACGTAGCCAACGGGGAACCGGCGGGACTGGGCGCGGATCTCTTCGTGCTTGCTGCGGGGGCCGAGACGGCCGCCCTCGCGGCAACCCTGGGGCGGAAGCTTCCCGTGCAGGCCGGGAAGGGTTACAGCATCACCGTCAGGAACGCGCAGGTCCGGCTCTCACAGCCCCTGCACGTGACTCCGGCGAGGATCGGCTTCACCCCGTTCCGCGGGGCCGTGCGCGTGATCGGAACGATGGAATTCTCGGGCATCAACCAGCGCCTGGACCCGCGCAGGATCGCGATCCTCGAGCGCGCCGCATGCCGCTATCTGCCCGGCGCGCTAGACGGTTCCGAACGCGTCGACTGGGTCGGCATGCGGCCCGTGACGCCGGACGGCCTCCCCGCGATCGGCCGACTCCCCGGCCTCCCGAACGTGTATGTGGCCACGGGACACCAGATGCTGGGCGTCACGCTCGCCCCCTCGACCGGCCACGCGCTCGCACAACTCGTGCTGGACGGCCGGTCGGAGATCGACCTCACGCCCTTCGACCCCGCGCGCTTCACCTGACGTCGCGGGCCCCGGAGTCGTACGCGCCCGTCGCGATCCGCGATCCGGGTTGACCGTTCGCGGCGCTCCACGGACACTGTGGGCACCCGACTTCCCCGGACCGAGGCCGGCCGAGTGAGCAAATTCGACGAGTTGCGCGCACACCTGAGAGCGATCCGCACGCTCGCGAGGGGCGTCACGCACGGCCTGCCGGCGCTCCAGGCGTCGGACGACCCCTACGCGCTGTTCGGCCGCTGGTTCGAGGATGCCAAAGCTTCCGGGCTGCTCCTGCCCGAGTCGATGGCGCTCGCCACGGCGACGCCGGACGGGCGCCCCTCCGTGCGGATGGTCCTGCTCAAGGGGATCGCGCCCGACGGCCTCCGGTTCTTCACCAACTACGGCAGCCGGAAATCCGAGGAGCTGGACGACAATCCTCACGCCGCGCTCTGCTTCCACTGGTCGGTGCTCGAGCGGCAGGTACGCGTCGTGGGCCGCGTCGAGCGCATCTCGGCGGAAGACTCGGCGGCGTACTTCGCGACGCGCGATCGCGGGAGCCGGATAGGCGCGTGGGCGTCGGCGCAGAGCCGGCCGATCGCCGACCGCGCGGCGCTCGAAGCTCAGGTGGCGGAGGCGGAGTCCCGTTTCAAGGGGAAGGACGTGCCGCTCCCCGACTTTTGGGGCGGATACCTCCTGGTTCCGGATCGCTTCGAGTTCTGGCAGGGCCGCGCCAACCGGCTGCACGACCGTCTCGAATACACCCCGCACGACGGCAGCCGCGAAGCCGGTGGGGACTGGAAGGTCACTCGCCTTCAGCCGTAAGCGCGGCGCCGTTTCCCGCTCTGCGGTCAGGCACGGCCGGCTTCGGCCATCTCGGACCCGATCATGGTATCGTCTGCTGTTTCGTGAACCCTTCGAACAGTCCTTCCAGCCGGGCCATTCGCTCCCGCAACCCCGCAACATCCTGCATGATACGCACTTGTACGGGCACCAGGATCGCAAGCATCACGATGGCGGTGCCGATCACGGTCCACGACTCAGCAGTCATTCCACCCCTCCCCCACAGCGGTTCTGTTACACCAAAATGCTGCCGTCGCGTCAACGCGGTGTCAACGACAGGGGGCGGCGTCTCGGCCTCAGGGTTTATCCGAGAAGACCGAGTCCGGCGAGGACGACGAGCCCCACGGCGACCGGGACGAGGAAGCGCATGACCGGGCCCCAGGCCGCCGTCACGCGGAAGCGGCCCGCGCCGGCGTTCGTTTCCGCGCGGAAGCGTTCGAACCCCCAGACGGTCGCGACGTAAAGGGAGATCGTGAGGCCGCTCACCGTGAGGAAGATGTTTCCCGACACGTAGTCGGCGAGTTCGAACAGCCCGCGGCCTCCAACCTGCACCGCGGCCCAGGGCCCGCCGCCGAGCGCGAGCGGGACCCCCGCGAGGATGGTGACGCCGAGCGCGGTCCAGAGCGATCGACGGCGGCCCCAGCCCAGCGAATCCATGGCGCTCGCCGTGAGGGCTTCAAGCAGCGCGAGACACGACGTGAGTCCCGCAATGAACACGAAGAAGAAGAAGAACGCCGCGGCCACCTCGCCCGCCGGCAAACGGCCGAAGAGACCCGCCATCGTGATGAAGAGGAGCCCCGCGCCCTGGTCGGGCTCCATGCCGAAGGCGAAGAGGGCGGGGAACATGACGAACCCGGCGAGGACGGCGGCGAGCGTGTCGCAGGCCACGATGGAGGCGGCGCTCCCGGGGATGTCGCTCCGGCGCGGATGCAGAAAGCTCCCGAACACGAAGGCGCCCATCATCCCGACCCCGATGGAATAGAAGGCCTGCCCCAGCGCCGCGAGCCACGTCTCGGGACCGATGGCCGAGAAGTCGGGCGCCAGATACCAGCGAACGCCATCCCACGCCCCGTCCAACTGGAGCGAGACTATGCCGAGTCCGATGAGGAAGAAGAAGAGGATGGGGATCAGGAGTCGTGCCGCGCGCTCGATCCCCCGCCGCAACCCGCGGGTGATGATGAATCCCGCCAGCAGCATCACGGGGATCGTGTATGCGAGAACCTCTCCCGGGCGCGCGGTGAAGGCCGCGAACGACTCCGCTGCAGCCTGCACGCTCCCGGTGTCGTAGCCTCCACGGAACGCGCGGACGAAATAGGCCGTGATCCAGCCCATGATGAGCTGGTAGTAGGACATGATGAGGAATGCGGCGCCCACGCCGAGCCAGCCGATCGCGCGGAAGGGGCTTCGTCCCGCGAGCTTTCGCATCCCGGCCAGCGGCGTCGCCTGCGCCCTCCGCCCGAGGCTGATCTCTGCGGTGAACAGCGGGATCCCGATCAGGACCGCGAGCACGACGTAGATGAGGAGGAACGCGCCTCCCCCGTTCTCGCCCGCGAGGTAGGGGAACCTCCAGATGTTGCCGAGCCCCACCGAAAACCCGGTGGTGGCGAGGATGAAGCCCAGCGGGCTACCCCAGCGTTCGCGAGGCGTGCTCATCCTCCAAGAGTTGCCGGGGGACGCAGCGCCGTCCAGAGTAGGGCACCGAGCAGGGAGGTGAGGATGCCGGAGCGGCCCAGTCAGTGAACTACGATCTCAAGACCTTCCGCGGCGACCTCTTCGGCGGCGTCACGTCGGCGGTCATTGCGCTCCCGGTGTCGCTGGCCTTCGGCGTGGCCTCGGGCCTCGGGGCCGAGGCCGGCCTGTACGGTGCGATCGCGGTCGGCTTCTTCGCCTCCGTATTCGGCGGCAACCGGTTCCAGATATCCGGCCCCACGCCGGCCATGACCGTCGCCATGTCGGTCATCGTCACGACGCACGCTTCGACGCTGGGCGAAGCCTTCACGGTGGTCGTGCTGGCCGGGCTTCTGCAGATCGCGCTGGGCCTGTTGAGGACGGGCCGGTTCGTCGTGTACACGCCGTACGCCGTGATCTCGGGGTTCATGTCGGGGATCGGCGTCATCGTCATGCTGATCCAGATCCTGCCCTTCCTCGGCGCGCCCGCGGCGGAGGGAGGCCCCATGGCTGCGATGCGGGCGGTCCCGGAAGCGATGGCGAACCTGAACGGCAGCGCCCTCGCCATCGGCGCGGCGGCGCTCGCGGTGAGCATCTTCTGGCCGCAGCGGCTGTCCCGGCTGCTCCCCGGTCCTCTCGTCGCCCTGATCGCCGGAACCGCCCTGGGCGTGTTCTGGCTGACCGACGCGCCGGTCATAGGCGCGATCGCCGCCGGTCTGCCCGAACTGCAGTTGAGCCTGCCCTCCGCCAGCTTCCTCGCCCGCGCCTTCCATCCGGCGCTCGTTCTCGCCCTCCTCGGCTCCGTCGACAGCCTGCTCACGTCGCTCGTGGCCGACTCGCTCACGGGTACGCAGCACGACTCGAACCGCGAACTCGTCGGCCAGGGCCTCGGCAACACGATTGCGGGCCTGTTCGGAGGGTTGCCGGGGGCGGGGGCCACGATGGGGACGGTCGTCAACATCCGCGCCGGCGGCCTCACGCGGATGTCCGGCGCCCTGCGTGCGGTCCTGCTGCTGGGCGTCCTGCTCGGCCTGGGCCGGTTCCTGGAACCGATCCCCCATGCCGTGCTCGCGGGCATCCTGATCAAGGTCGGGTGGGACATCATCGACTGGCCTCTCCTGGCCCACCTTCACCGCATTCGGCGCGACCACCTGTTCGTGCTGGTGCTGACGCTCGGCCTCACGGTGTTCGTCGACCTCGTGACGGCCGTGGCCATCGGCCTCATCGTCGCCGGGATGGCGCACGCGCGGCAGATCGAGAGCCTCGAACTCGACAACGTGCTCTCGGTGCCGCTGCTCGACCGGGTGTTCTTCGAGGGTGTCGAGGATACGGCCACGATGGACGACTATTCGGCCCGGGTCGGGCTCGTCGCGCTCCGCGGCGCGTTCACCGTCGCGTCGTCCCACAAGCTCGTGAACGTGATCGGGAAGGACATCAAGGACCACGAAATCGTCATCTTCGATTTCTCCGATGCCACGTACCTGGACGACAGCGCCGCCATGCTCATACGGCAACTCCTGGAGGTCGCCGCGAAGAGCCGCACTCACGTCATCGTGATGGCCGTGTCCGGCTCCGTCGAGAAGACGCTGCGCACGCTCGACATCCTGACGGGGCTGCCTGCGGACCATGTCGTCGAGACGATGGATCAGGCGCGAGAAGTCGCGCTGGACCTCCTGAAAGCCTGACCGGATGTCGAAGCTGGGTGAGGCGGGACGCGGGCCGGGTCAGCGGGGCGGGCCGACCCCGACGGAAAGCGTCACCGCGCTCGCGGAGTACCCGTAGTCCAGGAGGACGCCGGGAATCTCCTCCGTCCACTCGGTGAGGGAACGCGAGTAGCCGATGCGCACATCCACGCGCCACCCGCGCTCTAGCAGCAACCCGAGGCCGATCGTCGCCGGGCGTCGGCTGCGCTGCTCTCGCCGCTCTCCGCGTTCGCCGTTTGCCGGGTTGACGCCGCTCGTCGCGAATTCGCTCCACATCCGGCGGATCCCGCCGAACACATAGCCCTGCGTCGAGCCGCCTCCGGAATCAAGGCCGAGGAGCACGTTGACGCCGACTCCGAACCGGTCGCGGAGGTCCCACTCGCCGGGCCACACATCGTGTGGTTCGCCGTTCGGGGTGGGCTCGATCGTGCCCTCGATCTTCCCACGGTTGGCAAGCACCCCCTCGAAATCCAGGCCCGCCAGCACGCCGCCGAGGACGCGCGTGCGGAGCCCGATGGAAGGGTTGACCGCGAACGTCGGACCCGAGGCCGTCGTGGCGCTCTCGCTCGACCCGCCGCCCACCGTCACGCGCTTGGAGTGTTCCGCCGAGAGCCAGCCCACCTCGGGCGTCAGCCAAAGGACCAACTCGGACTGGGCGCGGGCCGGCGGCGCGGCCAGCAGGGAGAGGCAGACGGCGAGGGTTGTGGGTGCGGCGAAGCGGATCACCGAGGCGCCGGTCCTCCGGTCGCCGCGACCACGCCGCAGTTGGTGAGCAGGCGCTGCGCGTCCGCCTTGCCGGAGTCGGAGGGGCCGAGCTGGTTCTCGCCCTGTTCCTCCTCGTCGTCGAGCCCGGCGATCAGGCCGATGTCATGGTCCGCGACCCTCGAGGCGACGACCCTGATATGCGTGTTGCCCGTGGCGGGATTGTCGAACACGCTCGCCGTGAGGATGTCGTGGTGGGCGGCCCCGGTGAAGAGTTCCTGTACGACGCCGGAAGTCTGCCGGCGACCCCGCACGAACCCGGCCTCGAGGTTGCCGTCCTCGATCGTGTAGTCCATCAGGTTCAGCTGCGCGACCGCACACTGGTAGGCGGTTTCCAGTCCCGACGGCGCAACGCCCTGGAAAGAGACGGGGGCCGTGGAGCACCCGGCGAGCAGTACGGTGAGGACGACTGGTGCGATTCTGTTCATGGTATCCAATCTTCGACGCTTGCGGGTCCGCCGCCAGTTATTGACCCTTCGTTCCCATGACCGACCTCATGACGACTCGAATGCGGGCGCGGTCACGCGAGGTCCCGGCCGCCCTGCTGCTGCCGCTGCTCTGCTCGATCGCGCTGGGCGGAGGAGCATGCTCGCCATCCCCCGACACGATATCCGGCCGCGGGGGCGCCAAAGTGCTGCTGATCGGGATCGACGGGGTGCGTCCGGACGTGCTGGCGGAGGTGTCCACGCCGGTGATGGACTCGCTGGCCGCCGGCGGCTGGTACACCGCGGAAGCGCGGACGACGACGCCATCGGTGAGCGGCCCGTCCTGGTCCTCCATGCTGACGGGCGTGTGGCCCGCGAAGCACGGCGTGGTGGACAACAGCTTCGAGGGACGCCGGTACGCCGAGTATCCCGGTTTTCTCACCCTCGTCGAACGAGAGCGTCCCGACCTCGCCACGTTCGCGGTGCTCGACTGGATGCCGCTCGCTTCGCTCGACGGCGGCGGCCCGGTGCTCTCGGACGAAATCGACACGCTCGTCGCGGTGGACGGATACGAACTCGGATGGGCGGAGGCCGATAGCGTCGTCGCGTCGCGCGCGGCGCGGCATCTGGCCTCGGCCGACGCGGACGCCGCCTTCGTGTACCTCGGGAATCCCGACGAAACGAGCCACCGGCACGGATCGATCGGGGTCGAATACCGCGAGGCGATCGCCCTCTCGGATCGTCATGTCGGGTGGCTGGTGGAGGCTCTCCGAGCGCGGCCCGCCCATGCCGAAGAAGACTGGCTGGTACTCATCAGCACCGACCACGGACGGCGCGAGGACGGCGGCCACGGCGGAGACTCGCCGGAGGAGATGACGATCTTCATCCTCGCGAGCGGTTCAGCGGTTCGGAGCTGGCCCGCGGCGGGATCCGAACCCGCGTACATCGTCGACATCCCGGTCGCGGCGCTGCACCACCTGGGCGTCCCGCTCGACGCCGGCGACTTTGACGGGACACCGCTCGGCAACCGCTGAACCGCAGCTCCAGCTGCGAGTCACCAACGTCCCGGGCATCTACGGAAGTTCGTAAACGACTACGCTCTCAACCCCGAGTTCATCACGGAAGGCTCCGAGAACGCGCTGCCCCGATACGTCGAGAATCCGTACGCGCGATGGCGCCTCGATGTCGCCGAGCCATGAGCCATCGGGTGCGAGGATCGAATAGCGCGTGACGCCGTTGAGTTGTGCATCGGCGGCCCAGTGCCCGAGCCATACCCGGCCTCCCCGGTCACCGAAGATCTCGCTCACGAGGGGTAAAGGCTGATCCGGAGCCAGTTCGTATCTGCCGAGGGAGCGCTCCATCATCTCTTCGAACTCCGCCTCGGACTGAATCTGTGGGTTCGCACGACGTAGTTGGGTTCTCAACGAGGTTGTGTACAGCCTCCAGTCATCTTCGTCCGGGTAGACGGGAGCCGGGCGCCACCGCGCGATCTGGCGGGTCGTACCGTCGGAACTCCGCCACACGACCTCCGGTGTATCGGACCGCAGGTAGACGAAGCTGCCCTGCGCAACAGTCACGAGTCCGCCCGGCATGAAGGGATTCGTCGGACCCTCGTCCGGCGATGACGGAACCCAATCGTACGCCGCGATGGTGTCTACCACGCCCGCGTCCATGTCGAAGCGGACCATGCGTCCCTGAAGCCAGGGCTCCCGGAAGTCGGGCCGGTAACGCCCGCTCGTCATCAGCGCCTGCCCCTCCGCGTCCAGACCCCGCACCCTCGGACCTCGGTTCAGGAAGCGCGTATCCACTTCTCGGACCGCTTCGCCGCCAGCGAACAGCGTCAGGCGCCCATGTCCGATATCCTCGAGGAGCAGGGTGTCGTGCCCGGCGGGCAGGAGTCCGCCGATCATGTCGATTTCGCCCGGACCGTCGCCGGGGCCCGCGAGCAGACCGCGGAAGGTCCCGTCCGGTTCGAGCAGCACGACTTCCCGGTTGAACGCGTCGGCTACCGCGGCGCTTCCATCCGAAAGCAGCACGCCCCTCCAGACGCTCCGAAAGGCATAATCCTCGAGTTCGGCGCCGTAGCGATAGATCGGCTGTGACGAGAACGTGAAGGGACTCGGGATCTCGGGCGTCGTCTCGTACTCGACGATGCGGATTCCGGCGCTGTCGCGCACCGACGCCTCCGGCGCGGGGGGTGGAGCCGCCTGACAGGCGGTCGCGACGACGCCCGGAACACAACCCATCAGAAACAATGAAGCGCGGACCTTCATGCGGCCTCCTCGACCACGGTGTCCCGCGACCTTCCGACTCCGGGACCGTTGGGGACCCTGGGGGCCGTCGGACAAACCGTGGACACTGCGAAGTGGTTCGACGGTTGTATCCGCGCGGGCGATGGCGCCCGATCGAACGCTGGCGGGAGATACCGATGTCGCGACAGTTTGGGTGCGAGGAAGACTCACACCATCCTACGGGGGTCGAGATGTCGGAGATGAATCGTCGTGGTTTCATCGGTCGGGGACTGAGCCTGGGCGCTGCGGCGGCGGTTGCAGGCGCCGTGCCCGCGCGCGCTTCGGTCCGCGATGGACGGCCGGCGCCGGCGTCGAACGGGCGCGCGATGACGCCGATGATGATCACGAGCCATACGAACGACACGGGGCGCCGCGCGGCCAGTGCGGCGTGGCAGATCCTGTCGGGCGGCGGCGCGGCGATGGACGCCGTCGAGCGCGGCGCGAACATCATCGAACTCGACCCGGACGGGACGAGCGTCGGCTGGGGCGGCCTGCCCAACGCCGACGGCGTCGTGCAACTCGACGCCTCCGTCATGGACGGCGCCACCTACAACGCCGGCTCCGTGGCCGGCATCGAGGGCATCCGCACCCCCGCCTCGGTGGCCCGGCTCGTCATGGAGCGCACGGATCACGTGATGCTCGTCGGCAAGTACGCACAGGAGTTCGCGGTCGGCTTCGGCTTCGAGGTGCAGGATCTGATGACGCCGAAGTCGCGTGAGATCTGGCTCCGCTGGCGCGAGGGCCTGTCCGACACCGACGACTGGGGCCCCCCGGACCACCTGCGGCGCCCGCGCGGCGGCTCCGACGGCGGCGGACTCTCCCGCGCCGGATCCGGCGAGGATGCCGTGAGGCGCGAAGCGGAGGCGTGGGCGGACCTGCTCGATCTGCCCGGCCGGGATGGCCCGGACCGCGACTACGTGCTGGCCGAGGCCCTCATCCACCGCTACGGGACGACGAACGTGCTCGCGGTCGACGCGCAGGGGAACGTCTCGGGCATCACGACGACGAGCGGACTCGCCTGGAAGGTTCCGGGCCGCGTGGGCGACTCGCCGATCATCGGCGCGGGCCTGTACGTGGACAACGACATCGGCGCCGCCGCGGTGACCGGACGGGGCGAGGACGTGATCAAGTCGTGCGCGGGGTACTACGTCGTCTCGCGGATGGGCGCGGGGCGCACGCCGCAGGAGGCCTGCGAGGACGCCGTGGCGATGATCCGCCACAAGTACCGGAACGTGGCGCCGGACTTCATCCCCTCCGAGAAGTTCGTCGCGATCAACAAGGACGGGGACCATGGCTGCGCCTGGATGCCCTTCCGCGACACGCCGCCCCGCATGACGGTGGCGAACGCGGACGGGATCCACACGTACGAGGGGGTGAGCGTCGCCGACTGACGGGGCGCCCGACCCGGACCTCGCGTCCGCCGTGTCCGAAGTGACCGTGATCGTCAGGGAAGCGGGTCTCGAGGATGTCGACCGCCTCGCGCCGCTGTTCGATGGGTACCGCCAGTTCTACCGCCAGTCGGCGGATCCGGAGGGCGCCCGCCGGTTCCTGGCCGCACGTCTCGGAGCCGGCGAGTCGCGCGTCTTCGTGGCGGAAACCGAGGACGGATGGCCCCTGGGGTTCGTGCAGCTCTTCCCGTCCTTCTCCTCCGTATCGATGAGACGGCTCTGGATCCTCAACGACCTCTTCGTCGCGCCGGACGCCCGCCGGTCCGGGGTCGCGCGCGCCCTCATGGACCGCGCGCGGGAACTCGCGATCGAGACCGGCGCCAAGGGCCTCATCCTGGAGACCGAGACCCACAACGCGCCGGCAAAGAGACTGTACGAAGAGCTGGGCTGGGCGCTCGACGGCACCGACCACTACGAGTTGCTCGTGTGAGTCCCCGCGTGAACGCGTCGGTGCGCACGGTGGCTCCGGCGGTACTGCCGCTCGCGCTGGCGGCCTTCGCATGCGCGGCCGGATCGGCGGAGGGACCCGCGGCAGGGGAGCCCGGCCGGGAGTTGCGACTGTCGCTGTCGACCGGCGAAGAATCGCCGGAGGCCGCCACGCCCGTCGTCCTCGAGCTGACCGGCACGAACGACGGCCAGACCACGCTCGTCCTCGATTTCCCCGACGGCCAGCGCTACGACTTCGAGGTGATCTCGGAGGATGGCGCCGCCGTCTGGCGTTGGGCGGCGGGCAGGTTCTTCGCCCAGGTGCTGGGACGCGAGACGCTCGAGCCCGGCGCCTCGCTGCGCTGGACCGTGAGGATCGAAGCCGGGCTGCCGGCCGGCGTCTACCGCGTCATCGCCACACTCACCACGGTGGAGCCTCACGCGATCGAGGCCACCCTCACCGTACTTCCCCGGAGCCAGTGACCATTGAACGATACGATTCCGGCGGGGCTCGCCACGGGCCCCGACGTCCTTGAACCCGACCTCCTGCGCGCCGTTTCCTTCGATGCCGGATGGTCCCTGCTCGAACGCTTCTCGACGCTCGTGCGCGAGTCCGGGAGCGATGACGAACACGTCGCGGCCGAGTACATCGCCGCCGAACTGAGCCGGATGGGCGTGCCGTTCGAGATGCACGAGCCCGATCTCTACCTCTCGCTGCCCCGCGAGTCCTCGGTGGAGTGGAGCGGCGGGTCGATACGGGCCAAACCGCCGTCCTTCGCGGTGCCGACGGCGGAGGGCGGGCTCGAAGGGGAACTCGTCTTCGTTCCGGCCGCGGCGGCGACGGGGCAGCGAGACCTGTTCGCAAGGCGGCTCGGCGACGACCTGCCGGACATGGCCGGCAAGATCGTGCTCAGCGAGGGATTCGCGATGCCGGGCATGGTTTCCGCCTTCGAGGCGGCGGGGGCGGCGGGACAGGTCTTCATCAACCCGGGAGAGAACATCCACTGGGGGATCTGTACGTCGATCTGGGGCACGCCGACGACCGCGAACCTCGCCGCGAAGCCCCGGACGCCCGTGGTCGCGGTCAACAACCCCGACGGAGAGCGACTGAAGGAGGCGGTGGGCGAATCGGTCCGGCTGGAGGTCCGGCTGGAAGAGGGCTGGTACCCGTGCAAGCTGCCCGTCGCGCACATCGCCGGCGCGTCGGAGGAGTTCATGCTCGTGCACGGACACTACGACTCGTGGGATGTGGGGATCGGCGACAACGCGGTCGGCGATGCGACGCTGCTGGAACTGGCCCGGATCTTCCATGCGGAGGCGGGGCGGCTGCAGCGCTCGCTGCGGATCGCCTGGTGGCCGGCGCACTCGACCGGGCGCTACGGCGGCTCCACCTGGTACGCCGACACGCACGCGCTGGAACTCCGCCGGCGTTGCGTGGGCGCGATCAACATCGACTCGCCGGGCTGCTGGCACGCGACGGAGTACGACGACGTGATGTGGATGGCCGAAGCGGGGCCGCTGTGCGCGCGCGCGATCGCGGACGTCACGGGGAAGACCGCGAAGCGGCTGCGGCCGCTCCGGGCCGGCGACTATTCCTTCAATCAGATCGGGCTCACCTCGTTCTACATGCTCCTCTCGAACATCCCGGCGGACGAGCGCGCGGCGCTCGGCTTCTACGCCACGGGCGGCTGCGGCGGCAACATCGCGTGGCACACCGAAGACGACGTCATGGCCGTCGCCGAACGGGAGAACCTCGAGCGCGACCTGGGCGTCTACGTCGCCTCGATCGCGCGCGTGCTCAACTCGCGCATCCTGCCGTACGACTTCCGCGAGACCGTCTCGGAACTCGCGGGATTCGTCGACGGTTACGTGGAGGCGGCCGGGGGTCTGCTCGACCTCGGCGCGGTCCGATCCGGACTCGAAGCGCTGGGAGCCGCGCTGGACGAGCTGTACGCGGCGGTGGGACGGAGTCGCCCGGATGCGACGGCGGCCGGAGCCGTGAACGAGTTGTTCCTCGAGTTGTCCCGGATCCTGGTGCCGATCGGCTACGCGGAGGGAGGGCCGTTCGACCACGACCCGGCGTTGCCCAGGACGCCGATCCCGCGGCTGGCCCGGGTGGCGGAGTTGCCGGGCCTCGCGGAAGCCGGCTCCGACGTGCTGCCCTTCCTCGTGAACGAAGTGCGCCGCGAGGCGAACCACGTGGCGAACGGGTTCCACGAGGCGGCCCGGGCGGTGGGACGCGTGCTGGCGCAGCTGACGGCTTCGTCGCCGGCGGGGTGACGCAGATGCGACGGGCGAGCGGAGCACCGGTGGCTGCGTTTGCGCCGGCACTGGCGCTGCTGGCGGCGCTGGCGGGCCTGTCCGTCGCGGCGCCGGTGCAAGCGCAGACGACGGACACGGTGTTCGTCCGGCTGGACGCCGATGGCGCGGCGCACGTTCGACAGGGTCTCCTGCCGGAGGACGGCGCGGTGCGGGCCTTCGCCATCCGGATCGAGCACCAGACGCTTTCGCTGGCGGAGATGGAAAGGGGCGGCGCGCCGCTGCCCGTCGCCGATGCCGCGCTGACCCCGGTCGACGGGGCGTACCGCATCGATGTCGTCTCCGACGCGCCGGTCGTCGTGTCCTACACCGTCCGGAATACGGTGCGCGGGCGGCTGGACCGGGTCCCCTTTTTCGTGGCCGGCCAGGAGGCCGAGGAGACCGTGGTACAGGACGTCACGGCGCCGTGGCTGATCCGGATGGAAGGGGATCCGGACGTGCTCGATGGGCTCGACCTGTCCACCAGCCTGCCGCGTTTCGTCCGGGCCGGCGATAATGTCGTGACGGCCACCCTGTCGAGCGTGCCGGGGATGCTCCGGCTGTCCCGCGGGGGCGCGCTCTCGTTCTCGCGCATCGCCGACTTCGCGGTCCTCGCGCTGCTGCTGACCGGCGCGATCTGGACGTGGCGGAACGCGCGGGTCCGCCGCGAGGTCGGGGGGACCGTCCCATGAAACCGCTGACGATCATCCTGATCGCGGCGGGCTTCTTCGCCCTAGGCATCACCGTGGTCCTTCTCTTCCGGAAGACCATCAGCGCCGACGACGAACTGGACCGCCGCTGGGCCGAGGTCGTCGCACAGCGCTCCCGCCGCGGCGCCGCGCCCTCTGCGCCCTCCGCGCGCGCGGAGACCGCGGAACCAGGCGGGCCCGAACCACCCGGTGCGCGGACATGAGCGACGTCTTCTTCGTCGTGCTCGGCGTGTACGTGGCCATCATCATGGGCATCGCGATCTGGAGCTACTTCCGGACCGAGACCGAAGTCGACTTCCTCGCCGCCGGCCGCTCGATCGGCCCCATCGTCGGCGGCGCCGTCCTTGCGGCCACGCAGATCTCCGCCGGCACCTTCGTCGGCACCGCGGGCCGCCACTACCTGGCCGGCGTCTCCTGGGTCTTCCCGTGGCTCGGCCTGTGGACGGGGTGGCTCGTGTGCGCCTTCTTCGTCGCCCCGAAGCTGCGGCGGCTCGGCGCGCTCACCGTCCCCGACTACATCTCCGCCCGCTACGGCAGCCCGAAGGCCGGCGCGCTCGCGGGCATCCTCATCGTCGTCGCCTACACGATCTATCTCGTGGCGCAGTTCCAGGCGGGCGGCGAGATCGCGGAGGTCGTGTTCGGGATCCGCCCGCTCACGGCGATGCTCATCATCGTCGCCTCGACCGCGCTCTACACGCTCCTGGGCGGCGTCCGGTCCAGCTCCTACATCGATTTCCTGCAGACGCTGATCATGGTCGCGGCGCTGATCGTCGCGGTTCCCGTCCTGCTCAACCAGGTGGGCGGCGGCAGTCCGGTGGCGGCGGTCGAGCGGTCGCTCGACTTCCTCGACACGCTCGACGACCGTCTCGTGGGCTGGTACTACTCGCCGCGCGAACTCCTCGCCTTCGCGATCGCGTTCGGACTTTCCATCGCGGCGGCACCGTACGAACTCACCCGCTTCTACTCGATGCGGGACGAGCGCACGGTGCGGAAGGCGATCTTCGTGGCGATCGGCTTCCAGGTCGTGATCGCGACGAGCATCATGTCCATCGGCATGCTCATGCGGGTGCTGTTCCCGAATCTTCCCTCACAGGATCAGGCCACCGCCACCATGGCGCTGCACGTCCTGCCGCCCGTGGTCGGCGCGCTGCTGCTCGTCGCCATGCTGTCGGCGATCATGTCGACCGTGAACTCGATCCTCCTCGTCACCGGTGCGGGCGTCGCCCACGACCTGTACGGGAAGTTCATCCGGCCCGACGCGAGCCAGAAGCACCTCGTGAACGCGAACCGGGTGGCGATCGTCGTCCTCTCTCTCATCCCCCTCTTCTTCGCGCTGCAGAAGCTGGGGGATGTGCAGGGCATCGTCCTCGAGCAGGCGAAGTTCATCGCCTCCTTCTTCTTCGTCCCCATCGTCATCGGCCTCAACTGGCGGCGCGGGACGGCGAAGGGCGCGGTCGCCTCCATGATCGGGGGTTTCCTCGCCTGCCTGGTGTGGACGCTCTGGTTCCAGGAACACTATTTCCCTCTCTACGGGATAGATTCCGTCGAGCTGGGCGTCGGTGCGAGCCTCATCCTCTTCATCATGGTTTCGCTGATGACGAAACCGAATCCGGGCCAGACGCTGGAGCCCTTCTTCGGGGACAAGTGACCCGCGGACCGCAGCCTCGCCCGCGGGTCGACCAACGACAGGGAGACTTCGAATGTCGGATGTACTGAACCGCCTCGTGGAGGAGTTGAACGCGGGCACCGTCCGGGTGGTGGACCTCACGATCCCTCTCGGCCCCGATACGGTCGTCATCGATCTCCCTCCGATGTTCGCGCCGTCGAAGGGAGTGGCGATCGAGCAGATCTCGAGGTATGACGACGACGGGCCGGCCTGGTACTGGAACAACCTCAGGCTCGGCGAGCACACCGGGACGCACTTCGACGCCCCGATCCACTGGGTGACGGGGAAGGACGTGCCCGATGGCGCGACGGACACGATCCCGCCGCGGAAGTTCGTCGGCCCGGCGTGCGTCATCGACGTGGAGGCGGAGGTGAACGCGGATCCCGACTTCCTGCTCACTCCCGCCGGGCTCGAGGCGTGGGAGTCGGAGCACGGACGCGTGCCCGGGGGCGCCTGGGTCTTCCTGCGCACCGGGTGGAGCCGGAGGGAAGGGAAGGAGGCGTTTCTCAACGTGTCGGACGATGGCCCGCACTCGCCGGGCTTTCACCAGGAAACTTCGGCCCTGCTGGCCCACGACCGCGCGGTGCTCGGGGTCGGAGTGGAGACGGTCGGCACCGACGCGGGCCAGGCGGGAGGGTTCGATCCGCCGTTTCCGAACCACGGGATCATGCACGGGGCGGGGAGGTTCGGCCTCGCGAGCCTGTGCAACCTCGACCGGCTGCCCCCGACGGGCGCCGTCGCGATCGCCGCGCCGCTCAAGATCGTGGGCGGAAGCGGGAGCCCGCTGCGCGTGATCGCGCTGGCTCCGGCGTAGCGGGCGGGGTAGGAATCCGCGATGGACGCCGAGCGGCAGCGGTCCGCGTACCGGGAACTCCTGACCGCGCTGGACGAAGCGATCTTCTGGCTGGCGCGCGTGCCCGCCGCCGCCCCCCATGAATCCGGCGCCGAGCGGCAGGGGACGTTTCGGCTCGGAGAGGCGGGCGGGATCGCCTTCTCGGCCCACTTCCCGGGCATGGACTCGGAGGCGCTGTTCGACGACATCTCCGATGCGGTGGAGACGGACGATCTGGACGCGGTGCGACGAGTCCGGAGCCTGATCGAATCGAGGCTGCGGTCGGAAGACGACGGGGCCGGGGACGAGAAGACGGCGGGCGATGCGTCCGACTGGGACGCGGGCTACCTGCAGATCCTCGGCGTCCTGAACGAAACGCGGCGTGCCCGGGACGACGGAGACGCGCACCGATACTGGATCATGGCGGGTTTCCTGGCCGGCCTCCTGCATTGGGACGAGCGACCCGGGCAGCACGAGCCGGGAGAGCTCCACGACGCCGTGATTGCCGCCACCAGCGACGGCTGGGGGGAGAACCTGTGGCTGGAGTGGGAGGCGCTCCGGGACGAGTGGCTGGCCCGCCACGCGCCGGAGGCGCCGGAGGATCCGGAGCTCCTCTTCAGCTGGACGGGCCTCCGCCTCGCCGCCGCCGACGTGGTGACCGACTCGCTCTCTTCCCGCGGCGCCCGGCGGCCGGGTGACGAACCATCCGACCCGGAATCGGAAGAGGTTTGCTTCCTCCGGTGCGAACGCTCGACGTGGCGCGCGCAGCACTTCGGCCGGAGACTCGCCGACCCTCGCGCGGAGGGAGGCGGTCCCGGGGCATGAACGGATCGGACGCGGCCGAGCGGCGGATGTCGATGTACCGAAAGGTCCTGAAGGCGCTGGACGAAGCCGTCTCCCGCCTGGAGCGGATTCCCGCCCAGGGTCGCGACGAGGACGATGCCGAGCGTTCGGGAGCGTTCCACCTCGGGTCGGCCGGCGGGCTTGCGTTCGCCGATTTCCTGCCGGGAATCGAGTCCGAGGCCCTCTTCGATGACATCTCCGACGCCGCCGAGGAACGGGATCCGGGCCAGGTCGACCGGATCCGGCGGAGCGTTGCCGCCAGGCTTCGGTCGGACCCGTCGCCGAGCGAGCGTGCGGGCGGCGAGAGCGGTCTCGACTGGGAGGCCGGATTCCTTCAGATGCTCGCCGCCCTGAACGAAGCACGCCGGGCCTGGAGGGAGGGGGACCGGTTCCGCCACTCGCTCATGCTCGGTTTTCTCGCCGGCCACCTGCGCGGGTGTTGGCACAGGGAGTACAGGCTGGGTCCCCTGAGCGACGCGGTGATCGCGGTCCATGATCGAAACCCGCGCAGGGCGGCGAGATGGGTGGAGGCGGAGTCGATCGACGAGGATCATCTCGTACTCGCCGTCACCGAGCGAGACAGGGCCGAGACGGGGATGGACGGGCCGGAAGCCGCCGACGCGCGGGCGCTCCTCCTGCGTTGGTTGGGGCATCGGCTGGCCGCCGCACACCGATTCAGCGAGCCGCTCTGGGTCAGGGTGGAGGGCGAGACCGAGGACCAGCGCCGGAGGCGGGAGGCCAGCGAGAGGGCTTACTTCGAGCGGGAGGAATCCTCCATCCGGCGCGCCGGGAACTTCGGCAAGCGGAGTCACGCCGAAGACACGGAGGAGATCTCCGTGCCGATGGGCTACGCCTTGAACCGTGCTCTCGTGCTCCGAAGTCACAAGGGAGGCGGTCTGGCCATCGACGGATGAGCGGCCAAGGTTCAGGAATCGGCCCGGGGCCGGATCACGTACCCCAACGCGAGGAGCCTCCAGTGGCGAACAACGGAAACGCAGGCAAGGCCGTCAAGGTGGCGTCGATTCTGCTCGCGCTGCTCTTCCTTCTGAACGGCGGCATGAAGGTCGCCGGGATGATGGTCGACCAGTTTGCGCTGTGGGGCTACCCGGCGTGGTTCCAGTACCTCATCGGCGTCGTGGAGGCGCTGGCGGGAGTCGGATTCCTGCTCGGCAGGACCCGATTCATGGCGGCCGTCGTCGTGATCCCGATCATGTTGGGCGCGATGTACACCCTCGTGAGGGCGGGCACGGCGCCCCAGGCCGCGGTGCCGACCGTCGCGATGCTCCTCGCGCTCTTCGTGGCGAAGAAGTCGCGGTAGCGGTCCGCCCGCGGCCCCCGGCTCCGGCCCGGCCGGACGTTCCCGCGGGAACGCGTCCGCGGCTCAGGGCGTGTCGGCGGTCTCCAGCGCCTGGTCTCCGGCGAGCCGGACCACGACGACACGCTGGATGTCGAGTTCGTCGCGCTCGACGTAGGCGAGCAGGCCATCCGGACCGAAGGCTCTGGGAATTCTCAGGCCGCCCGGCGCGAGGGAGCCGAAGTACCGCCCATCGGCGCTCAGGATGTCGATCGGCCCGGTCTCGCCGGGAAGAGCCGTGCGCTGCACCCAGATGCGGTCGCTCCAGTCCACCGCCAGATTCCTGATCACCGGCATCTCCTCCGGGAACATCAGGTCCTGGATCTGGCCCTCCTGCATCCTCCGCATGGCGTCCCGCATCGCCTCCGATTCCATGGGGTTCCCGCGGCCGGCCGCGCCGGAGGCCGCCGTGATGCTTAGCATCATGATGCCGCCGCCTCCACCGCCTCCGCCGGACTCCAGGCTCGCGAGCCGACGCTCGCGTTCGGCCGCCTCGATCGCGGGCGTCACGGCCACCGGCGACACCGGGCGCTCGAGGGTCGACCCGATGGCCCCCGCCGCATCCAGGAGCTTGACGCGGTAGCCGATCGAGTCGGCGAGCGCGACGCGGCCGTCGCGGAGCACGCCGAGCGCCAGCGGCAGCGGGAAGGCTTCTCCGGATTCCATTTGTATCCGAATGTTCCCGGCCGCCGCTTCATCTGTTCGCGTTTCGCGCCTGGGGGGGACCCAGGCCTCATGGAACGGGTCCGTGCTTCCGTCGAGCCGGAAGCGGTTGATCGGACGGCCCTCCTCACGGTCGATGCCTCCTTCCGGCGAGAAACTCACGCGGCGGACCGGCGCGATGAGGCTGTGGTCGGGCATGGCGCGGAGTCGCCCTGAGGGCATGGCGCCCTCGGGATCGATCCTGACGTCCTCGAGGAACTCTCCCTCGCGGGTGAAGAGCGCGATTCCCCGGTTTCCCAAGTCGCGCACGCCGATCCGGCCATCGCGGAATACGATGAGGCTGCTCGGACGCTGGAGTTCGCCGGGCCCTTCTCCCTCGTTGGAGATGGTGCGGACGAACTCCCCCGCGGGGTCGACGACGACCACGTGTCCGGCCTCGCTGTCGAGGATGAACAGGGTCCCATCCGCATCGAATCCGACATCCGCGACCCGGCCGAACATCTCCCATTCGGCCCCGTCGAGAACTCCCACGGTGTAGAGGGTGTCCGTCGCGGGAGAGATCGTGACGTCGGGACTGTCGAGTCCCCGAGCGGCGGATCCCCCGCCTCCGCCGCAGGCGGCGGCCGACAGGACGACGGAAGCGAGTATGGCTTGAGCGGCGTAACCGGGCGAGCGGCGCATCGGTTGTTTCTCCTTCGCGAGAGTGCACACCGGCGTTCGACTATGAATATAGTTTAGGGGCGTCCCTGCGGGAACGTCCCGGAGCGGTTTCAGCCCGTCATCACCGAGTGCCGGCGGTCTCGAGCGACTGGTATTCGACGAGGCGGACCACGCGGACGCGTTGGATGTCGAGTTCGTCGGCCTCGATGTAGGCCAGCAGGCCGTCCGGGCCGAACGCGGCCGGGATCCGGAGCCCGTCCGGGGCGATGGTGCCGAAGTACTGGCCGTCCGCCGTCAGGATATCGGTTGAGCCGATCTCTCCCGGCACGGCGGAACGCTGGACCCAGATCCGGTCGCTCCAGTCCACGGCCAGATTCGCAATCACCGGGATCTCATCCGGGAACGCGAGGTTGCGGACCTGGTCTTCCATCATGCGGCGGATCAGATCCGGATCCGGGCCGCTGGGGGCTCCGCCGCCGCCCCGCAGGGATCCTATGGCCCCCGACAGGTTGCGCATCATCACGACCGTGCTCCCGCCCCCGCCCCCCGGCTGGTCCGCGGCGAGCCGGCGCTCGCGCTCGGCCTCGCGGATCGCCTCCGTGACGGCCACCGGTGCCAGGGGCCGCTCCAGCGTGCTCGTCACGCGACCCGAAGCATCCAGGATCTTGATGCGGTAGCCGACCGAATCCGCGACCACGACCCGACCATCCCGGAGCACGCCGATCGCGAGAGGGAGCGGGAACGGCTCGGCTCCCGAGATGACCATCCGGACGCTGCCCGCCTGCATTTCCGTCTCCTCGCCGGGTGGCCCCGGCCAGGCCGCGTGGAACACGTCGTGCGTCCCATCGAACCGGTACCGGCGGATCGGGCGACCTTCCGACTCGGCGTCGTCTCCACCGAGCAGGCGTGAGAGCGACCCACCGATGAGTTCGGCCGAGAGGATCGTGCCGTCCGGCAGCGCGTAAATCGGATTGCCGGGAGCCCCGTCCGTCATGTTGAACGCGGCCGCCCGCAGGAACTCGCCGTCCCGGCTGAAGAACTGGATGCCCCTCGTGAGGTCGTTCACGCCGATGCTGCCGTCGGAGAACACCGCCATTCCGATCGGCTGGTTGAGTTCCCCGGGGCCCTCGCCCTTGTTCGAAATCGTCCGCACGAACTCGCCGGCCGGATCTACGACGACGATGTGGCCCGCGTCGTTGTCGAGGATGAACAGCGCGCCGGTCTCGTCGAAGGCGACCGCCCGTACGCTGCCGAACATCTCCCACGGGGCGCCGTCGAGCACTCCGACCGTGTACATCTCCTCCACGTCGGGAGCGAGCCGGATGTCGGGGCTGTCGAGGCCCGCGGCGGGCCGTCCGGCGTCGCCCGGTCCGGCGTCACCCCCGCACCCGATGGCCGCAAGCGGGAGGGTGAGCAGGACGAGCCGGGCGAGATGACGCGTACGGCAAGGAATCCTGCGCATAAGATTCTCCCGGGGTGGAGCGGGCGATAGCGGCGACACACCGGCCTGACGCCGCCTGTGACAGTAGAGACCGGGGTCAGGGTTGCCCGTGGTGAGTCGCTACCCTCCGAGTCGAAGTCGGGGAATAAGGGCCGGGGTGCTCGCCTGGTAGTCGCCGTATCCCGGGTATTTCGACGCGGAGATCGTTTCGGTGAGGCGCATGGACGGAATGAACAGCGCGGTGAGCAGGATGAACCCGAGCCCCGTCCAGTGGAGCCACGCCCCCGACGCCGAGACGCCGAAGAGGTAGAACACCCACCACATGCCCAGTTCACAGAAGTAGTTGGGGTGGCGGGAGTACCGGTACAGCCCGGACGTGAAGAACGGCCGCGTGACCTCCTCCCCCGCCGCGATCCGGCGCTTCTTGTCCTGCTGGAAGCGCCACATCTGCTCGTCGGCCACCGTCTCGCCGACGAACAGCACGAGAAAGATCGCGGCGGTCACGAAATCCAGCCAGCCGAGCGGCGTCTCGTTCCACACCGCCGCCTGGTGCACAGGGGATGTGAACCACCAGATGAGCAGCATCTGCCCGAAGCTGATGAAGGTCAGGTTGAGCACCTGCATGCCGACCGGCCCCGCCTTCTCCCGGACGGCGGCCCAGCGGTAATCCTCGCCTCCAGCCCAATATCCTCCCTTGCGCGCGAAATTGAAGGTCAGACGCGCGCCCCAGAGGACGACGAGCGCCGTCATGAGGTTCACGCGAGGGGAGGCGAAGTCCGTCCCGGCGGCGACGATGAGGCAGTACACTCCCGGACAGATCGACCACAGGCGGTCGATCCACGAGTACTCGCGGGTGACGGTCCCCAGCAGCCAGACCAGCGCCGCAAGGATCAGGCTCAGATCGAGCGCCGTCCCGAAGGGCGTCCCCCGCAGCGGGTGAGCGATGAGATTGATGTCGGGCATGCGCTACCTCAGGTCGCGGTCAGCCTTCTGACCAGCGTCTGCAACCAGTCGCCGACCTCGCGCACCTCCGCCCGGAGTTCCTCGTGGCGCTCGTACGCGTCGGCGCCCGGCGCCTGGTCGGCCCGCCCGGTCATGCCGGCGAGATAGTTGAGCTGGCTGAGGAGCATGGGGCGCGGATAGCTGCCCTCCGCGTCGTTTACGCGGGCGTCGAGTTCGGCGAGTTCCGCGGCGAGTTCGTCGAGCGTCTCGTTGCGGCCGCCGCCGGCGTCCGCGCGCGCCTCCTCGATCTGGTCGCGCAGGTCGTCGATGCCGTCCGCGACCTCACGGGCGTCCGCCATCGTCTCGCGCACGGCGAGGTTGAACCGGTACTGCTCCTCGAGGTCGGCGACGGTCACCCCCTCCGCCGCCACCCGCGGGTCGATCCGCAGTTCGAGCCCGGTCTCGACCGTCACGTCACCCGTCGAGAGGCGGACCGTGTAGTCGCCCGGCGGCACGACCGGCCCGCCGCGGCCCTCGCCCTGCGAGCGCATGTCCCAGCGCAGCCGGTGCACGCCCGGCGCCGACGAGACCCCTCGCATGGTCCCGCCGCGCGGCGCCATGCGCTGCATCGCCGGGCCCCCCGCCCGGGCCGCGCCGCCGCCCCCGCCGCTGGCGTACGAGCGGATGACCTCGCCGCCCGCGTCGAGGATCTCGATCCGCACCGTCTCGTCGGGTCCCAGATCCGGCGAGATCCAGTAGTTGATGTCCGCACCCGCGCCGCGGTAGTCCGGCCGCGCCGTATTCGAGGCCCATTCGAACCCCGAGTTCCGTCCGGGCCGCGTGCGGTACTGCGGCCGTCCCTCGAACAGGTGGGCCCCGCCTCCGGCCGCGACCGACCCATCCGCCCCGATTTCGTGCAGCGGCGTGACATCGTCCAGCACCCAGAACCCCCGGCCCATCGTCGAGAGCGCGAGGTCCTGCCGGTACACCTCGATGTCCGTCACGGGCGTCAACGGGAGATCGAGCTGGAAGGACTGCCACGTCGCCCCGTCGTCGAAGGAGATGAAGAGCCCGAACTCCGTCCCCGCGTACAGGAGCCCCGCGCGGCCCGGATCCTCGCGCACGACCCGCACGGGCACGTCCGCCGGGATCCCGTTCGTCCCATCGGTGAGAAGCGTCCACGTCTCGCCCGCGTCCTCCGTCCGGTAGACGTACGGCCGGAAATCGCCGAGCAGGAAGCGGTACCCGGCCACGTACACCTTGTCCGGATCGTGCCGCGAGATGTCGATCGAGTTGATGCGGCCCTCTGGCGGCATGTCGGCCGGCGTCACGTTCTCCCAGGATGCCCCGCCATCCAGCGTCACGTACACCGGACCATCGTTCGCCCCCGTCCAGATCACTTCCGGGTCGTGGGGCGAGGCCTCGATCACGTAGAGCGTGGAATAGTGCTCCTCACCCGTCGCGTCGCGCGTGATCGGCCCTCCCGACACCATCTGCCGCTCGGGAGGGAACGCCGTGAGGTCCGGCGAAATCCGCTCCCACGTGCGACCCCCGTCGCTCGTGCGGTGCACGTACTGCGAGCCGTGATAGACGAGGTCCGGGTCGTGCGGCGAGACCTCGATGGGCACGACGCGCTGGAAGCGGTAGGGGAGGTTGGCGGGGTTCGTGCCGTACATGTTCACTGCGCCGACGTAGTACTGCTGCTCCTGCCCGGTGCGCTGGTTGTAGACCCCGAAACGCCCCTTGCAGTTCGCGTACACGACGTCGGGATCGCCCGGTTTCGGCACGGCGGGACCCGTCTCGCACCCGCCCGGCGAGCGCCAGTACGCGTCCGGACCGCCCGGCGCGGAGACCGACGGCTGACGGCTCGGCACCGCGACCGTGAAGGCGTCATCCTGCTGTCCGGCGTAGAGCCAGTACGGGAAGCGGTCGTCCACATCGACCTGGTAGAGTTCAGCGGTGGGCTGGTTGTTGACCGGCGACCACGTCTGACCGCCATCCAGCGTCACGACTCCGCCGCCGTCGCTCCCGTGCACCATGATCCGCGAGTCGTCGGGGTTGATCCACAGATCGTGGTCATCCCCATGGACGTTCGGGATCGTGCTGAAGGTCTCTCCGCCGTCCGTCGACTTCCAGGTGGACAGATTGAGGACATAGACGACGTTCCCATCCATCGGGTCCGCAATCACGTTCGCGAAGTAGAAGGGCCGGTGCATGAGCTGGTTCCGCGGATCGTCGTTGACCAGCTCCCACGTCTCGCCCGCGTCGTCCGAGCGGTACAGGCCCTCGATCGGTTCGGGCGCCTCCACGAGCGCGTAGACCCGGTCGGGCATGTCCGCCGAGACGGAAAAGTCGACCTTGCCGATGAGACCGTCCGGGAGCCCGGCCGTGATCCGCCGCCACGTGTCGCCCCCGTCCGTCGTCTTCCAGATCCCGTCTTCCTCGCTCGCCCCGGAGATGATCGACCAGGGGCGCCGCTGCGCCCGCCACATCCCGGCGTAGATGACGTTGGGGTCCGCCGGATGAAACTCGAGATCCACCGCCCCGACGGAGTCCGAGGTGAAGAGGATGCGCTCCCAGTCGAGGCCGCCGTTCGACGAGCGATAGACGCCCCGCGTCTCGTTGTTGATGAACGGGTTTCCCATCGCGGCCGCATAGACGAGGTCGGGATTGTCGGGGTGGGCCTTCACGGAAGCGATCTGGCCGCCGTCCTCGAGCCCGACGTGGGTCCACGTTTCTCCCGCGTCCGTCGACTTATGGATGCCCTTCCCGATGATGATATTCGAGCGGATGCCGTCCGAGCCCGTACCCACATAGATGATATTCGGGTCCGAGTCCGCCGCTTCGATATGGCCGATGGAGGGAGACCGGAAATATCCATCGGAGATATTCTCCCACGTCATCCCGTAGTTCGTCGTCTTCCACACGCCGCCGCCGGTCGCCCCCTGGTAGAAGGTGTGGGGATGGGACCGGTGGCCCTCGACCGCCGTGACGCGGCCGCCGCGCGAGGGGCCGACGAAGCGGAAGGAGAGGCCGCCGAAGAGGCTTGGATCGACGGTGTCCGCGGCCGGGGCCGGGTTCCGGACGCCGGCGGGAAGCTCACCCGCGCTCGCGCCATCCTGTGCGACGAGGGTTCCGGCAAGGGCGGCGATGGCAACCAGAGGTGCGAGAACGGTTCGTGTTCCGGGAATCGGGGCGGGGAATCGCATGCCTGCTCCTGAGTTATCGTGCCTTGACGAGTGCTTCGCCTGCGAGGGCATCCGTGAAGCGGCCCCCGTCGATCGCGAGCGTACCATTGACGAGGGAGTACTCGACCCCCTCGGCGAGACCGTGCGGGTCGTCGTATTCGGCGGTGTCGCGGAACCGCTCGAGGTCCACGACGATGACGTCGGCGACCGCGCCCGTTTCGAGCACGCCGCGGCCTTCGATCCCGTACACCCGGGCCGGGAGCGCCGTCATGGCGTGAATCGCCTGTTCCAGCGTGGTGACGCCTTCCTCCATCACGTACTTGCGGATCCGCCTCGGGAAGGCGCCGAAGCCGCGCGGGTGCGGATGTCCTTCGCCCGGCACCCAGAGCGAACCGTCGGACGCGGTCATCATCCAGGGCTGCGCCATGAAGCGCTCGATGTCCTCGTCGTTCATGTTGAAGGAGGTCAGGCCGGTGCCGCCGCCCCCACCTCCACGCGCCTCCACGAGCAGGGCGAGCGCGGTCTCGATCGCGTCCACCCCGCGCTCCTCCGCGACATCGGCCAGCGTCCGGCCCCCGTGCGGGCCGCCCTGGAGCATGAGCCGGTCGGCCCCGCCCCGGCGATCGAGGTTCTCCCACATCTCCGGCACGAGCCGGGCGCGCTCGCCGGGGTTCTCGATGCGCTCGTACAGGTCGCCGCCCTCGCCCGCGAGCGCCCAGCGCGGGACCAGGGCCCCGATGATGCTCGTGCCGGAGGCCCCGTAGGGATACTGGTCCGCGTAGACCGCGAGACCCTCCGCCCGGGCGGCCTCGATGCGGCGGACGACCTCGGCGGACTCGCCCCAGACGCGGGGGCCGAGCGCCTTGATGTGCGTGACGACGCCGGTGATCCCGGAGCCCCGCGAGATCTCGATGACCTCGTCCACGGCCCCGAGCAGGCCGATCGAATAGTCCGACTCGTCGCGGATGTGGCTCTGGTACACGCCGCCGTGTCCGGCGGCGATCTTCGCGAGTTCGACGACCTCGCCGGTGGGGGCGTACGACCCCGGCGAATAGTAGAGGCCGGAGGAGAGCCCGAACGCGCCCCCGTCCATCCCGTCGCGCACGAAAGTCCGCATGCGGTCGAGTTCCTCGGGCGTGGCCTCGCGCGCCTGCATTCCGAGCACCGCGCGGCGGACGCTCCCGTGCCCGATGAGTTGCCCCACGTTCACGCCGACGCCGGGGTCCCGGATCCGCGCCCGCTGGTCGGCGAGGTCGACGGTGCCGCCGCCATCGGGGTTCGCGAAGATCGTCGTGATCCCCTGCGCGAGGAGGGGACGCGCCGTCCGCAGTTGGTCGCGCAGCAGCGCCGGCATGGCATGGGAATGCGTGTCGATGAAGCCGGGGAAGACGTGCAGGCCGTTCGCGTCGATGACCCGGCCGGCGGTGGCCGCGCCCAGGTCGCCCACGGCGGCGATCCGGTCCCCGTCGACCGCGACGTCGCCCGCGCGCGCTGGTCCACCCGAACCGTCCACGAGGGTGCCGCCGCGGATGATGAGGTCGTAACTCTGCGCCACGGCGGGTCGGGCGGCGGACGTCCCGGCAAGCAGGCCCGCCGCGGCGAGGAGGGCCGGGAGCGCCCGTCCGGCGTGGCGGCGCGGGGTTGGGGAAAGCATGTTGTCGTCCATGCGCTCGAATCTGTCGGCTCGCACGCGACCCGCACAAGAAAGCGGCGCCCGAAGCGGGCCCGCACGGACAGGGTTCCCGCAGGCACCCTCATCGGAGGCACTCATGCGCCGGTATCGTCTTCCGCTCCCGTTCTCCCTCTCGGCCGGCCTCCCGCTGGCCGGGTTCGCGGCCGCCGTCTTCCTCACGGCCGGAGTCTCCCTCGCGCAACCGGTCTCAATCGAAGCGCAGGCGTTCGAGGACGCGCGCGGGGACATGTCCATCGCCCTCGCGGGCGACGCGATCATCTCGCGGAAGATGTCTCCGTACCGGGAGCCCCAGTTTCTCGCGCTGCGCGACATCATCCAGAGCGCGACCACCGCGTTCGTGAACCTCGAGATCCTGTTCCACGACTACGAGGACGACGTGGTCCCGGCGGCCGCGAGCGGCGGCACCTACATGCGGGCGGAGCCGGAAATCGCGCACGAACTCGCTTGGTTCGGGTTCGACATGGTGAGCCTGGCGAACAACCACACGATGGACTTCGGCGCCGGCGGGGCGAGGCGCACCGTGGCGGCGGCCGAGGCGGCGGGACTCGCCGTTGCCGGCTTCGGCGAGAACCTCGCGCGGGCGCGGGCCCCGGCCTACGTGGACACGCCCGGCGGACGGGTCGCGCTGATCTCGATCGCCTCGACCTTCGCCGACGCGATGCGGGCCGGCCACCAGCGGCCGGACGTGCGGGGTCGCCCGGGGCTGAGCCCGATCCGGTACGAGCGGCACGTGACCGTGACGGCGGACCAGATGGCGGGCCTCCGCGACGCGCTCTCGGTGGCGGGACGGGGTGGTGGCTCCGGCCCGAGGCTGAACTTCGGCGGCATGACGTTCATGGAGGGTGACAAGCCGGGCGTGAAGACGGTGCCGCACGCCGGGGACCTGGCGGAGATCATCGAAGTCGTGAAGGAGGCGCAGCGTCAGGCCGAGTGGGTCATCGTCACGAGCCACTCGCACGAAGGCGCGGATCGCCGCGAGGTGCCGGCGGACTTCCTCGTCGACGTCGCCCGGGCGGTCGTCAACGCAGGCGCGGACATGTTCGTGGGCCACGGCCCCCACATCCTGCGCGCGGTCGAGATGTACCAGGGCAAGCCGATCTTCTACTCGCTGGCGAACTTCGCCATGCAGAACGAGACGATCGAGTTCCAGCCGCAGGACAACTACGAGGCCCAGGGGCTGGGGTACGAGGACCTTCCGGGCCGGTTCCAGGATGTACGGATCGAGCGGGCCGGCGCCTCCTCGTTCCCGGCGGGGAAGGGGTTCTGGGAGAGCGTCGTCCCCGTCGTGGAATACGAGGGAGGGAAGCTGAAGGAGGTCCAGCTCCACCCGATCACCATGGGCTGGCAGTTGCCGCGGCCGGTGCGCGGGCGGCCGATGATGGCCGACGACGCACACGGGCAGGAGATCCTCGAGGGTCTCGCGAAGCTCTCCGCCGAGTACGGGACGACCATGACGATCGAGAACGGCGTCGGCGTCATCCGACCCTGACGGACATGACCCCGGCTAACCGGTGGCCAGGAACCAGGGCAGGACTCGAAATCCGTCCAGATCGAAGGTCTCCGTTCCGCCGTGGACCAGAACGCCGCCCCGATTGGGGTTGGAGGGAATCGAGGTCCACCACTTCAGGGCCGAGACGGCGTCCGGCGGTACGGTTCGACCCGACTTGACCTCCACCGGGATGAGGCGGTCGCCCGCATCGATGAGGACATCGATCTCGTGGCCGGTGGCGTCGCGCCAGAAATACAGGTTCGGATCGCGGCGCTTGGCGGCGAAGGCCTTGATGAGTTCCGAGACGACGAAGGACTCGAAGATGGCGCCCCGCAGCGGGTGTCTCTCGAGCGTCGCCGCATCTTCGATGCCCAGCAGGTAGCACACCAGTCCGGGATCGAGAAAGTGAAGCCGCGGACGTTTGCGGAGTCGCTTGCGGTAGTTCGCGTGATGCGGCGGCAGCGTGGTCGCGACATACCCGATCTCGAGGGCGGTGAGCCATCGGCGGGCGGTCTGGTGCGTGACGCCCGCATCGGCGGCCAACCCGGTGAGGTTGAGTTCGGTGGCGGTACGAGCCGCCGCGAGCCGCACGAAGGTCTCGAAGGTCCTCAGATCAAGCACCTGGGTGACCTCGCGCAGATCGCGGTCGACGTAGGTTCGGAAGTAGTCGGCCATCCATTCGCGCGGCGAGAGGCCTCGGTCGTGTACCGGCGGATAGAACCCGGTCAGGAGCGTCGCCCACGGATCCATGTCCGACAGCCGCTTCGCCACCTCCGGCTCCAGGGCCGTGCCGCGACGATCCAGTTCGCTCGGGTCCAGTGCCCCGAACCCGTGCAGTTCGGCGAGCGAGAACGGGAGGAGCAGCAGGAGCGCGGTTCGGCCTGCCAGCGTCTGCGAGACGGATTTCATGAGCAGGATATTCTGCGACCCGGTGACGATAAACCGGCCGGGTCGCCCGTCCTCGTCCACGAGTCCCTGCACATACGACAGCAGTTCAGGCGCCCGCTGGATCTCGTCGAGGATCATGCGGTCGCCCTGCGCCAGAAACCCGCGGGGATCGGCGATAGCCCGCGCCCGCACGTCGGGCGCCTCCAGCGAGGCGTACCGGTATCCGGGGAAGACCGCTCGCACGAGGGTGGTCTTCCCGGACTGCCGTGGCCCGGTGATGGTAACGACGGGATACCGCTCCGCCGCTCGCCGGAGCGCGGGGGTCAGGTGTCTCGCAATCATGTACAGGAGTCTGGTGGATGAATTGGATCGTGTCAAATCGGTGATACGATCACCCGAGTGGCACGATCCTGGTCGAGCCGTCGGCGGGGCACGCCGCAACGTATCGGCACGACGATGTCACACGGTGACCGGCGAGATCTCCTTGCGGGGCGGCGGATAGGCGCGCGGGGAGGGCCGGAGGCCGGTCGCGGCGAACGACTCCGCCGCCTTGAGCGCGGCGAGGACGGGGTTGATGACGGGCACGCCGAGGCGCTCACCGAGCTTCCGGGCCACGTCGAGGAATCCCATCGTCATGCAGCCCAGCACGAGCGTGTCGGCGCCGCCGCGCAGCGCCGCGTGAGCCTCCGTCTCGAGCGTTTCGAGCACCTGATCCGCGCGCTGCCGCAGTTCGAGCACCGGGACGTCCACCGCCCGGATGTCCGCAACCAGCCCCTCGAGCCCGTAGCCCCGCATCTGCCTGCGGATCGCCGGCACGACCTCCTCGACCACGGTGATGATCGCGAAGCGCTGCCCCATCTGCGCCGCGGCGAGCGCCCCGGCCTGGCCGGGACCGATGACGGGGAAGTCGACGAGTTCACGGGCCGGAGCGAGTCCGGGGTCGCCGAAGCAGCCGATGATCATCGCGTCGAACCCCTCCGCCTCGAGGCGGGGCGCGGCGTGCAGAATGCCGGGGACGGAGAGATATTCTTCTGCGGAAGACTCGACCGATGCGGGGCCGTCGTCGGTCTCGCGCACCTCGACTGCGGTGCCCCCGAAGGCCGCGCCGTTGAGAAAGGCTTCGCGCCGCACGAGTTCCGGCGGCCCGAGGGGACCGCGGGACATGGGACCGGGAAGGAAATAGACAATGCGCATGGTCTCGCCTGCCGTCTGGAGCCCGCTCTCGATCACGATCGTCTCGTTCGCGCCCGGAATATAGCAGCGTGACGACCGTTCGTCTGGACGAGCGGGATCTTGCGTTCCTGGGGGGAGATGAGGGGGAGGGTGCGCGGCTCGCGATGTCGATCCTCGCGCGCATGGCCGACGTGGTCGGGGCGCGTGAACTCCTCGACATCACGGCGGCGCATATCGACTCGTCGCTCTATCAGGGACCCGCGACGCTCGAGTTCGCGGAACGGCTGGCCGAGGGCGGTGCGCGGGTGCGGGTGCCGACGACGCTGAACGTGTCGGGCGTGGACGAACACGGCTGGCGCGAGTGGGATGTGTCCGAATCCTGGGCGGCACCGGCGCGACGCCAGATGGAGGCGTACGAGGCGATGGGCTGCGAACCCACCTGGACGTGCGCGCCCTACCAGACGCAGGCGCGTCCGGGGGTCGGGGAGCAGGTCGCGTGGGGCGAGTCGAGCGCGATCGTATTCGCGAACTCGGTGCTGGGGGCGCGCACGGAGCGCTATCCGGACCTGCTGGACATCTGTTGCGCGGTCACGGGCCGGGCGCCGGCCGCGGGACTCCATTTGACCGGGAATCGGGCGGGGCAGGTGCTCGTCGATCTCTCCGGTGTCCCGCGAAGGCTCGCGGAGGAGCCCGCGCTGTATCCGGTGCTGGGACACTGGATCGGTCTGCGGGTTGAGGGGCGGATTCCGGTGCTCGACGGGCTACCGGCCCGGCCCGCGGAGGACGACCTGAAGGCGCTGGGAGCCGCCATGGCCTCTTCGGGCGCGGTGGGCCTGTTCCACTGGGTCGGCCTCACGCCCGAGGCGCCGGACCGGGCCGCGGCGTTTCAAGGGAGGGAACCGGCGGCTCGGCTGCGTCCGGGGCCCGCAGCGCTACGGGCGGCGCGGGACGAACTCGGCTCCGGCCTGTCCGACGCGGAGGGCCTCGACCTCGTCGTGCTGGGGAGCCCGCACTTCTCGCTGTCGGAATTCGCGGCGCTCGCGCGGCTCGTCGATGGTCGGCGACGCCACGCCGGGGTGCGGCTGCTGATCACGACCGGGCGCGCCGTCCGTGAACTGGCGGCGAAAGCGGGTTATCTCGACGCGATCGAGTCGTTCGGCGGGGAACTGACCGTCGACACCTGCATCCTGACGACACCGATGCTGCCGCAGAGCATCCGGCGGCTCATGACCAACTCCGCCAAGTACGCCTGGTACACGCCGGGCCTGCTCGAGCGCGCCGTCGCCTTCGGGAGTCTGGCCGACTGCGTGGAGTCGGCCGTCGCGGGTCGCGTCACGCGGGACGACGGCTCGTGGACCGCCGAGCCGTGAGCGATCGGTCGGCCGCGTCGGACTCCGGTCCGCTGACCGGTCGCGCGCTCGTCGCGGGCGCCGCGGAAGGCGCCGTTCTCTACTCGTCCGAGCCGCTCAGCTTCTGGGGCGGCTACGACGCGGAGACAGGGGAGATCATCGACCGGCGCCACCCGCTGGCCGGCGAGGTCGGCGCGGGCCGCATCATGGCCATTCCGGCGACCCGCGGCTCCAGCACCACGACCGCCGTCCTCCTCGAGGCCATCCGCCGCGGCACCGCACCGGCAGCATTCCTGACCCGCGGCCCCGACACCTTCCTCGCGCTCGCCGCCATCGTCGCCGCCCAGCTCTACGACCGCGCTCCGCCCGTCATCGCGCTGTCCCCCGAGGATTTCGATGCCCTGCAGCGGATCCCCCGCGCCCGCGTCGAGCCGGCGGGCACCGTGCTGGCCCGCTGCCGGGCGCGGTGTCGGGCTGGTGGCATGGGATCCTGCTCATCATTCTAATTGTCCGGCGGCCCGGCCGGGGGCCGCCCCCCCCCCCCCCCGAACGGAGGGAATGGAAATGGACTGGGACGCGATACTCCTCGAGCCGATCCGCGCTTTACTCGATCAACTGGTCGGGTTCCTGCCCAACCTGCTGGCCGTCCTGGCGATTCTGATCGGTGGCTGGATCGTCGCCAAGCTGATCAAGACGGGGCTCGTCCGGCTTCTCGGGGCGGTGAAGGCGGACAGCGTGGCCGAGAGGATCCAGTTGGCGGAGATGTTGGCCAAGGGTGGCATCGAGCGCACGTTCTCCCAGTTGGTCGGAGCCCTGGCGTACTGGATCGTCATGCTCGTGGTGCTGGTGGCGGCGCTGAACGCTCTCCAGCTCACCGCCACCGCCGAGCTGCTCCAGCGGCTCGTCGGCTTCCTGCCCACGATCGTGACGGCCATCGTCGTCTTGATCCTCGGAATCCTGGCTGCCGGTTTTCTGGGGGCGACGGTCCGCGCCGTGGCCAGCAATTCGGGCATCGCGCAGGCTCAGGTGCTGGGGCAGTTCGCGCAGATCGTCGTCATCATCTTCGCCGTGGTCGTGGCCCTGCAGCAGGTTCAGGTCCAGTTCGTGGGCGACGCCTTCCTGATCATCCTCGCGGCCATCGGTTTCGGCCTGGCTCTCGCGTTCGGCCTTGGATGCAAGGACCTGGCGGGCCGCTGGATGAGCGACCTGATCGACCGCCTCTCGCCGCGAAAGGACTAGGCCGGAGGAGCTGGCTCGGAACTCGCCCGGCGGGTTCCGAGCCGTAGCGTCTACCGGCGGTAGTCGAGGGGCGGCGGTCGGTCGCCCAGAAGCGCGGAATACTCGAAGTCCTCGCCGCGGTGCGCCCGGAGTTCCTCCCACGCGGCGGCGATCACATCGGGTGACTGAAAGAGTTCGATCGTCGTCAGGGCGAGCGTCTTCGCCGCGACGATCATTCCCTTCGTCCCGATATCGGTGCCGCCGGCCGCGACCGCCTGCCAACTGTGGGCCGAGGTCCCCGGCACCCAGGTGGCCGTCGACAGCCCCGTCGTCGGTACGACCCAGCTGACGTCGCCGACGTCGGTCGATCCGCCGCCCGCGGGGTCGACCCCGAACTCCTCGATCTCGGCCTCGGAGCCCAGTGGCCAGGGCGAGCCGCCCACGAAGCTGTCCTGGATCTTCTGGGCGAAGGCCCGCTCGGCCTCCGTGTACTCCACGCCCCCGACCTTGCGCAGGTTGGCGTCCATCACCTCTCCGAGGGCGACGTTGGGCACGAGGTCGTACAGCCCGTGGATGACCTCGTACTCCATCCCGGTCCCGGTACCCATCGCCGCGCCCTCGGCCGCGCGCGCCACGCGCTCGAACAGTCTGAGCACCGTGGGGGCGTCCGGGTGCCGCACGTAGTAGTAGACCTCCGCGAAGTCCGGCACGACGTTGGGCGCGAAGCCGCCCTGCGTAATCACGTAGTGGATGCGCGTCTCCTGCGGGACGTGCTCGCGCATGAGGTTCACCATGTGGTTCATGGCCTCGACGCCGTCGAGCGCACTCCGTCCCCGCTCAGGCGCGCCCGCCGCGTGCGCGGAATAGCCCCGGAAGCGGAACTTGGCCGACTTGTTGGCCAGCGAGCGCCCCACTCGTGCGCTGTTCCGCGCCCCGGGATGCCAGTGCAGCGCCACGGCCACGTCGTCGAACAGGCCCGCGCGCACCATGTACACCTTCCCCGCGCCGCCCTCCTCGGCGGGCGTGCCGTAGAGCCGGATCGTCCCCTCATGGCCGGTCTCTTCCAGCCACTCCTTTACCGCGATGGCCGCCGCGACGGAGCCCGCGCCGAACAGGTGGTGTCCGCACGCGTGGCCCGCGCCTCCGATGATGATGGGGGAGCGCTCGGGCACCGCGTCCTGCGAGATGCCCGGCAGGGCGTCGTACTCGGCCAGGATCCCGATGATCGGGGCTCCGGAGCCGTAGCTGGCCACGAACGCCGTGGGCATGTCGGCGACCCCCGATTCGATGGAGAACCCCGCCGCCTCGAGTTCACCCTTGAGCAGCTCGGAGCTCTTCTCCTCCTGGTAGCCGACCTCGGCCCACTCCCAGATCTGACGCGCCACGCTCCCGTAGTGGTCGCTGCGCGCCTCGATCGCAGCGATCTGCGTCTCCTGGGCCGCCACGAGCGGCAGCGGGAATGCGGCCACGAAGGCGCCGGCGAGGAGTCGGCGACGGCGGAGCTTCCTGTTCATGACGGGGGACCTGGCTGACATGGACATGCTCTGGAACTCCTCGAAGAGGGACGGATAGAACGGTCTGTAGAAGCTGGCCCGGCGAACCGCGTCTGGCTAGCCTTGGTCGCCATTTCTCGTACCGGTCACGGGGGTTGGGGGTGGAGAAGATGAAGTCGTGGATCGTGCTTGCCCTGGCTGCGGCGCCGACCGCCGCGCCCGTCGCGTCGCTCCAGGAAGAAGTCCAGGAAGAGCTTCAGGAAGAAGCGGAAACCATCTGGTCCTACAACGCCGAGCTGAGCCTGCTCTTCACCTCGGGGAACTCCACGGTGCGCACGTTCGGCCTCGGTGGCGGAGCCCGGCGCGAGTGGGGCGGCGGAGAACTGTCGCTGAGCGCGGGAGGTCTTCGAACCGAGTCCGGCACGACACGGCGCGTCGCCGTGGGGACTCCGGACAACTTCACCGTGGCGAGCGACTCCGATCCCGAGCCGACCGCCGAGAACTACTTCGCGCGGGGCGAATTCGAGCGTTCGTTCTCGGATCACGTCCACCTCACGGCCGGCGCCGGCTGGGAGCGGAATACCTTCGCCGGGTACGAGAGCAAGCTCTCCCTGGTGGGCGGCATCGGAAACACGTGGATCGACGACGAGAGGACGCGGCTCAAGAGCGACTACGGGGTCACGCTCACCTCCCAGAACGATGTCGTCGACGACCCGGGCAAGAGTTCGACGTTCGGCGGCATCCGCGTTTCCACCAACTTCCGCCGCCAGTTGACGGAGACGGCCAACCTCGAGAGCACGCTGACGCTGGACGAGAACCTCACGGATGCCGCGGACCTTCGCGCCGACCTCGCGAACTCCCTCGCGGTCGACATCAACAGTTCTCTGGCCGTGAAGACGGGCCTCCGGCTCGCGTGGGACAACGCGCCGGCGCTGACGCGGGCGCCGCTGGAGGAGCCCGGGGGGACTCCGACCGGGGAGACGGTTCTCGTCCCGCGCCACAAGCTCGATTCCACGCTCACGATCGCGCTCGTCGCCAGCTTCTAGGGGCAACTCCGCGGGGGTGTCCGCATTGGCGTCAGAAGAGGCCGAGCTGGTCGGCGGGCGCGTCGCCCACCCGGGGTCGGTCGCGCCAGCCCGATGCTTCCCGGATCGGGGCGCTCCGCGGCTCCGCGCAGGCCGCATCGTCGGCGGCCACGCGGTTGACCCGTCGGCTGACCGCGAACACCTCCAGCGCCTCCGCGTCGAACGGTTCAAGCGGTTCCATGGTGCGCTCGGAGATGTCGAGGTCGAGCCACATCTGCGCGCCCTCACCCTCGAGGATGACGGGCATGCGATCGTGCAGCGGTTCGAGCAGCTCGTTCGCGTCCGTCGTGATGATCGTGCAGGAGGGGATCCGGCCATCCGGTCCCCGCCATACGTCCCACAGGCCCGCGAGCGCCATCGGTCTCCGGTCCCGGCGGCGGACCAGGTACGGCTGCTTCAGGCCGCCCTCCTTCCGCCACTCGTAGAAGCCATCGGCGAGGACGGCGCAGCGGCGGTCGATGACGAGGTCCCGAAACGCCCGCCGGGTTTCGAGCGACTCGGATCGAGCGTTGATCATCGGCGGGAGCGAAGCACGATCCTCGGCCCAGTTCGGGATCAGGCCCCAGCGAAGGGGAACGAGTTCGCGTCCGCCGGTGCTCCGGCGCAGCGCGACCACCTCATCAGTGGGCGCCACGTTGTAGCGGGCGGACCATTCCTTGAGCCGCGAAGGATCGGCCTCGAAGAGTTCGGCCAGGTCCGGAACCGGGGTCTGAAGGCTGAAGCGTCCGCACATGGGAGCAACCTAACGACGCCGGCGCGATCGGCGGACCCCCGTTGCGGGTCCCGGCGCGCGCGCCGAGAATCCCCCGACCCCGCCTCAGGCGGCCGTCCCCCCGAACCGGGCATACACGAGATGAAGATCGCGCTTGTTCAACAGTCCGCGGGACCCGACCGCACGCGTAACCTCGAACGCGCGCTCGACGCGATGGGGCGCGCCGCGTCGGAGGGCGCCGATCTCGTGGCGTTCCCCGAACTCGCGATCGACCGCTTCTTCCCCCAGCGGCCGGACGATCCCGGCGCCGCGGCGCTCGCGGAACCGATCCCCGGTCCCACCTGCGATCGAATCGCAGCGCGCGCCGCCGAACTCGGGCTCGTCACGGTGTTCAACCAGTACGAACTCGGGCTCGACGGGCGGTGCTACGACAGCACGCCGGTCTTCGACGCGGACGGCTCGCTGCTCGGCGTGACGCGGATGATGCACATCACCGAGTACGCGTGCTTCCACGAACAGCAGTACTACGCGAAGGGCGACACCGACGCGCTCGTCTACGACACCGCCGTGGGACGCGTGGGGGTCGCGATCTGCTACGACCGCCACTATCCCGAGTACATGCGGCGCCTGGGAGAACGGGGCGCGCAGCTCGTCGTCATCCCGCAGGCCGGCGCGGTCGGTGAGTGGCCCGAGGGGCTCTTCGAGGCCGAGTTGCGGGTGGCGGCCTTTCAGAACGGCTACTTCGCGGCGCTGGCCAACCGCGTCGGCGCGGAGCCCCGCCTCACCTTCGCCGGAGAGTCCTTCGTCGTCGATCCTGAGGGCGTCGTCCTCGCCCGGGCGCCGGAAGGAGAAGAGACGATTCTCTACGCCGACATGGACCTCTCGCGGTGCGCGGCCTCCACCGCCCGTCGGCTGTTCTGGCGCGATCGCCGCCCCGACGTGTACGCGCGCTGGGGCGAGCGCCTCGCCACGGCGTCGTCCGTGCCCGGCCGCTGACTCCGACCGTCCGCCGCCGCCGACTCCCGCTCGTGGAACTCCTCATCGTCGTGGTCGCCCTCGTCGGTCTGATGGCCGTCGTCCGTCTCCTCATGCCGCGGATCGTCCCTTACTTCGTCTTCTATCCGGAAACGCTGCAGCCGCACGAGACGCACCCGCGATACTGGGGGTTCCCGCGAGCCACCGAAGTCCGCATCCCGACCGAAGACGGCGTGGAGCTGCACGCGTGGTGGTTTCCCGCGAACCCGCCGGAATCCAGGAGCGGGACCGCGATCTACTTCCACGGCAACGCGGGGCACCTGGGAGATCGCGGAGCCGTGGCGGCGGCGCTCTCGAACCTCGGACTCGACGTCCTCCTGCCCGACTATCGAGGCTACGGAGCGAGCGAGGGGAAGCCCTCGGAGGAGGGTCTCTACGCGGACGCGAGAGGGGCCTACCGGTGGCTGGTGGACGAGCGGGGCGTCGATCCCGGGCGGCTCCTCCCCCTTGGGAACTCCCTCGGAAGCTCCGTGGCGGCGGAACTGGCGGTGAGTCGCCCGGTGGCGGGCGTCGTCCTCCTCGGGCCATTCACGGATACCGTGGCCATCGCCCGGCACCGCCTGTCGTGGCTCCCCGACTGGTATCTCGACTGGCTGCACAACCGCTTCGACACGCTGGACCGCGCGCCGCGGATCGAGGTGCCGACCTTCGTCGCCGCCGGCGAGGAGGACCAGGTCATTCCGCCCGGCCAGAGCCGGGAGGTTTTCGAGGCGCTACGGGGACCGCGCCAGTGGCTCGAGATCCCGGGGGCGGGGCACAACGACATCTTCTCGCACGAAGTGCTGTGGCGGGAACTCCACCGCTTCACCCGCAACGTCCTGGACAGCGGCGCCGCGGACCTCCCCCGGGGAGATCAAAGGGGCTGACGGCCGGCCGGTCTATCGAGGTCGAAAAATCGTGGCCCCCGCCGTCTCGCCCGCCCGGCGAAGCCGACGGTCGAGCGATGCCAGCGGCAACGAACGCCGAAGGGCAGTCTCCACGTAGGCGGCGTCGTAGGCTGAAAGTCCGTGCCTCGCCGCCAGGTGAAGGATCGCTCCATCGCTGTGGTCATCATCGACCAGGATCCGCATTCCCTTCAGATCCGCGAGCGTGGCCGAAGCATCGGCTGCGGTCATGCGTCCCCTGCGCCGATTGACCGCGAGACCGTTCAGGACTTCGTACCACCAGATCCGCGGGACGATGGCGAAGTGCTCCAGCGTCAGTCGCACCGCCAACTCCGCCAACGGATCATCTTCATCCGCAAGACACCAGGAAAGTGCAACCGATGCATCGATCACGAGCGACATCAATACCTGTGCCCCTCGTGGATCGTTTCGATGATTTCGGAGATTGACACGCGCTGCGGCAGGCGCTTCCGGCGTTCGCGGATGCGGCGGGCCGCCGCGTAGGCACGAGTGCGATCGTCCTCGTCTACGGGGACGAGCCGGGCGACCGGACGGCCGTGGCGGGTGATCGTGAGGCTCTCGCCGTCGGCCACACGGTCCAGAAGCCGCGGCAGGTGGGTCTTGGCTTCGTACGCTCCGATGCGATCCATTACACTCTCACAGGTTAGACCAGACGATACGACCAGTCTGATTCTACGTGATGGTCGGCCTGGCGGGAAGTAGCGGGGCTGGTCCCGTGTCACACCGGAGCGAGGAGCCAGGCCGCGGCGGCGGCCAGATCGGACGCCACATGCACCGGAGCGGCGTCGTCGGGGCGGGGTTCAGCCTTGCGGTTGACCCACAGCACGGGGATCCCGAGCGAAGTGGCGGGGACGACGTCGTGGAAGAGGCTCTGCGCCACGTGCAGCCAGCGGTCGAAGCCTGCGGCCCACTCCCGCCCGCGCTCGAAGTGCGGGGCGGCCGGCTTGTAGCTCCGCAGCCTCTGCGCCGTGCCGAGGAGGCCGAACTCGACGTCGAAGTGCTTCAGCGTCCCGGCGAGCAGGTCGTCGTCGATGTTCGACAGGATACCGAGTGTAACCCCGCCGTCCGCGAGGCGTGAGAGCGCCGGGTTCGTGTCCGGGAACGGCTGCCAGGAAGGGATGCTCGCGGGGATTCCGGCCGCAAGTTCCTCCGACGTATCCCAGCCGTTCGCGCGCGCGACCTCCATCGCGGTCTCGGTGAGCAACTGCCGGTAGGGGCGGTACTCGCTCGTCTTGAGCCGGTTCTGGGCCGCATGGAATTTACCCAGGAGCAACTCATCGTCCACGGCGGCCGCTTCCGCGTACGCGGCCCGGAGCGCCGCGAGAATCCCGCCCTCCCAGTCGATCAGCGTGCCGTAACAATCGAACGTGAGGAGGGTGCCCGGGCCCGCCGTACCTTCGAAACTGTGCATGTTCTCCCTCGAAACCGCTACGTTTCCCCCATGTCGGCCGGCGAGATCTTATCGGACGTGGCAGGGGACGGCCACCGGAGAGCGAACCCCTTCGCGGGCGGCGGCCTCGACCGTGCCACGCACCTGAGGGCCGATCCCCGGTGGCTCTCCGCCCGGTTGTCCGATCCGGCCTCGCGCGTCGTCCCCGTGTGGCGCGAGCGCAGCCTGGTGGCTCGCGCGGCGGGAGAAGCCGGGACGGAAACCGACGACGCGGCCGACGGCACGGCCTATACGCCGGTACTCTTGCCGCCGGCCGCTCTCGCCTCCGACCTGGAACCACCTGAGGACTGGATCTTTCTCGGACTCGACGGGGGACAGGACGGGGGCCGCGCGGTGTTCGCCGCGGATGTGTCCGGAGAAGAGGATGTGTCAGGGGAAGAGGAGAGAGAGGAGCCACCGTCCGCTGTCACGCTCGACGGAGCGGGGGAGTTCCTCGATCTCCGCGGGGTGGGGGCCATGCTGGGGCAGCGCGACGGTTCGCTCCTGGCCTACGCCCGGGCGATCGTCACCTGGAGTCGCCGGCACCGCTTCTGCGGTACGTGCGGCTATCCGACCCGCCCCGAGCAGGGAGGGCACGTCCGGCGCTGCGACGACGAAGCCTGCGGGGCGGAGCATTTTCCGCGCACGGATCCGGCCATCATCGTCCTCGTGACCGATGGGGACCGCTGCCTGCTGGGACGGAAGGACATCTGGCCGGAGGGCGTCTACTCCACGCTGGCGGGCTTCGTGGAGCCGGGCGAGAGCCTCTCCGAAGCCGTCGTCCGCGAGGTTCGGGAAGAGTCGGGGATCGAGGTCGGCTCCGTACGCTACCGTTCGTCGCAGCCCTGGCCCTTCCCGGCTTCATTGATGCTCGGGTTCCGGGCCGAACGTGTGGGCGGCGAGTTGAGCCTCGCGCGCCAGGAACTCGTCGATGCGCGCTGGTTCGACCGCGCCGATTTTGCTCGCCGCCGCGAAATCGGCCTCCGGCTTCCCGGCCGCGTGTCGATCTCGCGCCGCCTGATCGAGGACTGGCTCGCCGGGTAGCGAGGAGGTCAGATGCAACAGACCGCGCGATGTCTCATCCTCTCGACCCTGACCCTCGCAGGGTTCGGGTGCCGGGACGCATCCCGGGAATCGGGCCGGCTCGACCCCGGGGCGGATTCCGCGATCAGTTCGACGGTCGATTCCGCGGGCGTGGAGATCGTCCACATCTCCGATCTGCAGGACCTCGACCTTCCGGAAATGAACAGGCGGTTGCTCTACTCCACCTCGGCGGACGTCGAGCTCCACCAGGTGGCGGGCGCGGTGTTCCTTCCGGATTCGTCGCTCGCGATCGCGAACGGCGGATCGTCTCAGATCCTCCTCCTCGACTCACAGGGGAACGTTCTGGAGCGAAGAGGCCGCGAGGGAGAGGGACCCGGGGAGTATGTCGACATCGCCTGGATCGGGGTCGGCGCGGATGGCGTTCTCATCGTGTTCGACGATCGCCTGCGGCGATTCACGTTCCTGGACGCGCAGGGAGGCGTGACCGGGGTGCAGCGCATCGAAGTGACCGAGGCTTTCGTCCCGTTGGCCGGCCTCCCGAGCGGAGAGTTCATCGCCGTGGTCGAGACGCGCCCCTTCCGCCCTACGGGGTTGCAGCGGGGCCCGCTGTTTCTGGTGGTCGTTGACCGGGCGGGTGCGGTCGCGGACACGCTGGGCCGGTGGGCCGGCAAGCAGCGCTACGTCACGCCCGACCGGATGATCGCATTCGGTTTCGCCGCCACCGCGCTCTATGCCGGACGCGGTCCTCACGCCGCCCTGGCCACAACGGATTCGCTCGACATTACCCTGTACGAAGCATCGGCGCCGCTGACCCGGATCCGCGGCGGCCATTCCCCCCGCCAGGTCACCTCCCGGGAAGAGGAGGCGTGGACCGAACTCGTTCTCGACGTCTACCCGGAAGCGGTGCGTCCGGCTCAGCGCCGAACGCTGGAGCAGTCGACCGTCCGGGACACCTATCCCGCCGTCGGGGCGCTGAAGGTGGATGCCGCTGGCACGATATGGATCGGAGGCTACACGGGACTCGACGACGTCGAGCGGAACTGGACCGTCCTCCGACGCGACGGCACTCCTCTCGGTCGCCTCGGCCTTCCCGTTTATCGTCCCGAGTTGCTGAAGGTCAGGGAGAGCGGCATCACCGGCTGGGCCCTGGTCGAAATGGAAACGACCATTCCCAGCGCCAGCCACGAGCTGCTCGATGTGACCCCGGATCGCATCGCGGTCCTCCGCACGAGTGAACTGGGAGAAGAGTTCATCGAGGTGTACGCGATCGGGTTACCGCGGTAGCGGAAAGGGATCAGGGCGCTCTGGGCGGGTTGACGCCGGCGCTCCCCGTGGCGAGCGCGACGACCTCGATGGCGGCCTCGCGCATCGTCACCGCGAGCGTGCGTCCGTCGGGGCTCACGCTCGGTTGGAGCGCGCCGTGCCCGCCGGTCGTCACCTGTTCCGTCGCGCCGGTGGCGATATCCACCCGCCACACCTGGAAGGGCCCGGAGGCGTTGTTACGCGAGTAGAAGAGCGACGCGCCGTCGGCGCTCCACTCGGGCGCGCTGTACGGCTCGCCATTCACAAAGGAGATGACCGCCCTCGGGGTTCCTCCCCCGGCCGCCACCGTGTAGACGGTGACGCGTCCGTCCTCGAACGAGCGCCCGTAGAACGCCAGCCGCTCGCCGTCCGGCGAGAAACGGGCTCCCATGGCGTAGCCCTCGAACCCGTCGAGCGGGACTCGGACAGGGTCGGCGGCCGCGGACCCCGTCGCGGGATCGACGGCGACCGTGTAGACGGACCCCGGGTTCCCCTCGGACGGCGGGCCGTGGCTGCTGAAGGCGAGCGCCCGCCCGTCCGGGCTCCAATCCGGCTCGCCGGTGTCCGCGCCGGGTCCGAACCGCGTGAGTCGCGTGGGTCGCTCGCTCCCGTCCACCGGGACGAGCCATATGTCGTCGCTCTCCTCCAGGTGCCCGTGGAAGGCGAGCCACCGGCCGTCGGGCGACCACGCGGCTCCGTAGTCTTCGTGTTCCTCCGAGAGGAGCACTCGGGGTGCGCCGGCTGGTGCGCCGTCCGCATCGAGGTCGAGGACGCCCAGGTCGAAGTCGATGGGCATGCGGACGCGCCGCCAGGAGAAGGTGATGAACCCCAGCGCCTCGCCGGCCGGGTGCCAGGAAGGCAGGAAGGCGCTCGTGGAAGCGGTCGGCATCGCATCGGCCGGTTCCCCGCCGGTCACCGGCACGAGGCCCACCGTGGTGCGCGTATGGTAGACGCTGAGAGCGACGCGGCCGTCGGCGAGCGGCGTGACCGCGAGAACGTCACGGCCGCCGTGCTCCAGCCGTTCGGCCGGGCTCCCGTCCAGCGGCACGCGCCACCCGGCAAAGAGCGAGTCGCCGATTCCCGCCGCCGCGAGATGGAGCGCTTCGCCGGTGGGGGACCACTCCACGCGGCGGTCCCAACTGAGCTGGAGGCCGTCGGCGAGCGTGCGCGTCTCGCCCGTCGCGATCTCCGTCACGGCGAGGTCCGAGCGTCCGCCCGCGGCGCGAAGGTACGCGACCGTGCGTCCGTCGGGAGATTGCACGGGCGCAACCCATCCCCCGGCACGGTCGACGATCACGGATGCCGCGCGGCCGGGTCCCGGCGCATACGCGACCCACGCGGTATCGGTGCCCGCGTATCGGAGCGCGGTCACGGTCCCGTCGGATCGCAATCGCGGATAGTCGATGCGGGCGTCCCCGGGATCCACGATGCGCGATTCCCGGCCGGTCGTCGGGTCCAGCGTCCAGACTCCGTGACGGTCGGACTGGCGATCGACATAAACGATGCGCGAACCGTCGGGCGACCAGGTGACGCGCGTCCGTCCCCCCAGGGTGCTCGTCATCGCGCGTCCGACCCCGGTCGCCACGTCGTAGACCGTCAGCGATCTCTTGTCCGCGGCATAGTCGGCGAAGACGACGCGATCGCCGGCAGGCGACGGAATGCCCGGGTAGGCGTCGTAGAAGTCCGTAGGCACGTGTCGCGCAAGCACGCCGTCCGAGACCTCTTCGACGCGGTCTTCGCACGCCGCCGCCGAGAGGAGCGGCACTGTCGCAAGAACAAGCCTGACCCTGCCGCCGCACCGTCGATTCGACGGAGACCTCATCATCGTCTTCATTGGGTGAGGGACGATATTTGTTGTGAGTTGCGAGGGTCAACGGACGTCGCAATTGTCACCGCCGACCATGGAAAGCAATTCGACTTCACCTGATGCGATCGACCGAACGATCGAGCTGAATGCCTCGCCCGCTCGCGTGTGGGTAGCGCTCGCCGATCCCGATGGGCTGGCCTCGTGGTTCCCCGACCGGGTCGAGGGACTTGCACCGGAAGAGGGCGCGACGGGCTGGCTCGCGTGGGACAGGCACGGCCGGTACGCGATCGCGGTCGAGTGGATGGAGGCCGGGCGCCGGCTCGTGTGGCGCTGGGCCCGGAAGCCGGACACCCCGCTCGAAGGCGGTTACAACACGACCGTCGAGTGGACGCTCACCGAACGCGAGGGCGGCGGGACGATCCTGCGCCTGGTCGAGAGCGGTTTCCGGACCGAGAGCGACCGCCAGGACAACGTCGGCGGCTGGGAGCACGAACTCGGCGAACTCGTCGACCACCTCGCCACAGCCTGACCCCGATTCCTCCCTCTCCTACGATTTCGGGATGTCCTTGCCGGGATCCACGAAGGGGCGGGGCACGACCGTGGCGTCGCGTTCACCGTCCGGCGTCGTCACGCTCAGCCGCGTGCCCATCTCTCCGGAGGCCGCCGGCACCAGGGCGTAGCCGATGTTCCGCCCGAGACGGGGCGAGTGGACGGCGGAAGTCACGAAGCCGATCTCCTCTCCGTCCCGGCTCACCGGCCAGCGGTCCATGTTCAGGTCGAGCGGGGCGCCCGAGATCTCGATTCCGGCGAGGAGTCGCCGGGGGCCCTCCTCGGCGATCCGGGCCAGCGCTTCGCGGCCGATGAAGTCGCCCTCCTGGTCGAAGTCGACCTGCCAGCCGAGCCCGACTTCGTACGGGTTCGTGTCCAGCGTCATGTCGATGCCGTAGTTGAGGATGCCGGCTTCGATGCGGCGGATGTCCGAGGGACCCGTGGGCGAGATGCCCAGGTCGCGTCCCGCCTCCATCACGCGGTCCCAGAGTTCGACGCCCCGGCTTCCGTCCCTGAGGTAGATCTCGTAGCCGACCTCGCCGCTCCACCCGGTGCGGGTCACGACCACCGGGATGCCGTCCAGATCCGCCTCCAGGAACCAGTAGTAGCGGAGGTCGAGGACCTCCTCCCCGAAGAGCCGCCGCACGACCTCCTTCGACTTCGGGCCCTGCACCTGCATCGGCGAGACATCCGGCTCGCAGATCTCGACATCGAGGCCGGCGTTGAGCGCGATCCCCTTCGCGTAGAGCAGCACGTCGCTGTCCGCGAGCGCGAGCCAGAAGTGGTTCTCACCGAGGCGCAGCAGCACGGGATCGTTCACGATGCCGCCGTCCTCGGCGCCGATGAGGACGTATTTCCCCTGCCCGACCGCGCACTTCGACAGGTCCCGGGGCGTGAGCAGGTTCGTGAACTCGAAGGCGTCCGGCCCCGTGATCTCCACCTGCCGCTCGACGCTCACGTCCCACACCGTGACGCCGGTCAGGAGCTTCTCGTACTCCGCGTGCAGATCGTCGTAGCGGGTCGGGAGGAACATGTGGTTGTAGACCGTATAGCTCCGGCACCCGTCCCGGAGGGTGGCCTCGAAGTATGGGGAGCGGCGAAGCCGCGCCCCGCGCTGGATCAAGGCCATGTCGAAGGTCTGGGTCATGAAGGTTATCCCTCCGGTCTACGGGTCGGGTTGGTGTCCACAGGGTGGAAATCGGCTGGCCTGCCGGCATCCGGTCAGGCGGTATCGGTGCCGGTGTCGGGGGGTGCGATGCCGAAGACGGAACCCTCCAGTCGGGCCACCGCCATGCGCGTCCGGGTCAGCTCCGCCCGTCAGGTGGGGATGCCGTGCTTCACGGCGCGCGTCATCGCGTCCACGAAGCGGTCGAGTTCCTCGAGGGTCGTGTAGGTGGACGGCGAGATCCGCAGGCCCGTGAACTCGGCGTGGTTGATGCCGACGGTGAAGATCCGGTGCTTGTTCCACAGCCAGTTGCGGAGCGCGCTCGTGTCGATCCCCCCCACCTGGACGTTCGCGATCCCGCATGCGAAGCCGGGCTTGAGGCTCGTGTTGAGCCGCACCCGGTCGTGTTCCAGGAGCTGCTCGGCCCAGTAGTTCCGGAGGTGGACGAGCCGCGCCTCCTTGCGCTCGCCGCCGACCAGCTGGTGGAAGGTGAGCGCCTCACCGATCGCGAGGAAGTTGGCCTCCGGGTGCGTGCCGATCGCCTCGAACTTCCGGATGTCGTCGTTGCTGCTCTCGGGCGCCGCCTGCAGCGGCCAGATCTCGGGGATCTTCTCCTTCCTCACGTAGAGGAGGCCCGTGCCGACGGGGGCGTGCAGCCACTTGTGGAGGCTCACCGCGTAGTTGTCGCAGTTGAGCTCGGAGAGGGTAAAGTCATGGTGCGCCATCGAATGTGCTCCATCGACGATAACCGGGATGTCGTAGCCGCGCGCCATCTCCACGACCTCGCGCACGGGGAGGATCTGCCCGGTGATGTTGATCATGTGGCACATGAGAATGAGGCGCGTGCGGTCGGTGATCTGCTCCTCGAACAGCCGTACGATCTCCGCCGGGTCCTCGGCCGGGATCGGGATCTTGAACTGCTTCATCACGATCCCCTCGCGGCGCTCGCGCTGCTGGAAGGTCGTGATCATGCGCCCGTAGTCCTGCGTCGTCGTCACGACTTCGTCGCCGCGCTGGAGGTCGTAGCCGTTCTGCAGGATCTGAAGACCCTCGGACGCGTTGCGCGTGATCGCGACCTCCTCGGGGTCCACGTCCCACTGCCGGGCGAGGCGCGCGCGGACGCCCTCCCGCTGCGGCTCCAGGATCTGCCACCCGTTGTAGACCGGGATCTGGTTCGCGAAGTCGAGGTCCCGCTTCATCGCCTCGAGGACGTGGGCGGGCGTCGGGCTCACGCCGCCGTTGTTGAGGTTGACGAGGGAGCGGTCGGTCGTGAATGCCTTCTGGATCTCGAGCCAGAACTCCTCGTCGCGCGCGATCTCCCCGGGGGAGCCGGGCGTGCGCGACGCCTCCCGGGCCGCGGCGATGGCGGTGTTCCACTTCGTCGGAACCATTGTCATGGCTCCGGCGGCTGCGGCGGAGCCCCCGAGGCGGGCGAGGAATCGTCGGCGGGTCGGCATGCGGCCTCCTGGCTGGTTCGGCGCGGTCGTCGCCTTTCAATACTGCTGCCAAATAGACGGTTTTCGGCGCCGCGAGCAAGTCCGGAACCGCCGGAGCCGGGCTCGCAGACTGCCGGCCCCGCGCGTCAGTCCTGTGTCGTGATCATGGCCAGGATCGGGTCGATCGCCTCCTCGGCCAGTTGTTCGAGTTCGACGGCGGTACGGTTCTGGATAGGGTGCGGGACCCACACGATGCCGGGTTCGAACCCCAGCGAGCGCGACTGGCTGCGGGCGGCCGCCTCGAACTCCGTCGTGACGACGAAACAGCCGGGGATTCCGCGTTCGTCCAGGTCTCTGAGGTCGTGCAGACCGCACGACGTGCAGGACCCTCAATCGGCCAGTGCCTGCACGACGACATCGGCCTCCGTGGCGATCCTCTGCAGGATTTCGACGGGCGCCCGCCGCGCGTTGGTCGGCTTGTCCGTGCGGATCGTCTCGATGCCGAGTGCGTCCAGTCGCGCCTTCACATGGTCGAGGAACTCGTCGCTGCGCAGCTTGCCGATTCCCTGGAGCGCGACAACTCGCCCCTCCAGCGACGGCGGAGGCGTGCGCCGGGGCCGCATCTCCGGAGCGAGTTCGGAGGTGGGATCGTGGAGGACAGTGGCCGGCGTTGCCGGGCTCGCCGCGGTCGAAACGGTCATGTCTCGATCTCTCTCGTGATGGGGTGTGAGTGCTGCCAGGCGCGGCCGCCGGGCCAGCCGGCCAGGATCGCGGAGTACAGTCCGGCCGCGCCGCCGGCCCGGGCGAGGAGCAGTCCGCCGGGCGGAAACTTGGGCACGTGGCGGCGCGTCTCCGAGTCCGGCACGCCCTCCGCGAGGCCGCCGGCGCCGCGGGCCACCTCGCCCAGCGGCCGCGTCGTCGCTTCGATCAGCGCCTCGGTGATGCGCGCCCGGCCCCAGCCCGCCTCCCGGTAGACGGCGTAGTGCTCCGGCGAGAGGAGGAGCACGGCGTGCGCCCACTCGCAGATCTTCGGGTGGCAGACGGCGAGCAGGCACGCCGCGAGCGACGCTGTGAGTTCCTCGGGGGTGCGCGAGGCCTGGTCCATGATCCCCTGCACGCCCTCGCCCTGGAACAGCGTGACGGCATCGGTCCCCCGCGGAACGCCGCGTGAGACGGAAAGCGGCTCCCAATCCTCGTCCGACTCGTCCTCGGCGAAGCAGAAGGTGTACTTGCTGGGCGCGCCGAAGGTGGAACGGTCGATCTCGCCGGGGCGCCCGCCGCCCACGTTTTGCACGATGAGGTTGAGGGCGCGCCCGATGGTCGCGTTCGCCCGGTTCCCCTGTCCGAGGACGTTGAGCCTCGAGTTCATCCCGATCCGGCGCGCAATGGGGCCGTTGACGATGATGAGGGGGGCGGTGAAGCAGGTGCTGCACAGGATCCCGTGCAGCGTGAAGTCCGGATCGAGCGCCGCCTCCAGCGCCGCCAGCAGCACGGGCATGTACTCCGGCTTGCAGCCCGCGAGCACGGCGTTGATCGCCACCTTCTCCACCGTGCATTCCGCATAGTCGGGCGGCACGGCCCCCACGATCTCGCCAGGAGCCTGGGACGTGCCCGCGAGCATCCGCAGGATCCGCTCCGGGGTCGGCGGGACGACCGGAAGCCCATCCGTCCAGCCGCGATCGAAGCATGCCTCCACGTCGTCCGCGTGCGGCTCCAGCGCCACCCGTCGCGCCTCCAGGCCCGTGTCCCCGAAGCGCGCGCGCAGGCGCTCGGCGGCGCCCGGTGCTACCGACAGGGAACCGCAGCCGGGGCGGAACGCGGCCAGATCCTCCCCCAGGTCGGGGGTCGACGTCAACCGGCGCCACTCGTCGCGGTTCCAGCCGACGGCGCGCCCCGTCTCCCGTCCGTCCTCGAAGCGCACCAGCGTCGGGACCGTCTCGATGTCGAGGCGGAAAGAGTGTTCGAGTTCCGTGTCGTCGATCACGCCAGGGACGGCGGCGGGAAAATCCGGATCGTCCTGGCTGAAGACCGTAAGACCGCAGCCGTCAGCGGACAGCCGTTTCAGCACGGGTTCGACGAGTTGGCAGGTGGGGCAGTCCCGCTTCACGACGACCGCGAGACCGTCCTCGGGTAACGGAGCGCGTTCCATGTCCCAACCGTAACGCTCGGATCCCGTCCGTCAAAGCCGCCACCCGCGCCGTTGACCCCCCGCGGGACTGAACGGAGATTTACGACCGCGTGTTATCAAAGGTTGTGAAGGGACGGGCAGGGATGTGTTTCGCCGTGATGGACCCACTCGGAAGGATGTACCTCTTATGAACCGAACTGCACTCGCGCGCCGGCTGGCGGGCGGGGTAGTCCCGGGGCTGCTCCTCGCATCGCTGTCCGGCCTCGCCTCTCCGGCGTCTGCCGCCGCGCAGTACATGCCGAGCCAGAGCCCGGTGCCTCCCCCGTTCTTCGCGCTCCAGAACGCGCGCATCGTGACCGGCACGGGCGCCGTCATCGAGGACGGCACCGTCGTCATCGCCAACGGCCTCATCGAAGCCGTAGGGGCCGACGTCGACATCCCCGGTGAGGCGTGGCTGATCGACGCCAGCGGCCTCACCGTCTATCCCGGCCTCTTCGACGGCCTGTCGCAGGTCGCACTGGGGACACCGGGAGGGGACGGGCCCGCCGGTGCCGGCGCCGGAGGCAACCCCTTCCTCGCCCTCGCGCAGCAGGCGAACCAGCCGCGCACCGTGGGGCCGGAGGATCGCCCCGCGACGAACTCCTGGTTCAACGCCGCGGACATGCTGGACGCCGACGCCGACGCGATCGAGACCTGGCGCAGCGGCGGGTTCACGAACGCGCTCGTGGCGCCCGATGACGGGATCGTGACGGGGCAGGGCGTCGTGGTGAACCTCGCGGGCAGCGAGCAGGAGATGGTCGTGAAGTCGCCTGCCGCGCTCCGCGTGACGATGAGCGGCGCCGGCGGATTCCGGAGTTACCCCGGCTCGCTGATGGGCGTGATCGCGTACATCCGGCAGCTCTATCTCGACGCGGACCACGCCGGGCAGTACGAGGCGCGCTATACGGCGAACCCGGGCGGTCAGCCGCGTCCGACGTACGATCGCGCGCTCGGCCCGGTGCAGGATGCGATCGCGGGCGGCTGGCCCACGGTGATGCCGGCGAACGAGGTGCGGCAGATCCGGCGGGCGATCAAGCTCGGGCAGGACACCGGCGCGCGGCCGGTCCTGCAGGGTGCACACGAGGCGTACGGACTGGCCGACGAGATCGCGGCCGCGGGCGTTCCGGTGCTCGTCAACGTGGACTGGCCCGAGCGGAACCGCGATGCGGATCCGGAGGCCGAGGAGTCGCTCTCGTCGCTGAAGCGCCGCGCCTACGCGCCGACGACCCCGGCCCGGCTCGAGGAAGCCGGGGCCGAGTGGGCCTTCTACAGCGGCTCGGCGAACAACCCCCGCGCGATGATGGACAAGGTGCGGACGGCGATCGAGAACGGACTCTCGGAGGAGGCGGCGCTGGAGGCGCTCACTGCCGCGCCCGCCCGCATCTACGGCGTGGACGCGCTCCTCGGCTCCGTCGAGGTGGGGAAGATCGCGAACCTCGTCGTCACGGACGGCCCGCTGTTCGATGAGGGCACCGATGTTCGGATGGTGTTCGTCGACGGCCACAGGTTCGAGGAGGAGGCGCCCGAGCCGCGGCCGACGGAGCCCCCGGCGGTCGACATGAACGGCACCTGGCTTCTCTCCCTGAACAACGATTCGCAGGAGGCGACGGCCGAACTCGAGGTTTCCGAGGACGGCACGATCTCCGGCGTGATCCAGGGCGAGCGCGGCGAGCAGCAGATCACCGACGGCTGGGTGAGCGGCAACGAGTTCAGCATCACCGCCTCGGCCACGATGGGACCGGGCATGGAAGTCGAGATCGTCTATACCGGCACGGTCGAGGGCGACGCGATCGAGGGGAACGCCTCCTTCGGCGGCATGCGCAACATGGACTTCACGGGCACGAGGCCCGGAGGAGGTGTCCGATGAGACATCCGACGACACTGAACATCGGCAGGGTCGGAGCCGGGTGCCTGGCGCTCGGTCTCGCCTTCGCGGCTCCGGACGGGGCCACGGCGCAGGAGCAGCCGATCCTCATCACCGGCGCGACGATTCTCACCGTGGCGGAAGCCGGGCGGATCGAGGACGGCGCCATCCTGTTCCGGAACGGGCGCATCGTCGCCGTCGGTCCGGCCTCCGAGGTGGAGGCGCCCGCCGACGCGATGATCATCGACGGGACGGGCAAGTACGTCACGCCCGGCGTCATCGACGCCCACTCCCACATCGCGGCCGACGCGATCAACGAGGGGGCGGTCTCCGTCTCCTCCATGGTCTCGATCCACGACGTGATCGACCCGACGGACATCGCGATCTACCGCGAGGTCGCGGGCGGCACGACGACGTCGCACATCATGCACGGGAGCGCGAACCCGATCGGCGGGAACAACGTCGTGATCAAGCACCGCTGGGGCGAGGACGCGCAGGGGCTCATCTTCCAGGGCGCCCCGCCCACGATCAAATTCGCGCTCGGCGAGAACCCGAAGCGGGCCGGGAGCCCCACGCTCCCCGGCCAGGAGGCGCGCTATCCCGCCTCCCGCATGGGGGTGATGGACGTGATCCGGCAGGCCTTCATCGAGGCCACCGAGTACAAGGCCGAGTGGGACGCCTACCGCGCGCGGGTCGCCGACGGCGACCGCGATGCGATCCCGCCGCGGCGCAACCTGACGATGGATCCGCTGGTCGAGGTCCTCGAGGGCACGCGCTACGTGCACGCGCACAGCTACCGCGCGGACGAGATCCTGCAACTCATGAGGGTGGCCGAGGAGTTCGGCTTCCGCATCCACACCTTCCAGCACGTGCTCGAAGGCTACCGCGTCGCCGACGAGATGGCGGAGCACGGCGCCCACGCCTCCACCTTCTCCGACTGGTGGGCCTACAAGATGGAGGCCTACGAGGCGATTCCGTACAACGCCGCGATCATGACGCAGCGCGGCGTCAACGTCTCCATCAACTCAGACAGCGGAGAAGAGGGACGACACCTCACTCAGGAAGCCGCCAAGACGATGAAGTGGGGCGGCCTGAGCGAGGCGGAGGCCCTCGCCACCGTCACGATCAACCCGGCGATCCAGCTCTTGATCGACGACCGCGTGGGCTCGCTGGAGGCGGGGAAGGACGCGGACATCGTCCTGTGGGAGAACTATCCCCTCTCCTCCTACGCCAAGGTCCGGACGACGTACATCGAAGGCGAGGTGATGTTCGATGTCGACGCGGACATGGCGATGCGGGCCGAGATCGAGGCTCAGAAGGCGGAATTGAGGGAGATGCTCGGCGAAGCAGACGAAGAGGAGGACCCCGAAGACGAGCGGGATCCGGGCCGGCGGCCGGGAGGTGAACGATGACGCGCGGATCCGGTAACAACCTCGGGAACACCATGAACGACAGGATCGGCACCATGCTGAAGTCGATAGTCGCGACGGCGGCCCTCCTCGGGACCGTCGGGTTCGCCCTGCCCGCACACGCCGCCGCACAGGACGGCGGGACGTTCGCGGTGCGGGGGGCCACGATCCACACGGTGGCCGACGGCGTCATCGAAGGCGGGACGATCGTGCTCAGAGACGGCCGCATCATCGCGGTCGGAACCGATGTGGATATCCCGGCGGACGCCGAGATCATCGACGGGGAAGGGAAGCACGTCTTTCCCGGCATGATCGATGCCTTCAGCTCGCTCGGGCTCACGGAGATCGGGGCCGTGGCGGTGACGAACGACGCGAGCGAACTGGGGCGCTGGAACCCGCATCTCAACGCGCATACGGCGATCCACCCCGCCAGCGAGCACATCCCGGTCGCGCGCGCGAACGGGATCACGCACTCGATGGTGGCGCCCGGCGGTGGCGGGCGCGGCTTCGGCGGCGGCGGAGGTTCCGGCATCCAGGGCCAGGCCACGCTCGTCCATCTCGATGGCTGGACGGTGGAGGAGATGGAGATCGAGAAGACCGCGGCCATGGTCCTCGGCTGGCCCACCCTCACGACGAGTTTCCGCGCCTTCGCCGGCTTTGGCCGCCCGGCCGGCGGCCGCTCCTTCCGCCAGGCGCAGGAGCGCTTCGACGAGCAGGTGGCGGAGATGGACGAGTGGTTCGTCGCCGCGCAGCACTACAGGCAGGCGGTGGCGTCCGGTTCGGAGCGCGTGCCGCGCAACATCCAGCTCGAGCACCTGTCGCGCGTCCTCGATCGGGGGATGAAGGTCATCGTGCGGGCGAACGGCTGGCGCGAGATCGAGTCGGCGATCGAGTTCGCGGAGAAGTGGAATCTCGACCTCGTCATCGCGGGCGGAAACGGCGCGCGCGAGATCGCGGGGACGCTGGCCGAGAAGAACATCCCCGTGATCCTGGGACCGGTGCAGCGGGTGCCCCAGGGCGAGGACACCGCGTACGACGACCCGAACACGCTGCCCGGCGTGCTGCACGACGCGGGCGTCGAGATCGCGTTCGCGACCTTCAACTCGTCCGATTCGCGGACGCTCCCCTACGAAGCCGCGAACTCCGTGTCGTGGGGGCTCACGAAGGAGGCGGCGCTGGAGGCGGTGACGCTGGCCCCGGCGCGCGTGCTCGGCGTGGACGACCGGCTGGGGTCGCTGGAGATCGGGAAGGTGGGGAACCTGATCGTGACCGACGGCGATCCGCTCGAGATCACTACGCAAATCGAGTGGGTGTTCATCAAGGGCGTGCCGTCGGACCTGGACAACAAGCACCGCAGCCTGTGGGAGAAGTACAACAACCGCCCCGCGCGGCGGGTGACGACGACGACCTGACAGACGGAGTCCGGCCGCGGGCTTTTCGACCCGCGGCGGCTACTCGTCGGACTCGGGACGGCGCCGCTGCCTCTTCGTGAGGGAGCGGCGCCGTTTCTTGTCGAGCCGGGTTTCCCGGGAGGCCCGGGTGGGCTTCGTCGGGCGGCGGGGCCGCGGCTCGTGCTCCCGCTCCCTGAGGGCGGTCCGGAGCCGATCCAGCGCGCGGGCGCGGTTGCGGTGCTGGCTGCGGGACTCGCGGGCGGTCACGACGATGCCGGTGGGACGGTGCGTGAGCCGCACGGCCGACTCCGTCTTGTTCTGGTGCTGGCCGCCCGGACCGCCGGCCCGGAACGTCTCGACGGTACACTCGGCGAGCAGTTCTTCGTCGCTGCGTGACCCCGCGGCACTCACGGCTGCCTCCCTCGGATCGCCGGCCGGTTCCCGCCGGTCCGGAGCGCCGACACGAAAACCGTTCGATCAGCGTAACTTGTCCACATGAACGAGTCGACGCACGACGTCGAGACGACGGACCCGGAGGTCGGCGCCATCGCCGATGGCGTGCGCCACGGACTGGACCCGCGGTCGATCCCGCTGCAGCGGGTGGTCGGCCGCATCGTCACGGCGTGCGTCTCCCTCCCGCTGGCGGCGGGCGTCGCGGTGGTTTGGGCCGCGGCCGTGCCGCCGCCGGGCGTCGTGACGTCGATCGTGAGCGGCTGGGCCGTCATCACCGGCGTGCTTGGCTGGTGGCTGCACCGTTGGGCGGCCCTCCATCACCGCTACGCCTCGTACACGGTCAACGCGGAGGACATCGAGATCCGAAGCGGCGTCGTGTGGCGGAAGGCGACCTGCGTCCCGCGCTCCCGCGTCCAGCACACCGACGTGTCGCAGGGGCCGCTCGAGCGTCGCTACGGCCTCGGCACGCTGGGCATCTACACCGCCGGAACCGACTACGCCAAGGTCTCCCTCGACGGACTGGAGCACGAAACGGCGCTCCGCATCCGCGATCACCTCCTGCCGCCCGCGGGTGCCGATGCCGTCTGAGCCGGCGACGCCCTCACGGGCGGTCGAGCACCGGCTCCATCCGCTCTCCATCGGCTTCTCGCTCGGAAGCCAGCTCCGTCGAGCGATCTTCCCCCTGATCGTCGGGGGCGCGTCGGCCAACTTCCTCGGCGTCGTGGAGATGCGTTCCGTTCTCCTCATCGGACTCATCCCGTTCGTCGTCGGGTCCGTCGTTCGCTACCTGACGTTCCGGTACCGGTACGAGGAGGCGGAACTCGTGATCCGGAGCGGACTCCTGTTTCGGCGCGAGAGGCACGTCCCCTACGCCCGGATCCAGAATCTCGACGCGGTGCAGGGCGTCTTCCATCGCGTGCTCGGCGTCGTGGAGGTCAAGCTCCAGACGGGCGGGGGACAGGAACCGGAGGCGACGCTGACGGTGCTGCCGCTGCCGGCCCTGGAGGCGTTGCGGCAGCGCGTCCGCGAGGGAAAGCGGGAGGCGGCCGAGGAGGGGACGGCGGCGGCGGAGGCGACGGCTGCGGACGCGGCGGCGACGGCCATGCCCGCCGAGCCGCCGGCGGACCCCGCCCTGGCCGGTTCGGAGGAGGGTCGCACGCTGCTGCATCTTCCCGCGCGCGAACTCCTGCTCCACGGCCTGCTCCAGAACCGGGGCATGGTGCTGATCGCGGCCGCCTTCGGCCTTGCGTGGGAGTTGGGGCTCTTCGAGCGGGCGTCCGACTGGATCGCCGGGGAGCAGTCGTGGATCGGGCCCGCGGTCGAGGGCGCGGCTTCAGACGTGGTGGCGGCCGGCATCCTGGTGACCGTCGTCGCCATTACGGCGCTGGTCGTCGCCTTCGTGATCTTCGCGCGGATGCTCTCCGTCGCCTGGACGCTCGTCCGCCTCCACGACTACCGCGTCGTGCGGTCCGAGGAGGGGCTGCGCGCGACATTCGGCATGCTGACGCAGGTCGCCGCCACCATCCCGCTGCGCCGCGTTCAGACCGTGACGATCCACGAGGGACCGCTCCAGCGCTGGGCGGGCCGGGTCGCGGTCGGCGTGCAGACGGCCGGAGGAAGCCAGGCCGGACAGTCGGGGAACGCGGACCCCCACCGGCACCGACTCGCGCCGATCCTGCGGCGGGACCGTCTGCGCGAGTTCCTCCGGGAGGTGATCCCCGAGCTGGACGTCCCCGAGGTCGGCTGGGAGCCCGTGTCCCCGCTCGCGTTCCGGCGCGTCGTGAGGGGAACCTGCTTCCTCGCCACCCTCGCGTCGGTTCCGCTCTACTTCACCCTCGGCGCCTGGGGCGTGGCCTTCCACGCGGCCTTTCTGGCCTGGGCCGTGTTCTACGCGCGGCGCTACGTCGAGTGCCTCGGGTGGGCGCTGAAGGACGACATGGTCTGGTTCCGGAGCGGCTGGCTGTGGCGCCGCACGACGATCGCACGCTACACCCGCATCCAGGTCGTGGCGCTCCGGACGACGCCGATCGACCGCTGGCGGGGCATGGCCCGGCTTCTGGTGGACACGGCGGGCGCGGGGGCCGCCGCCCACAAGGTGGACATCCCCTACCTGCCCCTGGACACGGCTCGGGAACTGAGGACGCACCTCGCCGCCGAAGCCGCCCGCACCGCCTTCCGCTGGTAGAGGGCCGGCGCCGCCGCGGTCAGCGAGTGTCGTCGGTTTCCCGGAGCGCCTCCACGCGCCAGGAGAACTCCTCGTCGAGCTTCGACGTGTTGCCGCGCTTGACGAACTGCACGTAGCCCTGCGGGTCCACGAACCAGGTCGTGGGCCAAGCCGCGACGCCGGCCCGCTGCACGTAGCCATCGTCCATGAGTACCTCGAAGTCGAACTCGTTGCGCGCAAGGTATTCGTCGACGATCTGGCGCGAGTTGTCGTTGCTGATCGACACCACGCGCACTTCGGGGTCGTCCCGGTAGCGGAGGTCGAACTTCTGGTATTCGGGCATCTCGACGATGCAGGGACCGCACCAGGTGCCCCAGAAGTGCACCACCGCGATCTTGCCGTCGAGGTCCGCCGAGTCGACCAGCGACCCATCGATCCGCGCCAACCGGAACGGTTCGTACGTCCCCGCAGCCTCGACGCGTGACTCCAGGATCCGCTCGCGCCGGCGAATCTGATCGCGCTCGTCCAGCGTGTCGAGGTATTCTTCCATCCCCTCGCGACTACCGTAGCGGCGCTCATAGAGCGCTTCGATTGCGGCCTGACTGGGGTTCTCACCCACCTGCGTACTCCCGAGGCCAGCGATGTACGAGTCCTCCGCACGGTCCAGCCACTCGACCGCACGAACCTCATCTCCGTCGGCCTCCGCCTCGTCCGCGAAGCGTTCGTAGACCTGCCCGAGGTGGTATCGGGTTTCTCGATTGGCCTCCGTGAGCGCCAGCGCGCGTTCGAGCGCGTGACGCCCGTCCTCGACCCGGCCCGCCTTGAAGTAGCCCCACCCCATGGCGTCGTAGACGATGCTCAGGTAGTAGCGCAGGCTCTGCTCGCGCTCCCCTTCGGTCTTGAAGAGGGTCCCGAAGTTCTGGACTCGGTCGACGGCCGCCTCGAGACCTCGGTCCCTCGCGAACTCGGCCGCCTCGGAGGCATACGGGGTGGACTCGGCCATGGCGACCAGCGCGTCTCCGTACGTGATGTGGGGGTTCAGCTCGTCGTACCGGACAAGTCCACGAACGGCCGCCGCCAATTCCTCGGCGGGCGGCGGATCCATTTGACTGAGTGCGAAGTAGAGGCGCAGGTACGCGCTGGCCAACTGTCGATCCGAGTACCGCGGGCGTTCAAGGAAGCGGTTCACGGCGTCGCGCACGACCTCGAGTTGCGCCCGGAACTCGGGTGAGTCGCGGCCTTTCGCCTGGTAGAGACGGTTGAGTTCGCTGCTCTCGGCATTGTATTCCCGTGCGTAAATCAGCGACGCGTGGCGACTGAGGGGAGCGCGCTCGACGACCAGAGCCTCGAGTTCCTCGGCCCGATCCGTATCCCCCATATCCCTGTACATGCTTGCGACGGCTGAGAATCCGCGGATGGACTCGGGCCCCGCCTCCGTGAACTCGGCGATGCTGGCCTCGACGGCCGGAGGGCGCTCGTCGGCGGGGAGAACGTCCGATTCGAACAGGATCCACCAGTGCCACTGCCGGACGTCGACCGATCCGGGCGCGAGCGCCACGGCCCGCTCGATCAGCGGCAGCGCCTCTTCCGGCCGGTTGGCGCGGAAGAGGTCTTCGGCCGCCCGGAGGTGTCCATTAACGTGATCCGGGAACCGCTCCCGCAGTTCCGCGTATGTGGCGAGGCTCGAGTCGGCCCATGCGGGGTCGCTCAGCTCGTACTGCGCCTGAGATTCCAGCTGGGCGCGCGCCATGAGGAGTTCCGGCGTCGCCCGGGTAGCCGAATCCAGCGCAGCAAGGAAGGAGCGGGCCCCCTCGACGCCGTCGAGGCGGAGCGATTGGAGATGGGCGGCCGCGAACTCGGGACGGGGCGACGTCTCCCACGCTCTCAGACTGGGCTCGAGCGCGAGGTCCCATTCGTTCTCCGCGAAGTACGAAAGCGCCTGCGCATAGTGTCCCCACGGGTTGTCCGGGTCACCGGCAAGGATGGCGTCCGCCTGCTCGCGGGTTTCCTTGAACAACCACCAGGCCGCGAGTTGTTCCGCGTAGAGAGCCCGGAGTTCGGCGTCGTCGGGGGCGCGTGCGACCCATTCCTCGCCTAACAACCGGCCGGCCTCGAAGGTGCGGAGGCGCACATGATCCCGAAGTTCGGCCTTCGCCGCCTCAAGTTCCTCGGCCGTGTAGTCGGGCGGCGTGCCGCAGCTCGCGAGGGCAGCGCACGCGAGGAGGAGTCCGACCCGTAGGACGGGGGGAGTGGAGCGAGACGGCATGGTGTACCTCCCTGCGGCGTGCGTCCTCGTCGTTTGGCGCGTCCCGGTCACGGGCTGCTCGTCGTCTCTTCGCGGAGCGCCTCCACGCGCCAGGAGAACTCCTCGTCGAGCTTCAGGGCGGTGCCGATCTTGACGAACTGTACATAGCCCTCCCGGTCGACGAACCACGTGGTCGGCCACGCGTTCACGCCGGCGCGCTCGACGTAGCCGTCGTCCACCAGCACGGCGAAGTCGAAGCTGTTCTTCCCGAGATACTCCTCGATCACGTCGGTTGAGCGGTCGTTGCTGATCGAAATCACCGCCACTTCCGCGTCTTCCCGGTAGCGTTCGTCGAACTTCTGGTACTCGGGCATCTCGACGATGCACGGTCCGCACCACGTCCCCCAGAAGTGGAGCACGGCGATCTTCCCCTCGAGGTCTGCGGAGTCGACCATCTCGCCGTCCAGCCGGGCGAGTTGGAACGGTTCGTAGGTCCCCGCAGCTTCGACCCGTGACTCGAGGATGCGGTCGCGGCGCCGGATCCGGTCCCGCTCGTCGAGCGTCGCGAGGTACTCCTCGATCCCTTCGCGGCTCCCGTTCCGGCTCTCATAGAGCGCTTCGAGCGCCGCCTCGTTGGGGTTCGTGCCCCGGCTGGCACCGAATCCCGCGATATAGGAGTCTTCTGCCTGGTCGAGCCACTCCGTCACGGCCTCGGCGTTGCCCCGTTCCTCGGCCTCGGTGGCCAGTTGCTCGTATACCTGTCCCAGGTGGTAGCGGACGTCACGGCTGTTCTCGGAGATCGCCAGCGCGCGTTCGAGGGTGTGACGTCCGTCCTCCGCGCGGCCGGCCTTGACGTAGGCCCAGCCGATCACGTCGTAGATCCCGCTCAGCGACGACCGGAGCGCCTGATCGAACTCGCCTTCGGTATCGAAGAAGTCGCGCGAATCCATGATTTGCTCCAGCATCGCCGGCACGCCCTCGCGCACGATGTCGGCGGCCTCCAGGGCATACGGCGTGTTGTCGATCATGGCCAGCGGGGCCGACCCGAAGGTGATGCGCGGGTTGAGGGTCTCGTGTGCCGCGAGTCCCCGCACGGCGTCGGCGAAGTCCTCCACCGGAATCGGATCCATCGCGTTGAGGGCGAAATAGAGTGTGATGTAGGCGGTGCCCTTGTAGGTGTCGCTGTACAGCGGCCGCTCCAGGTACTCGTACACGGCATCTCGCACGACTTCGAGCTGGGCCCGCACCTCGGGCGAGTCCGAGTCGTGCTCTTCCCGGAGTTCAGAGAGCTTGTCGTTGGCCCCCTGCAGCTCGGCGAGGTAGACCATCGAAGCGTAGTAACTCCCCGGGTCGCTCTCGACGATGCGCGCTTCGAGCTCGGCCGCCCGCTCTTCGTCCTCCATGTTCCGGTACATCGAAGCCATCGCATACCGGCCAGGCGGCGTCTCGGGGCTCGCCTCGCGGAACGCCGCCATGCTCGCTTCAACGGCCGGTCGACGTTCCTCTCTCGGAAGCAGTTCCGACATCCAAAGACCCCGCCAGTGCTGGCTCCGCACCTCCGACGAACCCGGCGCCAGCTCGAGGGCGGATTCCATGAGCGGCGTCCACTCATCCATGCGCCGCGCCTGATACGCCTCGTTGGCCAACCTGGTGTAGCCCAGCACGTGGTCCGGGAACTGTTCCTTGAACTCGGCCCACGTCGCGCGGCTCGAGTCCGCCCATGTCGGATCCTGGCGCCGGTAGCGGGCCTGGGACTCCAACTCGGCCTGCATCCGGAGGACCTCCGGCCACCCGCGGGCTTCTTCGTCGAGCCCTTCGAGGAACTCCCACGCCACCTCGAAGTCGTCCCGGCTCAACACCCGGAGGTAGAGGGAGGCGAACTCGGGTTGGGGAGCTGCCTCCCACGCATCGCGCACCAACTCGATGGCGGGTGTCACTTCGTTGTCGACGTAGTGCGCGTAGCCCTTCGCGTAGAGGCCCCATGGATTCCCGGGGTCGTTCGCGAGGATCGCAGCGGCCTGCTCGTGGACCTCCTTCGACAGCCGCCAGCCCACGAGCTGGTAGGCGTAGAGCCCACGGAGTTCCGCGTCGTCCGGGGCGCGGGCGACCCACTCCTCGCCGAACAGCTTGCCGGCCTCGAAGGTGCGCAGCCGCGCGTGGTCCCGGAGTTCGGCCTTCGCCGACTCGAGTTCCTCGGCGGTGTAGTCGGGTGGAGCGGCGCCGTCTCCACATGCTCCAAGCAGCGCGCCCGCGAACACCACCAGCGGAAGGAAGAGTCCGACCTTCAGGACGGAACGGCGGGAACGCGTCGACATCGGCACACCTCCGGGGGCAGGGACGTCCTGGGTCTGACGTTGCCAGGTCTGACGTGGCCAGACCCCTCAAACTCTATCGACACCGAGACGAGTGAAAGGGTTCCCGCGCGCACGCGTGCACGGCAGCGTCAACGCACGGCCTCGCAGAGGAGACCGGCGTCACGCCGTTGAGGTCACGTTGAGCCCCCGGCGGATATCCGTCGTATGTTCACGGAGATGAGCGACCCCCGACCCCACGACCCGGAATCCGTCCTCCGCGACGTCTTCGGTTACGACGAGTTCCGGCCGGGACAGGCGCACATCATCGAATCGGTCCTGGCGGGACGGGACTGCATCGGCGTCATGCCCACCGGGGCGGGGAAGTCGCTCACCTTCCAGGTCCCGGCCCGCATCATGCCCGGGACCGTACTCGTCCTCTCCCCGCTCATCAGCCTGATGAAGGATCAGGTCGACGCGCTCCGCGACGTCGGGTTCCGGGCCACCGCGATCAACTCGTCTCTCGCGGCGGACGAGCGCCGGCGCCGATTGCGGGGATTCGAGCGCGGGGACTACGAACTCGTCTATCTGGCGCCGGAAGCGCTGGGTCCGCACATGCGGGAACGCCTGCGTTACGCGCCGCTTTCCCTGATCGTCGTCGATGAGGCGCACTGCATCTCCCAATGGGGACACGACTTCCGCCCTTCGTACCGGGCGCTTCAGGGACTGCGGGACGAGATTCGCGATCAACGCGCGGGAGGGAACGGACTGCCCATCCTCGCGCTCACCGCGACCGCCACCCGCAGGGTCGCCGCCGACATCGTTCGACAGTTGGGAATGAGGAAGCCCGAGGGATACAAGGGTTCCTTCTTTCGCTCGAACCTCCGCGTGATCTGCCGAAAGAAGGGGGAGGGAAATACACGGGCCGAGATCCTCGGGCTCATCCGCCGCCACCGGGGCGAGAGCGGGATCGTCTATTGTCTGTCGAGAAAGTCCGTCGAACAGATGGCGGAGTTCCTCCGCCGCGAAGGCGTCGACGCGGTCCCGTACCACGCGGGACTCGACGACGCCGCGCGGGCCGAGCACCAGGACGCGTTCGCCCGCGACGAGGTCGACGTGGTCGTGGCGACCATCGCCTTCGGGATGGGGATCGACAAATCCAACGTCCGCTTCGTCATCCACCGCGACATGCCGTCGGACATCGAGTCGTGGTACCAGGAGATCGGACGCGCGGGGCGCGACGGGCTCCCCAGCGACTGCGTCCTCTTCTACTCGTGGGCGGACGTGAAGGTGCGCGAGCGGTTCCTCGCCGAGATCGACGATCCGACGGTGCGCGAGGCGAAGCGCCGGGCGGCCGTCGACCTCTTCCGGCTCGCGGACCGCGACGTGTGCCGCCACCGCGGGCTGCTCGCGTACTTCGGGGAGGACTTCGATGCGTGCGGCGAAGCGTGCGACGTGTGCGCGGGAATCGGCGTCGCGGACCTCGTGGACGTGCTCCCCGTGCTCAAACGGAAGGCACGCGCGGCGGGTTCCCGGCGGCGGACCGCGGCGGTCGAGGTCGACCGGTCGCCGTCGGACCCCACCTTCCAGCGTCTCCGCACCCTGCGGAAGCAGCTGGCGGATGCGAGAGGGGTCCCCGCCTACATCGTGTTCAGCGACCAGGTGCTGTGGGACCTGATCGACCTGCGCCCCGGCTCGCCCGAAGAGATGCTGCGCGTGCCCGGCATCGGCCCCGCCAAGCTCCAGCAGTACGGCGAAGTCTTCCTGGCCGCGCTACAGGAAGGCTGAACTCACGATTTCGTCCAGATCACGACGGCGCCGCACCGTGACTCCATTCCGGCGAATTCGGCCGGCAGCTCGGAGGGGCCTCGATACACTTCGACGCCCGCGATCTCGATCGGGATGACGAAGTCGTTGATGTTCGTTGAGGAGCCGGGCCCGATCCGACTCCGGCGGACGACGAGGCTGCCGTCCAGGTAGACGCTCATCAGGCAGCCCTCGCTCGAGGAAGCGTCCGGTATCCGGGAGTTGTACAGCCGGCAGCTGTTGAGCCGCGCTCCGCAGCCTCCGAGTCGGATCCCCGGGACATCGGCGATCATGTGCGTGATCCGGGTGGGGTTGCGGCGCTCGATATCCTCGGCCGTGAAGAAGGTGCCGCCGCTCACGAGTTCGCCCCAGTACTTCCGCTCGTAGAAGCCCCTGGTCTCCAGCCTGCGAAGCCTCACGGCAGTCGCCACCAGCGGCTCCATCACCAACGGTTCGGGCACGAGACCGATCTCGATCTCCGTCGTGCGGCCGCGGGCCACCACGACCGGATGGCGGAACGGCGCATATCCGATATGGCGCACGGTGATCTCACGTCGGCCGACGGGGACGCCGCTGACGACGAAGCGGCCTCTCCGGTTGCTCGACACCTCGCCGGGATCGCCGATGATGGACACGGCGGCGGTGGCCACAGGGTCATCCGTCCCGGCATCGCGCACGTGCCCAATGAGCCGTCCCGTGCCGGCGTCGGAGAGGAGAAGCCGAAGCTCCACTTCGTGCGGCAGCCCCGCTTCGAGGGCTACCACGGACTCCTCGCTCGATGCATCTCCGAACTCGGCCCAGAGCGTGGCCTCTCCGGCGTCTCGGGGAGCGCAGAGCAGCAGGTGTCCGTCGGTTCCGGCCGTTTCGCGGACGGGTTGCCGCACCGCGTCCGTCCAGCGCAGAACCACGGTGGCCTCCGGTATCGGAATGAAGCCGGACTCGTCCACTACCAAGATGCGGAGGGAAGCCCGGCCGTCGCATTCGTCCGTCGACTGGCCCTCCATGCCGACGGGGACGACAAGCGGCTGCAGCGCGACCAGAACCGTCATCGCCAGCGTTCTTCCGTGATACATGCCCCGTACTCCCGTGAGGTAGATCGCCTGTCCCGTTGGTGGTGTGGCGCACGTAAGTTGCGGCTGTTCGGAAGACGCCGGAATCACTTGCGGCGTCACATGGCTCCGATGCCCCACGCGGAGGATCGAACCACGAAACCCTCGCACGCCGCAGCACTGAAGACGGCGCTCACCGCAGTCGTGCTGTACGGTGTCTTCGTGGTGGGCCTCCCGGCACTTGTCCTCCAGAACATCGAAGGGGTTCTCCTGCCCTCGACGGATATCGGGTTCTTCCGCTGGCTGGGCGTGCCTGTGGCGGGATTCGGCTTCTACCTATACCTGTGGGCAGCCATCCGGCTCGTGCGGCGGCAGACCCCGGCCATCCCCGGCGTCGCGCCCACCGTGCTCGTGACCGACGGATGGTATGGACGCACGCGTCATCCGCTCCTCTTCGGTGTGGTCCTCATCCTTCTTGCGGAGGCCGTGTTTTTCTCGTCCGCGGCCCTGCTCGCCTACGCGCTCGCTTACTGGCTGTGGCTCACTCTCTTCGTTGTCCTCAAGGAGGAACCGGATCTCCGGCGTACCTTCGGCGAGGCGTTCGACGGCTACTGCCGTGACGTTCCGCGCTGGATGCCGCGACCAGGGCGGACCTCGCGGCCGGCCGGCTCCCGGTAGAGCCAGCGCGATGCCGGAGGTCTTTTTCCACGTCGGGGCGGGGCGGGCGGCTTCGCGGTGGCTGCAGGAACAGGTGTTTCCGCACCTTCGAGGTGTGCGCTACCTCCCGCGCACCCGGTTTCGGCAGAGCGCGAAGGTGGTGCGGCGGGGTGGAGATCTTCCCGTCCTCGTGTCCCGACAGCTCGGATACCGCGAGTTCACGCCCGCCGTTGAATGGTTCGCGCGCCTGGCGCCGGCGGCCCGGCCGATCCTGATCCTGCGCCGCCACGATGAGTGGCTCCGGTCGGTATATCTCCGGGAGATCAAGGAGCTGCGCTACGTCCCGTTCGAGGCTTTCATCGACTTCGAGCGCGACGAGGGCCTCCGGCCCCGGTCCTCGGCCCTCTTCCGCGAGCGCATCCGCGTGCTCGAGGATCACTTCGAACATCGGCCGCTCGTCCTTTTCTTTGACCGACTCCTCGCGGACCCGCGCGCCTTCGTGCGAACGATCGCGGACTACGTGGGCGCGTCGTATGAGGAGGCCCGGATCTCGTTCCGCCCCTCGAACCGTTCCTATCGAGACCGGCAGTACCGGTTTCTGCGGGAGGTGCGTCGACGCTGGCCGGCGAAACGGAGGGCGGAGCCCGCGCCCGCCGCCCTCCGGTGGCTTCGGGTCCGGAGTCGACGGCTCGCCTGGCACGCGGGCGTGGCGCTCGGGCAGGTCGCACCGGAGCAGATCCTGAGTTCCGATCCGCTCCTCACCGATCAGCAGCTCGCACGCGTCCGCACCTTCTACGAAGCGGACTGGCAGGCCTGCGTGGACTACGCCCGCCGACACAACCCGGGACTCATCGCCGGGGACTGACCGAACGCCGAAGGCGACGACGGGCTCGCCGCATCCGCTGGCGCCCCCCAGATTCCCGCCCCTGTACGTCATTGCCGACGACACTCCGGAGGACGCATGCCCCGACGACGGTTCGTTACGCCCCGCGCTGCCCCGGCCACGCCGGTCCTCGGATGGCTGGCTCTCGGGGTGGCGCTCTCGGGGTGCGCCGGCGACGAGGCCGCCAACGATACTGACGAACGCCTGCCTCCGGCGGCGGCGTATGCGGGTGACGACTGGCCTGTCTACGGCGGCGACCCGGGCGGCCTCAAGTATTCCTCCCTCACGGCGATCGACCGCTCGAACGTCGCCGAACTCGAGGCGGCTTGGGTCTGGGAGACGAGAGAAGAACCGATTCCCGATGCGGCGAGCCCCATCCAGGGCGAGCGCGTGGCGCCGGGGGCCTTCGAGGTGACGCCGATCGTCATCAACGACACGATGTGGCTCTCCACCCCCTACAGCCGCGTCGTCGCCCTGGACGCCGAGACGGGAGAGGAGTTCTGGAGCTACGATCCCAGGGCGTGGGAGTGGGGAAACCTCCACCGCGGCTGCCGCTTCTGTCACCGCGGAATCGCCCAGTGGAGCGAAGGAGGCGAGCGGCGGATCTTCCTGAACTCGCGCTGGCGGCTGATCGCGCTCGACGCCGCCACGGGCGAGCCGATCCAGAGCTTCGGGAACAGCGGAGAAGTAGATCTGACGGAGGGTCTCGCCTGGGACGCGAACCGGCTTCACATCTCCAACACCTCTCCCGCCGTCGTGTTCGAGGACATCGTGATCGTGGGCAGCGGCGTCCCGGACAACCGGATCTACCGCAACAACCCTCCGGGCGACGTGCAGGCGTTCGACGCGCGCACCGGGGAGTTGCTCTGGACCTTCCACACCATCCCCAAGGAGGGGGAGTTCGGGGTCGAGACGTGGGAGGACGAGTCATGGTCCTACACCGGCTCGGCCAACGTGTGGGCGCCGTTCTCGCTGGACCCCGAGCGGGGGTTCCTTTACCTGCCCGTCTCCACGCCGAACAACGACTTCTATGGCGGCCACCGGCGGGGCCAGAACCTGTTCGCCGAGTCGCTCGTGTGCCTCGACGCGCGGACGGGCGAGCGCGTGTGGCACTTCCAGACCGTTCACCACGGGCTGTGGGACTACGACCTGCCCGCGCCGCCCGCGCTCGCGACGATCGAGGTCGGCGGGCGCGAGATCGACGCGGTCGTGGCGGTGGGAAAGACGGCGTTCACGTACGTGCTCGACCGAGTGACCGGCGAGCCCGTGTGGCCGGTCGAGGAGCGCGCGGTGCCGGAGAGCACGGTTCCCGGCGAGGTGCCGTGGCCGACCCAGCCGTTCCCGACGCGGCCCGCCCCGTTCTCCCGGCAGGGGATCACGGAAGACGACCTCATCGATTTCACGCCCGAACTGCGCGCGGAGGCGCTGGAGGTGTTCCGCCGCCACCGGACGGGGCCGATCTTCACGCCGCCCTCCGTCGAGGGGACGATCATGATGCCGGGCCTCATCGGCGGGGCGGGGTGGGGCGGCGCGGCCATCGATCCCGAGAGCGGCCACATGTTCGTGAAGGCGTATGACGATCCCTTCCTGGCCCGCGTCGCCGAGGCGGAGCCAGGGGAGGGGGACGCGGATTATCTCCCGAACTTCGCGAGCACGCTCTCGGTGGCTGGCGGGCTGCCGATCCTCAAGCCGCCCTACGGCACAATCACGGCGATCGATCTCAACACGGGCGACCACCTGTGGCAGCGTCCCTTCGGGGACGACTCGGCGATCCGGGAGCACCCGGCACTGGCGGGACTCGACCTCCCCCCGATGGGAGGCACGCCGCAGAGCCACGGGACGACATCCGGACCGCTGGCGACCGCGGGCGGGATCGTGTTCCTGGCGGGTGGAACTCCGTGGATCGAGGCGATGGATGTCCGCGACGGAACCACGCTGTGGCGAGGGGACCTGGCCGGGGGGCTGGGGCGCGGCAACCCGATGACCTACCGCACGCGATCCGGACGCCAGTTCGTCGTCGTCGCAACCTCCGCCGACGGACAGGTCGACTCGAAGCTGCAGGCCTTCGCCCTGCCGACGCCGGGGCGCTGAACGGCCTCTTCGCCAACGTTCCCCCCGGCGCCGGCGGCCCCCGCTGGCAGCCGGCCGCATTACAGCTTGCCATCCCCCCTCGCGAGGTGCATCATCATCTGACGGTTCTAGTTGAGAATGATTCTCATTATCATTATTGACAAGGTTGAGCCGATGTTGAACGGATCACGGGTGCGCGCGCTGTTCGCCGCCCTTGGATTGCTCTGGACGTTGAGCGGGTGTGCCTCCGCAGGGGGACCGCAGCCCGCCGTCGAACTCACCTCCCGCCTGGACCAGCCGGGACTTGCGCCGGAATCTGGACCCCGTCCCGGGATCCTCGTCATGGCGCACGGGGGTGGGGCGGAGTGGAACGGGCGGGTCGAGGACGCCCTGCGGCCGCTGCGCGACCGGATCCCCGTGTCGCTGGCGCTGGGGATGGCCGATCCCGGGACGATGCAGTCCGCCCTGGACTCGCTCGCGGAAGAGGGCGTGAACACGGTGGCCGTCGTGAGGCTGTTCGTGTCGGGAGCGTCGTTCCTGCATCCGACGGAGTTCCTGCTCGGCCTCCGTCCCGACGCCCCGGAGCGCGCGATGGTGGGGCACCGAATGGTGAGCGGGACGGAACTCGATCCCCTCGCGAACGGCAGCCGGATCCTGCTGGTGCGGGAGGGACTGGGAGGGTCCGGCCAGGCGGCTCGCATCCTGGTCGACCGGGCCGCGACCGCCGGCAGACCCCCCGCCGAGAGCGGCGTGCTCCTCCTCGCGCACGGCATGGGGGATGATGGCGAGGACCGACGGGTGCTCGGCTCCATGGAGGATGCGGCCGAGGCCCTGCGGACCGGCGGCTACGCCGAAGTCCACGTCGGCACGCTCAGGGAAGACTGGGCCGGCGCACGGGAGGAGGCGGAGGAGCGGATCAAGGCGCTGGTCGCCGGCATGGGCGAACGTCACCGGCACGTCCTCGTGATCCCGTACCGCGTGTCCGGTTTCGGCCCCTACGCCGACGTGCTCGAAGGTCTCGAATACGTCGCCACCGAAGGATTCCTGCCCCATCCCCTGATCACCGATTGGATCGCGGAAAGGGCGACGGCGCGTTTCTGCGCCACCGGTATCGTCTCACCGCTCGGATCCTGTTCCGCCTCCGCGGGTGGGCGCGCGCCGTCGCGCCCCTGCGGACAGCCTCGAAACCTCGCCCGCTAACTCTCGACACGGAGACCCGATTACATGACCGGAAGCACTCCTCTCTCGGCGCGGATCCCCTTCCGCGCACTGACGATTCCAATCGTGCTCGCGGCCTTTGCGGCGTGCGAGTCGGAAGTCGCCGCCCCCGAAGAGACGTTCGAGGAAGGCGTGATCACGGTCGACGCCACTTCGCCCGTCTCCTTCGCCTATGTGAGTCTGACCGGCGGCGGGGCGCTCCGGAGCCCGGCGGCTCCGGGCGGTTCCACGTCGTGGGACATGGCCTTCCGCAGGTTTTCCGTGCGGCTGAACGGCGGCGTCGCGGGCCCCGGCTCCGTATCCGCCGTCAGTCTGGGGAACAACGCGGGTCTGACGGCGGATCAGGTCACGGCGCTGACTCCGCAAGATGGCGAAGCGGCGTTCGCGGCGGTCACCGCTGCCGATATTCCGGCGGCGGGATTCGTCGAGGATGCGCTGGCGCCGGAGACGGGGCCGTCGTGGTTCCGCTTCGACCCCCAGGCGGGCACGATCGTGGCGAACCCCGGCGCGGCCTGGAAGCTGCGCGAGGGTTCGGGCCGCGGGTACGGCGTGATTCGCATGGTGGAGATCGCGATGCAGGGCGAGAGGCCCGTGGGCGCGACGATCCAGTTCCGGCGTCACGACCCGGGTGGCAGTCTCGGCGCGCCGGAAACGCTCGCGCTCGACCTCACGCGCGGACCGGTCTTCGTGAGCCTGTCGAACGGGATCGTGCGCGACCCCGCCGCTTGCGGCTGGGACGTCGCGACATCGCCCGAATTCACGATACAGGTGAACGAGGCCTGCGGCGCGGGAACCTTCCCGCTCGATGCAACGGACGACTTCACGGCCCTGGCCCGTGCGGACGACGCGCCGGACTATGCCGGCTTCCTCTCGACGATCGCCGGCGCGTTTCCGGCCACGGTGGGAGATGCGCGGGGCGCGTTCTGGTATAGTATCCGGCAGAACAATCGAATGTGGCCGACCTACAACGTTTTCCTCGTCCGCGTGGGCGCGGAGGTCTACAAGGTGCAGCTCTTCGACTACTACAATGCGACCGGTGACTCGGGCCATCCGTCGGTGAGGTTCCAGCGGCTCCGGTGACCGCCGCGCTCGCGCGGCTGGCGCTCTGCGCCACCCTCGTGCTGGGTGGCATCCTCCTTCCGGCTGCGGCAGAGGCCCGGATACAGGCCCAAACGCAGGGCCAGGCACAGGGTCGGGTCTACGACGTGGCGTCGGGGGCGGGGATCGCGGACGCCGAGGTGACGTGGCTCCCGGCTCCCGGCGCCTCAGAGTCGGTGGCTGCGGCACAACGCGGGATCTCGGTGCGCACCAACGCCGCCGGCGTCCTTGCGCCGGATGAGAATTGGGGGCCCGGCGGAGGCATTGAGGTGTCGGCGCTCGGATATCTCTCCCGAAGGCTGGCCTGGACGGAGGCCACGGCGGCGGGCTGGCGGATCGGGCTCGAACGGGACCCGCTGGCCCTCGACGAGATCGTGGTTACGGCGAGTTCACTCCCGCGCCTCCGCTCGCAGATCGCCGTGCCGATGGAGACGGTGGAGGCCGAGGAGATCGACGCGGCCGGCGTCGCTTCCGCCGACGGGCTGCTTGCGGAGCTTCCCGGCGTCCAGGTGACGGCCGCCACCCCAGTCGGCTCGAATCTCATGATCCGGGGCATTGGCGGCGCGCGCGTCCTCGTCCTGCTCGACGGCCAGCCGAGCGCGGGGGCGCTGCTCGAGAACCGCGACCTGAGCCGCATGTCACTGGCGGGCGTGGAGCGCGTCGAGATCGTGAAGGGCCCCCTTTCGTCCCTCTACGGCTCCGACGCTCTGGGCGGCGTCGTGAACGTCATCACCCAGCTTCCCGCCTCGGGGTTCCAGGTCGACGCGCGCGCCGTGTCAGGCGGCGCCGGACGTCGCGAGGCGGAGGCGACGGCAAGCGGCGGAGGCCGTCTCCGGTACCGGATCACGGGCGGCTGGCGCCAGGAAGACCGGATCCCGGGGCTCGCCGACGGGGGGCCGAGCGCGTTCGCCCGCGTCTGGGACTTCCGGTCCCGCTTTCAGTTCAAGGCGTCGGACGCCTGGGACATCCTCGCCACCGCCACCTACCTCCGCGAGCGGCAGCGCTGGCCGGTGGGCGGTGCGTTCTCCGGGTTCAACGACAACGCGGGATTCTCGGGATCGGTGGAGGCGCGACGACCGCTCGGTCCCGGAGCGTGGAGCGGAAGTCTCTTCCTTCAGGAATACGAGCACCTGTTCCGCAGCGCCCGTGGAGATGCTCCCATCGCCGATGGGGGTGCCGACACCCAGTGGGAACGCCTCGCGAAGGGTGCCGCGGGGTATTCCGCCGTCCTGGGCGGACATTCCGTCGATGTCGGCCTCGAGGTCGCGAGCCGCGCGATCCGGTCGCCCGACAAGCTGATCGAGGAGCGCGCGGCCGACCGGCAGCTCGCGCTCTTCGCGCAGGACGCGTGGCGCCTCGGGGGGACCGTCGTGAGCGGTGGCGCCCGCCTCACCTGGAACGACCGCTGGGGCTCCAACCTCTCCCCGACCGTGGGTGTGACTCGTCGCGCCGGGGAGCACGTGCACCTCCGCGCGGCGGTGGCCCGCGGCTTCCGGGCCCCCTCCTTCAAGGAGCTGGCCTGGAACTTCGTCAACGTGGGGGGCGGCTATGTCCTCCAGGGGTTCCCGGATCTGGACCCGGAGCGTTCGTGGAACGTCTCCGGCGGGGTGGAATGGCAACCGGCGTCGACACTTCGGATGGAAGTCGAGGCCTTCTCCAACCGGATTCGGAACCTCATTGAGCCCGGGTTCGTCGGTAATGCCGAGAGCGGTCTCCTCATCTTCTCCCCCCGGAACGTCGCGGACGCGATCACGCGCGGGTTCGAGTTCAGCCTCCGCGCCGTCCTGGATCGCGCGGAGTTCACCGCAGGCTACGCCTACCTCGACGCCTACGCGGTCGACTCCGGGCTTCCGCTGGACCGACGCGCCGCACATTCAGCGCGCGCCCGGGCGGCGTGGACCGCCGAGGCCCTCTCCGGGCTTCGGCTGGATGCCACGGCACACCTCACTGGCGCCGCGCCGATCATCGGAACCGGCCCCGACGGGAGCGACGCGAGGATCGGCACGCAGGAGCGGTTCGTGGCCATCGACCTGCAGACCTCCGTCGATCTCGGGCGAAGGCTCAAGCTCGTGGCGGGCGTCGACAACCTGTTCGATGCTCGTCCGGCGGGTTGGCAGGGGGCGATAGAACGGAAGCTGCGGATGGGGCTGGCCGTCGAGGAGCTGTTTGCACGCTGAGTCGACGCGCGCGGCCAGCTCAGGCGCAGTAATCGGCCGCCGCCTCCGCGAGGATCTCGGCCAGCCTCGCGCACGATTCGAGGTCCACCCACTCCACGTCGGCGTGCGCGCCCTCGCCGTGCGGGCCGATCACGACGCTGTCGACCCCCGCGGCCTGAGTCAGCGCGGAGTCCATCCACGGAGAGTCTCCGATGACCTCCGGTGCGCTGCCCAGAACGCTGCGGGCGGCGCGCGATACGCAGGCCGCGACCGGCGCCTCCGGTGTCGTTTCGAAGGGTTCGCGGTGAAAGAAGGTCGACCAGGCGACCTCGAGGGACGGGTCCTCGGCGCGCAGGTCGTCGATGATGGCCGCGATCTCGGCTTCCACGGACTCCCGCGTCTCGGGCGGCACGGTGCGCCGCTCGACCCGAAGCGTGCAGCGCGGAGAGTAGGTGCTGATCCCGCTCCCCCCCTCGAGCAGCGGCGCGTGCATCGAGGGGGGGCCGAGGAGGGGGTGCCCCGGCCGGGACTGGAGTTCTTCGATGAACGCCTCCAATCGCTGCAGGACGCGTCCCATGCGCACGTTCGCATCGATGCCCTCCCGGAAGCGGCTGCCGTGGGCGGCCCGCCCGTGCGTCGTGATCTCGATCCACGTGAATCCGCGGTGGGCCACGCACAGATCCAGCGACGTGGGCTCGGTGACGATCGCGGCGTCGAAAGCGAGTTCACCGCGCGCGCGCCGTTCGAGCAGGTCCGCGGTGCCCAGGCTCGCGTATTCCTCGTCGGCCACGGCGGCCACAAGGACATCGCCGCCCAGGCGGGTGCCCGATTCGCGGAGGAGTCGGGCGGCCTCGATGCAGGCGGCCAGCGCCCCCTTCATGTCGTAGGCCCCCCGTCCGTAGAGCCGCCCGTCCCGCATGCTCGGCGAAAACGGCGCCTTCATGCCCTCCACGCCGACCGTGTCGTAGTGGGCGTTCAGCATCAGGGCCGGCCCGCCCCCCGCGCCCGCGAGCCGCCCGACGACGCTCGGCCGCCCCGCCTCGGGCTCGTACCGCGTCACTTCGAGACCCGCCTCGCGCATGTGCCGCGTCGTGAGGCGCGCGATCTCCGTCTCGCCGGGCGCCCCCTCCACCAGCGTGGGGTTCACGGAGTTCGTAGCGACGAGATCCGTGAGGACGGTGGTGAGGCGCAGCGGGTCGGCGGAGAACGTCAAGGGCTCGGGAGGCGCTTGATCTCCCTTCGGCCGGCCGCCACGCCGGTCCCGATCCCGATCCCGAACAGGATGGCCGTGAGGGGAGTAACGAATGGAAGGACCGCAGCCAGCAGTCCGACGCCCCAGCCCGCGACCCCGGCCACGAGCGGAACCCCGCGCCGGTGAACGCCGTCCACGAAGCGCAGTCGACCGCGCACGAACCTCTTCATCGTCACGTAGCCGCCGACCGAAGCGAAGCCCGCGATGGCGAGCCAGAGAAAATTCCCGATGAACTCGAACATGTCGCACCTCCCGCACAGCCTGTACGCCCTCCATCCCGGGGCGGTTTCAGGGGTCCGGCAGCCGGTTTGCGACGGGCTGCCGGCCGTGTTGTACTATGTTGCCGAAGTCCGAACCCAGCCACGGAGATCGAGATGAACAGGGACGGAATCCAGGTCCGGTGGGACGGCGGACTCAAGTTCAGCGCCGACCGAGCCGACCACGAGACGCGTATCGACGGGGACGAGGGCATCGCCCCCAGCCCGGTCGCCCTTATGGTGGAGTCCGTCGCCGCCTGCGCCGCGATCGACGTGGTGGTCATCCTGCAGAAGGGGCGCCAGGAACTCACCGGGCTCTCGGTCCGGGCGAGGGCGCGCAGGGCGGACGCCGCGCCGCGCTACGTGAAGGGTCTCCAGTTCGACTTCCACGTCTCCGGCGACGTGGACGAGGCGAAGGCCCGGCGGGCCGTCATGCTCTCCTTCGAGCGCTACTGCTCCGTCTACCATTCGCTCCGGAAGGACATGGAACTCGAATGGACGCTGACCCTCAACGGCGAGCCTGCGGGCGGACAGGACTGAGCGGCCAGGGCCGTTATTCGAAGGGATCGGGAAGGTCCCCGGCCCAGTCCAGGAAGCCCGCGCCGCTCGGCGTCCACACGACGATCGCGCCGCAGGTCGAGCCCGTGCGCATAAATTCCATGGGCGTCTCGACTTCACGCTTGTAGACCTCGACCGCGCCCAGATCGTCCCTCGGGAGATCGTCGAACTGCATCCCCGCCTGGTACATCCCGTCCAGGTAGAGCGCCGGCGGACAGTTGAGCCGCGCGCCCTCGCCGAGGAAGACTGGCGCGATCCCGTATTCGATCCGGCCCACGGAGACGTTCGGCAGGCCGCGCAGGAGATCGCTGGGGAGGCGCGGGTTGCGGTTGATGATGTCCCGCGGCGTGAAGAAGGTCCCGAATCCCCGTCCCATGCGTTCGAGGAAGCCTTCCACGTTCCGCTGGCGGCGGGTCTGCCGGATCTCCACGGTGAGATCCGCGATGCGAATGACGGTACTCGAAAGGGTCAGCGTGACGCGCGTCGTCTGGTCCGGCTCGAGGTCGATGTGCGTATAGCCGGCCTCATAGCCGATGAACCGCACCTCGATCGAGTCCCTGCCGGCCCAGGTCTGCGGGACCCGGAAGTTGCCTTCGACATCGGTGATCGCCCCGTATCCGGAGCCCATGAGAATCACGCGGGCCCCTTCGATCGGAAGCCCTGTCGAGGCGCTGACCACCTGCCCGATCAGTTCCGCCGTCTGCCGCTCCGTCTCCTCCTGCGCCGCGGCCGCGCTCGGCGAACCCGCCAGCACGCCTCCGGCGACCAGGGTCAGCGCCGCCAAACGGGCGCCTCTGCTTCCCGATTCCAACGCACTCATACCGCCCCCTGCTCGAGTCCGGCCCTCTCCGTGACGCTTTCCATCATCCACCTTCCATCACCGGGAAGATAAGGTCTCATCGCCTCTTCATCGACAGCACCGTCGGATCGCCGCCCGTGCTGCCGTGGATGGTGACGATCAGTTCGGTGCTCGTCGGGCTCTCGTACGTGAACCACCACGGAGCGTTCGGCGGCGGTGTCTCCGCCGTGCTCCGGAAGGTGGCCTTCCGGCCGTCGAGGGCCGTGAGACGGTATTCGAGGCGCGCCTCCTCCCAGGGTTCCCAGCCCCGCCCGACGTGCTTGAACCGGTAGTAGATCTCGCCATCGTCGTCCTGCTCCAGGAGCAGCAGCTCGTACATGACCGCGAGACCGTCCTGGACGAGGCGGAAGGAGCCGGACATCGAGCGCCCCGCCGGGCCGAACCACCCCTCCTCGATCTGTCCTCCGAAGGCGTCCCCGCCCCAGTGGCCGGCGATCCATGCCAGCTCCTCGAGATCGACCGCCCGTGTGGGCGCGTCGGGCGCCGGATGGCCCGCCGCATCCGCCTGCTGACCCGTCGCCCCGGTGGCGCCGATCGCGTGGACGACGACTGCGAGCGCGACGGCGACCGCGGCCGCCGGGCAGCGACAGGCCCACGCCGGGGACGTTTGAGAAACCGCGGACCCCGCCGCATCTTCGCACGCCATGAAAGGCGTCCTGAGAATCCTCGTCTCGGTCATCGTCTGCCTCCTCGCCGGCCTCGCCGGGCTCGTGCTCGTGTTCAGAGACCTGCCCGTGGGTCCCGGTCCCGGGCTCATCGCGCTCGGGGGTCTCCTGTACTTCTCCGCGGGCTTTGGCCTCGCGCGGTGGCATCGCGGCGCGCGTCCCCTCCTCTGGGGGCTGGCGCCGGGCTGGAGTCTGGCCCTGCTGGGCGGCATCGGCCTCTGGGTGACGGTGACGGATCCTCCGTCCGGACACTGGGGCCTGGCGCTTCTCTTCCTGCTCGGCCCGGCCGTCGCGGGCTCGGCGGGCGCCGTCCTCGCCAGAAGGACGCTGAACGGCTGACCCGCGATCACGGCCCTGCCCGCCGCGGTCCCGCGGGGCGACTGCCACCGCGCGGTCTGGCCACGCCAAGGTAGACGGAACCCAGCGCCCGGGGCACTCCCGGCATCGTGAACCGGTCGAGGTCGACGATCCGGAATCCGCCGCCTTCGATCTCGGCGTCGATCTTCCGGTTTATGTTGCAGCCGCAGGCGACGAAGTTCTGGACCGGGTTCAGCGTGTCCTGGAGGCGCGAAACCCATCCTTTGTCGTTCCGTCCGTGCTCGAGGAAGAGGAGCTCACCGGAGGGTTTCAGCGCCCGTCTCAGTTCGAGGAGGGCGTCCCGGAGCCGCTCGATCGAACACAGCGTCCAGGTGGTCGTCACCGTGTCGAAGTGCTCATCCGGAAAGGGGAGTCGGTCGGCGGCGTCGTGAATCAGGCGTTCGACGGGGAAGGGGGCACGGGCGATGCGGGCGCGCACGCGGCGTTCGAGGACGGCCGCGGGGTCGATCCCCGTGACGCGTCGAACCGACATCGGGTAACATTCGAGATTGAGGCCGGTGCCGAAGCCGACTTCCAGCACATGCCCCTGTGCGCGGGAGAGAACCCGGCGCCGGTACCTGCGATGCAGTTCGCCCTTGAGCCCGCTCTCCATGAGACGCGGAAAGATGTGCTCGGAGTACAGCCCCACTCGCTCTCCTCCCCGGTGACGCGGGCCCGGTGACGCGGGCGAAGGTTGAAACGTCTGCTCAAACATAGACGTAACGGCTCCCGTCGGGATGGGTCGTGGCTCTGGACTGGAGAGCGCTCTTGAACCGAATGCCTGCTGCCGGGTGCGCCCTTGCGCTCGCGGTGTGTCTGGGAGCCGTCGCGGGCGCCGCATTCGACGCGCGCGCCCTCCAGGAGTCGCCCGTCTCCGTCTCGCGGCCGGTTCCGGTCGACGCCTACGCCGACGAAGGGATCGCGGGACTGATCGAGCGCGCCCTGGCGCAGCGCAAGGCCCGGGCCGAAGGGCTGACGAGCTTCGAGACGACCTTCCGCGAGCGCATCTACGCCGGGCTGGGCGGTGCGGCCCTGCGCCGCGAGCGGGCGGTGTTTCACCAGGAACGCGCCGCGCGACTGCGCTGGGCGGCGGAGGGCGAACACATCATCCGTTGGCTGGGACTGCGACGCGGCGTGCCGATCGTCGGCCTCGGCGTCGAGTTCGAGGACGACCTGCGCGACGACGATGCGTTCGAACTCGATTTCGACATCATCGATCCGGCCAGCGAACACCTGGCCCTGGGCTCGGAGTGGGCCCTCCATCCCCTGGCGGATACCGCAGCCTATCACTACCGCTATCGCTCCGGCGACACGCTGCGCATCCGCTTCCCGGGGGACAACCGGGAGGTGACGCTGATCGAGGCGGTCGTCGAGCCGCGGGAGGCCCGCTTCGACCGCATCGCGGGCTCACTCTGGTTCGACGCCGACGAGGGCGTCCTCACGCGCGCCGCCTACCGTCCCGCGATCGAATACGACTTCGACCGCGAAGAACCGGAGGATGCGGAGGATGTTCCCGGGTTCGTGAAGCCGATCCGCGCCAGGGTCGACTTCATCACGATCGACTACGGACTCCAGGAACTGCGCTGGTGGCTGCCGAATCGCATGGCCTTCGATGCGGTTGCCACGATGGCGGATCTCGCGAGCATGCCCGTGCGCTACGAATGGATCTTCGAGGATTACCTCGTCGACGCCGAGCAGACGCTCGATCCGGGAGAGGATCTGCCGGAGGGCTGGACGCGCTGGGTCGACGGCGACGAAGACTTCCTCGCGCCCGAAGGGCAAACGCTCGACGTATCCGTGACCGAAGGTCGGACGCGGCGTCGGGCGGAGCGCGAGCCCGAGCGAACGCGCGACGACCCGTTGACGGCGGAACCGGATTCGCTCCCCGCCAGGGTCCGCCCGATCGTGACGATCGTCCCGCCCCTCGATCAGCTCCCCTCGTACCCGGAGCTGCCGGAGCCGCTCTTTTCGGCCACGGTCGACGCCTTCGCGACGGCGGAGCTCGACGACCTGAAGGATCGTCTGTCCTCGCTGCACATCCCCGCCGCCATGGGCCTGGGTCCCCGTCTGGACCTTGCGCCGGGTCTGCGCAGACTCCGCTACAATCGGGTCGAGGGACTGTCGTTCAGCGCCCGGTTCGCCGTGCCGACGGGGGTCACGTCCGAGTTTGCGGTTACGCCGCGAATCGGCATCCCGGAGTGGGAGCCGGGCGTGGAGGTCGGGTGGCGGCGCCGGACGGCGACGGGCGGTTTCGGGATCACGGCGTACCGGCGCCTCGCGGACCTCGGGGACTGGGGCCGTCCGCTTTCCTTCGGCAACTCCTTCAACAGCCTGGTCGTGGGGTATGACGAGGGCCTCTACTTCCGGGAGACCGGCTTCGAGATCTCGGCGAGCCGCCAGGGCAGGAGGACCCGCGTGGAAGGCGCCCTCTTCGCCGAGCGGCACCAGAACGCACGGAAGCAGAGCGACGCCTCGCTTCCGAACCTCTTCGGCGACGCGGTCTTTCCGGACAACATCGTCGCCGCGCGCGGAGATGTCGCCGGCGTCTCGGGCCGCCTGCGCGCGTTTTCCTCCGTGGACCCGGGCGTGCCGATCCTCAGCGGATCCGTTTGGGGAGAAGTCGCGACGGGCGACTTCGATCTCTACGGGCGTGCCGCCGTCTCCGCGGCGCTGCAACTCCCCGTGAGCGAGTGGTCGCTGGCGCTGGAGGGCGGGGCCGGAAGAGTGTTCGGGGAGCCGCCTCCACAGCGTCGCTTCCACCTCGGCGGATCGTACACGCTGCGGGCCTTCGATCCCGTGTCGACCGGAGGCGACAGCTTCTGGTTCGGCCGGTTGGAACTGGGGCGCGGTTTCCGGATCGGCGATCCCACGTACGACGTCGGGGGCAGCCCGATGCGGATCACGGGGTTCTGGGACACGGGTTGGACGGGACCCGTGGATGCCTTCGGCACGGAGGGCTGGCGGTCGAGCGTGGGCGTCGGCGTCTCGCTCCTGGACGGCCTGTTTCGCATCGACATTGCCCGCGGTGTCCGCGGCGGCAGCCTCTGGCGCCTCCACATATACTCCGACGGCCTGATGTAACGATGCCGCGGCCCGGGGGTTCTGACGGAAGATCGGAAGACATGGCGAAGAAACGAAGCAGAGACGGAAGCGAGGACAGCAGGGCGGCCGACGCGAAACGGTCGGTAAGGGAGTTGGCTCGATCGCTGATTGTCGCAGCCGCCGGTCTCCTCTTCTTTCGGACATTCCTCCTGGCCACGTCCGTGATCTCCTCGGGGTCGATGGAGGACACGCTTCTCGTCGGCGATTTTCTGCTTGTGAACAAGGTCGCCCTCGGCACGACGATCCCGTTTACGAACGCGCGCGTGCCGGGATACGCGGAGCCGGAGTACGGGGACATCATCGTGTTCCGGGCGGACCATTCCCCCGGCATGGATCTCGTGAAGCGCACAGTCGGCCTGCCCGGCGACACTCTCCACATGGAGGGCGGCGTGCTGTATCGGAACGGGGTTGAGGTCGAGGAATCCTACGTCCGCCGCGATCCACGGCGGCCGGATGGCGGAGACATCCGGATGCTGTGGCAGAGGGAACACCTGATCCCGGACGCGGAACGAAGCGAGTACAGGCCTACGCGGGACAATTGGGGGCCGCTCGTCGTCCCCCGAGAGCGCTATTTCATGCTCGGCGACAACCGGGACGACAGTCTCGATTCACGGTTCTGGGGCTTCGTCGAGCGCGGGAAGATGCGGGGCAGGCCCTTCTTCATCTACTTCTCATATGATCGGGACGCACTCGAGCCGTTTCGGGTTCTGACGGCCATGAGACCGGGCAGGCTCGGGCTCCGGCCGCACTGACGATGTCCGGACTCGCGGTGCCGGCCTCCGATAGCCGAGGGCCGGATGTTTGCATGGCGGACGGGTTGGCCGCACCGTAGCGTCCGCACAACCGCAAGATGACGTCCGGCGCTCGATGTGCCGGCGATTTCCCGTGAAGAGCGCTCGGATACATGGCACGAGGTCGCAGAGGAAGAGACGGTGCAGGAGAGGCGGACGAAGCCGCGGGAGAGAAGCGGAAACGTCCCCCATCCCCGCCCGTGTTCAGCGCCGAGTGGTTTCGCGACTGGGGGCGCACGCTGTTCGTTGCGCTCCTCATCTTCCTCTTCTTCCGGACGTTCCTGCTGGCGACCTTCGTGATTACGTCGGGGTCGATGGAGGGGACGCTCCTCGTCGGCGATTTCCTGCTCGTGAACAAGACGTCGCTCGGTGCGCCGATCCCGTTCACGAACGCCCGCATCCCGGGATACGCGGAGCCGGAGTACGGGGACATCATCGTGTTCCGGGCGGACCATTCTCCGGGGCTGGATATCGTCAAGCGTACCGTGGGTTTGCCCGGCGACACGCTCCGCATGGAGGGGGGCCGCCTCTACCGGAACGGCGTAGCGGTCGACGAGCCCTACATCCGCCGGAATCCGCGACAGCGGGATGAGGGGGATGCCCGGATGCAGTGGCAACTGCCGCACCTGCTTCCGGATCCGGAGCGGGGCGAGTACGAACCCACGCGGGACAACTGGGGGCCCCTCGTGGTCCCGCCGGAGCGCTACTTCATGCTCGGGGACAACCGGGACGAGAGCCTCGATTCACGGTTCTGGGGCTTCGTCGAGCGCGGGAAGATGCGGGGCAGGCCCTTCTTCATCTACTTCTCGTACGACCGGGACGCGCTGAAGCCGGTGAAGTTCCTCACGGCGATGAGGCCGGGAAGGATAGGACCCTCGCCGGACTGAGCGGATCGAGAGTGTGCCGTCCGCCGTCAGAGCTTCTTGATCAGCTTCCGAATGACGAACACGGCGACGACGATGGCGATCTTTTTCATCGGGTTTCCTCTTCCCCGCATGGCGTACGCTTCAAGGTGGCGCGTCCACCCCCTGCCGAACAGTGCGTCCGCACCCTGCCGGACAGTACGGGCCGCTCCCGGGTCGAGGTTTCGGCGGCTCTGGCCCGCAGCCGGACGTCGGGCAACGTTGAGCGGATGGGAGAGGTTCGCAGTCGAGGAGGTGTCATGCGCGTGAACCGGGCGGTCGCCCTTGTGGCGGCGTTCTCGTGTGCGGGGTGTGATTCGCCGTCCGCCGACGAGGCGGCGGCAGCCACCCATTCGCATGCCGGCGGCGGCGTCGTGACGCACTGGACCGAGTCGCTCGAACTCTTTGTCGAGTACCCTCCGCACGTTCGGGGGGTCGCGAGCGAACCGTGGGGAATCCACCTCACGTGGCTGGCGGACTGGAAGCCGGTGCGGGAGGGGCGCCTCGTGCTGTTGCTCCGGGGACCCGGCGGCGCCCGCGAAGAGGTCGTCATGCAGGCCCCGGCGAGCCCGGGAACCTACAGCGCGAGCCCGACCCTCACGGTGGTCGGGACATGGCGGGCGGACCTGACCCTCACGGCCCGCGGCGCGGACCACGCGATTCCGGTGGGGCAGCTGGAGGTGTTCGCGAGCGAAGATGCGCTCCCGCACGACGTGGAGCAGCCGCTTCCGGGGCTGATCGCGCTCCTGAAGGAAGAGCAGTGGGCGATGCCGTTCGAGGTTGCGGTCGCGGAGACGCGCCGGATTCCGAACTCGATCCCGGTCACGGGGGAGATCACGGCTCCCGCGGGCGGTCTCGCGCACGTCTCGACGCCGGTGGAAGGCCTCGTGCTCGTCCAGGGGCCATCGCCCGCCCCGGGCGAGGTGGTGCGGGAGGGAGAGACGTTGGCGCTGATCGCCCCCACGAGCCTCCAGGACTCGTACGCCCGCATGCTGGCGGACGTGGTGGAGGCCGAGCGCGAGGCGGCTCGGGCGGAGCGTCTCTTCGCCGCCGGAGCCATCGCCGAGCGCCGTCTGGAGGAGGCCCACCACAACCTCGAGGTGGCCCGGGCAGCGTTCGAGGCCGTGGGGGGCAGTCACTCCGCCGACGCGGACGGCGGTTCCGATCCGAACGTCTACCGGCTTCGGAGTCCCATCGGGGGAGTGATCGCGGATCGTCATGTGGCCCCCGGCGAGCACGTCGCCACCGGGACGCACGCGTTCACGGTGGTGCGGCCCGATCCGCTGTGGTTCGTCGCGCGGGTTCCGGCCCGCCACGCCGAAGCGGCCGGCGAAGTCAGCGGCGCGTGGTTCACCGTCGAAGGCGCGACCCAGACGCATGCCGCCGACCGCGTGGTGTCCGTGGGCAGCATCATCGATCCGGAGAGCCGGGCGCTGCCGGTCCGGTTCGCGGTGGCGAACCCGGGCGGAGTGCTCAAGGTGGGGATGCTCGCCGAGGGACATCTGCTCCTCGGCGAGCCCGTGGAGGGCGTGGCGGTCCCGACGCCGGCGATCCTGGACGAAGACGGGCTCTCCGTCGTCTACGTGAAAGTCGGCGGCGAAGCGTTCCAGCGGCGGGTGGTGGAGACCGGCCCCTCGGACGGGTCGTGGACCATCGTTCGCTCCGGCGTTGCGAGCGGGGAACAGGTCGTCGCGGTCGGCGCCTATCAGGTGAGACTGGCCTCGCTCGGCGACGTGGAGATCTCGGATCACGGGCATCCGCACTGAGGACGCCGGGATGACTGCCACCGGACCGGCGGGAGATCGGCCGGGACTCCTGCACGGACTGCTCGACCGGCTCGTCCATGCCTCGCTGGAGAACCGCTTCCTCGCCGTGGCCGCCGGAGCCCTCCTCCTGGCGGGCGGGGGCTGGGTGGGGGCCACGCTGCCCGTCGATGTCTTTCCCGACCTCACCGCTCCCACGGTGACCGTGCTCAGCGACGCCCACGGACTCGCCCCGGAAGAGGTCGAGAGTCTCGTCACCTTCCCGGTCGAAACCGCGGTGAACGGAGCGGCCGGCGTGCGCCGGGTCCGGTCGAGTTCGGCGCAGGGGATCAGCATCGTCTGGGTGGATTTCGATTGGGGGACGGACATCCTCCGCGCCCGGCAGATCGTGAACGAGCGGCTTCAACTCGCCACGGCCCAGCTCCCCGACGACGTGAGCGCGCCCGTCCTCGCGCCCGTGAGTTCGATCATGGGGGAGATCCTGCTCGTCGGCATGAGCGCGCCCGCCCCGCAACTCATGGAGGCGCGGACGGCGGCCGACTGGACCGTGCGGCGAAGGCTGCTCGCCGTGCCCGGAGTCTCGCAGGTGGTCGCGATCGGCGGACAGGTTCGCCAGTACCAGATCCTGGTCCGTCCCGAGCGCCTGCTCGCATACGGCGTCGGGCTCGACCAGGTGCTCGAGGCGGCGGCGGGCTCGAACCGGAACGCCTCCGGAGGCGTCTATCGCTCGGGCGGGCGCGAGATCCTGATCCGCGGCATCGGTCGCGCGCGCGACCTGGAGGAGATCGGCCTCACCGTCGTCGCCGTGCGGGAGGGAGTACCCGTCCTCATCGAGGACCTGGCGGAGGTTCGGATCGGTCCGCGTGTCCGGCTCGGCACCGCTTCCGTGAACGCCGAGCCCGCCGTCGTGCTCTCGATCCAGAAGCAGCCTGGGGCCAACACGCTGGAACTGACGGAGCGGATCGACGCCGAACTGAATGAAATCGAAGCGGAACTCCCGGCGGGCGTGGCCTTCGAGCGGTCCGTGTTCCGGCAGGCCGATTTCATATCGCTCGCCGTGGAGAACGTGATCGAAGCCCTGCGCGACGGGGCGCTGCTCGTCATCGCAGTGCTCCTGCTCTTCCTTTGGAACCTGAGGACGACGGCGATTTCCGTGCTCGCGATCCCGCTCTCGCTCGCCCTGGCCGTCATCGTGCTGCGGCTCCTCGGGGGCACCATCAACACGATGACGCTGGGAGGCATGGCCATCGCCATCGGCGCCCTCGTCGATGACGCGATCATCGTCGTCGAGAACGTGTACCGCCGCCTGCGCGAAGACCGCCGCCGGCCGCCGGAGCGCCGACGGCGACCGCTGTCCCTCATCCGGGATGCGGCGCGGGAGATCCGGAACCCGATCCTCAGCGCGACGCTCATCATCTCCATCGTCTTCGTCCCGCTCTTCTTCCTCTCCGGCGTGGAAGGGCGGATGCTCCGACCGCTCGGACTCGCCTACATCGTGAGCATTCTGTCGTCTCTGCTCGTCGCGGTCACGGTGACGCCGGCCCTCTGCCACATGCTTCTGCCGGGGGATCGGGCCATCGGCCGCCCGCGCGACCCGTGGCTGATGCGGGGGCTCGAACGGGCGTACGGGCGCATCCTCGACGCCGCGCTTCACCGTTCCGGGGCCGTGCTCGGCGGCGCGGCGCTCCTGCTCGTCGGCACCCTGGCTCTCGTGCCCTCGCTGGGGCGCGGATTCCTGCCCGAGTTCCAGGAGGGGACGCTGACCATCTCCGTCGTGAGTCTGCCCGGGACGTCGCTGGTGGAGTCCGACGCGATCGGGGCCCGCGTGGAGCGCCAGCTTCTGGCGCATCCGGCCGTCGTCTCAACGTCGCGGCGGACCGGCCGGGCCGAACTCGACGAGCACGCGCAGGGCGCCAACGCCTCCGAGGTCGACGCGCGACTGGACCTCTCGGAACACGACCTGGAGGAGGTCATGGCCGCGCTCCGGGACGATTTGGCCGGGCTTCCCGGGACGAACGTCACGATCGGACAGCCGATCGGACACCGGATCGACCACATGCTCTCGGGCACGCGGGCCGCCATCGCGGCGAACCTGTTCGGGCCCGACCTCCGGCAACTGCGCGACATCGCCGGCGAGATCGAGACGGTCGCGGGCACCGTCGGGGGCCTCGTGGACGTCTCCGTCGAGAGGCAGGCGGACATCCCCCAGCTTCAGGTCCGCGCCGACCGCCGCGCCATGGCCCGTCACGGCGTCACGCCGGCCGAAATGGCCGCGGCCGTCGACGTCGCGTTTCAGGGGGAGGAGGTGTCGCTCATCCGGGAGGGGGACCGCGCCTTCGACCTCGTGGTGCGCTACGCGGACGAGCACCGCACGGACCCCGAGGCGATCGGCGGGACGCTGATGACGACCCCGTCGGGCACCACCGTGCCGCTCTCGCAGCTCGCATCGATCGTGCCGTCGCTGGGGCCCAACACGATCAGCCGGGAGAACGTGCAGCGGAAGATCGTCGTGAGCGCGAACGTCGCCGGGCGCGACGTCGGCGGGGCGGCGGAGGAGCTTCAGGCGCGCGTCGCCGCGGAGGTCGAACTGCCGCCGGGCTACTACGTCCAGTACGGCGGCCAGTTCGAGAGCGGACGGGAGGCGACGCGGCGGATCACGCTGCTCTCGCTGTTCTCGATCGCCGCCATCTTCCTCATCATGTTCCGGGCCTTCGGGAGCGCCCGGATCGCGGTTCTGCTCATGGTGAACCTGCCTCTGGCGCTGGCGGGCGGCGTGCTCGCGGTCCTGCTCATCGGCGGCACGGTGAACATCGCGACCCTGGTCGGGTTCATCACGCTGTTCGGCATCGCGGTGAGAAACGGGATCCTTCTCGTGAGCCGCTATCAGGATCTGCGTGCGGCGGGCGCCGGGCTCGGCCCGAGCATCCGGCGCGGCTCCATGGAACGTCTCAGCCCGATCCTCATGACGGCGCTCACGGCGGGCCTCGCGCTCGTTCCGCTCGCTCTGGGCATTGGCGAACCGGGCAAGGAGATCCAGGCCCCGCTCGCCGTCGTCGTCCTCGGGGGGCTCGTGACCTCCACCACGCTCAACATGGTTGTCGTTCCGGCCCTCTTCCTGCGCTTCGCCGGATCGGTCAGCGTAAGCGGTCCCGGCTCCTTCAGCGGAAGCGGTCGATAGAGAAGGGGGACGGATCCCGGGAGGGCGGCTCGTCCGTGAGGAGGTCCGCCATCAGCGCTCCGAGGACCGGCAGAAACTTGAACGCGTGGCCGGAGCCCCCCGTGAAGATCGCGACGCGGGAGTTGTCGGGGTGGCGGTCGAGGATGAAGTTCTCGTCCGGCGTGTTGGTGTAGAGACAGACGGACGCGTGAGTCAGTGCGCCCGCCACGCCCGGCGCGTACCGCGCGAACAGCCTTCGCAGATCCTCCGTCTCGGAGGCGCCGACCTCGCGGTCGACCCGCTCGACATCGGTCCCGCGTCCGGCCTGAAAGTGCATCCCCGCCTTGAGACCTCGCGCACTCGGCGGGAATCCGTACCACGTCCCCTCGCGTTCGAGTTCCCACACCCATGCGGGACCCTCCGCGAGCGCGTCCGAATGCGCCCCGGCGGGCTCGAACCAGTACTGCACCGTGCGCTCCACCTCGAGCGGGAGAGAAAGCCCGGGGAGCAGTTGCGGCGTCCAGGCCCCCGCGGTGATCGCGAGGCGCCGCGCCGGGTACTCTCCCCGTTCGGTCCGGACTCGGACGCCCGAGGCCGAAGCGGACCACTCGATCGCGGGTTCGTCGAAGCGTAGCTCCGCGCCCTCGGCGGCCTCCAGCGTCGCCTCGAGGCAGGCCTCCAGCGAGAGGATCGCGGCACCCGGTTCGTGGATCGTGACGGTCCCGGGATCCGGTCGGAGCCAGGGAAAGCGCTCGACGACCTCCTCGACGGAGAGGAGGATGTCGTCGGCGTTCGGCCGCGCGGCGTCGCGAAGCGGGCTCCCCGCGAATACGCGGCCGTTTTCCGGCCCCATCATGAGGGCGCCCGCCGTCCGCAGCAGCGTCCTGCCGGACGTACGCTCGAGATCTGCCCAGCGGCGCCGGGCATCACGGACGAGCGGCATGTACGGAGACCCCCGGTACCACGCCTCGCGGATCATCCGCGTCTCGCTGTGCGCGGACCCCATGGTGTGCGGGGGCGTGTAACGGTCGAATCCGACCACCGAGTGTCCCCGCCGGACGAGTTCGGCGGCCGTCGCGCCTCCGATGGCTCCGAGCCCGATGACGGCGAAGTCGTGCACGAGGCTCCCGGCCCGCTCAGTGCCCGATTCTGGGGAAGGAGAGGCGCTGCTCCGCCTCCACCACGGAGACCGCCCTCGCGACCCCGTCGGCGACCTCGAACTCGAACTGCACGGCGGAACCGTGCAGGAGGAAGATCGTCGGGGACTGCGGGAGGAGTCGGAACGCCGCCTCGCCGGTGCGCGCGGCCGTGAGAACGCCATCCTCGAGCGTCACGGTCAGCGTCGTGGCCGGGTCGATGCGGTACTCGCCCACGAAGAGGGACAGACTCCCGGGCTCGGCGCGCACGATGGGGAGCGTGAGCGCCGGATCCGGCTCGACCCCCAGCTCCGACAGACGCTCCAGGAGCCGGGGCATCCCGGGCGCGTACGTGAGCGCCTCCCGGATGTGGGCGGACGCCGCCTCCCGATCCCCGGCCCCTTCGTGAAGCTCGGAGAGCGCGAAGCGGATCGCGGGGGGTTCGGGCGTCTCCGCCGCGTAGGCTTCGAGGATCGCAATGGCCGTGGCCGGCTCGCTCTCCCGGAAATGGCCCGCGAGCCTCAGGATCTGGCCGGTGGAGTAGTCGTATTCCTCCGGCCGCGTGCGCCGCCAGTTCTCGTACCTCGACATCGCCGCCTCGACCCCGCCTGCCTCGACGATCGGCAGCAGCCGTTCCGCGATCGACGGTTTCGGGCGAACGGCTTCGGCGCCCCACAGCAGGTTCGTCAACCCCTCCAGGACCGGTCCCAGGTCGGAGGATGTGTTGTCCATCAGCACGATGAGGCGTCCGTAGTCCGGGAAGACGCGCAGGTAGGAGGAGAAGCCGAAGATCCCTCCCGAGTGTTCGATCACGCGCACGCCATGGTCGTCTCCGATATCCCGCGTCCGCACGCCCACGCCGTACCCGTACGACCCGGATTCGAGGCCGGGCGTCGTCATGCGCGCCAGCGTCTCCGGGTCGCGGAACAGGCCTCCTTCGACGAAGAGGCCGGCCGCCCAGCGAGAGAGGTCGCCGACGGTGGAGTACAGCATGCCGGCGGCATGGGGCACCGTCGGGTCGATGAGGCGCGCCGGCCGGTAGCCGGCGAGGTCGCGCGTGTGGCCGGCCGCGTGGCCCTCCGGCGGCCACAGCGCATGATCGTACCCCGTATCGCTCAACTCCAGCGGTCCGAGCACATACGTGCGGAGAGCCTCGTCGTAGCTCAGGCCCGTGACCCGTTCCGCGATCCAGCCCAGGAGCACGTAGCCCGAGTTGGAGTACTCGAAGTCCGTGCCCGGTTCGAAGGAGAGCGGCTCCTCCCATGTGAGCGCGACGATCTCGCCCGGCGAAAACGGCGTCGCGGCCTCCCACTCCAGGAACCCCGGCATGTTCGTGTGGCTCGGCAGCCCGGAGGTGTGCGTGAGCAGGTGGTGGAGCGTGATCCGTTCCGCGTTTTCCGGCGGATATTCCTCGATGTGGCGGCCCACCGGGTCCTCGACCCGCAGCAGCCCCTCCTCCTCGAGTCTCAGGATGAGCGCGGCCGTGAACTGCTTCGTCAGCGATGCGACGCGGAACCGGGTGTCGAGGGTGTTGCGGCCGCCGCCGGCGAAGTCGGATTCGCCGAACGCGCCCTCGAACAGCACCTGGCCCTCGTCGACGATCAGGGCCGCACCGTTGAAAAGCCTCAGGTCATGGAAGGACCGGAGGTAGCCTTCCGCGCGGTCCGCACGCCCCTGCGCCTCGACGGCGGACGCGAGCCCGGACGCGAGTCCGAGCGCGAGCGCCGCGGCGAGACCGTACTTCCAGGATGATTTCCGACGCGGGTCCAAGCGGGATCCTCCCGTGGGCGACAAAGGGACCGGAACGCTCGCGTCCCCCGAACGAAAGAGATAGGATCGCATCATGCGCTCGATCTCAAGTCGGCAGCGGTCCCGGATCCTGGAACTGGAGGAGGCTGCGCGGCCGCTCGACCCCGGCGCGGGCGAGCGCGACCGCCTTATGGCCTTGGTACACGCCTACGCGCAGCGGTTCCTCACCGGGCTTCCCGAACGGCCCGCCTACGAGTACGACAAGTCGGCCGTCGCGGAGATCCGGGAACTCGGAGTCGGGACCGATACGCGACCCATCGAGCGGCTCATCGACCGCATCGACGAGTCCGTCGTGGGGGCGGGACTCGTGCCCTCTCACGGCGGGCACCTCGGCTACATCCCCGGCGGCGGCATCTACGCCTCGTCGCTCGCGGATTATCTCGCGGCCGTCACGAACGAATACGCCGGCGTACGCTTCACCGGCCCCGGCGCCGTCGAGATGGAGAACGTCGTCCTCGGCTGGATGGCGCGTCTCGCGGGATATCCGGCCACATGCGCCGGGAACCTCGCCTCGGGAGGCTCGATCGCGAGCCTCATCGCCGTCGTCACCGCCCGCGAGGCGGCCGGACTTCGGGCGCGCGACTACGAGCGGGCGGTCGTCTACTCGTCGTCCCACCTGCACCACTGCCTGCACAAGGCGCTCAGAATGGCCGGCGTGGGAGAGGCGGTGCGGCGCGATGTCCCGCTGGACGGCGATTACCGCATGCGGGCCGATGCGCTCGCCGAATTCGTGGAGGAGGATCGCGCGCGCGGACTCCGGCCGTGGCTCGTCTTCGCATCGGCGGGCACCGTGGACATCGGCGCCATCGACCCGCTCGCGGAGATCGCGGACGTTGCCGAGCGCGAGGATCTCTGGTTCCACGTGGACGGCGCCTACGGCGGATTTTTTGCCCTGCTCGAGGAGATCCGGCCCGCGCTGGCGGGTCTGGAACGCTCGGATTCCCTCGTCCTCGATCCGCACAAGGGGATGTTTCTCCCCTACGGCACGGGCGCCGTGCTCGTCCGCGACGGGAAGGCCCTGGCGGACGCGCACGCGTCGGGCGCCAGCTACCTGCAGGACACGGTCGAGGCCGAGCGCTGGGGGCCGTCTCCGGCCGCCGTATCGCCCGAACTCACCAAGCACTTTCGGGGGCTGCGGGTCTGGCTGCCGCTCCTCCTGCACGGGGAGGCGCCGTTCGAGGCCTGCCTGCGGGAGAAGCTCGAACTCGCGCGGTACTTCCACGGCGAGATCGGGGCGCTCGGGTTCGAGGTGGGGCCGGAACCGGAACTTTCCGTCGTGACCTACCGCTGGGTGCCGGAGTCGGGCGACGCGAACGCCTTCAACCGGGCGCTGGTGGACGAGACCCACCGCGACGGGCGCGTCTTCCTCTCCTCCACGACGATCGACGGGACGGTCTGGCTGCGGATGGCGGCGCTCGCGTTCCGCACCCACCTGGACACGATCGACCTCGCGCTCGAGGTCCTCCGGGAATCCGTCCAAAAGCTTGAAACCCGCCCCGAACGCTGGCGCGCGGCGTCTCCCGCCGGAGCGCTCGCCGGGGGAGGCAGCGGCTGATGGCGGGTTCGAGTCCGGGGCGCGCGACGCAGGACGTACGCTACGAGCCGGACGAGCGGCCGCCGCTCCCGATCGCCGCCGGACTCGGCGTCCAGTACGCCCTCATCTGCCTCGCCAGCATCGTGCTCACGCCGACGGTCATGATCACCGTGGCGGGCGGCAGCGATGCCTACCTCTCGTGGGCGGTGTCCGCGGCGCTCGTCATCAGCGGGGTCACGACGGCGATCCAGGCGCGCAGCGTGGGACGGATCGGGGCGGGCTACATCCTCGTCATGGGGAGCACGAGCGCGTTTCTCGCGGTGAGCGTGTCCGCCCTCGAGCAGGGCGGGCCGGGGATGCTCGCGCTGCTGATCATCGGCTCCTCGCTCATCCAGTTCGTGCTCGCCTCGAGGATGGCGCTGCTGCGGCGGATCTTCACTCCCACCGTGGCGGGCGTCGTGCTCATGCTCATTCCGGTGACGCTCGCCCCGCTGATCCTGCGGAAGCTCGCCGAGGTGCCGGCCGGGGCGTCGCCGGCCGCGGCTCCGGTCGTTGCGGGCGTGACGCTGGCGGTCCTGGTGCTCGTTCCGCTCCGCTTCTCCGGCGCCCTTCGGCTCTGGGCCCCGGCCCTGGGGATCGCCGCCGGGTCTCTCGTCGCCGGCCTCGGGTTCGGGATCTACGACCTGTCCCCGGTCGCCGAAGCCCGCTGGATCGGCCTGCCGGACCTCGCGTACCCGGGGCTCGACCTGAGCTTCCGCCCCGAGTTCTGGGCGCTGTTGCCGTCCTTCGTGATGGTGACGCTCGTGGGCGCCATGGATACGCTCGGGGACGCCATCGCGATTCAGCGGGTCTCGTGGCGCAGGCCGCGCGCGATCGACTTTCGCTCCATCCAGGGCGCGATCTCGGCCGACGGGGTGGGGAACCTCCTCTCCGGCCTGGCGGGGACCGTTCCCAATACGACCTACGGCATGAGCATCGCCGTCGCCGAACTCACGGGCGTCGCTTCCCGCGCCATCGGGATCTGCGTAGGCATCGTCTTCGTCGCCTTCGCCTTCCTGCCGAAATTCCTCGCCCTCATCATCGCGATCCCCGGCCCCGTCGTGGCGGCCTATTTCGTCATCATCGTCGCGCTGATCTTCGTCTTCGGAATCAAGATCCTGCTCCAGGAAGGGCTGGATTACCGCAACGGCATCGTCGTCGGCGTCGCGTTCTGGCTGGGCATCGCCTTCCAGCTCGACTGGATCTACCCGGAGTCCTTCCAGGGGGCCTGGGGCGAACTCCTCGGCAACGGCATGACCGTCGGCGGCTTGACGGTGATCCTGCTCACGGTCTTCGGAATGGGCGGCCGCCGGGCGCGACTCAAGACGCGGTTGTCGCACGATACCTGGCCGGAGGTCGACGCCTTCCTGGTGAAGTTCGCCGCGCGCAACGGCTGGGACGAAGACATGGAAACGCGTCTGCGCGCCGTGGGTGAGGAGACGTTGCACATCCTCACTCGTGAGAAGGCACAGGAGGCGGGGGATACGCCCGAGGCGGGGGATACGCCGGAAGTGGAGCGCAACCTGCTGGTGATCGCGCGCGGCGATGGCCCCTCCGCGGATCTCGAGTTCATCGCGACGACGGACGAGAAGAACATCGAAGACCAGCTGGCGATGCTCAGCGAGGCGGCCGCGGGCATCCCGGTCGAGGCGGAGACCCCGCTGCGGCTGCTGAGGCACTACGCATCCTCGATCCGCCACCAGCAGTACCACGACATCGACATCCTCACGGTCCGCGTGGAGTCCGCGGGCCAGATGGCCAGGGACTTCTAGCCGCGACCCGCTCCTTCAGCCTGCAGCCTGCGTCGCCCGGTCGCGGGACGGAACGATGATCGCCTTCGTGACGGCGAGCCGCTCGACGTCCGCGAGCGCCCGATTCGTTTCCTCGAGGCCGTACTCTCCCCCGATCACCCGGGCGAAGGGGAGGCGGTGCCGGGCGAGCAGGTCGAGCGCGCGTGAGACGTGCGGCAGTTCGGTGCCCCAGCGCCCCTTCACCGTCGCGTGCTTCCGGTTGATGTCGAGGTGCGGGTTGATGGAGACGGGACCGACGTCCGTGTAGTGGCCCGCCACCACGTACGTGCCTCCGTCGCGGAGAAGGGCGAACCCTTCCGGGATCGCCGCCGGGTTGCCGCTCGCCTCGATGACGACGTCGGCGCCCCGGCCCTCCGTGAGATCGGCCACCCGTGCCGACCGGTCGGGGCCCGACGTTCGGCTCACGGAGAGCGTGACGTCGGCGCCCATCGCGGTGGCCAGGTCGAGGCGCTCGTCGGGGTCGCCGATGACGACGAGAACGCCGCACCCCCGGACCCGGGCGAAGGCGGCGGCCGCGAGGCCCACGGGGCCGGAGCCCTGGACGACGACCGTGTCTCCCGGCCGGAGTTCCGAGCGCTCGACGGCTCCGAAACCGGTGAAGAGTCCGCAGCCGCCTCCGATGACATCCGCTGTCTCCAGCCCCTCGGGCAACTTGAAGATCGACGTGTCGGCCGTGAGCCGCATGGACGTCGCCCAGCCTCCGAACAGCCCCTCGAGTGCGCTGAACGTGATGCCGTAGACGCGCCGGTGCGGGCACAGGTTCGGCTGCCGCGCCGCGGAACAATGGAAGCAGCGGTGGCACGTGCCCACCACGTCGAAGAAGGTGACCGTGTCCCCCTCCGCCAGCGGCCGCCCGGTGGCGTCGACGCCCGGGCCGCGGGTTTCCCGCACCCGTCCCACGCTCACGTGCCCCGGGATGATGGGCCAGGGGACCCCCGCGAGCCGCCCGTGATAGAGGTGTACATCGGTTCCGCACACCTCGCTCGCTTCGATCTCCAGCCATGTCTCGCCCGGCCCGAGTGCGGGGTCGTCGAAGTCCCGAATCTCGAGCGGCTGTCGCGGGCCCGTCATCACCGACGCGCGTTGTGGCACTTCGCCTCCCGTCCGCGGAGTTCTCAGGTCGCCTTGCGGCGCGTATCATACGGCCTCGCCCGGAGGAGACGCCCGAGGGAGACCCCCGCAGGAGATGAGAATGTCCGGAGTCCACATGCGAAACCGCACGCGAGCCCCTGCCGGCCGCCGGATCCGTTCCCTCGCCGCCGCGGTGCTTCTGTGCGGGTGTGCCGGCGAGGCGGAACGGCAGGTGTCGCTGCAGTCGGGGGATGTCGAGTTCGTGCGGCCGTTCCCGAGCGGCGAGCCCCATCTCGCGGTGGGTGCGGAGGGACGCACGATCCTGACGTGGATCGAGCCGGAGGACGGCGTGCCTGCGCTGCGTCTCGCGATTCGCGAAGCGGACGGCTGGTCCGCGCCGCGCACCGTGTGGACGTCGGAAGAGATGTTCGTGAACTGGGCCGACTTCCCCTCGTCGGTCGAGATGTCCGACGGCACCCTCGCCGTTCACTGGCTGGAGAAGGTGGCCGAGGCGCCGTACGCCTACCACGTCATGCTGGCGCTCTCTTCGGATGACGGAATGACGTGGACGGAGCCGTTCCGCGCGCACGACGACGAGTCGCCGACCGAGCACGGCTTCGTATCGATGGTCCCGTGGCGGGACGGCGCGGCGCTGACCTGGCTCGACGCCCGCGCGATGGCGGGCGCCGCCGCCGGGGGCGTGCACGTAACGGAAGGGAGCCACGCAGTGCGGGGTCCGATGTCCGTCCGCTTCCGGACGCTCGCGCCGGACGGCCGACTGGGCCCCGAGGTGCTCCTCGACGACAGGACGTGCGAGTGCTGCCAGACCGCGCTGGCCCGCGTGGGCGACGGCCTCGTCGCCGCCTACCGCGACCGGAGCGAATCCGAGGTCCGCGACATCGCCGTCGTCCGCGGGGCGGGGGAGCGCTGGACCGAGCCCGCTCCGGTGTCGACCGACGGCTGGGTCATCCCCGGCTGTCCCGTGAACGGGCCGCAGTTGAGCGGAGACGAAGCGGCGCTGGTCTCCGCCTGGTACACGGGCGCCGGCGGCACGCCGCAGGCGTACGTCGCCTTCTCGGCCGACGGCGGCGCGAGCTTCGGCCCGCGGATCCGGATCGACGAAGGGCTGCCGCTGGGCCGCGTGGACATCGAGCGTCTCGACGACGGTTCGGCGGCGGTCGTGTGGCTCGAAGCCTCGAACGACACCCCGCGCGTCCTCGTCCGCCGCGTTCACCCGGACGGCTCGAAGGAGCCGCCCCTCCTGATCTCCGAGACCGCCGGCGAGCGTTCGAGCGGCTTCCCGCGCATGGTGCGGCTGGGAGACGAACTCCTGTTCGCGTGGACGATCCCCGGCGAGGGAGGCGGCGTCCGGATCCGCCCCGTGCAACTGCCCGGCTGAATCCGGCCGGGTCGACTGAGCCCAGCCGGGTCAACTGAATCCGACCGGGGTCAGGGGACGAGAAGCACCTTCGCGACGCCCGCCTCCGCCGCTCGGTCGAAGGCCTCCGGGGCGGCGGAGAGCGGCAGCCGGTCGTCGATGAGATCGCGCACCTCGAACTCCCTTCGCTCCAGCGCCGACAGGGCGTCGTCGAAAGACCCGCACCGAGAGCCGAGCAGTCGGATTTCATCTGCGACAATGGATGAGATGTCGACGGATAACTCGTTTTTATGCGTGCTCTTGAGGATCATCGTGCCTCGTGGCCGAACGGCTCGGCGGGCGACCTCGAAGCCGGCCGGTGCACCGCTGCAATCGACGACGAGATCGTAGGCCGCCGCCTCCACGGCCGCGGCCGACATGGTGGCGAGACCCGCCGCGCGGGCCCGCGCCAGGCTTCGCTCCGACCGCCCGGCGACCTCCAGCCGCGGCAGCCGACGCGCCATCACCCGCGCCACGAGCTGCCCCAGCCGCCCGGCCCCCACGACGAACGCCCGGGTCACGCGCCCACGCTCGACGTCGCGCCGGAGGTCGGTCTCGATCTGCCGCAGGACGCGGCAGGCGGCCGCAACGGGTTCCGCGAACACGGCGACCTCGTCCGGAAGCGGCTCCGGCACGCGATGCAGGTTCGGGACCGGCACCCGCAGCCATTCGGCAAAGGCGCCGTCGCGACCGCGGATGCCGATCGCCTCGCGGCGAAGGCAGTGCGTGAGCCGCCCGTTCGCGCAAGGGAAGCAGGGGGGCTCGAACCTTCGCCCGCGGCAGGTGATGTTGATCTCCGCCACGACCCGCGCGCCGACCCACTCCGACGGCCCCTCCTCGACCCGTCCGACGAACTCGTGCCCCGGAATCCCCGAGAAGTCGCGATATCCGCGCAGCAGCTCCAGGTCCGTCCCGCAGATGCCCGCCACCAGGACCCGGACGATGGCCTCCCCGGGCTCGAGGGAGGGCCGCGGGAGGTCATTGCGTACGCGGATCCTGCCGCGGTCGATCCAGGCGGCAATCACTCGCCGCGGCGCTCCTTGTCCGGCGAGCGCTTCACCGCTCTCGCCGCTGACGCGGGGTGTTATCGCGGCCTGCCAGGATGGCGCGGAAGGAGCGGGTGTCGAGTTCCGCGGGCGTGAGGCCGGAACGCGCCGCCTCCTCCGCGGTCAGGGCGCCGCTCGCGAGTCCCCGGAGGAAGAAGTTCAGCAGGCCCTGGCCCGACGCTTCGTCGTCGAACACGGATCCCGTGAGGACGGCCTGTCCCGCGGCGGACACGAAGCGGTCGAGCCGGATCGCCGCCGCGTCCAGTCCCTCGAGGAAGAAGGAGAACACGGCCGCGAAGCGGGAGACGAGCTGCGCCGGGTGAAGGTCCCAGCTCTGGTAGAACCCCTGGTTCAGGGACCGCCGCACGTCGGCGTAGTGCAGGCGCCACGCGTCATGCACGACCGCCATGTTCTCCGCGCGCTCGGCCGGAGAGATCTCCGTCTTCCCCCGGTGCGGTTCGACGGGAAGCACATTCGTCGCCCCGTCCGCCAGCCGGACGCCGGTCCCGCCGAGCGAGAGCTGAAGGAGCTGTCGGGCCATCTCGCACAGCGGATGTCCGAGCGTCTGGGCTTCCGCCGCGACCGCCGCGGCGCCCGTGAGGTCGTACGCCCCGAGATGCACGGTCCGGCACCGCCCCCCCGCCGCGGCGACCAGCCGGGGCACGGCGATCCGTCCGTCCGGCGCCACGAGCGACTGCGGCGTCTCGATCATGAGGTCGATGCCCACCCGATTCTCCGGCAGGCCGAGCGTCGCCTCGAGCCGATCCAGCGCCGCCGCGAGCCTCTCGACGTGCCCGGCGTCGACGATCTTGGGGAGAAGCACCGTGAACCCGTCCGGAAGCTCGCCCCCCCTCCGCGCCAACGCGGCAAGGAAGAGTTCGAGCGTCCGCAGCGCCCGTCCGCCGGTGGCCTCGGACAGCGACTTGATGCGGATGCCGAGCGAGGGCGGGAGACTGCCCGCCGCCGCCCCCGCCGCGACTTCCACCGCCGCCGCCGTCGCCGCCTCGTCCTCTTCCGCCTCGGATCGGGCGCCGAACCCATCCTCGAAGTCGATCAGAAAGCACTCGACGGGCTCGCGTTCGAGCTTGGCGCGCACGCGCCGGTGCACCGCTTCGGCGGTCTCCGGGGGAAGGCGATTCCCCAGGGCATCGACGAGGGAGGCGGGGTCCGCCGCGTACCGGTCGAGATATCCTCCGGCGATCCGTCCGAGCTTCGCCGCCGTGTCCCGCCGGAAGAGGTGAGCCCCGCCGGCAACCGTGTGCACGGGCTGTTTTTGCATGCGCTCAACTTCCGCGGCTCCGGGCGCCGCAGCAACGATCCGGCCGCCGCGCCCGCCGCCACTCCCGCGCCGCGCCCGCCGCCACTCCCGCGCCGCGCCCGCCGCCACTCCCGCCGGCGCAACGAAAAACTGGCGACAATCCCCCTCGTCCCCTACGATTGCGGGCGGTTATGTCTCCAAGCGACTCACGGGCCGGGGAACGGAGCGCCTGTCGGGCGGGGTAAGCCCGAGGAGAAACGGTGGAGCCAACAAACGTCGGGAATCCCGACTACTACCACAAAGTCGTGGATTGCCAGTGGGCCTGCCCGGCTCACACCAACGTACCGGGTTACATCCGCCTCATCGCCCAGGAGCGGTACGACGACGCGTACATGCTCAACTGGGAATCGAACGTCTTCCCGGGCATCCTCGGCCGGACGTGCGACCGCCCTTGCGAGCCTGCGTGCCGCCGCGTACGGGTCGAGGAGAAACCCGTCGCGATCTGCCGCCTCAAGCGCGTCGCCGCCGACCTCAGGGGCGACATCACCCCCCGCTTCCCCGACATCCCGAAGCAGAAGAACGGGAAGAGGATCGCCTGCGTGGGCGCGGGCCCGGCGTCGCTGACCGTCGCCCGCGACCTCATGCCCCTCGGCTACGAGGTCACGATCTTCGAGAAGAACGACCGGCCGGGCGGCCTCATGTGGACGAACATTCCGCAGTTCCGCCTGCCCCCCGAAGTGCTGTGGGAGGAGATCGACTACATCCTCGACATGGGCGTGGACATCCGCTACAACGCGCCCGTCGAGAGCATGAAGTGGCTGATGGAACAGGATTTCGACGCCGTCTTCGTCGGCTCCGGCGCTCCGCGCGGCAAGGAACTGCGCCTGCCGGGCCGGTACGACACGGACCACATCTACATCGGCATCGACTGGCTCGAATCCGTCGCCTTCGGGCACACGAACGCGATCGAGGAGAACGTGCTCGTCATCGGGGTGGGGAACACCGCGATGGACTGCTGCCGCACCTCGAAGCGGATCGGCGGCACGAACGTCAAGGTCATGGCCCGAAAGTCGAAGCCGTACTTCAAGGCCTCCCCCTGGGAACTCGAGGACGCGGAGGAGGAACTCGTCGACATCGTCGAGAACCACTCGCCCACCGAGTTCGTCGTCGAGAACGGCGTCCTCAAGGGGATGAACTTCGACATCGTGGAATGGCACGAGAACGACGAGGGGCGGCTCGTTTCGACCAAGCTCGACGAGGCGTTCTTCCCCGCGGAAGCCGTCATCCTCGCCATCGGGCAGGAGACCGCCTTCCCCTGGATCGAGGACGATGCGGGGATCGAGTTCAACAAGTGGCGCGAGGCCGTCGTCGACCGCACGACGTTCATGTCGACGCGCGAGGGCGTCTTCTTCGGCGGCGACGCGGCGTGGGGCCCGGAGAACATCATCTGGGCGGCCGAGCACGGGCACCAGGCGGCGATCTCCATCCACGCCTACTGCCGCGGCGAGGACCTCCGGAAGCGCCCGCCCGAGCACATGAACCTCGTGAGCGCCAAGATGGGCCTCCACGAGTGGAGCTACTCGAACGACTACGAGTACGCGGCCCGCCGGAAGATGCGGCACGTCCGCCTCGAGGAGCGCCTCCAGAGCATCGAGACGGAGGTCGAGGAGGGGTTCGACATCGAGCAGACGCTGACCGAGGTCGAGCGCTGCCTGAACTGCGACATTCAGACGCACTTCACCGGGAGCCTGTGCATCGAGTGCGACGCCTGCATCGACATCTGTCCCCTCAGCTGTCTCACGATCACCCACAACGGAGCGGAGGCGGAACTCCGCACGCGGCTCACCGCGCCCGCCGAGAACGCGGAGCAGGACATCTACGTCTCCGAGCCGCTGCCGCAGACCTCCCGCGTCATGGTGAAGGACGAGGACCTCTGCATCCATTGCGGGCTGTGCGCGGAGCGCTGTCCGACCGCGGCGTGGGACATGCGGACCTTCGACCTGCTCAAGCCGTACGCGGGACAGGACGCGGAGCATCCCTACTCCGGAATGGGAATCGAGGAGATGTCGCCGGGCGGCTTCGTTTCGGTGACTCCCTGACGGAATGCCCGAAATGAAGACCGGCCGCGTGAACGACTTCGCGCTCAAGATCGGCACCGTGAACGGGACGGGCTCCGCGAGCGCCAACGGGCTCATCATGCAGTCGATCTTCCGGATGGGGGTCCCGGTGTCGGGGAAGAACGTCTTCCCCTCGAACATCCAGGGCCTGCCCACCTGGTACGAGATCCGCGTGAACGGTTCGGGCCACGTCGCGCGCACGCCGGACTTCGACCTCATCGTGGCGATGAACCCGGAGACCTACGCCCAGGACATCGAGGAACTCGTCCCCGGCGGCTGGCTGCTGTACGACTCGAGCTGGCCCATGGCGGACACGCTGCGGCGCGAGGAGGTGACCTTCCTCGGCGTCCCGCTGGCCGAGATGTGCGTGAAGACCTTCGACGGCGGCCGCACGCGCATCCTGATGAAGAACATCGCCTACACGGGCGCCCTCGCCGCCCTCCTCGACATCGACATGGACGTGATCCGCGGACTGCTCGAGGAGACCTTCGGCGAGAAGAAGCGGCACCTGCTCGACGCGAACTTCGAGGCGATCCGGCTCGGCTACGACTACGCGATGGAGAACTTCGAGTGCCCCCTGCCGATCCGGCTCGAGGGGATGGACGCCACGCGCGACTCGATTCTCATCGACGGGAACACGGCGGCGGCGCTCGGCTGCGTCTACGCGGGCGCGACCGTCGCGGCCTGGTACCCGATCACCCCCTCGACCTCGCTCGTCGACGCCTTCACGGCCTATTGCCGGCGTCTGCGCGTCGAGGACGAGACCGGGCGGAGCAAGGCGGCGATCCTGCAGGCGGAGGACGAACTGGCGGCGGCCGGCATCACGATCGGCGCGGGGTGGGCCGGAGCCCGGGCCTTCACGGCGACGAGCGGGGCCGGGATCTCGCTCATGACCGAGTTCATCGGGCTCGCCTACTACGCCGAGGTCCCGTGCGTCTTCTTCGACGTCGAGCGCGTCGGCCCGTCGACCGGCATGCCGACGCGCACGCAGCAGGGCGACATCCTCCTCTGCGCCTACGCCTCCCACGGAGACACGAAACACGTCTGCCTCTACCCGAAGGACCCGGCGGAGTGCTTCGAGTTCAGCGTGCACGCGTTCGACCTCGCGGAACGCTTCCAGACGCCCGTCTTCGTGCTCTCCGACCTCGACATCGGGATGAACGACTGGGTCGTGCCCCGCTTCGAGTGGGATGACGCGTACCGGCCGGACCGCGGGAAGGTGCTCGACTCGGAGGCGCTCGCGGAGATCGAGACCTTCTATCGCTACCTCGATGTGGACGGGGACGGGATCCCGTATCGGACGATCCCGGGCGAGGATCCGAAGGGCGCCTACTTCACGCGCGGCTCCGGCCACACGAAGTACGGCAAGTACACGGAGGAGCCGGACGAATACCAGGAGGTCATCGACCGCATCGCGGTGAAGATCGACAACGCCGCGGAGGCCGTGCCGGCCCCGGAGATCCGCTCGCGGCCGGACGCGCGATACGGACTCATCACGCTGGGCGCCTGCGACGGCGCCGTGCGCGAGGCCATCGAGCGCATGGAGGCGGACGACGGACTCCGGCTCGACTACATGCGGATCCGCGCCTTCCCCTTCGCGCCCGAAGTCGGACGCTTCATCGAGGCGCACGACCTCAACATCGTCATCGAACAGAACCGGGACGCGCAGTTGAAGTCGCTGCTCACGCTGGAGACGCCGGCCTCGAAGGAACGGCTGGCCTCGGTCCTCCGCTACGGAGGGCTCCCGCTGAGCGCGCGCCACGTCATCGCGGGCGTGAAGGACCGCCTCGGGCTCGCGGCGGAGACCGCGGAAGGAGTGGGTGCATGACGTACATCGCCAAGCCGCGGGTCTTCCACCCGAGCCTGGAGAAGAACGAACTGGGGCTCACCCGGCGCGACTACGAGGGCGTGATGTCCACGCTGTGCGCGGGGTGCGGCCACGACTCCGTCACCGCCGCGCTCATCGAGGCGGCGTGGGAACTCGCGATCCCCACGCACCGGGCCGCGAAGATGAGCGGGATCGGCTGCTCGTCGAAGACGACCGCGTACTTCATGTCCGAATCCCACGGCTTCAACAGCGTGCACGGGCGGATGCCCTCGGTCGCGAGCGGGGCGAACGCCGCGAACCGCGACCTCGTCTACATCGGCGTCTCCGGCGACGGGGACTCGCTCTCGATCGGGCTCGGGCAGCTGTGCCACGCGGTGCGGCGCAACCTCAACCTCCTCTACATCATCGAGAACAACGGGGTCTACGGCCTGACGAAGGGCCAGTTCTCCGCCTCGGCCGACATGGGCTCGAAGTCGAAGCGGGGCGTGCCGAACGAACAGCCTCCCATCGACCCCGCCCTGCTCGGGCTCTCGATCGGCGCGACCTTCGTGGCCCGGGGCTTCTCCGGCGACAAGGACCAGCTCGTCCCCATCATCAAGGCGGGAATCCGGCACCCGGGCCTCGCCCTCGTCGACGTCATCTCGCCCTGCGTGACCTTCAACGACCACGTGGGTTCGACGAAGAGCTACGCCTACACGCGCGAGCACTTCCGCGAGGCCGTCGAGGCCGCGTTCGTCGCCCCGAAGGACTTCGTCCCCCCGGCCGATGAGATCACGGCCGACATCGCGTCGGCCGAGGTGCGAGACGTCCGCATGCACGACGGCAGCGTGATCCGCTTCCGGCAGGTGGAGGGCGACTACGACGCGACCGACAGGGACGCCGTGTACGGCTACCTGCGCGAACGGCAGAACGCGGGAGAGGTTCCGACCGGGCTCCTCTATGTGGACCCGGAGTCGAGGGACCTGCACGACGTGCTGGGGACGGTCGACCGGCCGCTGTGGGACCTCCCCTTCGAGGAGTTGTGCCCGGGATCCGACGCGCTGGACGCCCTGATGGAGAACTACCGATAGCGGGGGAGGGGCAGGCGGCCCGCCTCGAGGCGGTACAGCCCGTGCTCCCGTCGCGGGACGTCGCCGCGGCGATCGGCTTCTACGTCGGGCGGCTCGGCTTCGAACTCACCTTCGCCGATTCCACCCGCGATCCGGGATACGCCGGGCTGAGGCGCGACGGGATCGAGTTGCATCTTCAGTGGCACGATGCGGAGGAATGGTCCCGCGTGGAGCGCCCCATGCTGCGCTTCGTCGTGCCCGACGTCGAGGCGCTGTTCGAGGAATACCGGGACCAGGGCGTCTTCCACGAGCGGACGGCGCTGCGGCGGACCCCCTGGGGCACCCGCGAGTTCGCCTTCTACGATCTCGACATGAACGGCCTCACCTTCTACCGCGACCTCGCGGAGGGAGAGGACACCGACCCGGTGCCCGGCGAGAACGGTCCGTCGTGATCGACGTCATCCTGCGGCGGTTCGAGGAGCCGGACGAGGTCCGCGAACTCGAACTCGGCCGCTTCGAGGTCGTCCGGATCGGAGGCCTCACGATCGGGCGGGCGACGTACCAGCCGGGCTGGAAATGGTCCGAGCACGTGCCGTCGGAGGAGCCGCTGTGTACGGTCGAGCATGTGGGTCTCGTGCTCAGGGGCTCGGCCACCGCGGCGTTTCCGGACGGGCGGGTCGTCGAGCTTCGGCCCGGCGACCTGTTCCATATCCCGCCCGAGCCGCACGACTCCTGGGTCGTCGGCGACGAACCCTACGTCTCCCTGCATTTCCTGGGCGCCGACCGCTACGCCACCGACGGCCACCGAGGAGTTACATGACCTGGACTGCTCCGGAGCATTGGCTTCGCGTCGAGACGATCGATGCGCACACGGAGGGGGAGCCGCTGCGCGTCATCGTGGCGGGCTTCCCGGAGTTGGAGGGAGACACCGTCCTCGCGCGGCGGCGCCTCGCGCGGGCGGAGCATGACGAACTCCGCCGCGCCCTCATGTGGGAACCTCGGGGGCACGCGGACATGTACGGCTGTCTCGTGATGCCGCCGGTGAGGCCGGACTCGGACTTCTCCGTCCTCTTCCTGCACAACGAGGGCTACTCCACGATGTGCGGCCACGGGATCATCGGCGTGGCGAAGATCGCCGTCGAAGCCGGCTGGATCGACCGGGCAGGGGACGAGCGGCCCGTGGCGATCGACACGCCCGCCGGCCTCGTGCGCGCCACCGCGATCCTGGACGGCGAACGGGTCCGGGAGGTCCGGTTCCTCAACGTGCCTTCCTTCGCGCCCGTGCTGGGGCGGGCCGTGGAGGTGGAGGGGCTGGGGACCGTGTCCTACGACCTCGCCTTTGGTGGCGCCTTCTACGCGTATGTCGATGCGAACGCGCTCGGGCTCGCCCTCGTGCCCGGCTCCGCCACCGACCTGATCGACGCCGGGCGCCGGATCACGCGCGCGGTGTCCGCTTCGGCCGGCGGCGAGACCTCGCACCCCGACGATCCGGACCTCGGGTTCCTCTACGGCACCGTGTTCACCGGCAGGGCCGCGGATCCCGCGCACCACTCGCGGCACGTCTGCATCTTCGCCGACGGGGAACTCGACCGCAGTCCGACCGGGACCGCAGTGAGCGGCCGCCTGGCCATCCTTCGCGCCCGGGGCGAGATCCCCGGGGACGCGGAGATCGTCGTGGAGAGCATCATCGGAGGCCGGTTCAGCGGCCGGATCGTCGACACGACGGCCATCGGCGGGCATCCGGCGGTCGTGCCCGAGGTCGGGGGCCGGGCCTGGGTGACGGGCCGTCACGAGTTCCTCATCGATCCGGACGACCCCTGGCGCGACGGCTTCCTCGTCCGCTAGCAGGCCGTGGCAAAACCCCGCGTCAGCGCCGCTCGAACGCAGCGGGGCTTTTGGCACGGCCTGCCAGGGAGGAGGCGACATGCCGCATATCGAGACGGTAGCTCCCGACGAAGCGGAGGGGCTCCTCGCCCGCGAGTACGAGAAGGCCGTCCGCCGCGCGGGGCGCGTCTTCAACGTGATCGGAATCCAGAGCCTGAACCCGCCCGTCATGCGCGCTTCGATTCAACTCTACGAAGCGTTGATGCTCGCGCCGGGGCCGCTGGGGCGGGACGTGCGGGAGATGCTCGCGACCGTGACCTCGCGCGAACTCGAGTGCTTCTACTGAACGGAGGCGCACGGAGAGGATCTCCGTCAGGCCACCGGAGACGATGAACTGGCCCGCGCGATCCGCACCGACTACCGGACGGCGGGGCTCGACGAGAAGACGCGGCGGCTAATGGACTATGCCGTGGCGATCACGCGCGAGCCGACCTCCACCGCCCGGCGGGACATCGACGGGTTGCGGGAGGTCGGCTGGACGGACGCGCAGATCCTGACCGCGACCGAGGTCGTCGGCTTCTTCAATTACTACGTCCGCATGGTCGAGGCGCTCGGCGTCGAACCGGAGCCCGAAATGGAGCGGGATCCGGAGGTGTGGCCCGAGCCCTGATCGTAGTCCGCTAGTGTGGTGTCGCAGAAGTCCGCGAGCCACCGAGAGCGCCGCAGGCACGGATGCATCGGCGCTCGAATGGCCGTGGGATTTCTGCGACACCACACTAACCTCCGGATCGGCCGCGGGCCCGCGCGGCGCCGCTCGACCGCGTACTGCCGCCGCTGCGGCGGACCGCGCCCCCGGACCTGGACCCTCCGCTGGAACGTCCGACGCTCCCGCTCGACCGGGACGGACCGGCGGGCCGCACCGCCGGCCGGGACGACCGCGGGACCGACTGGCGGGCCACGGGTCGCCTCGTGGACGGTGCGGGGCGAACGACCGGCCGGGGCGGCCTCGCCGTCGAGGGTCGCACGGCCGGTCTCGCCGGAGCGGGCCGCACGGTCGGTCTCGTCGAGTTCGACCGTGCCGTCGGCCGCGCCGGATTCGACCGCACAGTCGGTCTCGCCGGGTTCGACCGTGCCGTCGGCCGCGCCGGATTCGACCGTACCGTCGGCCGGGTCGTCGCGCCCCCCGTCCGGCGAACGGCCGGCTGCTCCCGGGCCCTTGCCCGTTGCACGCCGTTCGACCCCGACCGCGTCGTCGGCCGCACGGCCGGCCGTCTCGCGGAGCCTGCGACGTCCCGCGTCACGGGCCGCCGGATCGTCGCACGGGCGTCGTTCGTCGATGGCGGGGGGTTCGCCCGCTGCACGCCGGGCCGCTCCAGCCGCAGGGCGCGGCCCTCCGCCGACCGCGTGTTGACGCGGACCGGTGGTGCGCCCGCCGTCCGCGAGGGGTCGCTCCGCGCTCCGGCGGTCGCGTCGCGGGGGCGGGCCGACCGGCCATCGCGGCTCCGCAGCACGACGCGTTCGACTTCCCGCGGCAGGCTCGCGCCGCGATCGATGAAGCCGTTCGCATCGACCGCCGTCCTCCCGTCGCGCGAGACGGCGCGCCTGAGGCTCGCGAGCGTCTGCGCGGGTCGCCGCTGCGCCTGCCGCCCGAGCAGACGGGAATCCGTGAGCAGGACGCCGCGCTCGACCGCCTTCCGCCCGCGGCCGAAGTCCGAACCGCCCACCGAGTAGAAGTGCTGTCGCCGGTGTCCCAGGCGCCCGTGCGGCAGGAACGTCCAGTGCCGGTACCGCCCGAAGCCGCCCCCGATGTGTCCGTAGACGCCGAAGTGGAAGCCCCAACTGCTCCCGTAATAATTCCGGTAGTGGCGCCAGTAATATCCGGAGGGAATCCAGCCCGCGTAGCTCGGGCCCCAGTACCAGTAGACGTGCGCCACGGCGAAACGGCTGCCGGGGAACCAGACCCAGCCCCAGTGGGGGTCGAGGTCCCAGTACCCGTAGTGGTAGGGCACCCAGCCCCACGGCTCGTAGGAGACCCAAAACATGCCGGTGGGCGTGTTCCGCCAGCGCCCGTGCCGGTACGGCGCCCAGCCCGTGGACACCCGCGGACGCCATGCGACGCCTGCGTCCACCTGCACCCACGACCCGTGCCCTCCGAGCGAGGACGCGGCGTAGTGGAGGTCCGGATCCACGTGAGCGGCGTACTCGCCGGCCGCCTGCTCGCCGAGCCCCCGGCCCCACGCCTCCAGGTGCTGGAGACCCGGGGCCGCCGCGAACCGGAGCCGGTCGCCCTGTGTCCCTTCCACGAAGAGACTCTCTCCCGGGCGAACCTCGGCGAGTTCCGACGGTGTCGTGACCTCGGCCACCCCCTCGCGCACGACGACCTCGCTGCGACCCCCGTCGTCGACGACGATCAGGAAGGCACCGGCTCCCTGCGGCCGGATCGTCGCGTTCGGCGTGATGACGGAGGGCCGTTCGGCGCCCGGCGGGTTCGCCGCCACCACGAGCTGCAGCGACCCGCGCGCGAGTTCGAGGATGGAGGCGGGGTCGCTCGTGTCCGCCGAGTTGGCGAGCGCGCGGAAGCGAAGCTCCGCCCGATCTCCGATCCGAACGAGGTTACCGTCGGCGAGCACGATTTCGACTCGCGATTCGCCGGAGACGAAGATCCGGTCGCCGACGAGGACGGGTTCGTTCACCGAGAGATGGATGCGCTCCCGGGTGTCTCCCTGAATGAGCGTCGCGGACCCGTCCAGCGCGCGCAGGTACCCGTAGCTGCCGTCGATCCCGCTCTGCGCGATCGCGGCGTCGTAGTCGATCGGGATTCCCTCCTCCTGGGCGGAGACCGGGGGCGCGGCGAACGAGACGCCCCACGCCACCCCGACCGCCCACACCCGCCGCCGGCCCCGCAATGTCTTTGTGAACCGCATCCCAAGCTCCGTGTCCTCCGGTCCCCGCCCCGGACGGCCGGTTCGCCGCCGGGCTGTCTTCAGAGACTAGACGGTCCGCGCGGGAAGTCGGTCACTCGGCGAGGTCGTCGATCCACTCCGCGATGAAGACGTTCGTGTTCCCCTCGTGGGACCCGTGCCGGTTCGACGCGAACACGAGATGACGGCCGTCCGGGCTGAACATGGGGAAGCTTTCGAACTCCTCGCTGAACGTCACCTGCTCCAGCCCCGTCCCGTCCAGGTTGATCAGGAAGAGGTCGAAGTTGCGGCTGTCCGGATCGTTCAGGTTGGAGGAGAAGATCACCTTCTCGCCGCTCGGGTGGAAGAAGGGGGCGAAGTTCGCGGCCCCGTTGTCCGTGAGGCGAATCGGGTTCGAGCCGTCCGCGTCCATCACGTAGATGTCGAGCACGCCTGGCCGCACGAGACCGTCGGCCAGGAGCGCCTGGTAGTCCGCGAGTTCCTCCTCGCTCTCGGGATACCTCGCCCGGTAGACGATCTTCGTCCCGTCCGGGGAGAAGAACGGGCCGCCATCGTATCCGGGTTCGTCCGTGAGCTGCCGCACGTCGGAGCCGTCGGGATTCATCGAGTAGATGTTCAGGTCCCCGTCCCGCGTGGAGGTGAAGACGATCCGCGAACCGTCCGGAGAGAGTGTCGGCTCCGCGTCGTACCCGGGGCTCGAAGAGATCACGCGAACATCGGAGCCGTCGGGCCGCGCCGAGTAGATGTCGTAGTCGTAGAGCGCCCACACGTAGCCGCGGCGCATGTCCGGGGGCGGAGGACACCCGGGCGCCGCGTGGTGGGTCGAACTGTAGACGATTCTGGAATCATCCGGGAAGAAGTAGCCGCAGGTGGTCCGGCCGAGCCCGGTCGACACGAGGCGTCGTTCGCCGCCTTCGACGGTCATCGTGTAAATCTGGTCGCACTCGAACTCGTCCTCGTGGGTGCGCTGGAAGATCAGCCGCTGACCGTCCGAGGAGTAGTAGGCCTCGGCGTTCTCGCCCTCGAAGGTGAGCTGAGTCAGACTCGCGAAACGCCGCTCTTCCGGGAGCGGATCGCGGATCACGGCACTCGTCTCCGCGCGGTCCTCCTCCGCCGTGGCGCCACTCCCGTCTCCGGCATCGCCGGTGCAGGCCGCCGCCACGGACGCGGCGATGAGCGTGAGCGCGACGCGGCTGGGCGCGGGCGCCGAAACTGAAAACTCTGAGTTCAAGAAAACCTCCGGGTGCTCCGGGTGGGGGCTGCGGGCACACACGGTACGGTTCGCGCCCGCGCGTGGCCAGTTTCGGGCCGGATTCGAGGGGCTATGGGCGGGCTCGCGGGCCGTCCGGTTTCACGGATTCCGACATGATACGTTCCAGGGGGTGAGAACGAAGGGAGAGGGCGGGTGGACGACTGGTCCGAACGTTACGGCGGGGAACTGGAGCGCCATGTGGCCGCGATGCTGGGGAACGCGGAGGAGGCGCGCGACATCGTGCAGGAGCTGTGGGTGACGGCGCTTCGTGCGCGGCCCGAGGCGGGCGACGCCGTGAACGTCCGCGCGTGGCTGTACCGGGTCGCCACCCGCCGGGCGCTCGACCGCATCTCGATGCGCCGCCGGCGCTCGGAGTTGCTCGCGGCCCGCTCCGGGGAAGTGGGGCCTGGCGCGCCTCCCGCGGCCGACGCGGCGTTGAACCGGCTCTCGGAGGCGGCCGCGGCGCGCGTCCGGAAGGGTGTGGCGGAGCTTCCCCGGCGGCAGCGGGACGCGGTCTGGCTCCGCTGGATCGAAGAGTTGGACTACGCGACGATCGCGCGGCGGATGGGGTCCTCTCCCGAGGCCGCGAGGGCCAACGTCTACCAGGGGATGAAGAAGCTGCGCCGAGACCTCGCCGAGGTGTGGCGCGAGGAGGGGCCGATATGACCGGACGCGGGACGAACTGCAGCGACGAAGATCTGCTCGCATGGATTCTAGGCGATCTGGATGCGGAGGCTGCCGAGGCGATGACCGAGGACCTGGCGGCGAGCCCGGGCCTCCGGGAGCGGGCGGCGGAGTACCGCATGCTCCATCGTTCCGCGAAGGGCCTGCGGGACGGCCCCGTCATCCGCTGGCGCCGCTTCGATTCGCCCTTCGGCGCCATGCGGGTCGCGGCGAGCGCCGCGGGTCTCGTCGCGCTCTCGTGGCAGGACGAGAGCGATGATGCGTTCGTCGCCGGCCTCGAGCGCCGGTACCGGTCCACGCCCGTGGTGCGCGATACCGACCGGCTCGCCCCCGCGGAAGAGCAACTGACGGAGTACTTCGGCCGCCGGCGCCCGCGCTTCGATCTCTTCGTCGACCTCACGGCACTGGGCGACTTCCAGCGCGCCGTGCTGGATGCCGCCTCCGGACTCGAGTTCGGGGAGACGGTGACGTACACGGAAATCGCGCGTCGGATCGGGCGTCCAAAGGCCTCGCGCGCGGTGGGCAACGCGCTCGGCCGGAACCCGGTTCCGATCATCGTGCCGTGCCACCGCGTCGTCCGCACCGACGGAACCCTGGGCGGATACACCGGCGGCCTCCGCTACAAGCGCACCCTCCTCGACATCGAGGGCCGAACCGACCTCCTCGGCGCGCACGCCCAGACGGAGATCCCGCTCGCCTGACCGCGGAGTCGGCGCCGCGCGGAACTCCGACCGCCGGCGCCGGTACCTCCCGAAATGGCGTCCGGGCGCCGCGCCTTCCGCGCGAACGCCGCGGAGGGGGGATCTTCACGGGAGTCGCAGCCATGTCCGCTTCATCGAAAGCCGTTGCCGCCATTGGAGTTCTGTCCATGTTCATCGTCGCTTCCGGAGGTCCCGGGGACGTCGGCGACGAGGCGTCCGGCCGCACCGCGACGGCGCCGCCCCCGGCGGCCACGTTCGCGCGGGCCGAACCGGGGGTGCTGGAGACGCGGCGGATCCGGGGGCACCTGCTCGACGTCGAGGGGGTGCTGAGGCGAAGGGCGACGGACGCGCTCAGCGCGGCGCAGAAGGAGAGACGGAACGCCGCCCTGAACTGGCTGCGCGAATACCGGGAACGGGGGGAGTTCCCCCGCAACCACACGCACGCCGGCCGCGTGCCCGTCTTCGCCGACGAACACGGGACCCCGTGCGCGGTGGCCTACCTGCTTCAGAGGTCGGGCAGGGAGGATCTCGTCCGGGAGATCGCGGGCGCGGACAACAACGTGTACGCGTGGGAGCTTGCCGGCGACGCACGCTTCTCCAAGTGGCTCGATGAAACGGGTCTCACGCTGGATGAGGCCGCGAGGATCCAGCCCGCCTACGCCGACGGTTGCCTCTGCCCCCGGGGTGAGGCGTCCCGCACCTGGCGATACGTCGTGCCGCTGTCGGCGCTGTCGGCCCTTGTCGGTCACCTTGAGAGACCAGACTGGTGGACGAGACCCGCATTTGGCGCGATCAACGGGGCCTTTTCCGTCGCACACGCGGGCTTTGCGTGGAACGCGGCGCGCGAGTGGCAGGATTCGAGCATAGGAGCCGAACTCTCCACCGCCGCCAACGCCGCGTTGGCGCTCGTGTCCGGATACACGGCGTTGAGCCTCCTTCGGTCCCGCCCGGATGAGCCTGCCGCGTCCGGGTCCGAAACGGGAGTCGCGAGCGCGCTGAGGTCGCAGCGCCCGCGCCTTCTCGCGCCGTCGGCGGCCTGGGTCGGCGGGGGCCTGGGCCTGCAGGTGCGCCTGATCCACTGAGCCGGGCAGCTGCTCCGCTTCGGGAGTCGTTCTAGGCGGACTCCTCGAAGAGCTGGATCAGGCGGCGCAGGCCGAGGCCCTCCGGGCCGCCCACGCGGACCCGGAGCGCCAGGCGTTCGCATTGACCGAGCGCTTCGAGATCTCCCAGGCCCTGGGCGCGGATGAGTCGGCGGAAGGTGAAGTCCGTCTCGGGGACGTGAACGTGCTCGCCGGCGTCGTCGACGAGTTGCAGGAAGACGCAGTTGTCCCCGCCTCCCTTGTGCAGTTGCCCGGTCGAGTGCAGGAAGCGGGGGCCGTAGCCCAGCGTGGTCGCCGCCCCCGTGGCTCCGGCGAGGGCCGCGCGCAGCGTCGCGAGTAGCCCTTCCTCCTCCTCGCCGCCCGCGAGGAACGCCTGTACGGCGATGTAGTCCGTCGGCTCCACCGCGGCGAGGAAATCCTCCAACCGCGCCCGGATTCCGTCCACGTCCGGGGCCACGGGCGTGCGGGGCGGGGCGTGTCCGAACTGCGGCAACTCCCAGACGAGGTCGATCTCGTCCGCGTCGGAGATCTGCGCGTCTTTCACCGGCTCCGCGCCCGGCGACCGTTCCTCCGGCTCGCCGTCGCCCTCCATCGCTCGACGCGCGAGGCGCTTGGCGAGCTGGACGTCGGGCTGGTTGAAGGGATGGATGCCGAGGACGGCTCCGGCCATCGCCACGCCCACCTCCCACACGAAGAAGAGCGCGCCGAGTTCCTCGGGCCCTTCGAGCCGGATGCGCAACGTCGGGTGGCCGGCCGCCTCGAGCGCGTCGAGGAGGTCGGGCGTCTCGTCGGCTTCTCCCCACTGCTCCGCTTCGCGCGCCGCGTCCCCGCCGAGGAGGAGGCCGACGAAGACCCGGTCCTCGCCGTATTCGTCCGGAGGTCGCGGGGGCTCGCCGACGACAGGGACGATGCCCCGGCCTTCCTTTCCGGTGCTCTCGGCGAGGAGTTGCTCCGCCCAGTCCGGGAACGCCGCCCAGTCGGATGCCGCGACGAAGGTGGCCTTGTCGCGCCCCGCGAGCGCGAGTTCTCCCAGCGCCGCCCCGAGGAGGAAGCCCGGGTTGTGGTGATCGTCGTCCTTGCAGGCGTCCGCGGCCTCCCCCGCCTCCGCGAGAAGGGCCGGGAGATCCGCGCCGGCCAGAGCCGCCGGCACGAGACCGAAGGGGCTCAGGGCGGAGAAGCGGCCGCCGACGTCCGGGGGCGCTTCGAACACCGCCCGAAATCCGCGCTCCCGGCCGAGTTCGGCGAGCGGGGACTCGGGGTCCGTGATCGCGATGAAGTGTTCCCCGGGATCTTCCACGACTTCTACGGTCCGCGACCAGAAGTGGCGGAGGAGCGAGAGCGTCTCGACGGTCGTGCCGGACTTGCTGGAGACGACGAAGATCGTGTTCGCCGGACGCAGCCACTCGAGGTCGCGGAGCGCCCCTGGGTGCGTGGTGTCCACGAGCGTGAGCGGCAGCCCCTCGCCCCGCATCGTGTGCGCGATGACCTCCGGCGCGAGGCTGGAACCTCCCATGCCGAGCAGGACGAGATCGGTGAACCAGAAGGGCACGCTCGCGCGCAACTCCTCGAGCGGGCCGAGCATGGCGGGAGACGTCTCCGGAAGGTCCAGCCACCCGAGCCGGTCGGCCAGCTCCGGCGTGTCCGCGTCCGTGCTCCACAGCGTGGGGTCCCGCCGCCAGAGCCGCGCCACCGCGTCCTCGGCGACCCATTCCCGGAGCCGGCGCTCCACGCCCTCGACGTGGGGATCGGCGGAGAGTTCGATCTCGATCATGAGCCGGTCACGGGACTAGAAGAGCCCGACCACGCTCCCGTCCTCGACGATCCGGATCCCCTCCGCCGCGGGCACGCGCGGGAGTCCCGGCATCGTCATGACGGTGCCGGCCCGGGCCACGACGAAGCCGGCCCCCGCCGAGGGACGCACGTCCTGAACCGTGATGCGGAAGCCGGCCGGCCTTCCGAGGCGCGCCGGGTCGTCGCTCAGGCTGTTCGGCGTCTTCGCGATGCAGACCGGCGTGTTCCCCATCCCCGCCGCCTCGAGTTGGGCGATGTCCTTCGAGGCGCGCGGCGTGTAGTCGACCCCGTCCGCGCCGTACACCTTCCGCGCGATGGCCTCGATCTTGTCCCGGATCGAAGCCTCCGCGTCGTATTTCGGCTTGAAGTCGGCCCCTCCCTCGTCGAGCGCCGCGAGGACCGCGCGGGCGAGGTCTTCGCAGCCGGCGCCGCCCAGCGCGTGGCCGTCGGAGCGGGCCCAGGGCGCGCCCAGATCCTCGCACGCCTCCGCCACCGCGGCGATCTCTTCGTCGGAGTCCGTCGCGAAGACGTTGATCGCCACGACCGGCTCGATGCCGAAGCCGCGGATGTTCTCGACGTGCGCGCCGAGGTTCGCGAGCCCGCCGCGGACGGCGTCGGGATCCGGCGTCGAGAGCGCCGTGCGGTCGCCCCCGCCGTGCAGCTTCAGGGCGCGGATCGTGGCCACGAGCACGGTGGCCTCCGGGTTGAGTCCGCCGGTCCGGCACTTGATGTCGAAGAACTTCTCGGCGCCGAGGTCCGAGCCGAACCCCGCTTCCGTGATCACGACGTCGCCGAAGGCCAGCCCGGCCCGCGTCGCCATGAGCGAATTGCAGCCGTGGGCGATGTTCGCGAACGGCCCGCCGTGGACGAAGGCGGGCGTCCCCTCGAGCGTCTGCACGAGGTTCGGTCCGATCGCCTCCCGCAGCAGCAGCGTCATGGCGCCCGCCACGTTCAGTTCGCGCGCCCGCACCGGCTCCCCGCCGTAGTCGTACCCCACGATGATGCTGCTCAGCCGCTCCTCGAGGTCCTCGAGGCTCGCCGCGAGGCAGAAGATCGCCATCACTTCCGAGGCGGCCGTGATCATGAAGCCGTCCTCGCGCGGCACCCCGTTGATCCGTCCCCCGAGCCCGACGACGATGTTCCGCAGCGCCCGATCGTTCATGTCGACGGCGCGGCGCCACGTGATCTGTCGCGTGTCGATCCCGAGCCGGTTCCCCTGCTGCAGGTGGTTGTCCAGCGCGGCCGAGAGGAGCGCGTGCGCCGACGTGATCGCGTGCAGGTCCCCCGTGAAGTGGAGGTTGATGTCCGCCATCGGGATCACCTGCGAGTACCCTCCGCCGGCGGCCCCGCCCTTGACGCCGAACACCGGGCCGAGACTCGGCTCGCGAATGCAGAGCACCGAGTTCGCCCCCACGCGGCGCAGGCCGTCGGCGAGCCCCACGGAAACGGTCGTCTTGCCCTCGCCCGCGGCCGTCGGCGTGATGCCCGTGACGAGGACGAGTCGGCCCGATCCGGGCTCGCGCTCGAAGATGGATTCCGGGGCGACCTTCGCCTTGTAATGGCCGTAGGGGACGAGTTCCTCGAGCCCCAGCCCGATCTTCTCCCCGATCTCCCTTATGGGCCGGGGCGTCGCGGCCTCGGCGATCTGTACGTCCGTGAGCATCCGTACCATCCCGATGAGGTGGCTTGAAAACTGTCGTGGCTGAAAAACTGTCGTGGCTTGAAAACCGTCGGAGACTCTACCGCACGCGACGCCCGCGGAAAACCGTACCGCGGATCATGCCGGCCGCTCCCGCCTGCGGAGCGCGAGGCCGACCACGAGAACGGCCAGCGTCCCGACGACGTTGTACCACAGCCACGCGATCTCCGTGAAGCGCGACACGGCGAGCACGGCGAGCATCGAGGAGATGAGCCCGTAGAAGGCGCCCGCGGCCGTCGCCCGCTTCACGAGAAAGGCGAGGAGGAAGACGCCCAGGAGCGCCCCGTAGAAGATCGAGCCGACTTCGTTGACCGCTTCGACGAGCGACCCCAACTGGCCCGCGTAGAGTGCGAAGAGAACGGCGAATCCGCCCCAGCCCAGCGTGGCGAGCCGGGAGATGAGCAGATAGTGGGCGTCCGTCCCCTCCGGTTTCACGTACCTCCGGTAGAAATCGATCACGGTGGCGCTGGACAGGGCCGTGAGTTCGGAGTCGAGCGAGGACATGGCGGCCGCGAAGATGACGGCGATCAACAGTCCCAGGATACCGGCGGGGACGTAGGCGATGAGATAGGACGGGAAGACGTAGTTCACGTCGTTCGAAGAAGCCCCCCGCACCTCGGACACGAGCGACTTCGATTCCTCCCTCAGCCGCTCCAGTTCGTCATCGTACGCGGCGATCCGGCGCTGCAGTGGCTCGGGGTCTTCGCCGGCGCGGCGAGCCTCCAGCACCGCGAGCGTGCTCTCCCGGCGCGCTTCGTGCGCCCGCTCGTGTTCGGCCTCCAGCGCGGCGAAGTCGCCGGCGCGGGGACTTTCCGCGACCATGGCGGCCTCCGCCGAATTGAAGACGAGCGGGGGACGCTCGAAGTGATAGAAGACATAGAGGAGGACGCCGATGGCGAGGATGAAGATCTGCATCGGGACTTTGACGAAGGCGTTGAAGATGAGGGAAAGACGGCTCTGGCGGAGCGAACTCGCCGTGAGATAGCGCTGGACCTGGCTCTGGTCGGTCCCGAAGTAGCCGAGGGCGAGAAAGAGTCCTCCAATGAGCCCGGACCAGAGCGTGTAACGATTCGTCGGGTCCCAGGAGAGGTCGATGCTCCGCCACATCTCATGGATCCCGCCGATATACGCCACGTCGCCGACGCCCACTCCCTCCGGCAGCGTCGCGAACAGCACGGCGATCGCGATCCCGATCCCGGCGAACATGACGATCATCTGCAGCACGTCCGTCCAGATGACGGCCGTGATGCCCCCCATGATCGTATAGGCCACGGTGATGAGCCCCATGACGAGAATCGTCACGCGCTCGTCCCAGCCCATGATGACGGAGAGGACGATGGCCGGGGCGTAGAGGACGATCCCCGCCGAGAGTCCGCGCGACACGAGAAAGAGGAAGCTCGTCAGCGAGCGGGTTCTGGGGTCGAAGCGGCGTTCGAGGTACTCGTAGGCGGTGAAGACCTTCGAGCGATAGAAGAAGGGGACGAAGACGACGCAGAGAATGACCATCGCGATCGGCTGGCCCAGGTAGAACTGGACGAACTCCATGCCGTCGTCGAAGGCCTGTCCGGTCGTGCCGATATACGTGATCGCGCTCGCCTGCGTCGCCATGACGGAGAGGCCGATGGCGCCCCAGCCCAGCCGGCGGTTGGCGAGAAAGAAGCCCTCGACGCCGCGGTTCTTTCGGCTCTGGCGCCAGGCGAAGGCGACGACCGCGCCGAAGTAGACGGCAAAGACGGTCCAGTCGAGGCCGCTCACGGCACGCCGAAGTCGAGCAGCCGCGTGGCGAGATAGAGGAGGAGAATGAGTCCGGCCGTATAGGCGATCACCGACACATAGAGCGCGCGCCAGCTACGGAAGGGGCCGATCCGGCCCTCCGCCTCTTCCCGGCGTTCCGTCACTGGGCGGCGATCTCCCGCCAGCGGCTCCCGTCGAGCGAGAGCAGGTTCGCCCACAGCCGAAAGGCGCCGGGCACGCCCGCGCGCAGCTGCCGAAAGAAGGAGAGCGACGTGTGGATGTAGAGTCCGCGGCCCACCGGGGCGGCGAGCAGGCTGCCGCGGTTCGGCGGCTCTCCCGTGTCGGCCATCTCCAGCGGCGCCTGGTACCTCTCGTCCCACTGGTCGGGGAAATACAGCCCGCGCTCCTGGACCCAGCCCTCGAAGTCGGCCGGGCCGAGCCGGTTGGGCTCCGCAAGAACGGGCGCCCGCGGGTCGACGAGCGTGACGGAGGCGTCCTCCTCGGTGACGCGGGGCGCCGGGCGGCCGATGGCGATCGGGTACGGTGCGTAGGCCCCCTCGTTGAACTCGTAGCGGTTGTACTGCACGACGACCGTGCCTCCGCGCTCCGCCCACGCGAGCAGCTCCGCGTTGGCCGCGATGAGGTCCTCGCGCACCTCGTAGGCCCGGATCCCGAGCACGATCGTGTCGAACCGGTCGAGCCTCTCCGCTTCCCAGTCTCCCGGTTCGATGAGTTCGACGTCGAGCCCGAGCTGCCGAATCGCCTCGGGTCCGTCGTCGCCGGAACCCATCACGTATCCGATGCGCCGGTCCGCGACCCGCACGGGAAAACGCACGATCCGCACGGCCGCGTCGCCGGACAGGAGCCGCGGCTCGAGGTGCGGATAATCGATGATCGTCGTGTGCGTGGCGGGAACCGGGGCTCCGGCGATGCGGATGCGCGGCCGTGCGAAGAACTCCCCTTCCGCCGCTCCCGCCGGGGGCTCGACAGTGAAGCCGACCGTCCGAACCGCTCCTTCTCCAGCGAGTTCGAACGCCGTCGTCTCGGGCGTCACGCGCCATCCGGACGGCAGGTCGAGCCCGATCTCTCCGGCCGTCGCGTCGCGGGCGAAGCTCGAAATCCGGAAGGCGATGTCACGCGGATCCGAGCGGCCGACCGGCCAGATCATCACGGTCGCCATCGGCGCGACGGAGATGCGCGGCGCCACCTGCAGCGGTCGCCAGCCCTCTCCCGTCACGCCGTCGACGGCTCGGTAACGCACGGGATCCTCGACTTCAACGTCGAATCGTTCGCCCGCCGCCGACACGACCGCGGCCACGCGGCCGTGGACGGGTGCGGGACGGAACGGGAGCGCGCGAAGCTCGGGCGCCGCCGGCCAGTCGTACAGGTCGCCGTCCCTCGGGTTCTTGAGGAACCACGGGGACACGGGCGGCGCGCCCTCGGGCACGGTGACGGCGTAGCGCCACAACCCGAGTTCCCCCGGCCCGAGCCGCGCGCGGGCCGACGGATCGAAGACGGTGTCCTCCTGCCGGAAGAAGCGGGCGAACGGGCCCAGATCGTCGGGCTCCGTCTCGACATCCGGGCCGATGCCCTCCACCGACCACCCGGAGGGGACCTCGATGACCGGCGGGTCGAGCTCCACGGCCGCGTCGGCGCCGCTCCAGACGCGCGCTTCGACGAGTACGGTCTGTCCCGGGACCAGGACATCGTCCCGCGCGCGCAGTTCGACCCGCACTCCGGCCACAGCCGTGATCGCCCGCATCAGCAGGCGGGCCCGGCGGTCGAGTTCGCGTCGCAGCTCGCTCTCCCCCCCGGCGCGTGCGGCGGCGCGGAGCCGCTCCAGCCGCCGCAGCGCCTCGGCAAGGAAGGGCAGGGCGGCCTCCGGCCTCGTCGCGTTGAGCGAACCGCCGGCGTCGCCGATCGCCTCCCGGTACGCACGAATGTCCGTCTGGACGTCTGCCTGAACGTCCGCCCCAACGCCTGCCCCCGCAGACTCGCCGAGACCGGCGGCCAGAGTCGCCAGCGTCGTGTCCACCCCCGTAAACAGCGGCTCCGTCGGAGAGCCGCCGACCCGCGAAGAGACGAGCGCGAGGCGGGTGACGCGCGGACCGAGCGGCAGCGCCGTGCCGAAGTCCTGCGAGCGGTGCTGGCTGCGGCTGTCCATGGCGACCTGGTGATGCGTGAGGCCGAACAGGGGATCGAGCGTGCCCGTCTCGATTTCGATCGAGGTGGCGCCCAGTTCGAACAGCGGGCGGCGGTACAGCTTCAGCGGCGCCCAGGGGGCCGCGCCCGCCGCCAACTGCTCCGGGAAGCGGGTCTCGTCTCCCGCGGCGTCGAAGGCCTCGCGCGTGAGAAGGCCGGACACCTGGTGGTGCCCGTGGCCGTCCCGCTCCGTTCCGCTCCACATGCTGATCAGCACGTGCGGACGGAAGCGCCGGATCGTCCACACCAGATCGGAGAGGATGCGCTCGCGCGGCCACTTCGAGAAGGTCTCGTCCGCCGTCTTCGAGTAGCCGAAGTCGAAGGCGCGGCCGAAGAACTGCTGCGCCCCGTCGATCGTGCGGGCAGCCAGCAGTTCGCCCGAGCGGATGATGCCGAGCCCCTCGCCGAGTTCCGTACCGATCAGGTTCTGGCCTCCCTCGCCTCGCGTGAATGAAAAGTAGGCGGCCTCCACCCCCCATCCGCGCGCGAGCGTGGTCAGCAGGGCGGTGTCTTCGTCATCCGGGTGCGCCGCCACGACGAGCATCCGCTTCACGCCATCGAGGTGCCGGAGGATGAGACCCGCTTCGATCGCGCCTGGGAGGCGCGACCCCTGCGCGTGCGCGAGCGCCGGGAGCAGGTAGCACGCCACGGCGGCGATCAGGATGGACGTCGATCGAAGCTGCATGGGGCGGGAAGCTACGTCCGCGCGGCAACCCCAGAAAGCGCGACGCCCGCGACCGGTGGTTCGGTCGCGCACGCATGCCCCTCCGCCTCCTTTCGGACAGGGTCGTACATCTATTACTTGACCGACAGTTGACTCGCGGTGCGTCGGAGTAGATCATGGTTCACTACCACACCACAAGCGCGCACCACCGGCATCTATCGTCGGGCGCAAAAGTCTGCAGGAGGAGGCACAATGAGCGAGAACGTCATGAAATTCATAGAGGAGGAGTTGAAAAAGAACTCCGAAGTCTCGAATGCGACGCTCTTTGAGGGGGCGAAACTCATAGACAAGGCCATCGGGAAGCTGAACCCGAGGCAGTTCCACGCGAAGTATCCGCTGCAGGTCAAGCGTCGCCTGGCGGGGGCCGCCCCGCGGAGGAAGGTTCGGGCGCCGGCGAAGGCGAAAGCGGCGCGGCGGCCGCGTGCCCCGAAAGGAGATGGGGGTGCGGCGGTTCTGGCGTACGTGACGCGCGTGCTCAAGAGGAACCCCGACGTCAAGAACGCGGAGTTGTTCAAGGGCGCCTGCGAGATCGACGCCTCCGTCGCCGAGTTGTCGGCCCGACAGTTCCACGCGAAGTACCCGCTCCAAGTGAAACGGCGCCTGGCCGCGGCTGCGCCGGCTCCGAAGCCCGCCCCGCGGGCGCGGAAGCCCGCCGCGACGGCCGTGGCGGAGCCCGCGCCGGCGCCCGCCGTGGCCGAGGTCCCATCGATGGGGGACGCGGCCGCCGTCCGCGGACTGCTTCTCAGTCTGGCGAGGGAACTGGCCAACGCCGGGACGCAGGCCGAGACGATCGAGGTCATGGCGCGACTGGACGGCTACGTGGATGACATCATGCAGGCGGCTCGAAACTGAGTCGTACCGGCCGGCCGGCTCCCGGCCGGCGGTCCGCTTCGCCGCAGTTCCCGAGAGCCCGGCGTCCACGCGTCGGGCTCTCGTCATGTCCGGCCACGTTTCCGGCCGCGTTTCGGCCCGCGTTCGTGGCCGCGGCGCTCGGCATCGTCCTCCCCGCGCCGGCGGCGGCGCAACTGAAGCGCGACGCGCTCGTGCAGCCGGTGGGGTTGGAGCGGAGCGAAGCCCTGATCGGCGTCGGCTTCACCCGCACGACGAACGCCGCCTTCCCGCTGGCCGGACACGGAGGAGATCTGACCGCCTTCCCGGTGCTCCACGCCGCCTGGGCGATCGGGCCGCACGCGGTCGCCGAACTGAAGGGGGCGGTCCGGAAGGTGCTCTCGATCGAGGCGCGGGATCGGGCGCCCGCCATCGCGCTCGACCCCTCCGTTCGAGACGGGACGACGCGCGATGTGGGCGATTTCGAAATCGGCATCTCGATCGTCCCACTCAGGGGACCGGGGGGCTTCTCGGCCGGCGGGCACCTGGGAGTCAAGCTGCCGAACTCCGACGAATCGATGGGAATCGGCACGAACACGACGGACGTCACGATGGCGGCTCTCTTCTCCTGGGCCTCCGCCCGCTGGCGCGCGACCGGGTGGTTCGGCGTCTCCATCCTGGAGGTGCCGGCCGAGCCTTTCGAGCAGAACGATGCGTTCGCCTGGGCGTTCGAGACCCTGTGGGACGCGGCACCGGGCTGGCGACTGTCCGTCGGGACCCGGGGGCGGGCCAGCACGAGAAGCATCTCTCCGCCCGGCACCGGCAACCTCGGCGAACTGCGGGCCACGGTGGAGTGGAGACGGGGACCGGTCGCGATCGACGCCGCGCTCGGGCACGGAACGACCGAAATGAGCGGAGACTGGAACGTTCGCGCGGGCGTCGCCTGGACGCTTGCCGCGAATCGGTAGGCGGCACATCGTCCGTCCACTCTACAACCCCCGGTCACAGCGTCCGGGAGCTACCCCGCGAGCTTACCCCGCGAGGCGAGGAGGAAACGATGAGCGAAGCGAAGCCCCGGCACTTCCGCTGGGAGGCGTTGCCCTGGGAACGCGTGACCGAGCAGCTGGGCCGGCGCATGGTGACGGGAGACCGGGCGATGATCGCGCAGGTGCTGCTCGAGGAGGGCGCGGTCGTCCCCACGCACTCGCACGAGAATGAACAGTTCACATATATCCTCGAAGGCGCGCTGCACTTCTGGCTGGGTGAGGACGGGAGCGAGGAGGTCGTCGTGCGCGCGGGCGAGATCCTTCACATTCCCTCTCACGTCCCGCACAAGGCCATCGCGCTCGAGAAGACGCTGGATCTCGACATCTTCTGTCCTCCCCGCACGGACTGGCTCGACGGGACGGACTCCTACTTCCACGACGCGGACGACTGATGGATCTGGGGATCGCGGGCCGCGTCGCCCTCGTGGCCGCCTCGTCGAAGGGTCTCGGCCGGGCCGTGGCGGAGGAACTGGCGGCGGAGGGGACGCATCTTCTCATGTGCGCGCGCGGGAAGGCGGCGCTCGCGGAGGCCGCGGCCTCCGCGGACGCACGGGGGCCGGGCGACGTCGTCGCGATCCCGGCCGATCTGTCGGATCCCGCGGATGTGGCCGGTCTGGTCGGCGCGGCGATGGACCGCTTCGGACGCGTGGACATCCTCGTGAACAACGCGGGCGGGCCGCCGGCGGGAAAGTTCGAGGACCACGACCGGGCGGCGTGGAAGGCGGCCGTCCGCCTCAACCTGGAGAGCGCCCTCGATCTCACGCGCGAGGTTCTGCCGGGCATGAAGGAGCGGGGATGGGGGCGGATCCTGAACATCACGTCGGTCGCCGTGAAGGAACCGGTGGACGGCCTCATCCTCTCCAACAGCGTGCGCGCCGCCGTGACGGGCTTCGCGAAGACCCTCTCGAACGAGGTCGCGTCGTTCGGCATCACCGTTAACAATGTGCTCCCGGGCTTCACGCGCACCGCGCGGCTGGAGGAACTGGCCGCCGTGCGCGCCGAAACCGCGGGGATCTCGACGGAGGAGGTGGAAGCGGGGTGGAACGCCGCGATCCCCGCGAATCGTCTCGGCGACCCGCGCGAGTTCGCCGCGGTCGTGGCGTTCCTCGCCTCCGAGCGCGCCAGCTACGTGACGGGCGTCTCCATCGCCGTCGACGGGGGGCGCACGCGGGCCCTCCAGTGACCCCAGTGACCTCCGGCGCCCCGCGCCCATCCGGGCGGCTCCCATCCGGACGGCGCCTTTCCGGGCCGCGCGCCGTCCGGGCCGCCGCAGCGCTCGTCGCCGGCGGGGCGCTCTGGCTGTCGGCGTGCGCGCCCCCGGATATGCCGCCGCCACAGGAGGCCGCCGCCTGCACGCCCGGCGCGGAACCGGGGGGCGCGGCGAACCCCGACCTGTACTGTATGTCCCTCTTTCCGACGCCCCGCGTGCCCGGCGCGACCGGCACCGTCGAACTCCGCCGCCCGCCGGGACCGTTCTCGATGGGGGTAACGCCGGACGGCCGGCTCCTGTACGACGCGGTGATCTCGACGGACCTCCCGCCGCCCTCCACGCTGGGTCCGTACGACCGTTACGTTGCCTGGGCGTCGACCCAGGTGCTGTGGCCGGTCGAGCGGCTCGGAGAGGTCCCGGCGCGCGGAAGCGTCGAGGTGGGGCAGGTCGCGTTCAACAAGTTCCTCATCCTGGTCACGGCGGAATCCGGTGCAGAGCCCGGCGCGGAATCCGGTGCCACCGGCGGGGCGGACGCGGAGCCGGCGGGTCCGTACGTGCTGCGCGCCCAGTCGCCTTCCAGTCGCATGCAGCCCGCCGACTTCCTCGAGTTCGCGCTCGGCGCCTCGCGGACGCCCCCCGGCGAGATGGCGATGGACGACGCGTGGGGCGGTGTGCCGATGCCCGACGGGGTCATGATGCTCCCGTCCCTCATGGAGCTTCGGCCGGACGTCGAGCCCTGGCTGCCGGGAGACGGCTGGGAAGGCGAGATCGTGGACTCGCGCCCGCGCGAGCTGATCGAACTCGGCGATGGCGATGCGCTCTCCCTCGACGCCGTCTACGTGCGGCACCGCATCGGGAGCCGCGAACTCCTCGGCTACGGCTTCAACGGGCAGATCCCCGGGCCCCTCCTCCGGGTCCCCGAGGCCGCGACCGTCACGATCGACTTCACGAACCGGATCGACTGGCCCACCGCGATCCACTGGCACGGACTCCGGCTCGACAACCGCTTCGACGGCGTCCCGGGCCTCACGCAGGACGTGGTCCTCCCCGGCGGGAGCTTCCGCTATACCCTGCATTTCCCCGACCCCGGCCTCTACTGGTACCACCCCCATCACCGCGAGGACGTCCAGCAGGAGCTGGGACTCGCCGGCAACATCATGGTCCGCTCGGAAGATCCGGACTACTTCGGTCCCGTTCACCGCGAGGAGATCGTGATGCTCGACGACCTCCTCATGGGCGAGCACGGGATCGTCCCCTTCGGACTCGAGCGCGCCACGCACGCGCTCATGGGCCGCTTCGGCAACACGATGCTGGTGAACGGCGAGCCCGATTACGCCCTGGATGTGGAGCGCGGGTCCGTCGTCCGTTTCCTTTTCACGAACGCGTCGAACACGAGGACCTTCAACCTCTCCTTCGGCGGGGCGCCGATGAAGCTCGTGGGCACGGACGTGGGCAACTTCGAGCGGGAGGCGTGGGTCGAGAGCGTCGTCATCGCGCCGGCGGAGCGCTACATCGTGCACGTCGCCTTCCCCGAGAGCGGGGAGGTTCCGCTGCTGAACCGGGTGCAGGGGATCGACCACATCAACGGCGCCTTCTTCCCGGAGGAGGACACGCTGGGCGTCATCCGCGTCGGTGCGGCGGACGCGACGCCGGATCTGACCGCGACCTTCGAGGCGCTGCGGGGGAACGGGCGCGCGCAGGACGAGATCGCGCCATACCGCCCCCTCTTCGACGGGCCGGTGAACCTCGAGCTGGAACTCGACATGACGACGCAGGGCCTCCCGCTCGTCGTCGAGCGTCTCATGCAGGTGGATTCGGCGTATTTCCACCCGATCGAGTGGTCGGGAACGATGCCGATGATGAACCTGATGTCGACGCCGGAAAACGTGTCGTGGACGCTGCGCGAACCTTCCACCGGGCTCGAGAACGAGGCGATCCGGTGGAGCTTCCGCGTGGGCGACATCGTCAAGCTGAGGATCCGGAGCCGCCGGGAGACGCTGCACCAGATGCAGCACCCGATCCACATCCACGGCCAGCGCTTCCTCGTCCTCGCCACGAACGGCGTGGCGCACGACAACCTCGCCTGGAAGGACACGGCGGTCGTCCCGGTGGGCGGTTCGCTCGACCTCCTGCTCGAACTCTCGAACCCCGGCGACTGGATGCTGCACTGCCACATCGCCGAGCACCTGGAGGCGGGCATGAAGATGGTGTTCACGGTGGAGCCGTGACGCGGTAGGTTTTTTGGGCCCCGAACGGCCCAACTCACAGGAGTCTCCCATGAGAAAGTTCATCGCGGCCCCCGTCGCGCTCGCGGCCCTTCTCGCCCCGGTCCACCTGCCCGCGCAGTCCGCGGCCGAACTCGACGACGCGACTTCCGAGTTCGTATCCATCGCCGGCCCGATCGTCGCGCTCGTCGGCGTGAAGGTCATCGACGGGACCGGCGCGGCCGGCCGGACAAACCAGACGGTCGTGATCGAGGGGAACCGCATCGCCGCGGTCGGTCCGTCGGGCTCGGTGGAGATCCCGTCGGGCGCCGAGGTCCATGAACTGCCGGGGCACACCGTGATCCCGGGAATGATCGGGCTCCACAACCACATGTTCTTCATGGGCGCCGGGGGCCGGATGGCCCAGGGCAACATCTCCTCCCCGCGTCTCTATCTCGCGGCGGGGGTCACGACGATCCGCACGACGGGCAGCGTCTCTCCCTACGCGGACCTCAACGTGAAGTCGAACATCGAACGCGGGCTCGCGCCGGGCCCCCGCATGCACGTGACCGCGCCGTACGTGACCGGACCCAACCCGGCGCTCGGGGACATGGCGCAGGTGAACTCGCCCGAGGAAGCGCGCCGCTTCGTCCGCTACTGGGCCGGGGAGGGCGCCTCCTGGATCAAGGCGTACACGACGATCCGCCGCGCCGAACTCGCCGCCGTCATCGAGGAGGCGCACGCGCAGGGCCTTCGGGTCACGGGCCACATCTGCTCGATCACCTTCCAGGAAGCCGTCGACATGGGGATGGACAACATCGAGCACGGCTTCGGGACGGCGACTGACTTCGACCCGCGCAAGCGGCCCGACGAGTGTCCGCCGAACTCCATGGTCACCGTCGGAGAGGAGGGGGACCCGAGCGGGGAGACCGCCCGGGCGCTCATCCTCTCCATGGTCGAGAACGACGTGGGAATGACCTCGACGATGGCCGTGATCGAGCCCATGACGAAGGGGCGGGCGGTTTTCGACGAGCGGACGCTCGAGGCGATGGCTCCCGAGGTGCGGGAGGACTACCTCGAGACGGTGGACGCGATCGAGGCGAACCCGGACTGGCCGATGACGGAAGCGCACCTCCAGAAGCACATGGCGTTCGAGCGCGGCTTCGTCGAGGCCGGGGGCGTGCTCGCGGCGGGCGTCGACCCGACGGGGATCGGGGGCGCGATCGCGGGCTTCGGGGACCAGCGCAACTACGAGCTTCTCGTCGAGGCGGGGTTCGATGCCCCGACGACGGTTCGGATCGTGAGCGCGAACGGCGCCCGCATCATGGGCGTGGATGACGAACTAGGGACGATCGAGGCCGGGAAGCTCGCGGACCTCATCGTGCTCGATGGCGATCTCGAATCGGACTCCGCGATCATCAGGAACGTCACGGTCGTGTTCAAGGACGGCGTGGGTTACGACTCGGAGAAGCTGATCGACTCCGTGAAAGGAATGGTAGGGATCCGATGACCGAATATCGCCGTGCCCGAACCGGGATTTCCGCCTTCGCCATCGCCGCCGTCACGGGGGCCGGGCTCGCCGTCGCGGGGGCGGGGCTCGCCGCCCCGGCCGCCGCGCAGAGCTACGACCGGCTGTCCGAGCAGACCCGCGCCTATGTCGCGGTGGAGGGACCGGTCGTGGCGCTCGAAAACGTCCGCGTCATCGACGGCACCGGCGGGCCGGTGCTCGAGGATCAGACGGTGCTGCTGAGCGACGGGCGGATCGCCGCCCTGGGCCCCGCCTCGTCCGTCGCCGTCCCGGAGGGCGCGGACCGTCACGATCTGGGCGGCCACACCGTGATCCCGGGGATGGTCGGTATGCACGACCACCTGTTCTACACCTCCGTGGGGGGACGGCGCGTGCAGCTCGGCTTCAGCGCGCCGCGGCTCTACCTCGGCTCCGGCGTCACGACGATCCGCACGACCGGGAGCTTCACCCCCTACGCGGACGTCCACCTGAAGGACGCGATCGACCGCGGCGATTCACCGGGCCCCCGCATCCACATCACGGCGCCGTACATCACCGGCTCGACGGGCTCGCCCCACCAGGCCCGCATGACCTCCCCCGAGCAGGCTCGGCGCTTCGTGGAGTACTGGGCGGAGGAGGGGGCCACGTGGGTGAAGGCGTACACGTCGATCGGGAGCGCCGAACTCGGGGCGGCGATCGAGGAGGCGCACCGTCTGGGTCTCCGCGTCACCGGACACCTGTGCTCGGTGAGCTTCCAGGAGGCCGTCGCGCTCGGGATCGACAACCTCGAGCACGGGATGCTCACGGCGTCCGATTTCGTGCCGGAGAAGGAGCCCGACCGCTGTCCCGGCAACATCATGCAGCGGGCCGGCGGCTCGGACCCCACGGGGCCGATCGCGCAGGAGACGATCGAGGCGATGGTGGAGGCCGGAGTGGGTCTCACCGCCACGCTCGCGGTCTACGAGGCCTTCTTCCCGGACCGCGCGGTCGTGGATGAGCGGACGCTCGAGCTGATGGCTCCGGACCTTCGGGAAGCGTACCTGGACGAGCGGGGGCGCATCCAGGAGATGGGACCCGATCCCGAGAACTTCCGGAACGAACTGCGTTTCGAGAAGGCGTTCGTCGACGCCGGGGGCCTGCTCGCCGCGGGCGTTGATCCCACGGGCAACGGCGGCGCGCTCCCCGGCTTCGGGAACCAGCGGAATTTCGAGCTTCTGCTCGAGGCCGGACTCACCCCGGTGCAGGCTGTGCAGGTCGTGAGCGCCAACGGCGCCAGGATTCTCGGGGTCGACGACGAACTCGGCACGGTCGAAGCCGGGAAGATCGCCGATCTCATCGTGCTGAACGGCGATCCCGGGAGCGATCCGAGCGCGATTCGCGCGGTCCGCTGGGTGTTCAAGGACGGCGTCGGATACGATTCCCGCGAGCTCGTTCAGGCGACGCGGGGCCTCGTCGGGATTCGCTGAGTCCCGCTGCGGTCCCGTGACTCGCGTGTCGGTCCGATGACGGACGGCGGTGCGTACCGCCCGGTGCCGTTGACGACGTTCACGCGGCGCGACGAGGCGGAGATGGCGCGCCGCGCGCGGGCCTTCCGCGATGAGGTGCGACGCCGCCGGACGGTCCGCGAGTACTCGGACGAACCCGTCCCCGAGGAGGTCATCGACGCCTGCATCGAGGCGGCGGGAACGGCTCCCAACGGCGCGAACCGGCAGCCGTGGCACTTCGTTGTCGTGCGCGATCCCGAGGTGAAGCGCCGGATCCGCGCGGAGGCGGAGAAGGAGGAGCGTGATTTTTATGCGCACCGCGCGCCGGCCGAGTGGCTGGAGGCGCTCGCCCACCTCGGAACGGACGAGCACAAGCCGTTCCTGGAGACGGCGCCCGTCCTCATCGCGATCTTCGCGGAGAGCTACGAGGTGCGCGACGGGGAGAAGCTCAAGAACTACTACGTGACGGAATCCGTCGGCATCGCCACGGGGATCCTCATCACGGCGCTGCACCACGCGGGGCTCGCCACCCTCACCCACACGCCGAGCCCCATGGGCTTCCTGAACAAGGTCCTCGACCGCCCCGCCAACGAACGGCCCTTCCTGCTGCTCGTCGTGGGCTATCCCGCAGACGACGCGCTCGTCCCGGAGATCACGAAGAAGCCGCTGGACCGCATCGCCTCCCGCCGCTAGCGGGCGGGCGCCGGGGGGTTAACCGGCGCCGGGGGACGGTCCGCCGCCGGCGTCGAGGAACCGCCGGGCTCGCCGGCGGGCCGCATGAAGCGGCGATTCTCCGGCGGCGGCCGCCTCCTCGAATATCTCTCGCAGCGACGACCCGATCTCATCGACGCGGGCCCGGAGCCGGGCCTCGTCCCGTTCGCCCCCGTGGATGGCGGCGAAGGCGGCCGCGCCGCCGGCGTTGATCACGTAGTCGGGGGCGTAGAGGATCCCGCGTTCGTGCAGTCCCTCCGCGTCGGTTTCCGAGAGGAGCTGGTTGTTCGCGGAACCGGCCACGATCCGGCACCGGAGGCGGGGGATCGTGTCGGGGTTGAGCGTCGCCCCGACGGCGCAGGGCGCATACACGTCCACATCTACATCCCAAATTTCGTCGGCGGGAATGACGACGCCTCCCAAGCGCGTCCGCGCCCGCTCGGCGGCGTCCTCGCGCAGGTCTGCCAGGTAGAGCGTTGCCCCGGCCTCGGCCAGGAGCCCGGCGAGCGGGAGGCCGACGTCGCCGAGCCCCTGGATCAGCACCGAGCGGGCGCCGAAGTCCGCCTCGCCGAACCGGTGTTCGAGCGCGGCCCGGATCCCGGCGAGCACGCCCCGCGCCGTATACGGCCCCGGATCGCCCGGCTTCCCGTCCACCAGGCCGACGGCGTGCCCGGAGATGGCTCCGATCCGGGCCATGTCCTCCGGCGTCGTGCCGAGATCCACGCCGGTCTGAAAGGCGCCCCGGAGCGAGATGAGATGCGCCGCGTAGCGATCGATCAGGCCGGCGCGGGCTACGTCGCCCAGATCCTCCGGGACGGCGATGACCGCCTTGCCGCCGCCGTACCGAATGCCGACGCCCGCCCACTTCCAGGTCATGCCCTCGGCGAGGCGCATGGCATCGATCAGGCCGTACACGGGCGCGGGATAGGAGGTCATCCGGGTGCCTCCGGCGGCCGGCCCCAGCCGCGTATCGTGCAGGGCGACGAAGATCCAGGCGCCGGTGGCGGAGTCGAAGGCGGTGACGACGGACTCGCCGTCCCACGCCTCCATGACGTCGAGAAAGCCGCGGGTCATACACTCTCCGTATTCGATTCGTACGCCATCGGGTGCGCGGGCGGGGCGCGTGAGCGCGGTGAGACTATCGCGCGCTGCCCGCGCGGGCGACATTGGAACATGCGGGGCGTGATCGCGTATCGGTGCTCGGGAGGAAAGACGGCTGCGACCGACCGGGAGGTGCTGGGATGACGACACTGTTCTTCGGAGACATGCTCCCCCCGTCGCGCGAAGCCGAGAACCGTCGCGAACACGTCCTCGTCGGCACCGCCACCCCTCTCAAGCTCGATGTCCGGCCGGTCGAGCACCACTTGACGCCCCGGGGCAGCATCTGCATCGGGACCTTTCACGAAGACCGGCCGATCGGGCGCTGCGCCATCCCCCACGACAGCGTGAAGGATTTCCTCGACATGGACCTCTTCGACCGGCCGGTTTCGCTCGCGCTGAACGTCCGGAAGGGCGGTCCCGGCATGGAGGGCAGCCTTCTCGCGCTCGTGCCGATGGACAGGGCGTCGCCCGGCGGATCCGAGCGGGATGAGCCGTGGAGGGCCAGCGTCCCCGGCGCGGCGTACGACGACGCGATCAAGGCGGGCGGCGGCGACTCCGGGTCCACTCAGCTGGTCGGGATCTTCCTCGGCGAGGTCGTGCGTTTCGAGGGAGACCGGCGGGAACCGGCGTCGATGCTGCGCGAAGCCGCCGACATGCTGGCGTGTGTCATCCGCGGGCAGGTGGACAGCGTCGGCGGCCGCGTGATCGAAGACCTGACCGCGAGCCCGGAGAGCTGAGCGAAGGTTCGACAGCCGGCTGCGTTGCGGGGGGCCCCTGCGTCGCGGCGGAAGTCAGGCGACCGGCTCACCGTTGAAGCAGACGGCCGTTCCCGGGCGACACCGGCACGAAGTCCGCGGAGGCAGGTCCGGGAGGTCGAGGCCCAGCGCCGCCAGCGCCAAGTCGCCCAGCACCTCGGCGAACGCTCCATCGTCGTGCGGTATGCCGACGCGGCGGAACTCGAGGCCAAATCCGGCGGCGTGCCCGGCGAGATCCACGTCCAGTTCCATCAACGTCTCGGATTGCTCGTGCATGAAGCTGACGGGGTCGACGAGGATCTTCGCGACGCCCGGGAGGCGCTCCAGCGCCGTCTCGATGTCCGGCGGCGTCCATTCGATCCGTCGATTCGAGTGGTTCTGGTAGCCGAGCGTCCACGCTTCCACGCCGAGCGCGCGAGCCAGGGTCGCGCACCACTCCTCGACGTATTCCACGTAGCGGCTGCCCTCTTCGATGTACCGAAGCGGGGTGCCGTGGGCGCTGAATACGAGGCGGACGCCCGAGTCGGCCAGGCTCCAGCCGGCTTCCGCGGCGGTGCGGCGGATCGCGTCGGCGCGAAGGCGTACGTAGCGGGGATGACGATGCCACCCGGTCACGCCGCGCACCTCGGGGCGCCATCCGATCCGCTCGAGCGCCTGCTCGACCTCGTCCAGCGCCGCCACGGTGGTCGAGGGACCGCAGAGGGGGTACACGGGCAGGGGCACGAGTGCCGTGGCCCCAGTCTCTCGCAGGCGGCGCAGTGCTTTCTCGATCGACGGTTCGGTGAACTGCATCCCCACGGTCACGCTCATCGGGTGGCCGCGGGCCTTCAGCGCCCGTTCGAGCGCGGTACCCTGCGCCTCCGCCTGACGGTCGAGCGGTGAGCCGCCGATCCTCTCGTAGACCTCGAGCAGACCGGGCGTCCGCCGCCGTGCGAGTTCGCGGCTTCGCGCACGGGCCGCCGCCACGTCCATGTGCGGCTCCAGCCGGGCGTTCGCCAGGAAGATCCGCTCCAGGAAGCGGGTGACGGCGCCCGGATCCCCTCCTCTCGGTTCGCCGAAGTTCAGGAGGAGGACGGCGGGTCGGGGTTCGGAGTTCGCCATCGCTCGAACATATCGGCGCGGTCCCCCGCTTGCCCGCGCCGGGGAAGGCTTGGACGTTGCCGCCTCCCAGCGCGGAGTCGGAAGGGGGAGGCATGCGGGTCGGAATCATCGGCGGAGGGATCACGGGGCTGGCGCTCACGCACGCCCTGGCGCGGCGTGGCGTCGACTCGATCCTCTTCGAGGGAGCCGACGACGTCGGCGGGGTGATTCGCACCTCTAGCCACGACGGCCGGGTCGTCGAACTCGGCCCCCAGCGGACGCGGCTTTCGCCTCCGGTGCGGCGCCTTGTCGACGAACTGGAGCTTCGAGACGAGATCCTGGAGGCGCGGCCCGGAGCGCGGCTGTTCATTTGGGCACGCGGCCGCCTGCGGGTCGTGCCGACCCGGCCGCGCGGGCTCCTGAGCGGCGATCTGCTCTCGCCGGCGGGGCGCGTCCGCGCCGCCCTCGAACCCTTCACCGGGGGGATTCGGCCGGGGGAGTCCGTGGCCCGCTACTTCCGCCGCAAGCTCGGCCGCGAGGCGTACGCCCGACTCTTCGGCCCCCTCGTTTCAGCGACCTTCGGATCCGACCCGGAGACGATGCCGGCGGCGCGGGTCCTTCCGATGTTCCTTGAGCCGCTGGGCGTGAAGCGCAGCCTGCTCGCCGCGGCGCAGCGCCGAGAGCCCGACGCCGCCCCGCCCGCCTTCACCTTTCGGGAGGGCATGGGCACGCTCCCGCGCGCGATCGCGCGGCGGCATGCGGAACGGGTCCGCGTGTCCGCTCCGGTCGAGGAGATCCGCCGCTCCGGTCGGCGGTTCGAGATCGGCTTCGGGGGGGCGCGCCCGGACTCCGAAACCGTGGACCACGTGGCGATCGCGACCCCGGCGCCCGCCGCGGCGGACCTTCTGGGGCATGCTGCGCCCGCGGCCGCCGACCGTCTCGCGGGGCTGCGGTATCACCCTGTGGCCGTGGTGCCGCTGGAGGTGGAGAGCGCGCCGGAAGGGTTCGGGTTCCAGGTCGCGCTGGGGGAACGGTGGCGTACGCGCGGTGTGACGTGGAACGCCTCGCTGTTCGGGCGCGACGGCCTCTGCACGGCCTACCTGGGCGGCGGCCTCGACCCCGGTGCCGCCGCGTGGGACGCGGCCCGAGTCGAGCGGACCGCGGCCGAAGAGTACGAGGCGATCCACGGGGTGGCGGCGGCCCCGGTCTGCACGGCCCGGCCGCGCCTCCCGGCGTACGACGGCTCGTGGACGGCGCTGGACGGCCTCGATCTTCCTCCCGGTATCACTCTCGCCGCCGGCTACACGGGACGGTTGGGCATCTCGAGTCGAATCGCCGAAGCCGAGTCGGTGGCGGAGAACCTCGCCGCGCACGCATAGAATCCTGTCACGGCTCCCGGCGTTCCCCCGGGAACGTCCTCAGCGGCTTTCTCCCGGCGGACTCCAGCGCCGCACCTCGTCGACGACGGCGGCGATCACCGCCGGATCGGAGTCCGGGTTGAGGCCGTGCCCGAGGTTGAAGATGTGGCCGGGTCTGCCGCCGGCACGCCGCAGCACGTCGCGCGTCCCCGCGCGCGCCGCCTCCTCGCCCGCGAGAATGCAGGCCGGGTCGAGGTTCCCCTGGATCGCGCGCTCCGGGCCGATGATCTCCCATGCCTCGTCGAGGGGCGTGCGCCAATCGACGCTGATCGCATCGCCTCCCGCCTCCGCCACCGCGGCGTGCGTGGCGCCATAGTGCACTGTGGGGACTCCCCTCTCGCGGAGCCGCTCCAGCAGACGGCGCGAGTACGGGAGCACGTGTGTCCGGTAGGTGTCGGGATCGAGGATGCCGCACCAGGAATCGAACACCTGGATCGCGCCGGCGCCGGCCTCGTGCTGCGCGACCGCGAACTCCGCCAGGTGCTCGGCCCAGAACCCCGCGAGCCGGTCCCAGAGTCCGGGAGACCGGAGCATGAAGGCCCGAAGCTGGGCGAGCCGGCTGTCGCGCGTGCCGCGAGTGAGGTACGAGCACAGGGTGAAGGGGGCCCCCACGAAGCCGAGGATCGGGCGCTCCTCGACCGCGGCGAGGAGGCGGATCGCCTCGAGCACGAAGCCGAGTCGCTCCCGGGGCTCGAAGGGACGCAGACGGTCCACATCCTTGAGGCCGCCCCAGGGGGGCAGGGGAACGGGCCCGACGCCCGCCCTCAGTTCGATCTCGATCCCGGCGGCCTCGAACGGCGTCGACAGATCCATGAATAAGACGAGCGCGTCCACATCGAAGTACTCTAGCGGGAGTCGGGTGACCTCCGCCGCCGCCTCCGGGTCGCGCACGAGGTCGAGGAACCCGCGCGCGCGCCGAAGTTCGCGATAGGCGGGGAGGGAGCGTCCCGCCTGCCGCATGAACCACACCGGGGTCCGCTCGACAGGTTCGCGCGCGAGCGCGCGCAGAAGAAGGTTGTTCATGGCCCGCCGATGTTACCCGGTCGCGCGCCGCCCGCCAAACCGCCCGGTTGGACCCGTGTGCGACCTGTCGTAGCTTGCGGCCCACGACCTCGGATCTCTCACAGAGGGAGCGATCATGAAACGCCGTGACCTTCGCATGCTCCTTGTTGCGGCCGTCCTTGGCTTCCTGCCCGTCGCGACCGTGGCCGCCCAGGAGCCCGCATTCGACATCCTGCTGCGCGGCGGACGCGTACTGGACGGCACGGGGAATCCGTGGTTCCGCGCCGATGTGGGAATCCGCGACGGACGCATCGTCCGGGTTGGGGACCTCGCCGACGCCACGGCCGGCCGCGTGATCGAACTCGACGGCCGCTACGTCGTCCCCGGATTCATCGACATTCATTCGCACGCGGACCAGGGACTCGACGAGGCGGGAGCTGCCGGTAGCGAGGGCGCGCGCCGCCGGGCCGCCCCGAACCTCGTGAGCCAGGGCGTGACGACGGTCGTGGTGAACCAGGACGGCCGGTCGCCGTGGCCGATCGCCGATCAGCGGGCACGGCTGGAGTCGCGCGGCCACGGGCCCAACGCGGCGCTCATGGTCGGGCACAACACGATCCGCGCGATGGCGCTCGGCGATGACGTCATGCGCCCTTCAACGCCGGCCGAAGTCGAGCGGATGACGGCACTCGTGGAGCAGGGGATGGCCGAGGGCGCGTACGGCCTCAGCGCGGGGCTCGAGTACTTCCCCGGGATCTGGAGCGAGACCTCCGAACTCTTCCCCCTCGTGGAGGCGGCGGGCCGCGGGGGCGGCCTCTACATCGTGCACGAGCGCAGCTCCGGCATGACGCCGATGTGGTTCTGGCCCAGCCAGGACGATCCGGGGCCGCCGACCATGATCGAGACGATCATCGAGGACATCGAAGTCGCGGAGCGCACGGGCGTGACGACGGTGGCGACGCACATCAAGGCCCGCGGCTCGGATTTCTGGGGAGCGGGTCGGGCGCTCGTGGACCTGATCGAGCGGGCCCGGGCGCGCGGCGTGCCGATCTGGGCGGACCAGTACCCGTACAACACGACGGGAAGCGACGGGAACACGGTACTCCTCCCCCGCTGGATCTTCCCCGGAGGCGGATTCGGTGGTGGCCCGCGCAGCCGGGAGGCGGTCGACTACGCCTCGAGGCTCACGGAAGCGCTCGGCGATCCCCTGCGGAGCGAAGAGGTGCGGCTCGACATCGCCCACGAGATCGGACGCCGCGGCGGGCCGGAGAACCTCGTCATCATGGACCATCCCGACGAGACGCTCGTGGGAAAGACGGTGGCGGAGCTGGCGGCGGAGTGGAACGCGTTCCCCGTGGACGTGGCGATCCGCCTGCAGCTCGAAGGGTACCGCACGCGTCCGGGCGGCGCCCGCCTGCGCGGCTTCTCCCTCTCGGAGATCGATGTCGAGGAGTTCTCGGCTCACCCGTGGCTCGTGACCGCCTCGGACGCCGGGATCGCGCTCCCGGACGATGGACCCGTGCACGCCCGCTTCTACGGCACGTTTCCGCGAAAGATCAAAAGGTATGCAATGGACCTGGGCGTACTGTCGGTGGAGAGCGCGGTCCGCTCGATGACGACGCTGCCGGCCCAGCTGCTCGGCCTCCGTGACCGCGGTCTCATACGGGAGGGGCTCGTTGCGGACATCGCGGTGCTCGACCTCGACGAACTCCAGGACCACGCGACCTTCTTCGAGCCGCACCGGTATCCGTCGGGCGTCGATTTCGTGCTCGTGGCCGGCACCTTCGTCGTCGACGAGGGCGAACTGACATGGGCGCTGCCCGGCGTTGTCCTGACGCCGGGTGCTGGCAGGGAATCGAACGCCGGCGGGGAATCGAACGCCGATGAGGCGGCGGGATGCTGACCGGGCGGGGCGCAGTCGCCCTCCTCGCGCTGGCCGGCTACGGGTGCGGCCCGGGCGGCGACGCGGCGGACGGAGGAGCGGCGGATGGCGGCGCTGCGGTGAGCTACACGGACGCGGTGCCCTCGGGCGCGAAACCGGCGCCCGAGGACGTCTTCCGCACCCTGGAGGGCGGCGAGGCGAGCTTCCCCGACCTGCGAGGCAACGTCGTGGTCGCGAACCTCTGGGGCACGTGGTGCCTCCCGTGCCGCGACGAGCTTCCGGAACTCGTGGAACTGGCCCGCATCTACGACGGCCGTCCCGTCGTCATGCTCGGACTCGCCGTCGATTCCGGCGACGTCGACGAGATCCGCGCCTTCCTCGAGGAGTTCGGCGTCGAATACCCGAACTGGATGATGGGGATGGATGACGCGGTCGGGACTTTCGGTGCCGTGGGCTTCCCGACCACGGTGATCGTGGACCAGGAGGGATGGATCCGGAAGGAACTCCTCGGTCCCCAGACCGCCGCATCCCTCACGGCGGAGATCGAAGCCCTCCTCCGCTAGGCGAGTTGCTGGCCCTCGTAGAGGCGGGCGTAGAGTTCGCAGCGATCGATCAGCGCGTCGTGCGGGCCGCTGTCGACGAGGCGTCCCCGATCCAGGACGAAGAGCCGGTCGGCGCGCCGCACCGTGCGCAGGCGATGGGAGATGATAACGGTCGTCCGTCCGGCGGAAGCAAGCTGCAGCGCCTCCTCGACCAGCGCCTCGCTCTCGGCGTCGAGGCCGCTCGTCGCCTCGTCCAGGATGAGGATTTCGGGTCCCTTGAGGAGGACGCGGGCGATCGCGATCCGCTGACGCTGCCCGCCGGAGAGCCGGACGCCGCGCTCGCCGACCCGCGTGTCGTAGCCGTCCGGCAGCCGCTCGATGAACTCGCGCGCGTGCGCCGCCTCCGCCGCCGCCTCGATCGCCGGGCGGTCCGCGTCCGGCCGCCCGTACGCGATGTTCTCCCCGATCGTGCCCGCGAAGAGCGGATGGTCCTGCGGCACGATGCCGATCCGCGATCTCAGCTCCGCGACGCCGCAGGCCCGGACGTCGGTCCCGCGCACGCGCAACCTTCCCTCGGTCACGTCCCAGAAGCGGGGGATGAGTGACGCGAAGGTCGTTTTCCCGGCGCCGCTCGGGCCCACGAGCGCGACGACTTCTCCGGGCGCGATCGTCGCCCCGATCCCCTCCAGCGCCCACGGTTCGTCCTCCCCGTAGCGGAACGAGACGCCATCGAAGGCGATCTCCGGCGGTCCTTCTCCCGTAATCGATTCCGGGGCTTCCGGGTCCACGATGTCGCTCTCGCGGTCGAGAAGATCGAAGACTCGCCGCGCGGCGCCCTGCGCCTCCTGGTACGACCCCCACAGCGACGCGAGCGCCATGATCGCCGCCGCGACGGAAAAGGCGTAGAGGAGGAACGACACCAGCTGTCCCGCCGTGATCTGCGCCTCCATCACGAGCCGTCCGCCCTGCCAGAGGACGACGACGATGCCGCCGAAGGCGACGACCGTGAGGATGCCGAAGAGCAGCGCGCGCACCACGGCCCGCGAGAGCGCCGCCTCGAGGGCCGTGCCGATCCCGGCGCGGTAACGCTCCCGCTCCCATTCCTCGCGCCCGAACCCCTGCACGACCTCGATCTGGCCGAAGGCCTCGTCCGCGACCGCGTGCGCCGCGGCGAGACGGTCCTGCACCTCGGTGCTCCGGCGCCGCAGCAGGCGGCCGAGCGCGAAGCCGGCGAGTACGACCACGGGGGCGACCGTCAGCGTCGTCAGCATCAGCTGCCAGTGAAGGAGCGTGAGGAGGATCGCGGCGCCGACGAGAAAGAGCACCTGCCGCACGAGTTCGGCGATCTGGTGCCCCATGATCTGCTGCAGCGTCGAGCAGTCCGAGGCGAGCCGCGAGGTGAGTTCACCGCTCGTTCGGCCCGCGTGGAAGCCGGGGGAGAGCGCGACGAGCTTGGAGAAGAGTTCGTCGCGCAACTGCGTCACGACCCGCTCGCCCGTCGCCCCCAGCCAGTACGTCTCGCCGAAGTTGAACACGCCCTGGAGCGCGAAGAGTCCGAGCAGCCCGAGCGCGATCGTGCCGAGGAGCGCGGCGTCCCCGTTGCCGAAGGCAGCGTCCATCAGGTAGCGGACGATGAGAGGGAAGGCGAGCCCGATCGCCGTGCTCAGGAGGAGGCAGACCCCGGCGCCGACGAGAGCCGGCCGGTGGGCCCGCAGCCGGGGGGCCAACCGCTTCACGGCGAACAGCGAAATCCGTGATCTGCCGCGTCGTCCGGAGTCCGACATCGCGCTTGGCCTCTCCACCGTCCCCGTCTATCTTCCGCGCCCCGGCGACTCCGGGAGGGACCGAAGTTCGCACGGGTTACGAAACCGGCGCAAACGCACCCCGGAACCCCTCATGCCATCGCCTTCCCTTCAGAGCATGCCCCGACGCCACGCCCGGATCATCGCGGCCTGGCTCCTGGTCGGCTGCGCTCTCGTCGCGGCGACGCTCGTCGTGGGAGGCGTGACGCGCCTGACCGGATCGGGCCTGTCAATGGTCGACTGGGAGCCGGTGAGCGGCGTCGTTCCTCCGATGAGCGCCGAGGCGTGGGAGCGCGAGTTCGCCGCCTATCGCGACTCTCCGGAGTACCGGCTCGTGAACCGCGGGATGTCGCTGGCCGAGTTCAAGCGCATCTTCTGGTTCGAGTACGCGCACCGGCTTCTCGGGCGCGTGATCGGACTCGTCTTCATCATCCCCTTCGCGGCCTTCCTCCTCCGCCGGATGATCCCGCCGTCTCTCGTCCCGCGCCTCCTGCTCCTTCTCGCGCTGGGAGGCGCCCAGGGGCTGCTCGGCTGGTGGATGGTACAGAGCGGGCTCGTCGACATCCCCCGCGTGAGTCCCTACCGCCTGACCGCGCATCTCTCGCTTGCGGTGCTCGTCTACGCCCTCACGCTCTGGACGGCGCTCTCGCTGCTGCGCCCCGCGGCGGACGACGGGGACCCAGGGGCCACAGGGGGCGCCGGCCTCCCCCGCGGCTCCGCCGGCCTCCCCCGCGGCTCTGCGGTGATCCTCGGTCTCGCCGCGCTCACGCTGCTCTCGGGCGGCTTCGTGGCCGGATTGGACGCGGGGCTCGTCTACAACACGTTCCCGAGGATGGGGGACGGCTGGATCCCCCCGGACCTCTTCGGGGCGTCCCCCTGGTGGCTGAGCCCCTTCGAGGACCGTACGACGGCGCAGTTCAACCACCGCATCCTCGCCCTGCTCCTGCTCGCGGGCGTGACGGCCCTGTGGTGGACCTGCGCGCGGCGCGCCCCGGCCCCGGCGAGGACGTGGGCGCACGCGGGCTTCGCGACGGCGTGGGCGCAGGCGGTGTTGGGGGTCGCGACGCTGCTCCTCTTCGTCCCCATCCCCCTCGCCGCGTTGCACCAGGCGAACGCGCTCGTCCTCTTCACCGCGCTCCTGGGCCTGACCTTCGAACTCCGCCGCCGGGAACTCCCCCGCGGCCTGCCGAGTTGAGGGCGGCAGGCGGCGAATGGTTCGCTAAACGGCCTCCAGGAGCGCCACGTGGCCGAGGCCGCCCGCGGCGCACACGCTGACGATCGCCCGCGTCCCGGCCGGCCGTTCCGCGAGTTCGAGCACCGTCTGGGAGAGGATGCGCGCCCCGGTGGCGCCGAACGGGTGTCCGAGCGCGACGCTCCCGCCGTTGGGGTTGATCCGGTCGCGCGGAAACGCGCCGAGGCCGTCCTTCACGGAGGAACGGGCGGCGAGCCACCTCGAGTCCTCGAGGGCCGCGACCGTGCACAGGACCTGCGCCGCGAACGCCTCGTGGAACTCCCACAGCCCGATGTCCTCGAGCGTGAGTCCGTGGCGATGCAGCAGTTCGGCAATCGCGATGGCCGGGGCGATGAGGAGCCCCTCGCGGTCCGGATCGATGGCGGCCTGCCGCCAGTCGAGGAGGCGCGCCCGCGGCAGGGAGTCGGGAAGCGAGGAGAGTCCCGCCTCGGACGCGACCCAGCACGCCGCGGCTCCGTCCGTCAGCGGCGTGGAGTTGCCCGCCGTGAGCGTTCCCACGGAGCCGGAGAAGGCGGGGCGAAGGCCGGCGAGCTTCTCCATCGACGTCCCGGCGCGCGGGAGGGTGTCGCGATCGACGGGGAAGGTGCCGGGCGTGACGAGGAGCCGCCGGAAGAACGCGCCCTCATCCCGGGTGGCGCCCTCGTGACTCGCGAGCGCGAATCGGTCCTGGGCCTCGCGCGAGGTGTCCCATTCGCGGGCCATCTCCTCGGCGTGCCCTCCCATCGTCTTCCCCGTCGTCCGCTCCTTCACCGCCGGCACCGAGATCCGGAGGTCGCGGGGGCGAATCCCCGCCAGCGTCCGCACCATGCGCGGCGGGCTGCCCGCGCTCCCCGCGCGCCGGATCGTCCGGCTGAGTCCCGGCGAGAGTCCGATCTGCGTGTGACTCGTCGATTCCACGCCGCCGCAGAGGACGAGGTCCGCCCGTCCCGCGGCCACCTGACCCGCGCCGTGGGTCGCGGCGGCGATGGAGGTGGCGCACGCCTGGACGATGCCCTGGGCCGGGACGCGCGCCTCGAGACCCGCGTCGAACCACACCTCGCGGCCCCAGTTGCTCACCGTGAGCGAGGGGATGACCGCGCCCCACAGGAAGAGATCGATCCGCCCCGCGTTCTCGCGGCCCGGACCCCCGTCTCCCGCCACCGTCTGCTGGATGACCGGGGCGGACAGCGCCAGACCGTCGAGGCGCGAAAGTTCGCGATCGATCTTCGCAAACGGACTGCGGAGGCCGGGGAGGACGAAGGCGGATCCGGGGCTCATGCGTGGCATCCTATCGGCCGTCCATCCAAGATGGAACAATCCCGGCCCGGATGCGCGGGCGCGCGGAGTTCGACCGGTTCCCCGACGGAAGAGGAGCGTTCATGACGGTCCGGGTGAGGTTTGCCCCCAGCCCCACCGGTTTCCTGCACGTGGGCGGCGCGCGCACGGCGCTGTTCAACTGGCTGTATGCTCGCCGCGCCGGCGGGACGTTTCTCCTGCGCGTGGAGGATACGGATCGGGCGCGTTCCCGCCCCGAACACACGCAGGCCATCCTGGACGGACTCGCATGGCTGGGTCTGGATGCGGACGAAGGTCCCGTGTTTCAGGCGGACGGCGTCGAACGCCACCGGCGCGATGCCCTGAAGCTGCTCGATCAGGGCGCCGCCTACCGGTGTTTCTGCACTGCGGAGGAACTCGCCGCGCGGCGCGAGGAGGCGAAGCGGGCCGGGGCGGGGTACGGGTACGACGGCCGCTGCGGGCGGCTGGACGCCGCCGTCTCGGACGCGCGGGCCGCTGCGGGGGAGCCGTTCGCCGTCCGGGTTCGCGCGCCGGAGGAGGCGATCGAGTGGGAGGACATGATCCACGGGACGATGTCGTTTCCGGCCGGGTCGATCGACGACTTCATCATCCTCCGTTCCGACGGGACGCCCGTCTACAATCTCGCCGTCGTCTCCGATGACGCCGAGGCGGGGATGAACCACGTGATCCGCGGCGATGACCATCTCTCGAACACGCCGAAGCAGATCCTCCTCTATCGCGCCCTCGGCCGGCCGCTCCCCGCCTTCGGACACGTGCCCCTGATCCTCGGTTCGGACGGCAAGCGACTCTCCAAGCGCCACGGCGCGATGTCCGTCCTCGCCTATCGCGACGAGGGCTACCTGCCCGCCGGGATGGTGAACTTCCTCGCGCTCCTCGGCTGGTCTCCGGGAGACGACCGGGAGGTGTTCGACGTCGGAGGCCTGATCGAGGCGTTTTCGATCGGCCGCGTGCTGAAGAAGAGCGCGGTGTTCGACCTCGAAAAGCTCGGCTGGCTGAACGGACGCCACATCGCCGACGCTCCGGCGGTCGAGCTGGCCGGCGCCGTCGTCGAGATTCTCGGCCGGGAAGCGCGGGAGGAGGGGCGGGACCTTTCCGAGACCCACCCCGGACTCGATTCCTCACCGGAGCGCCTGGCGCGAATCATCGATCTCGTGAAGGGACGCCCCCGGACGCTCTCCGCGCTCGCGCGGCAGGTCTCTCCCTTCTTCGCTGCGACCATCCGCTACGACGAAGATGCGGTGAAGCGTTTCTGGAAGCGGCCGGAGGAGGCGGCTTTCCACCTCCGGCGTCTCGCGGAGCGTCTTGCCGGGGAGGCCGCGTTCCGCGACGTGCAGACGCTGGAATCCGAAGTGCGGGGGCTCGCGGCGGAACTCGAGGTGGGCGCGGGGCGGGTCATCAATCCCCTCCGCGTCGCGCTCATGGGCCAGGGTGTGAGTCCCGGCATCTTCGAAGTGCTCGAAGCGATGGGACGGGAGCGGACCCTGGCCCGGGTTCTCGCCGCGGCCCGTGCCCTCGACGCCTGGATAGCCACGGCGTGAACCGGACGTGGCCGGCGGAGCACGAGGCGCCGATGCGGCGGGCGCTCGAACTCGCGGCCCTCGGCGGAGAGAGGGGGGAGGTGCCCGTCGCCGCGCTCGTCCTCGATTCGAAGGGCGAGATCGTGGCGGAGGCGCACAACCGGACGCGCGCCGACTCCGACCCTACGGCGCACGCGGAGGTCCTGGCGTTGCGCGCCGCCGCCGCCCGCCTCGGCGACTGGCGACTGGAGGGACACACCCTGTACGCCACCCTCGAACCGTGCGCGATGTGTGCCGGCGCCGCGGTCCTGGCGCGCGTCCATACCGTCGTGTTCGGAGCCGCGGATCCGAAGGCGGGGATGTGTGGCTCGATCGAAAACCTGGTCTGCGACCCGCGGCTGAACCATCGAGTGGAACTCGTGTCCGGCGTGCTCGCCGAGGAATCCGCGAGTCTCCTGCGGGACTTCTTCCGCCAGCGGCGCTAGCCAGACCTCAGGGCGGCCGGGCGGCTCGGAAGGCCGGTCACACGCACTCCTCGCAGCGGCCGAAGAGAACCAGTTCGTGGCTCTCGACCTCGAAGCGCTCGGGCGCCAGCTCTTCGATTTCATCCGGACACAGGTCCACGTCGAACGCCTGATCGCACGTGCGGCAGAGGAAGTGGTGGTGATGGGGCCCCCCGGCCAACTCGTACCGAAGCCCACCGCCCGGAAGCTTGACCTCCGACAACCACCCCTCGGCGACGAGGGCCTTCACGTTCCGATAGACGGTCGCGATCCCGAGCGACGGCACGATCCGCCGGCCGTGCTCGAGGATCTCATCCGGGGTGAGGGGACGCTCGACACTCATGAACACATCCCGAATCGCCCTGCGCTGACGGGTGTCTCGTTGCATTGGTAGCCTACCCGGACCGAAGGGGGCGGAGGGGGCGGTCGGCGTCAGCCTCGTTGATCCGTGGACTCCTCTTCGTCACACACCGCGCACGAGCCCGCGCCGGCCTGGCAGACACGGGCGCCCTGAAAAAGCGCGCCTGCGAGGACCAGGCTCCCGGCGGTCGACGTCGCGGTCTCGGGCAGCGGCTCGAGCCAACCGGCGAGGGAGGCGAACCAGAGTGCGGTCCCCCCCGCGAAGATGAGCATCACCGCCGCGTTCCTGCGGGCCGGGCCCAGGACGAGCATGACCGCGCCGAGGACGAAGGTCCCGGCCCAGACCGCTCGCTCGACGCCTTCGGAGAGCGCGAGCGCGGGTGCCGCCGCGACGAGAAACGGCGTGAGCGCACAATGCACGCCACACCATGCCGCAGCGCACGCCACCACGCGCGATCCTGAAGCCAGAGACGTACCCGACGGGAGCCTCGACGGGGCCGTTGCGAGAGTTGCGAGAGAGTTTTTCATCAGGGCCAGATGATAATGGATTATCAATCGCGTGTCACGAAATCCGCGTCACGGCGGCTGCCCCCCGGCCCCGGGAGACGACCCCGCGTGTGCGCGCGACGGCGGGGCCGTCAGCTTCCCGCGGGAACGGGCCTTCCGACGAAGCGCAGCACGACGATGACCGTGCCGATCCCCAGCAGATGGGCGATCCAGGGCGACAGTCCGTAAGACGTCCCCACATGGCCGAAGAGCATCGCGGCCACCGCGACGACGAGCGCGTAGGGAAGTTGCGTCCGCACGTGGTCCATGTGGTCGCACGCCGACGCCATCGAGCTGAGCACGGTCGTGTCGGAGATGGGCGAGCAGTGGTCCCCGAAGATCGACCCGGCGAGGACCGAACTGATCGAACTCACGAGCAGCTCGCCGCCTCCGGCCTCGAAGCCGGTGGCGCCGCCGAGGGCGACGATGAGCGGGACCACGAGCGGGAGCAGGATGGTCATCGTGGCCCATGAAGTGCCGGTGCAGAAGCTGACGATCGCGGCCGTCACGAAGGTGATGACCGGGACGAGTTCCGGCGCGAGGTTGCCTTCGAGGATCTGGGTCAGGTACGGCGCCGTCGCGAGCTGACTCGTGACCTCGCCGAGCGACCACGCGAGGGTGAGGATCACGAACCCCATCGTCATCGCCCGGATGCCGGCGAGCCAGCCGTCGAGCGCCTGGCTCAGCGTCAGGATGCGCTGCGTCACGGCCAGCCCGATCGCGACCAGGCAGCCGGCGAGCGAACCCCACAGGATGGCCTTGAACGGGTCCGCCTCGCCGAACGTGTCCCAGAGCGAAGCCGGCCCCACGGCGGCGCGGCCGTCGAAATACAGCCCCAGAAGGACCGTCAGGACCACCGTCAGCACGGGGATCGCCGCATTGTACCAGCGCAGAGGCACGCCCTCCGGCGCATCGAGCCCCGTCTCCTCCGAGTTCACCATCAACTGCGACCCCGGCCGGAAGACGCCGCCACCCGTGCGCGCCCTCGTCTCCGCCCCATGCATGGGACCGAAATCCCGCTGCGAGGCGATCACCGCCGCGACCATGACCAGGGCGAGGATGGGGTAGAAGAGGTACGGGATGCTGCTCAGGAAGACCGTGAAGGGACTCGCGGAGGCAAGCGCCCCGGCCAGCGCGGGGTCGGCGGTCTGCTCGGCGGCGATCCGGAGTCCGTCGCGGATCAGCGAGATCTCGAAGCCGACCCACGTCGACACGAAGGCGATCGTAACGACGGGGGCGGCCGTCGAATCCACGAGGTAGGCCAGCTTCTCCCGCGACACCTTCAGCTTGTCCGTGACGGGGCGGAAGGTGTTCCCGACGATGAGCGTGTTCGCGTAGTCGTCGAAGAAGATGCCGACGCCCGCGAAGAAGGTGGCGAGTTGCGCGCGGCGCGGCGTGGTGGCCAGCGGCCGCAGGGCTTCGACGATCCCGCGTGTGCCCCCGGAGCGCGAGATCACCCCCACCATGGCGCTCAGCAGCGCGGAGAACATGAGGATCGAGGCGTTGTCGGTGTCGGCGAGCGAAGGGACGATGAACGTGTCCACGGTGCGGCCCAACCCGGCGAGCGGGTCGAGGCCGGCGATGAAGAATCCGCCCAGCCAGATCCCGAAGAAGAGCGATACGACGACGTGGCGGAAGATGAGCGCGAGGGCGATGGCGATGATCGGCGGAAGGAGGCTGATCCAGCCCGGGAATTGCGGCGGATCCACGCTTGCACTCGCCGATCCCTGATCCGAGGTCATCTCCACGGAGAGCGGGAGGTCCCCTTCCGCGGCCCGCAGCCCGCTGACGGAGGTCTCGGAGCGGATGGGCAGATCCCCGGCGGCGAGTTCGCGTCCCGAGGCGGATGTCACGCGATAGCGGGCGTTCTCCCCGTCCTCCGCATGGAGTGTGAGAGAGAAGGGAACATTCGTGAGGACGACGGCGGGCCCCTCCACGGTGAGCGAGGGGCCGTCCTGCGCAAAGGCGGTGGCGGGGAGAGAGGCGGGCAGGACGAGCGCCGGCAACAGAAGCCACCGTCCGGCGCGCCGGAAGACGTCGGATCGTATGCGCATGCCCGAACCTACCGGAGCGATCTCGCGAGGGTCAACGCAGGTTGGCGCGGGGAGAGGGGAGGCGGGCGACGTTGATCGCGGCAGGGGCGCGATCTATACTCCCGCCCGACCGGGGCCGCTCGGCAGCCACGGGCTGCTGACGCCGAGCCGCCCGCGACGGATCGAGCGAAGCCGAGACGACACTGACGCACAACGTCCTCGACGAGGCCGCTGCCCGAGGGCTCCTTGCCGAGCTTTCCGCGCAGCTTGACCGGGCGATCGAGCCCGACGCCCGCCTCATCCTCATCGGCATCCACCGTCGCGGCGATTCGATCGCGGCCGAGATCGGCCGTCACCTCGAGCCGACGCGCGGCCCCGTTCCCATCGGCTCGCTCGACATCACGCTCTATCGCGACGATTTCGGGCAGGTCGGCGCGCTCCCTCTCGTCGGGACCACCCGCATCCCGGAGTCCATCGAAGACGCGCACATCGTCATCGTCGACGACGTGCTCCACACCGGACGAACGATCCGGGCCGCGCTCCGGGAGCTGTCGGACTTCGGGCGGGCGCGCCGGATACAGCTCTGCGTCCTCGTGGATCGCGGGGGGCGCCAGCTCCCGATCCAGCCCGACTACGTCGGCCGCGTGGTCGAAGTCGGCCCCAACCAGGACGTGGCGGTGCGCGTCGCGGACACGGACGGCGACTGGGGCGTCGACATCATCGCCCTGCGCGCCGCTCCGGAGGCGGGAGCATGACGACCCAGGGCCGGGAACCCGGGTTCGGAAAGGACCTCATCGGACTCGAATCCCTCACGGGGGGCCAGATCGAGGCGATTCTCGATACCGCGGAGCCCTTCAAGGAGATCAGCGAGCGCAAGATCAAGAAGGTGCCGGTCCTCCGCGGGCAGACGATCGTCAACCTCTTCCTCGAACCCTCGACCCGGACCCGCATCAGCTTCGAGTTCGCGGAGAAGCGGCTCTCGGCCGATACGGTGAACATCTCCTCCGCGGGTTCCTCGGTGCAGAAGGGCGAGACGCTCGTCGACACGGCGCGCAACCTCGAGGCGATGAGGATTCACATGGTCGTCGTGCGTCACGGATCATCCGGGGCGGCGAAGTTCCTCGCGGACCGGATTCCCTCCAACGTCATCAACGCCGGCGACGGTCAGCACGAGCATCCCACGCAGGCCCTCCTCGACCTGTTGACGATCCGGGACCGGTTCGGGGCCATCGCGGGCCGGCGCGTCTGCATCGTCGGCGACATCCTGCACTCGCGAGTCGCGCGCTCGAACATCTGGGGCCTCCTGAAATGCGGGGCCGACGTCGCCGTGTGCGGGCCGCACACCCTGATCCCGGCAGGGATCGGGGAGCTGGGCGTGCAGCGGCTGGGCTCGATCGAAGAGGCGATCGAGTGGTGCGACGTCCTCTACGTGCTGCGGCTTCAGCTGGAGCGGATGGAGGGCGGCTACGTCCCGTCGCTGCGCGAGTACAACCGGGTGTTCGGCGTCAGTTCCGAGCGCCTCGGTCGCGCCGGCGACGAGATGATCGTCCTCCACCCCGGGCCCATGAATCGGGGCGTCGAGATCGACTCCGATGTGGCGGACGGTCCGCGCTCGGTGATCCTTCCGCAGGTGACGAACGGGGTCGCCGTGCGGATGGCCGTCCTCTATCTGCTCGCGGGCGGACGCCCGGAGCTGGCCGAAGACGCCAAGGCGGCGGCACCGTGAGCGGATCGTTCCTTCTCACCGGCGGCCGGGTGATCGATCCCTCCTCGGGGCTGGACGAGGTGCGGGACGTCCTCGTGCGGGATGGACGGGTCGAAGCGGTCGAGCAGGGCGTGGCGGGGCCGGAGGGCATCCCCCGGATCGAGGCGGAGGGACTCGTCGTCGCGCCTGGGCTGATCGACGTGCACGTCCACCTGAGGGAACCGGGCGCGGAGCACAAGGAGACGATCCGCACGGGCGCGCAGTCCGCGGCGGCGGGCGGCTTCACGACGATCTGGGCGATGCCGAACACGGATCCGCCGCTCGACGACCCCGCCGCGGTCGGCTTCGTGCGGGAAGAGGCGCGGCGCTGGGCGCGGAAGGGGGAGGGCGGGGCGCGCGTGAGTCCCGTGGCCGCCGCCTCGCTCGGCCTCGCCGGCGAACAGATGACCGAAATCGGCGGCCTGGTCGAGGCGGGCGCGGTCGCGGTCACCGACGACGGACACCCGATCCACGATCCGGCGCTCATGCGGCGCCTGCTCGAGTACACCCAGTCCTTCGGGATCCCCGTCCTTCAGCACGCGGAGGACATGGCGCTCTCGGCCGGAGGGGTGATGAACGAAGGCGCCGTGGCCACCGCGCTCGGCCTGCGCGGGATCCCGAACGCCTCGGAGGCCACGGTCGTCGCGCGGGACATCTATCTCGCCGAACTCACGGGCGGGCACGTACACGTTCAGCACGTCTCGACCCGTGAAGCGGTCGAACTCATCCGCCTCGCGCGCGAGCGCGGCGTGCGGGTGAGCGGCGAGGCTTCACCGCACCACATGGCGCTGACCGAAGAGGCGGTACGCGGCTACCGCACGGAGGCGAAGATGAACCCGCCGCTCCGGTCCGCGGCCGACCGCCGGGCGGTCCGGCAGGGGCTCATCGACGGCGTGCTGGAGTGCGTGGCCACGGACCACGCGCCGCACCACTACGAGGAAAAGGAACGCGAGTTCGACGATGCGCCGTTCGGCATCGTCGGTCTCGAGACCGCGCTCGCCGTGTGCATCGGCGAACTCGTGAAGCCGGGAGATCTCCCGCTCTTCGAGCTCGTCGAGCGGATGTCCACGGCGCCGGCCCGGTTGATGGGGATCGAGGGCGGCACGCTGCGCCCCGGAAGTCGAGCGGATCTCGTCCTCTTCGATCCGGAGGAGGAGTGGACGGTCGACCCCGCGAGCTTCCGCTCGAAGAGCCGGAACACGCCGTTCGGCGGTTGGGAGGTGACGGGCCGCGTGAAGTGCACGATCGTCGGCGGCGAGACCCGCTACCGCGACTAGCCCGCGCCGGCCTGGGCGGCCTGGCAGGCGGTGGCAAGACCCCGCTGCCGGGCGGGGCGGGACGCTACCCCAGGCTGTTGACGTGCCGCGCCGCTCGCGCCTTCTGGCGGGCCGCGGTGTTCGCCTTGATGACGTTTCGCCGGGTCGCTCTGTCGAGAATGCGGTACAGTTCGGACAGCGCCGGCGTTGCCTCGTCCGGCGATTTCGTGGCGAGGAGGTGCTTGGTCCTCGTCCGGATCTCGGACCGCACCTGGCGGTTCCGGAGTCTCCGCGCGCGCGACTGGCGCAGCCGTTTCTTCTGACTCTCGTTATTCGGCATTCGATTCCTTCTTTTTTCTTCCCTCTGCGGCGGGTCGGCGCGGCGGGTTGCAGGCGGCCGCTCCGATCCGTCCAAAAATCAACGCGGGAACATACGAGACTTGCCCGATACCTCCAACTCGGAATGTCCGGCGGAACGCGGGTGTCGGGGGTACGCGCCGCGGGTATGCCCGTGCTACATTGGGCACGGATCGGTCGGCGATCCTCGGTTTCCGCCGGCCCGAGCGTGCAGGGAGGTTCCTTGACGGCGGTTCCCAACCGACTTCCAAGCCAGCGGGCGGCGCAGCCGTTCGTCGTGGAGCTCGACCGGTTTCAGGGTCCCCTCGATCTTCTCCTGCACCTCATCCGTTCGCAGGACATCGACATCTTCGATATCCCGATCTCCACCATAACCCGGCAGTTCCAGGAAGCCCTCACCGAGGGCCTCGACCGCCTGGAGCTCGATCGCGCCGGGGAGTTTCTGGAGCTCGCCGCGACCCTGGTCCACATCAAGGCGCAACTCCTGCTGCCGGGGCGCAGCGACACGGAATGGGAAGATGATCCCCGGGCCGAACTCGTGCGGCGTCTCCTGGAGTATGAGCTGTTTCAGGAGATTGCGCGGACGCTGGGCGCAGCCGAACTGGAGCGGCGGCGACACATGTCGAAGGGCTTCCTGCCTCCGCGGCCTCCGCGCGAGGCCGAGGACCTCGAACTCGCGACGACGCCCGACGACTTCCTTGCGGTGCTCGGCGATATCCGGGGACCGGATCCCATCACGACGCATGTCGCCCCCATACGCATCGTCCCGGTCGAGGACAAGATCGTCGTCATCCGACGTCTACTGGGCGAGAGCCGCCGGGTGCCGTTCAATCGGCTGTTCGATTCGTGGCAGGAGCGGCAGCACGTCGTCGCGGCGCTGCTCGCCTGTCTGGAACTCGCCAGACAGCAGCTCCTGAGGCTGGAGCAGGTGAAGCGATTCGGTGCGATCTGGCTCTTCGGACCCCGCTCGCGGGATAACGGGGGAGAGGGGACGGCGTGAGTCCCGAGCAGATCGTGGAAGCCGCACTGTTCGCCAGTCAGACGCCGCTCACCGCGCGCGAACTCGCCCGGGCGGACGACGCGCTCGACGTCCGGCGCGTCCGTGAGGCGCTCGCCGCGCTGCGCGAGCACTACGACACGGACGGACGGGCCTTCCAGGTCTATCAGCTGGGGGACGGATTCCAGATCCTTACGCGTCCGGAATTCGTGCCGTACCTCGAGCGGTTCGAGTCGGTGCCCCGGCCTCCGACGCTTTCCCGGGCTGCGCTCGAGACGCTCGCGATCATCGCGTACCGGCAGCCCATCGGCCGGATCGAGGTCGAGGAGATCCGGGGCGTGGCGTCCACTTCGGTGCTGCGCACTCTCCAGGACTGGGAGCTGATCGAGGTCACGGGGCGGGGGGAGGGGCTCGGGCGGCCGCTCCTCTACGGGACGACAGCCCGTTTTCTGGATCACTTCGCCCTGCAGTCGCTGGATGATCTCCCGGCGCCGGAGGAGCTGTCCGTGGCGCTCGTGCGCACCGACTCGGAGGCGTTCACCGATGGCGCGCCGCCGCCGGAAGAACCTGGCGAGAGCTAGCCACACCGGGTGCCGACGGCTCATGCGACTGCAGAAGTATCTTGCCAGGGCAGGGGTGGCTTCCCGCCGCGGGAGCGAAGATCTCATCGTCAGCGGCCGCGTCCGCGTGAACGGCGAAGTCGTGACGAAGCTCGGGACCACGGTGGATCCGGATTCCGCACACGTCGAACTGGACCGCCGCCGCGTCCGCCTGAAGCCGGTACTCTGGCTGGCGCTCAACAAGCCGCCGGGGTACACGTGCACGCGGCATGATCCCCGCGGGCGTCCGATCATCTACGATCTGCTCGCCGCCGAGGTCCGCCACCTGCCTCACGTCGGCCGGCTGGATTTCATGAGCGAGGGTCTCCTCCTCCTGTCGAATGAAGGGGACGTCGTACATCGGCTCCTCCACCCCCGGACCGGAATCGAGCGGGTCTACCACGCGAGACTGCGCGGGCCCGTGACGGCCGAGCTTCCGGAGCGGCTGCGGGCCGGCGTGGCGCTCGAAGACGGACCCGCACGAGCCCGCCGCGCACGCTGGATCACGCCACCGCATACGTCGTCGCCCACCGTCGAGATCGTCCTGGCGGAAGGAAGAAACCGGGAGATTCGACGCATGCTCGCCTCGCTCGGCGTCACGCTGCTGAGGTTGTGCAGGACCTCGTTCGGTCCGATTCGACTGGGCGCTCTGGCAGCGGGAGCGACCCGTGAGTTGTCTCCGAAGGAGCGGGCGGCGCTCAAGCGTGCGGCGGGCCCCGCTTGCTCCGGGGCGGTTCTGGAGTGAACATCGGGCGGCTGGCAGACTGACCATCACCGCGACAGCGAGAAGGCGCATGAACGGAGAAGCCGGGACGGCCCAACGGATCTCGGGAGAGGATCTCGAGACCCAGCAGGCCGCGATCCGGGAGGCGGGGACCTTCGTGGCCGAAGTTCGAAACGAACTGGCCAAACGGATCGTCGGACAGCACGCCCTCCTCGACCGCGTTCTCATCAGTCTCCTCACGGGCGGCCATATTCTGCTCGAGGGTGTGCCCGGGCTCGCGAAGACGCTGACCGTCAGCACCCTCGCCGAGGCGATCCACACCACGTTCCGTCGCATCCAGTTCACGCCGGATCTGCTGCCCGCCGACGTCGTGGGAACGCTCGTGTGGGAGGAGAAGACGGGCACCTTCACTCCGAAACGGGGGCCGATCTTCGCGAACATCGTCCTCGCCGACGAGATCAACCGCGCGCCCGCCAAGGTCCAGTCCGCCCTTCTGGAGGCGATGCAGGAACGGCAGGTGACGATCGGCGAAGAAACGCATCCGCTCCCCGTGCCGTTCCTCGTCATGGCCACGCAGAACCCCATCGAGCACGAGGGGACGTACCCGCTTCCCGAGGCGCAGGTGGACCGGTTCATGTTCAAGACCCGGGTCGGTTACCCGTCGCCCGAGGAGGAGAGGTCCATCATGCGGCTCATGGCGGGAGAGGATCCGCCGCCCGTCGAGGCCGTCGTGGAGCCGGACCGCATCCTCGCCGCGCGCGCCATGCTCCCGGCGATCTACGTGGACCGCCGGCTCGAGGACTACATCCTCCAGCTCGTGCTCGCGACGCGTGAGCCCGCGGCCCACGGCCTCGCGCAATTCGTGGACTGGATCGAATTCGGGGCTTCGCCGCGCGCCACGATCTTCCTCGCGAGAGCCGCCCGCGCGCATGCCTTCATCGAGGGTCGAGCCTTCGTGGTTCCGGAGGACGTGAAGGCGATCGCCCGCGATGTCCTTCGGCATCGGCTCGTCCTGACCTTCCAGGCGCAGGCCGAACAGATTGATGCCGATCACATCCTCGACCATCTCCTGGAGACCGTGCCGTTGCCGTGAGGCTGCCCGACTTCCTGTGGCGCCCGCGACGGCCGGCGCCGACGGCCGACTCCGGCGCCGCGTCGAAAGAGGTTCGGCGGCTGGAGTTGAAGAGCCGGCGGTTCATGGACAACCCGGCTCTCGGACCTTACCCGTCGCTCTTCCGCGGGCACGGCATCGAGTTCTCGGAAGTCCGCGAGTATCAGCCGGGCGACCCGTTCCAGGCGATCGACTGGAAGGTGACCGCCCGCATGCGCCGCCCATACGTGAAGCGTTTCGTGGAGGAACGGGAACTTGCCGTTCTCCTCGTCGTCGATGTCTCCGCCTCGAACGAGTTCGGCACGCGGAAGGCCCTGAAGCGCGATCTCGTCGCGGAGGTGGCGAGCACCCTCGCCCTCGCGGCGATGCGGGCGGGAGATCCGGTGGGCATGCTTCTCTTCAGCGACCGGATCGAGTGCTACGCGCGGCCGGCACGGGGCCGCAACCGCAACCTCCGCCTCCTGCATGAACTGGTTTCCGTCCGGCCGGAGGGGAAGGGGACGGACCTCGACCTCGCGCTCGTCACCGCGGCGCGCATGCTGACCGTCCGCTCGCTCGTGTTCGTGATCTCGGATTTCGTGGGCGCCGGGAACCTGGCCCGACCGCTGCTGGGGCTCTCGGGCCGCCACGACGTCATCGCGCTCGCGATCGATGACCCCGCGGAAACGACGATCCCCGCATCGGGCTGGGTGGAAGTCGTGGACCCGGAAACGGGGGATCGTGCCGTGGTCGACCTCGGGGACGCGGCGCTTCGGCAGCGGCTCGCGGAGCACGCGACCACGGGAGCTCGGGCGCTGGAACGGCTGTGCGCGCGCTGCCATGTCGACCTCATGCGGCTGCGCACCGACACCCCGTACGAGTCCCGGCTCTCCGGCTTTTTCGCGGCCCGCGGCCGGCGGAGGCTCCGGTGAGGCGATCCCGGCGGACGGTCCGGATGGCCCTGGGCCTGGGGCTGGGACTCGCCCCGGGTCTGGCCGCGCAGTCGGCGGTCGACCTCGATGCGACGGTGCTCCCGCCGTCCGTCCGGGTCGGCGAGGAGTTCACGGTCCGCCTCATCGTCGGGCAGGAGAGATCCGGAGAGGTCCGTTTCCCCGCGCTCATCGACGGGCCGGAGTCGATCGAGCAGACCGGACCGGTGCAGATCCGGTCCGTCGAGGACGGTCGGCGCTGGGAAGCGGAGTACCCGATGCGTGCGTGGCGCGCGGATACGCTCGTCATCCCGCCGGTGGAGGTGGAACTCGCGTCCGCGGGCGGCGTGACCCGTCGGCTGCAGCCCCCGCCGGTCCCCGTCGTGAGCGTGCTTCCGGCCGCGGAGGATCCGCTCGAGTTGAGGGATGCCCGGCCCCTGCTGAGTCTGCGGGCGCTGCCCTGGTGGCTGCTCCCGCTGGCTGCGGCGCTCGCCGGGCTCGCCTGGTGGACCTGGGGCCGCCGGGACGCGGCGACCGCCGCCGAAGTCCCCCTCGGCCCCGGCGACCTCGCGCTTCGCGAACTCGCGCGCCTTCGCGAGGGGTGGGTCGGGCAGGAGATGAGCGGCGACCGATTCTACGATGGCTACGAGGACACGCTTAGACGTTATGCGGATGTGACGCGCGGCTGGGCGCCCTCGAAGGAACTCCTCGGACTCGGCGGTTCCGATTCCGGGCTCCTCACGGCTCTCCGCCACTCGATTCTGGCCCGTTTCGCGCGCATGCGGACGGAGTGGGAAGGCCCGCTCGGCGACCTGGACGTCGGCGAGGCGTTCGTGCGGGCGGACATGGCGGATTCGCCTCCGGCGGATGGGTCCGGCGAGCCGGACGCCGCTGAAGCCGAAGCCGGCCCGAGCGGGAACGGAGGCGGCGCATGAGCGAATTTGCGCTCCCCGGTTGGCCGTTCCTCCTCCTGCTGGCGCTGCTGCCGCTGGGGTGGGCCCTGATGAGCTCGGGCAGGATCCGTCTCCCGTATCCGGACATCGCCCGTCTCACCGTGTCCCGGGGTCGGGGACGGTTCTGGTGGTGGCTCCCGGCCGCCCTTCGCTCGCTCGCCCTCGCTCTCGTCATCATCACGCTCGTCAACCCCGTGCGGGTATGGGAGCGCGTGGAATCGGAGCGCGAGGGCGTCGCGATCATGCTGGCCGTCGATATCTCAAGCTCGATGCTGGCGGAGGATTTCCGTCCCGACAACCGCATCGAAGTCGCGAAGCGGGAGGTCATCCGCTTCGTGGAGGGAAGGGAGTCGGACTGGATCGGTCTCGTCTCCTTCGCCGGAGAGGCTCTCACGATGGTCCCGGGGACGCTGGATCACGCGGTCGTGGAGAGCGCGGTGGAGAGGCTTGAGGCGGGACAGCTCCGGGACGGGACGGCCATCGGCGTCGCGCTCGCCACGGCGGCGAACCGGCTCCGCGACCTGGAGCCGGAATCGCGCATCGTCGTCCTGCTCACCGACGGAGACAACAACAGCGGCGGCATTTCGCCGGAAGAGGCGACGGCCGCGGCCGCCTCCCTCGGCATCCGCGTCTACACGATCGGCGTCGGCCGCGACGGGGTCGCCCCCGTGCCCGTGGCCCGAACCGCCTTCGGATACCAGTACGCGAATATCCGCGTCCACGTGAACGACGAACTCCTCGATCGCATGGCGACCCGCACGGGAGGCATCTACTTCCGCGCGACCGATCCCGAGGGACTGACGCGGATCTACGAACGGATCAACGAACTCGAGACCACCCCGATCAAGGAAGTGCGGACGGAGGAGAGGGTCGGGATGCGCCGGGAACTTCTCATCGCGGCACTCGCGCTCGTCATGCTCGAACTCCTCCTGGCGGCGACACGCTCCCGCCGGGTCTGGGCCTGACCGTGGCCCCGCTCCCCGTCGCCCTCCTGCTCGGAGCGCTGGCCATCGGACTCAGGCTGCTCGCCTCGCGGCGGTCGAGCGCCGACCGCGAGAAACTCGCCGAAACGTCGCTGCTCGAGCGCTACGTGCGGCTGCCGGCCCACGCCCTTCCCCCCCTTCGGCTGGCCCTGCTCGGAGCGGGCGTCGTCGCACTCGCGCTCGCCTCCGGTTCCGGCGGGGCGGAGGCCCGGCGTCTCGACGAAGGGGGAGCGGAAACGATCCTGGTGCTCGACGCGTCGAATTCGATGCTGGCGGGCGATGTCGAGCCGAGCCGGCTTGAGGTGCAGCGGCAACTGGCCGCCCACCTCGCGACGCGCACGGAGGGTCGGATGGGCGTCGTCTACTTCGCGGGCCGCGCGTACGTGCTCTCACCGCTGACGACGGATATGAGCGCGATCGAGATGCTGGCGGAGGGCGTGCGACCCGCGGCGGTGGGGCTCGGCGGGTCCTCGCTCGCCTCCGGCCTCACGCAGGCGATCGATCTGCTCGCCGGCGGAGAGGAGGGCGCGCGCAAGTCGATCGTGGTCTTCTCCGATGGCGAGGAAACCGCTGGCGCGCCCTTGGGTGAGGCGATCGGGCGGGCCCGGGACGCGGGGGTCGTCATCCATGCCGTGGGGATCGGAACCGAACTCGGAGGGCAGATTCCCCTGACGCGGGAGGCTTCGCTGGACCCGACGATGGCCGCGCGACGGCGGGGCGGCGCCTCGGTGCTCCAGGGGCCGGACGGGAGCCCCGTCATCACGCGGCTGGACGCCGCGTCGCTGAGGCAGATGTCTCTCGGCACCGGCGGCCGCTATGTTGACGGCGCGGACGGGATCGACGCGATCGAGCGGGAACTGGCGCAGGGCGGCCGGGAACCCCTGACGTCGACCGACGACGCGGCCGTAGCGGCGTTGCTTCTGCTCGCCTTCGTCAGCCTCTGGGGAGAAGGGTTCCTGTTGCCACGTGGTTGAATCGACGCGGAGGGTTGCGATCTTCGGGCTCGCGGCGGCGGCCGCCTCGCTCGCGGCGTTTGCCGGGGGCGGGCCGCAGGCCGCGCCGGGTCAGGCGGCCGGCCAGGCCGGCGCCGGCGAACCGCAGGCGTCCGAATCCGAGGCCGTCGCACGCTACCGGGAGCGAGCCGCTTCCTCAGACCGCCCGATCGACCACTACAACTATGGGACGGCTCTCCTCCATGACGGACAGGTCGCGGAGGCGCAGGCCCCCCTTGAACTCTCGATCGGCAGCGAGCGGGACGAGGTGCGCGAGAGCGCCTTCTACAACCTCGGACTCAGCACGGCCCTCGACGGCCGTTTCGCCCAGAGCGACCCCTCGGCGCGCCGGAACGCCCTCCAGGCGGCGCGCGAAGCCTTCCGCGAGGTCCTCCGCCGCCGCGTGGACGATGAAGACGCGCGCTGGAACCTCGAACTCGTGGAGCGCTGGCTCGAGGAGGAGGGGGAGAGCGGCGGCGATGAGCAGCAGGGCGGGCAGGGACAGTCTCCGCAGGGGGCCGGCGCCGGTGCCGCCGCGGCCGCGGGCTCCGGCGAGATGGAGATGCTCTCGCCCGAACAGGCGGCGGCGCTTCTCGAGCAGGCGGGGGACGCGGAAGCGGCGATTCGCGACCGCGTGATGGGCCGCAACCGTTTCCAGGATCCCGTCGTGGAGCGGAACTGGTAGGAATCCCTGCGAGACGCCTCGCGTCGCCATAGCTTCGGTCGCCATGAACTCGCCCTCGGCCGAAGCGGCCCGCCTGACCCAGTACTCTCACGGAGCCGGCTGAGCGTGCAAGCTCGGCCCGGAGGATCTGGGCCGCATCCTGCAGCACGTTCCGCTCGTTCCCGATGACCGGCTCCTCGTGGGACTCGAGGGTCCGGACGACGCCGCGGTGTATCTGCTCGACGACGGGGAAGCCATCGTCGCGAGCCTCGATTTCTTCACTCCGCTCGTGGACGATCCGGCGGACTTCGGCGCCATCGCGGCCGCGAACGCGCTCGGCGACCTGTACGCCATGCGGGCCCGCCCCATCTTCGCGCTCAACATCCTCGCGGTTCCGGCCGGAACGCTCTCGGACGAGATCGTGGGCGCGATCCTCCGCGGCGCGGGGGAAGTGTGCCGCGAGGCGGGGATCGCCGTGGCGGGGGGACACTCGATCGACGACGCGGAGCCGAAGTTCGGACTGGTGGCCATCGGACTCGGTGATCCCGATCGCCTGTGGAGGAAGGGCGGTGCGCGGCCGGGGGATGCGCTCGTGCTCGGCAAGGCGCTCGGAACGGGTGTCGTCACGACGGGGCTCAAGCGCGGCGTGACGGACCCCGCCGATCTCCGCGTCGCCGTCGATTCCATGCGGCAGCTCAACCGGGAGGCGGCGGCCGTCCTCTCCGGCTTCGACGTTCACGCGGCCACCGACGTCACCGGCTTCGGGCTCCTCGGCCACCTGCTCGAGATGTGCGGCGCCTCGGACGCGAGCGCCCGGATCCAGGCCTCGGCGCCGCAACTCCTCCCCGGAGCGCTGCGCCTCGCAGGGGAGGGATGCGTCCCGGGCGGCACGACACGGAACCGGGACGCCTACGCGTCGCAGGTGCGGTGGGATGACGCGGTCGCCGAAGACCTGCGGACCCTCCTTCTCGACCCGCAGACATCGGGTGGGCTGCTGGCGGCCGTCCCCGCGGGCGAGGCGTCATCCGCATCGTCCGCGCTCGCCGCTGCGGGCTACGCCTCCGCCGTGATCGGAGAGGTCATCGAGCGGGACGGTCCCGAGGTCGGGGTCGAGGTCGCACCGTGATCGCGCCGCGGAGGCGCGGCCATCCCGTGGCGGCCGCCGGGACGTTGGTCCGAAGCGTCGCGGCGCGTACGTTTCACGCTCCGTCCGGGCCCGTAGCTCAGCTGGTTAGAGCAGGGGACTCATAATCCCAAGGTCGCAGGTTCGAATCCTGCCGGGCCCATCTTCAGAATCCCCGAGTCCCTACGCGCAGTTCCACCACCGAGGAAGCAAGGAGTCGTCCATGCGGCCATGCCGGGTTCCGGTCTCCCGACGCGGGTCCACCCTTCTGTTCGCCGTGATCACGCTGTGCTGTGCCGCCGCGGCGGACGCGGCCGCGCAGGCCCAGGCGACCACCGGCGTCATCCGCGGGGTTGTCCGCGATCCCGTGGGAGCGCCCGTCGCCGGCGCCGCCGTGATCATCGAGCACCGCGCGACCGGCTTCGCGACGACCGTCGTGACGGGCTCCAACGGGGCGTTCGTGCGGACGCTCCTGCCGCTGGGGGTCTATGATGTTACCGCCCGGGCCGTGGGCCAGTTCGGCGACGAGCGTACCGAGGGGCTCGTACTCCGGGTGGGAGAGGTCGTCGACCTCGTACTCGAATTCAGGCCCGTCGCCGTGGCCGAGCTCACCGTGACCGCGGACCGGACGCCGCTCGTCGACACCGAGGACTCGTCGAGTTCCCACCGGCTCGCCGAGGAGGTCGTCGACAACCTGCCCAACAACGGTCGCAACTTCCTCGACTACACGCTCCTCACGCCGGGCGTCTCCGTCTCGCAGGGTCCGGACGGCGAGGTCCTCAACATCGGAGGACAGCGGGGGATCTTCAACAACGTTTCCGTGGACGGAGCGGACTTCAACAACCCCTTCTTCGGCGAGCAGCGGGGCGGCCAGCGACCCGCCTTCACCTTCAACCAGGACGCGATCGAAGAAATCGTCGTCGTGAACCAGGGGGCGTCCGCGGAGTTCGGGCGCTCCGCGGGAGGCTTCGTGAACGTCGTCACGAAGTCGGGCACGAACGAGTTCACGGGCTCCGCGCACTATTTCGGCCAGTGGGACGCGATCTCCACGGCCTACCCGAGCGAGCGCGGGGGCGGAAAGCCCGAGTTCGGACGCGGCCAGTTCGGCTTCACCTTCGGCGGCCCGATCGTGCGAGACAAGGCGTTTTTCTTCGTCGCCTACGACCAGCAGGAAGCGAACGAGACGAAGCAGTTCACGCGCAACGTCGTGAACCGGTCCGAACTCGATAAGCTGGAGAGCTTCCTTCACGCACAGTGGCCCGGTCTGTTCGATGAAGAGTTCGGCCCGATCCACCGCACCGACGACAACCGCGCGCTCGTCGCGAAGCTCGATTTCAACCTCAGCGACCGCCACCAGGCGTCCTTCAAGTACAACTATACCTGGTCCCAGCAGGTGAACGGGACATTCGACGTGGATTCCTGGGGGCTCAGCGCCAACGGCCTGGAGGAGGACTTCTCCCACGCGATCAACGCGAGCCTCAGATCGCAGCTCTCCAACACCGTCTCCAACGAGTTCCGCTTCCAGTACGCGCGCGAGGACCGGCCCCGGGGCTACGACGGACCCCTGCTCCCGGGCTCCGCCCCGCCGCCGCAGCCGGCTTTCTCCGCGATCGGCGGCCGCCCCTTCCCGGACATCGCGATGGACTTCGCGGACGGGTTCCGCATCGGGATGCCCTTCTTCCTCCCCATCGACCCGGGCTACGACACCCGCGTCCAGCTCGTCGACAACCTCTCCTTCCTCGCGGGGGACCACCTGCTAAAGGTCGGCGTCGAGTACAACCGGACGGGGGTCGGCCAGCAGTTCATCGGCTTCGCGAACGGGCTCTACAAGTTCTCCTCCGTCGACGGATTCATGAACTTCGTCACGCAGGGGAACCGGTACGTCACCTGCTCCGACGGTTCCGACAGCGCGGAAGGCGTCTGTCCGCCGGGAACCGCGATCACCGGCCCCGTGCTCCTCTACCTGCAGGCCCTCACGCTGGGGAACACCCCGGCCGACCAGCTGGGTCTGCAGGACTTCTCGATGCACGAACTCGGGCTCTTCATCCAGGACACATGGCGCCCGCGCGACAACCTCACCCTGAACCTGGGCGTGCGCTGGGAAGGGTCGTGGCACCCGGGGATGTTCATCGAGCCCGGGGACACCTTCTACGGACCATGGATCGGGACCTCGGGCTTCCCGTCGGACGGGACGATTCCGGACGACCTCGACAACTTCCAGCCGCGCTTCGGGCTCGCCTGGGATCCACGGGACGATGGGCGCACCCTCGTCCGCCTGAACGCCGGGTCCTACTTCTCGCGCATCCCGATGCTGGTGTTCGCGCAGCACCGGACGACGAACGGCGCCTTCCAGGGCACGCAGTTCGCGGCCAGCGACGCGACCTTCCTTCCGCCGCCGCCGCAGATCGGGGAGTTCCTGACGCCGCCACCGCCGGGTACGCCGCCCTTCCAGCCGGGTGTGAATATCGCGGACCGCAACCTCGAACTGCCGCTGACCTGGTCCTTCAACGTCGCCGTGGAGCAGGCGCTGAGCGAGAACGCGGCGGTGACGCTTTCGCTGCAGCACGCCCGCACGGACAACCTGTTCCGCTTTGTGGACCGGAATGCGGCGGAACTCGGCGCGCCCTTCGCCGAGGGGGCCAGCGCGCTGGGGACGGTCACCGTGACGGAGAGCAGCGCCCGCTCCCGCTACAACGCGATCACGCTCGGACTGCGCGGGGAGGCCGCGCTCGACGGAAGGCTGAGTTTCGACGCGAACTACACGCTGGGCTTCGACAGGTCGGACGACGATAACGAACGGGACCCGTTTAACTTCTTCTATGCGACCGCAACCGATTTCGAGCCCGAGTACAACTGGTCGATCCGGGACCGGCGGCACCAGCTGACCGGTTTCGCGCTTTTCGATCTCGGGCGCGGGATCGTCCTCAACCACGTCTTCAGATACCTCTCCGCATCGCCGATGTCGGAGAGTTGCGGCCCGACCGCGGCGAATCCTCTCGCGGCCCCCGCGGGTCAGCGCGCGGGAGCCCCGGGGGACCGCGTGTGCGCCGATGGCTCCGTTCTCAGGCGCAACACGCTCCGGCGCGAGAACGACTTCTTCACATGGGATCTGCGACTCTCGAAGGCCTTCGATGTCGGGGGCGGGCGCACGGTCGAGCCGATTCTGGAGGTCTTCAATCTGACGGGCGCCGACAACTTCCTCGACACCGCGCAGACCGGTCTCCTGTTCAACTTCGACGGCACCATCCGGAGCGGCCTCGGCGACACGCGGCGGGCTCAACTCGGGATCCGCGTCCGCTTCTAGCGGTCCGAGCGCCGCCGCTTTTCCGGGGTCCCCTTTACGACGATTCTGTGCGGATGTATAAATCGTGGAACGTTTAAGTTATGTTGGACCGTGGAACGAGTTGAAGGAACCGGAAGCGGACCGTTCGGTCGTTTCCGACCCTCCAGCCCAAGGAGTGCCGCATGAAAGGCATCGCTTGTCGCACTATCGGAGCATGGGGAGCCGCCGTCTTCGCGCTCGCCTGCCTCGCACCGGGCCTGAGTGGCCAGGGTGCGGGCAGCATCGCGGGCCAGGTGACGGAAGAGGGCTCCCTCCGACCGCTGTCGTCCGTGCAGGTGTTCATTGAAGGCACCGGCATCGGGACGTTTACGAACGCCAGCGGAGACTTCGTACTGCTCAACGTACCCGCCGGCGAGCAGACGCTTACGGTTCGCCTGGTCGGCTATCGCCAGGCTTCCGAGACCGTGACCGTCGCCGCCGGCGAGACCGAGACGGTCGACTTCGCCCTCATCGTCACCGCGGTCCAGATGGACGAGATCGTCGTGACGGGGACCGGCGTCGCGACGGAGAAACGCAGGCTCGGCCACACGATCGCGACGCTGGATGCGGCGGAACTCGAGAACGCGCCGATCTCCGACTTCAGCCAGTTCATCGCGGGCCGCGAACCCGGCGTCGTGGCGCTGCCCTCTTCGGGCTACACCGGCGAGGGCGCCCGAATCCGCATCCGCGGGTCGGCGTCGTTGTCGCAGCTGAACGAACCGATCGTCTACGTTGACGGAATCCGCGTGGACCGCTCCGCCGTGCAGAACTTCAACGGGCAGGGGAACCCCTCCCGCCTCGACGACATCCCGCCCGAATCCATCGAGCGCGTCGAGATCCTGAAGGGCGCCGCGGCCGCGACGCTTTACGGGACGGAGGCCTCGAACGGCGTGATCCAGATCTTCACGAAGCGGGGCAACATCGGAACGCCGCGCTTCACGCTGCGGGCCGACCTGACCGGGATCTCCGTGCCGACGAACCGCATTCTGCCGCTCGCGGACTTCGCCGGCCGGGCCTGCTCGAGTCCCGGATGCACGGGAGACGGCGACGCGCAGCGGCTGGCGGATGCCGTCAGCCTGATGTCGAACCGCTGGGGAGAGTCCGTGTCGCCCTGGACCCCGGTCGAGCGCGACCTGATTCCCGATCTGCTCACCACCGGATTTGGCCAGACGTACTCCGGATCCCTCCAGGGTGGAACGAGCGTCTTCCAGTACTTCGCCTCCGGGCGCCTCGCCACCGAGGACGGCCCGTACGACGCGGCGCAGAACTTCGATCCGGTGGAGGGGCTGGACCCCGAGAACGACACCAACCGCCGCGCATCGATCCACACCAACTTCACGCTGATCCCGAGCAGCGACCTGCGCATCGGCGTGACGACGCTCTATTCGGACATGGAGCACCACACGCCCGACAACTCGAACAACATCTACGGCGTGTTCTCATCGGCGCTCATGTCGCAGCTTCGGCTCGCCAACAACGACCCGGAGCTCGGGGCCGTCAACTATTACGGCCAGCCGGCGTTCGCCACGCTGCGCGAGAACGCCTACCAGCTGAACTTCGTGAACTCGCAGCACTTCGCGGGATCCGCGAACATCGACTTCTCGCCGACCGAAGCGTTCAACCTCAACGGAACCTTCGGCATCGACTTCACGTCCGACGACGCGGTGAGCTTCCGGCCCTATCGGTGGAACGTGGACGGCTTCTCGGGCGCGACCCCCGAGGGGAACCGGAACGTCAACGAGAATCGCAGCCGGGAAATCACGGCCGACATCAAGGGCTCCTACGTCTTCAGCACCGACCGGATCGAGAACACGCTGCTCTTCGGCGGCCAGGGATTCCTGCGCCAGGCGCAGTCGGCAGGCGGTAGCGGACGCGACTTCCCCGGCCCCGGCCTGGAGACGCTTTCGGCGCTGGGTTCCGAGTCCTCGTTCGAGAACTGGCTGCGGGTGACGCAGCTCGGCGGCTACGTGCAGGACCAGATCGGATACGACAACTGGCTCTTCCTCACGGTGGGGGCGCGCTGGGATGCCAACTCGGCGTTCGGTGAGGCCTTCAACACCGCCTTCTACCCGAAGGCCAACTTCGCCATCGTCCCGAGCGAACAGTGGGACAGCGAGGTCTTCTCGTCGATGCGGATCAAGGGTGCCTACGGTACGTCGGGGTTGCAGCCGGGCGCCTTCGACAAGTTCACGACGTTCTCGTCGCTGGGCACCGAGGTGGGTCCCGGCGTCCAGCCGTCGAATCTCGGCAACGAACAGTTGAAGCCCGAGGTGTCCACGGAGCTGGAGTTCGGGATCGACCTGGGTCTCTTCAACGACCGGTGGTCGGTCGAGGCGACCTGGTGGGATCGCACGGTCACCGACGCCATGGTGGCGCGGCAGTTCCCGGTCACGGGCGGATTCACGCAGACCCAGCTCGACAACATCGGCGAAGTGCTCGCCTCCGGTATCGAGTTCGGGATCCGCGGCAACCTGATCCAGGCGCGGGACATCTCGCTCAACGTCTTCGCGAACACGGCGTTCCTCTCCGAGGAGATCTCCGACATGGGGGGAGCGCCTCCGCTCAAGACCGGCGGCAGCTACCCGCGCTACCGCAACTACCTGGTCGAGGGCTTCACGCCGGGCGCCTTCTTCGGTGCCCGGGTCGCCGATGTGGCGATCCCGCTGAACATTCTCGATCCGGTCGACGGCCAGTGCGTCGTGCCGACGCGCGATCAGGCGCTTGCGTACTTCAGTCAGCCGCGCAACCCCAACAGCTTCAAGCCGCTTGCGATCGGCAACGAGGACTTCGGGGTCCCCAACGGCGAGCTGGCGTCGCACAACTGCGGAACCGGATTGCTCGACACGCACCTCGGCAACCCGACCCCGGACTACGCGGGCTCCTTCGGCTTCGACCTTGCGTTCCTGGGCAACTTCCAGCTGACGACGCTCATGGAGTACAAGTTCGGCCACCAGGTGCAGGATCTCTCGGGCATGTTCCGGCGCGCCAACAACTTCATCGGGCGCAACACGCCGCGCTCGGCGGAGCTGTACTCCACGATGCTGAACCCGGGCTCCTCGGCGGACGAGCGGCTTGATGCGGCGGTCGCCTGGGCCCACGAGGTCGAAGGTCTCTCGCCGATGAGCGGCATGAACGGGATCTACGACGCCGATTCGATCCACTGGCGCGAGCTGTCGCTCAGCTATCGCGTACCGGCGGGGGTCATCGAGCGCTGGGGCTTCTCGGCTGCGACGGTGAACATGGGCGTGCGCAACCTGATGCTCTTCATGCTCGGCGATTACCCGGGCATGGACCCGGAGGGCAACGTCCTCGGGCGCTGCAACGGCGGCCTCAACTGCAACTTCCTGAATTCGACGGAAGGGTGGGGCATTCCGGTCCCGCGGCGCTTCACGATGTCCGTCCGGCTCACTCTCTAGATCATCCAAGCGGGGGAAACCATGAAGAATCGATATCTCAAGGCCTGTCTGGCCACGCCTCTTCTGGCCGTTTTCGCGCTCGGATGCGGCGACCTGCTGGACGTCAACAACCCCAACGACCTGGTCGAAGAGGACGTTCGCCAGGAGGCGGCCGCGTCCGCCGTCGTGAACGGAACGCTCACGCTCGTGGCGTCTTCCGTGTCCCAATCCTGGCAGCCGTACCTGGTCGCGTCCGACGAGATGCGCTGGATCGGCTCAAGGGATGCCTGGCTCTCGCTCGACCTCGGATTCGTGGATGATCCGCTGAACGAGTTCATCGATGGCCCGTTCCCGGCCATGGGACAGGCCCGGTGGATGAGCGACGAAGCCATCGAGATCCTGCAGGAGCATCACGGCAACAACCCATCCAACTCGATCAAGACCGACCTGGCTCGTGCGTACATGTACTCCGGCATCATCTACATGGTGATCGGAGAGATCCAGGAGGACTTCGCGTTCTCGGACAAGACGGAGAGCGGACCTCCGATCGGACCGGGCAACATGTCCTCGGTGCTGGACGGTGCGATCGACAGGTTCTCCTCGGCCATCTCCGGCTTCAATGAGGTGGGAGACATGGACATGGCGACCCGGGCGAGGGCCCTTCGCGCCCGAGCCAGGCAGTCCCGCGCGATATGGGACGCGATCAACCCGTCGCCATCCGGAAGCGGGCTGGTGTCCTCGGCCGACGCGGGCGCGGACGCCGCCGCGGTGCTCGCGAGCGTCCAGCCGGACTGGACGCACAACCTGACGTTCTCGAGCGCCAGCCGCACCAACTCGATGGCGTCGTGGGTCAACGACCGCAAGGAGAACCAGATCGATCTCTCGATCGCCACGGTGGACGACCAGAACGACATCAACGGGATCGCCCTCCAGGATCCCATCGATGGCGTTGACGACCCGGCGGTCATCAAGTGGCTGAATCAGTGGAAGGGCGGAAGCTACCTCGACAAGGGCGGGGTCTATCCGCCTCTGACGTTGACCTCCGCCCGGATGATGCACCTGATTCTGGCCGAAAACGCGCTGGCGGGCGGGGATTCCAACGGCTTCGCCATGCACATCAATCACATCCGCGCGCTGGACGGCGTCACCCCGTACTCCGGCCAGATCTCCGAGATGGAGATGCTCCAGCACACGCGCCGGGTGAACGTGCTGCTGCAGGGCCTGCGCCTGGCGGACATGTACCGGTGGGGACTCACGGATCCCAAGTGGCAGGGCTCCTCGGCCGCGTTGTCGCAGCCGGGTACGATGCTCCCGATCTCGATCATCGAGCTGCGGGCGAACTGCCACCTGAACGGCCTGGGTTGCGGAGGTTGAGACCGCGGGAGAGGCGGCCATCCCCGGCCGCCTCTCCCCTCCTGGGTCTGCCGCTCCTGCTGGCGGCCGCCACCCTTGGCGGCTGCTCGGCGATTCTCGATGACCCGACGCCCGAGAACATCCATTTCGCGATGCGGGGCGAGGCGGGCACGCGGGTCCGGGCGATCTACTCCACGCAGTTCGTGGCCGGCCTCAACGAGTTCGGCGTGACGCGGGTGCAGGTGGTCCGGGCCGATACCGTCGTTCACGAGATCCCCTTCCAGCGTACGGTGGATATCTCGATCGACCGGCGGTGGTTTGTCCAGGCGGAGTCGCTGGACGGGGATACGCTTTCGGTTAACGTCATCGTGAACGTGGACGACCGGGGTCTCGTCGACGAATCCGGCGGGATCTTCCCCGGCGAACCCTGGCACTTCGTCTACTCCTTCAACCAGCTTCTGACGCGAGACCTCGATGTCGCATTCTGATTCTCCGACGGTCGGCCGCGCGCGGCGGCGTCGGCTCGTCGCCCTTCTCTGTGTCCTGCTCACGGTTCCGGGCTGCTATTCCTACAGGCTCGCCGAAGAGCCGCCTGTGGGCGCCGTGGCGCGAATGCGCGTGCCGCTCCAGTCCGCGGTCGCCAATCCCAATGCGCCTCCCGGGACGGTCGCGATCGAGGGGAAGATCATCAGCGTGGGAGATTCGATCCGGTTCGAAGCGAGCACGCGGCACACGGTTGGCATGTTCCGCGATGTCGTGCAGTACGACACCCTGAGCGTGGCCCGGGACGGTCTCGTGAGCATCGAGGTGCGCGAATTCTCGACGACGAAGAGCGTCCTTCTCGGCGCTGGACTCGTGGCGGGCACCGCGGCCCTCGCGGCCGCCGCGGCGGGGGTCGGGGGAGGCGACGCCGGCGCTGGGCCGGGCACGGATGCCCCCCAGGCGTCCACCGCGGTGGGCGTTTCCGTACCGGTGACCTCGATCGGACAATGGTTCGGGCGAGCGCTGCCCTCGCTCCTCGGGCTGAGGCCCTGACGGACACCCTCCCACGATAATGTCCGGCGGCCGCCTGCCGATTTGGCATGGCGCGTCGAGATCAAGCCCGTCCGGACGGCAGTTCCGCGCCTGTGTGCTGTAGCTACGGCATAAGGGTGCCCGCCGCCGCACCGATCTCTTGGCACGCCGATTGCACATCCCTCCAGTGGCCGCGCCGCGGGCGCCTTTACGGGACCCGGTTGCGGATCGAAGGCACAAAACCGATCCAACAATTCGACGGAGGGTATCGTCATGCTACCGACCATCATTCACCGCGCGCCGAGCCGCCGCCGGGGGGACTTCGACTTCGACCGGCTGTTCAACGGCCTGCTCGACCTCGATCGATCGAGCCGTTCCGTGGCGGCCGCGGATCTGTACGAGACCGAGGAGGGTTACGGCCTCGAACTCGAACTGCCCGGATTCAGGGAGGCCGAGATCGACGTGACCGTGGATCGCGGCGTGCTCACGATCTCGGGCGCGCGTTCGGAGGAGGAAGAGGAGGAGGGCCGCACGTACCACGTGCGCGAGCGGCGAAACGAGCGGTTCACGCGCAGCTTCTCGCTCCCCGCCTCCATCCGGGGTGAGGACGTCCACGCACACCTCGACGCCGGCGTGCTCACAGTGGAGCTGCCGAAGTCACCGGAGGCGAAGCCGCACCGCGTCGCCGTAGGCGGCACGAAGTAAGTCGTCGCGCGGCAGCCGCTCATGCAAGAAGGGCCGGGGGAGTTCCCCGGCCCTTCTCGTTTCCGTTCCGTCTCCCGTCGGCTCAGTCGGGGTCGAGGATGTCGTCGATCCTGGCCAGGGCGTCGCGCAGGTGGAGGTCCGTCGTGCGGTCGAGCCGCTGCCGGAGGGCGCGTTCGATTGCGTCCTGAAGCCCGTGGAGTTCGCCCCGCACGAAGGCCCGGATGTCCGACTGGGACACGTCCACCGAGGTGAAGAAGTCGGAGAGGCCGCCGAAGAAGAAGAACGGGAGCGAGAGTTCCTGCGTCATCAGGTACTCGAGCCGCTCCAGGTGCCCGCGCTGGAGATTCCGCCGGTAGACCCCGATCGAGGCGCCGGTTTCCAGCTCTCCCCAGATCGAGGCGCGCAGGTCCTCGAACATCTCGCCGAGGCTGTAGTGGTCGTCCCCGTTCCGGGCTTCCGCCTCGATCAGCCGCTGCATGCGGCCGGGGTCGAGGATCAGGTTCACGACCCGAACCTGGATGCCCCGCAAGCGGTCCACGGTCGACGGGTTCTCGATCTTCGAGAGGATGTCCTCGTCGACCATCCACGTGGGCGGGTCGAAGGCCTGTCGCGCGAAGAAGTCCATGGCGCGCCGCTGCGTGGCTTCGTCCACGAACTCGTACACCGGGCCCTCCTGCCCGATGCGCTTCCGCGTGCGCGTCACCCCGCCGACCACGGTCGCGACGTGGCCCATGTAGCGGCTCCACTGGCCGATGAGGTTGTTGTAGAGTTCCGCCAGCTCCTCGTAGTTCTCGCCCTCGCGGCCGTCGCTGCTCCACTCGATCAGGTTGGGCAGGATCCGCTTCAGGTTCTCGATGCCGAGGTCGCTCGCCTCCATCGCGTCGGAGCCGATCGCCTCCGTCTGGGAGGTCGGATCGATCGGGGTGCCGTCGCCGAAATGATAGACCGGGTCGTCCTCCACCTCGCGAATCCAGGCGTCGAGCGTGGCGCGCTCCCCGTCCGTGTCCTCGTCCAGGATCGGCCGGTAACCCCAGTTGACCGAGAAGAGGTCGTACGGACCGACCCGCGGATCCGTACACGCGCCCTCGTCCTCGGGCTGCGCGACGTAGTTGAAGCGCGCATAGTCCATGATCGACGGGGCGACCCCGTTGCGGCACACGAATCCCGGCGCCCGCAGCGAGTCCACCGAAAAGCCGGAACTTGATTTCATATTGTGCGGGAGCCCGATCGTGTGGCCGACCTCGTGCGCGGCGACGAAGCGAATCAGCTCGCCCATGACCTCGTCTTCGAAGAGGGCGCGGCGCGCCGCCGGATTCACGGCCCCGGTCTGAATCAGATACCAGTTCCGGAGCAGGTTGGCGACGTTGTGATACCACTGGATGTCGCTCTCCAGAATCTCGCCCGTGCGCGGGTCGTGGACGTGCGGCCCGGAGGCGTTCTGCACCTGAGACGGGAGCCAGCGGATCACGGAATAGCGCACGTCCTCCGGGCTGAACTCCGGGTCCTCCTCGAAGGAGGGCGGCATGCGCCCCTGGATCGCGTTGCTGAACCCCGCCGCCTCGAACGCCTCCTGCCAGTCCTCGATGCCCTGAATCAGGTAGGGCCGCCACTTCTCCGGCGTCGCCGGGTCGAGGTAGTAGATGATGGGTTTGACCGGGTCGACGAGTTCGCCGCGCCGGAAAGCCGCGGTGTCGCTCGGCTCCAGCCGCCAGCGCGTGATGTAGGTGCGCGTGACGACCTTCTGGTCGCTCAGGCCGTAGTCCACCTGGTTCACGTTGAAGTACCCGACGCGCTCGTCGTGCAGCCGCGGCTGCATCGGTTCGTCCGGGAGCAGGACCATCGACTGGTTCATCTCCATCGAGATCGAGTTCGTGCTCGCGTTCGACGGAGGCGTCTGCGCGTTGTAGGTGAGGACGTGCCGCACTTCGACGTTGCGGGGGAAGCTCTTGATCCAGTCGACGTAGGTGCGGTTCGAATCCAGCGAGCGCACCCGGTACGCCTCGCGGCGGGACTGGCTCAGCCCGAACATCGGGATGTCGGACTCGAACAGCGGCGTGGCGTCGATGACGACGCTCGTCGAGTCGTCGTTCAGCGCCTCGATGTCGAAGGCCCGCAGAATCGGCTCGAAGTTCGCGCCCCGCACGGCCCGCGCCACCGGAAGGGCCTCGTCCGCCACGTTCGTGTGTCGCACGACGCGGAGGAAGATCCGCTCGTCGTCCGACCCGTTCTTCTCCCAGCGAATGACCTGCGTATTCGCCTTCTGGCCGCCGTAGCCCATCCCCTCGGGAACCGACGCCAGCCGGCTCACGAGCAGGATCTCGCGCCCCAGAATCTCGTTCGGAATCTCGAACAGCCATTTGTCGTCCACCCGGTGGACGTGGACCATCCCGGAATCCGTGACCGCTTCCTCCGTGACGACTTCGGAATACGGTTCCGGTCCGTCGTCGTCATCCCCGCCGCCGCGGGCGACGGGCCCACCTCCGCTCGAGGCGGATGGGCCGGGCGCAGGCCGGGCGAAGGGCCGGATGCAGCCCGTGGCCACGACGAGGAGCGAGAGCGTCAGGATGAGGACGAGAGGGCGTGTGTTGCGCGCGATCTGGACCATGCTGTTGGCTTCCCGGTTCGGGTATGTTGTGGGCGGGCCCCGACGGCCTTCGACCCGGGCGCCCAACGTAAGCGGGGGTGGAATGGCGGGCCAACGCCGACGGCCCATCCGCATTGACGTATCCGCCTTGTAAAGCGTAGGGTTCCAGCAGTTACGCCCGGTCTCGTCGACCGTCCCCGCGGTGAAAGGCACGCGTGCGGAGGGCGCGACGTCTTACTTTGAAGGAGGTACTCCAATGCGCATCCGCACCCTGGCTCCCTTTGCCCTGGCTCTGAGCATCGCCTGCGGCGGGGCGGAGATGGAAGAGGCCGCGACGGAGGAGATGACGGAGGCGATGGACGACGCCCCCGCCATGCTCGACGCCGATGCGGCGATGGCGACGATCACGGATTACTGGCAGACCCACTACAACATGGGTCACGGCAGCATGGTTGCGAGCAAGTTCGTGGAGGACGGAGTCCTCTGGGGCAGTTCCGGGGCCATGCTCTACGGAAGGGAAGCGATCGGCGAGGGCCTCCAATCGCGGATGGACGCGGGGAGTTCGGAGATCGCGATCCACCCCGGCGCCGCGATGGGGTTCGGCGACCAGGTCGTCGCGCGCGGACACTACGTGCTGACCGGCGGGGACGCCCGCAACTCCGGCTACTACATGGGCGTGGCCGAGAACGTGGACGGGGAGTGGGCGCTGAAGGGCATGGTGGCCAATCTCGACACACCCGACCAGACCATGTCGGCCGGCGCGATGATGGACATGCCGGAGGGGATGGGCGGCGATCTCGTCCAGGAGAGCAGCGACTACTTCGTCACGCACTACAACATGGGGCACGCCTCCATGGTCGCGAACACGTTCACCGAGGACGCGGTCGCCATGCTGCCCGGCGAAGGGGCGCGCGAGGGCCGCGCGGCCGTCGAGGAGGGGCTGCAGGCGCTGTTCGACGCGGGCGTCATGTTCAGCGGCATGACGACCTGGTCCGCGCACGACCTCGACGAGGGGCACGCGGTCGGAATCGGCACCTACGGCACCGAAGACGGGGGCGCGGGGCACTACGCCGCGCTCTATTCGCGCGGCGAGGACGGGAGCCTGATGCTGCACTGGTTCCTGATGGGCGCCCACCAGGGGATGTAGCCGCCTTCTTGCCGGTCGGGTGGTCTCAGAGGGCGACCCGACCGGCAGCCCCACTCTACTCTCCGGCCCCATCTGAGGGGGGGCTCCGCAGTACGGCTAGGGGGTCACCGCCCAGTCGGGGAGGACGCCCGGTTCGATCCCGAACAGGAGCGGCCCGACGGCGCGGAAGATCAGCGTGATCACGACGGCGCCGATGAGGTTGAGGAAGAGTCCCGCCCGCGCCATCTCCGCGATCCTCACCCGGTTGCTCCCGAACACCACGGCGTTGGGCGGCGTCGCCACCGGCATCATGAAGGCGCACGAGGCGGAGAGCGTCGCCGGGACCATCAGCAGGAGCGGGTGAACGCCGGTCGCGACGGCGACCGCCGCGAAGATCGGGAGCACCATCTCCGTCGTCGCCGTGTTCGAGGTGAGTTCGGTGAGGAACGTCATCGCGAGGCAGATGACGAGGATCAGCACGAGCGGCGGCACCGTCGACAGCCCGCTGAACCCCTCTCCGACGAACCGCGCCAGCCCCGTGGCCTGGAAGCCGTGCGCGAGGGCGAAGCCTCCCCCGAACAGCAGCACGATGTTCCACGGAAGCCGCCGCACCACGTCCGGTCCCATGACGGTGGCGGATCTTGCGCCCGGCGACCTCGTCGGGACGAGAAAGAGAATGCAGGCCATCGTGATCGCGACGGTCCCGTCGTCGATCAGGTGACCGTAGGGCAGGAGCGAGGACCAGCCCGGGATCGTGACCCGGCCGATCTCGATCGGCGCGCGGAAGACCCACAGCAGCGCCGTCGAGGCGAAGACCGCGAGGATCGCCCGCTCCTCGAAGGCGACGGAGCCGAGCTTCCGCATCTCGGACTCCACGACATCGCGGTCGACGGTCACCTCCTCCGGCACGCGGAAGAAGACCCGGGTGATGAGTATCCACGCGAAGACCAGCATGAGCGCCGCGATCGGCAGCGCCATGACGAACCACACCCCGAAGGCGATGTGCGGGGCGTCCGGGAAGGTGATCGCGAAGATTCGCTGAAGGGAGAGGTTCGGGGGCGTGCCGACCAGCGTCGCGATCCCGCCGGCGGAGCAGGCGTACGCGATCCCCAGCATGATCGACACGGAGAAGGCGCGCGTGCTGCTGTGACCGAACTGCTCTTCCATGCGCAGGATGACGGCGAGTCCGACGGGGACCATCATGATCGCGGTCGCCGTATTCGAGATCCACATGGAGAGGAAGGCCGCCGCGAGCATGAAGCCGAGCACGATGCGGGCGGGACCGCCGCCCACCGCCCGGATGACCCAGAGGGCGATCCGCCGGTGTACGTCCCACTTCTCCATCGTGAGCGCGATCATGAAGCCGCCGAGGAAGAGAACGATCGTGCTGTTGAAATAGTGGGGCGCCGTCTCCGCGGTCCGCTCGATCCCGAGGATCGGGAACAGGAGGAGCGGGAGCAGCGCGGTCGCGAAGAGCGGAATCGCGTCGGTGATCCACCATGTGGCCATGAGGACCGCCACCGCCGCCATGCGGGTGACCTCCGGCCGTCCGGGCTCGAGGTCGAGCAGCAGCATCAGGAGGAAGAGGAGCGGTCCGAGCCACAGTCCGATGCGCTGGCCGCGCGAGCGCGTCCCGGATCTGTCCTCCGAACGGTTGTGTTCCATGCACTTCCTCGCCGGCTCCGGGCCCCGGATTCAGGCTCCGCCCGTGCGGGCGGGGGCGGTGCGCCGCCCGAGATGGCGGACCGCGGCGGAGGAACGTACCATCCGACGCGAGATGCCGCGTAGTTTCCTCTCACGGGCCGCTGGGCTAGCTTTGCGTCCCTTTGCCACGTCGCAGCGACGGTGCCCGGCCCGGCCGGGGTCGCTCGGGCCCCGCCGCGGGCCGCGATCACGAAACCCACGAAGAACGGTGACAATCTAGATGTTCGGTTCGGTACGATGGCGATTGATCTGGATCGCCGTTCTGGTAGCCATTTGCGGTTTCGCCCTGGTGCCCGAGACGATCGTGGACGAAGTCACGGGCGAGTCCGAGCGGGTCTGGCCGCTCAAGCTCGGACTGGACCTGCAGGGCGGGATGCACCTCGCGGTCGAGATCTACGACCCCGAGGGCGCCCTGAGCGGGCAGGATCTCGACGATGCGGTCGAACGCACGCTCACGACGATTCGGAACCGGATCGACGAGTTCGGCGTCCGCGAGCCGACGATCCAGCGCTCGGGCAACCGCATCATCATCGAACTCGCGGGGGTCGACGACCCGGAGCAGGCAAAGCGGATCGCCACGGAGACCGCGTTCATGGAGTTCAAGATCGTCACGGACGGTCAGGAATTCATGGACGCGCTCGAGCGGATCGACCGCGCGATCGTGAACGAGGTGGGGATCGAGAACCTGCAGGTCACGACGCTCGAGACCGAGCCGGAAGTCGACCTGAGCGACATCCTCGGCGGCGGCGCCGATTCCGTTGCGGCGGAGGATCCGGCCGAAGAAGCCGACGAAGCGGTGGAAGAGGATCCGGCCGCCGACTCCCTCGCGGCCGAAGGGGACGACGCGGAGACGGCGGATGCGGCTGAAGCGGCGAACGAAGCCACGGCTCGGCCGCTCTCGGCCCTTCTCGGACAGGGACGGATCCTCGGAGAGTATCTCGTCCCGCAGGAGGATCAGCCCACGGCGGCGGCGTGGCTCGAACTCGAGGGCGTCCGGGACGCGCTCCCCAGGGGCGTCACGCTTCACTGGGGAGTGGAGCAGGTCGGGGCGGGCGCGGGATCCTACGTGCCGCTCTATGTGCTCGAGGCGGAGCCGTTGATCACGGGCGACATGCTTCAGGACGCGGGGCCCGCGAACCGCGATCCGACGTTCAACCAGCCGATCGTTCCCTTCGAGACGACCCGGCGCGGCTCGCGGGTCTTCGAGCGCGGTACGGCGCGCAACATCGGCGAGAACATGGCCATCGTCCTCGACGACCGGGTCCAGAGCTACGCGGTCATCCGCAGCGTCCTGAGCCGGCGCGCCCAGATCGAACTCACCCCGGGAGCGTCCTTCCAGGAGGCGCAGGAGCTTGCGCTCGTCCTTCGGGCCGGTGCGCTGCCGATGCCGATCGAGGTCGTCGAGGAGCGCAACGTGAGCGCCTCGCTCGGCGAAGACTCCATCCGGCAGGGCCGCACCGCCTTCATCATCGGAATCGTCGGCGTGATCATCGTCATGATGATCTACTACCGGGCGGCGGGAATACTCGCCGTCGGGGCGCTGCTCACGTACGTCATTTTCATGCTGGGCGGCCTGGCCGGCCTCGACGCGACGCTCACCCTGCCGGGCATCGCGGGTCTCATCCTTTCCATCGGGATGGCGGTGGACGCGAACGTCCTCATCTTCGAACGGGTGCGAGAGGAACTCGCGGCCGGGAAAACGCCACGCACCGCGGTGGACGCGGGGTTCGGCAACGCGCTGTCGGCGATCGTGGACGCGAACCTCACGACGCTCATCACCGGGATCATCCTCTTCCAGTTCGGGACCGGCGCGGTGCGGGGCTTCGCGGTGACGCTGTGCATCGGGATCCTCGCGTCGTTCTTCTCCGCGATCTACGTGACGCGGACGCTCTTCATCATGTACCTGAACCGACGCGGCTCCCGGGAGTCCGTGAGCATATAGGAACGAAGTCATCATGAGGGTCTTCCAGAACGCGAACTACAAGTTCCTTTCCATGCGCCGGCCGGCGTACTTCGCGTCGGCCGCGATCATCACGATCGGCCTTCTGTCGATCGTCTTCCGCGGCGGGCTGCGGACGGGGGTCGAGTTTACCGGCGGCGTGCTGCTCGAGGTCCAGTTCTCGGAGACGACCGACGTGGGTCAGATCCGTGACGCGCTGACGGCCGGAGGCACGACGGGCGTTCAGATTCAGCAGCTGCGGACGGTCGGAGCGGAGACGTTCGACTTTCTGCTGCGCGTGCCGGTCGGGGAGGAAGAGGACCAGAACGCGATCCGGGACCAGATCAGGACGAGCCTGGAGACGCAGTACTCCGCCGCGAGCTTCGAGATCGCGCGCGGCGATACGTTGAGCGCCAAAGTCGGCGACGAGTTCCAGCGCACCGCGGTCATCGCCGTGCTCCTCTCCTTCCTGCTGACCCTGATCTACCTCGCCTTCCGCTTCGAGTGGCGGTTCGGCGTGGCCGCCGTCATCGCGACGGTGCACGACATGCTCATCACCTTCGGGTTCATCTCGCTGTTCGACATCGAGATCAACCTCGCCACCGTCGCCGCGATTCTCACGATCATCGGGTATTCGCTCAACGACACCATCGTCGTCTTCGACCGCGTGCGGGAGAATCTCAGGAAGAAGCGGAAGGAAGCGTACGACGTGACGCTCAACCGCAGCCTGAACGAGACGCTGCCTCGAACGGTCCTCACGAGCGGCACGACGCTGATCGCGCTGCTTTCGCTGGTCGTCATCGGGGGCGCCGTGATTCGGCCCTTCGCCGGGGTGCTCATCATCGGAGTTCTCGTCGGGACGTATTCCTCGATCTTCGTGGCGTCTCCCGTTCTCGTCGAGATTCACGAGCGGGCGCGCAAGCGCGCCGCGATCGCCGCCCGCGCCTAGCCACGGGCTGCCAGGGGTGGCCGGAGCCCGTACGACGCTTTTCGACTCGCACCTTCATCTGACCGCGGCCCGCTTCGCCCCCGACCTCGACGAGGTGGTGGATCGGGCGCGCGCGCGGGGCGTGAGCCGCATGGTCACGATCGCCTCGGATCCCGAGGACGCGGAGGAAGCTCTGGCGCTGGCCGCGCGGACACCCGGACTGTGGGCGACGGCCGGACTCCATCCCCACGCGGCGGACCGGACCTCGGCCGCTCTCATGCGCGAGATCGAGCGCATCGCCGAAGCCCCCGAGATCGTCGCGATCGGGGAAACGGGCCTGGACTTCCATTACGACAGTGCGGCCCGGCCGGCGCAGCTGGAGAACTTCGAGGCGCACCTCCGGATGGCGGCCCGGCTCGGTCTGCCGATCGTCGTACATTCCCGCTCGGCGGAGGACGAGACGGCCGAGCGGGTGAGGGAGTACGGCGACGGCGCCACGGGAGTGCTGCACTGCTTCACGGGAGGCGAAGCACTCCTCCACGCCGCCCTGGATGCGGACTGGTACGTCTCCTTTTCCGGCCTCATCACGTTCGTCCCCGAGCTTGCCGAGTGGGCCCGCGTGGTGCCGGACGACCGGCTCCTCATCGAGACGGACGCCCCCTACCTCGCGCCCGCCCCCCGCCGCGGTCGCCGAAACGAACCCGCCTACCTCACGCACACGTGCGAGCGGCTGGCGGAGGTGCGCGGGGTGTCCTTCGAGGAGGCCGCGGTGCTCACGGCGGCGAACGCCTGCCGCTTCTACGGCCTGCAGGACGCGGCATGAACCGGCCGGGCACGGGTGGCGTGCAGATCCTGCCCGACCATGTCGCGAACCAGATCGCGGCGGGCGAGGTCGTGGAGCGTCCCGCCTCCGTCGTGAAGGAACTCGCCGAGAACGCGGTCGATGCGGGTGCGAGACGCGTCGAGGTCGCGATCCGCAACGGAGGGAAGACCGAGATCCGGGTCTCGGACGACGGGAGCGGAATGACTCGCGAGGACGCCGTACTCGCGCTGGACCGGCACGCGACGAGCAAGATCCGGAGCGTGGACGATCTGCGGAGCGTCCGCTCGTTCGGCTTCCGCGGCGAGGCGCTGCCCTCCATCGCGGCCGTGAGCCGATTCGAACTGCACACGGCCCTCAGCCCGGAAGAGGGGGTGAGGGCGCGGGTCGACTTCGGGCGCATCCGCAGCGTGGATGACGTGCCGCGCCGGCGCGGCACGACGGTGACGGTCCGGGCGCTGTTCCATGACCTTCCGGCGCGCGCGAAGTTCCTCAGGACTTCGGCCGCCGAGACGCGGGCCGCGGGCGAAGCGCTCGTGCTCCTCGCGCTTGCGAACCCCGCCGTCGGCTTTCGGTTCGAGTCGAATCGTCGCGCCTCCATGGATCTCGCCCCGGCGCGGGACTGGCTCGGACGGATCGGCCAGCTCTGGGGAGACCTCGCCCCCACGCTCATTCCCGTGGAAGGTGCGGGCGGCCCCGTGCGGGTCCGGGGCTTCATCCAGCGGCCCGACGCCGCGCGCGCGAGGGGAGGGCGCCGGTACACCTTCGTGAACGGACGCCCCTTCCGGGATCCCGCTCTCCTGCGGCTCGTGGATGAGGCGTTCCGGACGACGGTCGTCGAGGGCCTTCGGCCGAGCCTCTTCCTGCGGATCGAGACGCCGCCCGCATCCGTCGATGTCAACGTTCATCCGGCCAAGGCGGAGGTGCGTTTCCGCGACCGCGAGAGCGTTGAGGAGGCGGTCCGCGGTGCGGTGCGCGCCGCGCTGGCGCGGCTCGATTCGACGAAACCGGTCGGAGTCCCCGGCGAGGCGCCCGATCCGGAGCGCGGCCATCGAACGCCCTCCCCCGGCCGCGGCGCGAAGTCCCGCGGCGAGCCGCCCGCGGAGATGCCGCAGTTCGCCCTCTTCGTCTCCGGACGGGACGACGCGGGCGGACCGGCCGAGCCGGGGGCCGAAAGCGGCGCGGGCGGGGAGGGGACCGCGGCGGAGGCGCCGTTCGTCGGCCCGGAACTTTGGCAACTCCACGACCGTTACATCCTGGCCGCGACCCGCGAGGGGCTCCTCATCGTCGACCAGCACTCGGCACACGAGCGAGTGCTCTACGAGGAGATCATGGCGCGGTTCGAAGCGGGCGGCGGCACCTCCCAGGCGCTCCTCTTTCCGGTCACGCTGCAGTTCTCGCCTCCGGAGGCCGACGCGCTCGAGGATCTCGCCGGACTGCTCGCCCGGCAGGGTTTCGAGCTGGAGCCGTTCGGCGAGCGGACCTGGATTCTGACGGCGGCCCCGCAGCCCCACTCCCGGTTCGACGCCGAGCGCTGTCTGCGCGAGATGGTGCGGGAACTGGCGGAGGGCTCCCCGCTCGTGAACGCCGCGCGCAACCAGCACGAGCGTGTCGCGATGAGCATGGCGTGCAAGGGAGCGATCAAGGCGGGAGAGCCCATCTCCCCGGAAGAGGCGAGGGAGCTCTTCGACCGGCTGTTCGCGACCCCGCTGCCCGGGCACGATGTCCATGGCCGCCCGACGATCGTGCGCCTGAGCGTCGAGGAGCTCGACCGGCGGTTCGGCCGCGGGTAGCCGCCGCGCCCGTGGGGAGTTCACCCGTGCCGGCCATCGCGGGGCCTACCGCCTCGGGCAAGACGTCCGTCGCCATCGAGCTTGCGCGCCTGCTGGACGGCGAGATCATCTCCATGGACAGCCGCCAGGCGTACCGCGGCTTCGCGACCGGGACCGCGGCGCCCTCCGCGAGCGAACTCGCCGCTGCGCCGCACCACGGCGTCGGCTTTCTCGACCCGCACGAACGCTACGGCGCGGGTCGGTTCGCACGTCTGGCGACTCGCTGGCTCTCCGAGATCCGGACGCGGGGGCGCGTCCCCATCCTCGCCGGCGGGACGGGGCTTTTCCTGCGTGCGCTCACGCACCCGATGTTCGAGGAGCCTCCGCTCGATCCGGCGCGCCGCGCGGCGCTACACGCTTGGCTGGATCGGCTCGAACGCGAGGAACTCGTACGCTGGGCGGCCCGCCTCGATCCGGCGCTGGCGGCGCGACACCGCCCCCTCGACCGGCAGCGGGCGGCGCGCACGGCGGAACTCGCGCTCATGACGGGCGAGCCGCTCACTCGCTGGATGACGCGCGCCCCGACCGAGCGCGCACCGCTGCGCACCGCGACCTTTGTGTTGGAGTGGCCCGCGCCGCTCCTGCGCGAACGGATCGCGCGCCGCGCCGAGGCCCTGGTGCGGGGTGGCGCGTGGCTGGAGGAGGTCCGGGGTCTCCTGGCACGCGGCCTCGACGGATCCCGCGCCTTCGACGCGCTGGGCTACGCGGACGTCGCGGCGCTGGTTCGGGGCGAGGCCGACGTCGACGAGACGATCGAGCGCGTGTCGAGGGCCACCTGGCGCTACGCGCGCCGGCAGCGGACATGGTTCCGGCACCAGCTTCCGGACGACGCCGTCGTCCTCCAGGTGCTGGACGAGTCGACGACACCGGGGCAACTTGCGCGCCGCATCGCAACAGACTGGCGCGAATCAGGATGAAGACGGGACGATGAAGATCGGGATCACGTGCTATCCGACGTACGGGGGCTCCGGAGCGATCGCCACCGAGCTGGGGCTCGGCCTCGCCCGCCGGGGGCACGAGGTACACTTCATCTCCTATGCGCAGCCCTTCCGTCTCACCCACTTCATCGATGGCGTCTACTTCCACGAAGTCGAGGTCAACCGCTATCCGCTGTTCGAGTATCCCCCCTACTCGCTCGCGCTCGCCGTCACGATGCACGAAGTGGCGCGACGCGAGGAGCTCGACCTGCTCCACGTGCACTACGCGATCCCGCATGCCACGGCCGGATGGATCGCGCGCGACATGCTCCGGGACGGAGGCCGCGACGTGAAGCTCGTCACGACGCTGCACGGCACGGACATCACGCTCGTGGGCCAGGACCCGTCGTACTGGTCGATCACCCGCTTCTCGATCGAGAAGTCCGACCGGCTCACCGCCGTCTCCGACTGGCTCCGCGAGCGGACGCACCGCGACTTCGACTGCAGCCGCTGCGCGATCGAGGTCATCCCGAACTTCGTCGATCCGAAGATCTACGACCGCGAGCGCTACCGGGGCCGCCACCGGCTCGCGCGGGCCGGAGAGAAGGTCGTGATGCACATCTCGAACTTTCGGGCGGTCAAGCGGATCCCGGATCTCATGCAGATGTTCGCGCGGATCCAGGACGCCTTGCCGGCTCGCCTCATCCTCGTGGGAGACGGTCCGGAGCGGCAGCGCGCCGCGGAGATCGCCGCGGAGCTGGACATGGCCGAGCGCGTCGTCTTCCTCGGCAAGATCGACTCCGTCGCCGAACTCCTCGCCAGTGCGGATCTTTTCCTGCTCCCGAGCGAGCAGGAATCCTTCGGTCTTGTGGCGCTGGAAGCGCAGGCCTCCGGGGTTCCCGTGGTGGGGTCCTCCGGAACGGGCATCGACGAAGTCGTGGCGCACGGCGCGACGGGCTACCTGCACCCCGTCGGGTCGGTCGAAGCCATGTCGGCGTCGGCGATCTCCCTGCTGAGCGACGAGGCGCGCTGGGACGCGTTCTCCCGCGCATCGCGTGAGCGCGCTCTCGAACGCTTCACGATCGACCGTATCCTCCCGCTCTACGAGTCACTTTACGAGAGAGTCCTCGCGGAGGGGGACGAGTCCGGGGGCCGGACGGCGTGAACCCGTTCGAAGCCCTCGTCCTCGGCGTCGTCCAGGGCCTCACCGAGTTCCTGCCCGTGTCGAGTTCCGGGCATCTCGTTCTCGGGCAGGCGCTCTTCGGGGTCGAACTCCCCGGCGTCGTGTTCGAGGTCACCGTGCACGTCGCAACGCTGTGCGCCGTGTGCTGGGTCTATCGCGGACGCCTCGCGGAGCTGGTTCGGGGGGTGTGCTCGGGGGACCGCCGGAGTATCGGGGATGTCGGACTCCTCGCCGCGGCCACGCTCCCCGCCGCCGCCGTCGGGCTTGGCCTGCGGAGCACGCTGGAGCCCACATTCGAGCGGCCCGTGCTCGCGGCGGCGATGCTGCTGGTCACCGGCGCCCTCGTGTGGTCGATCCGGCGCCTCTCCCGCCGGAGCACGCGCTCCCGGCCGACGGCCCGCGGGGCGCTGGCGATCGGCCTCGCGCAGGCGTGCGCCATCCTGCCCGGCATCTCGCGTTCGGGGAGCACGGTGGCCGCGGCGACCGCCGCCGGGGTCGAACCTCGCCGCGCGGCCGAGTTCTCCTTTCTCCTCTCGATCCCGGCAATCGGAGGGGCGGCCGTGCTCCAGGCGCCGAATCTCGGGGAGGTCGGACTCGCGGTCGGCATGCTGCCCCTCGGGCTCGCCTTCGCGGCTTCGGCCCTGTCAGGGGTCCTTGCCATTCGTATCTTCCTGCGGATGCTCGAGCGGCGTGTATTCCACCGCTTCGCCTGGTACTGCTGGGTCGTCGGCGGGGGATACCTGGCCGCGGCCGCGATCTGGCCGGCGCTTCGCGGATGACCGTTGAATGACTGACGTCGGAGCGACGATGCTCGCAGAAGAGGCAAGGGGCTGGGCCGGGGAGTCCGTCGCCGCGCTGCGCGAGCACTGGGACCGGGAGTCGGTCTTCGCCTTCGACCGCGTCCCTTCGACGAACGATCTCGCCCGCGAACTCGCGGAAGCCGGGGCGCCGTCCGGCACGATCGTGCTCTGCGAAGAGCAGACGGCCGGGCGGGGAAGGGCGGGCCGCAGCTGGGAGTCTCCGGCGGGAGCCGGCCTCTATCTGAGCATGGTGTTTCGCCCGCGTGCGGCCACGGTCCCGCCGCTCCTGACGGTCGTGGCCGGCGTCGATCTCGCACGTGAACTCAACCGCCGTTTCCCCGGCCTCGGGTCCGCCGTGAAGTGGCCCAACGACCTCATGGCCCGGGAGCGGAAGCTCGGCGGCATCCTGGCCGAGACGGCGCGGGACGGCGACAAGGACGTGTTCCTCGTCGTCGGCGTCGGCATCAACGTCGATGCCGGCCGGCTGCCGAGCGACGTGGACGGAGCGGTGGCCCTTGCCGACTGCGTGGGTCCGGCGCGCCTCGTCGATGTCGCGGATGCGGTCGTTGCGGGACTCGAGCGCCGGCTCCCGCGCGTGCCGACCTCACTCGATGCGGCGTCGCTCGATGAACTCGACCGCCTCGACTGGCTGAAGAACCGCTGGGTCGAGCACCGGCTCTCGGACCGCGAACCCGCCATCGGACTCGCAGCCGGGATCGCCCCGGACGGCGCCCTCCTGCTGCGGCCGCGCGGGGGCGCCCTGCGCCGCGTCGTTGCAGGCTCCATCGCCCTCGGCGGAAGCTGATCTCATGCTCCTCACGGTAGACATCGGGAACACCGAATCCGTCCTCGGGTGGTTCGATGATCTCACCCCCGCGCACACGTGGCGGATCGCGACGGACCGCCGCCGAACGGCGGACGAGATCGGACTCCAGCTCCGGGGGCTCCTCGGGGCCCGGGACCTGCCGGCTCCGGAGCGGATCGTCGTCGCTTCCGTCGTCCCCGCGCTGCACCGTGTCTGGCTCGCGGTCGGCGGGGTCCTCGACGCCCCGCTGCGCTTCCTCAACGGTGGCTCTCCCATCCCCGTCCGGCTGGATGTCGACCACCCCCTCGAAGTCGGCGCCGACCGCATCGCGAACACGCTCGCCGCGGCGGAACTCTACGGTCGCGACACGATCGTCGTGGATCTCGGGACGGCGACGACCTTCGATTGCATTACGGCCGATGGCGTCTTCGTGGGCGGCGTCATCGCGCCCGGGCCCACGGCCGGCACGGACCAGCTCGCGCGCGCGACGGCGCAACTCCCGCAGATCCATGTGGAGAAACCGGCCCGGGTCATCGGCCGCAACACGCAGGACTGTCTGCGGAGCGGCGGGTTCTACTCGGTGGTGGAGGGGATCGACGGCATCGTGGAGCGGATCGGCGAGGAATGGGAGCGCGAGCCGCTCGTCGTCGCCACGGGCGGACTCGCGCGGGTCGTGGGGCCGCACTGCCGCACCGTGGACCGCATCGAGCCGGCGCTGACGATCACCGGCCTGGCGATCGCGGACCGATACCTGTTCGGTCCTCCCGCCGGTTCAGGCGGCTGACGTCCCGACGCCGGCTTCAGGACCTGCGGAGGAAAGCAGCGCCTCCGCAGCACTTCTCCTTCATCTTGTTCGCGAACTCCGGATTGATCATCCGCACGATCAGGTAGACGATCGCGACGAAGATCGCGACTCTCACCAACATCCACACGAGGTGCAGGACGATGGGCAAGACGATGCCCGTCACCCACAGACCCACCGCGCCCGCGGCCACCAGCACTACGGCTGCACGAAACATGTCGACCTCCCTTTCTGGCCCGCCCGTACGATAGGGGTACGGGGCAGGTTTCATAAGCCCCGGCCCTGTTCCGCGGCCGGCCCGCCAACCGATTCCGCGGCCCGGCCCCGCCGTCCGTCCGAGGCCACTTGATCGGAACGGTCCGCGCTCCTATCTTCGGCTCGCCTTAGCACTCGCCTGCCCAGAGTGCTAACAGCCGCGGGATCCCTCGCGGCTCTCATCGGAAGGATCACCCAACACCAAAGGTCCAAGGAGGGAAAGGCAAGATGGCAACCGCCTCGAACACGAAACTGAACATCTCCCCCATGGCCGACCGCATCGTCGTCGCGCCGCTCGAAGAGACCGAGGAGATGCGCGGTGGTCTGTACATCCCGGACACCGCCAAGGAGAAGCCGCAGCAGGGCACCGTCGTCGCCGTGGGCCCCGGCCGCATGAACGACGACGGCGACCGCATCCCGATGGAAGTCAACACCGGAGACCGCGTTCTCTACGGCAAGTACGCCGGGACCGAGGTTTCGCTGGATGGCGACGACTACCTGATCGTGAAGGAAAGCGACGTTCTGGCCGTCCTCTAGCCGCTGAAGCGGAAGACGGCGGGTCAAACCCGTTGACTGATGCGCCCGCATAACCGGGCGAAGGAGACGAAATGGCGAAGGATCTTGAATTCGATACCGCGGCACGGCAACGCCTGAAGGCGGGCGTGGACAAGCTCGCGCGCGCGGTCAAGGTCACGCTCGGCCCCAAGGGGAGGAACGTGGTCCTTGAGAAGAAGTTCGGCAGCCCGACGATCACGAAGGACGGTGTCACGGTCGCGAAGGAAGTCGAGCTGGACGACCCGGTCGAGGATCTCGGCGCGAAGATGGTGAAGGAAGTCGCGACGAAGACGTCCGATGCGGCGGGCGACGGCACGACGACGGCGACGGTGCTCGCGCAGTCGATCTTCACCGAGGGCCTCAAGAGCGTGACGGCGGGCGCGAACCCGATGGCGCTCAAGCGCGGCATCGACAAGTCCGTCGAGGCGATCGTCGCGAACCTCCACTCGATCTCCGTCGAGACCTCCGGCAAGACGGAAATCGCCCAGGTCGCCGCCATTTCGGCGAACTCCGACCAGGAGATCGGCGAACTGATCGCCGACGCGATGGAGAAGGTCGGGAAGGACGGCGTCATCACGGTCGAGGAGGCCCGCGGCCTCGAGACCGAGCTGGAGACCGTGGACGGGATGCAGTTCGACCGCGGCTATCTCTCGCCGTACTTCGTCACGGATCCGGACAAGATGGAGGTCGTCCTCGACGAGCCGATCATCCTGATCCACGACAAGAAGATCTCGGCCATGAAGGACCTGCTGCCGGTCCTCGAGAAGGTCGCCCAGATGGGCAAGCCTCTCCTGATCGTGGCGGAGGACGTCGAGGGCGAGGCGCTGGCGACGCTCGTCGTCAACAAGCTGCGCGGCACGCTCAAGGTCGCGGCCGTCAAGGCTCCGGGCTTCGGCGACCGCCGCAAGCAGATGCTGCAGGACATCGCGATCCTCACCGGCGGCCAGGTGATCTCCGAGGAGCTCGGCTTCAAGCTCGAGAACACGGTGGTCGGCGATCTCGGCCAGGCGAAGCGGATCGTCATCGACAAGGACAACACGACGGTCGTCGACGGCGCCGGTGACACGGACCGGATCCAGGGCCGCATCAGCGAGATCAAGGTCGCGATCGACAAGTCCACGTCCGACTACGACCGCGAGAAGCTGCAGGAGCGGCTGGCGAAGCTCGCCGGCGGCGTGGCGGTCATCAACGTGGGCGCCGCGACCGAGACCGAGATGAAGGAGAAGAAGGCCCGCGTCGAGGACGCACTGCACGCGACGCGCGCGGCCGTCGAAGAGGGCATCGTGCCCGGCGGCGGCGTGGCGCTGCTGCGGAGCCAGGCGGCGCTGGACGGCGTCGAGGGCTCGGACGCCGACGAGTCGATCGGAATCCGGATCGTGCGTCGCGCGGTCGAGGAGCCCGTTCGCACGATCGCCTCGAACGCCGGCGCCGAGGGTTCGATCATCGTCGAGAAGGTGCGCGAGGCCGAGGGCCGGAACACCGGCTACAACGCGGCTACGGACGAGTACGAGGACATGGTGAAGGCGGGCGTTATCGACCCGACCAAGGTCACGCGTACGGCACTCCAGAACGCGGCCTCGATCGCGGGTCTGCTGCTCACGACCGAGGCGGTCGTGGTGGAGCGGCCCGAGGCGGAGGATCCCGCCGCGGCGGCGGCCGCCGGCGGCATGCCGGGCGGCGGCATGGGCGGAATGTACTAGTCGCCGCCGGGGGGGCGGATAGCCGTCCCCCCGCCGTCAGGTGTTGGAGCAGCACGGAAGGCCCGGCTTCGGCCGGGCCTTCGCGCATCCGTCCCCCGCGGCTAATTTCGTGCGATGCCGTTACTCGGATCCCGTTCCGGACCTCCCGTGGCTCGCCCGGCTGTCGCTCGGGCGACGCTGTGGATCGCCGTCCTGGCGCCGCTTGCCTGCGCGGACACGACGGGCCCAGAGGGAGATCTCTGTCCCGCCGTGGCGAGTCGCGGCGCCACCCGCTTCACGCTGTCGCTCGCGGCCGGGGAGATGTGCGTGCTGCCGGCGGGAGGCGTCCAGGTCGTGCAGATCGGGGCGGGCAGCGCCGCGGCCGAGTACCTGGTCGTCGTGCAGAGCGGTCTGCGCACGCCTGGGGCGACGACGCGCCTGCGGCTCGACGCGCGAGCGACCGGGGCGGCGGCCGCGCGGGTCCCTCCGCTCGTCGCTTTGGCACGCACGCTGCCGGTCGATGCGTTCGGCTTCGAGGACGACAGGCTCGGCCTCGAAGAGGCGTCCCGGGCCGACCTCACCTTCAGGACGAATGCCCGCCGCGCCGTGCTGGGCGCGCGCCCCCTCCGCCCGAAGCCCGCCGCGGCGCCGGACCCGGGCATGGTGCGCGCGAACGCGACCCCCGCCGCCGCGATGCCCCCCACCGTCGGCGACACGGTGATCTTCAGCAACGCGGTGCATCCGAATCTCGCCGTCGACTGCGACGGGATCCACGACGTGACCGCCGTCGTCCGCGCGGTGGGTCCGAACTTCGCGATCGTGGAGGATCTCGATGGGGCCGGCGTCGTGCTCGGCGGCGGCTACGAGGCGGTCGTGGGATCGCTTGAGAGGTCGGTCTTCCCGGTCCTCTCGGCGTACTTCGGCGAGCCCGCGGACATCGACGGAAACGGCGTCGTATGGGTCCTGTTTTCCCCCGTCGTGAACCGGACGACGCCCCGCGACAGCGACACCAGGATTCTGGGGTTCTTCAATCCGGCTGATCTGGCCGATCCCGAGGACTGCCCGGCGTCCAACGGCGGTGAGATCCTCTACCTCCTTGCCGCCGATCCCGACGGCCGGTTCTCGAAGCCCGTACCCGAAGAATTCGCCACGACCGGGGCGATCGGCGTGGCCGCGCACGAACTGGCGCACCTCATTTCGGCCGAGCGCCGAACCGTGCTCGCCTCGGGCTCCTTCGCCTCCCTCGAGGAGACCTGGCTCAGCGAGGCGCTGGCCCATTCGGCGGAGACGTTCGTCGGGATGTCGGGTGCGTTCCTGAGTCCCGGGGGCAACTACGGCTTCACGGAACTCTTCGCCGACTCCGACAACTTCGCGACGTATCACTTTCCGAACTTCCGCCGCTCCGCGTTCTACCTGCTCGGCCCGCACCGGACCCCCGCGCTGGGCGACGCCCATTCGCACGATCCCGACGGAGTCTCCTCGCTCGCGATGCGAGGCTTCGGGTGGCTCTTCCTGCGCTGGCTCGCGGATCAGTACTCGCCGGCGGGCGGCGGAGTGCTCGGCGGTGTCGCGGAGGAGGCCATCTTCCACGACCTGGCGGGAGGGGGGGACGCTCGCGCGCGGGGCGTGGAGAACGTCGAGCGGGTCGCGGCGGCGCTCGGTGGCCCCGGGTCATGGGACGACCTGCTCGCGGCCTGGGCTCTTGCCCCGATCGCCGACGACCTGCCCGGCGCTCCCTCCTCGACGCAGCTCAATACCTTGCACCTTCGCGATGTGTTCGCCGCCCTGCACCGGGAACTGGAAGGGAGGACACCCTTCGCGAGAGCCTTCCCGCTCCACGCGATGGACATTCCGCTCGCCGGCGGGACGGATGCCCGGATCGACTTCGAGCTCGCCGCCTCGACGGGCTACTATTTCCGGTTCGAGAGCGAGGGCCCACACCCGGAGGTCCGCCTGAGACTCACGACCCAGGCCGGGCTCTCCGTCCCCTCTTCCGAGGCCATCCGCATCGTCGCGCTCCGGACTCGTTGACCGCGCGGCGGCTCGAAGCGCGTGCAGAACGCCGCTCCGCCGCTTCGGGCACGGATCGCGGAGGGCGGGTATCTTGACCTCGGGAGAGACCGACCGGCTCCGGGGGCTGGCGGGCGCATGGACCGTGCCAGGGAGATCGACTTTGAGACACGCATGCTGAGACTCTGCGGACGGGCGTTGCGCCCAGCAGGCGCGATCTCCGGTCTTGCGCTCGCGGCGTGCGGCGGCGGCACGACGGACCCGCCGCCGCCTCCTCCTCCCCTTGCCTCCGGGTGCGGGGGGACGGCCACGCCGTCGGTGTCCGTCACGCTGGACCTGTCCCCCGGCGAACACGTCACGCTCGACGACGCCGCGGATGTGCGCGCCTTCGGGCTGGCGGGTTCGGACGTGTCCCGCGACTACCAGGTCATCGTACAGAGCGCTTCCGAGGCGCCCGGTCAGAGCGTGGACGGTTGCCTGCGCGTTGCCGCCGAGCGCGCCTCCGGGAACGTGATCCCGTCCCGGCCGCCCCGTCTCACCTCGACGGGCAGAGAATTGAGCCGCGACCTCCGCCGCCGGGAGTCCTGGTTCGCGCGCGAGCACATCCTTCGGGAGCGGGAGATGCAGGAACTCGCCGCGGTCGGCGCCCGCCCCATAAGGGCGCGAAGCCGGGGCCTCGACCCGCTGGGCCTGGCCGACGCGCTACGGCCGCCGGCGCTCGGGGACACGCTGTCCTTCCGAGTCGGCGTGGGCGCGAACCTGGTCGTGAACTGCCGCAATCCGACGATGGTCAGGGGCGAAGTCAGGTACGCGGGCGAGCACTTCACCATCGTGGAAGACCTCCAGTTCCACAGCCAGCCCGACAGCGACCGGTTCTCCGCGGACGAATTCGAGGCGATCGGCCGGCAGCTCGACGAAGTCGTGTACCCGGTGGACGTCGCCTACTTCGGCGAACCCGCGGACATCGACAATAACGGGACCGTCTTCGCCCTCATCACGGCCGAGGTGAACAAACTCACGCCCGCCGGCGAGGAGAGCATCGTCGCCGGTTTCTTCCTCTCGCGCGATCTCACGACTAGATCGAGCTGCGAGGCTTCGAACGAGGGAGAGATCTTCTACCTCGTGGGGCCGGATCCGGACGAGGACTACGGCGCGGACATCAGCCTCCGCTTCGCGAACGCGCTCGCGCGCTCGACGGTCGCGCACGAGTTCGCTCACCTGCTCAACGCGCAGCAGCGCGTCACCCTCGGGGGCGGGAACATCTTCGGCGACCGGGAGGTCTTATGGCTCGACGAAGCCATGGCCCACCTTGCCGAGGAGGTCGCCGGCCTGCGCGCCGCGGGCCTCGGCACGAGGGAGAACCTCGATCTGGAGATGATCACGTCCAGCGAGGAACAACTGTCCGTCTACAACCACTTTCACGTCGTGAACCAGATCCGCCTCGGCCGCTTCCTGCGGGGCGGCTGTCCGCCGGATCCCAACGGTCCGGCGGCGGCCCCGGCGCTCGGCGACGCCGCCGGCGAAGATCCGGGCGGAGTGGAATCCCTCGCCTTCCGCGGCTTCGCGTACGGGTTCGCGCGCTGGCTCGGCGACCAGTTCGGGGCGTCCGGGAGCGGGAGCGCGCTTCCCGGGAGCAGGGAAGAGGAACTGTTCCGGTATCTGACCTCGGGAGGGCCCGCGCACTTCAAGGGCATCACCAATGTGGAACGCACGCTCCAGGCCGTGGCCGGCGTGGAGATGGAATGGGAGGAGATTCTCTCGCTGTATCTCACGTCCCTGATCGCGGACGACCGCGCGCCGGCCGCCGCGGATCTCCGGACACAGTGGAAGACCTGGAATCTCGCGGCGCTGTTCCGACAGCTGAGCGAATCCAATCTCGGCGACCGCTGCCCGTTCACCCGCGACTTCCCGCTCACGCCCTCCCGGGTGAACGTGCACGTGTCGACGAACAGTTCGACCGGGTTCACCGTGAACTCCTCCACGGGGCGCTACTTCTCGCTCGTGAGTTCGGGCGCGACGCCCAACCTGATCGTCGAGGTCATGGACCCGGCCGGGGCGAACCTTCCCGGACGGGCGCGGGCGCAGGTCACCGTGCTCCGGATGCGCTGAACCCCCCACTGCACTAGCTTCCGCGTCCACTCGAATTTTCTGTCCAATCGTGCATCGACGGGTAGGCCGATGAACGACTCCCAGATTTCCGTTTCGCTCCCCGACGGTTCCTTCAAGCGGCTGCCACGCGGCTCGAGCGCCGGCGATCTTGCCGCGTCGATCGGTCCGGGTCTGGCCCGGGCTGCCGTCGCCGCCCGCGTGAACGACGTGCTCACGGATCTCTCGGCCGCGCTTCCGGACGAAGCGGCGGTCGCGATCGTGACGCGCAGCGACGAGGATCCCGACGCGCTCTACGTTCTGCGGCACTCCGCGGCCCATGCGCTCGCCACCGCCGTCCGCGAGCTGTATCCGGGGGCGGGAATCGGCTTCGGGCCTCCGATCGAAGAGGGCTTCTACTACGACTTCGAGGTCCCCGCGCCCTTCACGCCGGAGGACTTGGAGAAGATCGAGCGCGCGATGGCGGAAGTCGCGGGGGCCGACGATCCGTTCGAGCGGCGGGAGGTGGACCGCGAGGAAGCCGCGGAACTGTTCGCGGACGATCCGCTCAAGCTGGAGCGGCTGGCCGAGATCCCCGAGGGCGAGGCGATTTCCGTCTATCGGAACGGCCCGTTCCTCGATCTGTGCCGGGGACCGCACGCCCCCCGCACGGGCGAGATCCGCCATTTCCGGGTTCTCAATGCGGCGGGAGCCTATTGGCGCGGCGATGAGAAGCGACAGATGCTCCAGCGCGTCTATGGCACGGCCTTCTACTCGCAGGAGGCGCTCGATGCCTACATCACGCGGCGCGAAGAGGCCCGCAAGCGCGATCACCGGAAGCTGGGCAGGGAACTCGACCTGTTCTCGATCCAGGACGAGATCGGGCCGGGGCTCGTGTGCTGGCACCCCAAGGGCGCGCGCGTGCAGCTCGAGCTGAGGCGCTGGATCGAAGACCTTCAGGAGGCGCACGGCTACGACTTCGTCTACACGCCGCACATCTCCGGCGAAGCGCTCTTCCGGCGCTCCGGGCACCTCCCGAACTACGCGGAGAACATGTATCCCCGGATGGCGGACGAGGACGGCGAAGCGTTCCGCGTGAAGCCGATGAACTGTCCGGGACACATCACGATCTACGCGGCGAACCCCCGCAGCTACCGCGACCTTCCGGTGCGGCTCTCCGAGATCGCGAACGTGTACCGCCACGAACGCTCGGGGACGCTGCACGGGCTGCTGCGCGTGCGTATGCTCACGATGGACGACGGGCACGTCTTCTGCACTCCCGAGCAGATCGAGGAGGAGATCTTCATCTGCCTGAAGCTCGTCGACACGGTGATGACGACGCTGGGCCTCGACTACCGGTTCGATCTTTCGACGCGTCCCGACGGGGACAAGCGGATCGGCGGCGACGAGGTCTGGGACGTGGCGGAAGACGCGTTGCGCGACGCGCTGGAGCGCGGAGGGCTGGAGTACGAGCTGGACGAGGGCGGGGGCGCGTTCTACGGACCCAAGATCGACATCAAGTACAAGGACGCGATCGGACGCGAGTGGCAGGGGGCCACGATCCAGTTGGACTTCAACCTGCCCGACCGCTTCGAACTCGAGTACATGGGGGCGGACAACAAGCCGCACCGGCCCGTGCTGATCCACCGCGCCATCTTCGGCACCCTGGAGCGCTTCACCGGCGTGCTCATTGAACACTTCGCGGGCGCCTTCCCGCCCTGGCTCGCGCCCGTACAGGTCCGCGTGCTCCCGATCACGGACGCCCACGCGGCCGCCGCCGGCGAGATCCGGGACCGCCTCGCCGCCGATGGCCTGCGCGTCGAACTCGACGCCCGCTCCGACACGCTCGGCTACCGCATCCGCGACGGCGAACTTCAGAAGGTCCCCTACCTGCTCGTCGTCGGAGACCGCGAAATCGAGGCCGGCACCGTCGCCGTCCGCGCCCGCGGCGCGAAACGCAAACAGGAAGTCCTCCCCCTCGACGACTTCGTATCCCGGATCCGCAGTCGCGTCGAGACCCGGTCTCTCGAAACGTGACGTGTGCCGGTTCGCGCGCCGGTCGTCGTTGACAGGAGGGCCGCTCGGGGACACTTTCCTCGGCGTCGGAAAAACTGACAAGCGGGGCCGCGATGCCCCCACCCTATCGGCGCACGAACTCGTGCTGCTGCCGGGTCGATGGTGCATTCCCCGCGTGGGATGTGCGTTCGTGCCCGGTCGGCAAGCGTCGAACCGGGCTTTTTCTATGAGGTGCAGTGAACGGAGATCCCAGAGTCAACGACAAGATCCGGATCAGCCCGATCCGGCTCATCGACGAGGAGGGCAACCAGCTCGGCATCGTCGCCACGGACGAAGCCCGTTCGATGGCGGCCGATCGCGGGCTCGACCTCGTGGAGGTGGCGCCCGGCGCGCGACCGCCCGTCTGCCGGCTCATGGACTTCGGGAAGTACAAGTACGCGCAGGCGAGGAAGGCGCGGGAAGCGAAGAAGAAACAGCACATCATCCACGTCAAGGAAGTGAAGCTGCGGCCGAAGATCGAGGCGCACGACATCGACTTCAAGATGCGGCACGCACGCAGATTCCTGGGGGATGGAGACAAGGTGAAGTTCACGCTCATGTTCCGGGGACGCGAGGTCACGCACCCGGAGCGGGGGCGACGGATTCTCGAGATGGTGAAGGAAGAGTTGGAGGACATCGCGGTGGTGGAGTCGGACATCGCCCATGAGGGTCGCACGATGACCATGCTGATGGGACCGCACCGCACGTAGTCCCCTCCCGAACGACGACTCCGTCGCGGACGGCCGGCGACGGAGCTGAACCGGAGCATACGCAAGATGCCGAAGATGAAGACGAACCGGTCCGCCGCGAAGCGGTTTCGAAAGACCGGGAGCGGGAAATTCCGGCGCCGGCGTGCCTACCACAGCCACATCCTGACGAAGAAGAGCCCCAAGCGTAAGCGTCGGCTCCGTCAGGGCACCCTTGTGGCGAAGGCGGACGAGAAGCGGGTGAAGCGGCTTCTGGGGAACTAGCTCGCCCCGTTCCCCGGACAGTAGCCCGGAAAGTCTCAGTATCAGGAATCAGGAGGTGCGGCCATGCCACGCGCGACGAGCAGCGTTGCACGTAACCGTCGAAAGAAGAAGGTCCTCAAGGAAGCCCGCGGTCAGTTTGGAGCGCGGTCGAAGCTCTATCGCACCGCGAAGAACTCCGTCGAGCGCGGCTGGGCCTATGCATACGTCGACCGGCGGAAGAAGAAGCGCGACTTTCGCCGACTGTGGATCTCCCGCATCAACGCCGCGGCCCGGCAGAACGGAATCTCATACTCCCGCTTCGTCAGCGGGCTGAAGAGCGCCGGCGTCGACCTGAACCGCAAGGTGCTCGCGGACCTCGCCATTCGGGATCCGGCCGCCTTTACCAAGCTCGTCGAGGTGGCCAAAGCGCACGGCCCATGACCCCGGCCGGAGCTTCCCTCCTCGATCGGCTCGGCGCGATCGAGGGGAAGGGGCTCGCCGCGATCGGGGAGGCGACGGATTCCGCCACGCTCGAGTCCGCCCGCGTCGAATACCTGGGCCGGAACGGTCAGTTGGCCGACGTCATGTCCCTGATCGGCACGGTCGAGGCCCAGGCCCGACGCGACGTCGGACAGCGCGCGAACGCGGTGAAGACGGTGCTGCGCGGAGCCCTCGAAGAGCGGGCGAAGGCGCTGGAGAGCGCGACCGGCGGGCCGCGCGCCCGCATCGATCGGACGCTTCCCGCTCGCGAGCGCTGGGTCGGCGGCGTGCATCCCGTGACCCGCGTCATCGACGAGATCTGCGAGATCTTCGCCGAAATCGGCTTCACGAGCGTGCTCGGCCCCGAGATCGAGTCCACGTGGTACAACTTCACCGCGCTCAATATCCCGCTCGATCACCCCGCCGCCGACATGATGGACACGTTCTACCTGGAGAAGGACGTCGTGCTGCGGACGCACACGTCGCCCGTCCAGGCGCGCGTGATGGAGGCCTTCCGGCCCCCCGTCCGCGTGGTCGTGCCGGGGCTTGCGTACCGGCGTGACTCCTTCGATCCCTCGCACGCCCCCGCCTTCGAGCAGATCGAGGGTCTCGCGGTCGACGAAGGCGTGGACTTCGTCGAGTTCCGAGCCGCGATCGAGCACTTCGTGCACCATTTCTTCGGTCCGGGTACGAAGACCCGGTTTCGGCCGTCGTTCTATCCCTTCACCGAGCCTTCGGCGGAGGTGGACGTGTCGTGCACCGTGTGCGCGAACGGTTGTTCCACCTGCAAGCGCACGGGCTGGATCACGATCATGGGAAGCGGGATGGTGGATCCCGCCGTCTTCGAGGCGGTGGGGTACGACCCCGAGCGCTTCACCGGCTATGCATTCGGGATGGGACCGGCCCGCATCGCGATGGTGCGGCACGGGATCCCCGACATGCGGCTCCTCTACGAGGGGGAGATGAGCTTTCTGCAGCAGTTCGCATGAACATCTCGTTCAACTGGATCGACGAACTCGTCGGACTGCGCGGGGAGTTGAGCGACCCGCAGGTTCTGGCCGAGCGCCTGACCATGACCGCCGCCGCGGTGGAGAAGATCGAGACGGTGGGCGCGGGGCTGGGCGGGATCGTCGTGTCCCGCGTGCTCGAGACCCGTCCGCACCCGAACGCGGACCGGCTCACGCTGTGCAAGGTGGACCGGGGCGCGGGCGAGGTGCTCGACGTCGTGTGCGGGGCTCCCGTCGTCGCGACCGGAGGGCTCTATCCGCACGTGGCGCCCGGAGGGGAACTCCCGGGCGGCTTCCGCATCGAGAGCCGGAAGATCCGCGGTGAATTGAGTCACGGGATGCTGTGCTCGGAGGCCGAACTCGAGCTGGGCCGCGACAAGGGGGGCATCATGCGGCTTGCGGACGGGCTCGAGCCGGGAACGCCGCTCGCGGCGGCGCTGGGCCTGCCCGACACGCGCCTCACGCTGGACCTGAACCCGAACCGGGTCGACCTCGCCTGCCACGTGGGGGTCGCGCGGGAAGTGGGAGGGCCTCCGTCGCCGCGCGACTTCGGGGGGACGGCGTGGACGCCCGAGTGGCGCGACGGCGAGTCGGAGGCGGGCGGAGCCGGAGTCACGGTCCGCATCGAGGATCTCGACCGGTGTCCGCGCTACATGGCCGCCGTCATCCGGGGGGTCAGGGTCGGGCCGTCGCCGGCGTGGCTCGCGGGCCGGCTGCTCGCGGTGGGCGCGCGCCCCATCAGCAACGTCGTCGATGCGACGAACTACGTCCTGCACGAGTACAACCAGCCTCTGCACGCCTTCGATCTCGCGCGGCTGTCGGGAGCGGAGATCCGCGTGCGCGCGGCCGTGGCCGGCGAGCCGCTGACGACGCTCGATGGCCAGGAGCACAGGCTCGCGCCCGAACAGACGGTGATCGCCGACCGCGATCGCGCGATCGCCTTCGCGGGGGTCATGGGAGGGCTCGACACGGAGGTGACCGGAGACACGGTCGATCTGCTCATCGAGTGCGCGTCGTTCGACCCGTCCGGCGTGCGGCGGACGCGGACCCGCGCGGGACTTTCCACCGACGCCTCCTATCGTTTCGAGCGGGGGATCGATGTCCACGCCCAGGAGCGTGCGCTCGCGCGCTGCGTGGAACTCATCGTCGCCACCGCCGGTGGCGAGGCGGACCTCGTCGGCCTCCGCGCGGGTCCGGCGCCGGCCCCGGTTCCGCCGATCGACGTCCGCGTCAGTCGCGTGAACCAGGTACTCGGCTTCGGGCTCGGCGGGGCGGAGGTCCGCGCGGCGCTCGAGCCGATCGGCTTCAAGGCCCTCCCCGGCGTGCAGGGTGGCGCCGACGGGGAGGGTGGCGCCGACGCGACCGACGTGCTGCGCATCTCCGTGCCCGGATGGCGCACGGACATCGCGCGGGAGATCGACCTCGTCGAGGAAGTCGCGCGCCGGGTCGGGTACGACGCTGCCGAAGGACAGGACCGCAGGTTCCGGCCCAGCGCGGTGCCCGCGGATCCGCGCGTCGAAAAGGCGGCCAGAGTGCGGGAGTTGCTCACCGGACGCGGACTCCTCGAGGCTCGCAGCCTGAGCTTCATGCCGGAGGACTTCCGGGGGAATCGCGCCGTCGTCCCGGTGCCGAACCCGCTCTCGGCGGAAGAGAGTTGCCTTCGCTCCGCCATGGTCCCCGTGCTGCTTCGGCGCCTGGAACACAATTATGCGCGCGGCAACCGCAACGTGCGCCTGTTCGAACTCGGCACCGTGTTCGCGTACGCGGCCGGCCCGGGCCCGGAAGAGGAGGCGGACGGGACCGGTCGTTTCGAGGAGTCCGGAAGGGTCGGGGCCATCATCGCCGGCACCCGGCGTCCGGATCACTGGTCGGGACCGGCGCTCGATTTCGACCTGTGGGATCTCAAGGAGATCGCCGGATCGTTCGCGGATCGTCTGTGCGGTGCGACCCTGGTGCCGTTCGACGACGCCGTGGCCATTGACGCCACGGAGAGCGGAGCGTCCCTCGAGGGACCGTGGCTCTCCCGCGGCGGATTCCGCGCCGTGAAGGACGGTCGCGTAGTCGGCGTCGCGGGGGTCGTGGACGAGGCGTCGCTCGACGCTCCCCCGTGGGCCGCGTCCGCGTTCGCGCTCGAATTCGACCTTGCCGCCGTCGAGGGGCGATCCGTGCCCGCCTACCGGAAGACGTCGCCGTTCCCCGCCGTGCGCCGGGACCTGTCGATGACGGTGCCGCGGGGCGTCCCCGCCGCGGACATCGAACGGGCGGTCCGGGAGGCGACCTCCGATCTCCTGCGTGCCGTAAGCCTCTTCGACGTTTACTCGGGCGAGGAGATCGAGGGCGGCCGCCTCGGGCTCGCGTGGACGTTTCGCTTCCGGGCTCCCGACCGTACGCTGACGGATCAGGATGTCGAGTCGGAGATGTCCGTGCTCTCTACCGCGTTGGAGAAACAGTTCGGTGCCAGAATCCGAAGGTCCTGAACGGCAACGGGAAGTCGAGCGACTGCTTGACCGCCTCTCCCGGGCGGCAGGCAGCATCGAGACCCGTTGGGAGAAATCCCGGGTCGCGGACCCGAGCGGCCCGGCGACCCCTGACGTCGAGGAGCGACTCAGGGCGGTGACGGCGGAGAACCGTCGCCTGCGCGAGACGCTGGCCGAGGCCAGGAAAAAGGCCGTGCGACTGCGCAACCGCCTCGCTCACGTGGAGGATGAGGTATGACTTCAAAGGATGAATCGCCGCCGATCGGCGTAACGATCTTCGGCGATCGATACCGGATCCGGACGGACCGGGGCGACGCGCACACGCGGGCCTGCGCGAAGTACGTGGACGACGCGATTCAGCGTGCGCACATGACAGGCGTGGCCGAACCCCACCGCGCCGCGGTCCTCGCCGCGCTGGAGATCACAGATGAACTCCTCCGGTCCCGCCGTGAGGTCGAGCAACTCACGGCCGCCGTCGAGGCGCGAGTCACGGAAGTGACCGAACGGCTGGAGTCCATCGCGGGCAACACCGCCGGATAGGTCCCGCCGTTCCTCCACGGAGCCGCGGGCCCGCCGTCCGCTTGCGGCGTGCAGACTCCCGAGCAACGTTTCCGTAGGTGTTGTGCTGTCCGTAAGGCGGCCTCGCACGAGCGCGGCCCCAGCTTCAGATAGATGATCGCACGGAGCGCATCGTTCCGTCCGATCTGAGCGGCATGCACCGGTGGACGAGTCCGCCGGTTTTTTTGTTCATAGATGGTTCGAGGATTGGAGTCTGGCCATGCTGGAATCCATCACCGTGCCGACGATGCTGTTGGCCATCGCGGGTCTCGTGGCGGGGGGCGTCGCAGGGATCCTTATCGAGCGACGGGGCCTGCGCCGGGCGCGCGGCCGCCTCGAGAGCGATGGGCGGGATATCATTGAATCCGCCCGGCTGGAGGCGGGCAGCCTCCGGAAGGCGGCGGAACTGGCGGGGCGCGAAGAGGCGCAACGTCTCCGGGAGGAATCGGCCAGAGAAGCGGAGCGCCGGCGCGCCGAGCTGGAGCGGCTGGAGCAGCGGACGCTCGAGCGGACCGAGACGCTCGAACAGAAGCTCGAGAAGATCGACCAGCGGCAGGAGCGGGTGGATCGGAGCCGCGAGCAGATCGAGGCGGAGCGTGGCGAACTCGATACGCGGGCGAAGGAACTCGTCGACCGCGAGCGGGAACTCGGAAGACGCCTCGAGGAGATCGCGGGCATCAGCCGGGAAGCCGCGCGCCGAGAGTTGATCGGCCAGATCCGCGACCAGGCGCGGGCGGACGCCGCACAGCACGTGCGGGAGGTCACCGAACGCGCCCGGAACGAGGCCGAACGGGAAGCCCGCAAGATCATCTCCCAGGCGATCGAGAAGCTCTCCGTAGATCATTCCTCCGAAGCCGCCGTCTCCGTCGTCACCCTTCCCAGCGATGACATGAAGGGCCGGATCATCGGGCGGGAAGGCCGAAATATCCGGTCCTTCGAGGCCGCGACGGGCGTGGACGTGGTCGTGGACGATACGCCCGAGGCCGTCATCCTCTCCTGCTTCGATCCCGTCCGCCGCGAAGTCGCGCGGCTGGCGATGGATCGCCTCGTCGGTGACGGCCGGATCCACCCGGGCCGCATCGAGGAGGTCGTGGAGAAGGCGCAGGAAGATGTCCAGGCGACGATGCGGAAGGCGGCCGACGAGGTCCTGTACGAACTCGGCATCCACGACCTGCACCCGAAACTCCGCGAAGTTCTCGGCGTCCTCCGCTTCCGGACCAGCTACGGGCAGAACCAGTTGCAGCACGCGCACGAGGTCGCGCTCATCGGGGCGACGATGGCGGCGGAGCTGTCGCTCGATGCGCAACTCGTGAAGCGCATGGGCCTGCTGCACGACATCGGCAAGGGGCTCACGCACGAGAAGGAGGGAAGCCACGTCGAGATCGGTTACGACCTGTGCAAGCAGTGCGGAGAGAAGGACGGCGTGCTGAACGCGATCCGCGCGCACCACGGCGAGGAACCCGCCCGTTATCCCGAGACCTTCCTCGTCACCGCGGCAGACGCGATCTCGGGCGCCCGTCCCGGCGCCCGGCGGGAGTCGTTTGAGCACTACGTGAAGCGATTGGAGAAACTGGAGGAGATCGCGAGTTCGTGGGACGGCGTCGAGAAGGTCTACGCGATTCAGGCGGGGCGGGAGATCCGGATCATGGTGACCCCGGACAAGGTCTCCGACGAGGAGATGGCGAGGCTTTCGGAGCGGACGGCCCGCCGCATCGAGAACGAGTTGCAGTATCCGGGGCAGATCAAGGTCGTCGTCGTGCGGGAGTCGCGAACCGTGGACTTCGCACGCTGACAGCGGGGCGACAGCGGGCCGACAACGGGTCAACAACGGAGAGAATGGATGACGGCGCAGCTCATCGACGGGAAGCGGATCGCGGCCGAGATCCGGGCGGAAGTGGCGGAACGGACGCGGAGCCTTGCGGAGCGGGGGATCCGTCCCGGCCTCGGGGTCGTCCTCGTCGGCGACGATCCCGCCTCCCACGTCTACGTGCGGATGAAGACGCGGGCCTGCAACGAGGCCGGAATCCATGCCCGCGACATCACGCCGCCCGCCGACATCGGCCGCGCGGAGCTCCTCGGCATCGTCGATGAGCTGAACGCGGATCCGGCGATCCACGGGATCCTCGTACAGCTCCCCCTGCCTCGACACCTCGACGAACGCGAGGTGACGGAGAGGATCGATCCGGCCAAGGACGTCGACGGGTTCCATCCCGTGAACCAGGGCCGAATGTCCCAGGGGGACGCGAGTGCGTTCCGCCCCGCCACGCCGGCCGGCGTGCAGGAACTCATCCGGAGGACGGGCGTGGAGACCTCCGGCGCCCACGTCGTCATCGTCGGCCGCTCGAACATCGTCGGCATGCCGATGTCCCAGATCATGCTCCAGAAGGAACCCGGGGCGAACGCCACGGTGACCGTGGCTCACAGCCGGACCGCGGACCTCGGCGCCGTGACGCGCCAGGGGGAGATCCTCATCGTCGCCGTCGGCGTCCCCGGCATCGTCCGTGGCGACATGGTGCGGGAGGGGGCCGTCGTGATCGATGTGGGAGTGAACCGGGTGGACGACCCGACCACGGAGCGGGGCTACCGGCTCGTCGGCGATGTAGCGTTCGAAGAGGCGGTGGAGCGCGCGAGCTGGATCACTCCGGTTCCCGGCGGTGTGGGGCCCATGACGATCGCCATGCTCCTCCGGAACACCGTGCGGTCGGCGGAGCGGACCGCACGCCTCGCTGCGGCGGGGACGGTGGCGGCGTCGGGTTGAACGTGACGCGTCAAACCTCGCTGTTCGGCGCGGCGGAGGTCCGCGATGGCCGCTCCGCGGAGGGCGCGATTACCGTGTCCGACCTGAACGAAGCCGCGCGCGGCGCGCTGGAGAAGCGGTTCGGCGACCTCTGGGTCCGCGGCGAAGTGACGAACTGGACCCGCTCCTCCGTCGGACACCGGTACTTCTCTCTCCGGGACCAGGAGCGCGACTCCAGCGTCGCGTGCGTGTTTTTTCGCGGGGATGCATGGCGCCTGCCGGCGGATCCGGAGGACGGCATGGAGGTCTTCGTCCACGGTCGTCCGACCCTCTACGCGCGGCAGGGCCGGTTCCAGTTGCGCGTACGCGCCATCGAGACGGCGGGTGAGGGGTTGTGGCGGATCGCCTTCGAGCGGCTCCGCCGGAAGCTCGCGGCGGAGGGCATGCTGGATCCGGAGCGCAAACGGGCGCTGCCCGCCTTCCCTCGCCGCGTGGGCGTCGTCACGTCGCGCAAGGGCGCAGCGCTTCATGACATCATCACCGTGCTCCGGCGGCGAGCCCCCTGGGTCGAGATCGTCGTGCGCCACTGCCGCGTACAGGGCGAAGGCGCCGCCGGCGAAGTGCGGGCCGCCCTCCAGCGTCTCACGGACTGGAGCACCGGCGGTCCGGATCGGAAGCTCGACGCGATCATCCTGAGCCGGGGCGGCGGGTCGGTGGAGGACCTGTGGTGCTTCAACGAGGAGACGGCGGTTCGAGCGGTCGCGGCGAGTCCGGTTCCGGTGATCTGCGCCGTCGGGCACGAGGTCGACGTGACCCTGTGCGAATTGGTGGCCGACCTCCGGGCGCCGACGCCGTCCGCGGCCGCGGAACTCGCGGTGCCGGACATCCGGACCGTACGCGCCTCGCTCGACACGGCGGGACGCGGGCTGGCTCGCGGGCTGCGCCGGCTCATCACGCGCGGGAGCGACCGCGTGGAAGCGCTCGCGCAACGGCTGCCGGCCTCCGCCGGACACGCGCGCGACGTCGCGAGGCTGCGTCTCGATACCATGGCGGCCTACCTCCCGGCCGGGATGGAACGCGCGCTCGCCCGCTCGCGTACCCGGCTCGCCGGACTCGCGGCAGCGCTCGACGCCCTGAGCCCGCTCGAGACGGTAGCCCGCGGCTACGCGGTCGCCACGGACCTCGAGGGACGCCGGCTCACGCGGATCGACGATTTCACGCCGAGCCAGCGCTTCCGCCTCCGGGTCAGGGGGGGACAGGTCGCGGCGACGACCGACACCGTGGAACGTGATGCGGCGAAGGCGGACGCCGGGGAGTCCGACGCGTGAGCGAGTCTTCGACGGAGTTCGAATTCGAGACCGCGATCGGCGAACTGGAGCGGATCGTCGAACGCCTCGACCGGGAGGGCATCGGCCTGGACGAGGCGATCGCCCTCTTCGAGCAGGGGATCGAGCGTCTCGGGGAGGCTCGGCGCTGGCTCGAGACGGCGAGCGGCCGGGTCGAGGAACTCATCGCTTCGTCTACGGGAAGACTGGAAGCGAAGCCGCTGGAAGGCGTGGAAGCGCCGGACGGCAAAGACCGGCCGGACGGCGAACCGTGACCCGCGAGCTGCCGGAGCTGCGTGCCGCCATCGATGCGGAGCTGGAGGGCTGGCTGTCCGAAACGCTGCGCGGGACGGGCCGGATCGCGGAACCCATCCGGTACGCCGTCCTCGCGAAGGGAAAGAGGATCCGTCCTCTCCTGTTCGTCGGGGCCTGGGAAGCCGCGGGCGGCGTCGCCGGGCCGCGCTCGGGAAACGGCGCGCGTGCGCTCCACCGCGTGGCGCTGGGGCCCGAACTCGTCCACACCTATTCCCTGATCCACGATGATCTCCCCTGCATGGACGACGACGACCTTCGCCGCGGGCGGCCGACGGTACACGTGCGGTACGGGGAGCGCGCCGCGGTCATGACGGGTGCGGCGCTGCTTCCGCTTGCGATGCGCGCCGTGGCCGAGGGAGCGGCGGATCTGAAGCTGCCGGATCACGTCGCGAGCCGACTCATCGGGGTTCTCACCGAGGCAGCGGGCAGCGACGGCATGGTCGGAGGCCAGCTCCTCGATCTCCTCGCCGAGAAGCGGAGCGTCGGCTTCGATGCGCTCGAGCGCATCCATCTCGGCAAAACCGCGCGCCTCATTGCGGCCTGCTGCACGATGGGCGGCGTCGCGGCCCGCGCACCCGAGGACACGGTCGATCGGCTGACCCGCTTCGGCATCGCGATCGGACTCGCGTTCCAGACGGTGGACGATATCCTCGACGTGACGGGATCCTCGAGCCGAATGGGGAAGATCGGCGGGCGGGACGAAGCCCTGGGAAAGGTGACGACACCATCGATCCTCGGCCTGGAGGGAGCGAGAGCACGCGCGGAAGAGCTCGGCCGCGAGGCGCTGGGCGAGATTTCGCCGCTCGCGGGCGCGGACCGGCTGCGCGAAATCGGACGTCTCGTCCTCGACCGCGACCGCTGAGCGGCCCGTGAAGTTCTTCATCATCGGCAACGCCGATCACCCGGAACTGGAGCCGCTCCTTCACCGCGTCGAGCGCAGAGCGGACGAACTCGGGGTTTCGCTCGTCTTCGAACCGCCGCTCGCGACGGAGGCCGGACGCGACTCCACCGCACCGGAGGAGATCGATGCGGACGTCGCCCTCGTCCTGGCCCTCGGCGGGGACGGCACGTTGCTGCGGGCAGCTCGTCTGGCGGCGCCCCGCGGGATCCCCGTGCTTGGCTGCAACCTCGGTCGGCTCGGCTTCCTCACGATGGTTTCGGAGGATGAACTCGAGGCGGCGATGTCGATGGTGGCGAGCGGGGACTACGCGCTCGAGAAGCGGATCGCCCTCCGCATCCGGGTGGTTCCGAACGGATCGAACGGACCGGTCGAACGGAGCTTCTACGCGATCAACGACGCCGTCATTCACAAGAGCGGCTTCGCCCGCCTGATCGGACTGCGCGTGCTGGCCGATGACGACGAAGTGGGACACTACAGCGCGGACGGCATCATCCTCGCCACCGCCACGGGCTCGACGGCCTACAGCCTCTCCGCGGGCGGCCCCATCGTCTCGCCGACCATGAAGGGCATCGTCGCGACGCCGATTTCGCCGCACACGCTCGCCGTGCGCCCGGTCGTGTTCTCGGGGGACACGAGAATCTCCGTCGAACTCCTCTCGGGGGACCACGACCTGCAACTGACCGTTGACGGACAGCCCGGTTGCCGGCTCTCGGTCGGGGACCGCGTGGAAGTTGCCCGCTCGAGGCACCCTGTGGGCCTGGTCCGGCTGCCCGAACACTCGTTCTTCACCGTCCTGAGGCGGAAGCTGCGATGGGGCGATGTCCGCGAGCACCCGACGCCCCCATCCGGGGGGGACGAGGACGAGCCAGCGTGCTGAGGGAGCTTCGCGTCCGGAACTTCGCCGTCGTCGAGGAGGCCACGCTTGAATTCGGACCCGGTCTCAGCGTGCTCAGCGGCGAGACGGGCGCCGGGAAATCCCTCCTCGTCGAAGCGCTCGCGCTCCTCGTCGGAGGGCGGCCGTCACAGGACATGATCCGGGCGGGCGCCGGGGCCGCGCGCGTCGAGGGCCGGTTCGAGATCGAAGACCTCGACGGACTGCGGACGCTGTGCGAGGATGCCGGCGTCGATCATGAAGATGGGTGGCTCATCCTGTGTCGCGAGTTGCGTCGCGAGGGTCGGCACCGGGCGTGGGTGAACGGATCGCCGTCCACGGCGCGACGGCTGCGCGAGTTCGGGAGCCGCCTCCTCGACCTCCACGGACAGCACGATCACCAGCGGCTCCTCGACCGCGCCTGGCAGCGGCGGATTCTGGACGCCTATGGCCGGCACGAAGCGCTGGCCGCCGAGACGGAGGCCGCTTACGAGGGTCTGCGCGCGATCGAGGGACGTCTCGAGGACACGCGCCGCGCCGCGCGCGAAGGGCGTGAACGGGCCGACTACCTGCGCTTCAAGCGCGATGAGATCGCCGGAGCCGGGCTCGAACCGGACGAGGACGAGGCGCTCGAGTCCGAGGCCCGCCGCCTCTCGCATTCCGAGGAGCTGATCGAACTCTCGGGCTCGCTCCACGACGGGCTGTACGAAGCCGAGGGCTCGCTCGTCGACCAGCTGGGCGAGTTCGCGGCCCGACTCGACGCTCTCGTCTCGATCGACCGCGAGGCGGAAGCCTTCCGCGACCTGCTCCAGGCGGCGCTCCGCAACGTGGAGGAACTCGGGCAGAGCCTCGCTCCCTACCGCGACTCGATCGAGCACGACCCTCGGCGGCTCGATGAAATTCGCGTCCGGCAGGATCTCCTCTACCGGCTCAAGCGCAAGTACGGCGGTGCTCTGGAGGATGTGATCCGCGCGGGGGAGGAGGCACGGCGTGAGCTGGAGACCCTGCGCGGCGCCGATGACGAGATCGAGCGTCTCGAAGCGGCGCGGGACGCCGCTTCCGCTGAACTCGCCGCGCTGGCGTCCGAACTCTCCGAGCGGCGCCGCGCGTCGTCCCGCGCGCTCGCGAAGGCCGTGACGGCCGCGCTACCGGAACTCGGTCTCCGGGGAGGCCGTCTCGAGATCGCGCTCGAAGCATACGGCGAGATCCGGGGGACCGGCGCCGAACGGGTGGAGCTTCTCGTCTCCCTGAATCCGGGTTTTCCCCCGGCGCCGCTGCGGCGGGTCGCCTCGGGGGGAGAGATGAGCCGCCTCATGCTCGCGCTCGAGACCTCGCTCATCGAGGTGGACGACCTGCCCGTGCTCGTGTTCGACGAGATCGATGCGGGGATCGGGGGCGAGGTGGCGCACCGGGTGGCGACCCGGCTCGTGCGGCTTTCCGCCGCCCATCAGGTGCTCGTCGTCACGCATCTCGCGCAGATCGCGGCGCGAGCCGACGCGCACTACTCCGTCGGAAAGGTCGCGGAAGACGAAGGCGTGCGGACATCGGTCCGGGTCCTCACCGGCGGAGAACGCGTCCACGAAGTCGCTCGCATGCTCGGAGGCGACCCCGCCAGCCGCGCCTCGCGCGCCCATGCCGAGGAGTTGCTCGCCGGCCAGCTGTAGCGCTAGAAGATGCTGATCGGGAAGCGGAGTTCGGCTCCGTAGCGGAAGGAGGCCGGCGTCCGGCCCCCCGAGCCGGAGATCGCCCGGCGCAGCGAGATGCCGAACTGCCATGCGCCCCGCACCGGTTTTGCTCCGGCAATCAACTCCTCGACGCTCCCGGCCTCGGCGAGATCGATGAGCAACCCGAGCCCCAGTCGATGGCGGGTCTGCGCTCCCTCGGCCGCCACCGTGTTCGGGTCCAGCCCCTCGATCATCCCGACGAACTGATACGTGGGTGCGGGGAGCCGGAAGTAATCGTACTCGATCCCCACGCTGAGGGCGGCGTTGAAGCGCAGGGAGGGGCGGACCAGAACCGCCACGTAGTCCCCCAGATCCCGCCGCATCAGCGCCACCAGGTCCTCCTGGCCATAGGGGCGGTCCGGAGGGTTGAAGCGGAACGCCGCCTCGTCCGGGCGCTGCATCCCGTAGCGGGCGGAAGCGCGGATCATGAAGAGGCTCCCGAAGGCGATGTCCTGGTACAGCGCCAGTTCGATGTCGGTCTGGCCGTCCCCGATCGGGATGTCCGCCGAATTCGTCGGATCTCCGAAGATCGTGAGGTTGCGGTTTCGGATGGGGAGTCGGGCGAGTGCGCCGACGCTCGTGCGCAGCCGAATGCCGCCTTCCGAATCCGCGCCCGGCTCGGAACCCGCGCCCCCGTCGCCGGACGGCCCCGGGATCGGCCGGCGGCGCGTGATGCCGTCGATCAGGTTCACGCGCAGGAAGACCTCCACTTCCCCCAGATCGAGTTCGTTCCGGCTGTCCCTCGGCAGGCGGTCGGCAAAGCCCTGGCTCAGGAAGTGCGTGTTGAAGTCATCCTCCGTCGCGAACTCGGGCAGGGAAAGCTCCGGCAGCATCAGGCCGAGCGCGTCGAACGCCGCCGCGTAGTCCGCGAAGCGTTGCGCCATCTGGGTCCCCGCCGCGCTGGAGGCGGTGGGAATCAGGGCCCCGGCGGCGGCCCGCCGCCCCAGCGTGTTGACGAAGTCCCGGGTGGCGTTCCGGAGCGCGATCGCTTGATCGAGCGCGGTCCCCGTGAGAGAGCCGCCATCGATCAGCGCACCGAGATCGTCGAGCGCCGACCGCGCGTCCATGCGAAAGGGCGCGCCGGACTCGAAGGCCGCGCCGTTTCCGGTCACGGTCGCGGTGGAGTCGAAAGCGAAGCCCACCGTCATGTCCGTGAGCGTGAAGGGAGCCCGGGCTCCCACGCTTACCCAGTCGAGGAGGCCCACCTCGACGCCGAGCCCGAGTCGGCGTATCTGCGCCCGCATGGCGGAGAAGTCGAGCCCGCCGAACGAGAAGTCGTCCTCGGTTACGGGTTCGAAGCCGAGGGCCTCCGCATCGGCATTGAGTTCCTGGATGAGGGCGTGGGGGGGAGGGAACATGCGCCGGGCGAGCGGACCATCGAAGTGGGCGGCCAGCGGCTCGCGCTCCCCGTCGGCGATCCCCGCGCGCGAGTCGAAGGCGAACTGCTCGGTCCAGTTCAGCAGGGTCGGTTGGACGGTGAGCCACAGCTTCCCCTGCCTCGGCAGTCGCGCGTCGCTGAACTGCCCGGCGAGATGGATGGGAGCCACGGCCGTGGAGACGAGGGCGACAAGGATCGGAAGGGCGCGTAGGGTCGGCGAAGGCATCGCGCGAGTATAGCAGTCCGGGGCGCGATGGAGAACCTTCCGCCGGTGGCGTCGGTGTGGTCGCTCCATTAGGCTGTGCGAACTCCGGCGCCGTGGCCGAGTGGTTAGGCAGGGGCCTGCAAAGCCCCCTACTCCGGTTCGAATCCGGACGGCGCCTCTTTTTGCCTCGGGCGGCAGTGCTTTCCGGCGAAAACGGGAGGAGAACGCGTTGGCTCTCAAGCTGAAAGCAGACCAGGTTCTCCTGCTCCTTCTCGTCTTCGTTCCCATCACGCTCGTTCTCGAGTACGTCGTCCACGCGTCGGCGACCACGCTCTTTCTTACCTCCGCGGTCGCGATCGTTCCCCTCGCCGGAATCATGGGGAAGTCCACCGAGATGCTGGCCGAGCACGTGGGCGCCGGTCTCGGGGGACTGCTCAACGCGACATTCGGGAACGCCGCAGAGCTGATCATCGCGATCTTCGCCCTCAGAGCGGGTCTGCACGACCTGGTGAAGGCGTCGCTCACGGGGTCGATCATCGGGAACATCCTCCTCATCTTCGGACTGAGCGCGCTGCTCGGCGGCCTGAAGTTCCGCAAGCAGGTCTTCAACCGGACGGCGGCCAAGCTGGGCTCCACGCTCCTCCTCCTGAGCGCGGTCGGACTCCTCATCCCGTCGCTGCTTCACTTTCTTCGGAACGGGGCGGAGTCCGGGGCGGTGGCGGCGACGGCGGCGGGAACCGGGTCGGGGCTGCTGAGCCTCGAGGTCTCCGTCGTTCTCGTCGTCTGCTACGTCCTCTCGCTCGTCTTCGCGCTTCGGACGCACGCGGATCTCTACCAGGGGACGGGGCACGCCGCCGGCGAGACGCACGCGGCTCCCGCGTGGTCGAAGGGGAAGTCGTTCGCGGTCCTCGTCGGCGCGGCCGCGCTCGTGGGCTGGATGAGCGAGATCCTCGTCGGTGGAGCCGAGGAGGCGGCCCACTCCCTGGGGATGACCGAGGTCTTCGTGGGCGTGATCGTCGTCGCCCTCGTCGGCAACGCGGCGGAACACTCGACCGCCGTGCTCGTCGCCCTTCGGAACAAGATGGACCTGTCGATTCAGATCGCGGTGGGATCGTCCCTCCAGATCGCCCTACTCATCGCCCCGCTCCTCGTCTTCCTCTCCTACGCGATCGGGCCGGCTCCGATCGACCTCGTGTTTTCTCCGCTCGAAGTCGTGGCCGTCGCGGTCTCCGTCCTCGTCGTGGGACAGATCGCCGATGACGGCCAGACGCACTGGATGGAGGGCGTGCTCCTCCTCGCCGTGTACGTCGTGCTCGGGCTCGCCTTCTTCAACCTCCCGGCGTAGCAGGCCGGCCCGGGTTCCGTCGGCCAGCCCGGGTTCCGTCGGCCGGCCTGGGTGCCGCCGCCGGACCGGACGCGAAGCAACGCTTCTCGAACTCGGCGCGTCTCAGTGTCCCGGACCCGCGGAACTTCTGACCGCTTCGGGGGGTCGGGACTGACGGGAGAACTGAAGCCGGGGCGGCGGATCACCCTCCTGTGGCAGGGACGACGTTGGGATGAAGTTGGTTGTACCGAAGTGGTCGTGCGCGCCCCGGCCTCACTCCTATCGCCCGTCGTCCCCGTACAGCTCCTCACGGCTGCATCGGAAGCCCTCGGGCCAGGGCCCGAAGTCGTGCGGCGTGAAGATCTCGTCGATGGATACCGGCGGAACGGGTTCCGCATCGGTCGCCTTACCGATCCCGTCGCGGTCCGCCGCGTCTGAATCTCGCTCGTGAGTCGGCTCTTCTTCCCGGTTCACCAATTCCAGCCTCCGTCCTCCGTCCTGCGGCCGTCCAAGCCAAGGGGCGGCCGTGACTGCCGCGTGTTCATCCGGCCACAAAGCGCAAGGTAAGGGTGTCGTGCGCCCCGGCATCACTTCTCGAGGCGACCTGCCTCGTGATCGGGGTCTTCCAGGCGACGCTCGAGGAGTTGTTCGGTGAACGCCTGTCGCTCGGCGATCTGTCCCACCTGGTCCTGCATCTCGGAAAGCGCCTGAAGCACGCGGTCGTTCGCCGCCGGACCCGGCAGGGCGTCCTGTACCCCGCCGGCGAGCCGGTCCGCCCGATCTCGCGCCGCCTGCTCGAGGAAGTAGGCCAGCTTGCGGGACAGCGGGAAGAGGACGATGCCTCCGGTGATGATCAGCACGATCGTGGAGACGAACGCGAAGACGACGACCAGGTCCATGTCCATGCCGAGCCTCCTGGATCACAGGTGAGGGTTGGGGCCGACATCCGACCGCGGCGCGATACGTCACGTGGACGGATACGGTGCGGACGCAAGAATGACGGTCGGAGTTTCGCGGGCGGCTTGTCGGCTCGTGAATCACGCCGCAGTGTGACCATCTGAGTTACCCCGGCCAGAGGAGGCGAGCGTGTCTGAAGACCTCGACAGGAAAGGCGCGGAGGCGGCGGAGGGCGGGATGCGGCGGCGGGGCTTCCTGAAGGTCACCGCGGCGGCGACCGCGGCGGGGGCCCTCGATCCCCGGACGCTCGTGGCCGCTCCGACGCGGAGCCCCTCCGATCCCGGCACCGCGGGACCACGGGAGGAACTCCGGGCCGCTCAGGAGGAGGTCATTCCGCTCGGGAACGGGGAGCCGCCGGCGCTTCAGTTCCAGGCCTGGCCGGGCGGGACGGGGGCGCTGCTGGAGAAGTACTGGCGAGCGGGGATGAACCCGTTCGAGAAGACCCCGATCGACGTCGAACCCTGGGAGGGGGCCGTGCCGTCGACCGAGGAGGAGATCGCGTTCCTCCCGGTGCACCGGCTGTCGGCGCTCGTGAGGGAACGCCGGGTCTCGCCGACGGAACTGTTCGACATCTACATGGAGCGCATGAAGCGCTACGACCCCGTGCTGCTGTGCGCCGTGACCATCCTCGAGGACCGGGGCAGGGAAGAGGCGGAGCAGGCCGAGGCCGAGATCCGCGCGGGCGAATGGCGCGGCCCCCTGCACGGAATCCCCTACGGCGTGAAGGACCTCTTCTCGACCGTCGGGGCGCGGACAACCTGGGGCTCCGCGGCGTTCCAGACCCAGATGATCGAAGAGGATGCGGAGGTCGTTCGCCGGCTCAACGCGGCGGGCGCCGTGCTCATCGCGAAGCTCGCGACGGGAGAGTTCGCGCGGGGCGACCGCTGGTATCGCGGCCGGACGCTGAACCCGTGGAACCTGGCCTGGGGATCGAGCGGATCTTCCGCCGGGCCGGGGTCGGCGACGGCGGCGGGCTGCGTCGCGTTCTCGATCGGGACCGAGACGCGCGGGTCCATCGTCTCCCCGAGCCGCCGCAACGGGCTCAGCGCCCTCCGCCCCACCTTCGGTCGCGTGAGCCGCTACGGAGGCATGGTGCTCTCCTGGAGCATGGACAAGACGGGCCCCATGTGCCGCACGGTCGAGGATTGCGCGCTCGTGTTCAACGAGATCCACGGCTCGGACGAGAAGGACCCCGCCTCCGTCACGACGCCGTTCCGTTTCGAGCGGAACCCGGACCTGGGCGCGCTTTCGATCGGATACACGGAGGACGCGCCGCACTCCTTCGTCGAGAAGCTCGAGGAGCTGGGGGCGCGGCCGCGGCTCATGCGCGAACTGCCAGCCCAGGCGGCGAGTTCGCTGGGCGCGGAGTCGTCGTCGGCCTTCGACTTCCACGTGGCCCCCGGCGGGGAACTGCCCCCGGTGCCGGAGGGACTCAGCGAGGTGGAGGAGCGCGATTTCACGCGGTTCCGCCGCGGGCGCGAGGGTCTGGCGATGGACTACGTGCACGCGCAGCGGCGGCGCCTCATCGTGATGCAGCGCATGGCCGAGGCGATGGAGGGCATCGACATGTTCGCCACCGGCTCGGGAGAGGTGGGGCTCACGAACGAGACGGGACACCCCGCGGCCGTCGTGCAGTACGGCTTCGGCCCGCTCGGGCCCGAGGGCGAGGAGGTGGATCAGCCCCTGACGACGACGCTCATCGGCGACCTGTTCGCCGACGACAAGATCCTGAGCGTGGCGCACGCCTTCCAGGCGGCGACGGACTGGCACACGCGGCACCCCGCACTCGATTGAGCCTTTGAGGCGGCTGTCCCTTATCTTCCGTTCGCTTACGTCCACCGGCGTTCTGGAGACACCGAATCGTTACGGATGCCTGACCACACGTACTTCTCAAGCCTGATCTGGCAGATTGCGGATCTGCTGCGGGGCCCCTACCGGCCACCGCAGTACGAGCGCGTCATGTTGCCCATGACTGTGCTCCGGCGCTTCGACTGCGTGCTCGCTGAAACGAAGCCTGCGGTGTTGGCCGAATACAAGCGGCTTGCAGGCGGCAAGATCAAGGGCGAAGCGCTGGATCGACGGCTGAACAGGGTCGCCGGAGAGCGATTTCACAACCGCGCGGATCTCGATTTCGAGAAGCTCAAGGGCGATCCGGACAACGTCCACGCGCACCTCGCCACCTACATCCAGGGTTTCTCCCGGAACGTACACGAGATTTTCGAGTTCTTCGATTTCGGGAACGAGATCGACCGTATGCGCGAGTCGAACATCCTGTATCTCGTTGTCTCGAAGTTCTGCGATGTCGACTTGCACCCGAACGCGGTGCCCAATGAGCAGATGGGGCTCGTTTTCGAAAACCTCATCCGGCGCTTCAACGAACTGGCCAACGAGACTGCCGGCGACCATTTTACGCCGCGCGAGGTCATCCGGCTGATGGTGAATATCTTGTTCATCGAGGACGACAAACTGCTCGCGACGCCGGGTACGGTTCGCAAGCTGCTCGACCCGGCCTGCGGCACCGGCGGAATGCTAGCCGAAGCGCAAAACTACCTCCGCGATCATCATCCGGCCGCGAAACTCTTCGTCTACGGCCAGGACTACAACCGGCGTGCCTTCGCCACCGCCGCATCCGACATGCTGATGAAGGATGTGGATCACAACGGAACGGACGAGAGCGTCCAGTTCGGCGATTGCCTTACCGATGACCAGTTTGCCGAAGAGACGTACGACTACTTCCTCACGAACCCGCCGTTTGGCGTGGACTGGAAGAAACAACGGAGAGAAATCAAGCAGGAGCACGACAAGCGCGGTATCGATGGCCGCTTCGGCGCCGGACTCCCTCGCGTGAACGACGGCTCGCTTCTCTTTCTGTTGCACATGTGGGACAAACGGGAACCCATGCGGCCGACGGAGCACAAGCATGGATCGCGCCTCGCCATCGTCTTCAGCGGTTCGCCGCTCTTCACCGGCGGCGCGGGATCGGGCGAGAGCAACATCCGCAGGTGGTTCATCGAGAATGACTGGCTTGAGGCGATCATCGCCCTGCCCGAGCAGATGTTCTACAACACCGGCATCGGCACGTACATCTGGATCGTCACGAACCGGAAGGCGGAACGGCGGCGCGGGAAAATTCAGCTCTTGGATGCGCGCGATGTGTGGACCGCAGGTGGGAGCGAGGAAAGCAGGCGTAGCCTCGGCGACAAGCGCCGCCACCTCACAGCCAGCCAGATCGACGACATCGTGAGGCTTTACGGCCAGCACGCCGATGGCAAGACGTCCAAGGTCTTCGACAACGCGGAATTCGGCTACACGCGCGTGACTGTGGAACGCCCGCTCCGCCTTCGCTACCAGATGAGCGCGGATGACAAAGCGCGCTTCCTCGATGCGTGTCCGCATCTGCTTGATGACGTACAAGCTATTGACAAGTCGCTTGGACGGGAATCCAACAAGGATTGGAATGCCGTTTCGAGCCGCATTGACACCTTGCTGCACTCCCGCAAGTCGCGGTGGACCTCCCGCGAGAAGAAGCTCTTCCGGAGCGTTTTCACCCAGAAGGACCCCAAGGCCGAGCCAGTTACGCGAAGCGGGCGAACGACCGACTACGAGCCGGATCCTACCCTGCGTGACTTCGAGAACGTGCCTCTCGACGACGACATCGCCATCTATTTTGAGCGGGAAGTGCGGCCTCACGTGCCCGACGCATGGGTGGATCGCAACAAGGATAGGGTTGGGTACGAGATCAACTTCAACCGCCACTTCTACAAGTTCACGCCACCACGTCCGCTGGACATGATCGACGCTGAGCTGAAGCAGGCCGAGGAAGAAGTCATGCGTTTGCTTCGGGAGGTAACGGAATGACGTCCGTGGCCCGGAAGCAGCTACGTCATGTGTTCGCCGTGGTCAGCGGTGCTACGCCCAAGAGTGGAAACGCCGACTACTGGGACGGTTCTATACTCTGGGTAACGCCGGAGGATATCGGTTCCCTAGAAGACTACTGGCTTCGAGAGACGCGCCGGAAGCTCACTCGAGCGGGGTATGAGTCGTGCGGGACAACCATCGTGCCACGCAGTTCCATCGTCCTCACCAAGCGCGCTCCGATTGGACACGTTGCGGTTCTCGCCGAAGAGGCATGCTCGAACCAGGGTTGCTTCCTGCTAGTTCCGCGCCACGAAGCTGACACCCGATTCCATTACTACTGGCTGTCGGCGCAGGCCGACTATCTTCAGATCCTCGGGCGTGGTTCCACCTTCATGGAGCTAAGCACGAGTGACGTGAAGTCCCTCAGGATCCCGCAACCATCTCTCAAGGAGCAACGTGCAATCGCCGACCGCCTCGATGGCATAACGGGGCGGTTGGACGCACTTTTGGCGGAGAACGAGCGTGTGCTCAAGCTGTTGTCCGAGAAGCGCAGGGCGATCATCGCACGTGCCGTCACCTCGGGACCCGACTTCCGTGGCCTCCGGCGCAGATCCCGCATCCCGCAGCTAGGGAAGATCCCGGCGCATTGGAAGACAGTTCGGTTGAGGTTCCTTCTGACTGAGATCGAACAGGGCTGGAGTCCCCGAGCGGGAATCAGCGTGCCCAGCGATGATGATTGGGGTGTGCTGAAGCTCAACGCCGTTAGTCGAGGTCGCTACGATGACCGTGCCGCCAAGGTTATCCCGCAGAATGTGAAGCCTCGCCCGGACCTTGAAATCCAGCCCGGGAACGTTCTCGTGACTCGATCAAACACGCCGCAGCGCGTGGGGGACGCATGTTTCGTGGATGAGACGAGGCCAAAATTGATGCTCTCGGACATAATCTATCGGTTGGGGCTGCGAAAGGATGTCGTGGACGGAAGATTCTTGGTGTATTTCTTGACACTTCCTGTGGGCCGTGTACAGATAGAGATCGACGCTCGGGGCACGAGCGCGTCGATGGTCAAGATCTCACAAGAACACATCAAGAACTGGCGAATTCCCCTGCCTCCACTGGACGAGCAGCGTTCAATCGTTGCTACGCTTGCCCAGCAAACGGAGAGAATCGAGCGGGCGCAAGATGCGGCGGAACACGCAATCGAACTCATCAAGGAGCGTCGCGCCGCCCTGATCGCCGCCGCCGTGACGGGACAGATGAAACTGGAAAGTGTGGCATGATCGTCAAGCGCTTGAAGGTGGCCAACGTCCGTGCGATTGAGGCGGTAGAGTTCCAGTTTCAGCCGGGAATTAACCTCATTGTCGGAGTGAACGGTGCTGGGAAGACCAGCGTGCTCGATTCGTTGCGTGTATGCCTCTCGGCGTTCGTGAAACGCGCGAACAAACTTCGGACGCCGGTTGAGGGATTTGTACTTGACGACATTCGGGTCGGCACCAACGCGTTGACGGTTGAATGCACCGTCCGCCGCGCGTCAGCTGAACATCAGTACGTGATCCACAAGCCGCGTGAGGCCAGTGCCCAGCGAGAGGGCATGGCCGGCAGGCCGCGTGAGCAAGTCCACGATACGCCGGGAAAGGCATCGTTTCTCGGTGCGGCCCCGGAGCCGGCGACAGGGGAAGAGATCGGAGGCCGACCGCTGGCAGCGCTGTTCTCGACGAAGCGGGCCGTTCCATCCGCACGGACGCCGAGTAAGCGGTTGGCTGCGGGAGGTGTCGCGGCAGCGTTCGCAGACGCGTTCGCGGATCGTGAGCTGCGACTTGGCGAACTCGCCGCCTGGATGCGGGCTCAAGAGGCGGTGCGGTCAGAGAGGGCGCGGGCGGGCCGAGCGCTCGATGCATTCGAGAATGCAGTCGTGCGGTTCCTCCCCGGATACGCGAATCTGCGCACCGATGACAGCAAGCGTCCACGCCTACTGATCGACGGTGACGACGGCACGGTCGCCGTGCGCCAAATGTCGGATGGTGAACGTGGAGTGCTTGCGCTAGTGCTGGATCTCACTCGACGCCTCGTGCAAGCCAATCCAGAGCTCACGGATCCGGTCGCGGAGGCAGAGGCGGTGGTGCTGATCGACGAAATCGAGCTTCATCTGCACCCAAGTTGGCAGCGGCAGATCGTGCGGAAGCTCGAGGCCACATTTCCGAGCTGTCAGTTCATCGCCACGACCCATTCACCACAAGTGATCGGAGAAGTTGAGCATGATCGAGTCCAGATCATCGCGGACGGTGAGGTCTACAGGCCGCCGAACGCTTTCGGTATGGATTCCAGCCGCGTCCTTGAAGAGATCATGGATGCCCCTCCAAGGAACCGGAAGGTGAAGGAATTGCTGGCGCAGGTGTCTCGGGAAATCGATAGTCAGCGGTACAAGATGGCTAAGGGATTGCTGGTGGAACTCGTAGAGCAGCTGGGCGAAAACGATCCCGAGGTGACTCGAATCAAAACGCTTCTCGATTTCATGGAGGGTGATGATTGAGAGTGATCGCCAAAGGGCGGGAGCCACCGAGCCTGACAGCGCACCGCCAGACGTCGCACAGCAGTTATGAAAACTACCAGGAGAAGGACGAACTGCGAAACGCGCTTGTCACCGAGCAGCGTGGCCTGTGCTGCTACTGTATGGGTCGCATCAAGCCTGATCGGACGGCGATGAAGATCGAGCACTGGCAGTGCCGGGCACGCCACCCGGGCCGAGAGCTCGCCTACCGCAACCTTCTCGCCGCTTGTCCGGGTCGTCTAGGTGATGGCGTTGGACAGCCTGCGCGCCTCCAGCACTGCGACACGAGGAAGGGTGACAGCGATCTCAAGTGGAACCCTGCCGAACCAGCTCATCGCGTCGAGACGCGGATCCGGTACGGATCTGATGGTTCGATCCGATCGAACGACGTGAGTTTCAATGAACAGCTTAACGACGTACTGAACCTGAACCTCCCTGTTCTCAAGAGGAATCGCGAGGGCGTGCTTGAAGCTGTTCTCCAATGGTGGAAGCACGAGAAGGCGCAGATCCGTGGTCCCGTGCCGCGTGAGCGTATCGTGCGAGAGCGGGACAGATACGCTACGGGTGGCGGGGAGCTGACGCCCTACTGCCAAGTTGCCGTGTGGTGGTTGAACGAAAAGCTCGCAAGGATGGCAGCGTGAGCGTGGCTCCGCGCTCCGAGGCTGCTTTCGAGACGGTGATCGAAACACATTTGCTCGACCACGGATTCGTTCCTGTTGAGGGCAAAGGCTTCGACCGTGAGCGTGCGATCTTCCCGGAGACGGTCCTCGCCTTCATTCGCGAGACCCAGCCGAAGGAGTGGGCCAGACTCGAAGCGCTGTTGAGCGACGGAGTGGGAGCGCAGATCCTCGGCGATCTGTGTAAATGGATGGACGTGCACGGCTCGCTCGCGACGCTGCGGCACGGATTCAAGTGCTACGGCCGAACCCTACGTGTGGCGTACTTCAAGGCGGCGCACGGGCTGAACCCCGAGCTTGAGAGCCGCTACGCAGCCAACCGCCTGGGGCTCACTCGTCAACTTCACTACTCGCCGCGCTCAGAGAACTCCGTCGATGTCACGCTTAGCCTGAATGGAATTCCCGTCGTGACCGTGGAGTTGAAGAACCCGCTCACCGGCCAGTGGGCCGAGGATGCGTGCCGCCAGTATAGAGAGGATCGCGACCGGCGCGAGCCGATCTTCGAGTTCAAGCGGCGGGCGCTGGTGCATTTTGCCGCAGACACCGAGTCGGTGCTCATGACGACGCGTCTCGCGGGCAAGGCGACGCACTTCCTTCCCTTCAACAAGGGGTGCGAGGGAGGTGCCGGTAACCCGCCGGACCCGGAGGGCCGGACCTACCGGACGGCCTATCTGTGGGAAGAGGTGCTGCAGAGCGAGAGTCTGCTCGACCTGCTCGCCCGCTTCATCCACCTGCAGATCGACGAGAAGCGCGACGACCGGGGCCGGAAGGTCAAGACCGAAACGATGATCTTCCCGCGCTACCACCAGCTGGAGGCCGTACGCGTCCTGGTGGATGCCGCCCGCAGCGAAGGTGTGGGGAACAACTACCTCGTCGAACATTCTGCGGGAAGCGGCAAGAGCAACACGATCGGTTGGCTGACACACCGGCTCGCGTCGCTGCACGATTCCGAGAACGCCCGCGTGTTCGACAGCGTCGTCGTGGTCACGGACCGCATCGTGCTTGACCAGCAGCTTCAGGACACGATCTACCAATTCGAACACAAGCGCGGTGTCGTGCAACGGATCGACAAGAGTTCGCGACAGCTAGCCGAAGCCTTGGAGAACGCGGTCCCGGTCATCATTACGACCCTTCAGAAGTTCCCCTTCGTCTCGCGTCGTCTGCTCAAGATGGCAGAGGAGCGAGGGACGGTCGGCACGGGCACGCTCCCCACCCGTCGCTGCGCCGTCATCGTCGACGAGGCGCACAGCTCTCAGGGAGGTGAGACGGCGACGGACCTGAAGGAGGTGCTGGGTGGTGACGAGCTTCGCAAACGAGCCCGGAAGCGCGCGGCCGAGGAAGGCCGCGAGGACATGGCGGAACTCTTCCGCAGCATGGCCAAGCGCGGCAGGCAGGCGAATCTGAGTTTCTTTGCGTTCACGGCGACGCCCAAGCACAAGACATTCGCCGTGTTCGGCCGTGACGGGAAGCCGGCGCATCGCTACACCATGCGGCAGGCCATCGAGGAAAAGTTCATTCTCGATGTGCTGAAGCACTACACCACGTACGGAGCGTACTTCAAGCTGCTCAAGGCCTGCGAGGACGATCCGAACGTCGAGCGCAAGAAAGCCGCGCTGGCGCTAGCGAGATTCATGAAGCTGCATCCGCACAATATCGCGCAGAAGACCGAGGTGATGGTCGAGCACTTCCAGGCGGTGACTCGGCACAAGATCGGCGGCCGCGCCAAGGCGATGGTGGTGACGGGGTCGCGACTTGAGGCGGTGCGCTACAAGCAGAGCTTCGACCGCTACATCCGCGAGAAGGGCTACGCCATCAAGTCGTTGGTGGCCTTTTCCGGCACCGTGACCGACGACCGATTCCCGGATACGACCTACACGGAACCGGGTATGAACGAAGGGATTTCCGAGAAGGAGTTGCCGGAGAAGTTCGCGACGCAGGAGTACCAGGTTCTACTCGTCGCGGAGAAGTATCAGACCGGGTTCGATCAACCGCTCCTGCATACGATGTTCGTGGACAAGCGGCTCGCTGGCATCCAAGCGGTGCAGACCTTGTCCCGCCTGAACCGCACCCATCCGCTCAAGGAGGATTCGTTCGTCCTCGATTTCGTGAACGACCGCGAAGAGATCCGCGAGGCGTTCAAGACGTACTACGAGGGTGCCGAAATGGGCGACGAGGTCGATCCCGCCCGCATGTATGCGATCAAGAGCGAGCTGGATGCCTCCGGCATCTATCTCGACGAGGAGGTCGAACGCTTCAGCACCGTCTACTTCACGCCGAAACGTCGCCAGAGCCCGTTGGATCACCGGACGATGAACGCCGCGCTTGATCCCGCTGTGTCGCGGTTCGAGGTCCGCCGGGAGGACGAAGAGGAAGAGGCGGAACATTTGCGTGGCAAGCTGCACGCGTTCCTGAGCCTGTACGGGTTCCTGAGCCAAATCATCCCGTACCAGGACTCGGACCTTGAGCGGTTGTACGTTTTCCTGCGCCATCTCGCGACGAAGCTGCCGCGTCGCAAGAGCGGCCCGGCGTACCAGTTCGACGACGACGTGCGACTCGAGTACTACCGCCTGCAGAAGATCAGCGAGGGATCCATCTCGCTTCAAGACGGTGAGGCGCGAGCCCTGGATGGTCCCGCCGAGGTGGGGAGCGGCTTGGCGCGATCAGATCCCGTGCCGCTCTCGCAGCTCATCGACATCGTGAACGACCGTTTCGGCACGGACTTCAACCAAGCCGACCAGCTCTTCTTCGACCAAATCGTCGAGGCGGCCATGGCCGACGACGCCCTGCGGCAGGCGGCCGTGGTCAATCCCGGCGACAAGTTCGCGCTGGTGTTCAGGAATCTCCTGGAGAACCTGTTCGTCGAGCGTATGGACCAGAACGAGGAGATCTTCGTCAGGTTCATGAACGACGCCTCGTTCCAGAAGATCGTAACCGCTTGGATGGCGTCGGAAGCGTACCGGCGGTTGAGGAGAGACGACGAGGGCGTCGCGGAGCTTGTCGAATCCGACTCGCTGCCTCCCCACTTGCGGATCGTCGAGCCAACTCCGGAAGACCGCTATGTGACCTGCGTGCCGCTCGTTCCTCTCAAGGCTGCGGCGGGCGCCTTCTCCGACCCGCAGCATGTCGACGACGCTGACTTCGATTGGGTGGCCGTTGAAACCAAGCGTCGCCTCCGGCGCGGCATGTTCGTCGCGCAGGTGGTCGGCAAGTCCATGGAGCCAGCCGTACCGGACGGCGCGTACTGCCTGTTCTCGGCACCCGTCGCAGGCACGCGCCAGGGGAAGACCGTGCTCGTGCAAATGCGCGACACCGCCGACCCCGAGAGCGGCGAACGCTACACCGTCAAGCGCTACGAGAGCGAAAAGGCGCGCGACGGAGATTCGTGGCGCCATACGAGGATCGTGCTGAAACCGGTCAACCCCAACTTCGAGCCCATCACCATCACGGGCGCCGAGGACGGGTCGCTACAGGTGATCGCCGAGGTCGTTGAAGTGCTTGGCGGTCAGAGCTGATTTCGACGTGTGCGCGAGGGGTCGAAGCTGAGTTGTGGCCGTTCGGCTGCTGCTCGCGCGCCCCTCTATTCTTGGGAATTATAACGATGGTTTGACGGGCGGCTACCGAACCGACCGCAGAACTCTGCCCGAGGCATCCATCTCGGCGAAGGTCGCACCCCGGTCATCCACGACCCGGATAACGAGGGTCCACCGATCCGACTCCCGCACCACACAATCGCGAAAGATGGCCATGCCGTAAAGCATGTAGGGGAGTCCCGCGCTCGACTGAGCGCGCATCGCAACGGTTCCGTCGGGGTTGAGGCGCACGGGTCCGCTGGTGTCGATGGTCTCGTAGGCTCCGCCACCCGCCCCGGTCTGGAAGCTGTAGACCTGTTCCAGCATCGCCATCGCGCTTCCGGCGGCCAGGACGTTCAGGCAGGTGTTCTGTCCGCTGCGGACGAGGACGGCGATGGGGGTGATGTCTGGATCGCCCCGAATCTCCTCGTATCGCTCCGGAGCGGGCACCGCGTACACGCGCGGCGACCTGACCGGCCCCTCGAGAACGGTCGCGGCGTGATGAATGGGGTAGGGCGGCGGGGTGGCCTGGATGCGGTCGTGGCGGTTGGCGAGGAGCGCGAGGAGGCTGGCGAAGACGGCGAAGGCCGCGATGGCGGCGAGCGGCGCGGCGGTGTATCGCGAGAAGTCCGCCGTATTCGCCCAGGCTCGGGGAGCTACCCCTCGCCCTTCGCGGGCTGTTGTATTCCGGCCGGCGGCCCGACAGGGGCCACCTGCGGTTGTCTCAGCCTGCAACGTGGATGGGGGCCGGTCACCCGCCACGGGCGCGCCCGGACACGCCGGCAGGGGTGCCGGAGGTTGGCGATGAGGTGCTTTTGTGTGCCGTCGCCGTCGCCGTTATCTTTCGCCGCGAGACCCGAAGCGGGAGGGACGCCATGAGTGGAAGCAGCGACCGTCGAGGTGGCGCGCCTACCCGATACGCCACCGTCGAAGAATCCGCAGTTCGAGGGCATTACGGCCCGCGAGCTTGCCGGCTCTCTCCTCAGACCGAAGCGGACGAATACGAACGAGAACGGGAGGGGGAACCGTGGGAAAGAGTAAGCCAAGTAACATCAAGCCGGACGGCTCAGCGCCGGCCAACGTGAACCCGCAGAAGCCAACGACGACGGTCAAGGGCGGGAAGATCGAAAAGAAGGAGCGCCCGCCGCCGGAGACGCTGGAGAGGAGGTAAAGCTCCCTCCCGGAATCGAACCCGGGGTTGCCCGAGCTGCGAAGTCGAGTGGCTTGCCACTTGCCTACGGGGGCCAGAAGGCGGGTCGAGGCTCCAACCTCGGCCCGCTTTCGCATCGTATGGGTTGTTGCCGGGGGGAGCTACTTGGCGGTGAGATCGCGGTAGGGTAGGCGGCGACCGGCAAGGCCGGCCACGAGATGGCGCATCTGGTCGATGGTGTCCATCTGGCGGGTGTTCTGCTTGGCGGCGAACTCGTTCACATACCGCTGCACCCTCGGGGTGGGCTTGTTAGGGGGCGCGGTATCCGTTACGCGACATGGGCTTATATCCTTTGTTGTCCCCCCTCTTTTCAAGCCATCGTTATTAATTCCCCTATTCTTCTACCAGCCGCTCCGGGAGCTTGCCGGTCGCCTCCGCGTACAGATTGAGACCTATCATCGAGGGTTGCACCACCTCGGCGAGGCCCCCGGGTCCGCCGCGTGTCAACGGTACCTTCGGGTGTCGCTGAATCAGCCCGAGGGCGACCAGCTTTTCGACCGCGATATGGGCGTACCGCCCGTACTTCCGGCTGATATCCTCCGGGTCCAGAGCATAGGTTACGATATCGCCTTCTTCGGTACGGCGGCGAACTCCGTGTTCGCACACATAGGTGAGGATTTTGCAATCCAGCTTGGTCAACTGCCCCATGGCCTCGACGTACGTGGCGTCCAGCCCAAAAGTCTCCGCGTCTTCGTCATCCTCGCTGCCTACTCCGGCGATCAGCCCGGCCCACCAATCTTGAAGAAACGGATCGTCTTGCAATGATGCTTTCTCCAGCAACGGCAACCCGATGGACAGCGCTACGCCCCGCACGCCCGATGGATCAAGCCCGCGCTGTTCGCTCATTTGGTCCACTCGCCGGGATATCGCCGCAAGGTTCTTCACCCGCCAGAACCGCAGCCAGTCAGCCGGGATTTCCCCCAGCTCTGCGAGCGCGGGCCCGAAGAGTCGTTGGGCAAGACGGTTTACACCCGCCGCCGCAGCTTCGATATCCTTCGGGCCGACGGGTGTGATGTCCGGCGGTGTCATGTCCGAGCCCCTTTCTGTTATGCACGATCATGAATGGTGAGAGGCTGCGGTAGCCCGGATCTGGTGCCCGAGCGTCGACGATTCCGCGGCGGTGCCCGTTTTCACGGAGAAGAACCTTCGCTGTCCGTGAGGGCTGCGATCTCTCGTTGCATGTTGACGACCTCCAGGCCAGCCTGCTTCGCTGCGGCGTCAACGTCGCCGAATTTCGGAAAAACGCTCTTGCCGCGGAACACGCAGAAATCACTCCTCCCCCGAGAGTCCGGTCCGCGTAGGAGTTCGATGCGATCCGTTTGCGACAACTCTCCCGACCTCAGCCTTAAGTTGAGCCAGCGGACGTACTGGCGACGCCGTTCCTGCCATTTGACGATACTGTGGGCCACGGGCGGGTAGCCCAGCGCATGATGCCGGATGACGCCAAGGACACAGCGGACCGTTTCCCACATATGCTCGACGTAGACGGGGCCGAGCTGGGGGATCGCCGCAATCTCTTCGGTGAGGCTGTATCTCCAGCTGATCGACCCGTGCCCTTGATCCAAGTGGCCAAGAAACGCTCCCATTTCGTCAAGCGAGAACCCCATGCTGCCAGCGCCCTCGGTGAGCCAGTAGTCTCGGTAGAGATCTTCCAGCACTCTCCGGTCGTCGGTGTCGAGATGGTCGAACAGCGTCTTCAGGCTATGGGTCTCGCGCAGGCGTGCGGGGAGCTTTGTGCTATCGAATCCGATCGTCTGATCGATCAGGGTCTTCAAGGCCTGCTCGATCAGCGTGTACGCCGCCGTGACGTACCCCCAAGCGCTGGCGGAAACGAACCGGGGTACCAAATCTCCCTCAACCGGGACTGCGGCGTATTTCAGACGCTCCATCTCCAAAGCGCGCTCCAGCCAGCTGAGCGCGTCTTCAGGCCGCTGGAATTCCGGTTTTCCCGCGTTCTTTTTGATCACACCGTGTTCCTCGTCCAAGCTCGAGCAGAAAATGTGTGGTCGTGGAACGCCGGAATCTACGTCGTGCGCGCATGCTCCTGCTTTTCCTCCTGCCCTCACGGATCGAGTGCGCTCCAGACCGAGGCGCTGGACGCCGTCGGGCTGTCCGGCGTATCGTTGCCCACGAAGTGAGGGCCGCATCAGGAGTCTACTCAGTTTGGGACGGAGACGGATGAACAGAATGCCCAGGCGCCTCCTGTGGGGCGTACTCCCGGTGCTCGTGGTCGCGGCGGCGCTCGCGGTGGCGGGCGTCCCGGGGTCGTCGGCGGCCGAGTCGGACGCGGGTCGCCTCGAGCGCCTCAGCGGCGCCCTGGAGTCCTACGTGGCGGAGGGGGATCTGGCCGGCGCGGTCGCCCTCGTCGCGCACGAAGGCGAGGTCTCCTACCTCGAGGCGGTCGGTCACCGCGACGTCGCGGCCGGCGACCCCATGGAGACGGACGACATCTTCCGCATCGCCTCGCAGACGAAGGCGGTCGTGAGCGTGGGCGTCATGGTGCTGCAGGAAGAGGGGGATCTCCTCATCTCCGACGCGCTCGGCCGCTATCTGCCCGAGTACATGGAGACGACGGTCGCCGTCGCCGATGGAGCGGGCGGGTACGACATTGTCCCCGCGAACCGGCCGATCACGATCCGGGATCTGCTCACCCACACGGCCGGCATCGGCTACGGGGGCGGCCCCGCGGCGGAGCTCTGGGAGGAGGCGGGCATCCAGGGCTGGTACTTTGCGCACCGCGACGAGCCGGTCCGCGAGACGGTGCGGCGCATGGCCGCGCTCCCCATGGACGCGCAGCCGGGCGAGCGCTTCGTGTACGGCTATGCCACGGACATCCTCGGCGCCCTCGTCGAGGAGGTGTCGGGCGAGGCGCTGGACGATTTCCTCCAGGCGCGGATCTTCGAGCCGCTGGGCATGGTGGACACGCATTTCTACCTGCCGCCCGAGAAACGCGACCGTTTGAGCGTCGTGTATTCGGCCTCGGAGGGCGAACTCTCGCCGGCGCCCGATCCGGGCGGCATGGTCGGCCAGGGCGCGTACGTCGACGGCCCGCGGACGAGCTTCTCCGGCGGGGCGGGGCTCCTCTCCACGGCGCACGACTACGCCCGCTTCCTGCAGATGATGCTGAACGGCGGCGAACTCGACGGCGCCCGCATCCTTTCGAGCAAGAGCGTCGACCTCATGACGGTCAACCACGTGGGAGACCGGTTCAACCGGGACGGCGGCGTCGGGTTCGGTCTCGGGTTCAGCGTGCTGGCCGATCTCGGCGCGCGCGGAACCCCCGGCTCGGTCGGCGAGTACGGATGGGGCGGCGCGTACCACTCGACGTACTGGGTGGATCCCGCCGAGGATCTCGTGGTCGTCTACTTCACGCAACTCATTCCGACGGGCGGCGTGGACGACCACGCGAAACTGCGCACGCTGGTGTACCAGGCGCTCGACGAGTTGCAATAGCCGCGCGCGGCCCGCTGTTGTAGATGTGAGGGCCGCGCTCGCGAGCCGGAGTGGCGGAACTGGCAGACGCGCCGGACTCAAAATCCGGTGGGAGCAATCCCTTGAGGGTTCGAGTCCCTCCTCCGGCATGACCCTTCGCCGTTTCCCCGACGACACGGCGCCAGGCCCGTGACCGAGCCTCAAACGCCGGACCGCGCGCGGGTGTCTATTCACTTGCGCCCACGGAGCATCACTGCGCCCACGAGGCACCACCACAGTCAGGAGCCGCGAATCATGCTGAAGCGCGCTTTTCTCCCCGTCGTCTTCGCGACAACCGTCCTCCCGGTCCCGGCGACCGCCCAGGAGGCCGTGGCCGATGAGGACTTCATGGCCGAGATGGAATGGCGTTCCATCGGTCCCGCGAACATGGCCGGGCGGGTGACGGACATCGAAGGGATCCCCGGCACCGGCACGTTCTTCATCGCCGGCGCGACGAGCGGGATCTGGAAGACGACGAACAACGGGACGACCTACCGGCCCGTCTTCGACGACGAGCGGGTCATCTCGATGGGCGACCTCGCGATCGCGCCGAGCAACCCCGACATCGTCTGGGCGGGTACCGGCGAGGAGGACTCGCGCAACTCGATCTCGCCCGGAGGCGGCATCTACAAGTCCGTCGACGGCGGGCTCACGTGGGAGCTGAAGGGGCTCGAGGACACGCAGGCGATCGGCCGCATCGTCGTCCACCCGACGAAGGCGGACTGGGTGTACGTCGCCGCGCTCGGGCACCCCTGGGGGGCGAACGAGGAGCGCGGGCTGTACCGCACGAAGGACGGCGGCGACACCTGGGAGCGGATCAACTTCGTCTCCGAGGACGCCGGCTTCGTCGACATCGACATGCACCCGCAGAACCCGGACATCCTGTGGGCGACGAGCTGGGAGCGCGTGCGCGGCCCCTACTTCTTCAACAGCGGCGGCCCCGGGAGCGCGATCTGGAAGTCGACGGACGCCGGCGACACGTGGGAGAAGGTCGAGGGCAACGGCCTCCCCGAGACCATGCTGGGGCGGCTCGAGATCGCGATCGCGCCGAGCTATCCGCAGGTCATGTACGCGATGGTCGAGGCGGAGGCTCCGGAGGAGGCGGATGAAGACGGGAATCGACACGCCTCCGGTCTGTACCGCTCCGCCGACGGCGGGGAGACGTGGGAGTTCAGGAACTCGAACAACTCCCGGCCCTTCTACTATTCCGGAGTCTGGGTGTCGCCGGACGACCCCGACTTCATCTACTGGTCCTCCCTCTTCTTTTCCCGGGACGGGGGCCGCACGGTCGGGAACCCCGCCCAGGGCGTCCACGTCGACTATCACGCACTGTGGTGGGATCCGACGAATCCGGATCACTTCATACTGGGCAACGACGGCGGGATCGCGATCACGTGGGACCGGGGCGGCAACTTCGAATTCCCCAACCGCATTCCCATGGGTCAATTCTATGCGGTCAGCTACAACATGGACACGCCGTACCGCGTCTGCGGCGGCCTTCAGGACAACTATACGTGGTGCGGGCCGAGCGCCCGCGCCGGCGGCTCCATCGACAATCACATGTGGTATTCGATCGGGGGCGGCGACGGCTTCTATGCGCCGCAGGATCCCACGAACCCGGATATCGTGTTCGGCGAATCGCAGCAGGGGCGGATCTACTGGCGGAACACGCGCACCGGCGAGCGGCACCAGCTGCAGCACCCCGACTGGCGCGAGCGCACGCAGACGCTCCGCGACTCGATCGCGATACTGACGGGGGACGACCCCGACAACCCGCCGGCGGGCAACGTGGCGCAGATCGAGGAGTTGCAGGCCCTCGTCGCGCAGGACTCCGCGCTGTACGACATGCGCTTCAACTGGAACACGCCGCTCGAACTGTCGCCGCACGATCCGCAGACGCTGTACATCGGGGCGAACCGCGTCCTGAAGTGGACGTACGACACCGATGAGATGACGCCGATCTCGGACGACCTCACCTACGCGGACCCGGAGAAGATCGAGATCGCGTACAACACGACGGGCGGCATCACGCCGGACGTCACGGGGGCCGAGAACTTCGCCACGATCGTCTCGCTCGCCGAGTCGAAGCTCAACGAGGGCGAACTCTACGCGGGGACCGACGATGGCCGCGTGTGGCGGACGCCCGAGGGAGCGGAGTGGATCGAACTCACGGATCGCTTCGAGGGCGTTCCGGAGGGGACGTACGTCAGCCGGATCGAGGCCTCGAGCCATGACCCGAACCGCTTCTACGTGACGTTCGACAACCACCGGCGCGACGACTACACGCCGTACGTCTACGTGACGGACGACGCCGGCGAGAGCTTCCGCTCCATCTCATCGAACCTTCCGACCGGGGCGCCGGACTTCGTGCACGTGGTCCGCGAGGACCCGGTGAACCCGGATCTCCTCTTCGTGGGGACGGACGTGGGGGCCTACGTGTCGACGGACCGGGGCGGGTCGTGGACGCGCTTCATGAACGGGTTGCCCACGGTGCCGGTCCACGATCTGAAGATCCACCCGCGCGAGAGCGAGGTCATCGCCGGAACGCACGGGCGCTCCATTTTCGTGGCGGACATCTCGCTCCTGCAGCAACTCGACGGCGGACGCCTGCCCGAGGCCGTGACGGTGTTCCAGCCGAAGACGGCGATCCAGTTCGGGGATCCGCCGGTGGGCGGCGAGTTCATCGCGCAGAGCACGTTCCAGGCGGACGCGGGGAGCTACGGCGCCGAGATCTCCTACTACGTCCCGGAGGACGTCGCCGAGGCGCTCGTCGAGGCGGCCGAGGAAGAGGAGGAGGCTGAAGAAGAGGAAGAGGCCGAAGCGGAGGCCGAAGCGGAGGCGCCGGGCGCCGCGGCGCAGGCCGCCTTCGCGATGCGCGGGGGCATGGCGGCGGCACGGGGCGGAAACCGTCCGCAGGCCTCGATCGCGATCCTGAACGCGGCGGGAGACACGGTGCAGACGCTGAACGGCTCGGCCTCGGCCGGCGTGCAGCGCGTGCGGTGGACGTTCAGCCGGCGGGCCGCGCCGAGGGAGCCGTCACCGGCGGATCGGCTGGACAGCCTTCGCACCGCGCGGCTCTACCAGACGGTGGGAGACTCGCTGGTCGAGCATGAGGGGGTCGCGCGGGAGACGATGGACCAGGTGCTCGACATGATGCAGGGCGGGAACCAGGGTGCGATCGTCCGCATGTTCACCGGCGGAGGTCGTGGAGGCGGCGCCGGTGCCGGGGGCTGGCAGGAGAGGCCCGCGGAGCGTTACCCGCAGCCCGGCCAGCAGGCGGGGCGGGGTGGGGGCGGGAGAGGCGCGCGCGCCGCGATGGCGATGGCCGGCGGTGCGGCCGGCGGCGCCGACCCGGCCGCCATGCGCGAAGTCTTCCAGCAGGTGGGCGAGGCCGTCCGCGAACGGGGCGGCATGTCGACCATCCGCCGCTTCTTCGGCGGGGGCGGCGGCGGGGGCGGCCTGGCCGATCCCGGGACGTACACCGTCGCGATCACGATCGGCGACGAAACCCATACGATCCCGCTCGAGGTAGTGCGGAAGGAAGGCTTCGGGTTCTGGGACGAGCCCGACGGAGAGGACGACCGCCGCTAGGGTCCGCGGCTCCCGTGGCCCGCCGGAGCGGCAAACGTTCGCCGCTCCGGCGGTGTCGCATGGCTCGATAGACTCAAGCGTCGGGCCAGCGTGCTTTCAGAGACCGGGATGGGCGGATGATGACGAACAGAGAGGGCAGCGACGCGTCGATCCTGGAGAAGATCCGGAAGCGGCGCATGGTGCAGATCGCGCTCGTGTATGTGGGCGCGGCCTGGCTCGGTGTGGAGATCACCGACTTCATCGTCGGGACCTACGCGTATTCGAGGAAGGTCCTCGACACGGTCGTCTTCCTCGCGATCCTCGGCTTCCCCGCCTTTCTCATCATCGGCTGGTATCACGGCGAGCGCGGCCCCCAGCGCATCCGCCGGGCGGAAGCCTGGCTCCTGGTCACGCTGATCACGCTGGGCGGGATCGGCACCTACCGGATCGCGACAGCCGAACCGGAGACCGGGGGAGGTGCGGAGATGGCGGCGCCCACCGCGGTCGCGGACGGTGGGGACCGTAGCGGAGATGCGGTGAGCTTCGCGGGTTCGGCGCCCGATCTGGGTCCGAACTCGCTCGCGGTCCTGCCCTTCCGGAACAACGTGCCCGACCCGGACCTCGAGTGGCTCGGTTCGGGGCTCGCGGACCTCCTCACGACGAATCTGGCGCAACTCCCCGATCTGCTCGTGGTCGGCCGGCAGAGCCTCTATGACCTCATCACCGAAGGGGGGCTCTCCGAGGAGGAGGAGATACCGGAGTCGCTGGCGCTGACCGTCGCGCGCGGCGCCGGCGCCAGGCTGCTGCTGTGGGGAAGCGTCACGGGGACCGCCGGCGACATGCGCATCGACGCCCAACTGATCGAACTGGAGAACGGCACCGTGGCGTCGGCCGACTTCGCGCGGGGCAGCGATGTGTTCGAACTCGTGGACACGCTGACGGTGCGTCTCGCGTCCAACCTCTCCGGCGCCCCGCCGCCGGCCGAGGTCGCCCGCATCAGCCACCTGGGGACGCGGGACCTGGAGGCGTGGGCCGCGTTCCATCGCGGAAACGCCCTTGCCCGTGCCGGTGACCTGGAGGAGGCGGAAGCGCACTACGAGCGAGCCGCCACCCTCGACAGCGCGTTCGCGCTCCCGTTCCTCACGGCGGTCGGCGAGTTCCGCGCGGGAGAGGCCGTATCGCCGGATGGGGAGCGAACCGAAGCCGAACGCCGACGCGCCGACTGGCGGGAACGGCGCACGGTCCAAATCCTCCACCGATTGCCGGAGGATCTGCGGCGGCAACTGGAGGGACTGAGCGGGGACGAGTTGCGCGCTACCATCGACTCGCTGACGGGCCGCACGAGGTCCGCCGTCCGCCTCCTGTTCGGCGAACCGCCGCGCGCCACCGGCCCGACCGACCGCCCCCCGAACCCACCGCAGCGCCCCGAACCGGAGGACCGCCGGTAGCGGCGGAGCGGTGGACTTCTCGAAGTCTCTCCGCGAGAAACAGTCGGATAAGGCCCGCGGCTCGACGTGATTAGGTGATGGCCGACCGTCGGTGCGCGGGCATGGACGCAATGACGACCTCGCGGCGGGCGGCGTCCCAGAAGTAGTAGATGCGCAGGCAGCGGCGGGGGTCGCGCGTGTTACCCCCGTTCTTCAGATGCCAGGCCACTCGGTACCGTTCGCCGCGCCAGTCGAAGTCGAAGCTGTCTCCCCCACAGCGTTGGTTTCGGATGCCCCCCGCCAGCCCCCGGATCGGTCCCAAGAGCTGGCTGTCGCCCCCGCGTAGCCGCGCCTCGCGGTATTCGTGCCCGAGCCAGTGAAGGCAGACCGCAGCAAGGCCCACGTCCTCGAACAAGGCCCCTCCCAGATCCCTGCGGACGGGGTCGGCGAGCACGACCCGGCCCTGCAGCGCCGTGGCGCACCACGCCGGGAGCTGTTCCCACGCGATGGGGAAGGAGGTGCCGGGGTCCCCGCCCAGCAGCCGAACCAGACCCTCCAGTCGACGCACGTCCCGGCGCGCCTCGTCACGTTCCTCGCGCGTGGCCGCCTGCAACTTGCGGTAGCGGTCGCGCTCGCCGGCGAGCGCCTCGTTTCGTCGGTTCGCGGCATGGAGGTCGGCTCGGACGGCGTCGAGGTCGCGCAGTAGTGCCTTTCTCTCCACTTGCGCCGGTACTTCGGCGTTCTCGGCCCGAGGCGTTTCGATACCCGTCTCCGCCTTGCTGGGCCGCGACCGCCTCATCTCCCGGTCGCGCCCGCGCAGCGCAGCCGCCGGGGCGAGGATCCGGCCGCCGATGGTCGCCGCCTGCCTGGCGAAGGCGGCGAGACGCCTCCATAGCGTGAAGATCCGATCTGCGAGCTTTGCCAGCGGCTGCGCCGTCGGACGAATCGAGTCGAACCGGAACCCGTCGTCCGTCCTGGCCCGGACACGGTCACCGGCGACCACCCGGAGCACTTCGCGGGTGGTTCGTTCCAGACCTGCCGCCGTCTCCACGCGGTTGCGCAGGTACACCGGATGGTCAAAGCGGCGGGCACCGTGATCGAAGCCCGGCAGGTACACCCTCCACGCGCCGTCGTACACGGAGAGCGGCTTGGTGACGGTGTCGCTCAACGTGTATGTGAATCGCTGCGGAAGGACCGTCACCGTGGCGAGTCCTGTTAGGGCGCGGGCGACCTGCCGCGACCGGGCGAGAATCACATGGGGATCGCCCCCGAGCGTCGGCTCGGTGATGGCGACGACCGGGAGCTGACGCCCGGGATCCAGCAACGCGGCGATGAAGTCCTGCATTCGCTGCGGCGTCCACACGGCTTCGGGTTCTCGGGCCAAGGGCGCTCCACCCTGCAGGAGGGGAACCTCGGAAGCCAAGTCCAGCAGGATGCGGGGCGGGAGAGTGTCGTCGGTCTGCACAGCGGGGATCGGCCAGGCCGCAGTGCCCACGCTGATCGTGGGCGTCTGCTCGTCGGCCGGCACCGCGACGACGAGTTCGGTCACGACCTCCGCCTCCGTCCCCGGCCTCTCGGCGAGGTGGAGCCCCCAGAGGTCGCCGCGTGAACTTCTTTCGCGGACCGCCCGGCACCGCGCGGCGCCGTTGTCGAGGTCGAACGAACGATACAGGTGAGCGCGGCGCGGCAAACCCGTCGTCAGGCGTCTCTCCACCCAGCGAAGGGCCGCCATCCGGCACGGGCCTATGGCGGGCCGCCCATCGTCATCCGGTCCGATTTCGGCCACGACGTGGAGGCCGCCCCCCTTCGCGGCCAGCTCCCATTCCCCCAGTTCCTCGAACGAGCCAAAACTTGCCTTGGACATGTCGCGGCTACGGGCCCTACCCGATGGTCTGTTGCGATTTCATGCGTTTGCTCAAAATCCGTCCGCCGTGGGAGTGCTCATGGAGGAGCGGCTACAAAAGATAACCCCGGCTGTGCGGGAAGCGTTAGCGATGGGAGGCGCATCCAGATCCGGGCGATTCCGTTTCTCTCGCTTGATGCGTGCTCCCGATGACGGCACGTTGAGAATTGCCGGGAGGTTCGCGGTGGGTGTCGGCGATGGTGTCGGACCATCGCCTGCGGGCGGGCCTCGAACGGAGTCGCGGGATGGAGACGGATACACTGACAATCATGAGCTTCCTGCTGGCAATCTTCGTCGCGACCGCGACGCTGGCTGCGCTGATCGTGCCCACGCTACGGCGGCTCGACAGGAAGATCGACGTTGTGCAAGCGGGCCTCGACAAGAAGATCGACAGTGTTCAGGCCCGACTCGAGACGAAGATCGACGGCGTTCAAGCCCGACTCGAGACGAAGATCGAAGGTGTTCAGGCGGAACTCCGGATGGTTGAACGACGTCTGGGCGATCGCATCGATACGTTGAGTGACCGTGTGGCCCGGCTGGAGGGCCGCGTGTTCGAGGTCCCCTTGCATGGTGCCGGAACCGAGGCCGACTGAAGCGGACGGCTGGCTTCCATGCTGGACGAATTCCGGGATAACAGCCATGTTCCAAGGGTCATTGTGGGAACATGTGCATAGTCGCATCCGAAGCATGGGCGGGCGCCGCCTCCCCGCGGCGGTGGCGTCCTGGAACCTCAGGGAGGCCACATGAAGCGAAGGGCGTTTCTCCGAACCGGACTCACGGGCGCCGGCGTTGCCGGCATCGCCGCCGCACCCCTTGCCGCACCCCTCGCGGGCGCGACGACGGCGCGCGGTCTCGACACGATCTTCAACCCCCGCCGACCGGGACGCGACTACAACGGACCCGTCCGGCTGAGTTCGAACGAGAACCCGCTCGGCATCGCCCCGTCCGCGCGGCAGGCGATCATCGACGGGCTCGACGAGGCGAACCGCTATCCCGGCGCGACTGGCGAACTCGTGCGTGAGGCGCTCGTCGCGCGACTCGGCGTCAAGCCCGGGCAGCTCTTCTTCGGCTCCGGCTCGACGGAGATCCTGCGCATCGCCGCGGCGGCCTGGGCGGCGCCCGGCGGCCGCCTCATCTACGCGGAGCCCACGTACGAGGACGTGCCCAGGTATTCACAGCCCTTCGCCTACGATCACATCACGGTCCCGCTCACGAGCGACTACGCGCACGACATCGACCGCATGCGCGCAGAGGCCTCGAAGTCGTCCGCGCCGAGCGTGATCTACTTCTGCAACCCGAACAACCCAACGGGCACGCTCACCGCGACCGGGCCGATCATGGACTGGATCCGGGACGAGGGCGAGCAGCACCTCTTCCTCGTCGACGAGGCGTACTTCGAACTCGCGGACGACCCCGGCTACGAGACCTTCGTCCCGCTCATCGAGCGTCATCCGAACCTGATCGTCGCCCGCACCTTCTCCAAGGTGTACGCGATGGCCGGGATTCGCCTCGGCTACGGGATCGCGCACGAGGCCACGGTCCAGCGCGTCCTCCCGTTCGCGACGCGGAATGCCCCCAACCACGTCGCAGGCGTGGCCGCCGTCGCCTCGCTCGCCGACGATGAGTTCTTCGCGAAGAGCGTGAAGACGAACGACGAGGCGAAGGCGATGATGTACGATGCCCTCGGCCAACTCGACATCGAGGTCCTGCCGAGCCACACGAACTTCATCATGCACCGGATCAAGGGCGAACTCGCGACCTACAACGAGCGCATGTTCGAGGCCGGATTCAACGTGGGCCGCCCGTTCCCGCCCATGACGGACTGGAGCCGGCTCTCGATGGGCCTCCCGTCGGACATGGAGAAGCTCGCCGAGGTCATGATGGACTTCCGCAAGAAGGACTGGATCTAGCCGCGCGATCCTGACGCTTGCCGTCGCCCGCCGACGTTCGGGTCAGCGGGCGGCGGACGAGCGGCCGAGGGTTCGCTGCAGGTAGCCTCGGATGTGTTCCCGGGTGTCGTCCGCTGTCCAGATGGAGTGGAGTTCCGGCTCCAGGTCGATGGCGCCCCCCGAGGCAGACGCGAACTGCCGCTTCGTGAGGCTGTAGGCCGCCGCCGGAATCGAGGCCAGGTCGAGCGCGATCTCCCGGGCTCGACCGAGCAGGTCGTCCGCCGCCACGATTTCGTCCACGAGACCGCGTTCCGCTGCGCCTTCGGGGTCGTACAGGCGCCCGAGCAGCATCACCTCTCGCTGATGGCGCCGCGGAACCGTGGCGCGCACGATGTCGAGTGCAACCGCGGGGAAGGGGACCCCGACCTTCAGTTCGGGAAGCCCGATGCGTCCCTGGCCGGCGGCCATGACCCGATAGTCGCAGGCGCAGGCGATGACGCCGCCGCCAGCCACCGCGTGGCCGTTCACGGCGGCAACGAGCGGCTTCGGGAACGCGCGCAGCATCGAGAACAATTCCCCAAGGCTCTCCAGCAGCGCGTCGACGTACGGTGGACCCTCATCGACGACGCGGAAGAGTTCGACGCCCGCCGAGAAGGCGGACTCCGTGCCCGTCAGCACCACGGCCCGCACCGAGTCGTCCGCCCGAGTGCGCTCGAACTCCGCGGCCAGCGCGTCGGAGAACTCGACGGTGAGGACGTTCGCCGGTTCGTGCGTCATGCGGATCTCCGCCGTGCCGCTCTCATCTCTCCTCTCGATCATGGCCTCTCCCCGGTGCTCTCGGTATCGACTCTACTAGTAAATTAGTTGCCCCGCCGTCCTCCCCCGCCTAGGCTCCTTCGCAGCGTAAAGGCAGCCGGTCCGCGGGGCCGTACAACGGTCGGGATACGTTGCTGTGTCATAGCTTCGATTCCCGACGGTTGATGGCCGGTTGATGGCCGGTTGACAGTCTTGCGATAGATTGAGCTCGCCGCGACCACTCCGACTGGTCGCCCACGCGAACCGAACACAGCGGTGCGAGGCTTATGAAGGCACGTCACTGGGTCACGTTGATCGTCCTGCTCGTCGCGGGTGCGGCTGTCGTGGGCATCTTCATGCGACTGAACGAGGACGGGGAAGAAGAGCCGCAGAGCTTCGGCGACGCCGCAGCCGATTCCGTGGCCGAGGCGGTGCGGGGCACGGCTTCGGCGGCCGCCTTCGCCACGGACATTTTCCTTCCCGTCGAAGGGGCCGTCATTCAGCGCGACACCTTCGTGCTCTGGGTCACGGCGAGCGGGAAGGCCGCGTCTCTGCGGCAGGCACCGATCCATGCGGAGGTTGAGGGGCCCGTGACCGCGGTGCCGGTGCGGGAGGGGGGGCGTGTGGGGGCCGGCCAGCTCCTGGCGCGGATCGACCCGGCTCTCTACGAACTCCGGGTGCAACGGGCGGAGGCCGGCGTGGCGCGCGCCCAGGCGGAGTATCTGGACCGAGTGCTCTTCGATGACGAGTTGCCGGACTCGGTCCGGCTGGCCCGCGCCGAACAGGCCCGCATCCGAGTGAGCCTCCCCGACGTTGAGGCGCAACTCGCGGAGGCGCGCTACGAACTGGAGAAGACCCGGATCGTCGCCCCCTTCGCCGGCCTGGTGGCGAACCTCGGCGTGGCGCAGGGAAGCCGCGTCCGGGGGGGCGATTCGATCGCGACCGTCGTGGACCTTTCCGAGGTGGACATCGATGCCGGGGTCCTCCATTCCGAACTGCCGCTCGTGGAGGTGGGCCGGCAGGCGACGGCCACCTTCCCCGCGCTCCGGGGAGAGGTCTTCCACGGGCGCGTCGTGAGCGTGAACCCGCTGATCGACCCCGAGACGCAGACGGCGCGGGTCACGGTGCGCCTGTCGAATCCCGAGGCTCGGATCGTCCCGGGCATGCCGGGGAACGTGCGGATCGCGGGCCGCCAGCTCGAAAACCGGACGTTCGTGCCAAAGGAAGCGGTCGTCGAGCGGAGCCGGCGCCAGGTTGTGTTCGTCTTCGAGCCGGGGGAGCCGGGTTCGGAGACGGGGCGGGCCCAGTGGGAGTACGTGACACTCGGACTCGAGAACGACACGCAGATCGAGATCATCCCCAGCCCGGACGGAGACGACACGTTCGTGCCCGCGGGCGGCGAAATCGTGCTCGTCGACGGTCACGCCACCCTCACGCACGACGCCCAGGTGCGGATCGACAACTACGGCGAACTCGAAACGCCGCCGGAACCGGCGCCGGACAGCGCCACGAACGGCTCGAGTTCCTCGGGGGGTTCGCAGTGAGGAATCCGGTGGTACGGCGCGGGCCACGGATCTTCGCCCTGACGGCGCTGGCGTTCGGCGGTCTCGTGGCCGGAGCCCCGGCGGCCGCGCAGGGACCGACGCTCCCGGATACCCTCGACATCGCAAGGGCCGTCCGAATCGCGATGAGTGAAAGCCCGGTCCTGCGGACCTCTCTCGCCGCGGCGGACAGAGCGAGCGCCGACCGGCTGGCCACGTGGGGGGAATTTCTTCCGCAGGCGAGTGTGAGCCTGGGTCTGGGGCGCTCGAACTCGACGCGCTCCACGTACGAGGCCCAGGAAGGACCGGCGGCCCGGCTGCAGGAGCGTCTCACCTTTACATCCCAGTCCGCGAACCAGGGGTTGAATCTCAGTCTGACGATCCTCGACGGAGGTCGGCGGTTCGCAGAACTCCGGCGGAGCGCAGCGAGCTTCCGAGGCGCGCAGCGACGTTATGACGATCAGCAACGCGCCGTCATCGCGGCGGTAAGGCGTGAGTTCCTGGGGGCGTTGCGGCGTCAGGAATTGCTGGAGTTGACCCGGACCCAGATCGCGGACCGCGAAGCCGATCTCGATATTGCCAGCCGGCGGTATGAGATCGCCGCGGTCGAACGCACCGACGTGCTGGCAGCCGAGTTGAACCTTCTGGACGCCCAGATGCGGTTTCTCGCGGAGCAGAATCAGTTGCGAGTCGGTCTCCGGCAGCTCGTGGTCTCGATGGGACTGCCGCCCGAGTCCGGAGAAACGCTTGTCCTGGCCGGTGAGGAAGGCATGCCGGCCGGTATGCCGGACATCGAGTCGATCGTCCGCACGGCCGTGACGACGGATCCCGAACTTGCCGCGCTGGAGGCGGATCGCTCGGCGGCGTCGGCGTCGCTGTGGTCCGCCCGCACGAGGTATCTGCCGCGGATCACGGCGTCTCTCGGTTGGGGACGCAGTGAGAACTTCGGTGCCGATGCGTCGTTCTGGCAGTTCAATCCCGGCGACACCGGCAGAAACTTCAGCATCTCAGCGGGGTGGAACATCTTCGACGGCTTCGCCCGTGAGGTGCAGAACGCCCAGGCATCGGCCGCCAGGCGGCAGGCCGAGGAGGATTACCGCCGGGTGCGGCTGGAGATCGAACGCGATGTCCGGATCTTCGGCGCCCAGATCGAGGAACTGGCACAGACGCTCGAACTGCTGAATCGGGCCTACGCGATCTCGCGCGAACGGCTCGACATGGAGCAGCAGCGCTATCGACTCGGCACCGGGAGTTTCCTTGAGTTGCAGGGCGCGATCGACGCGGTGCAGCGCGCGGAGAACTCTCTGATCCAGCAGCAGTACGACTATCGGATCGCCTGGTCGAACCTGGCCGAGTACATGGAGGGCAGGCCGGACATCCCATGACGAGACCTCGCTAGTGGCGCTTCCCGATCTGTCGCTTCGGCGGCCCGTCGCCACGGCGATGCTCTACGTGGGCATCGGCGTGCTGGGCGTGGTGTCCTTCCTCCGCCTGCCCATCGACCTCCTGCCGGACGTCTCCTTCCCGACGCTCTCGGTGTGGACGACGTATTCGGACGCGGGACCCGCGGAGGTCGAACGCTTCATCACGGAACCCATCGAGACGCGGCTGTACTCGATCCCGGGGGCGCGGCGGATCTCCTCGCGTTCGCGGGAGGGGCAGTCGCTCGTCCAGCTCCAGTTCGCGTGGGGCACGGACATGGAGTTCGCGACCCTCCACACCCGGGAGAAGCTGGACAACCTGTCCGAGAACCTCCCGGATGGCGCGGAGCGGCCCACGATCCTGAGATCGGACCCGACGAGCGATCCGATCATGACGCTGGCCGTGAGCGGGGCCGACCTGCGGCAACTCCGCGATCTCTCCGAGGTCGTCTTCAAGCGCCGACTGGAGCAGCTCGACGGCGTTTCGCTCGCGGGGCTTACGGGCGGACCCGAGCGGGAGCTGCGGGTCGTCGTGGATCCGGAATACCTGGATGTACACGAGGTCTCGCTCAGCGAGATCTCGAACGCGCTCGACCAGGCGAACTACAACGCGCCCGGCGGCACGATCCAGCGGGGCCGGTTCGAGTACAGCCTGCGGACGCTGGGCCAGTTCCGGGAGGTCGATGAACTGCTCGACGTCGTCATCGCTCGGCCGCAAGGGGTCGGGTCCCGTCCCATCCGGCTGTCCGATGTCGCCACCGTCGTCGACACGATCGCCGACCTGGAGACGATCGCGCGCTTCAACGGGGCACCCGCGATCGGGTTGCAGGTGTTCAAGGAGGCGGGGACGAACACGGTCCGCGTGGCGGACGGGGTGCGCGAGACGCTGGATCAGCTGCGGGAGGAGTTCCCGGGGATATCGGTCGAGATCGCCTCCAGCCAGGCGGCGTTCATCCGGGACGCGATCTCGAATGTCGTCTCTGCCCTGCTGCTGGGCGGGGCGCTGGCCTTCCTCGTCCTCTTCCTCTTCCTGCGCGATCCGAGGTATCCGCTCGCGATCGGACTCGCGATCCCGATCTCGGTCATGGCGGCCTTCGCGCTCTGCTACGCCTTCGACGTGAGTCTCAACATCATGTCCCTCGGCGGGCTCGCGCTCGGGGTGGGCCTGCTCGTCGACAACTCCATCGTGGTGCTCGAGAACATCTTCCGGCACCGCGAGGAATCGGGCGGGAGCGCGCGTGAGTCGGCCGGACGGGGCGCCCGGGAAGTGGCCGCGGCGATCACGGCGTCCACGCTCACCACGATCGCCGTATTCGGTCCGGTGCTCTACGTCGAGGGCGTGGCGGGCGCGCTCTTCGGCGACCTGTCGCTCGCGGTGACGTTCTCCCTCCTCGCCTCGCTTCTTGTGGCGCTCACGCTGCTCCCGGTCCTTGCCGCCCAGGTGGCCCGCGGGAGGCGCGGAGCGGAAGCCGCGGGCTCCGGTGGCGAGACCTCCCCGTCCGGGCGGCCCGAAGCGCCGGAGGCCGAGCGGCCGGGGCGCGTGCGCCGCTTCGGCAGGGCGCTGCGGGGGGGCGCCGTCGCGGGCGTGCGGGGCGTCGGAGGCGGGGTCGCCTACGTGGGGCGCTCGGTCCGGCTCACGGGCGTCGATGTCGCGAGGGTCGGCGGCGGGATCCTGGGCCGGCTCTTCGGTCCCTTCCTGCGGGCCTTCGAGCGCGGGTTCCTCCGGTTCGCGGACCGGTACGAGCGGACCCTCGAATGGGCCCTCGCACACCGCCTGGAGGTTCTCTCGATCGCCGTTGTCGCCCTGGCCGGCGCCGTCATGCTCGCCGGATCTCTCCCGCGGGGACTCATGCCCCGCGTCGATGAGCGGCAGTTCTGGGTCGAACTCAACCTCCCCCAGGGGACCCCGATCCGGACGACGGACGAGACGGCCGCGGACGTGGAGCGGCTGCTGCTCGGCATGCCGGACGTCTCGGGCGTCTTCACCAGGGTAGGCCGCAGCCGGGGCAGCGAACTCGCGGCGCGCGACCTGACCGGACTCAACAATGCGGCGCTCGACGTCCAGCTCGCCGGATCGTCCCGGCCGACGCCCGAAGCGATCGCCGAACTCCGCCAGCGGCTCGCCGGGAGCGGGGTGGACCCGGCCTTCGTGACGATCGAGACCGGGCGGGCCACCTCGCTCGGCAGGGCGCTGGCGATCGGGGAGGCGGACCTCGCAGTGAAGGTTCAGAGCGGAGAATTGGATGAACTCGTGCCTGTCGCCGAGGCGATCGAGACCCGGCTCGAGAGCGTTTCGACGCTGGCGGACGTCCGGCTGGACTTCCTTCGCACGCAGCCGGAACTCGTCATCGAGGTCGACCGGGAAGTGGCGGCACGCCACCAGATCACCGTGACTTCGGTCGCAACGGCGATCGAGGACTACCTCCGGGGGTCGGAGACGAACAACGCGTACTCGGTGTTCGCCGACAAGGTCGACATCCGGGTCACGATCCCGGAGACGGCCCGGCGCGAACTCGAGCGGGTGCTCGCGCTGCGGCTGCAGGGCGTGCCGATCGGGGAACTCGTGACGGTCCGGCGGGGGTTCGGTCCGGTCGAAATCCGGCGGGAGGACCAGAACCGCACGGTCCAGGTGCTCGCGGACGTGGCCGAGGGCGGGCTCCGGACGGCCGTCCGGGAGGTGGAAGCCGCGATCGCGGACATCCCGCGGCCTGCGCTCACGACCGTGCGCGTCGGCGGCGAGAACGAGGAGATGCAGAACAGCTTCCGTTCGCTCACCTTCGCCTTCGGCCTCGCGCTGGCCCTCGTCTTCCTCATCATGGCCGCCCAGTTCGAGTCGCTCGTGCAGCCGCTCGTCGTCCTCACCGCGGTGCCGCTGGCGGCGATCGGGGCGGTGACGGCGCTCTGGATCGCGGGGGACGGCCTCAACGCGATGAGCGGAATCGGGTTCGTGATTCTGATCGGCATCGTCGTCAACGACGCGATCGTGAAGGTCGATTTCATCAACCAGCGAAAACGGGCGGGGATGACGAAGCGCGCGGCGATCCTCGAAGCGGGCCGTCTGCGGCTCCGTCCCATCGTGATGACGACGATCACGACCGTCGTGGGGCTCCTCCCGCTCGCCGCCGGGCTGGGAGCCGGGGCCGATCTCCGCGCCCCGCTGGCCGTGGCGGTGATCGGCGGCCTCATCTCCGCGACCTTCCTCACGCTGATCGTCGTGCCCGTCGTATATTCGGTTCTCGTCGAACCATCCGTGTCCGTGGGACCCGACCCGGGCCCACGGCCCGAGCGTCGCGACCCGGCTGCGCTGCGGCCGAAGCCGGGGTACGGACTCGGCGGCCGCTCCGGGCCGGCGGCTCCGGGCATGGCGCGAGGGAGCGTGGAACCATGATCGATCTGGCCATTCGCCGACCGGTGGCGACCGCCGCGATCTACATCGCCCTCTTCGCGCTCGGCGTGACGAGCTTCCGGCTCATTCCGGTCGAGGATCTGCCCGAGGTCGAGTTCCCCAGTCTCACGGTCACCGCCACCTGGAACGGAGCCTCGCCCGAGGCGCTGGAAGCGTTCGTGACAGCGCCGCTCGAGACCGTCATCCAGCAGGTCGGCGGCGTGGAGAAGGTCGTCTCGGAGTCCTCCGCCGACCAGCGCGGGACCGGCTCCATCGCCCGGATCGACGTCGACTTCGAGCGCGACACGCGCATGGAGTTCGCCCGCCTTGCGCTCGGCGAGCGGATCAGCTCGATCCGGGACGAACTGCCCGAGGGCGTGGTGCCGATCCTCTCCGAGTACGTCCCGCAGGAATTCGCCGAAGAGGAAGAGCGGCTCCTCAGCTTCTCTCTGACCGGCCCCTACACGTTCGCGCGACTGGGAGAGATCGCCGAGGAGGAGATCGAGCCCTTCGTGCGCGGACTGCCGGGCGTGTCCGCGGTGGAGGTGTGGGGAGCGGAGCGCCGCGAGATCGCCGTCGAACTCGACCGGGGCCGGCTGGAGGCGCTCGGGCTGCGGCCGGAAGAGGTCAGCCGCCGGATCGTCGAGCTGTCCGAGCCGAGAGCTCCGGGATCGGTCGAACTCGATGGGCGGCAGTTCGCCATCGCCGTTCGCACCCGGGCGCTCGAGGTGTCCGACATCGCGGACATGATCGTCCTCACGCGGCCCGATGGGCCGATCCGCGTCGGCGACCTGGGGCAGGTCCGCGACCAGACGGAAGACCCGATGTCCTTCTGGCGCATCGACTCCCAGCCCACGATTTCGATCAGCGTGTACCGCCAGTCGGGCACGAACGTGATCCAGGTCGCCGATGAGGTGAAGGCCGCGATGACCGAACTGGGCTCGACGCTCCCGGCGGGCGTGGGCCTCGAGTTGCAGAGCGATCAGAGCGAGAACATCCGGGAGCAACTCTCGGAACTTCGACTCCGCGCGATCGCCGCCGCCATCGTGATCTTCATCGTGCTCACCCTCTTCCTGCGGTCGCTCGGCGCCGTCCTCGTCGTGTTCGCGACGATCGGCTTCAGCGTCCTCACCGCGGTGAACTTCCTCTACATGGGCGGTTTCTCGCTGAACCTGCTCACGCTGTGGGGACTTGCATGGGGGTTCGGCCTCGTCGTCGACAACGGCATCGTCGTGCTCGAGAACGTGGAGCGTCACCGCCGGGCGGGGGCGGGCCCATCCGATGCCGCGAGCCGCGGGGCGCGCCAGGTCGTCCTGCCGGTCCTCGCCGCGACGCTGACGACCGCGATCGTTCTCGTCCCCTTCCTCTTCCTGCAGGGAGAGTTGCGGGTCTACTACCTGCCGCTCTCCTTCGCCGTCGGCTTTTCGATCATCGCGAGCCTCTTCGTGGCGTTCACCTTCGTCCCGGCTCTCGCGTCGCGTGTCGCCCGCATGCGGGATTCCGCCGGGGCCGTGGTCGATCCGGCCCGGACGACGGGGGATGCCGCGTCAACGCCGATCCGCGTGTCGGAGCCGTTCTACATCACGGGATACCGGTCGCTCCTCGGGTTCGCCCTTCGGCACCCCGTCGTCGTCGCGCTCGTCTGCCTCGGGAGCCTCGCCGGGAGCTGGTATCTGTTCGACGAGCACGTGAGCCGGGGGAGGTACTGGAGCGGATTCGGCGGGAGCGACAGCTACATCACGATCAGCATCAGTTTCCCGCGCGGGGCGGGACTGGAGCGCACGGACGAACTCGTGCGTTCCTTCGAGGCGAAGCTCGCGACCATCGATGAGGTGGAGCGCTTCGAGGCGCGGGTCCAGCCCAACTACGCGTTCATGCGCGCGGAATTCCCGGACGAGATCGAGCACACGTCCATCCCGGTGGCCATCAAGGACCAGATGACCGCCTACAGTTACGGGTTCTCGGGCGTCGATGTCTACGTGCGGGGATTCGGCCCCAGCTTCTACGGCGGCGGCTCGAGTCCGCCCAACTACAGCCTGCAGGTGCTCGGGTACAACTACCTGACGGTGCAGGAGATCGCCGAGGAGATCGCGTCGCGCCTGACGCGATTCTCCCGGATCCGCGACGTGGACCCGAACGCGAACAGCGGCTATTACCAGCGCGACAAGGAGTTCGAGTACTACGTGGAGCCGGATCGGGAGGCGCTGGCGGCCTACAATCTCCCCGTTTCCCAGTTGCTCAGCTACGTCTCGAGCAACATCCAGGGCCGGCCGTTCGCGAGCCGGATCCGGGTGGGCGGCGAGGAGGTACAGTACGCGGTCAAGGTGGACGGGTATCGCGAGTTCGACTTCCACGATCTGAGCGACCTGCGCGTGCCGATCTCGTCCCGCGAGGAACTCCGGCTCGCGAGCGTCGCGGAGGTGGGGCGCCGGCAGGTCCTGGCCAACATCCGGCGGGAGGACCAGCAGTACGAGCGGACCGTGGCGTGGGAGTTTCGGGGGCCGGTGAGGTTCGGCGACCTCGTCCGCGACGCGGTCGTGGACGCGATGGAACTCCCGCCCGGATACAGGATCGAGAAATCGCGCTGGGGGGGCTGGACGACGGAGGAGGCGACGCAGATGTGGGTCGTCCTCGCCTTCTCCATTCTCCTCATCTACATGGTGACCGCCGGCCTGTTCGAGTCGCTCGCGGCGCCGTTCGTCGTGCTCTTCTCGCTGCCCTTCGCCCTCATCGGCGTCTTCCTCATCTTCTTCTACACCGACGCGACCTTCACGCGCACCGCGTTCATCGGCACGATCATGATGGGCGGCATCGTCGTGAACAATGCCATCCTTGTGGTCTACCACATCGGCGAAGTGCGCAAGCGCATGCCGACGGCCGCGGCGATCGTGCAGGGGACGCTGGAGCGGGTGCGCCCCATCCTCATGACGACGCTGACGACGGTGTTCGGACTCCTGCCTCTCGTCCTCTTCGCGCCCTCCCAGGATGACAACATCTGGAACGCCCTCGCGCTGGCGACGATCGGGGGGTTGATCTCGAGTACGCTGTTCGTGCTCGTCGCAATTCCGGTCGCATATCGTTACATCGTGGCACGCCGTATCTGACGGCACGCCCGCCGGCAGGCTGCGGCCTGAACGAGGGGCGCACGAGAACACAAAAGCTGACGGGGGTCGAGATGGTACGGTCGCGTCTGTCCAGGTCCGGTTTCAGGCCGGGTTGGCTGCTCCTCGGGTGTCTGCTGGCGGTAGCCGCCTGTGAGCCGGGCGGAGGACCGAGCGAATTCCTTCGTGACCCGGGTTCGGCAGAGGTGAACATGACGGCTCCGGAGACTTTTCAGGCTCGTTTCGAGACTTCGAAGGGAACGTTCGTCGTGGAGGCGCACCGCCAGTGGGCACCCAACGGCGTCGACCGCTTCTACAACCTGGTGGAGAACGGGTTCTTCGACGATGTGCGTTTCTTCCGCGTGATCGCCGGTTTCATGGCGCAGTTCGGGATCAACGGAGACCCGGAGATCCAGAGCGGATGGCGGGACGCGAACATCCAGGACGACCCGGTCGTCGTGGGGAACACGCGCGGGCGGGTGAGCTTCGCCCAGACGTCGATGCCGAACAGCCGAAGCACGCAACTCTTCATCAACTTCGGTGACAACTCGCGTCTCGACGGCATGGGGTTCGCCGCCATCGGCGAAGTCATTTCGGGCATGGACGTCGTGGACGCGCTCTACTCCGGGTACGGGGAGGGGGCGCCGGGCGGGAACGGGCCGAGCCAGGGCCGCATTCAGGAAGAGGGGAACGCCTACCTGGAGGCGGACTTCGCGGAATTGGACTACATCGAGAGGGCGACGATCAGCGGTGGGAATTAGGGGGACGACCGGCCGGGCAGCGACGGCGGCGGCGCTCGTCCTCGCGGCCATGGCGGTGTCGCCGCCCACGGACGCCATGGGCCAGGAGACGGGGCAGGTCGGCGGGGAGCGGCCGCGGGCGCGGGAGGCGGGCGTCCTCATCGGGCGGCTGCCGGCGGGGCCGCTGAATGCGATCACGGACGTGCCCGGGGTGCGCGTGGGCCACCGCACCGTGTGGGTGGGCGATTCGATCCGCACGGGGGTCACGGCGATCCTCCCGCACGGGGACAACGTGTTCGAGCGGCGGGTGCGGGCGGCGATCTCGGTCGGGAACGGGTTCGGGAAGCTGGTGGGACTGAGCCAGGTCAACGAACTCGGCGAACTCGAGACGCCGATCCTCCTCACCGGGACGCTGAGCGTGTTCCGCGCGGCGGACGCACTCCTCGATACCCTCCTGTCGCTCCCGGCGAACCGGGAGGTGCGGTCGATGAATCCGGTCGTCGGCGAGACGAACGACGGGTATCTGAGCGACATCCGCGTGCGCCCGATCCGGCCCGAGCACGTGCGCGAGGCGCTGCGGACCGCGGCGAGCGGCCCGGTGGAGGAGGGGTCGGTCGGAGCCGGGACGGGGACGATCGCCTTCGGCTGGAAGGGTGGCATCGGGACCTCGTCGCGACGGTTCGATCTCGGCGGACGGATCGTGAACGTCGGCGTGCTCGTGCAGAGCAACTTCGGCGGCTCGCTGCGGATCGACGGCGTGAGGGTGGGGGAGAAGCTCGCCGCGGCCGGTCTGCGCGGGGGGCGCGCCCAGGGCGATGGCGACGGTTCCGTGATGATCGTCATCGCGACGGACCTGCCGCTGGCGTACCGCGAACTGGACCGGGTGGCCGACCGCTCGTTCATGGGACTCGCCCGCACGGGGTCGCACATGTCGCACGGCTCCGGGGACTACGCGATCGCCTTCTCGACCGGCGACGGGGCTGCGGTCCGGGACGGCCGCTCGTTGTCCCGCGTCTTCGAGGCGGTCGTCGAGGCGACGGACGAAGCCGTCATCAACTCCCTCTTCGGGGCGACTTCCGTGACGGGGCACCGGGGACGGACGGTCGAAGCGCTCCCGCTCGAACCCACGCTGCAGCTGCTCCGCGAGGCGGGCGTCCTCGGGTCGCCGCGGTGAAACCGTTGATTCCCGCGTCCGCGCAGCCCCCGCTGCCCCGGGCGCGCTTCATCGTCGAAGAGGATCCCGGCCCTGAAGCGGTACCGCTGGACGTCCTCTTCGTGGGCGGAGGCCCCGCCGGGCTTGCCGGAGCGATCCGGCTCGCGCAACTCGCGGCGCGCGACCGCGAGGAGGGCGGGCCGCTCGCCGACCTCGAGATCGGCGTCCTCGAGAAGTCTGGCGAACTCGGCGAGCACTGCCTCTCCGGGGCGGTCGTGAACCCGGAGGCCTTCCGCACGCTCTTCCCGGATCTCGACGAGGCGGAGTTTCCCCTCCGGGGCCGCGTGGCGGGCGACCGGGTGCTGCTCCTCACGCAACGCGGAAGGATCCGGCTCCCGACCCCGCCCTCGATGCGGAACCACGGCCATCACGTGGCCTCGATCTGCGAGATCGTGCGCTGGCTGGGTGCGCGGGCGGAGGAGCTGGGGGTGAACGTATTCACGGGGTTCCCCGCCGACGCGCTCTTCATGCGCGGGGGGCAGGTCGTCGGCGTCCGCACGACGCCCGCCGGTCTCGACCGCGAGGGGAATCCGGCGGGCGGCTACATGCCGGCCACGGACCTCTCCGCGCGGGTCACCGTCCTCGCCGAAGGGACCCGCGGGCCTCTGAGCCTGGCCTGGCTCGAGCGGGAAGGCGTCGGTTCGGCGAACCCGCAGATCTTCGCGCTCGGAGTCAAGGAACTTTGGGAAGTCCCGCATGCGCCCGACGCGGTCACGCATACCATGGGTTGGCCGCTTCCGCGGGATGCGTTCGGCGGCAGCTTCATCTATCCCATGGGCGGAAATCTCGTGTCGCTGGGCCTCGTCGTGGGCCTCGACGCACCCTACGTCGACCTCGACGTACACGCGCTGCTGCAGCGCTTCAAGCAGCACTCGTTCGTGCGCGGGATCCTCGACGGTGGCGAACTCGTGGAGTGGGGAGCGAAGACGATTCCGGAGGGGGGATACCACGCGATCCCCGACCGGCTGAGCGGGGATGGACTGCTCATCGCCGGTGATGCGGCGGGACTCGTCGACGTCGCATCCCTCAAGGGCATCCACTACGCGATGCGGTCGGGCGTCCTCGCGGCGGACGCCATCGGCCGCGCCGTGTCGGACGGGCGCGCGGAGTCCGACGGGATGGAGGGCGCCGTCCCGGCGGCTCGCCTCGCGTCCTACGATGCGGCGCTGCGGGAGGGCCTCGTGCAGGACCCGCTGTACCGCAACCGGAACCAGCGGCTCGCCTTCAAGTCCGGCTTCTTCGCGGGAGGCCTCAAGGCGGGGCTCATGCAGGCGACGGGCGGAACGTTGCCCGGCGCCCGGATCCCGAGCGAGCCCGACGCGGCGGGCCCTCGTCACAAGCGCCTGGGGCTCGACTCCGCGTACGACTCCGAGCACGCCGTCGCCAAGGTCGACGCGGTCTTCCGCTCCGGGAACGCGACCCGGGACGACATCCCCTCGCACCTCCTCCCCGGGCCGGCAGCGGGCGCGGAGGTGTCGCCGGAGATGGCGGAAATTTATGCGAGCCTCTGCCCTGCGGGCGTGTACGAGCGCGACGGCGACCGCCTGGTCGTGAACGCGCCGAACTGCATCGACTGCAAGGCGACGGATGTCCTGGGTCCCCGCTGGACGCCGCGGGAGGGCGGCAGCGGCCCGGCCTACAAGAGGATGTGAGCCGGGCGGGCCGACACGGCCGGCCCGGTCAGCGTGCCCCCGTCAGCGTGCCTTGTTCAGCGGGCCCCGGTGGCGCGCGCAGCGTCCCATCCGAGGAGCGAGAAGGCGTCGGCCACCTGCTCGTACCCCGTCCGCATGAGGAAGGCGGAGTTCTTGCCGAAGCTCTTGGCGCCGAGGATGAAGAAACCGGGCTCGGGGTTGCGAAGCGTCTCCGGTCCGAGCGCCTCCGCACCGATACAGCAGTCCGCCGGCCCGTCGTCCGGCGGGCCCTGAGCGGCGAGCAGCGCGGCGGAGACCCCCATGGGGCCGTGAGACGCGTAGCAGACGTGCACCTGGAGCTGGCGATACAGCCGGTCGTCCGGTTCGTAGCCGACATTCGCCACGATCCGGTCGAAACGGTCGCGCCGAACGTTCCCGGCGATCTCCAGGTCGACCTCGAACCCTCGCGAATCGCGCTGCGCGACCGCGAGCAGCCGGCTCCGTGAGAGCCACTCGCAACCGGGAGGCGGCTCGGCGGCGATCGCGTTGGCCCGGCGCGTGAGCCTCACGCGCTCGGGGAGCGGATCGTCCGGGATCGCCAGCAGCGGGGTGCCGTGAGCCTCGCGGCTGGCCCAGGTGAACCGCGTCCCCGGGACGGAGCGGGCGAGAGCCGCGAGGGCGCACGCGGTGGTGGCGGCCGAATGCCCGCTTCCGAGGAGGAGCGTGCGCCGCGCTGCGTAGCGCCCGCGCTGGGCGCCGAGCACATCCCGGACGCGGTATTCGATCGCGCGCCTGGCGGATCGCTCGCCGATGGCGGGTGTGCCGCCCGGGCCCGCCCAGTTGGGCCGCCCGTAGGTCCCCGAGCAGTCGAACACGGCCCGGGCGAACACCTCGGTCTCGGCGCCGTTCTCCTCCACGAGCAGCCGGAAGGGCTGTTCGGCCCGGGCGGCCTCGCCGAGCGCCTCGCCCTTCAGCCGATCCGCCCGGGAGACGTCGCGCACGCGCGCCCGCTCCCGGAGATCCACGCGCGACCGCAGGGCCGCGGCCAGAGGCAGCAGGTAACGCGTCCGCAACTCCGTGCCCGTGAGCAGTTCCCCCGCCGCCGGCAGTTCGGCCTCCCGGCCACCCAGGAGTTCCAGCCCGGCGGGTCCCGCGTTCCACTCGAACGGAGAGAAGAGTCGGAGCCAGCCCCAGGCGCGGACGTGGTCCGCCACCGCCCCGGCGTCGAACACGGCCGTCGCGAGTCCGGCGCGGGCCGCGCGGGCCGCAGCCTCGAGCCCGACCGGCCCGGCTCCGATGATTGCAAGATCCATCGCTGGCACGCGCGCTGTCTCCGGATCGTCGTGGTTCACTGGCGTCTCGACCGCCCGGCCTTCCCGCCGATTCCGTGGCAACCTACTCTCAGGCGATGACGGATCGCGAGAACCCGAAGCGGGCGAGCGCGTCGCCGCCGGATTGGGCCCCGGGCCCCATCACGCGGCGGCTGACGCCGGTCACTCGCTGGATCATCACGAACTTCGTGGCTCCACCCTGCGTCTTCCTTCTCTTCGGTCTCCTCAACCGGACGCGGGTCTACGGGCGACGGCGAATCCGCCACGTCCCGAACACGCTCGTTCTCTCGAATCACCAATCGATGATCGACTCGTTTCCGATCGCCTACTACCTCTTCTTCCCGGAAAAGATGTTCAGGCCCGAACTCGCGCCCTGGAACGCGGCCGCGGCGGAGAACTTCTTCAAGAACCCGGTCTTTGCCTGGGTGTTCCACCAGTTCCAGTGCATTCCGGTGCGGCGCGGCCGCCGCGACCTGAGCGCGATGATCCGCTCGGCCGGCGTGCTTCGAGCGGGGATCCTCACCTTCTTCCCGGAGGGTACGCGCTCGCGGGACGGGCGGGTCGGACGCGGGCGGGCCGGCGCGGGCATGGTCATCCTCCAGACCCGTCCGCAGGTGGTCCCGATCACGCTGGAGGGGCTGGATCGCGTCCTTCCCATAGGCTCCCGCCTCCCGCGGATCGGGCAGCGGGTGTCGATCTACGTGGGCCGGCCCGTGCCGTACGACGACCTCGCCGCCGAGGGCCGTTCGCGAAAGAACGCCCAACAGATCGTCGACCGGGCGATGGAGCGGATCGCCTTCCAGCAACGCGTTCTCCGGCGCCTGCACCGCCGCCGCACGTAGCGGCCCGCGGCAAGAGCCCCGCGGCGTTCGGGCGGCGCTGGACATTCGCGGTCAGATCCGACATTCTTCCCACATGACTATCACAGTGTACTACGTCCTCGTGACGATTCTGCTCGGACTGCTCGTGGGCCTTCTCATGGGCGGCGGTTTCGCGTTCGCATGCCGGCTCCCCGGACTCGATGCGTCTGACCGGGAGGTCCCGCCGGGCTGACCGAATCAGACCGCATTCGCCGATCCCTCCGACCGCGAACCTTCTTCCCGATTTCGTGATCGCACGCTATCTTTCTTGGCTGCGTTCCTGCCGCCAGAGGTGCAAATGACAAAGACCTTCCAGGATGACGACGGGCGCCGGTGGAAAGCATGGCTCGCTTCGCGCGAGGTCTTCTGGCCGGACCCGAACGAAAAGGCGCCGCCCGACGATTTCGAGGCGGTCGTGTTCGTCTGTTTCTCCGATCCGTATCAGAGCCAGCGGCGGCTTCGGCTTCCGCAGGGTTCGTTCGAACAGCTCAGTCTCGATGATCTCAAGAAGCACTTCAAGCAGGCGAAACTCGATCCCGCCATCCGCTAGGGACACGACACTCGCCGTCCGCGCGGAAGCTCCCGCGCCATACCGAAAGGCCTTGTGACAGAATGACCGCCGCCGCCGGGAAAGGGCTAGAAGGCGTCGTCGCCTCGCAGACTTCACTCAGCTTCATCGACGGACTCAAGGGCATCCTCGTCTATCGGGGCTACAACATCCACGAACTCGCGCCGAACGTCTCGTTCCCCGAGAGCGTGTTCCTGCTCTGGAACGGGCGGCTGCCAGGACGCTCGGAACTCGACGAGTTCGAGGCGGCGCTGGCCGCACAGCGCACGCTGGACCCGAGAACCGTGGAGGGACTGAAGGGGCTTCCGGCGGAGACCGTGCCGATGTCGGCCCTTCGGACAGGGGTCTCGCTGGAGGGCGTGTACGATCCGGATGCCGAGGACAACTCGGCCGAGGCGAACCGGCGCAAGGCCGAGCGGCTCGTGGCGCGGACCCCCACGATCATTGCGGCGATACACCGCATTCGGCAGGGGCTGGAGCCGCTGGATCCCGACCCATCGCTCTCGCTGTCCGCCGACTTCGTGAGGATGGCGAACGGCGAACCCGGCACGGACGAAGCCGTCGATGCGCTCGACCGGACGCTGCTCCTGTACCTCGACCACGGGTTCAACGCGTCGACCTTCGCCTGCCGCGTCATCGCCGCCACACTCGGAGACATGCACTCGGCCGCGACCGGGGGCGTGGGGGCGCTGAAAGGCGAGCTACACGGCGGGGCGAACGCGAGGGCCATGCACACCCTGCTCGAGATCGGCGACACGGAAAACGTCGGGCCGTGGCTCGACCGTGCCTTCGCCGAGAAGCGGAAGATCATGGGCTTCGGCCACCGCGTCTACAAGACGGAGGACCCGCGGGCGACGCACCTTCGCGAGATGTCCCGCGTGCTCACACAGCAGGCGGGGCTCGGGAAGTTCTACGAGATGTCCCGGAAGCTCGAGGACCGGATGATCTCCGAGAAGGGGATCAACCCGAACGTCGACTTCTACTGTGCGACAGTCTACTACGCGCTGGGCATCCCGATCGACCTCTACACGCCGCTCTTCGCGATGGGGCGGATGGGCGGCTGGACGGCGCACGTGATGGAGCAGCACGCGGACAACCGGCTCATTCGGCCCCGTGCGGAGTATGTGGGGGAGATGGACCTGCGCTGGGTGCCGATGGACGAGCGCTGAGCCGAAGTCGCGGAAGGGGCCGGGGCCCGCCGCGTCCGGCGCCGGCCAACACGCCAACGGAAGCGGGCCGCAGGCCTCAAGGGGGCTGCCGAGCCCGCTTCTTTCGTAGCGGCAAGGGTTGAGACAAGAGTCGAGGCAAGGAAGGTGTCGGTGGAGATACGCTCGGGGATACCGGTCGAACGGGAACTGGATGCTCTCGTCATCCCGTGGTTCGATGACGCGGCGGCGACGGGCGAGTGGTGGGAAGGCGCGGCGACGGCGTGGCTGGAGAGCCGTGGGGGCTCCGGGGAGGCGTCGGGCTGGGTGCGGCTCGGAGCCGTCGACGCCCCCGATGTCTTCGTCGTTCGCCTCGACGCCGGAGCGCGGCCGACGGAGGAGTCGTGCCGGCGGGCGGCGGGGGCGGGGGTCCGGGCAGCTCGCGAGCGCGGGCTCGGGTCGGTCGGGTTCCGCGTGCCGGAGACGGCGGACGGCGCGGCGTGGCAGGCGTCCGCCGAGGGGCTCTCGCTCGGCGACTGGCGTTACGACGGACTCCGCGACACGGAGGGCCGCGCCGCCGCCCCGGAAGATCGGGTCCTCATCGCCGCGGGCGAGGCCGGCCGGGAGGCAGAAGCCGCGGTGCGGCGGGGCTGCGTGCTCGCCGAGGCGCAGAACGCCACGCGCGAACTCGTGACGCTCCCGGGCAACGTGGCGACCCCGCGCTACCTCGCCGCGGAGGCGGAGCGGCTGGCCGGGGAATACCGCTTCCGGGTCGACGTGTGGGACCGGGAAAGGCTGGAGGAGGAGGGATTCGGGGGACTCCTCACGGTGGCCCGCGGGTCCGTCGAGGAGCCGCGCTTCATCGAGATGGAGCACGAGGGGTCGGGCGGAGACCCCGTCGTCGTCGTCGGCAAGGGCGTGACCTTCGATGCCGGAGGGATCTCGCTCAAGCCCGCTTCGGGCATGGAGGACATGAAGTACGACATGGCGGGCGCCGCGGCCGTGTTCGGGGTCATGATCGCGGCTTCACGCCTCGAGATCCCGCAGCGCGTGATCGGTCTCGTGCCCGCGACGGAGAATCTGCCGGCGGGGGATGCCGTGAAGCCGGGGGACGTGATCCGCGGACTGTCGGGCAAGTCGATCGAGGTCATCAACACGGACGCGGAGGGTCGCCTCATCCTGTCGGACGCGCTGACGTACGCGCAGCGGCTGGACCCGGTGGCGATCGTCGACATGGCCACGCTGACCGGGGCCTGCGTCGTCGCCCTCGGCCATCACGCGGTGGCGGTGCTCGCGAACGACGACGACATCGCGGACGAGCTGTCGGAGGCAGGCGAAGCAACGGGGGAGCGGACGTGGCCTCTGCCGCTGTGGAAGGCGTATCGGGCCCAGCTCGACTCCGATATCGCGGACATCAAGAATATCGGCGGCCGGGGCGCGGGTACGATCACCGCGGGCTGGTTCCTGCGCGAGTTCGTGTCGGACGACGTGCCCTGGGCCCACCTCGACATCGCGGGCACGGCGTGGGCGAAGGAGGCGCGCGGCTGGCAGCCGAAGGGAGCCACCGGGGTCGGAGTCCGGCTCGTACACGAATGGCTGCGCGTCCGCGAGCGAGGGTGACGAAGATCTTCGTCCGCGCCCCAGGAGTTTTCCGCGGGCTGCTCGGCGCGCTGCTGCTCACGGTTGGGAGCGTCTCGGCGGCGCACGCCCAGGATCCGCCGATCCCGGACAGTCTGGAGATCGTGCCCGACTCGGTCCTCGCCGCCTTCGCCGACAGCACGCCGGGACGGACGCAGAGCTTTCCGGAGCGGCTGACGGGGCTGCGCGGTCCGACGCACGAGATCTTCGACTGCGACCGGGAGTGCGTGCACGCGTCGCCCTCGTTCAGCCTCCTCGAGCTCCTCCTCGAGCACGTTCCGGGCATCACGGCCGTTCGCGGCGAGTTCTTCCAGGGGCCCCACCACGCCTTCGACGGCGGCTTCGGGCCGGGGTTGGTGGCCCTCTACGTCGACGGCCGCGAGATCCTCTCCCTCTCCCGGGCACAGGCGGACCTCCGGCGCGTGTCGCTCAACTACGTCGATCGGGTGCGTGTGTATCGCGGCGCGGACGGTCTCGTCATAGACGTGGATCTCATCCGCCACGACGGAGTCCAGGCCTACTCCCGCGTGAGCGGGCTGACCGGGGACCCGCGCTCCGAGATCCTGGACGCCGTCTTCGCCAACTCGCTGGGCGGCGCGTCCAACGTCGAAGCTTCCTTCGAGCGGTACGACGTGCGGGACCGGCAGAACGACCAGAACCGGTTCGCCGTACAGGGCCGCTTCTCGTGGATGCCGCGCTCGAACGACTTCGGGATGCAGTTCGAGTATCGCAACGAGACGATCGAGCGCACCGGGCTCGACACGCTGCACTTCTCGCGCAGGGAGCTCGTGCTCCGGACGCGGGCGAACCTCGGGGAACGGGCCCAGCTCGAGGCCTACGGGCAGGCCACGACCTTCACGGACGTCGTCGACAACCTCCCGGACAGCATTTCGCCGCCGCAACGGGGCGCGGATGGCGTCGGCCTGCGGCTTTCGGCGCAGCCCGGGTCGGGTGGGATCTCGATGGGTCTCCGCTTCGCCGGGCGCGACCCCTACGCATCGCGCCTCGCGGATCTCTCCGCCTGGCAGCCCATCGGTCCCTTCGCGCTCGAGGGAGGAGCCGAACTCGCGAGCTGGAACGAGTTCCCGACGAAATCCTGGCGGGCCGGGGCGGCCTTTCGCGATACGCTCCTCTTTCCGATCGAGTTGAGGGCGTTCAAGGCGGAGGGAACGCGAGGCGTCGGCTTTCCCCAACACCCCATGCTCGACACGCTCCCGCTGTCGGAATTCCTGCCCGCGGACACTGTACGGTTCGACTCCCGCGGCGCCTCGGCGGCCCTCGCGCTCGGGCCTTTCAACCTCTCCGGCCGCTACTCGGAGCAGTGGATGGACCGGCAGGTCGGCTTCGGCGCCCCCTTCGACCGTCTCGTCGTCGCGGACTCCGCGGAGGTGGACATCACCTCGCTGGAACTGCGCTTCGATGGGCCGGTCGTGCCCCTCGGCGTGCTGCTGCGGGGAGTGGAGCCGATCCGCCTGCGCGCTTCGTGGCGAAAGTTCGATTCCCGCGGCGGAGAGACGCTCTTTCTCCCCGAACGCCTGTTCCGCACGGAGCTGTACCTTTACGACACCTTCTTCGACGAACACCTCCGGATCTGGGTGTCCGTGTTCATCGATCGTCGCGGGACGCGGCTCGTCCCGGTCCCCGGCTCGCCCGATCCGGTGATGCTGGAAGCCGACAGCTGGATGGGCGGACACCTGATGTTCAAGATCGCCGACTTTCGGTTCTTCTGGCGGTTCGGCAACCTGGGTGCGGACCGGATCGGAGATTTTCAGGGCGCGCACTTCCCCCGGCAGCTCAACGTGTTCGGTCTGCGCTGGGAGTTCTTCAATTGATCGGCCGGGCGCCGCGCCGGGAGATGTCGAAGTGATTCGCAGCATGACCGGTTACGGGTCGGCGACCGTGACGCGGGAGGGCGGCACGGTCACGGTCGAAGCGCGCTCGGTGAATTCCCGGGGGCTGAAGGTCGTCGTGAAGGCGCCCCCCGGGCGCGAGGCATGGGAAAGCGAGCTTCGCGCCCTCGCGGAATCCCGGGCCCGCCGCGGCCGCCTGGACCTCTTCGTCCGCGTAGAGGGCGCGTCCGACGCGGGAGGCGCGAGCCTGGACGAGGCACGCGTGCAGGAAGTGCTCGATGCGTGCGCACGGCTTCGGGATGACTTCGGCGTTTCCGGCGATCCGGACATCGCTTCGCTGCTTCGCGTGGGCGGCATCTTCCGGAAGGCGGGTGGCGAGGGCGCGGAGTTCGTGCCGGAGACGGAGGATGTGAAGGCGGCGGCGGCGGACGCGCTCGACCTTCTGGTGGAAATGCGGGACCGGGAAGGGGCCCGGCTCGAAGTCGACCTCCGGGGACGGCTGACGGGAATCCGGGAGGCGGTCGATGGCGCGGAGGCCTTGGCGCCGGAACGGCTCGAACGCGAGCGGCGCCGGCTTCGCGACGCGGTCGCGGACCTCGCCGGGAAGGGCCTGGATGAGGATCGGCTGACGCGCGAGATCGCGCTCATTGCGGACCGGTGGGAGATCAGCGAGGAACTCGTGCGCGCCCGCTCGCACGTCGAAGCCTTCGAGGAGTTCCTCGAGGCCCCGATCGACGAGCCCGTTGGGCGGCGGCTCGGCTTTCTCGTTCAGGAGTTGCAGCGCGAGGTCAACACGCTGGGCGCAAAGGCGAACGACTCCCGAATATCGAGACTCGTGGTGGAAGCGAAAAACGAGATCGAGAGGCTTCGGGAGCAGGTGGAAAACGTCGAGTGACCCCCGCGGCAGCCGGGTCGCGCACCCTCTTTCCCGTCATCCTCGCCGGACCTTCCGGGGCGGGGAAGACGACGATCCGCGATCGGTTGCTCGCCGAGGCCGGCTCCCCCGGCTTCCATTTCTCGGTCTCGATGACGACACGGGCGCCGCGTGCGGGGGAACGCGATGGGGTGGACTACCGGTTCGTCTCGCGTAGCCGGTTCGAGGCGCTGGTGGACTCCGGGGCGATGCTCGAGTACGCGACCGTCCACGGCGCACGCTACGGGACGCCCCGTGACAACCTCGACCGGGCGCGGGCAGCCGGCGCCCATCTCCTGCTCGACATCGACGTTCAGGGGGCTCGGCAGGTGTGGGAGGCCGTGGCGGAGGTCCTCTCGATCTTCATCGTCCCGCCCACCGCGGAGCGGATCGCGCGGCAGCTGCGGGCGCGGGGCAGCGAAAGCCCGGAGCAGCTCCGGCGCCGGCTCGCGAACGCCCGATCGGAGCTGGAGGCCGCGGCGGAGTTCGATCGTCTCGTCGTCAATGACCGGATCGAGGACGCCGTCGCCGAAGTGTCGGCGCTCGTGGAGAAGGGGCTCGTACGGGACCGCCGCCTCGGAGCGGCGGAGCGGCGATACGTGAAGCGCATCATCGGCGAGTTGGATGCCGTCTGACGCATGTGGTAGATTCCTGAACGCGGTCCGGCGAGGGACCGCGACACCGAAACCGAATGCGCTGGACCGTGATGGTCGAGGGAGAGATGGAATGAAGGTGTTTACGCCGGACGCCGTGGCGAAGGCGGCGACGAACAAGTACCTGGGCGTCCTCGTCGCCGCGAAGTATGCGCGCGAACTCAACGCCCTCCCGCTCGAACGCTCGCCGTACGGCGCGGAGAAGCTGACGACGGTCGCGGCGGACGCGCTGACCTCGGAGGAGAAGAAGCTGCAATACCGGCTGGTCCGGGCGCGCCCCACCCTCATGCCCTAGCGCGCCAGGCACTTCCGTGCGGCCCTTCGACGGTCGTCGCGTGCTGCTCGTCGTATCCGGCGGGATCGCCGCGTACAAGAGCGCGATCCTCACCCGCCGCCTGATCGAGGCCGGGGCCGGGGTCGACGTCATCCTGACCGCCGCGGCCGAGCGCTTCATCGGACGCGTCACCTTCGAGGGGATTACGGGCCGGCCCGTACACGCGTCGCTCTGGGACCGGCCCATGGCGCACCTGGATCTCGGGCTCGAAGCCGATGTTGTCGTCGTCGCGCCCGCGACGGCCAACCTCATCTCCAGGCTCGCGGCCGGCGCCGCGGACGACCTGGCGGCGACCGCCGTGCTGGCATCGCGCGCACCGGTCATCGTCTGCCCCGCGATGAACACGCGGATGTGGGAGCATCCGATCACGCAGGCGAACGTCGCGCGGCTCGTCGACGTCGGATACGGGATCGCCGGGCCGGCCGATGGTCCGCTCGCGGAGGGGGAGAGCGGGCCGGGACGGCTCCTGGAGCCGGAGGAGATACTGCCGCGCATCGGGCGAGCGCTCGAGACGGCCACCGGTCTGCGCGGACGGAAGATCGTCGCGACGGCGGGGCCGACGAGAGCCGCGCTGGATCCCGTCCGCTTCATCTCGAACCGCTCGTCGGGCCGCATGGGGTTCGCGCTCGCCGAGGCCGCCTGGCGGCGCGGGGGCGACGTCACGCTCATCGGCGGGCCGGGCCGGCTGCCGCGACCCCCGGGGCCCGACGTGGTGGAGGTCGAGACGGCCGGCGAGATGCTGGCCGCCCTGGAGACGGCGTTGACCGATGCGGACATCCTTCTGATGGCTGCGGCCGTCGGCGACTTCGAGCCGACCCGCGCGGCGGACTCGAAGATCAAGAAGGGGGACGGGGCGGAGAAGGAGTTCGAACTCACGCTCCGGGCGGGCCCGGACCTGCTGCTCGAGACGCGGGCTTTCCGCGAACGGAAGGGAATCTTTACTCTGGGGTTTGCGCTCGAGACGGAGGACCTTCTGGCCCGCGGACGGGAGAAACTCGAGCGGAAGGGCATGCACCTCGTCGCGGTGAACTCGGCGGTGGAGCCCGGCGCGGGATTCGAGTCGGAGACGAACCGCATCACGTTGATCGACCGGAACGGCGGGGTCGAGGAGTTGCCTTTGGCGAAGAAGACGGAGTTGGCGGACACACTGCTCGACCGGGTCGAAGCCTCGATCCCGGCGGTCGCCGAGAGGTGAGCCCGCCGGATGCCGGGGGCCGGAAGCTCGCTCGCGCCTTTCTCAAGCAGACGCTCGCCTCGGAGGGCAGCGCGCTCATGCTCGAGCACGCGACGCGCGAAGAGGTCTTGCGCCGCCTGGCGTCCGCCGGGCGCGTGCCGCACGCGGCCGCCGCGCCTCCCGCGGACGGGGACGCGAGCCCGGCCGCCGCGGTGACGCGGTCGGAGATCGCCGAGGCGCCGGATCTGGAGGCGCTGGCCGCGCTCGTCGCCTCCTGCACCCGCTGCACGCTCCACGAATCGCGGAAGAACCCGGTCTTCGGCGAGGGGGCGGCGAACGCCCGCGTCGTGTGCGTGGGGGAGGCTCCCGGGAAGCACGAAGATGAGACCGGCCGCCCCTTCGTGGGCCGCGCCGGCGGCCTGCTCGACCGTCTGCTGATGTCGATCGGGCTCCCGCGGACGTCCGTCTACATCTGCAACGTGCTGAAGTCGCGGCCGCCCCGGAACCGCGACCCGCTTCCCGATGAGGTCGCGGCCTGCGCTCCCTATCTCCTGCGGCAGCTTGCGCTCATCGAACCCGAGGTGATCATCGCCTTCGGCGCCTTCGCCGCGCGCACGCTCCTCGAAACCAAATCCGCGCTCGGCCGGCTCCGCGGCACCGTGCACCGCTATTCCGGGTACCCCGTCGTCGCCACCTATCACCCCGCGGCGCTGCTCCGGAACCCCGGCTGGATCCGGCCGACGTGGGAGGATCTGCAGATCGTGCGCCGCATGCTCGACGGCGTCGGAGATCGCGAGGCCCGCAGTGGTTGAGACGGCGATCAGCCTCCCCAGCGACGAGATCGAGGCCCGGCGCACGCCCTGGTCCGAGGAGGCCGAGATCTCGGTCCTCGGGGCGATGCTCATCGACGGCGACGCCGTCGCCATCGCCCTCGAACGAATCGACGATTCCGCCTTCCACCGGGAGGGCAACCGCCGGATCTTCCGCGCGATGGTACGCCTGTACGGGCGCGGCGACGTCATCGACGCCGTCACGCTCGCCGACGAACTGCAGACCGCGGCGGAACTCGATGCCGTCGGGGGCATGGCGTACCTCGCGAAACTCGTGGACGCGGTGCCCACCGCCGCCAACATCGCCTACCACTGCCGGATTCTGCGCGACAAGACGGTGCTTCGGCGGCTCATCTCCAGCGCCACCGAGATCATCCAGGACGCCTACGAGACGGGATCGGGCGAAGTCGACGAGACGCTCGACCGCGCGGAGCAGAGGATCTTCGAGATCTCGCAGGCAGAGCAGCGCGGGACCTTCGTCCGCATCAAGGAAGTCCTGCGCTCGACGATGGACCGGATCGATGAACTCGTGCGGAACCCGGGCTCGATCACCGGCGTCGCATCCGGATTCCCCGATCTCGACCGGATGACGGCGGGGTTCCAGCCGGCCGACCTGGTCGTCCTCGCCGGGCGCCCCTCCATGGGCAAGACGGCCCTCGCGCTGAACATCGCCCAGCATACGGCGATCGGCGAGGATGTTCCGGTGGCGATCTTCTCGCTTGAGATGTCGAGAGAGTCGCTCGTCCAGCGGATGCTGAGTGCGGAGTCCAAGGTGGATTCGAGCCGGATCCGGACGGGGCGACTGACGTCCGACGACTTCACGCGGCTGGCGAGCGGAGCCGGACACCTGAACACGGCGCCGATCTGGATCGACGACACGCCCGCGATCTCGCCCATCGAACTCCGGGCCAAGGTGCGGCGTCTGCACGCGGAAGTCGGCGTCGGGCTCGTCGTGCTCGACTACCTGCAACTGATGTCCGGCGGCGCGCGGGTCGAGAACCGCCAGCAGGAAATCAGCGCGATCTCCCGGTCGCTCAAGGCGATTGCGAAGGAGGTCGGCGTGCCGCTCCTCGCGCTCTCCCAGCTCTCGCGGGCGCCCGAACAGCGCGAAGGGAATCGTCCGCGGCTCTCCGACCTGCGCGAGTCGGGCGCGATCGAACAGGATGCGGACGTCGTCCTCTTCATCTTCCGCGAGGAGATGCACCGCAAGCCGGAAGAGGTGGAGGAACGGGGATTGGCGGGGAAGGCCGAACTCATCGTGGGCAAGCAGCGCAACGGGCCGACGGGAACCGTCGAACTCTATTTCCACAAGGCCTTCACGGCGTTCGAATCCGTGAGCCGCCGTCCGGAACCCGACTAATGCCAGTGGGAGGCCCGGCGGCCGCCCGCGGCGTCGGCGCCGTCGTCGTCGCGGCGGGGCAGGGACATCGCTTCGGCGCGTCGCGGCCCAAGCAGTTCGTCGACCTCTGCGGCATGCCGGTTCTCGCCTGGTCCCTGCGGACGTTCCTGAACCATCCCGGCATCGACCGGGTCGTGGTCGTGCTCTCGCCGTCGCGGGCGGCCTCGCCCCCGCCATGGCTTCCGGACGGCGTTCTCGTCGTGCCGGGCGGGGTGTTTCGGGCCGATTCCGTGCGCGCCGGCGTCGAGGCGCTGGCGGGGGAGGTCGAGACCGTGCTCGTGCACGATGGGGCGCGACCGTTCGTGTCGGCCGCGCTCGTTTCCCGCGTCGCGGAAGGCGCTCGCGCCGGCCCGGTGGTGCCGGTGATCGCCGTGGAGGACACCGTGAAGCGCGTGGACGAGGGAGGCTGGATCGCCGGGACCGTGCTGCGCGAGCGACTCCGCCGCGTGCAGACGCCACAGGGGTTTCCGGCGGCGGTACTGAATCGTACGCACGCGATCGACGATGCGGGCGCCTGGGAAGCGCAGGACGCCGCCGCCATGACGGACGACGCGCTGCTCTGCGAGAAGCTCGGCATCGACGTTGCGACCGTGGAGGGAGATCCGGTGAACCTGAAGATCACGACGGCGAGCGACCTCTCGCTCGCGCGCGCCATGGTTGAGACCGGGTTGATCGCCGCGGGGAACTAGTGGGAGACAGGGGGGAAGGGTATCGACGTGGTGAAGTGGCGCGAGTGGACAGGCGCTTCGGAGGCCGCCGGGCGGGGCCGGGCGCTGGCGACGGACGATGAAGCGTTCGACCGGGCGGCGGCGCTGCTCGACGGGGGGGGGGGTCGTGGCGCACCCGACCTCGACGGTGTACGGGCTGGGTGGCCGGCCGTGGCCGGAGGTCGACGCGCGGATCGCCGCGATCAAGGGTCGGCCGCCGGGACCGCTGATCCGGCTCGCCGCGAGCCGCGACGCGCTCCGCGAGGCGCTGCCCGGGGCCCGGTGGACGGACGCCGCGCGCCGGCTCGCCGATGCCTTCTGGCCGGGACCGCTTACTCTGGTGCTGGAGGACGACGGCGACACCGGCGTTGCCGTGCGCGTCGACCCCCATCCGGTCGTGAGACGCCTCCTCGATCGCGCCGGCGGGCTGTTGACCTCAACCAGCCTGAACGCGACGGGGAGACCTCCGGCGAAGACGGGTGCTGAGGTTCGCGCCGTCCTGTCGGAGGTCGGGTCCGAGGGGGGAACCGTGGGTTGGCTCGACGCGGGCGATCTCGCCGGCTCGACCCCGTCGACGCTCGTGCGCGTGACGGGGGACGCCGTCGAGATTCTGCGGGAGGGCGCCGTGCCGGCGGCGGATGTCACCCGGACCCTCTCGCCATGAACCTCCTCTTCGTCTGCACCGGAAACATATGCCGCAGTCCGCTGGCCGAAGTGATTGCGCGGGCGGAGGCCGCCGCGCGGGGCTGGGCGGAGGTCTCCTGCGCATCGGCGGGCACCTTCGCGTTTCCCGGCCAGCCGGCCTCGGGTCCCGGGATCGCGGTCGCCGCCGCTCACGGGCTCGACCTCGCGGGACACCTTTCCCGGGAACTCTCGCTCGAACTGCTCGAATGGGCGGATGTGATCATCGGCATGGAGGCGTCGCATGCCCAGGCGGCGGCGCGGCTGGCTCCGGATGCGGCGGTTCACGTCATGACGGATTTCCTGCCCGCGGGTCACGAACGGAGCGCGGGCGGGGTCCCCGATCCGTACGGCGGCGATCTCGAGACGTACGAGGCGACGCGGGCGTTGCTGACGCAGGCCATGCGGGGGTTCTTCGACGCGCTCGATGAAGACGAAGGGGGAGGACGCGAAGGGTCGGGGTCGTGACGCTCCGCTTCGCGCTCCTTGGGGATCCCGTGCGGCACTCGATCTCGCCCGCGATGCACCGGGCGGCCTTCGACGTCCTCGGACTCGACGCGGAATACACCGCTCGGCGAACCGCGCCCGACGAGGTCGGACCGGTCATGCGGAGCGCGGACCTGACGGGCGGAAACGTGACGCTCCCGCACAAGCTCCGGGCGGCGCGGGCGCTCGCCCGACCGAGCGCGGCGGTCCGGGCGACCGGGGCGTGCAACTGCTGGTGGCGACGACCGGATGGCGAACTCGCGGGCGACAACACCGACGTCGGCGGGCTCCGCACCGCCCTTTCCCGCTTCGGCTTCCAGCCGCGGGGCGCGCGCGTGCTCCTCCTGGGCGCCGGGGGCGCGGCCCGCGCGGCGGTCCACGCCCTGCTCGAAGGCGGGACGTCGTCCGTCGAGGTCCTCAACCGGACGCCGGCGCGGGCACGCGCCCTGCGCGACCGGGCGCTGGCCCACGCGACCGACGCCGACCCTGCGGCCGACGCGGTGCACGTGGTCGCCGCGCCGCATGCCGGTGCCACGTACGATCTCGTGCTGAATTCCACGAGCCTCGGACTCTCTTCCGGGGATCCGCTCCCCCTCGAGCTGGTTCGGAACGCGGTCGGCGCGCGGTTCGGCGCCGCCTTCGACATGGTCTACGCGGCCGGAGAAACGGCGTGGGTTCGACACGCCCGTGCGCTCGGAATCCGGGCCGTGGGCGGACTCGACATGCTCGTGGGCCAGGCGGCGCTCTCGCTCGAGCGGTGGTTCCCCGGCCGCCCGGCCCCGTTCGAAGTGATGCGGGAGGCGGCCGTGGCTGAACTCCGGAGTCGGCCGGAGCCGGAACCCGCGGACGGATCGAGCGCCGCGTGAGGGCCGTGGCGTGCGCCGGCCGGCTCCGTCTCGTGCGCCGAGCGGCCGCCGCGGCCTTCGACGCGCTCGTGCCCGCGGCATGTGTGGGGTGCCGCCGCGGCGTCGCTCCCGATGGCCCGCCGCTGTGCGGCCTGTGCCGGTCGCGACTTCCCCGGCTCGCGAGTCCCCGCTGTCCTCGCTGCGCTCAGCCGCTCGGCAACATCGCCGCGGCGGCCGGGGAGCTGGTGCCGTGCGGCACGTGCGAGGAGTGGCCCGACGTCCTGGTGGCGGCCGACGCGCCCTTCGTTTTCGAAGGCCTCGCCGCCCGGACGGTGCACGCCCTGAAATACGACCGCTGGCGCGCCCTCGCCCCGTGGATGGCCGCGCGCATGGCTCCCGGCGCCGAGGCGATGGCGTCCCGGATCGGCGAGGGCGCGTCCTGGCTGGTCCCGGTGCCGCTCACGCCCGCCCGGCGGCGGGAACGGGGATTCAACCAGGCCGCGGAACTTGCCCGCGTGCTGGCCGACCTCGGCGTCGGGCCGCTGGGGCCGTTCCTCGATCGCCGTCCGGGCGGCGGTCGTCAGGCGGGCGTCCGCGGGGCTCTGCGCCGAGCGAACGTACAGGGCCGTTTCCGGTTGCGCGCCGGCCTCCCGGACGAGCGCGGTAGCGCCATGATCGTCGATGACGTGCTCACGACCGGAGCCACCGCGATCGCCTGCGCCGAGACGCTGGCCGAGGCTGGATTCCACAGCGTGGCCACCGTTAGTTTTGCGCGCACCTTGCGTCCCCTGGACGGGGACGAATCGCCGACCGGGGCACTTCGCCCCTAGCCAGTTTCTCCCGAGAGGAATCCGAATGAGTGTGAGGGTTGCCATCAACGGTTTCGGCCGCATCGGCCGGAACATTCTCCGCGCGGCGCTTCAGGACCCGCGCGGGGACCTTGATTTCGTCGCGATCAACGATCTCACGGATGCGGCGACGCTCGCCCATCTATTCAAATACGACTCCGTGCACGGGCGCTTTCCCGGCAACGTGCGCGTGGACGGCGGAGAACTCGTCGTGGGAGAGGAACGCGTGCGCGTGTTCTCCGAACGCGACCCGGCCGACCTCCCGTGGGCGGAGCTCGACGTGGACATCGTGATCGAATCCACGGGCATCTTCCGCAAGCGGGAGGATGCGACCCGGCACCTGCGGGCCGGTGCGAAGAAAGTCCTCATCTCCGCGCCCGGCATCGAGCCGGACATCACCCTCGTCCTCGGGGTGAACGCGCACGAGTACGACCCGGCGAAGCACGACGTGATCTCGAACGCGAGCTGCACGACCAACTGCATCGCTCCGGTCGTGAAGGTTCTGCTGGACCGCTTCGGCTTCAAGCGCGGCCTGATGACGACGGTCCACGCGTACACGAACGGGCAGCAGCTCCTCGACCTCCCGCACAAGGATCTGCGGCGCGCCCGAGCCGCCGCGGTCTCGATCATCCCCACGACGACGGGCGCGGCGAAGGCCGTGGGTCTCGTTCTCCCGCAGGTGAAGGGGAGGCTCGACGGGATGGCGATGCGCGTCCCGACTCCGGACGTGTCGATCGTGGACCTCGTGGCGACCGTGTCGCGGGAGACGTCGGCGGGCGAGATCAACGCCGCCTTTCGCGAGGCGGCGGAGGGACCGCTCGACGGCGTACTCGAATACACCGAGGAACCGCTCGTATCCATCGACTTCACGGGACACCCGGCGAGCGCGATCGTCGACGCGCAATCGACATCGGTCATGGACGGCACGCTCGTGAAGGTCATCTCGTGGTACGACAACGAGTGGGGGTATTCGAATCGCCTCGTCGACCTGGCGAGTTTCGTCGGAGAGCGTCTGCCCACCGCCGTCGGGGCCTGAGCGGCCCGGCCCGTCCCTTCGTGACCCGAACGCTGCGCGACCTCCCGGCCGGACTGGCCGGGAAGCGGGGACTCGTGCGGGTGGACTACAACGTGCCGCTCAACGCCGGCCAGGTCGCGGATGCGACGCGGATCGAAGCCTCGCTGCCGACGCTCCGGTGGTTGCTGCGGCATGACGTCCGGCCGGTGCTGCTCTCTCACCTGGGCCGACCGGGCGGGCAGCCGAACCCCGCGTTGTCGCTCGCGCCCGTGGCCTCGGCGCTCGCCGGCCTCCTCGAAGCCGAAGTCCTCTTCTCGGCGCCGTGCGACGGAGAGGAAGCGCTCCGCGCCAGCCGCGAACTGGGGACCGCGCAGGTGCTCCTCGCGGAGAACACGCGCTTCCTGCCTGGGGAGACGGCGAACGACCACGCCCTCGCCGGCCGGCTCGCCCGGCTCGGCGACTTCTTCGTCAACGACGCGTTCGGCACGCTGCACCGCGCGCACGCCTCGACGACCGGCGTGCCCGCGCTCTTGAGCCTTTCCGCCGCGGGGTTGCTCGTCGAGCGCGAACTCGAGGCGCTGGGCGCGCTCGACCGCCCGGGCCGTCCCTTCATCGTCGCCTTCGGGGGCGCCAAGATCGGCGACAAGATCGAACTCATGCGCCGCTTCGTGGAACGGGCCGACCTGATCCTCGTGGGCGGCGCCATGGCGAACACCTTCCTCCGCGCACAGGGCATCGAGACCGGGATTTCGCTCGTCGAGGAGGAAGCGCTCGATCTCGCCCGGTCGATCCTGGTCGCCGGAGGGGAACGGATCCGGCTGCCGACGGACGTGACGGTCCTGGACCGGTCGGGCGGAGAGAGCGTCGAGAACGTGGCGGTCGGCGCGATCGAGCCGGAGATGGCCGCCCTGGACATCGGGCCCGAGTCCCGCGCCCGCTACGCCGACGCGTTGCGCGGGTGCGGGGCATTCTTCTGGAACGGTCCCATGGGCCTGTTCGAGGATCCGCGGTTCGCGGCGGGCACCTTCGCCGTCGCCGAAGCCGCCGCGGAGGCGACGGCGGCGGGCGCGTTCACCGTCATCGGGGGCGGCGACTCCGCAGCCGCCGTTCGTCAGGCCGGGCTTCGCGACCGCGTATCGCACGTCTGCACCGGCGGCGGCGCGGCCCTCGAGTACCTGTCGAGCGGGTGCCTGCCCGGACTCGACGTTCTCATCGAAAGGACACGCTCGTGAGTCACCCGCCGAGTCAGCCGCGCACCCCCGTATTCGCCGCGAACTGGAAGATGTCCCACGGCCCCACCGAGACCGGGGCGTTCGTGGAGCGGTTCACGGCGCGCCACAGCCGCCGCAGCGACGCGACCGTGGTCATATTCCCCCCCGCCATCAGTCTGGCGGCCTTCGCCGCGGCGGCCTCGGACCGCCCGGACCTCGAGTTCGGCGTGCAGGACGTGCACACCGAACTCGAGGGCGCGCACACAAGCGGAATCTCGGCGGCCATGGTCCCGGCGACCGGCGCCACCTGGGCGCTGGCGGGCCACTCGGAACGCCGGCGGGAGTTCGGCGATACCGATGCGGACGTGGGACGCAAGCTCGTCCGCATCCTGGAGGCCGGGCTCCGGCCCGTTCTGTGCGTGGGCGAGACCCTCGAGGAGCGGGAGTCCGGACGGCTCGCGGCCGTCCTCGAAACGCAGATCCGGGAAGCGATCCGCCCTCTCGACCGTGAGAGCCGAGCCGGCCTCGTCTACGCCTACGAGCCCGTGTGGGCGATCGGCACCGGACGCACGGCGAGCCCCGCCGACGCCGCCGAGGCCCACGCCATCGTGCGCGAGCAGTTGGCGCGTGCCGAGGGCTGCGATGCCGAGCGGACGGCGATCCTCTACGGCGGGAGCGTCAAGCCGGCCAACATCGAGGCGCTTCTCTCGGGCCCCGGCGTGGACGGCGTGCTCGTGGGCGGCGCGAGTCTCGACCCCGACAGCTGGGCCGCGATCTGCGCGGCGGGCGGGTAAACTGGCCCCGTCCCGCCGGCCGCTCTACCTTAATCCGCCGATCCAACCAATAGCGGGTAGACGATGTTCACGTTCCTGATCGTATTGATATCGCTGATCGCGCTCGTGCTGTGCGTGATGATCCTCCTCCAGTCCGCGAAGGGCGGCGGGCTCGCCGCGTCCTTCGGCGGCGCCTCGTCCTCCACGGACTCCTTCATGGGAGGTCGCCAGGCGGCCAACGCGCTGACGAAGATGAGCTGGTACGGCGGGGGGAGTTTCCTCTTCCTCGCGCTCGTGCTGACCGTGCTCTCCGCCCGTCCGGATACGGCGCCGGAATCGATTCTGCGTCAGGGACTTCCCGGTCAGCAGAGTCTCCCCGAAGCGCCGGCTTCGCTGCTGGAGGCGCCGCCCGACCTCGGAGAAGGCGCGGCCCCGTCCGACGATGCGGCTGCACCCGGATCGGAGGAGGGCGCTGCCGTTCCCGACGGGACGGACGGCGGGGAAGGGGATCCCGGTTCCGGGAGCGGGAACCCCGGTTCGTAGCCGGAACCCCGATTCGTAGCCCGTCTCAGTCCCCGGCGGCCCTCTCGGGAGCGGGCGGCCGAGGGTCCTCCGTGAACGCGTCACTCGGCAGATCCAGGAACTCGACGAACTTCTCCCTCTCCTGCTCCGCCGCGAGCCAACTCTCGAACCCGGACGGGACGAGTCCGTCGGTCCCGCGCCGCTCCCGCGCCGCCGTCACCGCGAGGTGATCCGCGTAGGAGTTCTTCACGTCGTCGGCGTGTCCCCGGGTCCAGCGCCACTCGACGCGATGCCGCGCCGCGACCCGCACGAGTTCCCGCCACAGGTCGAGGTTCTCGATCGGCCCGCCCTTCCGCCGCCAGCCGCGCCGGGCCCAGCCGTGGACCCACTCCTTCATCCCGCGGACGAGATACTGGCTGTCGCTCGTGAAGACGACGCGACACGCCCGCCGCAGCGCGCCCAGCCCGACGATGCCGGACGTGATCGCCATCCGGTTGTTCGTCGTGTCCGGATCGAAGTGGGCGAAGTCCCGCCGGTACCAGCCGCCGCGCTCGTCGAACCGTTCGATGAGACCCGCGGCCGCCCCCGGGTTCCTGCGATTCTCGAACTGGTTGCCGAGGCAGGACTCGTCGGCGAAGATATGAACGAGCGGAGCATCGGTCCCGCACTCCCGCCCGGATCCGGAGTCGGTGGTCAACGCGCCTCCCGCGGCTTGGGTTCGCCGGGCACGCGGGCCGCGAGCCGATGCCCGGGTCCCCGCACCTTCAACCGCCACATTGGACGCGCCACTTGAGCGAGACGCAAGCACGCCCCGGATACCTCCTGCTCGAGGACGGCCGCCGATTCGGCGGCGCCTACGTGGGCCCCGAGACCGAGACCGCCGGCGAAGCCGTCTTCACGACGGTGATGACGGGATACCACGAGGTGCTCACGGACCCCTCGTTCGCCGCGCAGATCGTCGTCATGACCGCGCCCATGCAGGGGGTGTACGGCATCCGCCGTCCCGACGTGCAATCGCGGCGGCCCTGGGTCGCGGGCTTCGTCGTGAGGCACCTCTCGCACGAGATCGGGTCCGGCCCCGCCGATTCCACGCTGCCCGAGTACCTCGCCTCGCACGGGATTCCGACGCTGATCGGCGCGGACACCCGGGCGCTGACGCGCCACATCCGCGATGCGGGCGCGATGCGGGCGGTCATCGCGCACGAGGGCGTGGCGCCTGAGCGGGCCGCCGAGCGCCTCGCCGCCGAGCCGGAGATGTCCGGCCGCGACCTCGCGACCGCCGTCTCGACCCCCGAACCGTACGAACTCGGTCCGCTCGGCGACTCGACCGAGCGCGGTCTCGTCCTCTGCCTCGACTACGGAGTGAAGACGCGCAGCCTCGACCTCTTCCGCCGCGAGGGATACCGCGTGCGCGTCGTCCCGTGCGACACCGACGCCGACGCGCTGCTCGCCGCCCGCCCGGACGGCGTCTTCGTCTCGAACGGACCCGGCGATCCGGAAGCCGTACCGGGTGCGGTCGAGCGCATCCGCACCCTGAGCGACGCCGGCGTCCCCCTGTTCGGCATCTGCCTCGGACACCAGCTGATCGCGCGCGCCTTCGGGGGCACGAACTACAAGCTGCCCTACGGGCACCGGGGCGGGAATCACCCCGTACTCAACCATGCCACGGGCGCCGTGGAGATCACCTCACAGAACCACGGCTTCAGCGTGCTCGAAAAGGGCGGACGGATCGAGGGCGGCGAAGATCTCGAGATCACCCACCGGAACCTGAACGACGGCACTGTGGAGGGGCTGGTCCACCGCGAGCGGCCGGTCTTCGCGGTGCAGTACCACCCCGAATCGGCTCCCGGACCCCACGACAGCCGGTACCTCTTCAACCGCTTCGTCGAGACGATGCAGAGTCACGGCAGCCCCGTCCCGGGTTGATCGCGCGGCGATGTGTTCTCTAGGTTGCGGCGGGCCTTCGCCCACGGATCCACACTTCACGGACCGTCGCGCCACGTGACCTACGATAAGCGAAACACGGTGATCGCCTTGCTGGCGCTGCTCAGCCTCTTCGGCGTGGGTGCGATCCTCTCCATCTGGTGGACGGTGGGGAATACGTCGTTTCTCGCGGGCGGGCGGGTCGCGGTCGTCCCCCTGCGGGGCGTGATCGAGGACGAAGCGGCGTTCACGAAGGCGCTCGGCGGTTTTCGCGAAGACCCCGGCGTGCGCGCGTTCGTGATCGAGATCGAGTCCCCCGGAGGCACGGTGGGGGCCTCGCAGAGCATCTTCGAAGCCATCCGCGAACTGCGGGACGACGACGACCGGCCCGTCCTCGCCTGGATGGGCGATGTGGGGGCCTCCGGCGGATATTACGCCGCGATCGGGGCCGACAGCGTGTACGCGCTGCCCGGCACGATGACCGGATCCATCGGCGTCATCATGGAGTTCCCCAACGCCGAGGAACTCTTCCGCAAGGTCGGCGTCGACTGGGAGGTCGTGGCGAGCGGCGAGCACAAGGATCTGGGCGGCCTGGCCCGCGCCCTCTCTCCCGAGGGCCGCGAGATCCTCGAAGACGTCGTGGGCGACGTACACGAGCAGTTCGTCGAGGTCGTGTCCGAGAACCGGAACCTGGATCGGGAGACCGTCCTCGGGCTGGCGGACGGCCGGGTCTTTTCGGGCCGGCAGGCGAACGAACTCGGACTCGTCGACGGCCTGATGACGCTGTCCGAGACCATTGCGCTCGCCGGTCGGATGGCGGGTCTGGGCGCGGATCCGACGATCGTGCGGCCGCGCGAACCGACCCTCAGTCTGTTCGACCTGCTCGGCGGGCTGAGCATCGGTGACGCGCGGGCGTGGCTCGGGTCGCTGGCGCCCCTGCGTCCCGGCGCGCCGAGACTCCTCTTTGAACTGAGATAGCCGCTCCCGTCCCGGAGCGGATCGCCAATAGACAGGATCGCAAACGCTCGGAGGAGAGGGAGAATGACGAAGGCGGATCTCATCGAACAGGTCCACGAGGCCATCGGCCCCGGCGTGACCAAGAGGGACTGTGCAGCGGTGGTCAACGCGTTTCTGAACGCGGTGAAGGGAGCCGTCGTGCAAGGCAACCACATCGAGATTCGCGGCTTCGGCACCTTCAAGGTTCGGGAGCGCCGGACCCGGATGGCGCGCAACCCGCGCACGGGAGATCCGGTCCGCGTGCCGAGGAGGAAGGTGCCCGTCTTCAAGCCCTCGCGTCTGCTGCGCGACGAGGTGGCGTCGAGCCTCGAGTGAGCCGGGGCGGACGGGTCAGCCGAAGAAGCCGGCGATCCGTTCCAGTCCCTCCTCCAGGACTTCCCGCTCCACCGCGAAGTTGAAGCGCAGGTGTCCCGGAGAGCCGAACGGCTCGCCCGGCATGCACGCCACCTGCGCGTCGGCGAGCAGCCGCTCCGCGACATCGAGCGACGCGGCGCCGCCGTCGGCGAGCCGCGCGTAGAAATACAGGGCGCCGTCGGGCGGGAAGGCGTCGATCCCGTCGATCTCCGCGAACCTCGCGAGCCCCAGTTCCCTGAGTCCCGCGAGCCTGGACAGGAGATCCTCGACGAACGCCTCCCGGTCAGCGCTCTCGCCGAGCGCGGCCGTGGCGGCGTGCTGGGAGGGGCCGACGGCCCCGGAGGTCGTCTGTCCCTGGAGATCGGCCATCTTCCGGACGACGTCCTCCGGCCCCACCGCGTACCCGATGCGGAACCCCGGCATGCAGAACGCCTTCGATACGCCGTCGAGCAGGATCGTCCTCTCCCCGCGTTCCGCGATGTCGAACACGGACGGGGACGGGGCCCCGTAGGCGAGCCGCCGGTAGATCTCGTCCGAGAGCACCCAGATCCCGTGCCGCTCCGCCCAAGCCAGGATCTCGCGCAGAAGATCCGGCGGGATGACAGCGCCGGTCGGGTTTCCCGGGCTGTTGAGCATGAGCCCCCGGGTGCGCGCCGTGCGGGCGGCCTCGAGGTCCTCGACCGTCGGCACGAACCCGCCCTCCCACGTCGTCTCCACGATGACCGGTTCCGCCCCCGCGAGCCGGACGATCGTCGTATAGCTCGGCCAATACGGGGAAGGCACGAGCACCTCCTCGCCGCCGCCGAAGAGGGCGTAGCAGCAGTTGAAGAGCGACTGCTTCACGCCCGCGCTCACGATCACGGAGCCCGGATCCACCGACTCGGCGGCCGTCGTCTCGCACAGATAGCGCGCGATCGCCTCGCGCAGTTCCGGCAGCCCCGACGTCGGGGGATATCCCGTCTTCCCCTCCTCGACCGCACGAATGCCGGCGCGGGCCGCGAAGGGCGGCGCGGAGTACTGCGGCTCGCCGGCCGAGAGGTCCACGACCGGAACGCCCGCCGCCCTCAGCTTCCGGGCCCGGGCGGCGAGCACCAGCGTCGCCGAGGCCTCGAGCCGGGCGACGTTCGGGGAGAACTGCGTAAGGGGCACGGTCAGGCGCTCTTGTCGAAAGGGGTGGGTCGGATTGAGAGAGGGCTGCTGCGCCCCTATCTTCGGCTGCTGGATGGTACGCGGGGAGAGACGATGACGACAGAGAGATGACGACAGAGACGGCAAGCGTGCTGGCCCCGGCGGATGTGTTGGCCGCGGTGCGGGATTTCTTTCTCGGGGACGACCGGATGGTCGACGCCTGGGTCGATACCGAGAGCGACACGCATATCGCCTTCTGCACCTTCAGGGGCAACCTCTCCGTTGCGGCCTTTCCGGATCCCGAGGGGCGCGATGGGACGCGGGTCCGGGTGACGACGCTGCGCGAAGAGGGGATCGTGCCGCGGCTCCTCGCCCACCTCCAGCTCGCGGGCGCGCGCCCATGACGGGCCGGATCTCGGTTCGCACCCTCTTTTTCGGCGTGTACGGCGAACTCGCCGCGCGCAGGGAGGGGTCGGCGGAACTCGCGGCGGACAGCACCGTGGCGGACCTCGTGGATAGCCTGCGCGGGCCCGGCGGCCTCGACTGGCTCCCGGAGAGCGTCGTCGTCGCCGTCAACCAGAATTACGCGGAGGCCGGCACGACCCTGTCCGATGGAGACGAGGTCGCGCTCATCCCTCCCGTGGCCGGGGGCTGAACCGATGTCGCGGGGGTCGGACGACCGCGTCCGGGCGTGGATCACCCGCGACAGTCTGGACGACTTCGCGCAGTTCGAGGATATTGTAGGGGAAGTCGGGTCCGTGGAGGACGGTGCGCTGCTCTTCTTTCAGGGGCGGGTTCGCCGCACGAACCGCGGTCGCGCGGTGTCGCGCCTCGAGTACGAGGCGTACGGGGAGATGGCGGAGCGGGAACTGTCCGCGATCTGCCACGAGGCGCTGGAACAGTTCGACGTGGGCTCCATCGCCGCGGCCCACCGCGTGGGCGGCCTCGGGCTGGGAGAGGTGAGCGTGGCGATCGCAGTCACGTCGGCACACCGCGACGACGGCTACCGCGCTTCGCGCTGGATTATCGAAACGATCAAGGTCAGACTGCCGATCTGGAAGCACGAGCACTACGAGGATGGCGAATCGCACTGGGTGGGAGCCCCGACGCCGGAAGCGGGGGCTTCGACCGGCGGTTCGCGGTTCGGCTAGGAAGGTCTGGTCAAGGGCGATCCGGTGGGTCCCGGGGCAGCCGGCCCCGGACGCGGGCGCCCAAATCGAGGAGGACGCCATGTTTAAGATGGTCCGCAACCTGTTGGTCGTCGCGATGATCGCAACGGTCTCGTTTGCCGGAGACTGTGGCGACGACGACGACAACATGATGATGCAGGAGGACGTCACGCTGATCGGCTAGCCGTCCCGGGCGAGGACTCCGCGCGGCGCGTCGGCTGCGCGGAGTCCCGCCACTCGCCGCTCCCGGCCCGGAGGGCGACGAGCTTCCCGCGCAAACCCTCACGAACGGTGCCATGAGAGATCAGTTCGGCCGCCGCATCCGGTACCTCCGGATCTCGGTCACGGACCGCTGCAATCTGCGCTGCACGTACTGCATGCCGGAGGAGGGGCTCGCGTGGATCCCCAAGCCGGAGATGCTCGCGTACGAAGAGATTGCCGAGATCGTGCGCCAGATGTCTGCGCTCGGGCTGGAGCGCGTCCGGATCACCGGGGGAGAACCGCTCGTCCGCAAGGACCTGCCGGACCTCGTGCGCATGATCGCCGCGGTCCCGGGCATCGACGACATCTCGCTCTCCACCAACGCCATCCTCCTGCCGCGTTTCGCGACCGCCCTCAGGGAAGCGGGGGTCGCGCGCGTGAACGTGAGCCTCGACACCCTCGACCGGGACGGGTTCGAGGAGATCGCCCGGCGGCCGGCGCGGCGTTTCGATGAGACGATGGAAGGCCTCCGTGCCGCCGAGGAGGCAGGCTTCGCTCCGATCAAGATCAACTGCGTCATCATGCGGGGCCTCAACGACCACGAGGTCGTCGACTTCGCCGAGATCACGCGCGAGCGGCCGTGGCACGTGCGCTTCATCGAACTCATGCCGGTGGGGGAGAACCTCCACCTCACCGACCGTTTCATCTCGACGGACGAAGTGCTCGACAAGATCCGCGCGATCGAGAATCTGATGCCGGACCCGGGACCGCGGGGGAACGGGCCCGCCGTCTACTACCGCTTCCCGGACGGCGCGGGGACGGTGGGCGTGATCACGCCCCTCTCCCACAACTACTGCGAACGCTGCAACCGGATGCGGCTGACCGCCGACGGGAAGCTCCGGACCTGCCTGTTCGGCGATCACGAGGTCGACATGAAGAGCCCGCTGCGCGAGACGGGCAGCATTGAGGCTGCGGTGGCGGAGGCGCTCGCCGGGAAACCGAAGCGCCATTACCTGGAGCTGGGCACGGCGGCCGGGAGCGGAGGGCTTGCGGCGCTGAGCCAGGTGGGGGGCTGATGACCTACGAGGAACGACTCCGACACCGGGACCTGATCGAGCGCGCGGCGGAGTTGCGCAGGCGGCTGGAACTCGAAGACGGCGATGCCCCCATGCGGCGCGAGGAGGGCCGGGAACTCGCGGCGATCCTGGAGGCGACGCTGAGCGAGATCGGCCCGGAGCGCTGGGACCGGGTGATGGAGATGGTCGCGAGCGAAGCCGCGCGCCGGGCAGGCGCGGCCCCGGCCCCGCTCTTCGACTGATCGGCGCCGGTTCGCCGCACCGCGGGCTCCTCGCGGCCGGGTTCCTGCTCGCGGGTCTCGGCGTCGTCGCCGGAGCGTTCGGCGCGCACTCGCTCGAAGGTCGCCTCTCCGCGGACGAACTCGCGATCTTCGACACGGCGGCCCGCTACCACATGCTGCACGCCCTCGGGCTCATCTTCCTCGGCCTTGCGGCGGCGCGCTGGCCGGGTGCGGGGTGGCTCCGCCCCGGGCTCCTGATGCTGTGCGGCACGGCGGTGTTCAGCGGCTCCCTCTACATCCTCGCCCTGTCGGGCGTGGGCTGGCTCGGCGCGATCACGCCGATCGGAGGCGTCGCGCTCATCGCCGCCTGGATCTGGGCCGGCTGGATCGCCCTCGCGCGTACCTGAGGCCCCGGCCCGGCGCCGCCCCTTGACGCCCGCGTAGGTTGACGCGGCGATAAACTGAACCGCGAGCGGCCGTCCCCCATAACCGAGAGGTCCGATTGGCGATCAAGAGCGACGGCTGGATCCGGCGGATGGCGCGCGAGCACGGGATGATCGAACCCTTCGCCGACCGCCAGGTCCGCGACGGCGTCATCTCCTACGGCGTGAGCAGCTACGGCTACGACATGCGCGTCGCCGACGAGTTCCGGATCTTCCACAACGCGCTCTTCCCGGTCGTCGACCCCAAGAAGTTCGACGAGCGCTCCTTCCTCGAGTACTCCGGGGACGTCTGCATCATCCCCCCGAACTCCTTCGCCCTCGCCCGCTCGATCGAGTATTTCCGCATCCCGCGGAGCATCCTCACCATCTGCGTGGGGAAGAGCACCTACGCGCGCTGCGGCCTCATCGTGAACGTCACGCCCTTCGAGCCGGAGTGGGAGGGACACGTGACGCTCGAGATCTCGAACACGACCCCTCTCCCCGCGCGGGTCTACGCGAACGAGGGGATCGCCCAGGTCCTCTTCTTCCAGTCCGACGAGGTCTGCGAGGTCAGCTACGCGGACAAGGCCGGAAAGTACCAGGGCCAGACCGGCGTCACGCCGCCTAAACTTTAGCAGCCCGGATCCGCGGACAGCCCGGTGGCGAGTTCGCCGAGGAGCCGGGCGAGGAGTTGGGGATGTTGTTCGGTCAGGACGTGGCCTCCGTCCCTGCACACCGTGAAGTCGCAGCCTAGGCGGGACGCGAGGCGCTCCACCGCTTCGACCGGGATCCTCGGGTCGTGCGCGCCCGTCACGACGTGCACGGCGATCGGGCGGTCGGGCATGCGGTCCTCCAACTCCGCCGGGCGCCAGTCGGCCAGGATGCGCAGTAGCGTCCGGGCGCGGCGCGGGCTCGCCCAGGGCCGTGCGTAGGCGGCGACCAGGTCCGAAGGGGCCCGAAAGGCGGGACCGCACGCCCTCCGCAGCACCAGGTGGCCGAGCGGCGCGTGAAGCGGCGCCAGCACGCTCCCGACGACCCGCCGCACGGCCGAAGACCGCAGCAACCGCAGCACCGCAGGGCTCCGGATCTCCGGCGTGACCGGATTCGAGAGCAGGAGTCCGCCGATCTCCGGCTCCGCCCGCGCGAGCGCGAGCGCGATCGCGGCGCCCTGGGAGTGCCCGGCGACAAGTCGCGGCCATGGGCCGTCCGGCGCGAGCGCTCGCACAAGCTGGCGAAGCCGGCGTACTTCGTCGTCCAGTGTGTACGAGAGCCCCGGCTGCGCGTCCGAGACGCCCCGGCCCGCGAGGTCGGGAAGCCAGCACTCCCACCCCCGGTGTTCCGCGGCGAAGCGTTCCGCGACGGGCCGCCACGCGCGCCCGTGGGCACTGATCCCGTGCAGGAAGAGCACAGGGCGTCCCTGCCCCAGAATCGCGACGCGCACCGTGCCGTCGCCGATCGCGACATTACGCTCCTCGGACCGCCTCCGACTCACTCGCATCCCCTTGCTTCCGAAGCCAAATACCGCTTGCCGGTGGTACCCCTCCGCGATACCTTCGCGGCGCGGGAAAGTGAAGAAATTCACAAGCTCGCACGAGAGGAGCGAACCCCCTTGCTCGACCCATATCTCGGCATCCTGATCCTCGCGTTGGTCGGCGTGCTGAACGCGGCCGCGATGATGGGCGTATCGCACTTCGTGGGCTCCCGCCGGCCGACCGCGGTGAAGGCGAGCCCGTACGAGTCGGGGATTCCCCCGCTCGGGACGACGCGGGAGCGTTTCTCGGTCAACTTCTACATCGTGGCGATGCTCTTCATTGTCCTCGATATCGAGACGCTCTTCCTCATTCCGTGGGCCGCGATCTTCCGGGAACTGGGGATGGTCGGGTTCGTGGAGATCACGGCGTTTCTGACCGTGCTCGGCGTCGGACTCGTGTACGCGTGGAAGAAGGGGGCCCTCGAATGGGACTGAGAACGCTCGACGTGCTGCCTCCCGGCGCGCACCCCGAAGAGGGCAGGGTCGACACCGGCATCCCGCACAACTGGATGACGACGAAGCTCGACTACGTCATCAACTGGGCGCGCCGCAACTCGCTGTGGCCCATGCCGTTCGGCACCGCCTGCTGTGCGATCGAGATGATGGCCTCCGCCGCGACCAAGTACGACATCGGCCGCTTCGGGATGGAGCGCATGTCCTTCAGCCCCCGGCAGGCGGACCTGATGATCGTCGCCGGCCGGGTGACCTACAAGCTCGCCCCGGTCCTGCGCCGGGTCTGGGACCAGATGCCGCAGCCCAAATGGTGCGTCTCGATGGGCGCCTGCGCGAGTTCCGGCGGGATGTTCGACAACTACACGATCGTCCAGGGGATCGACACGATCGTGCCCGTCGATGTCTACGTCCCGGGCTGTCCGCCGCGGCCGGAAGGCCTCATCTACGGACTCCTGATGATCCAGGAGAAGATCAAGGGAGAGTCGCTTGCCGACCCCCGCGCGCGGGACGAGGCTCCGGAGGCGGTCGGACGCCCGAATCTGCCCCCCGAGACGATCGAACTCGTCGCCCAGCCCTTCGGCAACTCGACGAATCAGAACCGCATGAGCGGGCTCGGCCCGACCTCCGCGCTGACCCGGTCTCGCGACCGGCGCGAACGCCGTCTGGAACACCGGGATTGACCGGGGCGCTCCGCCGTTGACGACCGCGACGACGACCGCCCCTCCGCGCATGGTGCGGGTCGCGTCCCTCGACGGGGATGCGGCGAGCCATCCCTCGGTCCTCGCCCTCCAGGAGCGCTTCGGAGAGGGCGTGCGGCGCGTGGAGATCGACGCGCTCGGCTATCCCGTCGTGTGGATCGACCCGGGCCTCAACGCCGACGCGCTCCGCTTCCTCCGCGAGAGCCCCGACCAGGCGTACGACCTGCTCGCGGACCTCATGGGGGCGCACAGCGGCATCGGGGCCCCGATCCAGGTGTGGTACCAGCTCTGGTCCATGGCGCACGGCCGCCAGCTGCGGGTCGCGTGCGAGGTGCCGATGGACGACCTCGAGCTGGACAGCGTCACCGACCAGTGGCTCGCCGCCGACTGGCTCGAACGCGAGGTGTGGGACATGTACGGCGTGAGCTTCCGGGGCCACCCGGACCTGCGCCGCATCCTCATGCCGGAGAACTACGAGGAGGGGTTCCCGCTCCGGAAGGACTTCCCGCTCCGCGGACGCTTCAGCCGCTCCCGGCAGGTGAGCCGCGCGCTCTCCCGCGACCTCGTCGACATGTATGCCGTCGAGGAGCTGGAGATGGCGGGCTACGCCGTTACCGAGGACGGAGACGTACGGGCGCCGTCGGAGCAGACGGCTGAAAGCGGAGCACCGGACGGGTCGCCAACCGGGGCACCGGGCGGAATCCGCGACGTGAGCCCGGACGAGAAGCCCGAGGACGCGCTCGAGGGCGAACCCATCCTCATCAACATGGGACCGCAGCACCCCGCGACCCACGGCGTCCTCCGGCTCGTGCTCCAGCTCGACGGGGAGCGCGTCGTGCGCTGCTCCCCCCATATCGGGTACCTGCACACCGGCTTCGAGAAGACGTGCGAATACCGTGAATGGAATCAATGCGTCCCCTACACGGACCGCATGGACTACCTCGCGCCGATGCTCTACAACATCGGCTACGCCGGGGCGGTCGAATCGCTCCTCGACGTCGAGATCACGGAGCGCTGCCGCGTCGTCCGCGTCATCCTCGGCGAGTTGAACCGCATCCTCGGCCACCTCCTGTGGCTGGGGACGACGGCGATCGACATCGGCGCCTTCTCCGTCTTCCTCTACACCTTCCAGGAGCGCGAGCGGATCTACAACCTGCACGAGGCGTACACGGGGGGCCGGATCACGACCTCCGTCACGCGCGTCGGCGGGATGATGGCGGACCTGCCCGTGGGCTGGACGGCGGCGGCGCGCGACTTCGCGGCGACCTTCCCGGAGACGCTGGACGAGGTCGAGCGGCTCCTGTCGCGCAACGCGATCTGGCAGGGCCGCACGATGGACATCGGCCTGCTCTCCGCGGACAGGGCGGTGAGCTACGGCGTCACCGGACCCACGCTCCGCGCGAGCGGCGTGGCCTACGACGTGCGGAAGGCGCGTCCCTACCTCGGCTACGAGGAGTACGACTTCGATGTGCCCGTGGGGACGGCCGGCGACGTCTACGACCGCTATCTCGTGAGGGTGGAGGAGATGCGGCAGAGCGTCCGCATCATCGAACAGGCGCTGGACCGGCTCCCGGGCGGCCCGATCAACATCGACGACTACCGGATCGTCCTCCCCCCCAAGGGCGAGGCGATGGGGTCGATCGACACGATGATCTCGCACTTCAAGCTCGTGATGGAGGGCGTCCGCGTGCCGGCCGGCGAGACGTGGTACTCGATCGAAAGCTCGAAGGGCGAACTGGGATTCGGGATCATCTCCGACGGCGGCACGAAGCCCGTCCGCTGCCGTTTCCGCGGCCCGTCGTTCATCAACATCGCGTCGCTCCCCGAACTCGTGAAGGGTGAACTCGTGGCGGACGTCGTCGCGATCAACGCCTCGCTCGACGTCGTGCTCGGAGAGATCGACCGGTGAGCCGGCGCATCCATCCCGCGGTCGTCGCGGCGCAGCCCTTCCAGTTGACGGCGAGGGAGACGTTCGACGGTCCCATCTTCGAGACGGAGGAGGGGAAGCACCGGCTGGAGGCGGCCCTCTCCCGCTATCCGACGAAGCAGGCGGCGCTCCTCCCCATGCTCGGTTTCGTGCAGTCGGTGAAGGGGTGGATCGAACCCGCGGACATGGTCGAAGTCGCCGAGGCGCTGGACCTTACGCCCGCCTACGTGCACTCGATTGCGACCTTCTACACGATGTACAACAAGCACCCGGTCGGGCGTCACTTCGTCCAGGTGTGCACGAACATTTCGTGCCACCTGAACCGGGCCGAAGAGGTGCTGCACCGCTTCCTCGCCGAGACGGGGACGCGGGAGGGCGAGGTCTCGGCGGACGGCGAGTTCACCGTGATCGAGGCGGAGTGTCTCGGCGCGTGCGGCTTCGCCACGGTCGTGCAGGTCAACGACCGCTACCTCGAGGATGTGACGCCGGACTGCGTGCCCGGGATCGTGGCGAATCTGCGCGGGGCGGGTAACGGCGCGGCGACGGACGGGCCGGGGGCGGGAGGCGACGCATGAGCTTTCCGCACGGCAGCGAGCTCGAGACGACGACGCGCCTCTCGCGGCACCAGGGCGAGGCCGAAGCGCGCACGCTCGAAGGGTGGCGCGCCCGCGGCGGCTACGAGGCGCTCCGGCGGTCGCTCGACATGTCGCCGGCCGAGATCACCGAGGTCGTGAAGGCCTCCGGTCTCCGCGGGCGCGGCGGCGCGGGCTTCCCGACGGGCCTCAAGTGGAGCTTCATGCCGAAGGACGACGGCAAGCCGCACTACCTGTGCTGCAACGCGGACGAGTCGGAGCCGGGCGCCTTCAAGGACCGCGAAGTCATCCGCTGGACGCCCCACCTCCTCATCGAGGGCTGCCTGATCGCCTCGCGCGCCATCGGGGCGGAGCACGCCTACATCTACGTGCGGGGCGAGTTCTTCGAGGAGACGCAGGTCCTCAACGCCGCGGTCGTCGAGGCGTACGAGACCGGTCTCGCGGGGGACGGGATCCTGGGCTCGTCGTGGTCGTGCGACGTGACGATCCACGGCGGGGCCGGGGCGTACATCGCCGGCGAGGAGACCGGCCTCATGAACTCGCTCATGGGCAACCGCGCGGAACCCTGGGCGAAGCCGCCCTTCCCGGCGCAGGCGGGAGCGTTCGGGATGCCGACGACGGTGAACAACGTCGAGACGCTCGCCGCGGTCCCCATGATCCTGGAGAACGGCGCCGACTGGTACCGGCAGTGGGGGAGCGAGGAGTCGCCCGGCACGAAGCTGTGGAGCTGCTCGGGCCACCTCGTGCGTCCCGGCAACTACGAGTTCGCGCTCGGCCTGCCGCTGAGCGACATCATCTTCGAGGCCTGCGGCGGCACGCCCTCGGGCAAGCCCGTGAAGGCCGTGATCCCGGGCGGGTCGTCCACGGCCTTCCTGACGGGGGACGAACTCGACTGCGCGACGACGTACGAGGGGCTGGCCGAGGCGGGAAGCGCGCTCGGCACCGCCTCGCCGATCGTGATGGACGAGGACACGGACATCGTCGCGGCGATGCGGCGGATCGCGCAGTTCTACGCGCACGAGTCGTGCGGCCAGTGCGTGCAGTGCCGCGAGGGCACGTCGTGGGTCGTCCGCATCCTGCAGCGGATCGAGGCGGGGGACGGGCGACCGGCGGACATCGACACGCTGTACGAGCTGTGCGAGCAGATGACGGGACGCACGATCTGCGTGCTGGCGGACAGCGTCGTGTTCCCGCTCGAGTCCTCGCTCGACAAGTTCCGCGCCGACTACGAGGCGCGCATGAAGCCGACCCTGGTCGCGGCGGGGTGACGCATGGCGGGTGAGGATGGCCGAGATGGCTGAGAACGGGGCGAAGGCGACGGTTACGCTCAAGATCGACGGGGTCGAGGTCACGGTCCCGAGCGGCACGCGGGTCATCGAGGCCGCGGAGCACGTGGGCGTCGTCGTGCCGCGCTACTGCTACCATCCGGGGATCCCCACGCGGCCGGCGCAGTGCCGCATGTGTCTCGTGGAGGTCGAGGGACGGCCCAAGCTCGAGCCCTCCTGCACGCTGCAGGCGGCCGACGACATGGTCGTGAACACGGCGAGCGACACGGCGCGCACCGCCCGCCAGTCGGTCATCGAGTTCCTCCTCGTCAACCACCCGCTCGACTGCCCGATCTGCGACGCCGCGGGGCAGTGCATGCTCCAGGACTACGCCTACGTCACGAACCAGCTCGAGAGCCGGGTCGACGAGCCGAAGCGGATCATGGGCCGCGACCGCATCTCCGACGACATCCTCTACTTCGCGGACCGCTGCGTCATCTGCACCCGCTGCGTGCGCTTCATGCGGGACGTCGCGGAGGACGATTCGCTCATCGTCGCCCAGCGCGGAGACAAGGCCTACATCGACACCTTCCCGGGCCGCGAACTCGACAACCCCTTCCAGGGGAACATCGTCGACGTGTGCCCCGTCGGCGCCCTCGTGCACGAGGACTTCGTGTTCAAGGCGCGGGCGTGGGACATGGACGCGGCGGCGAGCGTGTGTCCGGGGTGTCCCACCGGCTGCAACGTCACGATCGACACGAAGGAGAACCAGATCGTGCGCGTGAAGCCGCGGCACAACGCGGCCGTGAACTCCTGGTGGATGTGCGACTACGGCCGCAAGCACCTCGTGATGACGAACCGCGGCGTCCGGGCTGAACTCCCCCTCATCCGCGCCGGTGGCGGGGACGGCGGCGGCGGCGAGCTGAGGCCGGTGGACTGGGCGACGGCGCTCGACTGGGTGGCGGAGAAGATCGACGCGCTCGGCGCGCCCGGCGGGAGCGCGGTCGTCTCCCCGGACGCCTCGAACGAGAACCTGTTCTACCTCCGGACGCTCCTCGACCGGCTCGGCGTCGCGGACGCCGCCTTCCGGGTCCCGCAGGGCGAGACCGCCGAACTCCCGACGGTCCCGACGCTCAAGCTGAGAGCGGACCGCGCCGCGAACGCGACCGGCGCCGGGTTCTTCGGCGGCCGCCGCGCCGACGGCCCGCCCGACGGCCCGCCGGGCGGCGCGCTTGTCGTGCTCGATGACGAACTCGAGGGCGCCGGCGAGGACTTCGGCGCCTCAACCGACTTCTTCCTCTATCTCGGGACGCGGCTCCCCGGCGCGGCGCGCAACGCGGACGCGGTGCTCCCGATCGCGACCTTCGCCGAGATGGACGGCACGTTCACGAACTTCGAGGGCCGCGTGCAGCGCTTCCACCAGGCGCTGAGGCCGCCGGGCCTGGCCCGCCCGGGCTGGATGGTGCTGAGTCGCGTGCTCGCCCGCCTGGGAGACGGCGAGGCCGTCAACGACGTGCGCGGCGCGTTCGAGCGGATGGCGGCGCAGACTCCGGCCTTCGCGGGCCTGACGTGGGACGGGATCGGGCTCAAGGGCGCCCCGGCCGCCGGCGCGGCCGCCGAAGCCGCCGGCGTCGCCGGTTCCGCGGAGGCCGGCGCGTGAACCCGGTCACGGGCGGCGCCTTCGTCCTCGCCACCGTGGGGAAGGTCATCCTCTTCTTCTCGGTGCTGATGCTCGCGGTCATGCTCGCCACGATCTTCGAGCGCAAGGTGTGCGGCTTCATGCAGGACCGGAGCGGCCCGAACCGCGTCGGTCCGTGGGGCCTCCTCCAGGTCATCGCCGACGGGCTCAAGAATCTCCTGAAGGAAGAGACGATGCCGGCGCAGGCCGTCCGGCCCTTCTTCCTCCTCGCGCCCGTCCTCGGGATCCTGCCGGCCACGATCCTCTTCGCCGTCATCCCCTTCGCCTCCCCGCTGCCCACGCAGTGGGGGCTCGTGGAGATGATCGTGGCGGACGTGCCGATCGGGTTCCTCTACGTGCTCGCGATCGGCTCGATTGGCGTGTACGGCGTCGCGATGGGCGGCTGGGCCTCCGGGTCGAAGTACTCGCTGCTCGGCGGACTCCGAGGCTCCGCGCAGATGGTGAGCTACGAGGTCGCGCTCGCGCTCAGCCTCGTCCCGCTCATCCTCCTGACCGGGGACGTGCGCGCCCCCGAGATCGTCTCGATGCAGCAGACGTTCACCGCCGGGCCCGCGACCTACGCGACGTGGTTCATGTTTCCGCTCCTCGTCGGCCTCTTCTTCTTCTTCGTTTCGGGGCTCGCGGAGACGAACCGCCTGCCCTTCGACCTTCCGGAGGCGGAGGCCGAACTCATCACCGGATACCACACGGAGTATTCGGCGATGAAGTTCTCGATGTTCATGATCGGCGAGTTCGCGCACGTGATCACGGTCGCCGCGCTCGTCACCGTCTTCTTCCTCGGCGGGTGGGACATCCCGTTCTGGCAGGGGGACAATATCCGCGTGCTCTCCGACGGGACGGTGATCGGAGAGCCGACGTGGTGGAAGACGCTGCTCACGCTCGGCGCCTTCGGTGTGAAGACGTCGCTCCTCGTGCTCGTCTTCGTCTGGATACGGTGGACGCTGCCGCGCTTCCGCTACGACCAGCTCATGGATCTGGGCTGGAAGTTCATGCTCGAAGCGGTGACGGTCTACATCCTCGTCATCGCCTTCGTCATCCTCGGAATCGAGGCGGTCGGGATCCCGGCCGGCGGCTGGTACGCGTTCGTTCTCTTCCTCGTGAATCTTGCGCTCGCGGGGGTTCTCTTCTTCGCCATGGACCGGGGGACGCTGATCCGCGGCGGGGCGAAGGGAGCGAGGCCGGCCGGCGGCGGCGACGCCGGGGAAGGTAAGGGAGGGTAAATGCCTGGAGAGGTGAAGGTTGTGGAGCGGCCGCGCGCGGAGAGTTCGTACGTGCGGGCGGCGGCGAAGGGGATGTCGATCACGATGCGGCACCTCCTGAGCCCGAACAAGAAGACGCAGCAGTATCCCGACGAGAAGTGGGAACTCGCGCCGCGGACGCGCGGAACGCACCGCATGGCGGTGCACGAGGACGGACGGGCGAAGTGCGTGGCCTGCGGCCTGTGTCCGACCGTCTGCCCCGTGAACTGCATCAAGCTCGTGCCCGCCGAAGACGAGAGCGGCGAGCGCTACGCGGCGATCTACGAGATCGACGAGTTCCGCTGCATCTTCTGCGGCTACTGCCAGGAGGTGTGCCCGGTCGAGGCGATCCACCTCGGCGTGCACTACGAGAACGCGGAGTATTCGCGTGAACGCTGGGTGTACGACCTCGAGCGGCTCGTCGAGCAGGAGCACGACGTGACCGCGCTGTGGGATCCGCAGGACCCCGCGTCGCAGTGATGCCGCGATGATCCAGGACTTCCTCTTTCAGGCCTTCGCGGCGAGCGCGATTCTGGGCGCGGTGATCATGGTCACGCGCCGGAATCCCGTCTCCGCCGTGATCTTCCTCGTCGGCGTGTTCTTCGCCACCTCGGGCATGTTCCTCATGCTCGACGCGCACTACATCGCGGCGATCAACGTGATCCTGTACGGCGGGGCCATCATGGTCCTCTTCCTCTTCGTCCTCATGCTCCTGAACCTGGGGCACGCGGACTGGCGCGACCTGAGGGGGCCCGTCGGAGGCCTCATCGGCGGCTCGATCTCGATCGCCTTCCTCGGCGTCCTCACGCGCCTCTTCGTGGGCGGCACGGACGCCCGGCCGGTGGTGGAGATCGCGGGCAGCGCCCTGCGCGAGGCGGCTGCCGAACAGGGCGTCGTCGGCGTCGTCGCCCGGCCGCTCTTCACGGAGTACACGATCGTGCTCGAGGTCACCGGCGTCCTCCTGCTCGTCTCCATCGTGGGGACGATCCTGCTCGCCCGGAGGGAGCGCACATGAGCGAGGCCGGCATGGCGGGCGCGCTCGGACTGAACGGACTCATCGCCCTCTTCGTGAGCGCGATCCTCTTCTCCATCGGCGTGATCGGGGTCCTGCTGAGGCGCAACGCGATCATCGTCTTCATGTGCGTCGAACTGATGCTCAACGCCGCGAACCTGTCGCTCGTCGCGTTCTCGCGCATGCACGGGATCGAGGGGCAGATCTTCGTCTTCTTCGTGATGGCCGTCGCCGCGGCGGAGGCCGCCGTGGGACTCGCGATCATCATCGCGATCTTCCGGCACTATGAAGTCGTGGACCTCGACCGCTTCCGGCTCCTGAAGTGGTGAGCCTCGGCGCCCTCGCGGGGCAGGAGGGGGCGGGAGCCGGGTTCCATCCGGTGTTCCCGTGGCTCATCCTCGCCCTCCCGCTGCTCGGCGCGGCGGTGAACGGCCTCGGGGCCTTCCTGTGGCGCGACGACAAGCGGATCCCGACGATCGTCGGCCCCGCGGCGCTGCTCGGGAGCTTCGCCGTCGTCCTCGTCAACTTCATCGGGATGAGCGGGGCGGAGCTGCACGGCGCGGAAGTCGTCCGCCTGTGGAGCTGGATCGTGTCCGGGGACCTGAGCATCGGGGTCGACCTCCAGTTCGACCAGCTCTCGATGCTGATGTGCATGATCGTGACCGGCGTCGGGAGCCTGATCCACATCTACTCCGTCGGCTACATGCGCGACGACCCCGGCTATTCCCGCTACTTCTCCTATCTCAACCTCTTCGTCTTCTTCATGCTCGTCCTCGTCCTGGGGGCCAGCTTCCCGCTGATGTTCGTGGGATGGGAGGGCGTGGGGCTCTGTTCGTACCTGCTCATCGGCTTCTGGTACGAGAATCGGGAGTACGCGAACGCGGGGAAGAAGGCGTTCATCATGAACCGGATCGGCGACGCGGGCTTCCTCGTCGCCATGTTCCTCGTCTTCACGGCGTTCGGGACGCTGGACTTCGTTCCCGTCCTCGCGGCGGCGGAGGGGACGCTCGCGTACGGCGGCGCGCTCGCGACCGGGATCACGCTCCTCCTCTTCCTCGGCTGCACGGGGAAGTCGGCCCAGATCCCCCTTCACACCTGGCTTCCGGACGCCATGGCGGGTCCGACGCCGGTCTCGGCGCTCATTCACGCGGCGACGATGGTGACGGCGGGGGTCTACCTCATCGCGCGCACGAGCGTCCTGTTCGCGCTCTCGCCCGTCTCCCAGGGGGTGGTCGCGGCGGTGGGCGCGGGGACGGCGCTCTTCGCGGCCTCGATCGCGATCCGGCAGTACGACATCAAGAAGGTGCTCGCGTACTCCACGATCTCGCAGCTCGGCTACATGTTCCTCGCCGTCGGGGTGGGGGCGTTCACGGCCGGCGTCTTCCACCTGATGACGCACGCCTTCTTCAAGGCGCTCCTCTTCCTGGGCGCGGGCGCCGTGATCCACGCGGTGCACCACGCGTGGGCGCACGGCGACGACGGGCACGGGGACGGCGACGCGCACCACGGCGACCCGAACGACATGCGGAACCACGGCGGGCTCCGGAAGTTCATGCCCCGCACCTTCGTCTTCATGTGGGTCGCGACGCTCGCGATCGCGGGCGTGCCGCCGCTGGCCGGGTTCTTCTCGAAGGACGAGATCATCTGGTACTCGGGGGCGTACGGATACCCGATCCTGTGGGGCGTGGCGCTCGCGACGGCGCTGCTCACGGCCGTGTACATGGCCCGCCTCATGGTGATGACCTTCCACGGCGGGAACCGGACCTTCGGCCACGGGGGAGCCCAGGAGGCCGGGCGGCGTCTGCACGAGGTGCCCGCCGTCATGTGGGCGCCGCTCGCCGTCCTCGCCGTCCTCTCCGTCGTTGGGGGGTGGGCGAACATCCCCGAAGCGCTGCCGCTCCTCCCGACCGTCGAGTGGCTGCACCACTGGCTCGAGCCCGTGTTCGCGCCGGCGATCGCCGTCAAGGAGGCGCACGGCTTCTCCCCCGAGTACCGGTCGCCCGTCGGGGGCGGCGAGGCGCTGTGGGCGGGGATCTCCGCGGCGATCGCGATCGCCGCCGTCGTCGGGACCGTCCGCGCCCTGTCGCCGAAGCCGGTGCCGACGGAGGCGGAGGCCGTGGCGCCGACCGGGTTCGCCCGCGTGCTCCACGACAAGTGGTACGTGGATGAACTGTACGACCGCGCGATCGTCCGTCCCTCGCTGGCCCTGTGGCGCGCCTGCTGGCGGATCGTGGATGCGGGCATCATCGACGGCGCCGTGAACGGCGCGGGGCGCGCCGCCCGCCTCCTCGGCTGGGCCGGGGGGCAGCTCCAGACGGGCCGCGTGACGACCTACCTCGTCGCCTTCATGCTCGGTGCGCTGCTCGTCCTCGGGGTGCTCTCATGATGGCCCTCTACGACGGGCACTGGATCCTGACGGCGCTCGTGCTCCTCCCCCTCCTCGGCGGCGCGGCCTGCCTCGTGGTGACGGAGGCGCGCGCGAAGACCGTCGCGCTCGCGACGACGCTCGTCCTGTTCGCGCTCTCGCTGCCGCTCTTCTGGACCTTCGACACGGCGGAGCCGGGATTCCAGAATCTCGTCTCCATCCCGTGGATCGAGGCGTGGGGGATCTCGTACGCGGTGGGGGTGGACGGGATCTCCATCCTCATGATCCTGCTCACGACCTTCACGATGCCGTTGGCGGTGGCGGGCTCCTTCTCCTACATCCGGCGCCGGGAGCGCGCCTTCTACGCGATGCTCCTCTTCCTCACGACGGGGATGATCGGCGTCTTCGTCGCCCTCGATCTCTTCCTGTTCTACGTGTTCTGGGAGATCATGCTGATCCCGATGTACTTCCTCATCGGGGTCTGGGGCGGGGAGCGCAGGATCTATTCCGCCGTGAAGTTCTTCCTCTACACGGCGGTGGGCTCGCTCCTGATGCTCGTCGCGATCGTGACCCTCGCCTGGATCTTCCAGGACGGCTCGGGGGCGTGGAGCTTCGCCTACGAGGATCTCGTGTCGCTCGAACTCGCGCGGCGCGCGCAGCTGTGGCTCTTCGCGGGGTTCGCGCTCGCGTTCGCGATCAAGGTGCCGCTCTTCCCGTTCCACACCTGGCTGCCCGACGCGCACGTGGAGGCCCCGACGGCGGGCTCCGTGATCCTGGCGGGGGTGCTGCTCAAGATGGGCGTGTACGGCTTCCTGCGTTTCGGGCTCCCCTTCTTCCCGGCCGCGGCGACGGACCCCGTGGTCGTGAACGCGATGCTCGTGCTGGGGCTCATCGGGATCCTGTACGCGGCCTGGGTGGCGGCGGTCCAGCCGGACGCGAAGAAGCTCATCGCCTATACCTCGGTCGCCCACCTCGGCTTCGTCGTGCTCGGCGTGTTCGGGCTCACGACCCAGGGGATCGAGGGCGGCATCCTCCAGATGGTGAACCACGGGATTTCGACGGGGGCGCTCTTCCTCCTCATCGGGATGCTGTACGAGCGGCGGCACTCGCGGGAGATCGCGGACTTCGGCGGCATCGCGAAGGTGATGCCGGTGTTCGCCTTCGCGCTCGTCGTCGTCGCGCTTTCCTCGGTCGGGCTTCCGGGGACGAACGGCTTCGTCGGCGAGTTCCTGATTCTCGTGGGGACGTTCCGGACGCACCCGTGGATCGCCGCCATCGCGACGACCGGCGTGATCTTCGCGGCCTGCTATATGCTGCCGATGGTGCAGCGCGTCCTCTTCAACCGCCTCGACCGCGAGGAGAACCGCGCGCTCACCGACGTGAACCGGCGGGAGCGGCTGATCCTCGCACCGCTCCTCGCGCTGATCCTGCTCATCGGCGTATGGCCGGGTCCGTTCCTGAACCGAACGAGAGCGTCCGTGGAGGCGCTCATCGAACACGTGGAGACGCGCGCGGCGAGCGTGCCCGCCGCGGAGCCCGTCTCCGTCGACCCCGTTTCCATCGAGGCCGCGTCCGTCGAGGCCGGGGGAGGGGAGTGACGTGAGCCATTGGATCGCGCTCCTCCCGGAAGTCGTCCTGTCGCTGGCGGCGATGTTGATCCTCATGCGCGACGCCTTCGTCCGTCCGGACGCGGGCGGCGCGGGCGAGGGCGGTGCCGGCCGCGACCGGATGTCCGTCGACTGCCTCGTCACCCTGTATTCGATCGCGGGCGCGCTCATCGCCAGTCTGTGGCTCATGGACGCCTCCGCCCCGCCGGACGCGATGATCGCGCTCGACGGCTTCCGCGTGGCGGCGGACGTGATCCTGCTCGGCGGAGCGCTGCTCGTGGTGTCGCTCTCGCGCGACTACCTGGACCGGGAGGGGCTGCGTTCCCCGGAGTTCCACGCGCTCGTTCTCCTGGCCCTCGTCGGGATGATGGTGCTCGTCGCGGCGCGCGACCTCATCCTCCTCTTCGTCGGCCTCGAGCTGATGTCCATCTCCGTCTACGTCCTCACCGGATTCGTCCGCAAGAACCCGCGCTCCTCCGAGGCGAGCCTCAAGTACTTCATCGTCGGGGCCTTCGCGAGCGCCTTCGTCGTGTACGGGATCGCGCTCCTCTACGGGGCCACCGGGACGACGCGCCTGGCCACCGCCGCCGAGGCCATCGCGGCCGGGCCGGCCGGGGGGGACCTCCTCCTCGTCGCCGGTATCGGCCTCCTCCTCATCGGCTTCGCGTTCAAGATCGCCGCCGTCCCCTTCCACATGTGGGCGCCGGACGCCTACGACGGCGCCCCCACGCCGGTGACCTCGTTCATGGCGACGGGGGTCAAGGCGGCCGCCTTCATCGCGCTCCTGCGCGTGTTGACCGTGGATCTGGGGGGCGCGGCCGAGGTGTGGAGGGGCGCCGTGTGGTGGCTGGCGATCCTGACGATGATCGTGCCGAACCTGGTCGCGCTGTCGCAGCAGGATGTGAAGCGGATGCTCGCCTACTCCTCGGTGGCCCACGCCGGATACCTCCTCGTCGGCGTCGTCGCGGCCTCGGAACTCGGCCGCTCCGCCTCGCTCTTCTACCTCGCGGCGTACACCGTGGTGACGGCCGGGAGCTTCGCCATCGTCTTCCACGTGGCGGGGCGGGGCGACCGGAACCAGCGGGTGCGCGACTACCGGGGGCTGGGCTGGCGGCGTCCCGTGCTCGGCGCCGCGCTCCTCGTCTTCCTCCTATCGCTGGCCGGCTTCCCGCCTACGGCGGGCTTCGTGGGAAAGCTGTACCTGCTTCGCGCCGCGGTGGATGCGGGGGAGATCTCGCTGGCCGTCACGCTCGTGCTGACGAGCCTCGTCGCCTACTACTACTACCTCCGCGTGGTATGGAAGATGTACTTCGAGGCGGCGCCCGAGGACGCCCACACGCCGCCCTCTCCCAAACCGGGGTTCAATCTCGTGATCGGGACCTGCGTGGCGCTGATCCTTCTCGGCGGCCTCTTCCCGGGCCGGATCATCGACCGGGCCCGCGACGCGCTCGCGGATGCGCCCGCGCCCGGCATGGTTGTGCAGGCCGAGGACCCGCCGACGCCGTAATGCGGATCCATTCCGGAATCTTCCGCGAATACGACATTCGCGGGATCGTCGGGGACGACCTGACGGAGACGGCGGTCGAACTCGTCGGGCGGGCCTTCGGGACCGAACTCGCCGGGCGCCCGTCGCCCCGCGTCGTCGTGGGACACGACAACCGGCCCTCGTCTCCGGCGCTCTCCGCCGCGCTGTGCCGCGGTCTGTGCGCCAGCGGCGTCGACGTGACGACGATCGGCACCGTCCCCACGCCGACTCTCTATTTCGCCGCCATCGAGTTCGGGACGGACGGGGCGATTCAGATCACCGGATCCCACAATCCGCCCGAATACAACGGAATCAAGCTGGTGCGGGACGGCGGGTCGCTCTACGGCCCGGCGATCCTGGCCCTCCGGGACCGGATCGAAGCGGAGGACTTCGCGTCGGGCCGCGGGGAGGTGCGGGCGGCGGAGATCCTCGACCGCTACGTGGAGGAGATCGCGACCCGCGGACGGGTCGAAGGCGACGTACGCATGGTGCTCGACTGCGGGAACGGGGTGGGGAGCGTCGTCGCGGTACGCGCGCTGACCGCCGCGGGAATCGACGTGGACGGCCTCTACTGCGAGTCGGACGGGACCTTCCCGAACCACCACCCGGACCCGACCGTGGACGAGTACGTGCAGGACCTGATCGCGCGCGTCCGGGGGAGCGACGCGGACCTCGGCGTGGGACTCGACGGGGACGCGGACCGGATCGGCGCGGTGACCGAAGAGGGAAAGATCATCCGGGGTGACCACCTGCTCCTCCTCTTCGCGCGGGAAGTGCTCGCGGAGCGGCCGGGGGCCGAGGTCGTCTTCGACGTGAAGTGCTCGCAAGCGCTGCCCCGGGTCATTCGGGCCGCTGGCGGCGTGCCCGTGATGTGGAAGACGGGACACTCACTCATCAAGGAGCGCATGCGGGCGGGGGGATCTCCGATATCGGGTGAGATGAGCGGACATATCTGCTTTGCCGACAGATTCTTCGGCACGGACGACGCGATCTACGCGGCGGCTCGTCTCGCGGGTCTCGTATCCCGTTCGGGTCGCCCGCTCTCCGAGTTGGCGGCGGAGATTCCGAGCTATCCGGCCACGCCCGAACTGCGCATCGACTGCCCGGAGGAGCGGAAGTTCGGCGTCGTCGCGGAGGCCGTGCGTTTCTTCCGCGAGCGTTACGAGGTCAGCGACATCGACGGCGTGCGCGTCCTCTTCGATGGCGGGTGGCTGCTGATCCGGGCGAGCAACACGCAGCCGGTCGTCGTGGCGCGGATCGAGGCGGACACGGAGGCGCGCCTGCGGGAGATCGCGGACGTGGCGCGAACCTTTCTGGCCGGCGAGGGGGTCGACCTGCCGGCGGTTTGAAGCGAGATTCGAGGCGATGAATATTCATGAGTACCAGGCGCGGGAGATCTTCGCCCGGCACGGCATCCCCGTGCCCGAGGCGGAGGTCGCCGCGACGGCGGAGGCGGCCCGGGCGGCGGCCGAACGCTTCGGCGGACCGGTCGTCGTCAAGGCCCAGGTCCACGCGGGAGGGCGCGGCAAGGCGGGGGGAGTCAAGCTCGCCGATACGCCGGCCGAGGCGGGCGACAGAGCCGAAGCCATCCTCGGGATGGAGATCAAGGGGATCGTGGTGCGGCGGGTCCTCGTCGCGCCGGCCGAGGACATCGCGTCCGAGGCCTACGTCGGCATCGTGCTCGACCGGGCGCGCCGGGCGGATACGATCATGGTCTCCTCGGAGGGCGGCGTCGACATCGAGGAGGTCGCCGCGACGATGCCCGAGGCGATCCGAAAGGTCGCCGTGGACCCGCGTTACGGGCTCCTTGCCCACCAGGCGGCGCTCCTCGGCCATCACCTCTACGACGACCCGCGCGCGGCGCGGCAGGCCTCCTCCATCATCGCGAAGCTCTACGAGGCCTACCGGGCGAGCGGCGCCACCCTTGCGGAAGTCAACCCGATGATCGTGAACCCCGCCGGAGAGGTGAAGGCGATCGACGCGAAGATGAACATCGACGACAACGCCCTCTTCCGGCTCCCGGAGATCGAGGCGCTTCGCGATACGGGGGCGGAGAATCCGGCCGAGGTGCGGGCGCGCGAGGCCGAACTCACCTACATCCAGCTCGACGGCAACGTCGGGTGCTGCGTGAACGGGGCCGGCCTCGCGATGGCCACGATGGACCTCGTGAAGTACTACGGCGGCGAGCCCGCGAACTTCCTCGACATCGGGGGCTCTTCGAATCCCGACAAGGTCGTGGCCGCGCTCGAACTCATCACCGAGGACCCCAAGGTGAACTCGATCCTGTTCAACATCTTCGGCGGCATCACGCGCTGCGACGACGTCGCGAACGGGATCGTGGAGGCGGCGAGCCGCATGGAACTCGGGGTTCCGATCACGATCCGCCTCACGGGAACGAACGAGGAGAAGGGGGTCGCGATCCTCGCCGCGCGGGGCTTCGAGGCGATGGTCGACATGGACCGGGCGGTCGAGACGGCCGTCGGACGGGCGGGCGGCGGCTGATGGGGATTTTCATCGGAGACGATACGAGGCTCGTGGTCCAGGGGATCACGGGACGCGACGGCTCGTTCCACACCCGGCAGATGATGGAGTACGGCACGCGCGTCGTGGCCGGCGTGACCCCGGGGAAGGGCGGCCGGACGTTCGACGGCGGCGTGCCCGTGTTCGACACCGTGGAGGAGGCCGTGGCCGAGGCGGGAGCGAACACGAGCGTCATCTACGTGCCCGCGCGCTTCGCGGCGGACGCGGTGTTCGAGGCGGCGGACGCCGGGATCGCGCTCATCGTCTGCATCACGGAGGGCGTGCCGGTGGGGGACATGCTGCGCGTGCTCCCGTATGTGCGGGAGAAGGGCGCGCGTCTCATCGGTCCCAACTGTCCCGGACTCATCGTCCCCGGCCGCTGCAAGGTCGGGATCCTCCCCGGCCAGATCGTGCGCGAGGGGCCGGTCGGGATCGTGAGCCGTTCCGGCACCCTCACCTACGAGGTCATCTTCCAGCTCACGCGGGCCGGGATCGGGCAGTCCGCCTGCGTCGGGATCGGGGGGGATCCGCTCATCGGCACGGATTTCGTCGATTGTCTCGCGGCGTTCGAGGCGGATCCGGAGACGGAGGCCGTCGCGGTCATCGGGGAGATCGGCGGGACGGACGAGCAGGTGGCGGCGGAATACGTGTCGCGGGAGATGAGCAAGCCCGTCGTCGGGTTCATCGCGGGCCAGACCGCGCCGCCCGGCCGGCGCATGGGGCACGCGGGCGCGATCATCTCGGGCTCCGAGGGGACGGCGGAAGAGAAGATCCGCGCCTTCGAGAGCCACGGGATCGGCGTCGCGCGGAGGCCCGCCGACCTGGTCGGGCTGATACGCGACCCATGAAGGTTCGTGAGATCATGACCCGCGACGTGACCACGGCCGCTCCCGGGATGACGCTGGAGGAGGCGGCGGAAATGCTCGCGCGGAGGCGGCTGCGCGCGATGCCCGTCATCGATGACGAGGGCCATGTGCTCGGGATGCTCACGGACCGCCTGCTGATCAGTCGGCTCCTGCCCGCGCTCGAGCGGGCGGACGCGGGCCGACCGCCGGCGGCAAGCGGTCACGCCGGGGAGGTGCGCGACATCATGGAACGAACCGTGATGTGCGTGAAGGAGGACGAACCGCTGGCCAACGTGGTTCGTCTGATGCTGGACAGGGAAATCGAACGCCTGCCGGTCGTCCGCGAGGGCCAGCTCGTCGGGTTTCTGACGCGCGGCGACATCATACGAAGGCTCCTTCTGCGGGACACGGCGGGCGAAACGGAAGAAACGAAAGGGGAGTGAGGCCGTGCAGACGATGACGCTCGCGATCATCAAGCCCGATGCGTTCGGGTCCGGGAAGGCGGGCAGGGTCCTCGCGGCGCTCGAGGACGCGGGCTTTCGCATACGGGGGTCACGAGTCCTGCGGCTCGGGCGCGCAGGGGCCGAGGCGTTCTACGCCGTGCACCGGGAGCGGCCGTTCTTCGGGGCGCTCGTGGAGTTCATGACGTCGGGGCCGTGCATGGCGCTCGCGCTCGAACACGAGCGGGCCGTGCCCTACCTGCGCGAGGTCATCGGCGCCACGGACCCGGCGGATGCCGCGCCGGGCACCGTGCGCGCGCTGTACGCGGAGAGCAAGGAGCGTAACGCGATCCACGGCTCCGACTCCGACGAAAACGCGAGGGTCGAACTTGGCTTCTTCTTCGGACAGGTCGACCTCATCGGAAGCGCGTGAGCCCGCGACGCGCCTCGCGATCGCCGGACCCGCCGGACCCGCCGGAAGCCGCCCGGATCGGACTCGAGGGCCTCGACGCCGGCCCCATCGAGCGGGCGTTTCGCGTCGAGGCGCCGGGTGAATCGCTCGGCGCGTTGCCGCTCCCCTTCGAATACGTCGATGTCGAGGTTGAAGTCCGGCGCGCGGACGGGGCCGCGATTCGCGCCCGGGGCACGCTCGGCGCGCAGGCCGTCGCCGAGTGCCGCCGCTGCCTCGAGCCGACGCGGATCCGCGTCCGCGCCGGTTGGGACGCGCTGTACCGTCCGCCCGGCCGGGTCGCGCCCGGGGAAGAGGGGGTCTGGGCGCTGGACGCCGGGTCGGGCGAACTCGACCTGGCGGGGCCGATCCGCGAGGAGTTGTGGGTCAACGCGCCCGCCTGGGTGGAATGCTCGCGCGACTGCCCGGGGCTCTGCCCGACGTGCGGCGAGCGGCTCGCGGCACGGGATTGTTGCGGCCCGCCGCCGGAGCCCGATGCGCGCTGGGCCGCGCTGGAGGGATTGGGAGGAGGCTCGGAGGGCGGTTCGGAGAGCGACATTCCTTGACATTCCGGGGCGAAAAGTGCCAGTTGCCGTGTTCCGCTCGAACGCGACAACGCGGTGCGTTAGCCAATGGCTGCCAGGAGTGAGTTGACGATATGGCTGTTCCCAAGAGACGGACGTCGAAGCAGCGCAAGCGCAAGCGGCGTACGCACTACAAGGCGCCGGAAAACGTGTACCAGCCGTGCCCCAAGTGCGGGGATCCGAAACGACCGCATCGCGTCTGCCCGACCTGCGGATACTACGGGGACCGCGAGGTCGTTCAGATCGACGACTTTTGAAGCTCCCGAGCGCGGCCGCCCGTCCGGCGGCCGGGCCGGGTAGATCATTCGGGCAGCCGAACGTGATTCGGGTCGCACTCGACCTCATGGGCGGAGACGCCGCGCCGGAGGCCACTCTCGAGGCCGCCGCGGGTGCGCTCGACGCATGGCCGGACGATCTCGCCCTCCTGCTCGTAGGCCCCTCCAGCCTCCTGCGCGGAGAACGAACGCGATTCCCGCGCGACCGGGTCGCCTGGCTCGCGGCGGAGGAGTCCATCGACCCGGCGGAGCCCCCCGCGCTCGCCGTGCGGCGGAAGGCGGACAGCACCATCGTCCGCGGGCTGGAGGCCGTGCGCGACGGGAAGGCCGATGGCTTCGTGTCGGCGGGGCCGACGGGAGCCACGGTCGTGGCGTCCGTGCTCACGCTCGGCCTGCTCCCCGGCGTGGACCGGCCGCCGGTGGGCGCCCTCTTCCCGACCGCGACCGGGCGCGTCCTCGTCATGGACGTGGGCGCGAACGTGGACGTCACCCCCCGGCAACTGCACCAGTTCGCGCACCTGGGCTCGACCTACCTGCGCCGGACGCTCTCGATCGAACGACCGCGGATCGGCCTGCTCAACATCGGGGCGGAGGGAGAGAAGGGAGGAGACGTCATGGCGACGGCCCACGGCCTCCTCTCCGCCGACCCCGAACTCGATTTCATTGGGAACGTGGAGGGACACCGGATCGTGACCGGGGCCTGCGATGTGCTCGTGTGCGGTGGCTTCGTCGGCAACGTGCTGCTCAAGTTCTACGAGTCGATCGCCGAGTTCGTGCTCGAGATCTTCCGTAACGCCGGCGTCGGCGAAGGCGGCAGACTCGGCGAGGCGCTGCGTTTTCTCGACTATACGGAGTACGGCGGCGCGCCCCTGTTCGGCGTGGCCGGGGTCACGGTCATCTGTCACGGGACCTCCCCCGCGCGCGCGATCATGAACGGGATCCGCACGGCGGCCGACTGTGCCGCCTCGGGCTTCACTTCCGTCACTCGCACGTCCCTCGCCCGGATGCCGCAGGAGACCGGCGCGTGAGCGGGGTCGCGCTCCTCTTCCCGGGGCAGGGGGCCCAGTACGTGGGCATGGGCCGGGACCTGGCGGAAGACGATGGGTCGGTGCGGGAACTCTACGAGCGGGCTGACGACACGCTCGGCATGCCGCTGAGCCGGATCTGCTGGGAGGGGCCCGAGGAGGATCTCCGGGCGACGGAGAACGCACAACCCGCGATCATGCTGCACTCCTTCGCCATCTGGCATCTCATCGCCGCGCGCGCCGGGAAGCCCGGCATCGGCGCGGGACACTCGCTCGGGGAGCTGTCGGCCTACCTCGTGTCCGACGCCTTCGGCTTCGAGGACGGTCTCCGGATCGTGCGGGAGCGCGGGCGGCTCATGGGGGCCTCGGGCGCGGACCGGCCGGGCACGATGGCCGCCATACTCGGGCTGGACGCCGAATCCGTCGCCGACGCGTGCGCGCGGGCGGCGGAGGCCGGGGGGGTGGCCGTGCCCGCGAACCTCAACGCGCCCGGCCAGGTCGTCATCAGCGGCGACGCCGAGGCCGTGGCCGAGGCCGGCCGGCTCGCATCGGAGGCCGGCGCGCGCCGCGTCCTCCCGCTCAACGTGAGCGGCGCGTTCCATTCGCCGCTCATGGCGACGGCGGCCGACGGGCTGGCGGCGGCCCTCGAGGGGGCGCAGTGGCGGGAGCCGTCCTTTCCCATCGTCTCCAACGCCACGGCGACGCCCGTGACGGACACGGGGGAGGCGCGGCGAACCCTCATCCTGCAGCTCACGTCGCCCGTCCGCTGGATGGAGGGGATCGACCGCATCCGCGAGACGGGAAGCGCGCGCTGGCTCGAAGTCGGACCCGGCAACGTGCTCTCGGGCCTCGCCCGCCGCATCGATCGAAGTCTGCGCGTGACCGCGGTCGGAGATTCTCCGTCCGTGGATGCCTATCTGGGATCTTCGGACTGAAGGGTGCCTGAATGAGCGAATTGACGGGGGAGATCGCCATCGTCACGGGGGCGACGCGCGGCATCGGGACCGCGATCGCGACGGAACTGGCCCGGGGAGGCGCGCGCGTGGCCGTGGTCGGGACCGGAGCGGACCGGGCCCGGGCCGTGGCCGAGGGCCTGCCCGGCGAGGGTCATGCGGGCTTCGGCTGCGACGTCTCCGATCCGGAGGCGTGCAAGGGACTCGTCTCGGCCGTCTCCGGGAGCCTCGGCGACGCGACGATCCTCGTGAACAACGCGGGCATCACGCGCGACAACATCGTCCTCCGCCTCAAGGACGAGGACTGGCGCGCCGTGCTCGACACGAATCTGTCGGGGGCCTTCTATCTCATGCGGGCCGTGGCCCGCGGCATGATGAAGCGGCGCGCGGGAAATATCGTGAACATCTCCAGCGTCGTGGGCTTGACGGGCAACCGCGGCCAGTCCAACTATGCGGCGGCCAAAGCCGCCCTGATCTCGCTCACCCGAAGCGTCGCTCAGGAGCTTGCGAGTCGCGGTGTGCGGGCCAACGCCGTCGCGCCGGGGTTCATCGCCACCGACATGACCTCCGGACTGCCCGAGAGCGTTCAAAAAGCCATGTCGGAGAGGATTCCCCTCGGCCGGCCGGGGTCCCCGGAAGATGTCGCCACGGTGGTGCGATTTCTCGTCGGTCCCGGGGCTTCGTACGTTACCGGGCAGGTGATCGTCGTCGACGGCGGGATGGTCATGCAATCGTAGCGCCGACGCGGCATATTCGGTCGCCGGTACGGTCGCCGGAAAAGGGTCGGGAAACGGCGGGGCCGCGGGTCGGCCCCCTTCATTACAAGGAGAACACGCAATCATGGACAACGCGGCACGCGTGCGGGAGATCATCGCGCAGGAACTCGGCGTGGAGCAGGAGAAGGTGGTGGACGACGCGAACTTCGTCGATGATCTGGGCGCCGACTCGCTCGATACCGTCGAACTCGTGATGGCTTTCGAGGAGGAGTTCGGGATCGAGATCCCGGATGAGGACGCGGAGAGGATGCAGACGGTCGAGGAGGCCATCGCCTATCTGAACGAGAAGGTCTAGCAGCCCGCCCGGGCCCGCAGGCCTTTCATTTCATGAGAAGACGTGTAGCGATCACGGGGGTCGGCCTCGTCACCCCGATCGGGCTCGACCCCGACTCGACCTGGGACGCTCTCCTCCGCGGCGAGAGCGGCGCCGGGCCCATCACGCAGTTCGATACCACCGACCACTCGGTGCGCTTCGCCTGCGAGGTGAAGGACTTCGACCCGGCGAAGTACATGGACCGCAAGGATGCCCGGCGGGCGGACCGTTTCCTCCACTTCGCGATGGCCGCGGCGGATCAGGCCGTGACCGAGGCGGGCTTCGCCGAGGGGTTCGGAGAGCTTCCGCCGGATCGGGTCGGCGTGCTCATCGGCGTCGGGATCGGCGGGCTCCCGCTCCTCGAGGCCCAGCACGAGAAGCTGCTCGCCGGCGGACCGCGGCGCGTCTCCCCCTTCTTCATCCCCATGTTCATCCCGGACATGGCTTCGGGCATGGTTTCCATGCGATACGGGGCGCAGGGCCCCAACTATGCGACCGTGTCGGCCTGCGCCTCCAGCGGCCATTCCGTCGGGCTGGCCTTCCGCTCGATCCGCAACGGCGAGGCCGATGTGATGATCACGGGGGGCAGCGAATCCACGATCACGCCGCTCGCGGTCGCCGGCTTCGCGAACATGCGGGCGATGTCGACGCGCAACGACGATCCGAAGCGGGCCTCGCGACCCTTCGACGCGCACCGCGACGGGTTCGTGCTCGGGGAAGGCGCGGGGATGTTCATCCTCGAGGAGATGGAACACGCGAAGGCGCGCGGCGCGGCGATCCTCGGGGAACTCGCGGGCTTCGGGCAGAGCGCGGACGCTTACCACATGACGGCGCCGGTGCCGGACGGGTCGGGGGCGCGGCTCGCCATGGAACAGGCGCTCGACGACGCGGGAGTCGACCCGACGGAGGTCGGGTACATCAACGCGCACGGCACGTCGACGCCCGCGAACGACGTCTCGGAGACGAAGGCGATCAAGGACGTCCTGGGCGATCACGCGTACTCGATCGTCGTGGGCTCGACGAAGTCGATGACGGGACACACGCTGGGAGCGGCGGGGGCCATCGAGGGGGCGATCTCCGCCCTCGTCTGCAGGCACGGGATCATCCCGCCCACGATCAACTTCGAGGAAGCGGATCCCGAGTGCGATCTTGAATATGCCCACGGAGGGGTGCTGGAGCGGGAGGTCGAGGTCGCGCTCTCGAATTCTTTCGGGTTCGGCGGCCACAACGTCTGTCTGGCCGTCCGGCGCTGGAACGGAGACTAGAGGAATGAGTTCGGTACTTGTGATGATGGGGTCGGAATCGGACATGCCCACGATGGACAAGGGCGTGGCGATCCTTCGGGAGAACGGGGTCGAGGTGCAGGTCGAGGTGAGTTCGGCCCATCGGCAGCCGAAGCGGACCGCGGAATTGGCGGAGGGCGCGGCGGCGGCCGGCCATTCCGTCGTGATCTGCGGGGCGGGACTGTCGGCGGCGCTCCCCGGCGTCGTGGCGGCGCACACGTCGCTGCCGGTGATCGGCGTTCCCGTCTCGGCGGGCACCCTCGGCGGGCTCGACGCGCTCCTGTCGTGCGCGCAGATGCCGCCGGGCGTCCCCGTCGCCGCCGTCGGCATCGACAACGCGAAGAACGCGGCCCATCTCGCCCTCCGCATCCTGGGCACGAGGGGCTAGAGCCGGCTCGGCGGTAGAGGCTCGTCCGGTGCGAACCGGCGTCGGGTACGATTCCCACCGCTTCGATGAGACGCGGCCCCTCGTGCTGGGGGGCGTGTCGATCCCGAACGCGCCCGGACTGAAGGGACACTCCGACGGGGACGCGGTCGCGCACGCGATCACGGATGCGGTCCTGGGCGCGGCGGGCCTCGGGGACATCGGCGCGCTCTTCCCTGACACGGACCCCGCGTACGAAGGCGCCGACTCCATCGAACTTCTCGCCCAGGCGGTGCGCCGACTGCGCGAGGGGGGATTCCGGGTCGTGAACGTCGACGCGACCGTCATCGCCGAGCGGCCGCGCATCGGGCCGCACGCCGAGGCGATGCGGGAGCGGCTCGGCCGAGCGCTGGGCACGGGGCCGGGCGGCGTGTCGGTGAAGGGAAAGTCCAACGAGGGGATGGGATGGATCGGACGGGGCGAGGGCCTCGCCGCCATCGCGGTCGCCACGGTGTCCGGGGCCGAGGGGGACGGTGACTGAGGTCCCCGGCGTTCAACCCCTCCTCGACTTCCTCCTCGCCCTCCCGGCGGTCACGGCCTACGCGCTCATCACCGTCGGGTCCGCCCTCGAGAACGTCTTTCCGCCCGTCCCGTCCGACACCTTCGTCGTGCTGGGTGCCGTGCTCGCGGACCGGGGGTCCCTGCAGCCTCTCCCCGTCCTGCTCTGCGCGTGGATCGCGAACTCCGGCGGCGCCATGGTCGTCTTTGGGCTCGCGCGCCGGCGCGGCCGCGGCGTGTTCGAGACCCGCTGGGGCCGGCGCCTCCTCCGCCCGCACCAGTTCCGGCGCCTGGCCCGCTTCTACGAGCGGCACGGGCTGTGGGCCATCTTCTTCTCCCGCTGCCTGCCGGTGCTGCGCGTGGTCGTCCCCACCTTCGCGGGATTCACGGCGCTGGGTGCGGTGCGGGCGATGGCCCCGGTCGTCGCCGCATCGCTGCTCTGGAACGGGCTAATGCTCGCGGGCGGAATGTTCGCCTCGCGCAACGTGGATCGTCTCATGGCGCTCCTCGGCCAGGTGAACGCGTGGCTCCTCCTCGTGGCCGTCGTCCTCATCGGCGGTATCGTCGGCTGGTGGATCCGAAGCCGGCGCGACGAGGCGCCACGGGCGTCTTCGGATTCCGGCGGCGACTCGGGGGCCGGAACCGACGACGACGGGTCGCGGGCGTCGCCGTGACGGGCGAGGAACCGGACATCGAGCGCGCCTTCCACCTCGAGTCCTTCCGGGACCACCTCGGCTTCGAACGGGGACTCTCTCCGCGCACCATCGACGCGTACCTGCGCGAGGCCCGGCGCTTCGCGGCGTTCGCGGTCTCGGAGGGCGTGGCGGAGCCGGCCGGAGTCACGTATCAACTGCTTCGCGACCATCTCGCCCGGTTGGCCGGCGAGGGACGGGCGGCCTCGACCGTTGCACGCACCGTGTACGCGCTGCGCGGCTACTTCCGCTTCCTCATCGTCGAGGACGCGATCGAGTCCGATCCGAGCGAACGCCTCGAAGCGCCCAAGGCGGGGCGCTCGCTGCCCGACGTGCTTTCCGTCCCCGAGATCGAGGCGCTGATCGGAGCGACGGACCCGGAGAGCCGCACGGCGCCCCGGGATGAGGCGATGCTCGAGATGCTCTACGGCTGCGGGCTCCGCGTGTCGGAACTCGTCAGCCTGAAGGGAAGGGAACTCGATCTGGAGGAAGCCCTCGTACGCGTTCGGGGGAAGGGGGGAAAGGAGCGGTTCGTTCCGGTCGGCGCGGCTGCGCGCTCGGCGGTGCGCCGATACCTTCGAACCACCAGACCGGCGCTCGACCGGGGGCGATCCGCCGGACACATCTTCCTCAATGCCCGGGGGCTTCCGTTGAGCCGGATGGGCGTCTGGAAGATTCTGCGCCGCCACGTCGAACGTGCCGGCATCCTGAAGCGCGTGACGCCCCACACGCTGCGCCACAGCTTCGCGACTCACCTGCTGGACGGAGGGGCCGACCTCGCGTCGGTCCAGGAGATGCTCGGACATGCAGACATCTCGACGACCGAGATCTACACGCACGTGGACCGGTCTCACCTGCGCCAGGTGCACCGCAGCCACCATCCGCGCGGGTAGGCGACGTCGATGAGGTTGACCCGCCTCCTCCACCTGTCGCGCAACCGGCGTCCCGTCAAGCGCTTCCGCGACCGCCTCGTCGAGCCGGAGGTCGTGGAGACGGTGCTGGAGGCGGCGCGCTACGCATCGTCCGCCCGGGAGGCGCAACCGTGGCGCTTCGTCATCGTCCAGGAGGCGCTGGCGCGCCACAGGATCGCCGCGGCCGCCTTCAACCATCCGCATGTGAGGACGGCGCCCGTCGTCGTCGCCTGCTGCGCGCGGATCCACTCGCACGTGAGCGGCACGGGCCGTCCGAGTTTCGCCATGGACCTCGCCTCCGCGACCCAGACGATGATGCTTGCGGCGGCGGATCTCGGCGTGCAGTCGAGCTGGGTCTACGGCTTTCGGGAGGGTGACGTCCGCGAGATCCTCGGCGTGCCGGAGCACGTCCCGATCGTGGCCCTCTTCTGCCTCGGGTATCACGACGGGCTGGCGGAACTGCCGGAGCGGCTGCCGCGCGAGGAGGTCATCGCCTGGGACCGCTGGCGCACTCCGGTCAGGGCCGCGAAGTGAAGCGGCTCGGACTCGCGGTCGCGTTCGCCTCGGCGTCGGCCGCCGGAGTGCCAGCCGCGGCGGACGGGCAGGAGGTGTGGCTGGCGGAGGAGCCGCGGTCCGAAGGGCAGGCGATGCTGGAGGCCTTCCTCGAAGCCGGAGGCTTCGCGGTGTGGACGACGGACACGGTCCTGGTGCGGGGAGACACGGCGCCGGGAGCCGTCCTCCTGCTCGAAGGCACGGCTCGCATCGCCGGGCGGATCGAGGGCGATCTCTACGTCGTCGACGGCGACCTCTTCCTTCGCTCCGGCGCGTCCATCACGGGTGACGTGGTCGTGCTCGGGGGAGGGTTCTACGACTCGGACGTGGCGGAAGTCGGGGGGACCGTCACCTATCGTCCGAACGAACCGCTGCGCGTCCGGCCCTCGCGGGGCGGTTTCGAGATCATCTCCGAGGTCGACCCGGAGCCCGCCTTCGAACTCGACGGCACGTACGGCTTCCACCTCCCGACCTACGACCGCGTGAACGGCCTTTCGATCCCCGTTGGCGTGCTGGGCCGGGTGTGGGACGCGCCGGGCCGGCCCGAACTGGCCGCCGGGATGACGTGGATCCCGGCCCGCGAGGATGTGGATTACCGCTTCCGCAACTCGTGGCGCGTCGCCCAACGCGTCCGGCTGGGGCTGTTCGCGACGAGCGCCGTGGTCAACAACGAGGACTGGATCCGCCCGACGTGGTACAACGGCCTCGCCCACTTCGTGGCCGGCGACGATGTCCGCGGCCACTACGACTCGAGGGAGTTCGGCCTGGAGCTGGAGTGGACCTCGCCGGAGCCGCCCGTGTGGGAGGATGCGCCGCGCTGGCGCGTCGTCGCCGCGGCGGGACGCGAGGAGGCGGAGGGCCTTGGCGTCCGCAAGGTGACGATCCTCTTTGGCGGGGAGCCGCCGGGGACGTTGGCGTCGCTGCCGCATTACGATCCTCATCTCCAGGTCGACGAGGGAAGTCTGTGGTTTGGGCGCCTCGGTTTCGAGTGGGTGTCGCAGGGGAGAGACCGGCACACCACGATCGGTCTCGGTGTCGAGGCCGGGTTGGAGGACGAACTCAGCCACGCCTCGATCGGCCTTGGCCCGATCACCAAGTACGACTTCCTGCTCCTGGAGGCGCGCGTCTCCGCTCGGCGCGTGACGCCGCGGGGGCATGCCGTGGATGCGTTCGCGATCGGACGGGCCGACGTCGCCGGTCGTTTGCCCAGGCAGCGCTACTCCACGATCGGGGGCATCGGGACGCTGCCGACGATGCCGCTGCGGGGCCTGCGCGGGGCCCGTCTGCTCTACGCCGAAACCGCCTACGCGATCCCCCTCCTCGGCGATGCGATGCTGGGAGGGCTGGACCTCTTCGCGCGCGGCAGTGCCGGGGGGGTCGGTACGGAATCCGGCGGCTTCGATCTGTACGGTTCGATCCAGGGCGGACTCGCCCTCCGGCTGTGGGATTTCCGGCTCGAATTCGGGGCCGCCGCCGGCTCCACCGCCGAGCCCGGCGACCCCGGCCTCATCGCCTTCATCGACGTCCGAACCCGCCGGTCCGCCCGGCCCACACGGATGCCGCCGCCCCGCTGATTCTTTTGACAACCCCGGAGCGCAAGTCTAGCTTTTCGCGATGCCGCTCCGGACCGTCTCCCGGCCTCCCCAGCGATGGGCGTGATCTGCGTCCTTCCCGCACGTATCTCCAGCACCCGTATCTCCAGGAAGCCCCTCCAGCCGCTGGCCGGCCGCACGCTCCTTGAGTGGTGCTGGCGGGCCGCGTCGGCGATCCGCTCCTTCGACAGGGTCGTGATCGCGACGGACAGCGACGAGATCGAGGGCTGCGCGCGGGGGTTCGACGCGGAGGTCGTCCGCACCCGGTCGGACCACCTTTCCGGCACGGATCGCGTGGATGAGGCGGCCGACCTTCTCGGCGCGGCGGAGGATGACGTCGTCGTGAACTTCCAGGCGGACGAGCCGTTCGTGGACGGCGGGGCGGTCGAGGGCGCCGTGCGAAGGGCGCGGGAAGTCGCGACGATCGCGGCCCCGATCCGAGGGGACGAGGAGTGGCGGTCCCCGGCCGTGGTCAAGGTCGTCCGGGCCGCTGACGGAAGCGCGCTCTACTTCAGCCGCAGCCCCATCCCGTTCTCGCGGGACGAGCCGGAGTTCGGAACGCGTGCGCGGTTGCGCCACGTCGGCGTGTACGCGTGCCGGCGCTCCGCTCTCAAGCGGTGGGCGGCCCTGCCCGAATCCACGCTCGAACGGGCCGAGCGGCTGGAGCAGTTGAGGGCGCTCGAAGCGGGCATGCGGATCCACGTCGAACTCGGTCCGTGGACCGAACCGGGAGTCGATCTTCCCGCCGACATCGCGCGGGCGGAGAGGGTATTGTCCAGCAAGGAGGTGCGGGGATGACGGGCGAAAGGTCACCGACGAAGTACATCTTCATTACGGGGGGCGTCGTCTCCGCACTCGGGAAGGGGATCACCGCGGCCTCGATCGGGCGCCTGCTCGTCGAGCGCGGCCTGCGCGTGACGATCCAGAAGTTCGATCCGTACCTCAACGTCGATCCCGGGACGATGTCGCCGTTCCAGCACGGCGAAGTCTACGTGACGGACGACGGCGCGGAGACCGACCTCGATCTCGGACACTACGAACGGTTCATCGACGAATCGCTCTCGCAGGCGAACAACGTCACGACGGGCCGCGTCTACCAGGACATCATCACGAAGGAGCGGCGCGGCGATTTCCTCGGCGCCACCGTCCAGGTCATCCCGCACGTGACCGACGAGATCAAGATGGCGGTGAGGCGCCTGGACAAGGGCCACGACGTCGTGATCACGGAGATCGGCGGCACCGTCGGCGACATCGAGTCGCTCCCCTTCCTGGAGGCGATCCGCCAGTTCCGGCAGGATGTGGGGCGCGAGCACTCCCTCTTCATCCACCTTACGCTCGTCCCCTGGATCAACGCATCCGGCGAACTGAAGACGAAGCCGACGCAGCACTCGGTGCGCGAACTCCTGAGCATCGGGATCCAGCCCGACCTGCTCGTGTGCCGGACCGAACACGACCTCGACGACGGGATCAAGAAGAAGATCGCGCGCTTCTGCAACGTCGAGGTGAATCGGGTCATCGAGTCGCGCGACGTCTCGACGATCTACGAACTCCCGCTGACCTATCGCGCGCAGGAGGTGGACGACCGCATCTGCGAGCAGTTCGGGTTCGACACGCCTCCGCCGAATCTCGACAGCTGGAAGGCGATGGTGGACCGGATCAAGAACCCGGCGAACGGCAGGGTCCGGATCTGCGTGGTGGGTAAGTACACGGAACTCGTGGACTCCTACAAGTCGATCGCGGAGGCGTTCATCCACGGCGGCGCCGTCAACGATGTCGAGGTGGATGTCGAGTGGCGGTCCGCGGAGGATGTGGAGGCGCGGGGGACGGACTTCCTCGAACCCTTCCACGGCGTGCTCATCCCGGGCGGTTTCGGGGAGCGCGGCATCAACGGGATGCTCGACACGATACGGTTCGTCCGGGAGCGCAAGGTCCCTTACTTCGGCATCTGTCTGGGTCTGCAGTGCGCGATCATCGAGTTCGCTCGCAACGGGTGCGATCTCCCGACGGCCCATTCGTCGGAGTTCGACCTGAGGACGAAACATCCCGTGATCTCGCTCCTGGACTCGCAGCACCAGGTGACGGACATGGGCGGCACCATGCGGCTCGGAGCCTATCCGTGTGTGCTGCAGCCGGGATCCCGGGCGCACGAGGTGTACGGCGCCGAAAAGATCTCCGAGCGGCACCGCCACCGGTACGAGGTCAACCCGACCTACCGGAAGAAGCTGGAGGAGCAGGGGATGGCCTTCAGCGGCATGTCGCCGGACGGGGGACTTGTCGAAATGCTCGAACTTCCCGGGCACCCCTACTTCCTCGGCACGCAGTTTCACCCGGAACTCAAGTCGCGGCCGACCCGGGCCCACCCGCTCTTCGCGGCCTTCATCGAGGCGGCGGTGAAGCGGCGGGACGCGCTGCGGACCACGCGCGGCGATTCGGCCGGCCGGGACCAGATCGCCGAGGAATGGGCGGACTCGACTGCGGCGCGGACGAACGGGGCCACGGTCGGGAGATGAACCCGGGGCGTCCCTCGTTTTTCTCGGGCCGCCCGCGCACGGAATCCGGAGCCCGCAAGAAGGCGTGGACATCACTCTTCCTGATCGCCGGACCGTGCGTGCTCGAGGACGATGTCGTGAACTTCGAGGTCGCGGATCACCTGGCGGAACTCGGAGAGCGGCTCGACCTGCCCGTGACCTTCAAGGCCTCCTTCGACAAGGCGAACCGGAGTGCATCGTCGTCTCCCCGGGGACCCGGTCTCGACGAAGGGCTGGCGGCACTTGCCCGGGTGCGCGACCGCTCCGGACTTCCGTTACTCACCGACATTCACCTCCCCGAACAGGCGGCGCGCGCGGCGGCGGTCGTGGACGCGCTCCAGATTCCGGCCTTTCTCTGCCGGCAGACGGATCTGCTGCGGGCGGCGGCCGCCACGGGACGCCCGGTGAGCGTGAAGAAGGGGCAGTGGATGGCCCCGGAAGATGTCGGCGGCGTCATCGGGAAGCTCCGCGAGGCGGGGGCCCGGGAGATGGCGGTGACGGAGCGCGGGTTCGCCTTCGGCTACGGGCGGTGGGTCGTGGACATGCGGAGTTTCGCCCTCATGCGCGAGGCGACGGGCTGCCCGACGGTGTTCGACGCCTCCCACGCCGTGCAGTTGCCGGGCGGGGAAGGGTCGCGGAGCGGCGGTGAGCCGGAACACATCGGGCGGCTCGCGGCGGCGGCGGTCGCGGCCGGGGCCGATGGCCTCTTCATCGAGGTGCACCCCGATCCGGCCGCGGCCCCTTCCGACGGGTCGAACATGCTGCCGCTCGCCGAACTCGAGCGTGTCGTGGAACGGGCGCTGCGCGTGCGCGAAGCCGTGGCGGTCTGAGAGCCCGATCCCCGTGAGCCCGAGACCCCCGATGGATCGCCGACTCGCCGAGTCCGTCCGCTTCGTCTCCCTCGACGTGGATGGCGTGCTCACGGACGGTTCGATCTGGGTCGGCGCGGACTCGGACTCTCCGCTCGGCGCCGCGCGGGAACTGCGCCGCTTTCATGCCCTCGACGGGCTGGCGATCCGGATGATGCAGCGGGCGGGACTCGTGGTCGCCTTCCTCAGCGGCAAACGATCCTCCGCCGTCCGCCTGCGGGCGCGGGAGCTGGATATCGCGGAGGTTTCGCTCGGTTCCGGAAAGGGAAAGCTTTCGGCCCTTCGGGGTATGCTCGCGCGACACGGTTGCACGTGGGACCAGGCGGCGCACCTTGGCGACGATCTCACGGACCTCGCCGTCATGGAGCGGGTGGGGTTGCCGGCCGCCGTCGTCGGCGCCGTGCCCGAGGTCCGGGCCGGCGCGGCGTGGGTAGGGACGGTGCCGGGCGGGGAAGGGGCCGTGCGCGAATTCGCGGAGGCCCTGCTCGTCGCCCGGGGTGAGTGGGAGGGGTTGGTGACGGAGTTTCGGGAAGGAGGACGTTTTGGGGGTTGAACGGGAGGTCGGCGCGGACTGCGCGCGGGCGCGGGCGAACGGGGTCGATACGCCGCGGGGATCGGTGCGGCGCGGTCTGTTCGCCCGGGTTTCGCTGTTGCCGCTCTTCGTTGCGTGCGGGTCCGGCGATGCGCCTCCCACCGCGAGCGAACCTTTGCCCGAGGGGGTGGATACCGCCGTGCGGGGGATGCGGACGTTCGTCACGCGCGATGGAGTCCGGCGCGCCGTGGTCGAGGCCGACACGGCGGAATGGCGCGAAGACAACGTGATTCACCTGCGGCGGATGACGCTGACCTTCTTCGACCCGGGCGGACTGGAATCGACCGAGGTGACTGCGGAGTTCGGAGTTTTCCATCAGCTCACGGGCGACCTCGAAGCCGAACGGCGGGTGGTCGTGGAGGACCGCGTGGACAACCAGCGTCTCGAGACGGAGCGCCTCCGGTATCGGAACGCGGACGGTCGCCTGCTGGGCGATACCACGTTCCAGTTCGTCGATCCGGTCGAGGGTCTGACGCTCGACGGGACGGCCTTCGAGTCGGACCCCGCCCTCGACTCGGTCGTCGTCCTGAATCAGGAAGGCGAGATGCTGCCCGTCGCTTCCTTCACGGAGGCGGTCCCCCTGCCGGCCGTCCCGGCCGCGGACACCACGGCGATGGCGCGCGACAGCGTCCCGGCCCCCGGGGACAGCGTCGTGGCGCCGCCCGACACGACGGAGGCGCTGCCGGACAGCCTGGAGGCGCCCCCCGATACCACGGTGGCGCGCCGGTGACTCGCGGACGCATCGCTTTCCCGGGCTGCCTGGTGGTGGCGGCAGCGCTCACCGGCCCGCTCATCGCGCAGGAGCCCGATCCCGGGGTCGGGTCGGCGCTCGAGCAGTGCAGTCTGCGGTGGACCCCGCTCGAAGCCGACACGAGGAGCGTCACGAACCGCGACGTGACCGGGGCGCACGTTACGGTTCTCAGCGGCCGATACCTGTGGACCTGCGGCACCGCCACGATGGAGGCGGACAGCGCGATCAAGCGCGACGGCCCACGGCAGGTCGAACTCCTCGGCGCGGTCGTCTACGAGGATTCGATCCGGACGCTGCAGTCGGAACGGCTCCTGTACTTTCAACTCTCCGACTTCATCATCGCCGAAGAGAACGTCGAACTCGTCCGTCTGACGGATCGCTCCACCCTCATCGGCCCCCGCGTGGAGTTTCTGCGCGCCGTCTCCGGCGTCGACGCCGTCACGACCGCGCCTGACCGGCCGAGCGTTACGTTCTATCCGACGAATACCGAGTCGCCGGAGCCGTTCCTGATCGAATCGGACCTGGCCATCTTCGCCGGCGAGGATGAGGCCCGCTTCTACGGGGATGCGGTCATAGACCGGACCGATCTGAACGCCCGGGCGGACAGCGCCCTGCTCACCCGCGCCGACGGCCTCGGCGCTCTGTGGGGCGAGCCGTGGATCGAGGCCGAGGGGATCCGGATGGAAGGCGATTCGATACGATTCGTTTCCGAGAACCAGGAACTCGAGGAGATCCACGCCATCGGCAATGGCTACGTTTCCGGAGAGAGGTTCGAGGTGGAAGCGGAGTTGATCGACATCGATCTGAGCAATCGCGAGGTGGAGCAGGTGCAGGCTCACGGGGAGGGTATGAGCCGGGCGCTCTCCGGCAGCCACGAGCTTCGGGGCGACTCGATTCGTTTCGCAATGTACGCGGGTCAGATCGACACGGCGTATGCGTTTGGCGGTGCGGTCGCGGTCCAGCGCGACTCGTCCTGGGTGCCGCCGCCCGCACCGGAGCCGGCGACGGCCGACTCCGCTGCAGCCGGCACGGACACGACCGAGGTGGCGGCCGAGGAGGATGGGTCTACCGAGGGCGATGAGCCGGCGGCGGACGAGGAGCCGCAGGAGATCGAACTCGCGACCGACGGGTCCGCGAACTGGGCGCGCGGCGATACGATCGTCGCGATCTTCGAGCGCTCCGAATCGCCGGTCGCGGACTCCGCCCCCGCGCCCGATCCCTTCATGCGACAACTCCTGGTCGACGGGAATGCCAGCGCCTTCTACAGAATGGTCCGGGATTCGACGATGAGCACGCGACCTTCGCTGAACTACATCGTGGCGCGGCGCATCCAGGTGAATTTCGAGGCGGGAGAACCCACGGGGGTCGAGGGGGAGCATGCCATCGGCGCCTACCTGGAGCCGCGGGAGGTGTTCGGGACCCCGTCACCGGCGGACAGCGCGGCGGCGGCCGACAGCGCGGCCGTGGCGGATAGCGCAGCCGTGGCGGACAGCGCGGCCGTGGCCGACAGTACCGGAGCTGCGGCCGCCGGCGACTCGCTCGGCGTGCCCCGGGACACGTCGGACGTCCGGCCCGACAGCACGACGGCGCCACCCGATACGGTCGCCGCACCTCCGGACACCCTGCGCCGGCGCGTGATGTCCGGCGCGGCTCCGGCCCTCAGACCCAGGAGATCCTGTTGAGCAGTGTACTACGGGCCGAAGGCCTCGTCCGCTCCTTCAAGCGTCGCTGCGTCGTGAACCAGGTGGAGATCGAGGTGCGCCAGGGAGAGGTCGTCGGACTGCTTGGCCCCAACGGCGCGGGGAAGACGACGACCTTCTACATGATCGTCGGCCTGCTGAAGGCGGATGAGGGACGCGTCTACCTCGACAGCGACGAACTCACGAGCTGGCCCATGTACCGGCGGGCGCGAGCCGGCATCGGCTATCTGCCCCAGGAGGCGTCGGTCTTCCAGAAGCTCACGGTCGAACAGAACGTGATGGCGATCCTCGAGACGATCAGGATGTCGCGGCAGGAGCGGCACGACCGCCTGGAGGAGTTGCTCGACGAACTGTCCATCAAGCACCTTCGGGCGAACAAGGCCTATTCGCTCTCGGGGGGAGAGCGGCGGCGCCTGGAAATTACGCGGGCGTTGGCGACCCGCCCCAAGTTTCTGCTGCTCGATGAACCCTTCACCGGGGTCGATCCGATAGCGATCGACGACATCCAGCGCATCGTGCGGGGCCTGCGGGAAAAGGGTCTGGGGGTTCTCATCACCGACCACAACGTGCGCGAGACGCTGTCGATCACGGACCGAGCGTACCTCCTGTTCGAAGGCAAGATCCTGGTGCAGGGCGAGGCGGATCACCTCGTGAACGATCCGGAGGCCCGCCAACTGTACCTCGGGGAGGACTTCAGGCTCTGAGCATGGCAACGGGACGGCCGAGCCTCGCCGCGGGCCTCCACCTGCGGCAGGAACAGAAGGCGCAGCCTCGTCTCTACCAGGCGATGGACCTTCTGCACATGCCGCTGCTCGACCTTCAGGGCCACCTGCGGCAGGCGCTCGTCGACAACCCCTTCCTCGACCTCGTGGAGCCCGGCGACGAGCCCGACGACGCCGCCGACGGCCTGAGTGACGCCGACGACCTGCCTGACGCCCTGGCCGAAGACGCGGAAGACGGCCCCGCGGACGAGGTGGACTGGGAAGATGTCCTCCTCGACGACTTCGATGCGGGCGGGCCGGGCGAGGAATACGGGGACCGGGAGTACTACGCGCCCGCGGCGGTCGCCACGCGGAGTCTCTGGGACCACCTCCACGAACAGTTGAACCTGCTCCGTCTCGGCGAGCGGGAGCTGCGGATCGGTGAAGAGATCATCGGCAACGTGGACCGTGACGGGTTCCTCACATGCCCGCTCGACCGGATCGTCGAGGCTCTGGAGGAACGGCGCGAAGAGGGGCTGGAGGATCGGCGGGACGCGGCGGGGGCCGTTTCGCGGGAGGAGGTCGAGGAGATGCTCGCCCGCATCCAGTCCTTCGAACCGAGCGGCGTCGCGGCGCGGGACCTGCGCGAGACGCTCCTGCTGCAGTTGCGGGACCGCGGGCGGGAGGCGTCGCTGGCCTGGCGCATCGTCGACGGGCACTTCGACGATCTCGCGAACCGCCGGTGGCCGGAGCTGGCGGAGGAGTTCGGGATCACGCCGGGCGAGGTGCAGGCCGCGGCGGACGAGATCGCGAAGCTCGACCCCAAGCCCGGTCTCCGGTACGCGGACGCATCGGATTCCTACGTGATCCCGGACCTGACCGTGGAGAAGGTCGACGGGCGGTATCGCGTCTCGCACGCCGACACCTCGCTGCCCCGGCTGAAGCTCTCGCCCGTCTACCGGGACATCGCCGCGGACCGCGCCCGGTTCCGGGGGGAGAACAAGGCGTTCATCTCGGAGAGGCTGAACAGCGCCCGGTGGCTGATCCAGGCGATCGAGCAGCGCCGTCAGACGATGCTGCGGGTGATGGACTTCATCGTCGAACGGCAGCACGACTTCTTCGAGAAGGGCGTCGAACACCTGCGGCCGCTCACGCTTCGCGATGTGGCGAAGCATATCGAAATGCACGAATCCACCGTCTCCCGCGTGACGAACGGCAAGTACGTTCAGACGCCGCGCGGACTCTATCCGCTCAAGTTCTTCTTTTCGGGCGGCTATTCGACGCTCGCCGGGGAAGACGTGTCGGCGGAGGGCGTGCGGGCCCGGATCCGGAAGCTGGTGGCGGGGGAGGACCCGACCGCGCCGCTCAGCGACCACGAGATCACCGCCCGCCTGCAGAAGGCCGGGGTCCGGATCGCGCGCCGCACGGTGGCGAAGTACCGGGACCAGCTCGGGATCCTCCCGGCGCGGCTGCGCAGGCGCGTATGAGCGATCCGAGAATCTCGGTCCTCGTCCCGGCGTACGACGAAGCCGGGAACATGCCCGAGCTGTTCGCGGAACTCGCGGCGACCTTCGCGGACCACGATCTCGCGGCCGAGGTCGTCCTCGTCGACGATGGTTCCGGCGACGGGACGGCGGAAGCCGCGGAGGAGGCGGCCGCGCGGGCGGGGCTGGGCGACGGGGCCGTCGTGCTCCGGCACCGGGCGAACCTGGGGAAGACGGAGGCGATGCTCACGGCCGCCGGGGCCGCCCGCGGCGAGTACCTCGTCCTCTTCGACGCGGATCTGCAACATTCCACCGAGGAGATCCCGCGTTTCGCGGCGAAGCTGGACGAGGGTTACGACCTCGTCGCCGGCCGGAAGGTGGGACGCTACGAGAAGCGCTTCACCTCGTCCATCTACAACCGGCTCGCCCGCGCGATCTTCAAGGTCCCCGTGCGCGATCTCAACTCCATGAAGGCGTTCCGCGCCGAGGTCCTCACGGGCCTCAGGCTGCGTCACGATTGGCACCGCTACTTCGTCGTGCTCGCCCATGCCCGGGGATACCGGCTCGGCGAGCTGGACATCGACCTCCTCCCGAGACGGCACGGAGAGCCCAAGTTCTCGGGGCGCCGGCGGATCCTGATCGGGATGCTGGACCTGGTCTCCGTGTGGTTCCAGCTCGTGTTCGGGCGCAAGCCGCTGCTCTTCTTCGGCACGAGCGGCCTCGCGATGATCGCGACGGGCTGCGCCACCGGGCTCGCGGCGCTCGTCCTGCGCTTCGGCTTCGGCCTCGGGTACCGTCCGCTGCTCACGCTCGTGCTTCTCCTGGTCGTGGGAGGCCTCCTCCTCTTCATCCTCGGCTTCCTCGCGGAGACGATGGCCCAGCTGCGGGACGAGATCGAGGAGCTGACGCGTAACCGATCCGGTTGACCGTGGGCGCCCCGAGTCTCCCGCCGACACCCGCGTCCGCTGACTGACGCGGTGGAGGATCACGGACTCCGGGCGGGCTCGTCACGTCGCGCCGTTGTCATCGGCTCATCCCTCTTCCTGTTGGCCGCGCTCGTTGCAGTGGCCGTCGCCTTGTCCGGTCGCTGGGACGCCTGGGCGGCGGTGGCAGGCTCGGAGGGTGTGGGTTGGCGACTACGCCCGTTGTGGTTGCTCGGAGCAGTGGCCTGTGGAATCCTGGCCCTTCTTGCCGACGCCGCCCTTTGGGCCTCGCTGTTCCGCGCCTGCGGTGCCCGCATCGGCGTGCGGGAAGGAGTATTCGTGTGGCTCGGGACGCAACTCGCCCGATACCTTCCGGGCAGGATCTGGCAGGCCACGGGTCTCGTAGCCTACGTCCGCGCCCGCGGCGATTCCGGAGTGGTTGCGCTCACTGTCGCGCTCGTCCTGCAGGCGGGTACGCTTGCGACTGGCGTGGGCATCGGGGCCGCCGTGCTCGGTACGGATGTCTTCGGCGCCATCGGGCAGTGGTCGGCGGTTTTCGGCGTTCTCGTCATCGGTGCCGCACTTACGCCGCCTGTGCTTCGTACCATGATCCGGCTGGGCCGCCGGCTGTTGCGGGAGCTGCCTGCCTCCGAGCCTCCCGCGGTTCGGGGAGGGGTCCTGCTTCGGGCCACCCTGGCGCGCCTCGTGCTTTGGGCGCCGCACGGCCTGGGTTTCTGGCTGTTGCTCGAAGGGATGCTCGTGTCCAACCCTCTGGGTCCGCTCGATGCGATCGGAGTGTTCGCAGCCGCCTACGTCGCCGGATACCTGGTCATCCTCGCACCCGCCGGCATGGTTGTGCGCGAAGCGGCCATGGCGAGTCTCCTCGGAGTTGCGGCCGGTTTTCCGGTCGGACCCGCGGCCGCGCTGGCGCTGGCCGCCAGACTCTGGTCCACGCTTGCCGAAGTCCTCGGGTTCGCGATCGCGGCGCTGATCGGGCTAGGCGCCCGACGGTGATAGTCGCGAAGCCGATGCGTAGTGGAGTTGCCTCCGGCCTGCGGCTACGTTGGGTGTCGCCCGCAAACGACGGAGTCATACATGCATTCGAAGGGTAAAGGGTGGCGCGGCGCCGAGGTCGTGCCGCGTTGGGCTCCCTGGGCATTGTTTCCCACCCTCGGGATCGTGCTCTTCGCATCCTTCATATTCAGCGATGCGATGTTGGTGGGCACGGATACGCTCGCAGGAGGATATCACGCACGCGCACTCTACGCGGATGCCATCAAGGAACTTGGCCGGCTGCCGCGTTGGCAGCCCGAGGCTCTGGGAGGCACTCCGTATATTGAAGCGCTGAGCGCGGGCGACGCGCTCTATCCGCCGTCGCTACTCCTGCTCCTCTTCACCGAGACGTATCGGTCGTTGGGATGGAAACTCATCCTGCACGTGGTCGCCGCGGGGTTCTTCATGTTCGGGTGGTCCCGGGCCCTCGGTGTTTCACGGAGTGCGGCTTTAGTGTCCGGCGTCGGTTACATGCTGGCCCCCGTGATGGTGAGTCTCGTCTACGGCGGTCAGGACGGGAAGTTGTTCGTGACTGCCCTGGCACCCCTTCTGTTTCTCTGTACGGAACGCCATTTCCTCCGCCCCAAGTTGAGTTCGTTCACCGGCATCGCGCTCGTGGTGGCGGCGGTCATCCTGACACCGCACTTCCAGTTGGCGTATTTCCTGTTCGGGGCCACCGGAGCGTTCGCAATCTTCAGGACAGTCCGCCTCCTGCGGCGGACGACGACCCGCGACGGGGAGAACTCCGACACGACGAGAGGCTTATCCGGTGCACGGGGCCGCCGGGCGCTTGGCCGATTCGGGCTCTTCCTGCTTGCCTCGGTCGTGGGCGCGGTCATCGCGGGAGGACAACTCATTCCCGCCGTCGACCACGTCGCCGAGTTTTCCCGGCGCACGGCCACATCGGGTGAACTCGCGGGCGAGGGCGGTGAGGCGTGGTCGAGTTCGTGGTCGCTCCACCCGGAGGAAGTTCTCTCGCTCGTGATTCCGCAGTTCGTCGGCAACAGCGTGGACGGGTCCGCTGCGTGGGCCGCGGGCACTTATTGGGGCCGAAATCCGTTCAAGCTCAATTCCGAGTACGCGGGATTGGTGCTTATCCTGCTTGCGGCGGTGTCCTTTGCCGGCGGCGCCAGACGGGGCACGCGCTGGTTCTTCGGGGGCCTGGCCGGTGTCGTGCTCCTGTTCGCGCTCGGCGCGCATACGCCGGTGTGGCGCATCGCCTACGAAGTCGTGCCAGGCATCCGACTGTTCAGAGCTCCGTCAACGGCGATGTTCCTGTTCGCATTCTCCGTGGCGACGCTGGCCGCCCTGGGTGTCGACCGTCTTCGCGGCAGTCGGCCCGAGGTGTCGACGTCCGGAAAGCCGGAGGGCGTACTCCTCTGGGGCGCCGCCATCCTGGGGGTCCTGGCGCTGCTCGCCTCCGTCGGGCGCTTGACGTCCACATGGACGACCGTCTTCGGAATCGACGAAGGGCGCCAGGCCGCCCTGGTTGGAGCCGTGCCACATATCACAGCCGGGGCCTGGCTGGCGTTCGTGCTGGCGGTAGTGCTCGCGATCCTGGCGTGGGCCTACCGCACGTCCCGCCTCGGCCCGACCGTGCTGTTCGTCGCACTCGTCGCCTTGGTGGCCACCGACGCGCTGCGGGTGGACCGGATATTCGTTCAGACGATGGACTTCCACGAATGGGCCGCCCCGGATGCGAACATCCGGGCCGTGGTGGAACGCGAGAGGGGAAACGAGGAACCATATCGCATGCTGTCCCTGCGGAGGGCGGGACAGGACCTCCATCCCGCCTTGAGCGGGATCGAACTGGCAGCCGGCCATCACCCGAACGACCTCGCCCGATACCGTGAACTGATCGGGATGGCCGGTTCCGGGCTTCCTCTCAATCTCATACAGTCCGGCCAGATCCGGGCCCTGCTCAACGTGCGCTACATCCTTTGGCCGGATCTCGCCATGGGGCGATCTCCCGCCGGATCGGTCGTCAGCCGCACGCAGACGCCGGACGGCCGGACGCTGGAGTCCGTCTTCGAGGATGCCGGATTGCCTCGGGCCCGCCTCGTGGGCTCCGCCGTCCTCAAGACCGACGAGGAGGCGGTATCCTACATGCTGTCGCCGGACTTCGACCCGGAGAGGGAAGTGGTCCTGGCCGAGCCGGCGCCTCTGGAGCTCCACGGAGGGCCCGTCGGGGGGGACGTGAAGTGGCTGGAGCGCGGACCGGACCGGCTTCGGCTCGAGGTATTCTCCGAGCGGCCCGCCCTCCTTGCGGTTTCGGACAACTGGTATCCTGCGTGGAAGGCCCGTGTGAACGGAGAGAGCGTGCCGGTCATGCGCGCATACCACACGCTGCGGGCAGTGCCGGTGCCGGCTGGACGGGGAGAAGTGGAGATGTACTACGAATCCCGCCTGCTGGGGTGGTCGTTTCGGTTGGGAATCGCAGTGCTGCTTGCCCTGCTCTTCGCCAACGGCGTTCAGTTTTGGCGCGCGCGCTCGAAGAGGAGTTCCGCATAAATCTGTTCGTGGCGGTCCGTCAGACGTTCGTTGCTCCACTGCGAGACCACCCGTCGTCGCGCCTCGGCCCCCAGGTCGAGCAGCAGGCCACTCGTGAGCAGCCTTGTGATCAGCCGCGCCAGACTCGCCGGGTCGGCGGGCTCGCATAGTCCTCCCACGTCGGCGTCGACGATCTCCGGAAGGCCGCCCACATTCGTCGCCGCCACCGGGAGTTCACAGGCCATCGCCTCCAGGGCGGCCACGGAGGTGGCCTCCATCAGGGAAGGGAAGACGGCGAGGTCGCACGAGGACAGCAGTCCGGGCATCTCCGCATGCGGGCGTGCTCCGAGGAACCTCGCGCACTCCGATACACCGAGTTCCCGCGCCAGCACCTCGAGCCGGTCCCGCTCGGGGCCATCGCCGACGATGAGCGCTTCGACATCGGCATGCTCGGCGATAAGCGGCAGCGCCCGCACGAAGTACTCCACGCCGTTCTTCTCGAAGAGGCGCCGCGGGGCGATCAGGCGGAAGGGTCGGCCCGCCCCTTGGTTCGAGTCCGGAGACGGAGTATGCCGGAAGGTCTCGGTGTCCACCCCGTTCGTGAGCGGCTCCACGTGCACCCCGGGGGCGATCGCCTCGCCGACGCCCGCGATCTCGCGGCTCGCCGCGAGGTTGTGGTCCGCCGCCCGCAGGAAGCCGCGGAAAACCGGGCGCCAGAAGCGTGAATCCGCACGCCGAAGGAAATGGCTCGTGTGATAGGTGGTGACGATCGGGGTCTCGCTCGTGCCGCGCGCCACGAGGCAGGGCAGGACAGCCGCGATATCCTGCGCGTGGAGGATGTCCGCCTCCCGGGCCCATTCGATGAAACTCGGCAGTGATCCGATGGCGTGTGCCGCCCAGCCCCCGGTGTTCCGGGCCGGAAGCCACGTCCTGCGGATGTTCACCCCGTCAACCGTCTCGAGGGACGGAAGCCCGGGCAGGGAAGCGGAGGTCACGACGCGCACCGTGTGTCCCCGCGCGGCGAGGGCTCGGCACAGGAAGTGCACATGGCTCTCCAGGCCTCCGATCTCGGGCGCGTAGTAGACGGTGTGCATGAGAATGTTCATGCCGACCAGTCCTCCATTCGCCGCTCCCGGCCGAGCAGGTCCGCCGAGAGGATATCCGCGATTCGCTCCCCGGCACGCCCGTCCCCGTAGGGGTTTCGCGGCGACACAAGGCCGGGTTCGGGAGACAGCGCAAGGCCAGCCCGTTCCACGATGAGCCGTCGGTCCGTTCCGACGAGTTCCGCAGCTCCCGCCTCCACTCCTTCGGGACGTTCGGTGACATCGCGCAGGACGAGAACCGGCGCGGCGAACGTCGGAGCCTCCTCCTGAATCCCCCCGGAATCGGTCATCACCAGCGCTGCGGATTCGAGCGCCGCCACGAGGTCCGGATAATCCAGCGGTTGAATGAGACGGACGCGCGGATGGTCCCCCAGCAACTCGCGCGCCGGCGCGACGACGTTCGGGTTGGGGTGGACCGGATAGAGCACGCACACATCGGGATGCGCATCGGCCACGTCGCGAACGGCCCTGAAGATGTCCTGGAGGGGGGCTCCGAACGCCTCGCGCCGGTGCGCGGTCAGCAGGACGAGCCGCCCCTCGCCCCGCCGCACGCGCGACAGGACCTTCGCCAGATCGGGATCGCTCGCCGGACGCTTGAGCCGGGCGACGGAGAGCAGGGCATCGACCACGGTGTTGCCGGTGACGAACACGCTGTCCGGCGAGGTGTTCTCGCGGAGCAACTCGTCGCGGGCCCGGGGCGTGGGGGCGAAGTGATATTCCGCCACGACATCCGTGAGCCGGCGCAGTATCTCCTCCGGGAAGGGCGCGTGCCGATCGTGGCTCCGGAGCCCGGCCTCCACATGGCCGACCCTCACCTGTTCGAGAAAGGCGGCGAGCGAAGCGGCGAAGACGGTGGCCGTGTCCCCCTGCACGAGCACGACGTCGGGCGCGGCCTCGCGCAGGATATCGCGAAGGCCGCGGAGGACGCGGCTCACGACATCCCCCACCGTCTGACCATCCCGCATAACGTTCAGCCGGTAGTCCGGGTCCAGACCGAAGATATCGAGCGCCGGCTCCAGGAGATCGAGGTGCTGTCCGCTCACGGCGATCTGCGTCTCGATCCCCGGCTCGAGGCGGCGGAGGGCCTCATACACCGGCGCCATCTTGATCGCTTCCGGGCGGGTCCCGATCACGATCAGGATTCGCGGGGGAGTCGTCATGGCTCGTCGGACTGCTTGACGATGAGCCCGCCGCTACGCCCGACTCTGACGAACGGCAACGCATGGCGGTCCGTGAATTCGGTGTACGCCTGGAGGGCGCCGTCCGCCCAGCTCGGTTCGATGCAGTCATCGAGGACCAACCCGCCGCCGGGGACGACGAGGGGCCAGATCGCATCGAGCACCTGCCGAGTTGGCAGGTAGAGATCCACGTCCAGCAGGACCGCGCCGACCGGACCCGTGACGTCGGCCCAATTCACCTTCGCGCAGTCGCCTTTGACGATGCGGTAGTTCGAATAGCCGAGGCGCTTGAGGCCGTGTTCGTACACCCGGTCGTCCAGGTACGAGTAATCGGAGATTTCCGATGTCGTCTTGCGCCGCTCGCCGGTCTCATGCGCGATGCTCTCCGGGGTGAAGCCGCCGAACGTGTCCACGAGAACCAGGTCGCGCGGATCCCGGGTCGTCGAGAGATGTTCGAGAATGAACACGGAGCTGTCTCCGCGGCCGACGCCGATCTCGACGACGGCGGCTCCGGTCCGTCGCGTGGCATCGATAAGGCCCAACATGGCCGCCAGTACGCCTGGATCCACCCAATACGGATACGTCGGTAGCATCACGTTCCGTAACAGCGGGGTTCGGTACACGATTCGCCTGGCTCCGCCCACGAGGCGAGGCAGTCGGCGGTGAAGCGCCCGGACGGATGACGCGAGCAGCCCGGCACGTCCCCCGCCCTCCGGGACGGTGTCGTCTGGAGCGGCGACTCGTGGAGCACGCACGGGTGCCACTGATTGGTCCTTTCTCGCACAACTTCCGCGCCCAAAATACGCGGAAACGGCAAACCCGGCGGGTTCGCTGGAATACCGCTGCGGCCTGAGCCGCCGGCCGAGTTGCGGGCGGGGAACGTGTACCGGTTTGGGGATTCGAACGACAAAGCTACGCTGCAAGCGAAAAGCTGCCAAACGTTGAGGAGGGGGAGATGCGGTCGGCGTTCGATAGCACCACCTCTGGCCTCTGTAATCCCCGACGGATGCGGGAGCGGTCCCGGGGGCGATAAGTTCGCGGAACCATGAGCCCCGACACCTCCTTCACGGCGTCTCCGGACCCCGAAGACGATTCCACCGCCGCCTCCGTTTCCGCAGGCGGCGGGCGCGGCCTCGTCGTGAGAGATTCGACTGCCCACGAGGCGGCGGTGGATGTCTGCGAATTCTGCGGCGCGACGTCCGTTGCGGTCAGGTACGATTTCGGGCCGCACCAGATTCTGCGCTGCAGGAGCTGCACGTTCATGTGGCTGACGCCGAGGCCATCCGAAGCTGAACTGAAGGAAATCTACAGCGTCGACTATTTCCGTAACCCGGACTTTTTCGATGCGGATAACGACACGCTCTACGGATACTACGATTACTTTTCCGAGCGCTTCATCAAGCAGTTGGACCACCAGCGCCTCGTTGATCGCCTCGCCGATGCGAGGCCGGTTTCGGGTGCTTCGCGTCGGAGGTTCCTCGACATCGGGTGCGGTCTCGGATACCTGCTCGATGTCGCGCACGACCGCGGATTCGACGTCGAAGGGGTTGAGTACAACCCCGCTGCCGCAGACTGGATAGCCTCCAAGTACCAGTTCCCCGTCTTTTGCGGGGACTTCATGGCGTACGAAGGAGGGCGCTTCGACGCGGTTGCGATGCTCGACGTGATAGAACACCTGCCGCAACCCTTCGACGCCCTGGACAAGGTCGCCGCCGTTACCAATCCCGGTGGAGTGTTCGTCGTTTCCACGATGGACTCCGATTCGCTCGTGTCCCGTTTGATCGGTAAGCGACTCGAGGACTTCCGGAGGACGAGAGAGCACTTGTACTTCTTCAACCGGCGGACGCTCGGCGCCGCCTTGGAACGTGCCGGTTTCGATGTCCTGCGAATCGAATCCTACGGACTCACGATTCAGTTGGATTTTCTGGCGGCCAGGATGCGACTCGCCTTTCCGGTGATCGGCGCCCTTTTCGAGAAACTCGTGCGCTGGTCGGGCCTTTCCCGCCGCCGCTTCCGCTTCGACCCCCGTACCAAGATGATCGTGTATGCCCGGCGACGAGGAGGTGCCGAAGGCGGAGCCCCCGACGCCCCCGCCGAGGCGCGATGACCGCCGCAAGCTCGGCCGCCACGCGATCGGCAGCTCCGCTCGGTGCTGGAACGGGTCGAACGGTGGTGGCGCTTGTCGTGCTGCATCTGATTCTCTGCGCGATACTGTTTGACCCCAAGATCCATACGGGCGGCGACAGCGCCACCTACGTCCTCCTGGCCGAGAGCGTGCTGAAGCAGGGGGACGGCTATGCGCTGTCGATCGAGCCCGGTCCGCCTGCCGTCCACACCCACTACCCGCCCGGATACCCCGTTCTGCTTGCACCGGCGGTGGCCCTGTTCGGGCGGAATTTTGTGGCGCTGAAGTTGCTGTCGGTGCTGTTCACCGCGGCTACCGTGCTGATCTTCTGCCTCTACGTTCGGCGCCGACATGAATCCGTTCCGTGGCTCTGCCTCGCTCTGCCGTTCGCGGTGAACCCGGGCCTCATCGACTACTCCCGTTGGATGCTGAGCGAGGCGCCGTTCCTGGTGTTCACGTTGCTGGCCCTCTGGCAGCTGAGGGAGGACGGCGAGCGGGAGCGGATCGGATGGCCCTTCGTCCTCGGACTGCTGGCTTCCGTCGCATGTTTCTACCTACGCTCCATCGGGGCGCTCCTGCTTGTGGGGGCGTCGCTGTCATACCTGACCCGCCGGGAGTGGCGGCGGTTTCTGATCTATGGCGCCGCGGGGAGCGGGCTGACGATCCCGTGGCTCGTGCGCAACCAGTTCGCCGCCGGCAGTGCAAGCCCCTACTTCGAGCAGTTCCGCCAGGTGAGCGTGTACGTGCCGGAAGCCGGGTATCTCGACTTGGCGGGGTTTGCGGAGCGCTTTCTCACCAACATCTGGTTCTACGCGTCACGGGAGATGCCGCGCGCGCTCGTGGGCTCCGACAGCACTTGGGCCGCCCATGCCCTGGTCGCCGCCGCCGGTCTGATTCTGTGCAGTCTCGCGCTCGTCGGTCTCGTGCGAGCGTTCCGGCGCCCTACGGCCGCGGAGTTCTACTTTGTCCTTTACTGTCTGGCCATTCTGCTTTTCCAGGAGAGCGTGAACGACGTGCGCTACCTGTTGCCGATTCTGCCCCTGGTCCTGATCTACGGGATGGATGCGGCCGCCTGGATGGCGCGACGCGTGCGTCGTCTGACCCGGCCGGCCTCGGCCCCAATTGCGGTAGCCGCCGTCCTCACGACCGTGGCGTTGGTGTCGGCGGCCGCCCGCGCTCCGGCCAACCTGGACATGCTCCGCCGCTATTCCGCTGGAGATCACCACGCCGGCTATCACCCCGCATGGAGGAACTTCTTCGAGGCCACGGCTTGGGTCCGGGACAGCACGCCGGCCGACGCCATCGTAACCGTACGCAAGCCGCGCCTTTTCAGCGCGCTGTCTGACCGGCGCGTGCGGATGTATCCGTTAAGCGATCCCGACTCAGTGCTTCGCGCCGTGCGGTCCACCGACTACGTAGTCGTCGATCCGATTCACGGTACGACAGCCCGATACCTCTTCCCGGCGATCCAGCGGGAGTCGGGTTCATTCGTCATCGCGCATCAAACGCGGGAACCCATAACGTGGGTGCTCGGCGTGCTGGATCCCGTTGAACCGTAATCCCGAAGCGTCCTTCGTTATCGTCTGGCGCGGCTGCGCTCGTCACAGTGATCTTCCAGCGTTCCCCGGCCGCGCCGGTGCGTCCGTCCGCCACCGCGAACTTCCGGCCCGCGTAGTCGCTCACCGTGCTGTTGGCGACGCCCATCGAGACGGCTGTCTCGCGGTGCCTGCGCCCGAGTTCGATCTTCAGATGTGTCTCGATCCCGGAGGGCGTCCTGCATTGGTGGACCGGCGACGGACGGGTACGGACATCGTCGGCGGCCTGGACGTGACCCTCATGAACGGGGCGACCTACGCCAAAGGCCATGTGGACTCGAACGCCGGGGAGCCCTTCTCGTTTGGAGAGGCGTTCTCCTTTGACGGCCTGGATGCGATCGGCCGCCTGCCCGACGCTCCCACACTGAACCCGACGGGTCCGTTCTCGGTCATGGCGTGGGCGAAGCCGCGGCCGGCCTCCGTGCACAGCGGGGCGATCATCGCCAAGGGGCACCCCTGGGCGGAGTCGTGGGTGCTGGACACGCACAACGGCCTGTGGAGAGGGTTCATCAGGGACCGGAACCTGCGGGACAGGCGAATCCACGGACCGAGGCTCGTCGAGAACGAGTGGACGCACCTGGCCATGACCTGGGACGGCGACCGGCTCGCCTTCTACGTCGACGCGGCGGAGCAGGGGACCCGCAGCGCCGGGAGCATCCACGTGACCGACGCGTTCGCCGGAATCGGAGCCCGCAGCGAGGAGGGCTTCGATGACGACGAACTCGCCCTGGAGTTCACCGACGAGATCGACGAAGTCATGTTCTTCGGCCGCGCCCTCGACCCGACGGAGATCCGCGACGTGTTCGAGACCACCTTCGGCCTCTGCAAGCTCCCGGCCGGTTGATCTCTCAGGGCTCGGTTTCCCGGCGCTGCTCCACGGACTGGTGCTCGAAAACACCGTCGGCTTCCCGGCGGCGCTGGGCGTCTCTTCGGGATCGTATGCGGTGGGCTACCCGGCTCGGGTGGCGCCCGGAGGGTTGGTCGTCCGCGAGGGCGCGATGGTCAGTTCTGAGCTTGGTGGCCTGTCTCGGAGTCACCTGAGAGTGACGGAAACCGGTCGAGTCGACGCTGAGCCTGACACCGACCGGTCTACCGGTCCGCTCCGACCTTCCCCCGTCCAACCGAGCGAGGGTCGACGAAGAGGTCGCCCGCAGGATGCGGCCGCTCTACGCGTTGCAGATACCCCTTCTTATGCAGCGAGGCCAAGCGGTTTCCCGCTGCCGTTTTCTCGATACTCACCTGCTCGGCAAAGCTGAGGGCAGTAGCGGTCCCGCCGGCTTCCAAAACCAAGGTCAGGGTTTCACGATCCCTAGCAGTAAGCGCACCGACGGGTTCTGCGTCCTCGATGTCGTCAAAGGAGGAGCAGACGAACAGCGCGACGTTTCGTGACGCGGCGACGTCGCCAATCACGCTTCGGGTGTCCTCGTCTTCACTAGAAATGAATAGCGAGAAGCATCTGCCGTATCGCCCAGCTTTCACGTCCTCACCAACGGTCACCACCAGGTTCCGCAGGACCCCCGGGGTTGGGCGAGCGGCACCCATGTGTAGGACGCCAAGCATCGGTCCGTGGTCGCGGTCGTGGGGCATGAATCTGCGAATGAGCTGATCCACGTGAGGATCATCCCAAACAGCAGACCCGGTGCCCGCAGGAACGAACCTGACGTCGAACGAGATCGCTTGGGACATGATCATTCTCCTCCGTCGAAACGCAAAATGAGAGTACGGGGTGTTGCCGATACCCGGCCAGCCCCCCGGCACTCGGTCGGCGGTCGACCGAGGCACGACCGGTACACCTCAAGGGCGGGGCGGTGCCCGACGCCGGCGACGCGTTCGTCGCAACGAGGTTTCCATCTCGTCGTTGAAGATCCGATCCGAAAGGTGAAGGAAGGGTTCCCTGTGACCATCCTCCGAGCGGTGCCCGCGCGGTGGGGTCGAGGATGCCTTTCGCAGCACCGTGCGGCTCGACGTGATGGCAACGCGATGCGTGGCGATGGGACGTACAGGTGTTTGCCGGAAGCGCGCCAGGCACCGTGTCGGATGGGGCCCTGGATCTCGGAAAGTTGACAAGCGCGACGATTCGTGCCCATCATCCCCACGGTTCATCATGGACATCGTGAACAGGAGGTGGCGGTGAGCAACAAGGATTTTCAGATCACGGTCGTGGTCAACGGCAAACCGGAAGTGATCAAGGTCGATCTGGACGAACCGATCGCCGAGGCGGTTGACACTGCCTTGGACCAATCGGGCAACTCTGGACAGCCCGCGGAGCAGTGGGAGCTGCGGGACGAGACCGGCCAGGTTCTTGACCTCGGCAAGACGGTCCGTGAGTTGGACATCAAGGAAGGTGCCAAGCTGTTTTTGAACCTCACGGCTGGCGTTGGCGGAAGCTGTGTCTGAGCCACAGTTCGTCGATCCGGCTGTTTCTCGTCGGAAGTTCGACAGGGAGATAGCTGAGTTCCGCTCGCAGGCGGCCGAATACGGACGACGGGGCTGGTTTCTAGCCGACGCCGAATTCCCCCATGCGCTGATCGTTCTGGCCACCGCCAAGACTCAACCCATCTCGATGCTCTGTGGGGTCCGGTTCGACTACTCGAACTACGATGTGGCCCCACCGTCCGTTCGCCTCGTGCACCCGTTGACGCGTGAGCCCTACACGTGGTCGCAGCTGCCGACGCCGTTGCCGCGAATGCCGCCAACGCCGAACGCCGAGGAAGCGGCGTCGCAGCCACTGCCGCCGGGCGTCGAGCAGGCGCTACCGCCAGAAATCGCGCAGGCGCTGGCGCAAGGTGGCGCGCAAGCAGCAGTGGCGGTGCAGCTGCAAACGCTCATGCAAGCCCACGGCGACGATGACATCCCCTTTCTGTGTATAGCCGGCGTGCGAGAGTACCACGAACACCCTGCCCACACCGGCGATCCCTGGGAGTCGCACCGGACGGCCGGCGCGGGTCGTCTTGTTCGGCTTGTCGGCATCATCTCCAAATACGGCTTGGAGACCATCGAGGGATTTGACGTGCAATTCCACATCCGGTTCCGAATGGTCATTGCACCGGAATGAGCACGTTCGAATCCATTCGTGAGTTCGTTGTCCCGGCGGAGTTGTGTGACGTGACGGACCAGCATTTACGCGAAGCCGGACTCGACGGGTACGAGCGCTTCATACTTTGGAGCGGAGTCGTCCGCGATGATCGCCTGCTCGTGAGGACGTCCCACAGCCCAAGACAGATTGCCTCTAGCCTTGCTGGCGGGCTGTGCGTCCGCGTCGATGCGGACGAGCTTCATCGCCTGAACGTGTGGCTGTATGAGAACGCCGAACGGCTTGCCATACAGGTACACTCACACCCTCGGGAAGCCTTTCACTCGGATACCGACGACGCCTACCCCATGGTGACGACGCTTGGGGGTTTATCGCTCGTGGTGCCCGATTTCGCACGGTACGGCGTTCGAGGTCCTCGGACCGCACTGTACCGCTTGTCGAACGAGGGGTGGCAGAGGATCGCACCAATCGACGCACGGCGTGTCCTGCGCCTGGAGGACTGACGCATGGCGATTCCGGACTATTTTCAACGCAATGCCGTCGCCGTCTCTCAAGTCATATCCGGGCTCGACGAGGAGCGATTGGCGTCGCGGCTGGAGGACGTTTGCATCGGGGTGACGATCGGGCCGGACGCCGCCGGCGATGAGGGTCGGGCCATGGCTGATCTTCTGGTTCGCCTTCTGGCCCGGCTCTATCCGTCGATCATGATTCACGAGGAGGGCGCTGGCGGGGTTGCGAACGAGATCGGTGCGTTGGCACGGCGAATCAATCCGCGGATCGATCTGTCGGGGGAGGCGACCATTGAGACGGTCATCGGGACAGCTCAGCCATGCTGGAAGGCGACTCGGACCGTTTTCGCGGGATGCGAAGGTTGGACTGCGAGGCTGTCAACACATGGCCCTCAAGGGTGCGGGGCAAGCAACAACCCGTTCGGAGCGGGGTTGGCGGCGTGTCTGGCAGCGGCCGACGTCTTCAGAGCCGTGTTCCTGCCCGGGACGGAACTGGACGGCGACTGCGAGGTCGCCGTTCCCGATGCCGGAGAAGGGCATCTAGAAAATGGGGACGTAGGGGGCAGCGTCGGAAGCTTGGTGTTGGCCGGGGCCGGCGCCATCGGCAACGCCGCCGCATGGGCGTTGTCCCGCACCGCGGTGGATGGGTCGATCGAGATCGTCGACCACGAATCGGTGGACCTGGGCAACCTGCAACGGTACGTACTGGCCGAACGTGACGACGAAGAGAGGCTAAAGGCCCCCTTCGTCGCCGGGGGATTCAGTGGCAAGCTCACCGCTAGCGGCCACGCGTGCACCATTGCCGAGTTCTTGCACGAGAAGGATCACAAGGTCGACAACCTCCTGCTGGCGCTCGACTCGGCGAAAGACCGTTGTGCTGCGCAGGCATCATTGCCCCGCCGGGTGGCCAACGCGTGGACCCAGCCGGGTGACCTGGGTGTTTCCTGCCACGACTTCCTCGAAGGCGCTTGCGTTAGCTGCCTGTACCTGCCGAACGGCAAGCGGAAGAACGAGGATGAGATCATCGCGGAGTCCTTCGGTGTGCCGGACCAACTAATGCAGGTTCGCACGCTGCTATACAAGAATGAAGGTGCTCCCCGGGACCTGCTGGTGGCGATTGCCGCGGCACGCGATTTGCCGCTTGAAAAGCTCCTGCCGTTCGAGGGTCGGCCGTTACGGGCCCTCTACACGGAGGGCTTTTGCGGCGGTGCCGTGATCCCGTTGAGTGAGCCTGGGAGGCCGGCGAACGAGGTCCATGTGCCATTGGCCCACCAGTCGGCGCTGGCCGGCGTGCTGCTCGCCGCCGCCGGCGTACGGATGGGCCTGAGCGGACGCGTGGACAGTGTCGTCACTCAGTACGACGTGCTGCAGCCTCAGGAACGGTTCCAAGTGTATCCGGCAGCAAAACCTCCCGGGGAAAGGTGCATCTGCCAAGACGCAGATTTTCGCGAGGTGTACCGCAGAAAGTACGGATGAATGCATCATGCCCCTCGGCCCGAGCTATGGTGCGTAAGCGACGCCGCACCGTACCAGCGTTGGACGACATGGGTTGCCCTTCCGGTACTCACTCGGCTTGGGCCGGCGTATGTTCTTGACGTCGCGGAATGGGAAGCGTTCCATGGTTGACCTCTTATATCGTGAGGCGTTTCGAGATTATTTGCGGGTTGTCGCCCCGATGGAACTCGAGAGTCGGCGTTGGGGGAAGGTCGAGCCGGGTAACATCATGCGTGCGGGAGAGGCCCGCGCGCGCGTTGCGGACGTCGTGCATCGGCTGATCGAGATCGAGCTTGACCTCGCTCTCTATACCCAAGCACCGGACGGATCCGACGGCCTCGGGACTCCCGATTCCGATTTCCACGACCTCTGGTGCGATATGGATCCGACCGAGGCGGCGCGGGCCTTTCGGGCTTGTGCGGTCGCGGTGATCCCATCGGTCGTCATGTCCTTCGTTCAGTACGACAAGCACTCACACGGGCTAGACCGTATGGAGATCGCCCTGACCGACCGGTTCGCTCGGGAGTTGGTGGACACGGTTTCCGGATTGTTGGACCTGGTTCCGGACGAGTGATCTCCGAGGGACGGACGAACTACACGCACCACCCGCTTGACGCGACGTTGGCGGGAATGAAAGAAGGTCCCCGGCTGAAACCGGCGGCACCCGAAGTCCAACATGTTCGAGGTCGCAGCCTCGGACGCAACAGGTGGAGCGTACCGTGAGTACGAGAATCCCGGCCGGGCTGCAAGGCCCCTTGCGGCAGCAGGCCCTCATTCTCCAAGAGCAGTTTCCCCACGCCCGCATCACGGAGGAGGGCGATGGCGGCTTCACGCTTACCTCCGAGGATCGGCGCGGAGACTGGACGTTCTCCTTCCGGCCAGGCCCGTTGCCGGAAGGCTTGCAGCTCTTGATCGAGCACGCCGAGGCGATGCGCGACAGCCTCGAGGAAGCTGGCTTGGAGGGAGAGGTCACCCTCGGCAAGCTATCCTTCCCGACCCGAGGGCTGCCACGAGATCCACGCCCACACGACGATATCGAACAGCGGCCTTGTTCTTAGGGCGCCGGTCGAGTTCGCGCTACAGGGCGGCGAGCCTCCTGACGGCTCGGAATCCCGCCTCTGCGAGCGGCTCGTGCGGGTTTACGATATGGGTACCCGTACAAGACCGGCGATCACACAAGCGAGGATCGGAGGCGTGACCACGGATCGCTCCCGAGGCGCACTGGTCCTGAGCCTCCTCGCCTCGAGCGTTCAGGAGTGGATCGCCAGCCTCTTCGGCCTTCCGGCTAGGAACCTCTATCAAGGCGTGCACAGGCTGCTCGGCGCCGATCCCCCCGCAGCTCCTCGCGCTCGTCCGCCCCCCGATCTCGTAGCGGAGCCCGCCCTCCGCGAACATCCGCCGCGCCGTCGCCCGCCGACGTCCCGCCCCGCAGCGCCGCGACCCCACGACACGCCTCCGCTGGGTACTGTTCCTTCTGCTCCGGTCGGGCGATATTCCGTTCACCGGAAAGGCCTCCTGGTTGGGTCCGGCGATACACGCCGACTGGCCCAACGACAACTAGGATAGGCCTCTCCGATACCTATTTACAGGCCCCGGCGAAAGCACCCTTGTTTGGGGCTAGGAGGACGAACAGAATGACAACCGCTACCACTGATCGCTGGTTGTCTCTCGACGATGGGCTACCGAAAATTCCGGAACGGCTGTTGCTGGCGCATGGACGGGGCGAGGTGCTCTTCCTGTCTGGTGCCGGCGTCTCCAAGTCCGCCGGGCTGCCAATGTTCCGCGAACTCACAAAAAAAGTATATAGGGCACTGGACCGAAGCGTTCACGAGATCCTGAAAGAAATCGATTCTTGTGGCTGCAGGCCCCGGGAGCCCTGCGAGTGCGCAGCACTTGATTGCTCGGACCTGACCGATGGTCAAACGGCTGAGGTCAGGCGCTTCCAACGGCGTGAATACGATGTAGTGCTTGGGATGCTGGAACGCCGGTTGGATCACCACAATAGCAAACGTAGCCGCGTTCGGGCAACGGTAGAGGAGATCTTTCGGGGAAGGAACGCCACGCCGCAGCCCATCCATCACAACCTTATCCGCCTGGCCGACCGAGGGCCTGCCGCCGCCATCGTCACGACGAATTTTGATCGATTGCTCGACATAGCATACCACGATTGCTGGTCCCGACGTGAGACTCATTCGTTGGGGGCCATACCGCGCCCCCGTGCTCAAGCCGAGTTTGCGGGCGTGCTTCACATCCACGGGGTGCTCAGCGAAGGTGGCGACCAAGCCTCCGAACTTGTACTGACAGAGCAGGATTTTGCAGATTTCTATGTGCGACGTACGGTCGTACCAGATTTTATTTATGACGCTGCTCGGATTTTTCACCTCGTCTTGGTTGGCTATAGTGCCAACGACCCGCCAATGCAGACGCTCTTAAATGCCGTGGCGGCCGATGCGACCCGGTTCGGAGACATCCGGGAACGCTATGCGTTTCTTGACGCCGACGAGCACGACCGTGTTGCACTGGAAGATTGGACGGCGCGCGGTATCGAGCCGATTCCGTATAATCCGGCTAACTGTCATGCCGCCCTACACCAGACGATCGAACGGTGGGCAAACCTCTCGGTCATTGCCGGGGAGCAGAGCACTGTGGATGCAGAGATCCGGCGACTCGTCGAGACGGGTTGGGCTGATTCAGGCGCTTCGAATCGAGATCTCTTCGAGCACTTGTTTCGGAGAGGAAGCCCAGAGGAGCGGCAACGCTTGTCCCGGGTAGCGTCCGATGCCGGTGCCGACTTCGGCTGGCTCAACGCAATCACGCGAGTCTGCAAGGAGAAAGGTCTAAACGAAGGGCCATGATGCCGAACTTCGCCTCACTCGCAGCTGGTGACCGAGCGGCACTATGGCCGGTCGTTGATTTCCTGCGTAATCGCCTCATGGAACCGGAAACTGTCGAGTGGGCGTGCGAGCTCGCCCCCGAACATCGCGCTGAACGCCTGGCGGTGGCACACCTGCTCAACAGCGGTCGGGGGCCCGCGCTCACCGAGCCGTGGACGACCGCTTGGCGTCTCATCGAAGAGAGTTGGGTTCGCGAACCACCGAAGGTGCAACGGCATCATCTTGCCCGGCAAGCTCGCATCAGCGCTCGGCTCAAGGGGGGTGACCGATCCGGCGGCGCTGTTGAGGAAATCACCGCTCTCGTTACGCCATGCTTGACAGTGTCTCGTCCGGCAGGCAATCCGGCGCATCCGCAGTGCCCGGACGATCTCGTGTCGGCCCGCCTCACGAGTGGCCGACTCTTGGATCTGAGATGCTTGGATCTTGCGAGTATCAGTGATGTCGCGTTTCTGACTGCTTTGGCCAACAGTTTGGATGCGGCCCTACACCGCGGACTGGACATGGCCCGCCGGCTTGGTTGGGCTGGAGAAGGTCACGACTGGCGCATGGGTAGCATACATCGGGTTGCCTATCAACAGCAGGATCTCCGATCCGAGCCGACGGAGCCCGACCGGCTCAGCAGAGGCTTGGCTCCCGTTACGAAGCTCCTTCACGCCGTCGTTATTCGCGTGGCAGAACTTGACGTTATCGCCGCGCGGCGCTTCGTCAACAGTTGGCAGTCATGGTCATCTCCAATTCATGTTCGGTTGTGGGCTGCGACCGCGCAGATTTCCTCTTCTGTCCCCAGCGCGGCTATTGGGGCCTTTCTTTTGGAACTCTCGGATCGCCACTTCTGGTTTTCTTGGGAATCACCTGAAATTGCAGACTTACGCGCAAGACGCTTCGCCTGCCTCGATGACGAGACCAGAATACACGTCTCGGAGAGACTTTATCGTCTGCCGCCAGCTGAATTGGTCGCTGATACCTTACAGGCTGGCGAAGAAGAGGTAACCGCTGCGCGGACCTGGTGGGCCGTGCGCGAATTGCGGAGGATTAAGGAGGCTGGTGCTGGATTGTCCACCGATGCGGAGTCATGGTTGGAGACGGGACTCCGGCAGTTTCCTGAATTCGCTGCGAGATCGATCGAGCACTTTTTCTCCGGTTTGCGGACCTCGAGTTGGCAGGCGCCGGTGCCGGACGAGTCCTACGACTTGTTGGCCGGACTGAATCGCCTACATGCGTTGGAGCGTGCCCTATCGTCGGGTACTAGCGGAAGCCATGGGCAGCGAATGGGAGCCCGAGCGTGGCTGGAATTGCCGGGCAACGTGCAGATTGTCGTTGCCGACCTCGAATCAAGGGAGGCTGACCCCGGCAGTTTTCCTTCCCTCCTGGATGACCTGTTCGCGATTCATGCGGAAGCGGCGAGCAGGGATGATGCCACGCGCGGCGAATCAACCCAGGAAGTAGGCAGACTGCTGGAACTCCTGAGAGTGCTACCAGAAGGAATCTTGCCGATTGCCATTCGCGGCGTGACCAAATGGATGGCTGCCTGGAGGCATGAAATCACCCGGCAACCGTCGCTACGTAGGGTCTGGCTGCGGATTTGGCCGGTGGTGGTCACGGCGACAGACGCGGAAGACTCGATCTACGTGACGCCGAGGGACCCCCCTGATAAATCTGATACGGACCGGACTTGGCAGAGTCTGCTGAACGATGCAGCCTCAACGCCGGTCTGGAAGATGGTCGATACGTTCCTCGCGGCTTGTCAGCAAGCGGAGTCTCCAATTGAGCCGTTCAAGACCTGTAGCGACCTGGGTCAGATGCGAGATGCTATGGCGACCGTCACCGGCCGCAGTCAAACCATCGTACGCGGCAGGCTGCTACAGCACGTATCGTGGTTCTTGGACGCGGATCGCGAATGGACTGAGCGTTACTTGATTGATCCCCTCCGAAGATCCGACGCTATCGCGGATGAGCTCTGGTCGGCCATTGATTGGCGGGTCGCTTCAAGTGACGTGTTGAAGATCCTCGGAGATCGTATAGTCCAACAGGCAGTGAATCCAGATTTGCCGCGGGATACTAGATGCAGTCTCGCATCTAACGTTGTACTAGCGTGGTTGAGGGCCTCCTTGGACAATCAAGCACCGCCCGTATCGGGGACGGGTCTCCAGCAGATGCTGCGCGGCGTCGACGATGAAGTACGCGCGGCGTCCGCGCGAGCTGTGGTTTGGTTCATGCAAGACGGGCCGGGTAGTCATGATGATGGAGACCTTACCTGTGCAGCGGTACTACGATTGGCGATCAGGCCATTCTTCGAGAACGTATGGCCTCAAGAGCGATCGCTTACGACACCGAGTGTGAGCGAAGCTCTCGCCACATTGCCGGCAGCGGCGAGAGAGGGCTTTGCGGAAGCGGTGGACATCATCGAACGATTCCTAGTCCCTTTCTCGTGCTGGGACATGGGCATGTACCATCTCTACGCGGATGACAACGACCCAAGAGGGTTCGCGGCGATCGATGATGAGCCGAAGGGGCACGCGTTGCTGCGGCTTCTCGACAATACCGTGGGATACGCCGAAGATGCGACAGCACCGTACGAATTGTCTTATGCGTTGGACCGCATCCGTTCTGTCGCTCCGTCGGCGGCTTCGCTTCCGACTTTCCGTAGGCTTGGAGTAAGAGGCCGCCGATGACGGATCGCCACGCACCGCGCAGCCCTCAGGCACTTAGTGCCCACGCGGTCGGGTCCTTCCACTCGTTCTTTCGCACGAATAGTGACACAAATGGCCGACGAGGTTAACCAGCCGGCGACCGACTCCGTTCGTCTTCCAGGATTCGGCGGACGACTGACTCCCGCGCAGATTGCGCTCGGGATGAACGCCGCTAATCGCAACGCTCGCCGTTTGGCGGAGGATGCAAAGCTGCTCTTGGAGAACGGTCGTTTTCCGACTGCTGCATCCATCGCCGTCTTATCAATTGAGGAAAGCGGTAAGCTCTCCGTTCTCCGGGGCCTTGCGCTCGCTCCCGACCAGGAAGTACGGAAGCGAGCATGGAAGGGCTACCGCTCACATCGCAGTAAGAACACAGCCTGGATTGTTCCAGACTTGGTGGCCAAGGGAGTCCGCAGTTTGGATGCGCTTCGCCTAGCTGCTGATCCATCCGGGACTCACACTCTTCTTCTCGATCAGGTGAAGCAACTTGGTCTATATACCGACTGTCTGGGGCCACGATGCTGGACGGAGCCGAAGACGGCGATCGACGAGCCGTTTGCCAAGAAACTAGTGTTGATCGCGGACGTAATGGCGCGTAGGGAGGCGGTTACCAGCAGGGAAATGGAGTTGTGGGTGGAATATATGCAGCCAGTCTATGGCGCGCCACTCCATGAGATGAAGGCCGCTCTGACTCGATGGTACGCCGCCATGCGCGAGGCCGGGTTATCCACACAGGACGAACGCGATGTGGAGAGCTTCGTCTGGGGAGTCTAATGTAGTGTCGCGACAGTGGCGTTCCCATGATCGGACGGGTCGTCCTGCTCGCCGGAACTGCGGCCTGGGGAGTCGGATGCGGCGGCGGCGACATGGTCGAGGTTCGCCCGCCCAACGGCGAGCCGGTCGTGACGAGCGCAATCCCGCCGCAGACGATCGCCGTCGGGGACTAGGTGAACATCGGACCCTCCTCGCACCTCAGCGATCCGGATCGCGGCGCTCTCGCGTACGAGGCGAACTCGTCCGATCCGGCCGTGGCGCGGGTGATGGTCACCGGTACCCTGCTCACCGTGGAGGCGCTGTCCCGCGGCATCGCGGATGTGACGGTGACGGCGCGCGACGATCGGTCGGCCGAGGTCCGGCAGGTCGTCGAGGTCCTCGGCTGCGTCCGGGTCCCGGACGGGGCGCTGCACTGGTGGACCGGCGACGGGACGGGTGCGGACATCGTCGGCGGTCTGGACGTGACGCTCATGAACGGGGCGGACTACGCGAAGGGCCATGTGGACTCGAACGCCGAGGAACCCTTCTCGTTCGGAGGGGCGTTCTCCTTCGACGGCGTTGATGCGATCGGCCGCCTGCCCGACGCTCCCATCCTGAACCCGGCGGGTCCGTTCTCGGTTATGGTGCGGGCGAAGGCGCGGCCGGCCTCCGTGCACAGCGGGGCGAGCATCGCCAAGGGGCACCCCTGGGCGGAGTCGTGGGTGCTGGACACGCACAACGGCCTGTGGAGAAGGTTCATCAGGGACCGAAACCTGCGGGACAGGCGAATCCACGGACCGAGGCTCGTCGAGAACGAGTGGACGCACCTGGCCATGACCTGGGACGGCGGCCGGCTCGCCTTCTACGTCGACGCGGCGGAGCAGGGGACCCGCAGCGTCGGGAGCATCCACGTGACCGATGCGTTCGCCGGAATCGGAGCCCGCAGCGAGGAGGGCTTCGAGGACGACGAACTCGCCCCGGAGTTCACCGGCGAGATCGACGAGGTCATGTTCTTCGGCCGCGCCCTCGACCCGGCGGAGATCCGCGCCGTGTACGAGACCACCTTCGGCCTCTGCAGGCTCCCCGCCGGTTGATCTCCGAGGTTCCGGGCCGCGCAGCCGCCGCCCGCTTCGGCTTCGGCGACCGCCCCCTCGGCGACGGACCCGCGCGGCAGGCGCCGGCCCCTCCGGGTCCCGCCACGCCGGCGAAGCCGAGGCCCGCGGCCCCCGAAGCCCGGTCCGCACCACCTGCGGCGCAGGCACTTCCAAGTCTCCCTCCGGCGGGCCATCGCGCCGAGACCTCCGCCGGGAGCGTATTCGGCCCCCCCAAAAAATAGGGGGGATTGACGCGCTCCCGTCCCGGGCCATTCTTGCGAAGAACCCGTCGTCGCCGGAATGCGTACCGCGTTGCGTTTGGCGCGTACGCTGTGACGTGGCGCGGGATGTCCTGCCGCTGGGCCCCGTCATCTTGGTGTGCGGTGGCGGGCCACGACGCCCCACCACCGAGTGAAGGTCCGGGAAAGGGGGGGCCGTCAAGACGCTGGCAGCCCCTGTGTTTGAAGGGTGGGCGCTTCACTCGCCCTTCTTGAGCGACCGGAGCCGGGCGAGCAAGGTCGAGGACTGGTAGACCGCTTGGAGGACTCGCTTGGCGAACTCAAGCGCTATCTCTACCTCTTCCTTGCCGACGTTGTCGTAGTGCCTCGATTCCACGTGCGCAGCGTCGTTGCCCAGAAGGGCCACATCTTCGAGCCCCTCGAAGAGTTCAGGGGGAAGGATCACCTCTTCGCGCAGAGCTTGGAGTCGATTCCAGAGGAATCTCCCTTCGGCGTTCCTATTCAGGCATAGCTCTTCCAGCGTCTTGCGGACCATAATGGCCGCAGCAACGTAGGCGGCGTTGGCGTGGCACTTTATCGCTTCCTCCAGCGCACTCCGCACTCCGTCCGGCAAGTCAGTGGCATCGAAATCTATGGTCTCAGGAGGGTATGTGACCAGCAACTTCCCGTCTGAGTGCACGAAGAACAGGTGAGCGTGGCACTCGGGGTCAGGGCACCGTCTTTGTCCCGCTACGGGTCGCTTTGAGGTGCTGCGGCTCAGACTCTGGTCCTGGCCCACCATTTCGAACATCGCACGCTGCCGACACGCCGGGCACCGCACGCGTACTACCACCGACCCCGGGTGGGGTCCATGGGTAGCTACTCGGACGATCTCCATTCGTTGATCTGACCTCTCGTGTCCCTCCGTGGGGCGCTTTGGCGGGCCGTCGGACGGCACGCTAAGGATGAAGATCCCGGTACGCCTACGTCAACCATCTGGCCGTCGGGCCCGACATCGTCGCGCAAGGCCGGGCCCCGGCGGACGTGGTCGGCAGCCGCGCCATCAGGCTCTCGACGCGCGACCCGCGAAGAAGCCTTTTCTCCGCGACCTTGTGCTTGAGCAGATCGTGCAGTCCATGGAGAGAGTTCGCGACTATGTCGCAGAGCTGGTGCTGATGCGAACGGCCCTCCGCCCGGGAGGGAATCTTGCCGCTAGGTCCCGGCGTTGCCGGCGCTCAACGGTCGCTTCGACCGATCTCTCGGCCACTTCAGGCGGTACCGGAAGCGAGATCTGACGAGAAAGCTCGAGCAGGCCGGCTTCGTTCCTATCCAGGTCACCTACCGGGACATCGTCGGAATGCTCGCGTGGTTCGTCGTCTGCCGGGTCCTTCGGCAGGAGCTGAGCCCCGGGAAGGTGAGCTTGTGCAGAATCCGGAGGAACGATAGGCTAGACAAACCCGCCCACACGACGGTTAGCCCGGGATCACGCGCTCAAAGGAGGGGAGCTTTCCCAGCAACTCGACGGCGAGCGTGCCCGGGCGCCGATCTTGTCACGAGATGCGACTCCACCGGTAATCGACAGGGAGGGCGCTGCTTGCCAACAGCCGGAGCGGTTGTTGCTCAAGCCTCGTGACTCGACTACAGCCACTTGGCGGTGAAGTGACCCCCAAAAGTTGGACACCCGACCTCCGGGTTTATTGTGCTGCTCAGCCCTCTCGGTAGAAGTCCTCGATGATCTTCAGGGGTGGCCGGTCTCCGAGGAGGAGTGACGACGCACCCGATTGTAGTACCTGATTCGGTCCCGGACGACGGCCGCGAGTTCATCGAGCGAGCCGGCGTCGGGGATGAGCGACCGGTTCTCCACCTCCGTCCTCGCGAGTCCGCGATTGTACGTCGGTCGGATCCGGGGACGCGACACCGAATGAATGAAGGTGCGCATCGCGCTGAGACACTCGGTACCGCCTTGGCTAGCGAGGTTGCCTTCGAGGAGGCCGCGCTTTCCTTCCCACGCTGCCAAGTAGGGGTTATCGTCCGCAATGGTTGATTTTCGGAGATTGCGCCGCCCGCCTACGGGCGATCCCATCGTGGATCCCATCGGGATCTTCCAAGCCCTTCCGAAGCCGGAGCATGTGAACGACCTGTGGGACACGCAGGCAGCCGCTCTTCGTGCGTGGCACCAGCGCCGCCAGGAACGTGATCTGGTCATCAAGCTGAACACTGGTAGCGGCAAGACGTTGGTGGGACTTCTCATCGGTGAGTCGGTTCGCCGGGAACTCCAGCAACCGTTCGTCTATCTTGCGCCCACCCGGCAACTCGTTAGCCAGGTGGTGGAAAAGGCGACCGAATTCGGTATTCCAGCTGAGGCGTATCGACCCGGACATGGTCTTCCGGCGTCCTTTCGGAACGCCCAGGCCATCCTCGTGGGATCCTACCATATGCTGTTCAACGGGCTCACCGTCTTCGGGCGGCTCGGGCGGAGTGAGCCCGTTGCGGTAGGAGGGATCGTCCTTGATGACGCCCATACCAGTGCCGCAGCACTGCGGGACATGTTCTCGGTCATCGTGCATCGGTCGAAACACGAGGAGCTATACCGCGAACTTGTGGGCCGATTTCGATCAACCTTTGAGCGGGTGCACGCCGTAGGCAGACTCGACGATATGCTCAATGGGCGCAATGAGGGCGTGATGGAGGTGCCGCACTGGTCGTGGCTGGATGCGGCCGCCGCAGTCAGAATGAGGATCCAATCGGAAGACGATGATGCGTTTCGCTTCAGCTTTCCTCTCGTCCGGGATCACTTCGAGGTGAGCCACGCACTGATTTCGAGCGACGCGTTTACCGTCACGCCGTTACTCCCTCCCGTGCACGTTGTGCCATCGTTTGCCGATTGTCCACGGCGTGTCTTCATGTCTGCTACTCTCTCGGACGATGGGCTTCTCGTGCGAACCTTTGGGGCCCGTGTTAAGAGCGTCTCGAAGCCAATTACTACTCGCTCGGTGGCCGGCTTGGGCGAGCGAATGATTCTCGCTCCGACCTTGTCTGGCCTGTCCCGCAACTCAGCGGTTAAGGCGGCGCGCAGGCTCGCCGACACGGTGCGAGCGCGCGCGAAGGGCGCGGTCGTTGTGGTGCCAAGCAAGGCGCATGCTGATTCATGGGCAGACGTAGGAGACGTCTGCGTTGGGGACGACGTTGCAACTGCCGTAGACCGTCTTCAGGAACCGGACTTGAGAGCGAAGATGTTGCCGGTACTGGTCAATCGATACGACGGCATTGACCTGCCCCACGATGCGTGTCGACTACTGATCCTTGACGGAAAGCCTCTCGGTTCTAACCAGTACGACCTGTACAGGGCGTCAGTTCTCCCAACCCTCAGTTCTACGAGCATCGCGCTGGCCCAGAGAGTGGAACAAGGCATGGGCCGAGGCACCCGTGGTGCAGGAGACTACTGCGTTGTCCTCCTGCTTGGTGCCGATCTCGTCGCGTGGCTAGGCGAGAAAGGCACGCAACGGACCTTGACGCCCGGAACAAGAGCTCAGGTCAGTCTCGGTCGCGAAATCGCCAGTCATGTGAAGTCGTTCCAAGAGGTGGTAGACACCGCGTGGCAGTGTCTCGAGCGAAACGCCGAATGGCAGCAGACCCACGCGCAGCGGATAGCCGAGGCGGGAGAAGCCGAAGCCGATACTCGGCGGTTGGTCGCTGCAGGTAGGGTCGAACGGCGAGCGTTTGAGAAACTGCTACACCAGCAGTTCTCAGAAGCGTGCAACTTTCTCACCGAAGAGGCTCAAGATGAGGAGTGGGATAATCCGTTTCGGGGCTGGTTGCTACAACTCGCTTCGAGGGCGGCTTGGCTGTCGAACGATGGCGAGCGGGCGCAGAGGCTGCAGGATGAAGCATACTCCATGAATCGCGCCCTCACCAAGCCGCGGGGTGATATCCGGTACCAGCCGTTGGCGAGCAGCACGCCACAAGCTGCTAACGTGATCGACATGCTAGAAGCGTATACACTTCGCTCATCCGTGCTTCCGGCAATCGATACTGCTCTCGCCGACCTCTATGCGGAGGCCTCGGCGAACCGCTTTGAGCAGGCGATCGAGCACCTGGGCCGGTTCCTCGGTTTTGGAAGCGAACGCCCGGAGAGTAGTACGGGGTCTGGGCCCGACAATCTCTGGCTTGGAGACCGTGACCTTGGATTCGTGATCGAGTGTAAGCACAGGAAAACCAACCCGGTCAACAAGGAAGACCACGGCCAGTTGAGAGTGTCGGAGCAATGGTTCCAACGATACTATCCGGATTGGCAACGAGTGGCGATCATCGTGCATCGTGATGGACGTGCGACAGCACGGTCTGGGGCTGCTGAATCCGATGCGCGGATCCTAACCTTTAACGGCTTGGGGCGAATCAGATCTGCGCTGAAGGAAGTCTATCGCGAACTTGCCTCCCTAACCGCGCCACGAACGCAACAAGAGGCGCGGGCGGCCGTGCTCTTGCGGCAGCATGGCCTCGACTCGGATCGACTGGCTAGCGAGCACTTGGCTCCATTCCACCTTGCCGACTGACTTGAGAGCTGTGCGCACGCAGTTAGCCGAGCGGCGGGCCACATTTTGGTACGCTACGCGGCCTTGACCTGGCTCGGTGCGTTAGTGCTCAGAACTTGGCGGATCGCGGTCGGCGACCCGCCGGTCGATTCCATCAAGAACTGATCGCCGCAGCAAGGTGGAGATGAGTGAGAAGAAGGAACAGGAATCAACCGAGCGCGGTCGTGGCAGGCCTAAGGGAGCATGAGTGGCCAAGTTGACACCGGACTTAGCTTGAGACCTCCACCAACGCATACAGGTCCGGCTGAACCTCAACGATCCGGTAGCCCTGCCATCCCCTGTCCGGGTTGTTCACGAAATGCCGAAGGACGAACGTGACCTGATTCACGATGCTTCCATCCCGCTCCGTCCGGTATCCGCTCTCCCGAAGATACCCACACACGTTCTCAACCCAGCCCGGCGTGCCGGCATCGGCAAGGGCGTGGAGTGCTCCAAACACTACCTTGTCGCGCTCACGAATGATCATGGATGTTGCCATACGGCCCCATGAGCGGCCGCCAGACTGAGAAACTCGGCCTAATCCCAGACAAATCTGGCAAGATGCTGGATGACAGCCTTGTAGGAGAGCGCGATCGTCGTCTCGGTATCGGGAGCGTCGTCCCAAAACGTCACGTCGAGTCGGTAGGGCGCTCTTCCTAGGTACGCAACGTCGCACTCAACCTGAACCGTATGCCTGTCGTCTGCAATCGTAATCCGTCGTGGATCAACGATGATGGACGATGTACCCATACCGTACCTCCTTACCAAACCCATCTAAAGAACTTGACAAAACCGCCCTCTACGGCGTGGGGTTGGGCAGGTCTTCGGACTCCTTAAGTGCCATAGACCACCCTCGCGGACTCCAGAATCCTCTTCCGCCGAATGTAGTTCCGGCTCCTTTCGATCGTTGGACGATGCACCAGATCGACCCGGCGCCGGCACATGTCGGCCAGTTCACCTCTGATCCTGGCGGCTACGAACAACCCCGGCGTGCGTCCCGGCTTGAAACGGACGAGAACGTCGATGTCGCTGTCCGGTTCATCGAGGCGAAGGGACCGACCGGGGAACCCGTGTCAGCGCCCCGCACCCTTCCCCGTGTCGGCGGATTCCCCCGTCCGGTGCCGGACGTAGCTCTCCAATACGCGGTTCATCCGCGTCTGGTAGCCCTTCCCCGGTGCCTTGAAATACGCCAGCACGGAGCGCTTCACGCGCATCGTGATCTGGTCGGTCAGGTCCGGCTCGACGAGTTCCGCCCGCTCCCAGAACCCCTCGTCCAGTTCCGGGATGTCGCTGAAGTCGATCCCCTCGTCCTTCACCGCCGCGATCTCGTCGGGCGTGAGGGGCCTATCGTAGCGTCCGCTCATGGTAGACTCTCCTTTCCTTCCGCGACGCCGGGCGGGCGGAGATCAGACGGATGCGCCCGCGGCGCTCGGTGTGGGCCACCACGATCAGCGCTCCGGGCTCGACCCGGCCTATGCTGATCCGGCGCTCCTCGCCGTAGTCCCGGCGACGGTCGGGCGACGTTGCGATGGTCCCCTCGAAGATGCGCTTCGCGGTGTCGAACCCGATGCCGTGCTTGCGGATGTTCGTCTGGTTCTTGGCCTCGTCCCACTCGAATTCCATCGACCGATTATACATATAGATTGTAGTTACAGCAATCGGCCTTGCCCGGCCGCGCAGATCTCCGGGCACCATGTACCTCCGGTCACGGATGACGCAAAACCGCCTCTCGATCTGCTCGTCCGCCTCACCGTTCGAGACGCCGGCCTCGTAGGACGGAAGCTCGCAGTAGTGCCGAGCGAGACGTAGCGCTTGGTCGCGCGTGACCGGAACGTGCATCTTCAATCGGTGCCCTCCTGAGCTCTACGGACCTCCATCATCTTCTCAGCCCAAGTACCACGGTCGGCGCGTCCTCGGACATGGCCAACACTTCGGCGACCTCGCTCACGCTGGGCCCGGCGGCCTCTTCCCCGTGCCTCGTAACTTCGCCACGCGACCGAGGAGATCGAACCAGAACGGAGCGCCGAGCGACACCGCGGCGGCCGTGAAGAGCCAGCCAAGCAAATGGCCGATCCAGGCCCACAGATCCCAATTCCGCACCTCCTCGCCCTCCCACCCCAGCGGAAACGACTGGAGTATCGCTTCGGCGACCCGCACGGAGTTCCCGCCCGCGGTGCCGGGAGCCGTGGCGACCGCCTCCTGGGCGATCGCATACCGCATCGCGTCGTCCCGCCACAGGTCCCGCGCGACGTGCAGGGTGCTCGCGTTGGCGGACACGGCCACGGCGGCACCGATCGCGAAGATGATGAGTTGCGTCCGCCGGCGATACCAACCCGACACGCGGTTCATCCCCTCGTCGAACCACGCGGCGACCTTCCGGCGAAGGTCGTCGACCGTCTCCGCGCCCAAGCTGGCCATCGCCTGCAGGGGCGCCTTGAGCGCCGAGTCGTCTTCGATCCGGTGCACGAGCTTGGCCGCCTCGTCCCGCATGGACACCGCCGGCTTGCCGTCCTCGTCCTGGGCGAGCAGGTCCACGAGCGCCGAGGCGAAGGTGTCGGCTCCGATGTACGATGGCTTCTTCCCGCCCTTCGCCAGCGTGTTGACGAGCGGGTGTCCGTAGAGCCGGTTCGCGTAGTCGTCGCCGATCAGCGTTCCGATCCCCTTCTCGAGGTTCCTCGCCCGCAGCGAGAACAGGGTGGAAACCCACTCCTTGACGACCGAGGCGGCGAGGCTCAGCACGCTGTAGAGCAGCCCGAGCCCGAGCGCGACGTCGACTACCGGATGATCAAGCACTGCGCCTCCTTCTCCCTCTCGAATCCGCGTCCGGCCTCCCGACCACCCAGCCACCGCATGTGTCACTTTTTCGACCGCCATTGACAGCCGCTTGCGGGGTTATCCGGATTCGGTCGCCAGCAGGCGCGGCATAAGGAGCGGTCGGGAAGGAAGGTGCCTTTCGGTCGCGCCTGCGACCACTGCGTTTGCTTCGGCGACTGAACTCGACTCAGTTCCGCCCTCCGCCGAGGTGGGACATCTTCGATGCCCGTTGACACGCAGGCGTGCTCGCAACGGAAGCCGTGGCGCATTGCCAGAAGGGGCTCCCGCGCCTCATGTATCTCCGGGGATCGCCTCGCGACCGGGGTTTCCCCGATACGCGGGGAGGGATGGGCCACGCGACCGCGACGCTCGGGGAGAGAATCCATGATCCGGAGGATCCAGGCCTTAAACTACCGGTGCCTGCGGTACGTCGACGTGTCGCTGGACCGCTTCCACGTGCTCATCGGTCCCAACGCCAGCGGGAAGAGCACGCTCTTTGACGCGCTCACGTTCCTCGGGGATCTGGTGCGCGACGGCCTGGAGTCGGCCGTCGGAGAACGAACAGCGAACCTCCAGGATCTGGTGTGGGGGCGTCCGTCGGGAGACATGGGGTTCGAATTGGCGATCGAGCTGGATGTCCCGGAGAACCTCCGGGAGATGCTCCCGGCGGAGAAGGAGTTCCGCAACTTCCGCTATGAGATCGCCGTCCGGGGAGACGAGAAGGGCGTTCGCATCACGTCCGAGCGTGCCTTGCTGATGCCGGTGCGGGAGTGCCCGCCGCCATCGCAGAAGAAGTTGTTTCCCGACCCTCTCGCGCCGCCGTCCAGCATACTGTTGGGCAGGGGGAAACGCGGCACGAGGTCGGTGGCGAGCAAGTCGGCCCGCGGCACCGACAGCTATTACGTCGAAACGGCCCCGGAGGCGGGGAAGGGGTGGGTTACGACGATCGCCTTCGGCCCGCACCGCTCCACGTTGGGCAACCTGCCGGAGTCGCCCGAGAAGTTCCCCGTGGCGACGTTCGTGAAGCGGAAGCTGGAAGCCGGAATCAAGCCCGTCTTTTTGGACACGGTCGCGATGCGGCGCGCCAGCCCTCCCGAATTCGGTGCGAACGGGTTCGCCGTCGACGGGTCCAATCTGCCGTGGGTCATCAAGCGTCTCCGCGAACATCACCCGGCCGACTATGAGGAATGGTTGGGCCACGTGCGGACGATTCTGGCCGACTTGGAGGATGTCTCGGTCGTCGTGCGGGGCGAGGACCGTCACGCATATCTCATGCTCCGGTACGATACGGGAATGGAAGTCCCGTCATGGACGGCATCCGACGGTACGCTGCGATTGCTCGCCCTGACGCTCCTCGCCTACATGCCGGATCACGGCGAGATATACCTCCTCGAGGAACCGGAGAACGGAGTCCACCCGCTTGCTTTGGAGGGAATCCGCGATTCGCTGTCGTCGGCGTACGAGGCTCAGGTGCTCGTTACCACGCACTCCCCGTCGCTGCTCGCGCTGGTGGAACCGCCCGAGATTCTCTGCTTCGACAAGAACGCAGAGGGGGCCAGCGACATCGTCCGAGGCAGCGAACACCCGCTCCTCCGCGATTGGCAAGGTTCGATCGACAAGGCCGTGCTGTTCGCCAAGGGAGTGATTGGGTGACCGTCGAGCCGGGCGCCGACGGGCTGGTCGCTTTGGCTGCGGACAGGGACATCGAGGAGACGCTCGCGGAGTTGTTCGCCCGACCCGAAGCTCTGAGGGTGACGCCGTTCAGGTATGAGATCCGGCGGCATCCGGGCCGCGATCCCGGGTGCCGGGTGGGAGCCGCCGATTTCCTCAGACCCTTCCGCGATCGATTCGGTCACGCCCTCGTGGTCTTCGACCGATATGGTTGCGGAGACCCCGGGCCGCGGGAGGACATTGAGGCGCGTGTCGAGCACGAACTCCGTCAGAGTGGCTGGGAGGACCGGGGGAGGGCGGTCGTGATCGATCCGGAACTCGAGGCGTGGGTCTGGTCCGATTCACCCGCCGTCCTGTCCGCACTGGGTTGGACACAAGGGCATCAAGCGCTTCGCTCCTGGTTAGCCGCCGAGCAGCTCTGGGATCCCGGGTCGGCCAAGCCGGACGATCCAAAGGCCGCCATGCTCAGATGCTTGCAGAAAACACGGCGTAGGCGCTCGGCCCGAATCTTCGGCCAGATCGCTGCCGGCACCTCACTCCGGGGATGCCGCGACCCCGCGTTCCGCAAGATCAGGACCGTGCTACGGGAGTGGTATCCCGCGAGTAGCTGATTCGCGTCGGACTCCTCGCGTGGCATAGACCACCCGCGCGGACTCCAGGATCCTCTTCCGCCGAATGTAGTTCCGGCTCCTCTCGATCGTTGGACGATGTACCAGATCGACCCGTCGGCGGCACATGTCGGCCAGTTCACTTCTGATCCTCACGGCTACGAACAACCCCGGCGTCCGTCCCGGCTTGAAGCGGACGAGAACGTCGAGGTCGCTGTCCGGCCCGAAGTCGTCGCGCAGCACCGATCCGAACAGCGCCAGTTCCTCCACCCCCCAGCGGTCGCAGAAGGCCGCGATTTCGCTCATGGGAACGCCCAGGCGGGCGGCCAGCCGCTCGCGGTCCAGCATCTCTGCGGTGAGATTCCGAGGTCGTTTCACAACGCGTTCCTTGGTGCGGGTTGACGGTTGGAGTCTACCGGCTGCCACTGGTCTTCGTCGAGTCGTAGAGCCGGCTCCGCAGCGCGGGGGAGCGCGGCGGGGAACGCTCCCCCCGATACTACCCAGAAAAGCAGCGCCACTACCCAGAAGACTACCCAGAAGTCGGCGGCCACTACCCAGAAGTCGGCGTCCACTACCCAGGAAACTCAGGATGCTACACGGACGACTACCCAAGAAGGCGTGATACTACCCAACAACCCGGCGAGACTACCCAAGAAATCGGCCAAGCCACACGCAGCGCGTCATCGCGCTGTCGGCATGTCGGCGAGTTCACGTCTGATCCCGGCGGCTACGAACAACCCCGGCGTCCGTCCCGGCTTGAAGCGGACGAGAACGCCGACGTCGCTGTCCGGCCCGAAGTCGTCGCTCGCACCGAGGCCTCCATTACGGGAGCGCCGCTCGGCGCGCGGACCCTTGGCCACAGGGGCCGCGAAAATGCGTGTGGACGCCGTAGCGCTCCATTTCGTCCTCGGTCATCCAGTGAATCGAGTCGGGCCGGGCGGCTTCCAGCGTGAACCAGTAGAACGCCTCGGGGATGCCGATGTCCCGATAGTAGTCCAGGTAGGTGCGGTGCCGGGGATCGTCGCGCGGGAGTTCGTCGCCGTTCACCGAGCCGGAGGCCCAACTGTGGACCCCCACCTGTGCGCCACACTCGACGATACGCCTCGCTCCGGCGAGCAAGAGGTCGGTCCCGCCGGAGGCCGTCATCGCCTCGCGGGGGAGGTATGTCGTCATCCCGGCGTGCCTCAGCATGCGTCCCAGGGCCAGGTTGACCTCGTCGTCCGCGGACCCGGGCACCCACGTGAGCACGAGCGTCCGCACGCCGGGCGATCCGTTCAGGAGCGCGACCGCCTCCCTTTGGCTGTCGCCGTTCACGACTCCCCGGGCGAAGAGCAGGTCGCCACGCGCCTCCAGGACCAGCCTGTCGTCGGCCGGCTCGGCGAAGTCGCCCGGCACAAGGTGCTCGGCCACCAATCCGGCGAGTTCGTCGGCAGTGAGGTCCCGTCCCGTCCTCGCCGCCAGATCCGGCCCCTCCAGGGAGCCGCCGTCGCATCCCGCCGCGAGCACGAGCGCCGCAACAGCCGCAACCGCCGACCGCCATACACCGGGCGCCGCTTTCCGGCCAGGCGTTCCGCGCTTGTCGTGATCGTCCATGTCCTGCCTCCTTCCCGGCATGCCATGATCGCCGGTCGGTCCGGCATCTTCCACCAAGACGATAACTCCCCGAGGCGAGTCACCGCCTCGACCGCTGTGCGGGCTGCCCGGCCGTTGAAACGGGCGGCCGGGGGCGCTGTAAACCCCTGACGGATGCGGGAGCGGCACCGGGGGCGATAAATTCCCGGCGCCATGAGCCCCGACACCTCTTTCACGGCGTCTCCGGACTCCGAAGACGATCCCGCCGCTGCGGCGCGATGGCTCGACAGGCGGCGGCTGGAGGATCCCTTGGATAAGACCCGTGCGATCAAACAGGGCATGATGCAGCAGCTTCTCACCGGAGCGGTTCGGCCGCCGATCCCCGATGACGGACTGGGAGGCGAACCGCATGACGCCTGAGACCCAGAACGTCGAGTGGAAGCGGTCCTGGCGGGACGAGTACCTGAAGTGGATTTGCGGATTCGCGAACGCACAGGGTGGCGTCCTGGAGATCGGCAAGGATGACTCCGGCGAGGTGGTCGGGGTCGAGGGAGTGCTCCGGCTGCTCGAAGAGATCCCCGGCAAGGTGCAGTCGCTGCTCGGCATCGTGGTGGACGTGAACCTGAGGTCTGAGTCAGGCCGCGAGTATCTTGAAATCGCGGTCGAGCCGCATCCGAACCCGATCAGCTACAAGGGGGAGTTCCACTTCCGAAGCGGCAGCACGAAGCAGGTGTTGAGGGGTGCGGCACTGAACCGGTTCCTGCTCGCGAGGTACGGGAAGACGTGGGACGACATGCCGCTGCCCGGCGTCGGCCTGAAGGACCTTGACGACCGCGTGGTCGACGCGTTCCGCCGCAGGGCCGTGGGGAGCGGGCGGCTTCCGGCAGAGGTTCTCGGCGAGCCCGTCGAGCGTCTTGTCGAGAACCTGAGCCTGCGGGACGGGGAGCACCTCAAGAGGGCCGCCGCGCTGCTCTTCCATCCGTCGCCCCGGCGGCTCGTGCCGGACGCGTATGTGAAAATCGGCTACTTCCGAGGCTCCGAACTGCTGTTCCAGGACGAGGTCGAGGGAGACCTGTTCACGCAGGTGGACAAGACGATGGACCTGCTGTACACGAAGTACGCGCGCGGCCTGGTCTCCTATGACGGCGTCTACCGGGTCGAGACCTTCCCCGTGCCGCGCGAGGCGATGCGCGAGGCGGTGATCAACGCGGTCATCCACCGCGACTACGCGAGCCCGACGACGATCCAGATTCGGGTTCGCGACGACCGGATCGCGATCTGGAACGCGGCCCACCTGACACCCGAATGGGCGGCGGAATTGCTGGCCGACGAGATGTCGTCGCGACCGCACAACCCGCGTATAGCCTACGCCTTCTTCAGGGCCGGAATGATCGAGGCGTGGGGGCGCGGCATCCGGCGGATTGTGGACATCTGCCGCGAGGCCGGGAACCCGACGCCGACGTGGCGGCTCGACGGGGGCGGGGATGGCCTGTGGGTGCGGTTCCCGTTCTCGGAGGCCTACCAGGCCGCCGACGCGGCAGCGCGCGGAAACGCGACGACTACCCAAGAAGGCCGTGATACTACCCAAGAAATCGGCGAGACTACCCAAGAAATTGGGGAGACTACCCAAGAAATTGGCAAAGCTACCCGAGAAAGCGGCGTGGAGGCAGATTCGAGGTCTACCCGCGATCGCATCGTTGCTCTGCTGCGAATCGATCCGACGCTGACCCGCGCCGCCCTGGCCACCCATGTCGGGATGACGCCGGAGGGCGTCAAGTACCATCTTGACAAGCTCCGCGAGGCGGGCCGCATCCGTCATGTTGGACCGACCAAGAAGGGACGCTGGGAAATACTCGAATCAGAATCGACTCCACCATGACCGCCATCGGCCTTTGGCCTTTGTGAGCCCCGACACCTCTTTCACGGCGTCTCCGGACTCCGAAGACGACCCCGCCGCCGCCTCGGTTTCCGAAGGCGGTGGGCGCGGCCTCGTCATCCTGCCGACGTACAACGAGGTCGATTCCATCGCCGGTATCGTCGAGAGCGTTCTCGCGCAGGACAGCCGGCTCTCGGTGCTCGTCGTCGACGATGCATCTCCCGACGGGACGGGCGCCCTCGTCGACTCGCTCGCCGCGACGGAACCGCGCGTGAACGTGCTGCACAGGGAAGGGAAGCAGGGGCTCGGGACCGCGTACATCGCGGGGTTCCGCTGGGCGCTCGATCGGGATTTCGAGTGGATCTTCGAGATGGACGCGGACGGATCGCACGACGCGCGCTATATTTCCGACATGATCGCCGCGGCCGGCCGCTTCGATGTCGTCGTCGGATCCCGCTATACTGCCGGGGTGAACGTCATCAACTGGCCCATGTCGCGCCTGCTCCTCAGCTATTACGCGAACAAGTACGCGCGCATCGCCACGGGACTGCGGCTCGCCGATTCCACGAGCGGCTTCAAGTGCTTCGCACGCCGCGTGTTGGAGACGATCGACCTGGATCGCGTGGGGTCGACCGGGTACACCTTCCAGATCGAAATGAACTTCCGCGCATGGAAGAAGGGGTTCCGCGTCGGGGAAGTCCCCATCGTGTTCACCGACCGCCGCCTCGGGCAGAGCAAGATGTCGGGGGCGATCGTGCGTGAGGCGGTGTGGCGGGTGTGGGCGCTGCGCCTGCGGTCCCTCACCGGGAGGCTGTGATGGCCAAGAACCGGACGATGTCGTACTTCCCGTCCCGGCGAGACCCCCCGCGCCCGGCGATCGACTACGAGACTCACCCGGTCTTCTCGCAGCGGCCGCGATGGAGGTGCGAGGCCCACCGCATCATCTTCGGCAATCTGACCCCCGCCGGCCGGCTCTTCGACGTCGTCCTCATCGGCGCCATCCTCGCCAGCGTCGTCGTCGTGATGCTGGAGAGCGTGCAGAATTTCGACGTTCGCGTGAACGACACGCTGTGGACGCTCGAATGGGTGTTCACGGCGCTGTTCACGATCGAGTACGTGCTCCGCCTCATCTCCGCGGAACGGGCCGGCGGATACGCCCGTTCCTTCTTCGGGATCGTCGATCTCCTCGCCGTCCTGCCCAACTTCGTGGGGTTGCTGATCCCCGGCGGACAGGCGCTCGCCGTCATCCGCGTGCTCCGGGTGCTGCGGGTGTTCCGGGTGCTGAAGCTCGCCCAGTTCGTGGGGGGCGAGCGGCTCCTGATCAACGCTCTGCGCTCCAGCTCCTACAAGATCGCCGTCTTCATCGTGGCCGTGCTCGTCGTCGTCACGCTCGTGGGCGCGGCGATGTACGTGATCGAGGGGACGGAGGCGGGCTTCGACAGCATCCCCCGCGGCGTCTACTGGGCCATCGTGACCGTGACGACGGTGGGGTTCGGCGACATCACGCCCCAGACCACGGTGGGGCAAATGCTTGCCGCGCTCCTCATGATCCTGGGGTACGGCGTGATCGCCGTCCCGACGGGAATCGTGACGGCCGAGATCACGGGCCGTGAAATGAAGGTGCGCGCCGCCCGTCCCGCCATGGACCGGCTGTGCCTGCGTTGCGCCTCGCCGGGCCATGACGAGGATGCCACCCACTGCAAGCACTGCGGTTCCGAACTGCTCGAATGACCAGCCCGTCATCGCAGGCCGACCTTGCCGAGCGCGACTACTACGAGAGGTTCCTGGCGAGCCGTGAGTACAGGGAGAGCCGGGCCCGCAAGGCGGCCGTCCTGAACACGATCGTGGGCGACAGGATTCGGGCGGGAGGGACGATCGGCGACGTCGGGAGCGGCACGGGCCTCCTCAAGCGCGAACTCGAAAAGCTCAGCGGGCAGCCGATCATCGGTTTCGAGGTGGATCCCGGGGTCGTCATCGAACGCGGCCGCACCTGTGTGGCCGATGGGACCCGGCTCCCGACCTCCGACGCGTGCTTCGACTTCCTCATCGTGAACCACCTCTACGAACACGTCGCCGAGCCGCGAAGGCTGTTCGCGGAGGTGTCCCGGGTGCTCAAACCCGGCGGCTCCGCCTACGTCAGCGCCGGCAGCCGCTGGGCCGTCCTCGAGCCGCACTATCGGCTGCCCTTTCTCAGTTGGCTGCCTCGGGGACTGGCCGACCGTTACGTTCGCTGGACGGGGCGGGCGAAGAGCTACCGGGGAATCCGTTTCCTGGGGTACCGCTCGCTGCGGCGTGCGATGGATGTCCCGGAACTGCGAAGCGCCGACATGACGGAACACGCGATTCGATCCGTGCTGAACGGAGGCGGCGGCGGAAGGTGGCGGCCCGTGTGGCGGGTGCTCTCCGTGCTTCCCGGCCGGCTGCGCCGCTGGATCCTGCGCTGCGGGCCGCAGTGGTTCTTCCTCCTCACGCGGCGGGATCGATGAGGCATCGCACATGGTCCCCGCGCATGCCGTGCGGACGGGCGGGGCGCGCCGGCCGGCTCGCGCGGGCCGTGTTCGGCGGCGCCGTGGCGGCGGTGTGCGCCGTTCCGGGGCTCTCGGCCCAGGCCGGCGGCGCGGAGGCCGTGGACGTGGAGGCGCTCCGGCCCCGCGCCCCGGTACCCATCACCCGCATCTCCGAGACGATCGAGGTGGACGGGGTCGTTAACGAGCCCGTGTGGGACACGATCGACCCGGTCCCGCTCTTCATCATGTCGCCCGTCCACGGCGGGGAGCAGACCGAGCCAACCGAGATTCGACTCGCGCACGATGACCGGTACCTCTACGTCTCCGGACGCATGTACGACTCGAATCCGGACGGGATCAGGGTCAACACGTTCTACCGCGACATCTACAGCGGAGACGACCTGTTGTCGTTCGTGGTCGACAGCTACAACGACTACGAGACGGCCCTCTGGTTCGGCGTCAACCCCGCGGGCGTCCGCTACGACCGCTCCGTCTCCAACGACGCCGAGTTCACGGGCGACCTCCCTCCGTTCAACCAGGACTGGAACGCGCACTGGGACGTCATCACGACGCGAAACGGCGAGGGCTGGTTCGCCGAGTTTCGCATTCCGTTCTCCACGCTTGGATTCCAGGCGCAGGGCGATGAAGTGACGATGGGCATTACCATCTATCGCTACATCAGCCGGAAGAACGAGCGCCAGGTGTACCCGCCGATCGGGCGGGAATGGGGCCGCCTGGCGTTCATGAAGCCTTCGCAGACGCAGCGGATGACGTTGCGGGAGGTGCGCCCCACGTCGCCGGTCCATGTGACGCCGTACGTGCTGGGAGGCCTGAGTCAGACGCCGGTGCTGCGGGAGCCCGCCGACGCGGCCGCCTTCTGGGGCACGGAGCGGGACCGGACCGCCGAACCGGGGGTCGATCTCAAGTATTCGCCTTCATCCAACCTGGCCATCGACGTGACGGTCAACACGGACTTCGCTCAGGTGGAGGCGGACGACCAGCAGATCAACCTCACCCGGTTCTCACTCTTCTTCCCGGAGAAGCGCCAGTTCTTCCAGGAACGGTCCTCAACGTTCGATTTCGGAACGGGCGGCTTCACCGACCGCGTGTTCTTCAGCCGCAGGGTCGGTCTCGAGGGCGGAGAACTCGTCCGGATCTACGGGGGCGCCCGCGTCGTCGGCCGCCTCGGAGGGCTGGACTACGGCCTCCTGAACATGCAGACGGCTCCGGCCGGCGGCCGTTCGGGCGAGAACGTGGGCGTCATGCGGGTGAAGCAGCAGGTACTCAATCCGTATTCGTTCGTGGGCGGGATCCTGGCGACCCGCCTCGGGGCGAACGGGCAGGACAACGTCGCCTACGGCGTGGATGCGCAGATCCGTCCCCTCGGCAACGAGTGGGTGACGCTGACGTGGGCGCAGACCTTCGACGAGGCCGTGAACGAGCGGAATCCGCTCGACGCGGGCCTGTTCCGCGCCCGCTGGGAGCGGCGGACGGACCGCGGCCTGTCGTACAACCTCTACTACCGGAGGGTCGGGCCCGACTACACGCCGCGGCTCGGATTCCAGCTGCGCCACGACTTCACGCTCTTCGGCGGCGAGGTCGGCCACACCTGGCTTCAGGGGCCGAGCGCTTCGCTGAACACCGTGACGCTGGCGGTGCTGGGCGAAAACTACTACCGCAACGCCGACATCACGCCGGAGTCGCGATCGATCCGCCCGGAAGTGGAATTCGCCTTCAAGTCGGGTTCGAGCATCGCCGTCTATTCGAACACGCAGTTCGAGGATATCCGGATCCCGTTCCGCATCACCGGCCTGTCGATCCCGACGGGCGAATACTGGTTCCAGGAGGCGGGCATCGACTGGATGCTGCCCCGGGCCGCGATCTTCCGGGGGGATATCCGGGCGAGCGTGGGGAGCTTCTACGACGGGCGGCGTGTCGGACTGATCTTCAACCCGACCTGGAGCGCGTCCCGGTACCTGGAGATCGGCGGCGGGTATGAAATCAACCGGATCGAGTTCCCCGACCGGGGAGAGGCCGCCACGACCCAACTCGGCCGCGTGAAGCTGTCTTTCGCCCTGAATCGGAGCATCTCGCTGAGCACGTTCGCGCAGTACAACAACCTCGACAAGCGGACGAGCATCAACGCCCGCTTCCGGTACCACTTCAGGGAGGGTACGGATCTCTGGATCGTGTACAACGAGGGGCTGAACTTCGAACGCGACCGGGGATTCGATCCGAGGCTGCCGTGGTCGGCCGGGCGGAACGTCATGATCAAGTACTCGCACACCTTTAGTTGGTAGATACCACTCCCGACCCCGGGTACACGCCGTTGACCCACATCGGCCCTGGATGTCAGCGACTCGCGGCTTCGTGCGCGTGGATGGTGCCGTTCTGTCTGCTCGCGGCGCCCGGGCTCTCCGCGCAGGCCGGAGGCTCCGACGAGGTCGACGCGGCGTCGCTCCGGTCGCCCGTTCCGGTGCCCATCGCCCGGCTCACCGGGGAGATCGACATCGACGGCGTGGTCGACGAGCCGGCATGGGACGCGATCGAGCCGCTCCCGATGTTCATGTGGGCCCCCGACCACGGCGGCGAGATGACGGAGCGGACGGAGGTCCGGATCGCGCACGACGACGAGTTCCTCTACCTCTCCGGACGGATGTACGACTCGAACCCCGGCGGGATCCGCGCGAACACCTTCCTGCGGGACGCGTTCAGCGGCGACGATCTCCTCTCCGTCGTGATCGACAGCTACAACGACTATGAGACCGGGGTGTGGCTCGGGACCACGCCCGCCGGCATCCGCCAGGATCGCTCGCTCTCCAACGACGGCGACTTCACGGGCGACGTGATGCCGTTCAACGTCGACTGGAACGCCCATTGGCACGTCCTCACCTCGCGGAACGAGGAGGGGTGGTCCGCGGAATACCGGATCCCGTTCTCCACATTGGGATTCCAGGCGGACGGGGACGAAGTGACGATGGGGATCATCGTCTACCGCTTCATCGCCCGGAAGAACGAGCGCCACGTCTTCCCGTTCATCGGCCGCGAATGGGGGCAGGGAGGTTTCCTCAAGCCGTCGCAGGGCCAGCGGATGACGCTGCGCGGGGTCCGGCCCACGACACCGGTGTACGTGACCCCGTACACGCTCGCGGGACTCAGCCGGACGCCGGTCCTCAGGGAGCCGTCCGACGCCGCTTCCTTCTGGGGGACCGAGCGGGACCACGTGACGGAGCCCGGCGTCGACCTCAAGTACTCCCCGTCGTCGAATCTCGCCATCGATCTCACCGTCAACACCGATTTCGCGCAGGTCGAGGCCGACGACCAGCAGGTGAACCTCACCCGGTTCTCGCTCTTCTTCCCCGAGAAACGGCAGTTCTTCCAGGAACGCTCCTCGACCTTCGATTTCGGGACCGGAGGGTTCACCGACCGCGTGTTCTTCAGTCGCCGCATCGGGCTCGAGCGAGGCGAACTCGTCCGCATCTACGGGGGCGCGAGGCTCGTCGGCCGCCTCGCCGGCTTGGACTTCGGGGTCCTCACCATGCAGACGGCGCCGGCCGCCGGCCGGTCGGGCGAGAACATGGGGGTCATGCGCCTCAAGCAGCAGATCCTCAACCCGTATTCGTTCGTCGGGGGGATACTCACGACCCGCTACGGCTCCAACGGCCGGAACAACGTCGCGTACGGCCTGGACTCGCAGCTGCGGCTGGTCGGAGACGAGTACCTCACCGTCACCTGGGCGCAGACGCAGGACGAGGTGGTCAGGGAACGCAACGCGCTCGACGCGAGCCTCGTGCGGGCGCGCTGGGAGCGGCGGACGGACCGCGGGGTCTGGTACAACTTCTTCTATCGGCGCGTCGGCCCGGACTACCTGCCGCGCCTCGGTTTTCAGCTGCGGAACAACTTCACGCTGTACGGCGGCCAGTTGGCCCATACCTGGATGAGAGGGACCGATGCGAAGCTGAACGCGATCACGCTGCACGTGACGGGCGAGAACTATCACCGCAACGCCGACCTCACGGTCGAATCCCGTTCGATCCGTCCCTCGGTGTCCCTCGACTTCAAGTCGACGGCGAACATCACCGCCTACTCGAACGTGCAGTTCGAGGACATACGTACCCCGTTCCCCGTCGGCCCGGTGTCCGTCCAGCCCGGCGAATACCGGTTTCACGAAGTCGGGATCGACTGGATGCTGCCGCGCAGCACGATCGTGCGCGGCGAGATCAGGACGACGGCGGGAAGCTTCTACGATGGGCGGCGCGTGGGTCTCATCTTCAACCCCACCTGGACCGTCTTCCGCTACCTGGAGGTCGTCGGCGGCTACGAGGTGAACCGGATCGAGTTTCCCGACAGGGGCGAGGCGACGACGACGCACCTGGGCCGGCTGCGGCTGAACTTCGCCCTGAATACGCACCTCTCGTTCAGCGCCTTCGCGCAGTACAACAATCTCGACGACCGGACGAGCATCAACGCGCGCTTCCGTTACCACTTCAGGGAGGGCACGGACCTCTGGATTGTGTATAATGAAGGGTTCAACTTCGAACGGGACCGGGGATTCGATCCGAGGCTGCCGTGGTCGGCGGGACGAAACATCATGATCAAGTACTCGCACACCTTCATATGGTGAAGCTGCGCGCGACCCTTTGGCTGTGCGCGACGCTCGCGGCGGTGGCGCCCGGGGTTGCGGCGGCGCAGGACGGCGGGCGAGGGAAGCCCTCCGTGCCCCTCCATCGCCTCGTGGGCGGCGGCCACATCCAGCTCGACGGCTTCGTCGACGAGCCGGCGTGGGCGGACATCGATCCCGTGCCGCTCGTGATGTACTCGCCCACATACGGCGGAACCCTGACCGAAGAGACGGAGATCCGGATCGCCTACGATGACGGATACCTGTACGTCTCGGGGCGGCTGTTCGATTCCGACCTCGGCGGGATCCGGGCGAACAGCTTCATCCGGGACGGGTTCAGCGGCGACGACCAGTTCTCGGTTGTGATCGACAGCTACAACGACCACGAGACGGCGGTGGCCTTCGTGGTGAACCCCAACGGCGCGCGGTCCGACCGCGCGGTGTGGGGCGACGCCGAGTGGACCGCGGGCACGCGACCCTTCAACAGCGACTGGAACGCGCACTGGGATGCCGCCGTCCAGCGGACGAACGACGGGTGGTCCGCGGAGATGCGCATCCCGTTCTCCACGCTGGGGTTCCAGAACGCCGGCGGGGAAGTGACGATGGGACTCTCCGTCTACCGCTCGATTTCGCGCAAAAACGAGCGCCACGTCTATCCCGACATCTCCCCCGAGTACGGGTTCTTCGGCTTCGGCAAACCATCGCTGGCGCAGCGGGTCACCCTGACGGACGTGAATCGCGCGACTCCGATGTACGTGACGCCGTACCTCCTTGGCGGCATGAAACAGATCCCGACCCTGCGCGAACCGCCGGACGTGCAGGCGGCGTACTGGGCGACGACGGACGACCCCACCGGGGAGCCCGGCCTAGACTTCAGGTATTCGCCGTCGTCGAACCTGTCGATCGACCTCACCGCCAATACGGACTTCGCCCAGGTGGAGGCGGACGACCAGCAGATCAATCTCACGCGGTTCCCCCTCTTCTTCCCGGAGAAACGGCAGTTCTTCCAGGAACGCTCGGCGACCTTCGACTTCGCCACCGGCGGAGTCACGGACCGGGTCTTCTTCAGCCGCCGGATCGGGCTCGACCAGGGCGAGCTCGTCCGCATCTACGGGGGGGCGCGCGTGGTGGGGCGGGCCGGCGGGCTCGATTTCGGGATGCTGAACATGCAGACGGCCCCGCGCGCGGGACGGCCGGGCGAGAACATGGGGGTGCTGCGGCTCAAGCAGCAGATCTTCAATCAGAACTCCTCCGTCGGCGGGATCGTCACGACGCGCGTCGATGCGTACGGCAAGACGAACGTGGCCTACGGCGCGGACAGCGAGGTTCGCGTGTTCGGGGACGAGTACCTGACGCTGCGGTGGGCCCAGTCGTTCGACGACGACGTCGCCGAGCGCAACCCGCTCGACGCGGGAACCTTCTTCGCGCAGTACGAGCGACGGCGGCAGGAGGGGTTGAACTACAGCGCGCAGTACCGGCGGGTGGGGCCGGATTACCTGCCGCGACTCGGGTTCCAGCTTCGGAACGACTTCACCCTGTTCGGCGGGTCGAGCGAGTACTCCTGGTTCCTCGGCGAGGATTCCCAATTGCGTGCCGTGACGGTCGGGGGCACCACGGAACACTACTACCGGAACTCGGATCTCACGCCGGAGTCACGCAGCTACGCGCCCATGCTGCGGATCGCGCTGAAGTCGGGCACCTTCATGACCCTCACCTCGCGATCGAGCTTCGAGAGCATCCGTGACCCGTTCAGCGTCGCGAGCCTCCGGATCAACCCCGGGGAATACTGGTTCCACGAAGCCGACATGTCGCTGCGGCTTTCGCGCGGCGGTCTGGTGCGCGGGGAACTCGGGGGCTCGGCCGGCAGCTTCTACGACGGCCGCAGGGTGGGCCTTCGGATGAGTCCGGCGCTGAACGTCTCCCGGCATGTCGAGATCCGGCCCGGATACGACCTCAACCGGTTCGAACTCCGGGGCGGAAACTACCTGACCACGCACCTCGCAAAGCTGGGCGTAGACTTCTCGCTGGACACGCACCTCTCGCTGAGCGTGCTGGCCCAGTACAACTCGGCGGCGGACCAGGCGCTCGTGAACGCCCGCTTCCGCTATCACTTCCGCGAGGGCGTGGACCTGTGGGTCGTCTACAACGAGGGCTACTACACGGACCGCGTGAACGGCCGGGCGAACAACCGCGATCCCATGCTCCCGTTCTCGTCCGGCAGGGCGTTGATGGTGAAGTACTCCCACACCCTCACCCTTTGATCGCGGTCGGATTCGCCGTCTGATCGACCCTCTGACTCGCCCCCCGGTTCTCAACCCGTACCGGATCTAAGTTTACATAATATATCTTATGCGCCATCGTTGCTTGTACCGAGGATCAACGGAATTGCGGAGATTCTGTCGGGGTGTTCCCGAATTCGCCCCGGACGGGCTGAGGTCAGCCGCTCCCTGCGAGCTGGGCCTTGATCTCCCCGAGTCGGAGGCGGTAGACGCCCGCTTCCACCGGGTCCTCCCCGGCGGCTTCCTCCGCGATCGCGGCGAAAATGGTCCCGGCTTCCTCGAGACGGCCGAGCGCCGCGAGGATCCTTGCGGCGGAAGCGCGCGCTTCACGGCGCTGGAAGGCGAAACGCGCCGTCTCTCCCAGGGCTTCCCACGTCGCGAGCGCGGTCTCCGCGTCTCCCGACGCTTCCTGCGCCGCCGCGAGGAGTGTGCGGCCGGCGAGTCCGACGGGACGGTCCGGCGCCTCCGTGATCGTGCTCGCGACCCGGGCAGCCTCCACGGACCGCTCCGTGTCGAGATAGGTCCTGGCGAGGAGGAGCCGGCCTTCGTTCGCCGCCGCCACGCCGTCGAAACGGTCGACGTAGGCTTCCAGGTCGGCGATGAGTATTTCGGGGTCGGTCGCGGTCATTCGCAGCGTTGCGAGTTCGTTCGCCGCCTGCTCGCGCACCGAAGCCTGGAAGTTCGTGTAATACACGATGCCCACGACGACCATCGCGATGCCGGCGGCCCCGACCAGCACCGCCCGCATGTTCTTGTTGACCCAGGTCGCCAAACGGAACGTGGACCGGACGAAAGCGTCCTGTCGACCGTCCCCTCCGTCTGGTGTCTTGCCGCTGGCGAGCGCGTCCGCCATCTCCCGTTCCCTCCTCGTTTCCTGCCCGGTTGCTGAACGGCGTGGAAGCTACCGGGCCCGGTGGTTCGCCGCTACTACACTGGCATTCTGTCACGGGCGGCCGGCGCCGCGCGGGCCGGCGATGCGCTCAAGGGCGAGGACGGCGACCGCCCCGAGGAGCGCGAGAGCCACCGCCGGCCAGATTTCGGTGGCGCCCTCGGGCCAGCGGTTCGCCTGCAACCACTCGATGCGGCCATCGCTGTGCGTGTACAGCTCACGGATTCGCACCTTCCAGGGCCACAGCGCGTTGAGAGAGCCGACGAGAAACCCCGTGAGTACGGCCAGCGTGGGTGTCCGGTGACGCGCGAGGAGGCGCCGCAGGACGCGGCTGAACGCGAGCAGGCCGGCGACGATCCCGAGACTCACGAACGCGAGCCGGACCAGGTCGAGGCTGTGGAGGGCCGCGATCACGGGTGCGTACGCGCCCAGGAGGAGAAGGATGAAGGCGCCGGAGATGCCGGGCAGGACCATGGCGCACGCCGCCACGGCCGCGGCCGCCGCGAGAAAGAGGTGCGCGTCGGACCGGACGAGCGGGGGCAGCGACGTGATGACGACGGCGAGCACGGCCCCCGCGGCGGCAAGGGTCCAGATGCCGGCCCGGCGATCGGTGACGCGCCGCCCGACAAGCAGCACGGACGCCGCCACGAGGCCGAAGAAGAAGGCCCACAGCTCCACGGGCCGGTTCGCGAGCAGCCAGTGCAGCAACCCGGCGAAGCCGAACACGCTCGTGGCGATGCCGGCGAGCAGGACGGCGAGGAAGCCCAGGTTGCCCGCCTGCCAGACGCCGCGCACCCCCCCCTCCCGCAACGCCCCGAGCAGGCGGCGGTCGAGACCCGCGATCGTGGCGACGAGCTCGTCGTAGATGCCCGAGATGAGGGCGATCGTCCCTCCGGAAACCCCGGGCACAAGATCCGCCAGCCCCATGGCGAGGCCCTTCGCGTACAGCCCGGCCCAGGCTCTCACGGGCTTGGCTCCGGAGCTCCGCCGCGCCCCTCGATCAGCGGGACGAACCGGGCGCCCGTGATCGTCTCCTTCACGAAGTCGTCTCCGCGCCGCGTGTAGCGCCGCAGTTCCTGCCGCCGGGTGCCCACGGGTACGATGAGGTGGCCCCCATCGGCGAGCTGGCCGAACAGCGCTTCGGGCGGGCGGGCCGCGGCCGCGCCCACGATGATCCCCTGGAACGGAGCGTATTCCGGCCAGCCCCGGCTCCCGTCCCCGTGCATGAGACGCGCTTCCACGCCGAGCCCCTCGAGCGTGCGCGCGGCCGCCTCGTACAGGGGTGCGATCCGCTCGATCGAGTACACCTCCGCCCCGAGCGCCGCGAGGAGCGCCGTCTGGAACCCCGCCCCCGTCCCCACCTCGAGGACGCGATGCCCGGGACGGATCTCGGCGTATTCGAGGCTGAGCGCGTGGATCGTCGGGCTCGAAATCGTTTGTCCCCGGCCGATGGGGAGCGGCACGTCCTCGTATGCGCGGGCGCGCATCACGTCAGGGACGAACGCGTGTCGCGGGACGCTGTCGAACGCATGCAGGACGGCCAGGTCGTTCACGCCTCGTTCCCGGAGCCGTTCCACGAGACGACGGCGGTCGTGCCCGTAATCCGCCGCCGGGTCCCGCCCCCTCAACTTCCAAGCCGCCACGACCTCACCTCGTTCAGCAGCTCAAAATTCGTCAGGTCGAGGTGGAGCGGCGTGACGGAGACGAAGCCGGCGCGCACGGCGCGGAAATCCGAATCTCCCCGGCCGCTCCAGGCCGAACGCCCGCCTCCGATCTTGAAGTACTCGGTCCCTTCCTCATCGTGAATCCGGCGGAGCGAGTCGTGGTACACTCGGCGCCCGAGCGCCGTCACCGTGATCCCCTCCACCTCGCCCGCCGGCCGGTCGGGGAGATTGATGTTGAAGAACGTCTCGTCCGGAAAGGAATCCCGATGGAGACAGGTGGCGATGAGCCGGCCGAGCAACGCCTCGTAGCTCTCGAGGACGCGATCGTCGCTCCCCGTGAACGAGAAGGCGATCGCGGGCACGCCGAGGATCGTCGCCTCCATCGCCGCGGCCACGGTGCCGGAGTAGAGCACATCTTCTCCCATGTTGGCGCCGTGGTTGACGCCCGAGAGGACGAAACGCGGCCGCGCCTCGAGGATCTCCTTGACGGCGAGAAGAACGCAGTCGGTCGGCGTCCCGTCCACCATGTAGCGTCGCGGCCCGACCTGCGTCACGCGGAGGGGACGAAAGAGCGAGAGCGCATGGCTCGTCGCGCTCTGCTCCCGGTCCGGCGCCACGGTCCACACGTCGCCGAACGCGTCGGCCACACGGGCGAGCAGCGCGAGCCCGGGCGACTTCACGCCGTCGTCGTTCGTGCACAGGAGGACGGGTTTTTCGGCTTCGGTCACCCGGCCCCGCCGTCCTCGAGGAGTTGGACCAGCTCGTCGGCCTCCGCCCGGAGGTCGCGGATCGTCTCCCGGTCCCAGGCCACGCGCGCCTCGGCCGCGAGTTCTCCGCCCGAGCGCAGCTGATCGAGCTTTCTCCTCGCGCCCTCGATCGTGTACCGCTCGGTATAGAGGAGGTGCCGCAGGAGCTGCACGAGCTGGATCTGCTTCGGGCGGTACACCCGGTTGCCCGCCCGGTTCTTCGTCGGGCGAAGCGCCGAGAATTGCGTTTCCCAGTAGCGGAGGACGTGCGGCTTGAGATCCGCGATCTCGCACACGTCTCCGATCGAGTAGTACTCCTTCGGGGCGATGCGGTCGGACACGCTTTTCCCTCCCCTGGTGTGGTGTCGCGAGCAGGCCCTCGCTAGCCCCAGCGTTCGGGTTTCGGCTCCCGGGCCATGAGCCGCGCCAGCGCCTCCCGGGGCGCCATATCTTCGTACAGGATCGAATATACACCGCTCGTGATCGGCATCTCCACGTCCAGCTCCCGGCTCAGTTCGTATGCGGCGCGCGCGGTCCGCGACCCTTCCACGACCTGGTCCATCTCTCCGATCACCTCCGAAGGCCGGCGACCCGCCCCGATGGCGAGCCCCGCCGAGCGATTCCGGCTCAGGCGCCCCGTGCAGGTGAGGACGAGGTCCCCGAGCCCGGCGAGGCCGCCGAGCGTCGTTTCCCGTGCTCCGAAGTGCCGGGCGAGCCGCGCGATCTCCGCCAGCCCGCGGTTGATGAGGGCGGCCCGCGCGTTCGACCCCAACTCCAGCCCGTCCGAGATCCCGGCCGCGAGCGCGATGACGTTCTTGAGGGCGCCGCCCAGCTCCACGCCATCCACATCCGGCTGCGTGTACACTCGAAAGTACCCGTTCCGGAACAGGGTCTGCACGGCGAGCGCGTGGGCTTCGCTCCGGCTCGCGGCGACGACCGCCGTCGGAAGCCCGCGCAGGAGTTCCTCCGCGAAGCTGGGTCCCGAGAGGACCACCGTGCGCGATCCCGCGGCCTCGCCCAGCGTCTCCACGATGACCTCCGACATCCTCCGGTGCGTCCCGAGCTCGATCCCCTTCGAGGCCGAGACCAGGATCTGATCGCCGAGGTGGGGCGCGGCACGTCGCAGCACCTCGCGCACCGCGTGCGACGGGCACACGGAGAGCACGACGCCGGTGCCGTCCGTCGCCTCGGCCAGATCCGACGTCACGGCGAGCGGGCGGCCGAGTTCGATTCCGGGCAGATAGCGTTCGTTCGTCCCGGTCTCGCGCATCGCGGCGGCGTGTGCGGCGTCCCGCGCCCAGAGCCGCACGTCGTGGCCGTTCCGCACGAGGACATCCGCCAGCGCCGTGCCCCAGCTGCCCGCACCCAGCACGGCGACGCTCTGCCCGCTCACGCCTCGTCCTCCGGGGACTTCTCCCTCGTCCTCTCCCGGCGCGGGAGTCGACCCCGGCGCCAATCCACCTGGAATTCCTCGCGTCTCACGATCCGCGCGAGGTTCGAGCGGTGCGTCCACCAGACGGCGATGGCGAGGAGGAGCGCGTAGGACACGACGGAGCGCGGCGCCGCCGAGCCGCGCGCCATGATGGGCACGAGGGCCGCGGAGAGGAGGGACGCCATGGAGGCGGTCCGCGTGAGGATCACCGTCACGACCCACACGAAGAAGGCGATGATCACGGCCACCGGAACCAGCGCGGCCATCGTTCCGGCGGCGGTCGCGACCCCCTTCCCTCCCTTGAATCTCGTGTACACGGGCCACACATGTCCCGAAATGGCGGCGAGCCCGTACGCGAGCACCCAGCCGCCCGTACGCCCGTCCCACATCGGGAAGAACCACACGGGCACGAACCCCTTCAGCAGATCCACGACGAGCACGCCCGCGGCCGGAAAGAACCCGAGCACCCGATAGGCGTTCGTGGATCCGAGGTTGCCGCTTCCCTCCCGCCGGAGGTCGTACCCGTAGGCGCGCCCGACGAGGTAGCTCGTGGGGAAGGCCCCGATGAGATAGGCGGCGATCGTCAGGAGCGGCGCCGTCATTCGCGCCCCGAACGCTTCTTCAGCTTGATCCGTATGGGAGATCCCTCGAATCCCCAGGCCTCCCGGAAGCCGGCGACGAGGTATCTCACATAGTGCTCCTTGAGGTCGTGTGGCCGGTTGGACCAGAGTACGAACTGCGGCGGGGACGCCGCCACCTGACTGCCGTACAGCAGCCGCACGTCGCCCCGCCCGCCCTGGGGAGGCTGCCGGCGCGCAACGAGTCGCTGAAGGACCTCGTTCACCTCCGACGTGGGCACGCGCTGCGCCCGCGCCGCCTGCACCTCGAACGCGACGTCGATGGCCTTCCGCACCCGCTTCCCGGTCAGCGCCGAGCAGGTGATGATGGGCACCCAGCGAAGATAGTGCGCGCGCTCGCGGAGTTCGCGCTCGAAGCCGGCCATCGCGGTGGGCCCGCGGTCCTCGATCAGGTCCCACTTGTTGGCCACGAACACGAGGCCCTTCCCCTCGTCCCACGCCTCGTGTCCGATCCGGAAGTCCTGGTTCGCCGCGCCGTCCCGCGTATCCACGAGAAGGAGGCAGACGTCGGCCCGGCCGATCGCCGAGGCGGCCCGGAGCCGTCCGAGGAATTCGAGGTCGTCCACGATGCGCGCCCGGCGCCGGAGACCGGCCGTGTCGATGAGACGGATGCGGCGATCTCCCAGGACGAGGTCCGTGTCGATCGCGTCGCGCGTGGTCCCCGCCTCTTCATGGACGATGACGCGATCTTCCCCGAGGAGACGATTCACGAAGCTGGACTTGCCCACGTTGGGGCGCCCGATGACCGCGATGCGGATGTCGGCGTCGCCCCCTTCCGTCTCCGCCGACTCGGGAAGGGCCGCGACGACACGGTCCAGGAGGTCCCCCGATCCCTTGCCGCTGAGGGCCGCGAGCGGCGTGGGGTCGCCGAGGCCGAGTTCGTAGAAGTCGAGGTGCCCGATCGCTTCCGCGAGTTCGTCGAGCTTGTTCGCCGCCACGATCACAGGCAGCCCGGAGCGGCGCAGGAGCTGCGCGACGTGCCGGTCCACGGGCTGGACGCCCTCGCGGCCGTCCACGACGAAGACGACGACGTCCGCGTGGCCGATCGCGGTCTCGGCCTGCCGGCGCACTTCGAGGTCGATGTGCTCATCCGGCCGCACGACGAGGCCTCCGGTATCGACGAGAAGGAAGTGCCGTCCCGCCCATTCCGCCTCGGCGAACTGCCGATCCCGCGTCACGCCGGGCTGCTCGGCGACGATCGCGGCCCGACGCCCCAGGATCCGGTTGAAGAGGGTCGACTTGCCGACATTGGGCCGGCCCACGATGGCGACCGTGTGCATGGCCATCGCCGTCAGAGCCGTGAAAGGACGTCGACGAGGTCCTCGGAAGGCTCGACGCGGCGGCCGGGAAAACCGGCCTGCAGCTCGGAGAGGCTCACGTCATCGAGGAAGACCTCCGCGTCGTTCAGCGCCTGCGCGGAGAAGAGGGCCACGTCGAAGTCGCCGGCGTCGTGGAGCGCGTTCCGGTGATCCGCGCCCGGCAGCAGGCCGGCCGTCGTGACCATCGGCCCGTACAGCGTGTTCTCGACCGCGACGGTCGACACTTCGGCGCCGGTGCGCCGCGCGATGCGGCCCGCGAGACGGGTCAGCGTGGGTCCCATCGACGTCCCCGTGACCGCAACGATCCTGCACCCCTCCAGCGGGCCGAGCGCCTCCAGCTGTCCGGTCACGCGGTCCGTCAGCGTGGAGATCGCGCCGACGCCGTTGCTCTCGAGTTCGTGATCGTCGAAGTACGCGGCGCCCGGCGGTTCGAGTCTCGCCTGCAGGTACATCTCGTCGGCGGCGTAGCACCACCCCTGTCCCCGCTCCGACAGCGCCCGTTCGCGGATGGCGTCGACGTCGTCGAGCGCCGCGCGACATTCCCCGGGCGTGAGGGTCCGCCCGCCCAGCGCCGCGTTCCACGACGTGAGGCCCACGGGGACGATGGAGAGCGACCGGATCGCGTCGCCGCGGCGATAAAGGTCATCGATCGTGCGCGTCAGGTGCTCGCCGTCGTTCACCTCCGGACAGAGGACGACCTGCGCGTGGACGACGATGCGGCCCTCGGCCAGCCGGTCGAGATCCTGCCCGATGTTCGCGCTCCGGGGGTTCTTCAGCATCCGGAGCCGGACCGCCGGGTCCGTCGCGTGGACGCTCACGTAGAGTGGGGACAGTCGCTGTTCGAATATCCGGTCCCAGTCATCCGGACGCAGGTTCGTCAGCGTGATGTAGTGGCCGTGAAGGAAGGACAGTCGATAGTCGTCATCCTTCACATAGAGGGGCGCCCGAAGCTTGTCGAGTTTCGGGTTTCCCTTCACGAAGCAGAACGGGCACGCGTTGGTGCAGCGGCGGATCTTGTCGGGCTCCGGGACGATCCCCAGGGGTTCGTCGTCGGGTTTCTCGATCTCGAACAGAAACCGCTCGCCGGTCCGCCGCTCGGCGAGTACGCGGAGCTCGGGTTCCGCTTGGTGAAACAGAAGGTCGAGGCTGTCCCGAACGGGCTTGCCGTTGATCTCGAGCACGGCGAGGCCCGCCGGCAACTCGAGGTCGGCTGCGATCGACCCCGGCTTGACGCTGGCGATTCGAATCATGGTCTCGCGCGTAGGGCTGCCGCAGGCGGGCCGCTCCCGCTTCCCGGGAGCGGCTGGCGGCCTGGCAGGCCGTGGCTGAAGCCCCGCTGCGAGCGGGCGGTCAGCCCTCGATCGTCCCGTACCGGAACCCGGCCAGGGGCACGTCGGACTGGAGCTCGAAGGTGAAGCCGCCGGAGTCGGCGTCGAAGGTCTGCGTCTCCTCCCTGACGATCTGCCCGCCGGCGTCGACGAACTCGAACGTGATCTGCAGCGTGCCGGAGGCGGTGCGGTTCGTGAAGGAGATCTGCACGATGTACCGGCCGTTGGCCGCGGCGGCCATCTGCGCGAACGTGACGGAGAGCGGCAGCTCCTGCTCCTCCCCCATGACCTCCATCGCCCGATCGTTCATGTCGGCGCGACCGAGGGCCTGGAAGTGCAGCTGGTGCGCCAGCGCGTCGTAGGGATACCACTGCGTCAGGGTGTCCGCGAGCGCGATGACGGGCCCGGGGCGGCCGGACTGGATGGAAGCGTTGACGTAGTTCTCCATCGCTTCCTTGTTGTAGGGATTCCCCTCGCGGGCGCTCCCGAACGCGGTGGCTGCGTCCGAGAAGTTCTGCGCGTTGTAGAACCCCACCCCGACTTCGAGCCACTGCTGGTACGTCAGGTCGGTGCGCTCGAGGGTCTCGGCATAGATCGCCGAAGACTCCTCGGTCTGCCCCTGATCGGCCAGGACTCCCGCATACCGGATCTGGATCACGACATCGTCGGGGTACCTCGCCAGATAATCGGCGAAGGTCTGGAGGGCTTCGTCCGCCCGGCCTTCCGCCACCAGCATGTCGCCGAGTCCGCGGACGGCGGTCTGCAACGACTCCGCGTCCGCATCGGGAATGTCCGCGGCGAGCGCGGCCTGGTACGTCTCGATCGCGCCCGCGTTGTCTCCCATCTGTGACTGCAGGAGCGCCGCATTGCTGTACGTGCGGAGGTCGGGCTTGAAGTCGTTCGCGAGCATGAAGGCGTCGAGCGCCGCTTCGTTGTCGGCTGCGCTGTAGGCCGTCACGCCCTGGTTGTAGAGCCGGACCCATCCGTTGTAGCGCTGTGCCTCGCCGTGCATCATGCACTCGGGCGACGCGGTCGCGTCGTAGCGGTCGAGAAACTCCACCGCATCGCGGAAGTTGCCGAGGCCTATCTGGACCTGCGCGCCCAGCAGGGGGACGACCGGATTCTCGCTGTCCAGATCCGCCCCGAGCGCCTCCCACGCCTCCATCAGGATCGTCAGGCTGTCCCCCGCTGTGGCGGCTTCCGCGAGTCGCTGAAGCGCTTCGGAGGCCGTGGAGGCCGCGCTGTTCGGGTCGAACTCGCATTCCTGCGCCTGCCCGAAGAGTCCCGCGGACGTGAAGATCGACGCCAGGGCCGCGGCGGTCGCCGTCCTCGCGCCAGTACGCACCATGTTCAACATCGTTCTGAACCCCTGTTTCTGTTTACAGTCCTGGACCGCGCCAAGATAGCCGGAAGGCTGCCCCGGCGCACGAACGCAGCCGACTAATACGTGAGCAGATGCGCGGTGTTGAAAAGGACGACCGTTTCCCCATCGCGCAGCTCTCCGGATCGCCGAAGTTCGCGCGCCCCGGCGAGGGTGGCTCCGCCTTCGATCGAGGCCCCCACGCCGGCGGCGCCGAGTGTGAGGGCCCCGTCCTTCATCGCCTCGTCGGAAACGGCGACTCCGCCTCCGCCCGATTTGCGGATGGCTTCGAGCATCAGGAAGTCTCCGAGCGCTCCCGGCACCCGGAGTCCCCACGCCTCGGTCGAGGCGTTCCGCCACGGCTCGGCATACGTCTCGCCCGCGGCGTGCGCGCGCACGATGGGCGCGCAGCCCGTGCCCTGCACGGCGTAGAGGCGCGTGTCCCCGTCAATCAGGCCCAGTGCCCGCAGCTCCGCCAGCGTCTTGGCGCTGCCGATGAGGCCGGTGCCGCCGCCGGTGGGGTAGACGATGGCGTCGGGCGCCCGCCAGCCGAGCGCTTCGACGATCTCGAGCATCATCGTCTTCTTCCCCTCGATCCGGTAGGGCTCCTTGAGCGTGGAGATGTTGAAGGCGCCCGTTTCGGCGCCGTACTCGGCGGAGAGGCGGCCGCATTCGTCGATGAGCCCGTCGACCCGGACGATGTCGGCGCCGTAGTGCTCGCAGCGCCGGGCGACGCCCTCCGGCGTGTCCTCCGGGATGAAGAGGCGGCAGGTCACTCCCGCGCGCGCCGCGTAGGCCGCGAGGGCCGCGCCGGCGTTGCCCGCGCTCGGGATGACGAGGTCCGTCGCGCCCTCGTGCACCGCCCGCGTGACGGCGGCGCACAGGCCGCGGTCCTTGAAGCTCCCGGTGGGGTTGAGGCCCTCGTCCTTCACGAGAAGGGTGAGGCCCTCGAACTCCCCTCCGACGTCGATCTCGAGCAGGGGCGTGCCGCCTTCGCCCAGCGTCACCGGATCTTCGTCGGGCTCGATGGGCATGATCTCCCGAAAACGCCACATCCCGCCCTGTCGCCCGGCCCATGCCCGCCGCAGCGCTTCACCGTCCAGGGCTCCGAGGTCGTACCGGGCCAGCAGCGGCTTCCCGCAGTCGCGGCACACCGTGGCCAGCCCCCGCGCGACGGATCGCCCGCACAGACCGCATTCAAGGCGCCAACTCATACGCTTCGCTCCTTCTCCCGGGTGGTGTGTATGGTGCCGTCAGCTCGTGTCGCCGCCCGCCTCGGGCCGCGTGGACGGCACCGCCGCCGCGAGCCGGGACAGGGTGCGCTCCCGTCCGAGCGCGTAGGCGACCTCGCCGAGGTCGGGTCCGTGAAGCTGGCCGGTCAGGACGACCCGGACGGGCGGAAAGAAGGTACGCCCCGCGAGCCCGGCGTCCCGCATCGCGCCGCGCAGCGCCGCCGCGAGGGGTTCGGGTCGCCACGCCGTATCGGCCCACGCCGCGCGGGCGAGGCGGATCGCGGTCTCCGCCGCCGGAGCGGAGAGCAACTCCCGCGCGGCGGACCCGCCGGTCTCCGGCACGCGGTAGATCGGCTCGACCTCGGACGTGACGTCGGAGAAGAGACGCGTCCGTTTGGCGAAGACCTCCGCCGCGCGACGGAGATCCGCGTCGTCCAGCCCCAGCCCTTCCACGTCGAGCCACGGCGCCCAGTCGCGGGCCAGCCGCTCGGCGGGTCCCGCCCGCAGGTGCTGTCCGGAGAGCCAGGTCATCTTCTCCTCGTCCACCTCGGCATCGGCCGCTCCCAGCCGGTCGAGGTCGATCCGTTCCACGAGCGCCTCCCGGCTCAGGAACTCCTCCCCGTCCACGGAGGACCACGAGAGGAGCGACAGGTAGTTGAGCAGCGCGTCCGGATGGAACCCCCGCTCCCGGTAGTCGAGAACCCCGGCCGCCCCGCGTCGCTTGGAGAGCTTCCCTCCCCCGGGGGCGAGGACGGTCGGGATGTGGACGAACGCGGGCGGCTCGACCCCGAAGGCCCGGTACAGGAGAACCTGCTTGGGTGTGTTCGAGAGATGGCCCACGCCCCGGATCACGTGGCTGATCTCCATCTCGATGTCGTCCACCGCGACCGCGAAGTTGTAGGTGGGCCGCCCATCGCTCCGCACGAGAACGAGGTCCCCCAGATCGTCGCCGTCGATCGCGAGCGTGCCCTTAAGGAGGTCCGTGAACTCGACCGGCCCGGATTCGATGCGAAGCCGGATGGCGGTCTCTCCTCCGGAGCGGAACGCTTTCCCCGATTCCAGCAACTCCTCCGCCCGGGCCCGATGGCGTTCGGCGCGCGCCAACTGGCGGTATGGCGGGAACGGCCCTCCCTCCCGCGGTCCCTCGTCCGGGGAGATGCCGAGCCAGTCGAGCGCCTCGTAGATCATCTCCTCTCCCCCCGGTACCGCGCGCTCGGTGTCCGTGTCCTCGAGCCGGAGCACGAAGGCGCCGCCGTGCCGTCGGGCGAAGAGCCAGTTCAGGATCGCAGTGCGCGCGTTGCCCAGGTGGAGGGCTCCGGTCGGGCTCGGGGCGAACCGGGTTCGGACCCGCGCCGTCGAAGCGGTCGGAGGGGTCATGGCGCCTCTTCTTCCGCTTCCGCCTGGAAGCCGGCGCAACGCAGCACGGGCAGCGTCGGATAGCGCCGAAAGCGCGCGTCGTCGCGCGAGAGTCGGCAGAGGAGGAAAGCGGATCCGCGGTCGCTCCGGATCCAGCGGCGGTGACGGCAGCGCGCGCACAGGCCCGCCGGGGGACGTCCGCCGCGCATCACGAGGCGGCTCCCCCGCCCGGATCCTCCTCGTGGAGGGCGGTGAGGATCGACGTTGCCGTCGCCTCGCCGATCCCGGGCGTGCGCGCGAGCTGCGCCGGGGTGGCCCGACGGATGAGGTCGAGACTGCCGAACCGCTCCAGCAGACGCTGCTCGCGCTCCGGTCCCACCCCCGGGATCTCGCTGAGCCTCGATCTGAGGGCCCGCCGCCGGCGCAGCGTCCGGTTGTACCGGAGCGCAAAGCGATGGGCCTCGTCGCGCGCCCGCTGCAGCCAGTGCAACCCCGGGTCGGCGCGCGGAAGCCGCAACGGGGTCGGGGTCCCGGGCCGGAACACCTCCTCTTCGCGCTTCGCGAGGGCCACCGTGGGCAGGTCGGAGACACCCGCGCCATCCATGGCCTGCCGCGCGGCCGAGAGCTGTCCCCTGCCCCCGTCCACGACGACGAGGTCCGGCAGGGCGCCCCCCTCCCGGACGCGGCGGTCGAAGTAGCGCGAGACGATCTCCTGCATCATCGCGTAGTCATCGGTCTGTCCCTCCTCCGAGTCCCGGATCCGGAACTTTCGGTACTCGTCCTTGTGCGGCCGTCCGTCCCGGAGCCACACGCTACTCCCGACCGACTCACGGCCCGCGAGCGTCGACACATCGAAGCAGACGATGTCCCGCGCCGGCGCCTCCAGCTCGAGCGCCTCCGCGAGCCGCGCCGCGGCGGGCGAGGGTAGCGCCGCCTCGACCCCGGTCGCCGCCTCATCTCCCTGCTCCACCCGGTCCCGCTCCAGCACGTGCGCCGCGTTCCGGCTCGCGGCCCGCGTCAGCTCCAGTCTCGGCCCGCGCGCGGGCACCCGGATGCGGAAGCGGTGGCTGGCGACGCCCGAAAGGTACTCCTCCACGAGATCCTGCTCGTCGAACGGCTCCGGCACGAGGAGTTCCGAGGGGACATCGTCCGCCTGGCGCAGATAGTACCCCTTCACCAGGGCCCCGAGCACGGCTTCGTCCGGCTCGTCCCCGACGTTCGCGAGATAGTGGATCCGGCGGCCGACGAGCCTTCCCTCCCGCACCTTCAGCACGACGCCGCACACCGCCCCGTCCGCCGGCCGGCGCGCGAATCCGATCACGTCGCGACTCCCGCCCCGGGGGTCGATCGCGGCCTGCCGGCTCTCCAGTTGATCGAGGCCGCGCAGGACATCCCTCAACTCCCCCGCCCGTTCATAGTCCAGCGCTTCGGCGGCCTCCGCCATCCGGCGCTCCACGGAGCGCCTGACGGCCCCCGTACGCCCGCCGAGGATCTCGAGGATCTCGTCGATCATCGTCCGATAGTCCGCTTCGGACTGGAGGCCCGCGCACGGCGCCTTGCAGCGCCCGATGTGATAGTCCAGACAGGGTCGGGGCGGAAGCTCCGCCGGCATCCGGTAGTGGCACGACCGCACGGTGTACATCTTCTTGATCGCGCGCAGCGCCCGGCGCATCGCCCCGACGTCGGTGAAGGGGCCGACGTACCGCGAGCCGTCATCCCTCAGCCGGCGCGTCACGAAGATCCGCGGGAAGGGCTCCGTGATCGTGACCTTGATGTACGGATAGCTCTTGTCGTCGCGGAGCTGGATGTTGAAGCGCGGACCGAACTCGCGGATGAGATTCCACTCGAGGAGGAGCGCTTCGGCTTCCGAGCGCACGGGGAAGGTCTCGATGCTGTCGATCTCCCGCACGAGGCGGATGACCTTCACGGAGCGGCTCGCCTCGGCCCCGAAATAGGAGGCGACGCGCGACCGGAGCGATTTCGCCTTTCCCACGTAGAGGACTTCCCCCGCCGCATCGCGAAACAGATAGACGCCCGGCTCGTGGTCCAGCCCCCGCGCCTGCTGGCGAAGCGCGTCGAGATCCGGCCCTCGCGTCCCTCCCTCCCCGCTCATTCCCTCCGCTCCGCCGCCGGGGGTTCGCCGACGGTCCGGAGCCCGGTCGGGAGGCCGGCGCAGGCGGCGTAGCAGACCCCGCCAGCGACGAGCGCGGCCGCGAGGAGGGTCGCGTCGCCGAGGAATCCGTCCGGGAGGAGGCCCCCGAGCAGAGAGCGAACCGCCAGGAAGGCGACGGCCGCGAGGCTGGCGCCGACCGCCATCCGGCCGAGCGAACGCCGCACGGGGCGGAACCACCCGCCCGCGCCCCGCCGCCGAAGGCCCCGCATGAGGAGGACGAGGTTGACCCAGGCGCCGACGGAGCCGCCGAAGACGAGGCCCGCCGCCGCGCGCAGCCCGAACCCGCGGTCTTCCATCCACAGCGCGGTCGCGGCCCCGATCAGGATGCCGGTCCCCACCCCGGCCATGGCGTACTTCACCGGCGTCCGCGTGTCCTGGAGGGCGTGGAACGCGCTGGCGAACAGCTTCGTGAGACCCGTCGCGACGAGTCCCAGCGCGTAGGCGCCCAGGCCCCACTGCACGACCGGTACGTGTTCGGCCTCGAAGGCGCCCCGTTCGTAGATGAGCGAGGTCACGAGGTCCCCGAGCAGGAGGAGCACGGCGACCGACGGAAGGATGAAGTAGGCGACCCGCCGCACGCCCGTGGAAAGATGGGACCGCAGGGCCTCGACTCCCTTCTCTCGGGACATCTCGGGCAGCGCCGCCACGGCCACGGAGGCGCCGAACAGCGCCATCGGCACCATGGCGATGCGCTGGGCGAAGTAGATGCCCGTGAGCGCCCCCTCGGCGAGGAGGCTCGCGACGAACACGTCGGTCAGGCTCGAGAGCTGAAAGATCCCCTGCCCCGCCGCGACGGGCATGGCGTTGCGCGCCACGCGCCGCGTGGGCTCGAAGCGGAGGTCGATTCGGGGGCGGAGCGTCCCGAGCAGGCGGTACACGGCGGGGAGCTGGACGGCGACCTGCAGCACACTTCCGATGAGGGTGGACCAGGTGAGCACGACGATGAGCGGCGCCCAGCCCATCCGCGCCCCCAGCAGGAGCCCGCCGATCTGGGACAGGTTCCAGACGACGGGCGCGACGAAGGGGAGGAAGAAACGGCGGTGGCTCGTCAGGATTCCGAGGCACCACGCACCGACGATCATCACGCCGGACATGGGGAAGAGGATGCGGACGAGGCGCGTCGTAAGCTCGCTCAGTTCCGCGTCGTAGCCGGGCGCGAGGATCCCCAGGAGCCAGGGCGCGGCGGCGACGACCGCGGCCACGACGAGGAGGGAGAGGAGTAGGAGGCCGCCCAGGACGCCCTGCGCGAGCCTCCGCGCCGCGGCCGTTTCGCCCCGCTCCATCAACGAGGAGAACACCGGCACGAAGGAGGCGGAGAGCGCGCCCTCGCTGAGGAGGTTGCGAAAGGCGTTCGGAATCTTGAGCGCGGCCGCGTAGGCGTCCGTGACGGGCCCGACGCCGAAGGTGGCGGCGATGATGACGTCCCGCAGAAACCCGGTGATGCGGCTGGCGAGAATACCGGCGGCGACGCGCGTCGCGGAACGGCCCTGTCCCGGCGCCTTCCCCTCGGTCAGATCAGCGCTCCCCGCCGTTTTCGGCCGGCCGCCCCGCGTCCCCGGTGGGGAGTGCCGGGAGCGCTTCATCTCCTTCCACGAGCGCGCGCACGAAGGCGGTCTCTTCCCGGATGCCCTCGACGGCCTGCGTCAGGTACTGGATTTCCTGCTCGAGCGCGTCGATGCGCGCGGACTGGTTCGTTCCGGGCTCGGTGTTCCCGATCCGGCGCGCGAGGGCTTCGGAGAGGGGCGAGTCGATCACGATGGCGAGCACCGGGATGAGGACGATCAGCCCGAGGACGACCATGAAGGCGAAGGTCATCTCGGATCTCCCGTGCCGCTCATTGTCGCGCCCCCCGTGGAAAAACGTCTGCTCGCGAGTGCCCACCGAAACGATGTACCCGCGAACGCCGCAAGCTATCCATCTCCCGCGCGACCCGCCAAGAAGGACGCGACCCGGCGATCGGTCTCGCGGGCCAGCCGCTCCACGAGTCCGGGGCCGTAGCGGCAGAGAAAGGAGAGCGGATTCAGTACCCTTTCCTGAGGTCGCCGCCGCGGGAAGAGGTTCGCCCCTGCGCGGCGCACCTGGCCCAGCCGGACATCGAGTCGTTCCCGGGTCGCGCGGTCCACCTGGCGGCCCAGTTCCGAGGCCGCATCGAAGATGCCCTTCCGCATCTTCCCCGCCGCCCCTCGCAGACCCGGCACGTCTTCGGCCACGGCCTCCTCGATCGCGGCCATCCCCGTCCCGGCGTCCTCCCGGAAACGGTCGAGCGCCCGCTTTACCGCTTCCGGCCGCGCCTCCCGCGTGAGGCGTTCGACGACCGGCTCCGCCCCCGCGGCAAGATCCTGCGGGGACAGACCGGTCCGATCGAGAACCCGTCGCGTGCGCGCCTCGACGAGCATCCACGCCGCGCGCGGATGGATGGACGGCACAGGGACATCGAGGGCGCCGAACAGCGGCCCGAGTTGGCTCCAGTAGGCGATCTCGCCGGGCCCCAGCACCGTCGCGGCCACGGGGAGGAGCCAGGATTCGAGCGCGGGGCGGGATGCGACGTTCGGCGAAAAGCCCTCGGGCGCGGCCTCCAGCCGTTCGCGCCAGCGTTCCGGCGACGCCGTCTCCTCCCGCCGGACGCGATGCCTCCCGCCGCCCTCGTCGAAGAAGAGCGGCAGCGCATCCCCGACGCGCGAGATCGGCGCCTCGAAACCCTTCGCCTGCAACGCGCGCGCGCCCGCCGCCTCCGCCTCGAGGATCCCGTCCCAGTCCGAAAGAAGCCGGTCGTGGAACGGAGCCGCGGCGCGCCGGAGCTCCGGGTGCGCCGAATCGATCCATGCGTATCCCCGATCGCCGACCACTCCCGCGAGGAAGCGGGCGAAGGCGGCGGAGACCGGTCGCCCCTCGACGTAGGCATCTCGGATCAACTCCAGGTAGTGCGCCGTAAACTCCGAATCAGGAACGAGTTCAGGCAGAGCGCCGAGGATATCCATCCCGGAGCCGTCGAGGACGTGGGATCCCACGGAACGGCGCTCGCCGCCATCGGGGACCGGGAGCGCGAGCGTCCGCAGCGCGTCCGAACGGTCGAGGATCGTCGCGCTACCCACCTCGTCCCAGTCGTGGTCATCCGAGGCGATCCAGAACAGGGGGACGACGGGGGCGCCGAGGGTTTCCTCGAGTCGAGCGGCGAGCGAGATGGCGGTGAGGGCCTTGTAGAGGACGTAGATGGGCCCGAGCAGAAGGACGGGCTGGTGCCCCGTGGTGACGAAGACTCCCTCCCCCCGGAGGACGGACTCGAGGCGCGCGCGGACACCCGGTCCGGAAACACCGAAGGCGTCGGGCCCAAGCCGCGAATGGCGAGGAGACGGAGGGGCGGTCGGGGCAAGATCGCTGGCGAGAGGGAGAAAGCCGACGTCGCCCGCGTCCAGGACGGTGTGCGCGATTGAGCCGGGGACGCCCAGGGGCCGCGGGAGGATTTCCGGGTTCCCCGCCGGACTCAAAGGGTCCGTCCCATCAGAAGCAGGCGAGCGGAGTCGCTCCTGAACGGCGTTCCGTCATAGCCGCCGAAGGCGTTCGTCGCCTCGAGTCCATGCTCGCGCAGGAGCCCGCGCAGCGCCTCCGGCGAATAGAGGCGCACGCGCTCGTGGTAGACCTCCGGCTCACGGCCCGCGGTTCCTCCGATTTCGATTCGCTTGAACACCTGGTCTCCCTCCACCCACCGCGTCTGCCGCACGGGAGTTCCGTTGATCTCGCCCACGGACTCCGGATCGAGGCGGTCGATGACCCACGCCGCGTGCAGATAGTCCATCAGGAAGGGGGCGCCGGGCCGGAGCACGCGCCGGATCTCCCGCAGAACCTCGATGTCTTCCTCCGGCGTGAGAAAGTAGCCGAAGGAGGTGAAGAAGTTCACGAGACCATCGAACGTCCCGGCGGCGAAGGGAAGCCCGCGCATGTCCGCGCGGATGAGGGATCCGTCCACGCCCGGGCGCGCTCGCGCCGCATCGAGGAGCGGGGCGGAAAGGTCGATCCCGACCGCCCGCAGGCCCGCCGCCCGGAGACGCTGCAGGTGCCGTCCCGCGCCGCAGGCGAGGTCGAGGACGCGGGCGCCCGGCGCGAGTCCCGCGCGCTCGCGGTAGAGTCCGACCGCCCGGGCGGCCTCCTCCTCATCCCGATGCGGATACAGCTCGAGGTAGGCTCGGCCGAACCAGTCCCTGAACCACTCGGCCGGGGCGCTCATCGGTCCGACCACGGGTCGCTCACGGTCCCTTGTGGTACGGTTCGCCACGGAGAATCGTGGCTGCCCGGTAGAGCTGCTCCGTGAGGACGAGTCGGGCGACCTCGTGCGGGAGCGTCATGTCCGAGAGCGCGAGCCGGGTGCGGGCGCGGGCGAGCAGCCCCGGGGCGAGTCCGTGCGCCCCTCCGATCGCGAACGCGGCTCCCGGCCGCCCATAGGTGCGCATGTCGTCGAGGTAGTCCGCGAGGGCCCGCGTCGTCCAGCGCTCGCCTTCGCGTGTGAGGACGATGAGGTCCAGTTCGCCGGGGAGTCGCCGCTCGAGGGCCGCCCCCTCCCGCTCCCGCGCTTCCGATGCGCGCGCATCGGGCAGTCGAGCCGGATCGACGAGAACGGCCTCGAACCGGACGTACCGGCGCAGGCGGTCTTCATACTCCTCCGTCGCCCTCCGCAGAGCGGTGGCCCGGTTCCGTCCGACCGAGGCCACGAGGATCCGCGTCACCCCTCGGCCGCCGAATCACGGTCTTTCCGACCCGATGCCGCATCGATAATCAGGCGTCTCACGTCTTCCCAGCCGGCCTTCCATATGAAAGTCTCGGGGAGAACCCAGATCGGCAGGCCCGGGTCGAAGAGCGGGCGAAGTCGGGAAAGGTCCTTGCGGGTGGTGAGCACGCCGCCCCGCCCCGCCGCCCGGATCGCGGCCGTCCGCTCCCGTGCCGATGGCGTCCCGTGATCGCTCAGCGCGAGCCGCTCCCGAACCGACGCGCACGCGGCGCCGGCCTCCGCGAAGAAGAGATTGGGCTTCATGATCCCGGTCAAGGCGAGCCGGGGGGCCGGCGACCCCGACCAGCGGCGCGCTCCCGCGTTCGCGGCCTCGGGGGGGCCGTGCCCGAACACGCCCGTCGCCACCGGGACGCCGGGGGCCAGACTGCCGCAACGGACCCGGAGTGCGGCGTCGAAGCGGGAGAGTTCGGCCGTCCACGGCTCCCGCCCGGTGATGAGGATCGCGTCGGCACGGGGCACGGCACGTTCCCAGCGCTCGCGAAAGGGACCGGCGGGGAGGCGCTCCCGGTTGGTACGGCGAAGCGCGTCCCGGTCGAGAACGAGGACGTCGAGGTCGCGGGAGAGCCGGCGATGCTGAAAGCCATCGTCTACGATGGCGACGGTCGCTCCCGCCGCCGCCGCCCGCCGCCCGGACCGGAGCCGGTCCGGGTGACCGCGGATCGACGCCCCCGGCGCCTCGTGCGCGAGCAGATCGAGTTCGTCGACGTATCCCCGCGCGAGAATGGCCGGACGGTGCCCGGCTTCCCGAAGCGTGCGGGCGATGCGGGCGGCGAGCGGCGTCTTCCCGCTTCCCCCGGCCGTCACGCCGCCGACCGAGATCACGGGGAGGCCGGCGGAGTGCGTGGCGAGGATCCCAAGATCGTACAGGCGATGCCGGCCGTCGTGGAGGCCGCCGTAGATGCGGGCCATCCCTCTCAGCGGGAGCGCCGGGCGCGGGCGGCGCCACTGGTTGCGAAGGCGGAGTTCGAGCGAGCGCCGCACTGGAATGCGACGCGTCTCCCGCGCCGCCTGCTCGCAGCGGGCCGCCTCGCGCCGGAGTGCGGCCTGGATGTTTCCAGTGTCCGGCGCATCGCCCTCCCCGACCGGCGCCAGCGACACGAAGACCGTGGCTCCGGGGGCGGGGATGAGGAAGCGATCCCAGCTCGGGAGCCGCAGGCCCGAAGATGCCGCGACCCCGACCACGGTCACGGAGCTTTCGGTCAGCGCCGCGATGCGCGCCGTGCCTTCCTTCAACGACCGCCGGGGGCCGCACGGCCCGTCCCCCGTGATGATCACGCCGCGTCCCGACGCGAAGGAGCGGGCCAGCTGCCGGAAGCCGGCCGAACCGCCGCGGGTGCTCGAGCCCCGGGCCACGTGGTAGCCGAGGCGTCGGAGGACGCGCGAGACGATCTCGCCGTCGCGGTCACGGCTCGCGAGCGTCGCGAGTTCCTGCCCCGCGAAGAGGCATGTGAGCGGGAGGAGGTGTTCGTGCCAGCATGCGTGGATTTCATGCGTCAGCCGAGGCCGGTACGGACGGCCGGGGTCGTCGGGGTGCCGGAAGCGCCACGTCCGGCTGACCGGAAGGACGGCCCGCACGAGTCGGACCGCGACGCCCGGCGGGATGCGGCGGGCGCTCAGCACGGTCCGCCGGGGCGACCCCGGGAATCGGAGTCCCCCAGAAGTTCGATCGCGTGCCTCGCGACCCGGGCCGCGCACCCCGGCTTCCCGAGCCGCTCGCGAACGATCCCGAAGCCGCGAAGCATCTCCCGGCGTGCCGGCGCCTCTTCACGGAGGAGCCCCTCGAGCGCCTCTGCCGCTTGCTCCGCCGTCAGCCGATCCTGGAGGAATTCCGGAACGACCGGCGCCTCCGCCACGAGGTTGACGAGCACGATGGAGGGAACGCGCACCAGCCGGCGACCGATGGCCCACTCCACCCTGCCCATGCGGTAGCCCACCACCATCGGCACGCCCGCGAGGGCGAGTTCGAGCGTGATCGTGCCGGATTTCGTGAGGGCGGCCCACGACCGCTCCGTGGCCTCACGCGCCCCCGCGGTCGGGAACCCCGCTGCCGCATAGAGCGATTCCGGCAGATGCGGGGGGCGCGCGATGATGAAATCGAGATCCGGGTGCCGCCCCGCGAGTCGTCGCGCGGTTTCCGCGAAGACGGGAAGCATGTGCCGCACCTCCTGCGCCCGCGATCCCGGAAAGAGCCCGATCACCCTGTCCCCACCGGAGGCGCGGACCTCGCTCGCTGCGGGAGACTCCATCGCCGCGTGAGCCCCCGCGCCGCCATCGGGAGCGGACGTCGCGTCGAGCAGAGGGTGCCCGACGAAGTCCGTGCGCACGCCGTGTCGTTCGAGGAGCGCCGCCTCGAAGGGGAGCACGGTGAGGACGCGGTCGCAATCGCGCCGCAGTTTTCCCGCCCGGCCCTCCCGCCAGGCCCACACCTGAGGCGCGATGTAGTAGAGGACCCGGCGTCCCTGCCGGCGCGCGCTCCGGGCGAGCCTGAGGTTCAGCCCCGGGTAGTCGATCGGAAGAAACAGCCGGACGTCCTCCGTCACGAAGAGGCGCCGGATCCTGCGCTCGAGTCGAAGGAAGCCGGGCAGACGCCGCAGCACCTCCGTCCCCCCCATGACCGACAACTCGTCCAGCCTGGCGACCCTCGACACTCCGGCCGCCTCCATCTCACGGCCGCCCATCCCGAACAGCCTCGCCCGGGGCAGCTTCCGGCGGATCTCCCGTGCGACCGCCGCGCCGTGGTGGTCCCCCGAGGATTCGCCGGCGGAGATGAAGATCGCCGGCGGTGGACGTGGGGTCAGGACAGTCGGCCGAGGTAGGCCATCAGCATGAGGACAAGCGCAAGGAGAATGAGGAGAACCAGGGTTCGGGGTCCCCTCTTGACCGCCCCTCCGAGCTTCTTCCGCTCCTCACGAATCTTGATCAACGACATGTACGAACTCCTCGATTTCGCGGGTGATCCGGATCGCGACTTCCAGCGCGTCCCTGCCCGCGTGACCCGATACCAGGCGGCTGGGACGTCCCGCGATCGCGTCGGCGAAGGCCTCGAGTTCCCGGCCGAGCGCCTCGCCGCCGCGAGCCTCCAGCGGCACATGCTCCACCAGGGCTTCCACGCCCGTGATTTCGGTCACGGTCCGCGGGTCGCGCCGCCTGTAGTGATGTCCCGTTCCGGCCGCCAGATCCAAGCTGAAGTACCCGGAGCGCTGGAACAACCGCAGCTTCCGCAGCGCCTTCAGCGCCACCCGGCTCGCGGTGATGTTCGCCACCGTGCCGTCCTCGAAGCAGAGGCGCGCGTTGGCGAGGTCGATCCGGGGTGAGATGACGGGTACGCCCACCGCGCGCACGTCCGCCAGCGGCGCCTCCGTCAGCGTGAGGACGAGGTCGATGTCGTGGATCATGAGATCCAGGATCACGGTGGTGTCCGCCCCGCGGGGTTGAAACGGGGCCATGCGCAGGGACTCGATGAAGCGCGGCCGATCGAGCCACGGTTCCGCGGCGAGGAGGACGCCGTTGAAGCGCTCGACGTGTCCGACCCCGAGAACGACGCCCTTCTCCTCCGCGAGCGCGAGGATCTCGTCCGCCTCCGCGAGGCTGCTTGCGAGCGGCTTCTCGACGAGTGCGTGGCACCCCGCGCGGATCGCGGCGGCCGCCGCTTCGCGGTGCGACACGGTGGGCACCGCAACGACGACGGCTTCGACCCGGTCGAGCAGCGTCCCGGCCTCCTCGAAGGCGGGCACGGACAAGGTGTCCGCGACCTCCCTGGCCCGCGCGGTCGACCGGTCGTGGACCCCCTCCAACTCGAACGCGTCGCTCTGCGCCAGGAGCCGGGCGTGCTCCGCGCCCAGCTTCCCGACCCCGACGACGCCCGCCGGGATCCGGCTCACACGGCAGGCCGGGTCTTCGCCTCGCGCGGTCCCGGCGGGAGGTCGTCGTCCGGTCCGACGCGGGTGGCGGTCACGCCGCGTTCGGAATCGCGGATGAACTCCACGAGTTCCCGCACCTCGGGGGTCATGTCTCCCCGCCGGACGCGGTCGAGACTCGCCCGGAGCGGCTCGCCCGACCGGAAGATCGTCCGGTAGGCGGCCTGCAGCGCGCGAATCGCCTCCGGCTCGAATCCCCGGCGTTCGAGGCCGATGCGGTTGACGCCGTACGTGCGGGTCCGGCCTCCCCCCGCGAGCGTGTACGGTGCCACGTCCCGCGAGACGCGCGCGCCTCCTCCGACCATCGCATGCCGGCCGATCCGGGTGAACTGGTGGATGCCCGTCAGCCCTCCGACGATGCCCCAGTCTCCGATCTCGACGTGTCCTCCCATCGTCACGCCGTTCGCGAGTACGACGTGATCCCCGATAAGGCAGTCGTGGGCGATGTGCACGTAGGCCATCACGAGCGCGTCCGCCCCGACCGAAGTCACGCCGCTCGCGGCCGTCCCCCGGTTCAGCGTCGTGAACTCGCGCACGACGGTGCGGGGCCCGATCTCCAGGAAGGTGCGTTCTCCGGCGTATTTGAGGTCCTGCGGGTCCGAACCCAGGACGGCGCCCTTCGCGATGCGCACATCCTCGGCCACACGCGTATCCCGTTCGATGAGTACGTGCGGGCCGATGCGCACCCGTTCGCCGACCACCACGTCGGGGCCGATCACGGTGTACGGGCCCACGGTCGCGCTCGATGCGATGTTCGCCGATGGATCGACGACGGCCGTCGCATGGCGCCCCGGCGCGTAGCCCGCCGACATCACCGGTCCATGACCTGTCCCAGAATCGTGGCCTCCGCCGCGACCCTGCCGTCGACCCGGGCCACGCCCTTCAGCTTTCCGCGCGTGGCCCGCCCCTGGACGAGATCGAGTTCCAGGATCAGCTGGTCGCCGGGGATGACGGGCCGCCGGAATTTCACGCCGTCCACCGAAAGGAAGTAGATGACCTTGTCCTCGGGGTTCTCGAGGCCGTTCATCAGCAGAAGTCCCCCGCACTGGGCCAGCGCCTCGATGATGAGCACCCCGGGCATCACGGGACGGCCCGGAAAGTGCCCCGCGAAGAACGGTTCGTTCGCGCTCACGTTCTTCAGGCCGACGATCCGCTGCCCCGGTTCGATCTCGAGCACGCGGTCCACCAGAAGCATCGGATACCGGTGCGGGAGGATGTTCAGTATTTCGGTGACGTCCATCACCCTTCCTCGTTCATCTCGTTCTCCCGTGATCCGGCTCCCCGTGTCGTGCCGCACGACACGAGCCGGCGGGCGAGTTCCAGATTGCCGTGATGTCCCGGTCGTTCCGCGACCACATGACATTGCAGTCTCGCGCCCACGAGTGCGAGATCGCCGATGATGTCGAGAATCTTGTGGCGCACGAACTCGTCCGGGAAACGGAGTCTCTGTCCGGCCTCGAGCCCGTCCGCGGAGAGCGCGAGCGTGTTGTCCCGCGTCGCTCCGAGCGCGAGTCCCCGCTCACGCAGCGTCTCCCTCCATTCGGACAGCCCGAAGGTGCGGGCCGGCGCGATCGCCCGCAGGAACTCCACGGGTTCCAGCCGCGCGCTGGCCGACTGCCGCCCGATAAGAGGGTGGTCGAAGTCGATCGTCGCCGATATCCGGCCGGAATCCGCGGGAAGGACATCGTACCGGGTCTTCCCGATGGAGAGGCGCAGGGGGCGGTCGATCCGGAGGCACGGCGCCTCCGCGTCCTGCGCGACGGGCCCGGCTTCCAGCAGCCGGTCGCACCACGCGCCGGCGCTCCCGTCGAGGGCGGGCGGTTCCGGCCCGGAGACGTCGATCAAGAGGTTGTCGAGCATCAGCCCGTGCGCCGCGCCGAGCACATGTTCGGCGGTGCGAACCACGGCTTCACCCCGTCGGAGGGCGGTCTCGCGGTGGGTGGAGTGAACGGACTCCACCGTCGCCGGTATCTCCGGCGCACCGGGAAGATCCGTGCGGCGGAAGCGCAGACCGCCGTCTTCGGGCGCGGGACGAAGCCTGACGACGGAGGGCTCCCCCGTGTGTATTCCGTACCCGCGGACCTCCACGGCCCGCGCGATCGTGCGCTGTTTCGCGGTCAAGCGCCTTCTTCGTCCGGCCCGTCCCGCCGGGCGGGCCGCTCGCCCTCGCCGCGGGCGCCCAGCCACCGCTCGAGCCGCGCGACGCGATGGAAGAGGTCCGGCAGCCGGCTCAGGTGTGCGGCCTCCTTCAGCCACGAACGCTGAGGCCGGGCCGGCGTCCCTCCCAGCTCCGCTCCGGCCGGCACATCCTGGACCACGCCCGTCTGGCCCGCGATACGCGCGCCGGCACCGATCGTCAGGTGGCCCGCTACGCCGGCCTGGCCGCCGAACTGCGTTCCGGCACCGATGTCGCAGCTTCCCGCAATGCCGACGTGCGCCGCGATGAGGCAATCGCTCCCGATCCGCACGTTGTGCCCCACATGCACGAGGTTGTCGAGCTTGGTCCGGTCCCCGATCCGCGTGTCGTCGAGCGCGCCGCGGTCGATCGTGCAGTTCGCCCCGATCTCGACGTCATCTCCGATCACCAAGCCGCCGATCTGCGGCACCTTGTGCGCCCCGTCCGGCCCCGGCACGTACCCGAAGCCGTCCGTCCCGATGCGGACGCCGGCATGCACCCGCACCCGGTCGCCCAGCTCGACGCCGTGGAGGACGGAGACGGCGTGGCCGAGCCGGCAATCGACCCCGATCCGGGCTCCGCGGCCGATCAGCGTCCCCGGCCCCACCCACGTCCCGCGCCCCACCCGGGCCCCGTCTTCCACCACTGCGCCCGGGCCCAGCGACACCGCCTCCCCGATCCGAGCCCCCTCGTCGACCCGGGCGGAGGGGTGGATTCCCGGCGGCGGCGGGGGCTCCGGATGAAAGAGCCGCACGATCGCGGCGAAGGACAGATGAGGGTCGTCGACCTTCAGGACGCTGAACCGGAGCTCGCGCGGTTCGAAGCTGCGCGGGGTCAGCACGGCCCCCGCCCGCGTCACCCGGACGGCTTCCCGCATCGCTTCGCGGGCGAAGAATGCGAGGTCTCCCGGGCCGGCGAGGTCGAGCGAGGCGACTCCGCTCAATCGGCGGTCGGGATCGCCCAGCACATCCGCGCCCACGCGACGAGCGAGATCGGAGACCGTGAACGTCGTCATTCGCGGACCGGGCCGGACCCGCGCCGGATACTAGCCGCCGGGCAGGGCCGAGAGGTCGGCGAGGTCGACCCCGAGACGATCGAGCACCGAGGTGGTGATGTCGAGGGAGGTGTCCGCCGCCACGACGCCCGCGGCGATGTCGAGCACGATCGAGTAGCTGTTTTCCGCGCGGATCTCCTCGATCACCTCGTTCACGCGCACGACGATCGGTTCGAGCAGTGCCGCGCGACGCCGATCGAGTTCCACGTTCAGTTCCTGCTGCCGCGTGGCCGCCTCCTGTTGCTTGTCACGGATCTCCTGCTCCTTCTGCTGGCGTCCCGCCGGGTCGAGCAGCGACTGCTGCTGCTGGTACGCCCCGATGAGAGAGTCGATCTCCGCCGCGAAGGCATCGAGTTCGCCTTCGAACTCGTTGGACACGCGCTGAAACGCGGCACCCGCCGAGTCGGCGCCGGGTGCGACGGGAAGGATGGCCTGCGTGTTCACGTAGACGATCGGCGTCCCCTCAGGGGGCAGCGGGACCACCTCCAGCGCCGCGGGCGCCCCCGGCAGTTCCTGGCCGGCCAAAGGGCCCGCGATCAGCGAGCCAAGCGCCAGCGCGCGCATCACGGCCGGCCTTGCGCCCCCGTGGATCCAGTTCATGTCGGTATCCCTCTCGGTTCAGAACACACGTCCGAACTTGAAGTGCAACTGCCAACCCGGATCCGGCCGGCCCAGGACATCGCGCCGATCGAATCCGTATGCGTAGTCGAGTCCCAGGGGACCGAAGGGCGTCACGAGACTCGCGCCGATCCCCGCCCCCACCAGAAGGTCCGTCGGGTTGAGCTGGCTGTCGTCCAGCCAGACGTTCCCGGCGTCCATGAAGGCACTCATGAAGATGCTGCTCGTAAGCTTGATCCCGAAAGTCACGCCGGTCCGGAAGAACGATTCTCCCACGCGGTCGAGGTCGCTGAAGGGGGCGTCATCCGGGATGTGCCCCGACGGGGTGATCGAGGCCTCGTCGTATCCTCGCAGCTGAATCCCCGCCTGGGTGCCCCCCGCGTAGTAGCGCTCGGTGAAGAACGGATTTTTGCCCAGGATGAGCCCCGCCTCGAAGCTGAGGCCGAAGGTGAGTTCGATGGGCGGACTCGTGCTCCCGGGGCCCCCGCCGAGCCGGCCCACCGGCACGAACCACTCGCTTGTCAGGTCGAGCTTCTGGTAGTTCCCGTCGCCCCCGAGAACGCCCCCGGTCTGCCGGAACGCGAGCTGGTTCCGGGCGCCCGCCGTCGCGAACAGGGGATTGTTCCGGCTGTCCTGGACCAGACGCCCCGAGAGCGTGGACCGCAGACCGGTGAAGAGCGATTGCCGCCTCCCGATCGCGTTCGTCGTGTCGAGCCCCCGCACCTCGTCGTTGAAGAGCGAGTAGCCCACGAAGACGCGCGTGTTTCGGATCCCGAAGATGGGGATGCCGACCTCGGTCAGCCCGCCCCTCTGGCGGCGGTCCCCGAGGCTGAAGCCGGTGAACTGGTCCCGCGAGTCCCGGAAGGTGGCGTTGGCGGAGTAGTGGCTTCCCAGGAGTTCCGGGTCGGAGTAGGTGAGGTCGAGGTCCCGCTGCCGGCGGCCGAAGATCCAGCGGATGCTCCCCGTCTTCGCGAGTCCGAAGAGGTTCGGCTGCGAATAGCCGATGAACCCCGCGAGTCCGGTGTAGCCGGACGCGGTGATCCCGAAGTTCATCGTCCCCGTCTGCTTCTCCTGCACGCGCAGCGAGATGTCGATGTCCCCGTCCGGGCGCGGGCGGATGTCGATCGCCTCGTCCGGCGGCAGCGGCTCGAAGAAGTTCAGCCCCTGGATGTTCTGGAACGACTGGATCAGGCGTTCCTGCGAGTACACGTCTCCGGGGAAGATGAGCAGGCGGTTCCGGATGACGCGGTCGTGCGTGGCCGTGTTCCCCTCGATCGCGATCTCCCGGATATAGCTCCGTGCGCCCTCCTGGATGACGAGGTGGGCCGTGACGCGCGGCGGCTCGCCCTCGGGGACGTCCACGCGCCGCACATCCGGCGTGACGCGGGAGGCAAGGTATCCGTTGTTCCGGTAGAGGTCTCCGAGGTCTGCCGGCGAAGCGTAGAAGGCGGTGAAGTTGAAGGGAGGATAGGTCTCGTCCCCTTCGGGCTCGTGCTGGTCCCGGCGCACGATCGGCTCGATCGTCGCGAGCGGGAAGGCGCGGTTCCCCGTGATTCGAAGGTCCTCGAGCAGATACTGGTCGCCCTCCGCGACGCGGATCTCGATCCGGCCCTTCCCGGTGACGCGGTCCGATATGACCGTGTCCCCGAGCACCTCGAAGTCGAGAAAACCGTTCGCGCGGTAGAAGTCCGGGAGTCGCTCCGTCAGGTCGCGCCGGAACTCATCCTTCTTGAGTTCGCCCGAATCGAACCAGAAGAACCCCTCCTCGTCCGTCGCCATCGCCGCCCGGAGTTCCGCGTCCGTGAACGCGTCGTTCCCGTCGAAGGTGATCGCCGTAACCCCGAGCCGCGGCCCTTCGTCCACGTCGAACACGACGAGAAAGTCCGAGGGAAACGCAGCGTCCGGGCGGATGAGCGTATCCACGCTCGCGGTCGGAAACCCTTCGTTGGACAACAGTTCGAGGACCGTGACGCGCGCCCGCCCGATCCGGCTGGGGTCGAGCGGACTGTTGTTCGCGAGGCCGACGGTGTCGCGGATGACGTCTTCGTCCACCCGTTCCAGTCCGCGGAAGGCGTACTGGGTGATGTAGGGCCGTTCCTCCACCCGGATGTAGAAGACGCCGCGCTCGGGATCGTCCGACTCCGCCACCCCGATCTCGACATCGGAGAAGTCTCCGGAGCTGAAGAGGCGCCGGATCGCGTCCTGGATCTGGGGCTGGCGCACGACGTTGCCCGCGCGAAGGCCGCTTCGGGTGATGATGATGTTCGCGGTGTGGCGCTGATTCCCCACGACCACGACCGAATCGACGCGGACGGATGACTGGTCGAGCTGAATCTGCGCCGCCGCAGGCTCCACCGCGGCGAGCCCGAGGATCAGGCCCGTCAGCCCCAGTCCGCCCGCCGCGCTGGCGAGCGGCCGCCGGCGGTTCATTTCGCCGAGGAAGTCGTGGGCGTGGCGAACACCAGGCTGTCCTCATCTTCGGCGATGTCGACTCGGATCTGATCGCCGGGCTCGAAATCGGCCATCAGGATCCGCTCGGAGAGCGCATCCTCGACGTGCCGCTGAATCGTCCGCTTGAGCGGGCGCGCCCCGAACTTCTCGTCGTAGCCGCGGTCCACCAGGAAACGGATCGCCGCATCGGTGAGCTCGAGTTCGAGCCTCTCCTCCGCGAGGCGCTTCTGTACCTCCCGGAGCTGGATGTGCACGATCTTGCCGAGTTGCTCCTTCGACAGCGGGTGGAAGACGATCGTCTCCTCGACCCGGTTCAGGAACTCGGGCGTGAACACCCGGTCGATTTCGTCCGAGACGCGTTCCCGGATCCGCTCGTAGTCGATCCCGCTCGCTTCTTCCGTGAAGCCCACGCGGGTCGAGCTGCCGATGTCACGGCTCCCGACGTTCGATGTCATGATGACGACGGTGTTCTTGAAGTCGATGACCCGACCGTAGTTGTCCGTGAGGCGACCCTCGTCGAGGACCTGGAGCAGGATGTTGAAGATGTCGGGATGCGCCTTCTCGATCTCGTCGAGCAGGACGACGCTGTACGGCCTCCGCCGGATGGCCTTCGTGAGCGCACCGGATTCCTCGTAGCCGACGTAGCCCGGCGGCGCGCCGATGAGACGGCTCACGGAGAATTTCTCCATGTACTCCGACATGTCGACGCGCACGAGCGCGCTTTCCTCGGCGAAGAGGAAGCGCGCCAGAGCCCGCGCCAGCTCGGTTTTCCCGACCCCGGTCGGACCACAGAAGATGAAGCTTCCGATCGGCCGGTCGGGATCCTTCAGGCCTGCCCGCCCGCGGCGGATCGCACGGCTCACCGCCTCGATCGCCTCGTCCTGCCCGACGACGCTCTCGTGCAGTTCGTCCTCCATGCGGAGCAGGCGGTCCGTCTCCGCCTCCCTCAGCCGCGTCACGGGAATCCCCGTCCAGCGGCCCACGATGAAGGCGATGTCGTCCTCGTCGACCGTCGGGCGGAACTCGGCCCGCGCCCGCTCCCATTCGTCGCGCCGGCGCTTGATCTCCTCCTGGACCTCCTTCTCGCGGTCTCTCAGGTAGGCGGCGCGCTCGAAGTCCTGGTCGCTGATCGCGGCGTCCTTCCACTCCGCGAGTTCTTCCAGCTTCGTGTGGAACTCCTGCACCTCGGCGGGCGGCACCTGCGCGGCGAGCCTCGACCGCGCCCCGGCTTCATCGATCACGTCGATCGCCTTGTCCGGGAGAAAGCGGTCCGTGATGTAGCGTTCCGCCAGCCGGGCGGCGGCGGAGAGCGAGGTGTCCGGGATCTCCACGTTGTGATGATCCTCGTAGTACTTTCGGAGACCCTGGAGGATCTCGACGGTCTCGTCGATGGTCGGAGCTTCGACGATCACGGTCTGGAAGCGACGTTCCAGGGCCCCGTCCTTCTCGATGTACTTCCGGTACTCGTTCAGCGTGGAGGCTCCCACGCACTGCAGCTCCCCCCGGGAGAGGGCGGGCTTGAGCATGTTCGACGCGTCGATCGCGCCTTCCGCCGCTCCTGCGCCGACGAGCGTGTGCAGCTCATCGATGAAGAGGATGACGCCTTTCGCCTGCGAGGTCTCGTTCACGATCGCCTTGAGGCGCTCCTCGAACTGGCCCCGGTACTTCGTGCCGGCGATGACCGCCGCCATATCGAGCGCAAGGACGCGGTGCCGCTTCAGGCTGTCGGGCACGTCGCCCCGCTGGATGGCCTGGGCGAGACCTTCGACGATCGCCGTCTTGCCCACCCCCGGCTCGCCGATGAGCACGGGGTTGTTCTTCTTGCGGCGCGAGAGGACCTCCATCATGCGCTCGATCTCGCCCAGCCGTCCGATCGTAGGATCGAGCTTCCCCTGCCTCGCGAGCTGCGTGAGATCGCGGCAGAAATGGTCCAGCGCCGGGGTCTTCGACTTCTTGTCTCCCTTCGTGCCCGACGCACTCGCGGGATCGGAAACGGAGGCCGCGGCGGGCGTGCCGCCGGCCGGCATGTCCGTCCCGAGCAGCTTCAGCGTCTCGGCCCGCGCGCTGTCGAGCCCGATTCCGGCCTCTCCGAGCACCTTTGCCGCGAGCCCCTTCTCCTGGCGGAGGAGACCGAGCAGAAGGTGCTCCGTCCCCACGTAGGTGTGATTGAGTTCCTCCGTCTCCGCCATCGCGTGCTCGAGAACGTTCTTCGCCTGCGTCGTGTAGGGGAGCTCGCCGATCGACGAACTGCTCTTCCCCGTCCGGATGTTCCCCTCCACGAGCCGCTTCAACTCGTCGAGGTCGGCGGACAGGTTGGCCAGGACCGCGGAGGCGACGCCCTCGCCTTCACGAATCAGGCCGAGGAGGATGTGCTCCGTGCCCACGTAGTCGTGCTTGAGGCGGATGGCCTCTTCACGCGCCATGGCGAGCACTTTTCGAACACGGTCCGTGAAGTTGTAGTTCATCCGAGCCTCATGTGGCGTCGACGAAACGGCCGGCAGCGCGACTCAGTGCGATCCCGCGTCATTCAAGGCTCTTCGAACGTAGCTCGCGCGGAACGCGTCCGCATCCGCCTCGTCGAGCCGGCGCCCCGCCGCGCGCGCGAGATGCGCGGTCTGGGCGTGGATCATCATGCGGCCGATCACATCTACCCGGGGTGTTTTCAGAAGTTTCAGCGAGATGCCGAGACGGACCCCGGAGAGGAGGTTCATCATCTCCTCGAAGGGCAGGCTTCTCGCGTGGCACAGAATCCCGTAGGCTCGCCAGACCTTGTCCTCGAGCACGTTCGGCGCCTCTCGCAGCAGGACGGCGCGCGCCTGCTTCTCGTAGCCGATGACGCGGCCGACCAGGCGTTCGAGCTGGTCGATCAGATCCTCCTCGGTCTTGCCCAGGGTCGTCTGGTTCGAGATCTGGAACAGGTTCCCGACGATCCTCGAACCCTCTCCGTATAGACCCCGGTAGGTGACGCCGAGTTGCCCCATCCCTTCCAGCACCTTGCGGATCTGACGGGTGAGGACGAGACCGGGGAGGTGGATGAAGACGGAGGCCCGCAGCCCGGTCCCCACATTGGTCGGACACGAGGTCAGGAAGCCGAACTCCTGGTGGAAGGCGTACGGAAGGCGGGCCCCGATCTCCTCGTCGAGCTGATCGAGGTCGCGCCAGGCGGCCGCGAGCTGGAAGCCGCCGCGCAGCGTCTGCAGCCGGAGGTGATCTTCCTCGTTCACCATCATCCCGAGCGCGCGCGTCCGGGACAGGGCGAGACCCGAGCCGCGGCGAGGTCCGGTTTCGGGTCCGCCGATGAGTTCCTTGCTTACCAGCCGTCGTTCGAGCAGGAGGAGGCGGTCCACGGGGTCGAGGCGCGAAATCTCCCAGAAATCGACCTCTTCGAGCACGCCCGCGGCCTCTGTCGCGGCCCGCGCCTTCTCGAGCAGGGCCTCGCGTTCCTCCCCGGTGGCGTGCGCGGAGAACGAATATCCCTGGAGGTTGCGGGCGAGGCGTACGCGACTCGAGACGACGATGTCGCCATCGGGGCCCTCTTCATCCAGCCAGTCGAGACCGTGCGTTTCCATGAGCGGTGCGCCTGCCGACCCGTCGGTCACGAGACCTCCGTCAGCGCGTGGATCGCGTCTCTGAGGTCCGCCGCGGATTCGAAGTCCTCGATCTCCACGGCGCGCTCGAGCCGTCGCTTGAGGGTGGAGAGGCGAAGCTGCTCGGGGTCCGCGTCCGGAGCCGTGCTGACGTACACCTTGCCCATGTGCTGCGAGGAGCCGTGAATGCGGCGGAGGAGCGCACGGAGCTGGCGGTGGAACTGCGCGTAGCACTGCGGACACCCCAGCCGCCCCGACTTGCGGAAGTCGCCGGCCCCGGTGCCGCAGTACTCGCAAGCCCCGCCGGCCTCGTCGAACAGGTTGTCCCCGGCGCTCCCGCCGAGGTGCGCGAGCAGGTCCGCCATGGGGGCGGATCCGCCGCCGGCCGCCACGCCTTTCAACGTCGCGCAGGTCGAACAGAGATTGAGCGTGCGCATCTCGTTGTTCTCAATCTCCGTAAGCGTGATCGTCGCCTTGCGTTCCCCGCAGTTCTCGCAGTCCATCCCGTTTCTCCGTTACCTCGCCCGGCGCTTCACCGCGCGGTGACGAGTGCGCCGCTCTCGATGCGGAGCACCCGACTCGCGCGTCGCGCCAGTTCGCGGCTGTGCGTCACGACAACCAGCGCCGCCCCGTGCCCGTCCACGAGCTCGAACAGCAGATCGTGCAGGCGCAGCGTCGCCTCGGCGTCCAGGTTTCCGGACGGCTCGTCCGCCAGCACGAGCGGCGGCGCGTTCGCCAACGCCCGTGCCACCGCGACCCGCTGCTGTTCGCCGCCGGAGAGCCGGCGCGGCCGGTGGCTCGCCCGTTCCGCCAGCCCCACCCGCGCCAGCAGCTCCGCGGCCCGGTCCCGGGCCTCCTCCCGCGACGCCCCGGCGATCAACCGGGGCAGCATCACGTTCTCGAGCGCCGTGAAGTCGCGCAGCAGGTGATGGAACTGGAAGACGAAGCCGACGAACCGGTTCCTGAGTTCGGCCAGCCGTTCCCCTTCGAGTTCCGACACCCGTTCGCCCCCCAGCCAGACATCTCCCGCGGTCGGCCGGTCGAGGGCGCCGAGCAAATGTAGCAGCGTGGACTTCCCGGACCCACTCGGACCCACGATGGCGAGGGCGTCTCCGGCGTCCACGGTCAGGTCGATCCCCTTCAGAACGGGGAGGAGACCGCCATCCGGGCTCGGAAACGTCCGGACGACCCCCGCCGCTCGCACCGCGGACGGCGCGTCCGCCTCCCGGTCCGCCGTCATTCGTGTCGGATCGCGTCGACCGGCGCGAGCGCCGCGGCCTTTCGCGCCGGATAGATCGTGGCGAGGTAGGAGATGAGCAGCGATCCGAGGACGATCAGCGTGACATCGAGCGGCGCGAGCGAGATGGGGAGCCGGTCGATGAAGTAGACGTCGCTGGGGAGCGTGATGAACTCGTAGCGGGTCAGCGCCCAGGCGAGGAGGGCGCCGAGCGTGGCCCCTAGCGTGGTGCCGACGACACCGATGAAGAGCCCCATGTTGGTGAAGACCTTGCCGACGCCCCGCGACGTCACCCCCATCGAGCGGAGGATCCCGATCTCGCGCGTCCGGTCCGCGACCATCATCACCAGCGTCGAGACGATGTTGAACGAAGCGACGAGGACGATGAGGATGAGGACGACGGCCATGCCGAGCTTCTCGAGTCGCAGCGCGGAGAAGAGGCTCCGGTTGAGTTCCTGCCAGCCCTCCACCCGGTAGGGCCAGCCGAGCGCCTCTTCCAGCCTCGCGGACACTTCCGTCGCGTCCCACGGGTCGCTCACGTCGAACTCGATCCCGGTCACGGCCTCGCCGAGTCCGAACAGGGTCTGCGTCTCCGCGAGCGGGGCCATCGCAAGCTCGTCGTCGTACTGGTAGAGACCCGTCTGGAAGATCCCCGTGACCTCGAAGCGCCGCAGCGCGGCCGAAAGCCCCGCGGCCGAGAGCGTCGCGTCCCGGGTGGACGCCGCGACGATGACCTTCCCCTGGTAGAGACCCATCTTTTGCGCGAGGCCGCGTCCCACGACGATGCCCGGGTTTCCGGATTCGGTCGGGCCGAAGGGCGGCTCCCCGATGATGAGGTGCTCCATGAGCCCGGCGATCCGCATCCCCTCCGGGTCGTTCGGGATCCCGCGCAGCACGACGGATTCGTTGTAACGGTCGCCCTCCTGGGTGAGGATGACCTTGTTGAAGGCGAACGGGGAGGCCGCGATCACATCCTCGTCCTGTCGGACCCGGTCCAGCACCGTCTCCCAGTCGTCCATCTGGAAGCCGTTGTCGAGTTCCATCACGTGCGCATGCGGCCCGCCGCTCAGGATCCGGTCCCTGAGGCTCTCCTGGAGGCCGTTGAGGACGCCGATCACGACGATGAGGGCCATCACGCCGACGGCGACGCCCCCCACGGCGAGACTCGAGATGAAGGTGACGAGCCTGGAGTCCTTTTCGTCCACGGAGCCGGCCCCCGCGAGGGGTTGCCATGGCCGGCGGAGAAAGCGGCCGAAGGCCCGGAATACGCCGAACACGGACGTGCGACGCCCGGTCCCGCGCAGATACCGCCGGGCGACGAACCGTTCGAAACGCCCCCGTCCCCGGCTCATGAGCGTCCTTCCTCGGGACGCAGGATGGGAAAGAGGACGACGTCGCGAATCGATGTCTGCCCGGTGAACAGCATCACGAGGCGGTCGACCCCGAGCCCGAACCCGCCGGTCGGCGGCAGTCCGTATTCCAGCGCCCGCACGTAGTCTTCGTCGATCTCCATCGCCTCCTGGTCGCCGGCTTCCCTCAGGCGTTGTTGCGCCGCGAACCGGTTCCACTGCTCCGCCGGGTCGTTGAGTTCGCTGAACGCGTTCACGAGCTCGAAACCGCACACGATGACCTCGAACCGCTCGGCGTACTCCGGCTCTCCCCGCATCGGTTTGGCGAGCGGGCTCATCTCGATCGGGTGACCGTACACGAAGACCGGGTCCGTGATCCGGCCTTCGACCCGATCCGAGAACAGCGTGTCCAGAAGCTGGACGCGGGAAAGTTCGTCCGCGTCGGCGCGCCCGGTCTCCTTCGCGAGGGCGCGGAGCTCCTCCTCCGCCGCCCGCCGCGGATCGAGCCCCGTAGCCTCCAAGAACGCGTCATCCCAGCGGATACGGGTCCAGGGTGCGGCGAGGTCGACGACCGTCCCGTCGTACTCGAAGCGCGTCGTCCCCATCACCTCCCGCGCGACGTCGCCGAGCATCATCTCCGTGAGCTCCATCACCTCCTCGTAGTCGGCGAACGCGGAGTACAACTCGAGCATCGTGAACTCGGGGTTGTGCGTGCGGTCGATCCCCTCGTTCCGGAAGTCGTGCCCGATCTCGTACACCCGGTCGAGGTTCCCGACGATGAGCCGTTTCAGGTAGAGTTCGTCCGCGATCCGCAGGAACATCTTCCGGTCGAGCCGGTGGTGGTAGGTGGAGAACGGCCGGGCGAGGGCGCCGCCGTAGAGCGGCTGCAGGATCGGAGTCTCCACCTCGAGGAAGCCCCGCGCATCGAGCCAGCGGCGGAGTTCCGTGACGACCCTGGCCCGGATCCGGAACACCTCGCGGACCTCCGGGTTCACCGCCAGATCCGCGTACCGCTGCCGGTAGCGCGAAGCCGGGTCCTTGAATCCGCTGTGCACGACCCGCCGCCCATCCTCGCCGACCTCCTCCTTCCCGAACGGAAGCGGACGGAGGGTCTTCGTCAGGAGGTGGAGGGATTCCGCGCGGACGGTGACTTCGCCCCGCCGGGTCCGGAAGAGGGTCCCCTCGACGCCGACCCAGTCCCCGAGGTCGAGCAGATCCATGAGGGCCGAGCCCTCATCGCCCAGGAGGTTGCGCCGCAGGTGGATCTGAAGCCGCCCGTCGCGGTCGCCGATGTGCGCGAAGGCGCTCCCTCCCAGATTGCGATAGGAGAGGATGCGGCCCGCAACCCGGACGCCCCCGAGTTCCGGGGGACCCTCGCCGTCCGCCGCCCCGTCGGTCGCCTCGTCCGCCGCCGCTCCGGTCGCGGCCTCGGCCTCCTCGAACGCGGCGAAGACGCTGCGCAGGTCGTGGGAACGGTCGAACGCGTGGCCGTAGGGTTCGACGCCGAGTTCGCGCAGCCGGGCGAGCTTCGCGAAGCGATCCCTTACGGGCTTCGGCCGGTCCTTCGACGCGTACCAGCGGGCGGCGTCCCGGAATCCCGGGGAGTCGGAGTCGCGCGAGGGGCCGTTCATGCGTTCGTCTTGCCGGATTCCTGGAGAAACGCCTGGATGAAACCGTCGATCTCGCCGTCCAGCACGGCGTCGACGTTGCCGACCTCGAGGTTCGTCCGGTGGTCCTTGACCATCTTGTAGGGCTGCAGGACGTAGGACCGGATCTGTCGGCCCCATTCGATCCGCGTCTTCGCCCCCTCCAGTTCCGCCCGGCGCGCTTCCCGTTCCTCGACGGCCCGCTGGTAGAGGGCCGCCTGCAGCATCTTCATCGCCTTGGACTTGTTCTTGTGCTGGCTGCGCTCCTGCTGGCACGAGACGACGATACCCGTCGGGAGGTGCGTGATCCGCACGGCGGAGTCCGTCTTGTTCACGTGCTGACCGCCCGCTCCGGATGCCCGGAAGGTGTCGACCCGGAGGTCCTCTTCGTTGACCGCGACTTCAATGTCCTCGTCCACGACCGGATAGACGAAGACCGAGGCGAACGATGTGTGGCGGCGTCGCTGCGAGTCGAAGGGAGAGATGCGCACGAGGCGGTGGACGCCCCGCTCGGCCGAGAGATACCCGTAGGCGAACTGTCCATCCACATCGAGCGTAGCCGACTTGATCCCTGCTTCCTCGGCCGGAAGGAGATCCATGACCTCGACGTCGTAGTCGTGCTGTTCCGCCCAGCGCACGTACATGCGCATGAGCATCTGGGCCCAGTCCTGCGACTCCGTGCCGCCGGCGCCCGGGTTGATCGTGACGAGCGCGCTGCGGTGGGCGTCCTCGCCCCGCAACATGTTCCGCGACTCCAGGCGGGCGGCCTCCACCTCCGCACGCCCGAGTCCCGCTTCGAGTTCCGCCTCCAGCTCCGCGTCGTCCTCGTCCTCGAGCAGAAGCGTCATCTCGAACAGATCGTCCACGCGGGCGGAGCAGTCCGCCCATGGACGGGTCCAGCTCTTGAGAAGGTTGGCCTCTCCGATGACCTCTTTCGCGCCCTCGTGGTCGTTCCAGAAGTCGGGGGCCGCCATCTTCTTCTCGAGTTCGCCGATGCGGGTCAGCTTCTCGGAGATCTCAAAGATACCCCCGTAGCTCATCGAGCCGGCCGCGCAGCGCCTCGGCGCGTTCTTTCTGTCTCACCAGCTCCGTCATTCTCGGCTCCAGGCCCTCCGCGCGAGCGTCGGGTCCGCATGGGGTGTGATGACTGGCCGTAAATAGACCACGTTTCCCCGCGGAAGGCGAACTTTCAGCGACGACAATTACACCAGGTCGAAATCGACCCGCCGCGCCTCGCGATCCACGCGGACGACCTGAACCTCCACGGCGTCGCCGAGCCGGTAGCTTCTCCGCGTACGACGGCCACGGAGCGCGTGCTTCGCCCGGTCGTGTACGTAATGGTCCCCGGCGAGGCGGCTCACATGGACGAGCCCCTCGATGTCGAACGCGTCGAGCCGGACGAAGAAGCCGAAGCGGGCGGTGGCGCTGATCGTCCCGTCGAAGTGATCTCCCACATGCCGTCCCATGAACTCGACCTTCTTGAGTTCCACCGAATCGCGCTCGGCCCGGGCCGCGTTCTCCTCGCGCGCCGAGGCGTGCCGGGCCGTGGCGGAGAGCCACTCTCCGCTGATCTCGCGAGCCCGGGCCGGTCCCGTGAGCCAGCGAGCGAGTTGCCGGTGGAGGACGAGGTCCGGATACCGGCGGATGGGCGAGGTGAAGTGGAGGTACGCCGGCGAAGCGAGCCCGAAATGGCCCTCGTTACGTGTCTCGTAGCGGGCCTTGGCGAGACTTCTCAGCACCTGGACCGAGATGATCGGTTCCTCCACCCTGCCCTTCACCGCGTCGAGCAGGCGCTGGAAGTCGCGGGGGCGCGGGTTCCGCTGCGGGAAGGAGAGCCCGAATTCGCGCGCCAGGAGACGCAGCGTGTCGAGCTTCTCCGGATTCGGCTCCTCGTGGATGCGGTAGAGGACGGGCACCCCCTTCTCGAGCGCCCAGTTCGCCACCGCTTCGTTCGCGGCGATCATCAGATCTTCGATGAGCCGGTGCGAGTCGAACCGCTCGCGTCGCCGCACGTCGATGGGAGCCCCCTCTTCGTCGAGCACGACCCGGGACTCCGGCAGGTCGAAGTCCAGGCTGCCCCGAGCCCTGCGGCGTTCACGGAAGCCCCGGCTCACCTCGAGCAACGCCCGAAGATCCTCGCGCAGGCCCGGATCCCGCTCCGTCGCCGGGGTCCTTTCGCCGTCCAACGCCTCCTGCGCCTCTTCATAGGAGAGCCGGTGCGCGCTTCGGATGACGGCCCGCGCGAAGTGCGTGCCCCGGAGCCCTCCCCGACGATCGACGGTGAGGAAGGCGGCCAGCGTCAGCCGGTCCTCTCCGGGCACGAGCGAGCAGAGGTTGCTCGACAGCGCGTGCGGGAGCATCGGCAGCACGCGGTCGACGAGGTACACGCTCGTGCCTCGCTCCCAGGCTTCGGCATCGAGCCCGTCGCCCTCGCGTACGTAGTGCGACACGTCCGCGATGTGAACTCCGATCCGCAGCGCACCATCGGGGCGCCGTTCGATGGAGATCGCGTCGTCGTGGTCGCGGGCGTCGGCGGGGTCGATCGTGACCACGCGGTCACGCCGACAATCCTCGCGCCCTTCGAGGTCCGCCGGTCGGATCCCCCGCGCGGCCAGGGCCGTCGCCGCCTCTTCGACAGCTTCCGGGAACGCGTCGGGGATCCCGTACCCCGCCTGGATCGCGAGCACCGCCGCCGCGGAGTCCCCGGAAGGCCCGAGCACGCGCTCGACGCGGCCCGCCGGGCCCGGACCCTCTTCGCCCCAATCCGTGACCTCG